>CAJTPW010000002.1 GCA_910578465.1 uncultured Vampirovibrio sp. | reverse complement strand
CACAAGTCAGTAAGTCCCGTCGCAGATGACGACGTTGATAGGTCAGAGATGTAAGAATGGCAACATTTTCAGTCGACTGATACTAATCGGACGAGGGCTTTTCCTGAAAACCTGAGACGAGTGAGTTTAGCGTCAGCTTAACAAGCGAAGTTGAAGGCAAAGGTGTGCGGAACACGCACGCAGCTGCGTTGAGCAGGTGCGAAGTGTGAAGGCCGTACCCCGCAAAGGAAATATACAATGGTTTTTATATCGTTATGCAATCTTCAGCGTACAACGCCCCTTGAAAGAGGGTTTGTACATTTTCAAGATTCATAAATATTATGAAAAAGGAAAATTAAAAGATTTTCCGGTGGCCAGGCGGCAGGATCCCACCCGTTCCCATCCCGAACACGGTCGTAAAGACTGCTTGCGCTGACAATACTCGGAGGGTAGCCTCCCGGGAAGATAAGTAGCTGCCGGATTCTATATTTAAAATAAAAAGCTCTCAGTTATGAGGGCTTTTTTTGGTGCAATAAAATTTATTCGCTATTTGTTTTATTTGCAAATTTATAATAGATAAGTTATTATTTTTCTGTATGAATAAAAGTTTGATGAAATGGTAAAAAGCTTGTTTTATAAAATCATTTCGGTTTTTATTGGTGGGGGAATTGGTGCGGTACTGCGTTTTGCGGTTTCTTTGTTGTCTAAAAAATATTTTATAACACCAATTTACGGAACATTTTTTGTTAATATTTTAGGGTGTTTTCTTTTGGGGCTTGTTTTTGGGCTGACATTAAATAAAATAAATATACCAGAAACCATAAAATTGTTTATAACAGTCGGGTTTTTAGGCGGTCTTACCACATTTTCAACCTTTAACCTTGAGATATTTGAGCTTCTTAAATCGGGCAAGATTGGAATATCTTTTTTATACGTATTTTTAAGCTGTGCTGTGGGGTTGCTATTCACATATTTAGGGTGCTTGATTTCAAAAGTTTAGAGTTATATTTTTGTTCAAATCCGGGACACAGCGCACACCAAAGGCGTTGGTAGAAATACACTTACCTGTGCCGTCGCAAGCGCCCGTCATACCAATAGCACCTCTGTTTAGTTGGAAACCACTATAATAGTCGCTACTTCTAAGCGTGCCTGACCATACGTGGTTCGGCCAGCAGTTGTTATTGTTTGCACCCGTGCAGCCGCTGCTTTTGCTTGAACACTGTATGGTGCCGTAGCCTGAATAGTAGTCACAGAGCTGTAGTTTGCGGTTCAAATCCGGGACACAGCGCACACCTCGGGCGTAAGTAGAAGTGCCTGCACTTACCGTGAAACTGCCACTATTCAGATTACCTCTAAAATAGCTGTCTCCGCTTGGTGTGCCTGACCATACAATGTTCGGGTTGCAGTTGTCCGCAGGATTTTTCAAATCCAGGACACAGCGCACAGTAAAGGCCCAAGTGTTAGCATAATTGTAAGGGCCTTTAAAGCTACCATTAACAAGCTCGTGCTCATAATAATTGTTACCATTAGGCGTGCCTGACCATACGAAGTACGGGTTACAGATGGTCTGCATTTCTTTTTACTTTAGGGATTTTAGTTTTAGGATATGAGTGGATTCTTTGTGTATTTGTCAAATAAACACAAAGCAATCTTTTTAACAATCCTTATTCCTGAAATCTCTTTCGCTTTAAAAAAATCCAAATCCAGAGACACAGCGCACACCATAAGCTGCAAGCTGGTTAATAACATCACTTGTGTTAAAAGTACCATTATTAAGGTAGCCTCTATAGTATCCGCCTGAACCAGGTGTGCCTGTCCAAAGCTCGTACGGATAACAATTTGTATAGTATGAGCCCGGGCAGCCGCCTGTATGCCAGTCGCACCGCAAGGCACCGCGCCCTGAAGTATCGTCACAGAGTGTCTGCAGATTTCAAATCCGGGACACAGCGCACACCAAAGGCGTTGGTAGAAGCACAGTAACCGCTGCCACAGGCACCCGTAAGGTTAAAAGTGCCCGAATTTAAGTATGGAGACCAGTAACTTGTACCGCTCTTAAGCGTGCCTGACCATACGAAGTACGGGTTGCAGATGGTCTGTATTTCTTTTTGCTTCAGAGATTTCAGATTTTTGAACGCGGGCTAAGCCGTAGAATATTGCGCTTCTGTACAACTAAAGCGTAGTAATCTCTATAACGGGTCTCACCACTGAAATTTCTTCTGCTTCAAGAAATCCAAATCCGGGACACAGCGCACACCAAAGGCGAAGGTAGGAAAGCCTCCGCCGCTCTCGAGTTCAAATGTACCGCTGTTCAAATAATAGCTCTGGTACTTAGAGCTGTCTCTCGGGGTACTTGACCATACCTCGTTCGGGTAGCAGTTTGTCTGTATCCTTAACTTTTCAATGTACGGCTGTGTCTAAAAATAAGCAGGTAATTTGATTTGATAACATAAACTTTACCAAATGATAATCGCAAAAGGGCTGAAAATTTCTCGCATTGCTAAAAATCAAACCAAATGCAACAGTGAATCATAAAAATGACCCCGCTTTGACGATTTGAATTCCCCATCTGTTAAAACCCGTAAGCCTTAACACTCCAAGGATAATTTCATAAAATCAATATTACTCTACAAAAAGAGTTTCTGGCAAAAATGTTAAATTTGTTACCCTGTGATATTAAGCTCTGTGCTTGTTGCACCCGTATTTCTGCCCGGGAAGCGAACTCTTGGTGTTTTTGCTTCAGGTTTTTTATAAAATTCTTTAATTTTATCTGCTGCTCTTTGCATTCCCTTAATAAAATCATCATTTTTATAAATAAATTTTGTTTTCTCTGTTTTGGGGTCTACCTCATGGATACTTATACCGTCTCCATCGGCTTGAATTAAAATATCTCTGCCTTCTGCAGCTCGTTGAAGTTCATCATATGCTTTTTTGAATTCTTTTGCAGTATATTGATTTTGGGCTAAATATCCCATTTTTTCTAGCGTTAAGTTTCTTGCATAAAGTTTTGCAAAATTTGGTGAGGAAAAATTGTTTGAAATTTGCATAAGAAAAATCTCCATTAATTCAGAATTTATTTTTATAAAGAATATGAACACAAAAAATTGTTATTTCAGAGAGCAATTTTTTAAATATTTTAACATTTGGAAGTTTTTGATTTTGTTCAAATCCAAAGGACACAGCGCACAGTAAGAGCATAGGTATAAGCCAGAGAGTATGAGTCGCCATTGAAAGTGCCTCCACTCAAGTATCTGTTATAGTAATTGGTGCCGCTCTGAACCGTGCCTGACCATACGTGGTACGGGTTGCAGATTGTCTGTACGGATATTCAAATCCGGGACACAGCGCACACTATAAGCTCTGGTATTAACTCCAGTATTTAGCTTAAAAGAACCGCTATTTAAGTCTCCTCTGTAATAGTTGCTAGTACTCGGGGTACTTGTCCATACCAAGCGCGGGTAGCAGTTGCCATTATCAGAGCCCGGGCAGCCGCTGTTTGTCTGTATTTGAACTTGCCTTCAAATCCGGGACACAGCGCACACCAAAGGCGTTGGTATTAACATAGTTTGAGTTACCGAAACTCCCGTTATTCAGATAGCTTGCGTAATAGTTAGTGCCGCTGTTGAGCTGTCCTGACCATACGAAGCGCGGGTTGCAGTTGCCTGCAGAGCCCGGGCAGCTGTTAACGGGGTTGCACTGCAATGCGCCGTAACCTGAACCGGCTTCCATGGATGTTTCACCTTTTGTTCGCTTTGCTGCCACTGTCACTCACAAGGCTCGCATCCTACATCGCCCATTGATAGTTTCAAATTTCGCCAACGCTCACGCATTGCCAAAATTTCCACCACGGCTTACGCTTTTTTCAATGTACAGCTGTGTCTAAAAATAAGCAGGTAATTTGATTTGATAACATAAACTTTACCAAATGATAATCGCATAAGGTTTCGGGTATAAAATACCCTGATAAAAATCTCTTAAATTGCTGAAATTAAACCAAATACAATAATGAACCGCAAAAATGAAAGAAACAAAACTTTGCGACCCTGCTTTGACGATTTGAATTCCCCATCTGCTAAAACCCGTAAGCCTTAACACTCCAAGGATAATTTCATAAAACCAATATTACCCGATAATCTATAATGCGGGCAAATATATGAAGAAAATATTAAAACCGTTCTTTAATATCTAAGATTCAAAATCAAGGCGTTTGCCCGTAAAATTGTTTGTACTGCAATTTTTTGACGAATTTGACGGGATGTCAAATATGCTTCCCGTAAATTCTCCTGCCGTAAATATGGAATTATCGGCGCCAGTCAGGATTTCTTTTCCAAATTCGGACCTGTTTGCTTCCTTTTTTGCGCCTGTTTCGCTCAGAATGCTAAAATCCATAAAAATCCTCTCTAAAACTCTCATATATATAAAGTCTATATCGTTTAAAAAATTGCCCGCCTTTTAAAATCTGGGCTTTACAAAATTTTATATTAGGTTAAAAACAGTAAAAAACGGGTATCTCTTGAGGCTTAGCGTTAAATTTGCTATAATAAATCTTATTTTAAAAAGGAGTGAAAATACCCGATGAAAGGAAATTATCCTTACGCTTATTTTGCAAACCCCAATATGAACAAACCCATTGAAGAAATTTGGGCAGATATTGACGCTTTCAGTATGGAGGTTTTTCATGATGAAGTAAAACAGAGCTCATATATAGATTTTATGATACCTCTTCCGCCTCTGGGATATGAAGGAAAAACTACAAAAGGCGTCTTTTTAAGTCAGGGGGTTGATTATATTTATCAATGTTATCCTGATGTGAACAAAATATTTGTATCTTGTGCATATTCAATGTGGTCATCGTATCCATGGTCTAAAAAAGCCGATGCATATTGTGTTTGCTATGATAACCCCGAAAGGGAAGAATGGTTTAGAAAAACAAACCCAGATAGGGCAGATAAAATTTTACTTCCTTTGCAGGATGCGGATTTTACGAATGAATATTTTATGGCACCTGCCTGGAATACGCCAAAAGATATTGATGTATTGTGTATTGCAAGGATGTCTGAGCTTAAAAACCTCCCCACATTTGCAAGTGCCGTAAAAATTTATCAACAAAAATACGGTAAAAAATTAAACTGTGTCCTTGTAACAGGGTCTGATTGCAGTGCTGATTTTGAACAGGAAGAGCTTCGAAAAATGCGTGAAGCGCTTGACGGGCCGATTGAAGATTATATGGAAATCAGGCACCGTGTAGAATACGGAGATATACCAAAGCTGTATTCAAGCGCAAAACTTGTTGTTTTACCTTCGCTTTTAGAAGGGAAAAACAGAGTTATACAAGAGGCTATGGCTTGTAATACGGCAGTTGTTGTGTTTAAAGATTTAAACAAATATTCAAGGGGCAGAACTCCAATATTCCCCGGAGGTCCAAATGGCGGAGGCGGACTTGAAGTTCCCGTGTTTGACCCTGAATGCCTTGCAGATACTATTCATTGGGGAATAATTAATAATGCAGCATTTAAACCGAGAAGAGCTTACTTAAAATATAACGGCAGATTAAATTTTATAAATAAACTCATTGATTCAATTCCATATTTTAGGGAAAACTTACCTGAATATACGCCAGGGGCAATTGAAAAAAACCGGTGGGTAGATTTAGCAATGCAGGATAATTATCAACTGAGTTTTATAGATTATTTGTACGGCAAAAATAATACCATTCAAAGTTTCAGAGTATGTCAGGACAATACGTATATACTGAATTTCTATTATTCAAGGTTCGGGGTTCAGCCAAGTATTCCTTATCCTGATTTTACAAAGCTTGACCCGTAAAATTAAAGACTGTAAAGGCAGTATATCGGATTAAATATTAAAATAAGGAAAACTAAATGACAAATAATAAAAAAATACAAACAATTATGTTCTCCGTTTGTCTTATCGGGGCAATATTTACAGGTGGTCTTTTAACGGGCTGTGCAAAAGACATAAAGGCCGATAAAAGCTCATCCGTAAAATCGGAAGGGCTTAAAACCGTCTTAATGAAAGATGAAGAATACGGGCAAAATATGTACACGCCTGCTTTTCCTTTGATTTATGAAGATTTGAAAAAGGAAATCGTTAAAAAAGATAAGCTTGAGCTTGTCGGGTTTAATTCTTATATGTTTAATGTTTTAAACCGTATGGATCCGCCTGAAAATCGTCTTAGTGAAAAATATTACTATAAGACAATTGCAAGAAAAACGCCCGCATATAAAAAGAAAATTGAAAATGATATCTGGAAAAAATTCAAAGAAAAAAGTTCAATTTTAGATACAATTTCCTGGAAACCTAAAAACGAAGAAGAGTTTGTCCTATATTCAATGGTGAAAAAGAATGTTGAATTTTTAAAGCATTTTGAAATATTGGATGCTATGCCATTTAACGGCTCAAAAGAAAATGTTAAATATTTCGGCATAAAGAAAAATGCAAAGCTTTATAAAAATAATGTAAAACCCCTGTTCTATGAAAACGATAAAGACGGGGAGACTTATGCAATTTCTCTTAAAACGAAGACGGAAGATGAAATTATTTTGTATGTCGGAAATCTGGATGAGCCTGTTGATATAGTTTGGGATGAATTAACCGTAAAGGCGGATGATTCAAAAGCAGATGTCTTTGGTAATAAAGACAAGCTTACTGTACCTTTTATTGAAATAAAAGAGCTTATAAAATATGTGGATTTATCAGGAAAATTAATCAAGGGAACAAATTATAAAATAAATTCCGCAATTGAAAGCGTTGAATTTTCGCTTGATAACAAAGGCGCAAAATTGAAAAACGAGGCCGCGATGATGGTTGAAATGACTGCACTTTTACCTTCAAATTCAAGATATTTTTCATTTAATAAGCCTTTTGCGCTCTTTATGATAGAAAAAGGCAAAAAAGAACCTTACTTTATGCTTAAGGTTTTGGATACAAAATATTTGGTTAAAGAATAGAAAAACCGCCTATAAAGTTATAAAAGCATTGTAAATATTAAAAAACTCCTCTTAAATTAGAGGAGTTTTTACCTTTTATTTTCTTTATTTCCTTGTAAAGAAGCCTATAATTTTTTCGATTAAGCCCTCATCTTCGTCTTCCGCTTCTGTATAGGCCTTGTTGTTTGAATCAGGCATGTTTTTATCTTCGCGCATTTTGCCGTATTTTTCAGCCATTCTGTAATCGCCTTCGGCAAAATAAAATTCCCCTAAAACCTCTTTTGCATTTATATCGTTATCAAGCTCGTATATGGCATTCCAAAAATCCATTGCCGTATACTTTTCACCGAGCCCCATATAAAGGTTTGCAAGTTCAATTAAAACATTTTTGTCTTTTTTGTTCAGGCTGTGCGCGTGGTTAAATTCAACAACGGCTTCGTCATTTTTACCCTGTGCTTTTTTCATATATCCAAAGTGCACAGCTGCGTTGAATTTATCCCCTTTTTCTTCAAAGCAAAGAGCCTTCATCTGAAATGAAACCGCGTCGGGTCCCATAGTTTTAATATATTCATCAATAACACTGAGCGCATTGTCATATTCGCTTTTGTTATAGTGATATTCGGCTAAAAGAAGGTTTTTTGCCGCTTTTTGGTCCTTATTTCCTGCGTGAATATTATCCAGAACGGCTTTAGCTTCGTCATTTTTTCCGTCGGAAAGCAAAATTTTTGCCTTTAGAAAATCATCGGACACAACTTCAAGCGCTAAATCATAACATCCCGTATCAAAGTAAAGTTTTGCCAGAATATTTTTTAATTCCGTGTCTCCGCCTTCGTTATTACTGAATTCTTCGACCGCTTTTTTTGCAATACCGACAGCGCTTTCTTTGGCATCTTCAAGCGTGTATAAATTTATAAGCTCCAGATATCCTTCTCTGTATTTAGGCTCAAGTTCTATGATTTTGTTAAATTCGTCAATTGCTTTTAGATTTTTGTTTGAAATTCGATAAAGTCTTGCAAGCTTCACCCTTGCATCAATTGATTCTGCATCAAGGTTTAAGGCCTTTTTGGTGTCATTTATAGCATGTTCTATCTTTTGATTTACAATGTTGTAGTTTGCGCGCATTAGATAATACTTAAATTTATCCGTGTCAAAATACAAATCCATCAATTGTCCGTGGGCAATTTCATCCCCCGGTGCTTCTTCTAAGATTTTATTGTAAAGCTCGATTGCTTTTTCTCTTTCCCCTTCCGCCATTGCTTCGGAGGCTTTTTGATGAAGGTCTTGTAAATCCTGTGCCATAGTTTTCCTTTTATTTTATGCGGTAAATATTATTTTATGCTAAGAATTTTAGCTTTAAGGTAAGAACATTTTTGCAAGTTCGCCCGAACCTATAAAGCCCCTGTTTGCTATTATCCTGCTAACTTCTTTGTTATCATATTCGATAAACTTGTGCTCAATTTCAAATGAGCCGTTATCGTTTATTTTTAATATTGCATAAACGGGCATTTTAGCCTGTATCATAGACCTTCCGACGCTCCCGACATTTACGATATGTTTTCCCGAGCTTAAAATAAAGCCGCAGGGCATATGTGTGTGTCCGCAAAAAACGATGTCCGCAAAGGAGCGCGAAGTTATTTCTTCAACTTCCGCTTCCGTTAAATAAGGATAAATGTTTTCATCCTGTCTTCTTGGAGAGCCGTGTACGAGCTGAATTCTGAGTGTTTTTTGCTTGTAGTTTAAGGTTACCATTTTTTGTTCGGGGAGACTTCTTAAATATGCAATATTTTCTTTTCTCAAAAATAACATATCATATTGAAGCGCGTTTGCCATAGGCACTGATTTTTCGGCAATTTTAGAATGCAGGTCCGTCGAATAATTTGCGATAAATTTATCCGTATTTCCCTGAATAATTTCAAAATTTCTGCCCATTAAAGATTGAAGCTCCATACATTTTTCAATGGTATAATTCGGGTCATACCCTGCCATTGCAATGTCGCCGAGGCAGAAAATCTTAGTGCATTCATTTTCCTTAATGCTTTTTAAAACCGCATCAAATGCAAGTTTATTTCCGTGAATATCTGATATAATAGCAATTTTCATGTTATGATTTTAACATAAAAACAGGAATTTTTAAAAAGTAAATTTGGAATTTCAAACGGGAATTTTGATGATGGAAAAGATACAAATTAAAATAGGGGATGTTGCGATCGGTTGCGGGGCGCCTGTTTCGGTTCAATCTATGACAAATACAAAAACGGATGATGTCGAAAAAACCGTTGCTCAAATAAAAGAACTGGCAAATGCTGGCTGCGAGATTGTCCGTCTTGCAGTGTTGAATAAAGATTGTGCGGCTGCGCTAAAGGATATTAAGAAAAAATCCCCCGTGCCTCTTGTAGCGGATATTCATTTTGACTATCGTCTTGCGCTTGCCGCGATGGACGCGGGGATTGACGCACTTCGCTTGAACCCTGGAAACATAGGCGGAGAGGACCACGTTAAAAAAGTTGTCGATATGGCAAAAAAGACTAAAACACCGATTAGGATAGGGGTAAACGGCGGGTCTTTGGAAAAATATTTAATTGAAGATAAAACTATGTCTCTTTCCGAAAAAATGGTAAAAAGTGCTCTGGATCACATCCAAATCCTTGAGAGGAACGATTTTCATCTTATAAAAGTTTCGCTGAAATCATCTGATGTGCAGACAACAATTGACGCTTATCGTTCGATTTATGAAAAAGTTCCATATCCCCTACATCTTGGAGTAACAGAGGCAGGAACGCTTCGCGGGGGGATAATAAAATCTGCAATCGGCCTCGGGGCATTGTTATCACAGGGGATAGGGGATACTATTCGCGTTTCTTTAACGGAAAACCCTGTTGAAGAGGTGAGAGCGGGGATTGATATTTTAAAGGCATTAAAGCTTAGAAAAGAAGGGATAAATTTTGTTTCCTGCCCTACCTGCGGCAGATGTCAAATCGATTTAATCGGTCTTGCACACAGGGTTGAAGATAGAATAAGGACAAAATTTGAAGAAAAATTTAAAAATCTGAAACATTCCGTTACAATTGCCACAATGGGCTGTCCCGTGAACGGACCAAATGAGGCAAAAGACGCAGATTACGGCATAGCGGGCGCTATAGGTGAAGGATATATCTTTAAAAAAGGTGTGCTGGTTAAAAAAGTTAAGGAAGAGTGTCTTCTTGATGAGTTTGAAAATTTAATAATTCAGGATTTAAGTTAAAAAATTACACTAAACAGTTGGTTAAAAATAAATAATAATATATAATAATATTAGTAAAATAATAAGTATTTAATTTAGAGGATTTTACATTATGAAAAAATTTGCAATAACATTTTGCATTTTAGGTGCCCTTGGGGTTGCATCCGCTGCATTTGCTTCAATCGAATCAGAAAATATGGCAACAGTTCCTTTTCTAAAGTCTGACGGTCACTCCGAAGAAATGGGCAAAATTGCAGACTATGTGAGATATAAACATTCAAATGAAACATATATTCCTTATTACAACCAGGATCCGTATGCAAATGCCGATACTCACGGCTTAAAATGGTATACTGCAATTAAAAGATGGTTTGACCCTGCGCAGGACGATCAGCTTTTTGGCCGTCATGAAATAAAATTTACAAATGCATGGTCTGAAAATACGCCTCCTTTGTTCAGCGATTCTTCAAAAACAAAAGAAAAAGCGGTTGAACCCGTTGCAACCGAAGAAGTTGTAGATGATGTTGAGGCTGAAGTTCAGGAAGCAGTTGAAGCGGAATCTGTTGATATGGAGCTTGACAGTCTGTAGTTCTGCGGTATAATTTTTTTTATTAAAGGCGCCTTCGGAATTATTTCAGAGGCGCCTTTAAAATTATTAAGTGCTGCGGACATTTTTAAATGCTTTGGAGCATTCTTATAACAGGGCCGCTGAAGAAAAACAGGACAATCAAGGCCGCTGCCGATAGCATTAATGTGACGGTATAAACATTTGTTTTATCAAATATTGTATTCTTTTTAAAAACCTTTAAGTCAACAGGCTTTAAGAACATATAATAAATTATTTTAAAATAATAATAAACGGCAAGAATGCTTGCAAAGGCTGCAAAAAGCAAAGGATAAACAGCCCAGACTCCGCTTCTTAAAATTTCAACAAAAAGGTAAAATTTTGCGCTGAAACCTGCCATAACAGGAAAGCCCGCAAATGATAAAAGACATATGGTAAAAGCGGCCGCAAAAGAAGGACTGATGTATGCAAGCCCCCTTAAAGACGGAATTGTTTCGGTATCTTTTTGAATATCACCTCTGAGATTTTTAGCAACAAGCATAAAGCCCGCCCAGAGACCAATATTCATTACAAGGTAAACAATGAAGAAAAATATTGACGCACAAATTGTCCCGCCCGCAAAAAATGATATCCCAAGAAGTGCATATCCTGAATTTGCCATGCTGCTTGAAGCAAGGAAATCTTTGATTGAGCCCTCTTTTTTAATGGTTCTGAATGCAAATAAATTCCCAAGAACAAGAGTTAAAACCGCGCATAAAATAAGGGCAAAGCTTGGTATGCTTCCAAAAAAGCCAAGCGCAAAAGCTGATTTTACAATAGCTGCAAGCCCTGCGGTTTCAACCATTGTTGAAATAAAAAGTCCTGTAGAATAATTTACACCTTTGAAAACATCCATAACCCAGAGATAGAAAGGATATGCGCCTATTTTAAACACCAGCGCCAGAAAGAAAATGACCTCTGCCGCATTTAAAAGCGGACTTTGAGGTAAAAGTTTATTTACGGCTAAAATTTCCATATCGGAAAAATTCAGTGTACCTAAATGCAAGTATATATAGCTTATTGCAAGAAGCATAAAGCAGCTTGAAATTGCGCCCGTTATACAATATTTAACCGAAGCCTCAAGCGGTGCGCCGTATCCGATACCGTTTCCAATATTTGTTATTTTAAAATTTTGTTTTTTTTCTTCCTTTTTGTCGCTGAAATTTGCAATCAAAAAGAAAAGTGCCGTTGAAATTATTTCAATTGATATAAAAAGAGTTAAAAAGTCGTTTGCACTGCAAAGAAACAGTCCGCCCAAAACGGCAAAGAGAAATAATGCGGTGAAATTTGTAATCTTTTGATTTAAAACTTTTACAAATGAAACTGAAAGCACAGAGGTGAAAAAAGCTGTGAATATAATCAGAAATTTGAACAAAGTGTTTAAAGGGCTGATTATAACGCAACCCCCTAAAAACGTTCCCGTGTAATCATTAAAAGGAGTTATGCTTATAAGGGTTGAAAGCCCGAAAGAATCTTGCAGGCCCGAAAGTTTTATAAAATCCGAAATAAAAGGCAAAAAGCTTAAAAGCGCAATAAAAAGGGTTGCATTCAAAATAAAAAGCTGCCGTTTCGGGCTTTGGACCGCTTTTTTCCTTTTCAGGCGGTCATTTTTTGCAGGCTTTAATCCTGCTGTTTCAAGAGCGGTCTTTGAAGAGAAGCCTTCTTTTATCTTTAAGCCTGCAGTAACAGCTGCAACAGCCCCTATGGCAATTATAATTTCAGAGAGAAAATATATAACGTTTTCCACCGTAATCTCCTTTTGGTCTTGTGCGGTTTAGTTTTTAAAAAATGTTTGTAAGGATTGTTTCCATATTTAGCGCGGAAAATGCGCTTATTTTATCCAGAATACCCATAGGATAAAGTCCGAAGATTATTATTCCTATGACAATAATGGTTAAAACAATACTTTGATGATTTGAAAGCTGTATGTTTTCATAAGCTTTTTCTTCAATTTCGTCGCGGTTTCCGTATTTATATTCGGAAAGCCCGAAGAATGTTCTGTGTAAAAGCCTTAAAATATAGACTGCGGAAAATATAATTCCGAGAGCTCCAAATATTACGGCAGGCTGGATTAAGTTAGACAAGAAAAACGTTTTATCCAAAAGCAGAGAGTTAAACCCGCCAGTAAAACACATAAGCTCGCCCAAAAAGCCCGCCGTAAAAGGCACGGCCATTGCACCAAGACACATAACAAGCATTAGTGCACAAAGCTTCGGTG
Source organism: uncultured Vampirovibrio sp. (assembly GCA_910578465.1). GTDB lineage: Bacteria > Cyanobacteriota > Vampirovibrionia > Gastranaerophilales > Gastranaerophilaceae > MGBC122484. The sequence goes on along the minus strand of CAJTPW010000002.1, from coordinate 477,549 downwards.
CATATTTTGAAATGCCTCCCAGCAGCTCCAGTTTTCTTGTTTTGAACTTCAAATAAATTATTCCGACACCAGCAAAAAGCCCCGCAGAAATGAGCCCGTGTGCTATAGAGTGGAATATTGCCCCGTTCAGACCGTATTCCGTGAACGATGCGATGCCGATAAGAATAATTCCCATATGCGCTATGGAAGAATAAGCAACCATTCTTTTGATGTCATTTTGCGAAACGGCAAGGTATGAGCCCCAAAGAATTCCGATTACACCAAGGAAAATGAGCGCAGGGGCCATAATTTGAAATATTTCATAGAACATTTGAATGTTAATTCTAATCATCCCGTAAACTGCGGTTTTAAGCATAATGCCTGCTAAAACCATACTTACGGGGGTCGGAGCTTCCGTATGTGCGTCTGCAAGCCAGGTATGTAAAGGAAATACGGGCATTTTTACTGCAAATGCCGCAAGAAAACCTGTAACCGCTAAAAGCTGTACCAGCAAAGGAATTTCAACGGTTCTGTTAATTAAGCTGTTAAAATCCGTCAACATATTGGAATCAAAAGCGAAGGCATAAATCAGAGCCGTAGAAATTAACATTAAAACAGAGCCTGTGAATGTATAAAGCACAAATTTTAAAGCGCTTTTTTTGGCATTTGCCCCGCCCCACATTGAAATCAGAAAATATACAGGGATTATTTCAAGCTCCCAAAAGATAAAGAATGTAAATAAATCGTTTGCAGCAAAAATCCCCGTTAAAAAGCCCCCCAAAAGCAGCATCATTGAATAAAAAAGACGCTGTTTTGAAGTTATCATGCTTTTTGAAACAATAAGCGCCAAGAGCATAATAAACGATGTGAAAACACACATAAGGGCTGACAAATTATCAAGCCCGAAAGATATTGTAGCTCCTGAACTCAGGGCATTATGTACGGAATTTTGCGCAGGTATAATATCAAAAGGCAATTTTTCCAAAAAGCCGAAACTTGTACCTTTCGGGTTTAAAAAAAGCATAAAACAAACGGAATATACAAGGTGAAATATATAAAAACCTTTAGCATACCGTCTGATTTTTACCGCATTATTCGGGAAAAACGGTGTCAAAATTAATAGTCCTGCAAAAACAGGCAATAGCACCAGAATAAACGGTGAGAGCAGATTTGTTATCAATGTAAGCAAAAAATTAACCGCCATATTGTGAAATTCCTTTGAAGTATACTATTACTGCGCATAAGAGCACTGCTGTGACAAAAATAAACGAATAAAGCGCATAAGAATTTATGCTTCCGTTTTGAAGCCTTGAAACAAGATAGGAGCCAAATCTGACGCTTTGTGCAAGCAAAATGCCAAAGCCTTCTACAACATATTTATCTAAAGTCTTGATTACCTTTGAAAATCCTTTAATAAGGCTCCTGTAACAGGTTTCAAACGCACGGTTAATGAAAAATTGAAGCACAAAAAGCCTGTAGATTGTGCGTATTCTTTTGATTTTGAATTTTTTTGAACCGTAAACCTGCCACATAAGATATATCATTAAGCCAAAGAGCACAAACATTGAAATTTCAAGCTCGGGGTGACGAATAAGGTAAAATTTTTGCCTCAAAATGTAGATATATCTTTGAAAATCGGGGGCCATAAAACCGCCGAGAAATGCTGTAAAAAATGCCAAAACGCAGGCAGGTACAAACATAAACAGATTTATACCATCATAAAACCTCCCCTGCGGCAGGTTTTCATCCGAAGAAAAATCATAAGTGCCTTTGTAGTGCCCTTCAAAGATTAGAAAATAGCTTCTAAAAAGATATGCAATGCTCAAAAGCCCCGTTAATATTGAAAGCCCGAGGAAAACATACTGTCCAGTATCATAGAGATGGGTTAAAATCATTTCTTTTGTATAAAAGCCGCTAAAGAATACTCCGGAAATGGAAAGAGCGCCCAAAAGCCAGCCTACGGCGAGAGTTGGCATATATTCACGAAGCCCGCCCAGAAATTTTATGTTTTTTGTCAGAGTTTTATTTATAATAATTCCTGCAATTAAGAATAGGAGCGCCTTTGCAATACCATGCATTCCAAGGCAGAAGATACAGCCTGTGTATGCGCCGCAGCCGAGCGCTGTGAACATAAGCCCCAGTTGAGATGAGGTTGAAAATGCAAGTATTTTTTTAATATCGCTCTGCGCGATTGCAACCCCTCCAAATACAAGCGCCGTAGTAATTCCGACGATTGCTATTGTTTTTAAAATTGCGGGAGATAAAATCAATGCAGGATAAAGCCTTATTAAAAGATATACCCCCGCCGTAACCATTGTTGCGCAATGGATTAAGGCGCTGATTGGTGTTGGGGCTTCCATTGCATCAACAAGCCAAACCTGAAAAGGAATTTGAGCGGATTTTGCAAAAGCTCCGATTGAAACCAGAAGGCAAATTCCTGCATAGAGAAAAGCTCCAAGCTGTGCGTATGCTAAAAATCCCCAGGAATTAACATCATTCAGGCTTAATAATGGGTACAAAACCGTGTTATGATCGCTCATGGCATAGCAGCTGAATCCTATAACCGCGGCAAACAGGGCAAAATCCCCTATTCTGTTTACAAGAAACGCTTTTCTTGCAGCCTGTGCGGCGTCAGGTTTTTTGTAGTGAAAACCGATTAAAAGATAGCTGAAGAGCCCTACAAGCTCCCAAAACAGGTAAAATTGGATTAAATTTGTACTTAAAATAAGCCCTGCCATTGAAAAGACAAACATATTCAAAAGGATGAAATATCTGGTAAAACCTTCTCCGCGCTCTTCATCCCACATGTATTTATATGAAAAAATCTGCGTGCAAATTGCCGTAATATAAAGTATCAAAAGCATAAAGGCTGAAATATTGTCTAAAAGCACGCCTATATGTATTTTAAAAGTGCCTGCATTTAAAAACAGGAAATTTGATTCGAAAATCTCGCCGGGCATTTGAAGCAGACGGTGTCCGAAAAAAAGTGTTAAAATCAAAGAAAGTCCCGAAGCAAACAGCGTAAGCCCAAGAGTTATGCGTCTTTTGGGTATTGATACACAGTTGCTTGGTATGCAAATAAACAACACCGCAAAAAGCGGTAAAATTAAAAGCATCCAGAGGTTTTGAGTGATATCCATCGTTTACAGCCCGCTTTCGTTTTCTAAATCTCTGTCGCTCGGGCAATCTGCCGATTTTAGCGAGTTTAGAGAAGAAGTTTTTATATTTTTAAATTTGAAAAATACAGCACAAATAAGCCCTAAAACCGCGGCCGCATTAATAGCTCCTATTGCTGTGATAATAAGCGCTGCAGCCTGTCCTTCGGGGGCAGAAAATGTAAAATTCAGATTTTGAACAGGAGCAAAACTGTTTGCAATTGTATTTTGAACAGGATCCGTTGCAGAATTCATCAGTCTTAGCGGCGAATTTTCATTTGTTAAAAATGTATTTGCCGCTACAAAATTTATACAAACCGAATTGAGCATAAACTCAAATCCTATAAGGATTTTAATTAAATTTTTACCTAAAATTACAATGATAAGCCCGATAATAAATATGATAAGACCTAAAATCAAATAATGGCAAAGTCCAGGTTCTAAAATGCTCCAAATACTTGTAAGCTCTGTGTTTTGTACGGTGTTTAAATCCTGAATTACTTCTTGCGTTTGGTTTTGGGCGGTATTCAACAATAATTCAAACATTTTAATTTGCCCCCTTTTCTTTGTTTTCGGGCATTTTCAAAGCAACGGAATTTTTTGCCTTGTTTCTTTTTTTTATAATAACGGTGCAAATCCCTATTATTGAAACAAAAAGCAGTATCCCCGCAAGCTCAAAACTAAAGGCATTATTTTTATACAAAATGCTTGCAAAGCCTTCTATAGTGTGTTCTGTCGGCGTTTCTAAATCTTTAAAGCCGTATAAGATAAAAGGGATTAAAATTATTGCAAATAAAACACCTGCGACAGGTGCCGCAATTGCTTTTAAATCAGGTTTTTCGGCCCTTAAAACACTTGTTCCCTCGTCTTTTTTGTTTATCATCATAACGGAAAAAAGCATTAAAATTCCTATCCCGACGCCCCAGAGAAGAATTTGCACCGCCCCAAGGTATGGCACGCCAAGCAGAAAATAAATTCCAGATATTCCAAAAAACAGCACCATAGCACTAATTACCGAATTAAACGTTTCTTTTTGAAACAGGCAAAAAACGGCGGAAAAGACGCAAATTGCTCCAAGAATATAGAAAATTACGGCATTTATTGTGTTCATTTATCCTCCGTATTTAATATTAAATCTTTTTTGGCGTCTGTTGCAAGTTCGTATTGTTTTGTTAAATTTATAGCACCCTTCGGGCAATTATATGCACAGTTTCCGCAGAATATGCATCTTGAAATATCAACAATGGCAAGCTTTTTACCAATTTTTGTTTCTTTTAAGGCAAGTGTGCCGAATGCGGGACAAAGTTTTGTGCAAAGTCCGCAGCCTATACATTTTTCGGTGTCAATTTCGATTTTTCCTCTGAAATTATCGGGAATTTCAGGCCTAACTTCAGGGTACAAAAGGGTTGCCCGTTTTTTGAAAGCACAGCTTAAAACCGTGAAAATGCTTACTAAGGTTGAAGCTACACCTTTTATAAAGTCTGAAATCAGCTCTGTATCTGTTTTTTTCATTACATTGACCCTTTAAAATACAAAATCAAAATTGCTGCATTTAAATTTATCAAAGAAAGCGGCAAAAGCACTTTGTATGAAAACTCTAAAAGCCTGTCATAGCGAAGTCTTGGGAGCGCTGCTCTTATTAAAATTATAAATAAAATTACAATAAAAGTTTTAACTAAAAGCCAAAAAGTTTGTTCTATAGGCTGCAAATTTTCGGGCAAAACATAGGCTCCAAACGGGCTTAGATAGCCTCCAAAAAAGAGGGATACAAAAACCATTGAAACAAGAAATAAAAGCGCATATTCCGCTATAAAAAGAAGGGCAAATTTCATCCCGGAATATTCGGTATTATAACCTGAAATAAGCTCACTCTCTGCTTCAGAGAGGTCGAAAGGAGTTCTGTTTAAAAGTGCAAGGCTTGATATAAAAAATATAATTGTACCTATAAAAAGCGGAAGGAAATACCAGCCAAAAAGCCCGAAGCTGCTGCTTTGTGCTTGAATTATTTCATTGATATTAAGGCTTCCCGATACGAATGATACGGCCAAAATGCATATGCCCATCGGGATTTCAAAGCTCAAAGCCTGTGCAACCGAGCGCACGGCGCCAATTAAAGAATATTTATTGTTGCTTGAAAAACCCGCCAAAAATATACCTGTAACAGGGATTGATACTAATGCCGAAAACAAAACAAGGCTTATATTAAAATCTGTTTGTAAGAAAGCATTATTAAACGGAACAAGGCAAAATGCCGTAAGGACAGGGCAAAATACCATAATCGGCGCTGCGAAAAATAAAAATTTTCTTCTTTCTTTCGGGGCTAAATCGCCTTTTATAAGCAGTTTTATGGCGTCCGCAACAGGCTGCAGTATTCCTTCTTTGCCTGTTCTGTTCGGGCCGTAGCGAAGTGTAAACAGTGCAAGGGCGCGCCTTTCGACGTACACAAGAACAAGTACGGCAAATATTACGATTGCGGATGTAATAATAAAACAGATTAGAGGATATAATAGCGGAAATTGGCTAAAAAGCTCATTATTCGGGTGTATTAAGCTGTTTATCATCTGTCTGCCTCCGATATGGCTACATCAAGACTGCCGTATATGGTTGTTAAATCCGCTAAAGTATTTTCAGGAAGCAGTTTTTCAAGGATTTGTATGGCGTAAAACGAAGGGGTACGCCATTTTACACGCTTTGGTTTTTCGCTCCCGTCTGTTACAAGACGGCACATAATCAGCCCTCTCGGGCTTTCTGTATAACTTACAGCTGTTCCTGTTTTTGGTTTAATATTTAATGGATTTATATTTAAGCTGTAATTTTCCTGACTATGGGTTAAAAGCCAATCTATGCACTGATTTACAAGATTTATTGAAACTTTTATTTCTTCAACTCTTAACAGGTACCTTGAGTGGCAATCTCCTTCAAACGCAACGGGGGTGTGGAATTCAAGCTCATTATAAACAAGGTAGGGTTTTTCTTTTCTAAAGTCTAAATTATAACCGCTCGCCCTTAAATTTACCCCCGTAATTGAGTAATCGAAAGCATCTCGGGTATTTAAAACTCCCAAACCCGTTGTTCTGTCTAAGAAAACAGGGTTTTTTGTTACAATATTTTCTAAAGTTTTGAATTTTTTATTAAAATGTGAAGTAAAATCCGAAATTTCTTTTAAAATATTGTTCGAGATATCTCTCCTTACACCCCCGCAAACGTAGTAATTGTACATCATTCGGGCGCCCGTGATTTTTTCAAAGATGTTTAAAATTTCGTTTCTTAAGTTAAAAGCATAGAAAATAGGGCCTGTTGCACCTATATCCATTAAAAAAGTGCCAAACCACAGAAGGTGAGAGGCTATTCGGTTGAGCTCCATAGTTAAAACCCTTATATATTGGGCTTTTTTGGGTATCTCAATCTCTGAAAGCTCTTCTATTGTTGACAAAAAAGCCTGTGAGCAGAAGAATCCCGAAAGATAATCTACGCGGTCAACCATCGGTAAATATTGGCCAAAAAGCTTGTTTTGAGCGGCTTTTTCAAGCCCTCTGTGCAGATAACCAAGGTGCGGCGTACATTTTAATATTTTTTCGCCTTCCAATTCGACCAAAAGCCTTAGTACACCGTGAGTTGAAGGGTGCTGAGGTCCTATATTCAGAGTCATTTTGTTTCTTGAATTTGTCTTCATATTTCCCTCTCAGGCAGGGTTTTATCCTGTTTGTAATCATTTTTCAAAGGATGACCTTCAAAATTTTCATCAAGAAAAATTCTTTTTAAATTCGGGTGATTTTTGAATTTTATGCCAAAAAGGTCGTAAATTTCGCATTCATCATAGTTTGCGCTTTTGAATAACGATGAAACGCTGTGTATTTCAGAGTTTACGGTAGTTTCAATTTCTTCAAACGCTTTGGTTACGGGATTGTACAACGTGTAAGTTAAAAGAAATTCGCTTTCCCCCTCTAAATTTGGGCTCAAATCTTCTGCTGCAAGGGATATCAGGGTGACATAACCCGTGTTTTTCAGTGTCTTTAACGTCTCAAATGTTTTACTGCTCTCTATTTTCATGGTTTATCCACCCCAAAATATTCTATATTCAAGCCTTCCACGTTTTCTATATCATCCAAAAACGGTATAGAATGACGTTTTAGCTCCTCTTTTCTTTTGAGAATACTTTCATTTTTAATGCCTTTTTGCAGTTTTATAAGCGCATCAATCAGGGCTTCTGGCTTTGGCGGACAGCCCGGGAGGTATATGTCGACGGGTAAAATCCTGTCTATACCTTGAATTACGTTGTATGAATCCGAAAACATTCCGCCCGAGCATGCGCAGGCGCCCATAGCTATGACATACTTGGGTTCTGCCATTTGATTATAAAGGTTTACAAGGCAGGGAGCCATTTTTGCGGTTATAGTACCCGCACAAATCAATAAATCCGCCTGTCTTGGGCTTCCTCTAAAAACTTCCGAACCGAATCTTGCAATGTCAAAATCGGCAAGAGCCGTGTGTATCAACTCTATCCCACAGCATGACGTTGCAAAAGTCAAGGGCCACAAGCTGTTTGACTTTCCAAAGTTTAAAATTTTATCTACAGAGCTTACTATGACGTTCAATTTTCCCTCTTAATCCAATTCAAACAATCCCGATTTAATTCCAAAAAGCAAAGAGAAAATTAAAAGCAGGACAAAAATCATAATTTCAACAATGCAAAAAAGGTCCAAATTCTTTGCAAGATAGGCAAAAGGGAACATAAGGACACATTCTGCTTCAAATAATATAAAGCATACGGCATAAGCAAAAAACCCTGGTGAAAATTGGATTTTGGCGTCATTGACAGGTTGAATTCCGCATTCATAGGTGCTGTCGAGCGTCTTGACGGGGCTTTTGTACCGTAAAATAAAGCTTGCAAGGTACATTAAAAGTGCAAGAACCGCCGATAAGAAAACAAATCCGAATAATACCAAAAAATCCATATATAACAGGGCTTTTAATGCCCTAACCTCCAAAAAACTTTATATATAATTTATAACAATTAAATAAGATTTTGTAAATTAAATATTGATGATATAATTTTTATCGTAACTAAAGTTAACAACTCAAAAATATTGGGAAAACGAGGAATTTATGAGAGCTTCAAAACTTTTTGTACAGACACTGAGGGAGTTTCCAAATGATGCGGAGGCTATGAGCCACAAGCTGCTTGTAAGAGCGGGATATATTAAAAAGCTTGCAAACGGCGTATATAGCTATCTTCCTTTAATGCAGAGGGTTTTGACCAAAGTTTCAAATATCGTAAGAGAGGAAATGAACGCTGCGGGCGCGCAAGAGCTTTTAATGCCTTTTGTGCAACCTGCGGAATTGTGGCAAAAATCAGGCAGATGGCAGGTTTACGGTAAAGAATTAATGAGGATGAAAGACCGCCATGAAAACGAAATGTGTCTTGCACCGACCCACGAAGAGGTTATAACATCGGTTGTAGACGGTATTTTCGGCTCTTATAAACAGCTTCCCGTTAATTTATACCATATTCAGCTTAAGTTTAGAGATGAAATCCGCCCCAGATTTGGACTTTTAAGGGGCAGAGAGTTTATAATGAAAGACGCATACAGCTTCCACACTTCTCAAGAGAGCCTTGATGAAGAGTATGAAAATATGGCGCAGGCTTACACGAAAATTTTCAAAAGATGCGGGCTTGAAACCAAGATGGTACAGTCTGATTCAGGCGCTATAGGCGGTTCTGTAAGCCATGAATTTATGGTGCTTGTGGATACTGCGGTGGGCGAAAATGATGTATTTTACTGTGAAAAGTGCGGATACAGTGCAAATTCAAACCATGCCGTATCAAAGCTCAATGAAGAAACGACCGATGGAGGTTTTAGCGGGCTTGAAACGGTTGATACACCTGATGTTCGAACAATTGAAGAACTTTCAAAATTCTTTAAGGTTGGTGAAAATTGTATTTTGAAAGCTGTTTTATATGTCGCTTCTTTTGCGGATGACGCTAAGGGTGAAAAAGTGCCCGATATGCCCGTTATGGTAATGATTAGAGGGGATAAAGAGGTTGAAGAGACAAAGCTTATGAATGCGGTCGGCGCCCTTGAAATCCGCCCTGCAGTTGATGTTGAAGTTAAAGAATATTTGGGTGCGGAACTTGGGTTTATAAGCTTTTTAGGGTCTGCAGACAGAAATGTTCGGGTTCTTTTTGACAATTCGGCAAAAGGAATGAAAAATTTTATAATAGGTGCAAACGAGCCTCATAAGCATATTACGGGGTATAATTTCTCTGATATCAGGGAAAATGATATAAAAGGCTGTGAACCTGAATTTGTTGATGTTTCACTTGTTAAAAAGGGCGAAAAATGCGTTGATTGCGGTGAAAGTTTGAATGTAACCCGCGGAATTGAGGTTGGGAACATATTCCAGCTCGGGACAAAATATTCAAAACCGATGAACGCCCTTTATACCGATGAAAACGGCAAAACGCACCCGTATATTATGGGATGCTACGGAATAGGGATTACAAGAACGGCTGCTGCTGCGGTTGAAAGGTACCATGATGATTTTGGAATTATCTGGCCGCTTGAAATTGCACCTTATCATGCGGTTGTTGTGCCTGTGAATACTAATGAAGAGGCACAGGTAAAACTTGCGGAAGAAATCTATCAAAAGCTTTTAAATAAAGGTGTTGAGGTTGTTCTGGACGACAGGGCGGACAGAGCGGGCGTTAAATTTAAAGACGCGGATTTAATCGGCTATCCGTTCAGAATAACTGTCGGAAAAACAATAGCAGAAGGGCTTGTAGAGTTTAAGGCAAGGTCTTGTGATGAAGTTTTAAAACTGACGCCTGATGAGGCTGTAGAAAAAATTGCTGCTGCGGTTGCAAAGCTAAAGTAGTGTAAATGTCTTTATAAGAGCGCATTTTGACCATAAGAAAAGGATATTAATAACTTGGAAAATTCTGAAATAAAAATTTCAATCTGCCACCTCTATCCTGATTTATTAAATATATACGGGGATATGGGAAATATTCTGGCATTAAAAAACAGGCTGATGTGGCGTGATATTCAAGTTGAAATTACCGAGGTTCATGCAGGCGATCGTGTGAATTATAAAAAGCATGATATCTATTTTTTGGGCGGCGGACAAGACCAACAGCAGGTTACAGCCTCACTGGAACTTCAAAAAAATAAAGATGCTATTTTTAAAGCGGCGGTGGATAACGAAGCGGTTTTTCTCGGGATTTGCGGCGGGTACCAGCTTTTGGGGCATTATTACCAGCCATGCGATGGGGATAAACTGAGCGGTATCGGCCTTCTGGATGTTTATACAACGGCGGGCAAAGAAAGATTTATCGGCAATGTTACTGCAAGTGCAAAGTTTTTAAAGCCAAAAACTGTTGTCGGGTTTGAAAACCATTCAGGGCTGACCCATCTGAACCCCGGGGCAGAGCCTTTTATGAAGGTTAAAATCGGAAACGGCAACAACGGTAAAGATAAAACCGAAGGAGCAAAGTTTAAAAATGTTTTCGGCACATATCTTCACGGGCCTTTGCTGCCTAAAAATCCTGCACTTTGTGATTATTTAATTTCCCTTGCAATAAAGAAAAAATACGGGTGTGATATTACATTATTAAAACTGAATGATGATATTGAGACTTTTGCACACAAAGACAGAGTCGGCGTAAGATATTAGCAATTTTTGAGCATTTGTGTTTTTCTGTAATCGCTTGTGTTGCAGGCGTTTATTCGTTTGTTACAAAATGTAAACACAATTAATAATAAAAAGGCAATTTCTAAGGGAAGAAAAACTTTATTATAGTGTAAGGTTAGTTTAAATTTAAAATTTCAGGTTAGGACAATTCAAAAAGAATTAAACCGATTTTTAGGTTTAGGCAAAGTGAAGGAAGTTTATAAGGCTTAGGAGGCAAGGAAGATGTCTTGGGTAATGTTATCACTTAGAAAAATGGCGCTAAGACAAAGAATTAGCGACATAGAAATGAAATCGGTTCAGATTTCTCAAAGAATTATGGATTTGCAAAGCTATGCAAACAATATTGCAGACGGTGTTGTAACATACTCAGAACTTGCTAACTGTCCTTCTTCTCTCTTTGGAACCCAGATGAACTTTATGGCCGATTCTTCACAAGTTGCATATCAATCCGCACAAATTAAAACAGATGCCGCTTTACAGCAAATGCAAATGCTTCAAGACGGTACGGGCGGCCAGTATAACTATACATCAACAAGTATAAACCCTGCATATGCAAACCCCGAACAGGCTTATTTGCTCTTTAACGAGATTTACAAAGAAGAGCTGAAGGAATATTCAAACCAAATTTCAGCTCAGCTAAATGAAGAAGAAAAGGCTCTGCAAACTGAAAAAGACAGAATTGAAACACAATTAAAAGCAGCTGAGGCTGAACTTGAAACTCTGTCACAGACGATAGATTCAAACATCAAAAATGATGCCATAAAATTGGCATAAAAAAGATTTTAACTCCTAATCAATAAACTTATAACCTTATTGCCGGCCGTTTGACCGGCTTTATTTTTATAAAAAATGCTTTTATTTCTAAACCAAATATATGTTTTTTAAGGCGCAGGGGCTTGAATTTTTCATTTTGCTATTGATTTTGGTGTCATTTTCTTTTAAGATTTATTTATAAACATTAAATTTTGTTTTCAAAAAAACTTAATATGTGTTAATATTAGTTTATAAAAATAAATATTTTGTAATAGAATTTAGAATAAGATAAGGAAGATAGGATTTTTTCAAAAGATGACTGATGACTTGCAAAATGAAACGGGTGAAGTGAAACAAAAGATTTTGGTGGCTGATGATGAAGCCAGTATCAGAAGAATCTTGGAAACCCGTCTTAAAATGGTTGGCTATGATGTTGTAACAGCAGAAGATGGCGAAGAAGCGGTGGATGTATACAATAAAACCGCGCCCGATTTGGTTATTCTTGATGTCATGATGCCTAAAATGGATGGCTATGGCGTTACAAGGGAAATAAGAAGAACATCGGATGTTCCTATTATTATATTAACCGCTCTTGGTGATGTATCCGAAAGAATTACGGGGCTTGAATTAGGGGCGGATGATTATGTTATTAAGCCTTTCAGCCCTAAAGAGCTTGAAGCAAGAGTTAAAGCTGTTTTAAGACGTACAACCACAAAAGAAATTTCTGCACCGTCCGGAAAAACCGCTAAAAATGTTATTACAACAGGCAGCATTAAAATTGACACGGCAAGACGTCAGGTATACAGAAAGAATGAGAGAATAAGGCTTACAGGCATGGAGTTTTCTCTTCTTGAATTGTTGGTTAACAATTCAGGTCAGGCGTATTCAAGAAATGAAATTTTGCAGCATGTTTGGGCATATCCGCCTGATCACCGTATTGATACAAGGGTTGTGGATGTTCACATTTCAAGACTGCGTTCAAAACTTGAAGCTGACCCTGCAAACCCCGAGTTAATTTTGACCGCTCGCGGTATCGGGTATATGTTTCAACGTATTAACTAAGATATAAATTTATAAAACAAAGTGCCCTGAGATTTCAGGGCCTTGTTGTATCTTTTCAGGAAAAATTAAAGTGCAAATTTGTTTAATAAAAAGAGCCGCGAAAAATACTGCAGATGCAAAGAATATCCTTGTAATCGGAGTTTTTCACGGAGATGAAGAACAGGGTGAATATTTAATAAATGAATTTTTATCCTGTGTCAATGATTTTTCGGGGCTAAAAAATCTTCCAAAGAAAAATAATGTTTTCTATATTCCGAGATTAAATTTTGCAAAAACCCGTACAAACAAAAACGGTGTGGATTTAAACAGAAACTTCCCGACTGAAAATTGGGGTGAAGATACATCCGCTGCGGGCGATAACGCGGCAGATTATTTTTGCGGGCCTTCTCCTGCAAGCGAAATTGAGACAAAGTTTGTCGTATCTTTAATGGAGGAAAATGTCTTTGACGCTGTAATAACGCTCCATAGCCCCTATGAAATAATAAATTATGACGGAGACAGGGGTGGCGAAGCTTTAAAATTGGCCGAAAAAATTTCCGAAATTACGGGATACCCCGTTCAAAAAGATATAGGATACCCGACCCCGGGGAGTTTTGGTACATATTCGGGAGTTGAGCGGGATATTCCGACCATTACGGTTGAAATGAGCGAAACGGTTTCTTTGGAGTCTCTTTACCCGAAGTTTAAAGTATTGTTTGAATACCTGGAAAATGAGTATTAAGGTTGTATTTTGTTGTATAGTAAGCCATTTCTAAAAGGAGGATATTACAGAATGGATAAGAAAAAAGTATTTATGATTATGCCCTTTGAAGATAAGTTTTTTGAAGTATATGAAATGTTAAAACGTCAGTTTGAGAAAGATTTTATCTTTTCTCATGCAGAAGATGAAGCTAATCAACAAAATATTCTTAAAGATATTATTCAAGCGATATACGAGGCTGATATAATTATTGCAGACTTAAGCGGGTTAAATGCTAATGTTTTTTATGAATTGGGTGTTGCGCATGTGATGAATAAAAAGGTTATAATCATAACTGAGGATATACATTCATTACCTTTTGATTTAAAAAGTTATCGGGCAACTGAATATAGCACCCATTTTGTCAAATTTGCCAAGCTTATTGAAACATTGGAGAAGTACTTGTATGGCGCCATAAATGGTGAAGTTGTATATAGTAATCCTGTTAATGATTTTTTGAGTATAAAAGGAGAAAATATTGAACTAATATCAGATAGCCACGATTACAAAGCTGAAGTTGTTTCTGAGGATACTGAAAAAGGTTTCTTGGATTTTATGGCAGGAATAGAAGAAAATGCAAATGAGATGACGAGTTATATTTACAAAATGTCTGATGACCTAGAAGTTATGGCTGATAACATAAGCAAGAGTACTGAAAAAATAGCCAAGCTTGGTAAAAATGGTTCCACTTCGTTTATTAAAAAAGAAACAAAAAAAGTAGCAAATTATATTGAAACATTTAGTTCTAATTTGCGCACATATAATAATAACTATGCTAATTTGTGGAATAAAATAGAGAAAGACGCATTTGGACTTTTGGAAAACAAATATTCTTTTCAAAATGCAAACGATTTAAACTTATTTGTCAATTCATTAAAAGCAATGAAAAGTAAGATTATCGAAAGCTGTTTGTCTGTTAGGGAAATGAAAAATACTTCTATTAATAATTTAGGAATAGAACGCTCTTTAAACCAAGCCATACGTTTTTTAGATGCAGATTTGACAAATTATCTTGCTATTATGGAGCAAATATGCAGCTCTATTAATAGAATCATAGAAAGAAGCCATTTTGTTATAGGAAATAGTGAATTAGTATAACGATGTATAATACAAAAGGAAGAGGAAATTAAGGTTTGGGCTATTTCCTCTTCCTTTTGTATATTGCATTTATGAAATTATTTTACAAGTTTAATCGTATCAACATCGATTGAAATTTCGTTCCAATCTTTATCAAGCTCTCCTTCGATTATAACCAAATCCTTGGGTCCTGCCTGAACGCCGTTCCAATCATCGTCATCGATTTCAATTTGAATTGTGCCCGTGTTGTCTTTAAACACATATTTTTCATTGCCTGTTTTGGAAACTATTTTGCCCTTGAGCCTTACATAGCTGTTGTCGCCCATTCTTTTTGCATTCAAAACGGTTGTAAAATCAGAAGTATCATCCGTAATAAACCCGCCCCTTGTGCTTTTTATGCGGTTGGCGTTTGCATAGCCGCCTGCTGCTTGAGTTTCAGCACCGGTATAGCCTTCATTGTAATTTACAGCTTTCATATAGCCGTCATGGTGTCTTCTGTCAAAATGGTCGTCATTGTGTGCAAAAACTTGCTGTACTGTGCTGATTGCTGTAAATACTACAGCTGCCGTAAGAAATGTCAATATTTTTTTCATATCTTTCTCCTTTTGTTTTTTAAATGTTCTAAAACGGCGAAAATATCGCTTTTATTAACAGTGTCTTTATTAACAGTGCATTAATATATCATAAACTTCATCAGGTGTTATGTTACATTTTTCACCAAGCACCGCTTTTCTTTCCTTAAACCTCTCGGAAATTTTCTTTGCGGCCTCCGCTTTATCTATGCCATAATCTGAAAGTTTTATCCTTCTTCCTAAAGATTTAAAGAATTTTTTGGTTTTATCAATGGTTATGTCGGCCAGAATATTTTTTGGCAAAAATTCATTCGCTCCGAAAACTTCAACCGCCATTTTTGCAAGTTTTTGCATTTTATCGTTTTTCCTGTTTTTCCAAACTCTCGGAAGTACTATTGCAAGGGATTCGCCGTGATCAAGCCCGTAAAATGCCGTAAGTTCGTGTCCTATCATATGTGTAGACCAATCTTGAATACATCCTAAAGACATCCAATAGTTAAGCCCGCAGGTTGCACACCAGAAAACATTTGCTCTTGCGTCATAATTTGTCGGGTTTTGAAGCACTTTTTTGGATTCTTCCATTAAAGTCTTTATGAGTCCCAACATCCACTGGTCTTGAAGCGGTGTGTTGACTTCATATGTTGCATACTGCTCCATCGTATGAACAAAAGTATCTATAATGCCGTTTACCGTTTGTTTTTCGGGAAGTGAATAGGTTGTTTCGGGGTCTATGATTGAAAATTTCGGATATACAAAATTTGAATGAAATGCAAGTTTTTCATTTGTTGAAAGCCTTGAAATAACAGCACCGTTATTCATTTCAGAGCCTGTAGCAGGAAGGGTTATAATGTCTGCCAGAGGAATTGCGTCTTTAATTTCCGCTCCTTCGCTAAGGATTGTCCACGGGTCGCCTTCAAATTTGGCTGCGGCTGCGATAAATTTTGTTCCATCCAACGTAGAACCGCCGCCAACAGATAAAAGGAAGTCTATATTTTCATTTTTTACAATTTCAACCGCCTGCATTAAAGTTTCAAATTTGGGGTTCGGTTCAATTCCGCCAAATTCCATTACGGTATGTTCTGAAAGCGCTTCCATTACCTTTTTATAAACTCCGTTTTTTCGAATAGAGCCGCCGCCATAGGTCATAAGAATTTTTTTATTTTTAGGGATTTCGTTTGCTACCTGTTTAATTGTGTCTCTTCCGAAAATAATTTTTGTCGGAGCCTGAAATTCAAAGTTGTTCATATAAAATTCTCCTTTTACCTGCCATAAATTTGTCTGAAATAGTATGCGGCTAATGCCCGCCCTGCTAATAACTATTTTTAATAATAACATATATTATCTTTTTGTAGATTATAAAGGAGGGTAGAAATTGTTAAACGCGCTTAAAAAACCCTGCAGTGCCCGCATTTTTTGCAGGCTTTTAAAAGGCTTAATAATTTTTCTCCTTATAATTATGCAAATTCGCGGAGTTTTTGTGTATGCATCCCAAAAACATTTAAAAGAGGCGGATACAAGGCTTGAATATATAAATTTGCCTTTCTGGCAGAAGTTTAATGACGATATTTTAATTCACTATATTGTTTGTGCAATATCAAATAATTACGGCTTAAAGGCTCTAAGAACAAGGATAAACGAGGTTCGTGCGGCAAAAAATATTGAAGTTTCAAAACAGTTTCCAAGCTTCAGTGTCGGTGCGAATTATTTGGGGCTTAAAATTCCCCGTGTTGCAATCCCTTTTCAAGGCTTCAGGGATAATGCCTTTGCGCTTCCTTTTATTACGCACTGGGAGATAGATTTATTCGGAAAGAGAAAAAACAAAATTGATATGGCATTTGAGGATATAAATTCTTCAATATATGAAGAAAAAGGCGCTGCAATTGCCCTTGCATCCGAAGTTGCAGGGATATATTTCAATATTTCAAATTTAAACTCTCAAATTGAAATTCAAGAGAGAGTGATTGAAAACAAAAAAGAAAAACTTACGCGGGTTCAAAAAAGTTTTAATGCAGGAGTTTTAGGAGCACAGGCTTTAAATAATGCCAAAAAAGAGGCGGAATATGAGGAAATTGTTCTGAATGATTACAAAAAGCAAAAACGGGGGTTTATCCTAAACCTCGCATATTTAATGGGCGAAGCGCCTGATAACATAAGGGATTATGCCTTTTCCGATATAAAAACCGTTGAATTTAAAGGACAGATTCCTGATTGTATAAATTCGGATATCACATTTCAAAGGCCCGATGTTCTTCAAAAAGAGGCAGCTTTAAAAAAGGCGAAAATCGATATAACGCTTGCAAGAAAAGAGTTTTTGCCGAATATAAATGTATTTGGAGTTTTGATGTTTTCTACCCTGACGCCAAATTTCAGATGGGACGGGGCTGTTGCAAACCTTCTGGCGGGTGCAACCGAAACGCTTTTTTCGGGCGGAAGGAGAATATTTAACTTAAAGGCTAAAAAGTTTGTCTATGAAAGACTTTTAAACGAATATTTAGAATCGGATCTTCTTGCCCTGAAAGAAATAAATGATGCATTATATCAGCTTAAAACAGATGTTAAAACATATAATTCAAATTTGAACAATCTGGGTTTTGAGGAGGATAATTTTATAAGGGTCTCAAATTCTTATCGATATGGCGTTTCAAACAGGTTTGATGTTTTAGATTCAAATAACAGTTTTTTATATGAAAAGTCTAAGCTTTTAAATTCAAAGGTGCAAAAATTTGCGGATTTAATTTCTCTTTTTAAGGCAACGGGAGGGTGTTTATAAAATGTCTTCACCCGCTTCATCCGATTTGAAAAAAGGACTGAAAATTTTTATTGTGCTTACTTTGCTTGTTATATGCGCAATTCTTCTTTATTTTCATTTTAAAAAACCCGCCCCGTCTCAAATTATGCTGTTCGGGAACATCGAAATCCGAGAAGTAAATCTTTCTTTCAGAGTTTCGGGCAGGTTGAAAAACATTTATTTCGAAGAGGGAGATTACGTTAAAAAGGGCGAAGTTCTCGGTGAATTGGATTTTGATACCTTTGAAACCGCACTGAAAGAGGCTCGCGCAAGAAAAGCGGATGCACTGGCAATAAAGAATAACGCGGCGGATATTTACAAAAGAAACCTTGCTCTTTGCCGTGACGGTACGGTTTCAAAGCAGGAGTGCAAAAATCTTTTAACAAACAAAGACAAGGGTGCGGCTGAATACGACCTTGCGGCGGCCAATCTTCAAAGTGCCGAAATTAGCTTAAATGACGCAACTTTAAGGGCACCGAATGACGGGATAATTTTAACGAGAATAATGGAGCCGGGGTCCATAGTGTCTGCAGGCATGCCAATTTACAGCCTTTCTCTTTTTCGTCCCCTCTGGGCTCGTGCATATATTTCCGAAGAAGATTTGGGAAAAATTAAGCTGGGACAAAAAGCTTATATATCAAGCGATTCAATGCCCGATAGAGAATTTGGCGCACACATAGGATTTATTTCCCCCGTTGCCGAATTTACACCGAAAACCGTTGAAACTCTTTCTCTCAGGACCGATTTAGTATACAGGCTGCGTGTTATTGTGGATGATGAGGATGAAAATTTAAATCTCTATTTAAGACAGGGCATGCCCGTAAATATAAGAATCCCGCTTGATGGCGCAGTTTTAGGAGGACAAACCCGTGCTTCAAAACGGGCTGAATAATTTATCGGCTGATGTTGAAAACAGGCCTCTGGTGCAGGTATCAGAGCTTGTGAAATTTTTCAAAGGTTCAAGTGAACCTGCTCTTTTTGATATTTCAATTTCTCTTCAAAAAGGCGAGATGACAGCCCTTGTAGGCCCTGACGGGGCAGGAAAGACAACTTTTTTAAGAATGCTTTCTGGGCTTTTGGTCCCAACGGGCGGAAATATTTTAATTGACGGTTTTTCGCCCGTTTTAAATACTGATAATGTGAAAGAAATTATCGGTTATATGCCCCAAAAATTTGGCCTTTATGAGGATTTATCCGTAATAGAAAATCTGAATCTTTATGTTGCGCTAAATAACGGCAAGAAGGATAAAATTAATACCCTGCTTGAATTTGCAGGGTTATCGGCCTTTAAAGACAGGCTGGCGGGAAAACTTTCGGGCGGAATGAAGCAAAAGCTCGGTCTTTGCTGCACACTTGTTTCAAACCCCAAGCTGCTTCTTCTGGATGAGCCTTCCGTCGGGGTTGATCCGCTTTCTCGCCGCGAGCTTATGAAAATTGTTGAAAAACTTGTAAAAGAAAATGATATTACGGTCATCTGGTCTACATCGTATCTGGATGAAGCGGAAAAATTCGAGCGCGTACTTTTATTTTCCGAAGGCAGAAAAATTTATGACGGCAGTCCGAAAAACTGCGGACAAGGGACAGATGGCAGCTTAAACAGGTCTAAAGCCATCTCATGCAATGGTTTTGAAGATTTCGTAATTAAAAAAATTGAAGAAAGCAGGGCATTATATGGGAAAAATGAGTCTTCAAACCACTCCTTAAAGCTTATAAAGGCGCCATCCGACATTAAAACCCCAAAAGACGGTGTTACGATTTGTGCTGACGGACTGACAAAAATTTATGGCACAAAGAGCCTTGGGGCGCGTTTTTTGGGTAGGAATGAGTTTAAAAAAGGGTCTGAATTTATTGCTGCAAACAATATAAGTTTTAAGATTAAAAAAGGGGAAATATTTGGGCTTTTGGGTCCAAACGGAGCAGGAAAATCCACAACGTTTAAAATGCTATGCGGGCTTATTCGTCCAACATCAGGCACAAGTTCAATCTTAGGGGTAAAGATGAGCGAAAACCCTGTGCTTGCAAGGAGTTATCTCGGGTATATGGCGCAAAAATTTTCTTTATTCGGGAATTTAAGCGTAAGACAGAATTTAAACTTTTTTGCAGGCGTGCATAAGCTTTTCGGGTTTGAAAAATTGCGTCGCATTGAAACCCTGCTCGATTTTTTCGATTTAAAAAAATATGAAAATTTTAACGCGGAAACCTTGCCTCTGGGGTTCAAGCAGCGACTTGCACTTTCCTGTGCCATTGTTCACAGACCGCCCGTTCTGTTTTTGGATGAACCTACATCAGGTGTTGACCCGATTACAAGGCGGGAATTTTGGGCACAGATAAATTCGCTCTCAGAAGGCGGGACAACCGTTCTTGTGACAACTCATTTTATGGATGAAGCATTGTATTGCAATAGAATAAGCCTTATTTATAAAGGGAAATCCCTTGTGACGGATACTCCTTCGGGGTTGAAAAATATGGTAAGGACAAAGGAAAACCCTGCTCCCACAATGGAAGATGCTTTTATTGAGCTTATTTTAAGGGAAGAAGCAAGGCGCGCAAGCAGGAGCAAGGAGGATATAAAATGAATTCCGGCGTGGTTTTTGCTCTTATAAAAAAAGAGATGTTTCAAATAGTAAGAGATCCCTCAAGCATTCTTATAGCCTTTATTTTGCCCGTTATCTTATTGTTTCTTTTTGGTTTTGGGATAAATTTTGATACAAATACGGTAAAAATCGGCGTTTTAATCGAAGATAAAAACCCGACAACCGTTGAAATATTAGATACAATGCGCCATTCAAGATTTTTGGATGTAAAAGTTTTTGATTCAAGACGCTCTGCGGACTATGCTCTTCTATCAGGTGCAATAAGAGGGTATGCGGTAATTCCGAATGATTTTACGCGTAAGTTAAAGCGCTCAAAGGCAGGTGCGGCGGCAGCATTGAATTCACAATCGGGAAGTCCCGTAATTCAAAATAAAGGGTTGCCTGAAATCCAGGTTATAGCGGACGGTTCGGAGCCAAATACGGCAAAATTTGTCTCTTCCTATATTCAGGGCGCGCTTGCGGTTTATGGGGCTATAAACACGACAGAGAAAGGGGAGACGGGCAATGGCGGTTCCAAAATTAACATTATTGAAAGGTTCTGGTATAATCCTGCCTTAAAAAGCACGTATTTTGTGCTTCCGGGGTCCCTTGCAATTATAATGACGATGACAGGCACCGTTCTTACAGCTCTTGTTATTGCGCGCGAATGGGAAAGAGGGACAATGGAGGCAATATTAGCTACAAAGACAACAAAAGGTGAATTTTTGCTTTCAAAATATGCGGCGTATTTTATGCTTTCAATGGCGTCCGTTATTTTTTGTCTTTTTTTGATTATTTTTGTATTCAGGGTGCCTTTTTACGGCTCTTTTTTAGCGCTTATGCTTGTTTCCTCCTTTTTTATGCTCGGAGCGCTCGGTTTTGGTTTTTTTGTGTCCACGCTTGCAAAGGAGCAGTTTGTTGCAAGCCAGATTGCAGGTGTGGTGGGCTTTATGCCTGCGATGATGTTGTCGGGGCTTATATATGAAATAAACTCAATGCCTTTATTTTTAAGGATTTTAACCTTATTTATCCCCGCAAGATATTATGTCTCTTCGATTTCAAGTCTTTTTTTATCGGGCACAATTCCCTTTATTATTATTCGGGATTCAATATTTTTAGGGGTTTTTGCGCTTTTAATGTTTATTCTTGTGTATAAAATTACCCCCGATAGGCTCGAGGGCGGGTATGTTTCGAAGGTGCGGCAATATGGTTGAAGATTTTAAAATAAGATTTATCAGGCTTTTTGCACTTATTATAAAAGAATTTCATTCCGTTTGGAGAGACCCGAAAAGCCGCTCCCTTCTTTTTATTCCGCCGATTGTTCAGCTTTTTTTGTTTTCCCATGCGGCAACTCTTGATATAGAAAACATTTCCCTTGCGGTTTTAAATGAAGATTCCACACCTGTTTCAAGAGAATTTTTAAGCAGGATTTCAGGGTCGAAATATTTTAAGAAAATTATTTATGTAAAAAACCTTAATGAATTAAAAAATGCACTTGATGCGGAAACCGTACGTGGAGCTTTGTATATTAAAAATGATTTTACAAAGAAATATCTTGGCGCAAATTCGGGTGTAAACTTTAGCGGGGCGAATATGGAGCTTATTTTAGACGGGCGGCATACAAACGGAAGCCAGATAATAGGGGCATATTTAACCCAAATTGTTCAGGATTTTTCAAAAACCGCGCCGATTGAAAGCGGGGTTTCAAGGCCTGCATCCAAAAGGACGTCGCAGATTTTAATTACAACAAGGAACAGATATAACCCGAATCTTTATTATCACTGGTTTATAATTTCATCTCTTGTCGGGATTCTTTCAATGTCAATGGTAGTGTTGCTTTCAGCACTTTCTTTAGCAAGAGAGAAAGAATCAGGCACTTTTGATGAGCTTCTTGTGTCTCCTTTGAAACCTTATGAAATTCTGCTTGGAAAACTTCTTGTTCCCTTGTTTTTTGGGGTTTTGGACGGGGGAATAATTTTACTTGCGGCAAAGTTTATCTTTCATCTGCCGGTATTAGGGAGCATGCCTTTGTATTTCTTTGCGCTTTCCGTGTTTTTAATTTCAATCTCAGGGGTCGGGCTTTTTATTTCATCCCTTACCAAAACACAGCAGCAGGCAATGCTCGGGGTTTTTGTTTTCATGTTCCCTGCAATGATTCTTTCAGGCTACAGTGCTCCTGTTGAAAATATAACGCCCGAATGGCTTCAAAACCTTACTCTGTTAAATCCTTTGAGGTTTTTTCTTGTTATTTCAAAAGGAATAATATTAAAAAATATTAACTTTTATTTATGTATTTTAAATTTAATTCCAATTCTTTTTATTTCTGTTTTTACGCTTTTTGTTGCAAATTATTCGTTCAAAAACAGACTCGAATAATGTTTATGCAGCCTGCTTTTTAGCTGGTTTTATGCCGCAGTGATACTTTTTTAAGAATTGTAAATAGTATATACTTTATAGATATTACGCCTGTTTTATAGACTTATCAGTGTATTTTTATTTGTTTGGAGTTTATTTTTTATTGAAAACGTATTATAATTAGTAACATAATTTGCCAAGTGCGAAAAGTAATTAGATGTGATATGAAAGGTAAAAATCAAATGAGAAAGAGTTTAGGTTTTACTTTAGCGGAAGTTTTAATCACTTTGGCTATCATTGGTGTAGTTGCAGCTATGACTATTCCTTCTGTTATCGTAAATACAAACCAACAAGAATTTAAAACTGGCTTCAAAAAAGCTATTTCTGTATTAAACCAGGCAATTACTATGAACATTGCATTGGAAAATATCAGCCCTGCTGATCTTACAGAACTTGGTGACGATACTTCTAAAGAAACAACTTTGATGGGTTATCTTGCAAAAAGATTAAACATCATTAAAGAAACCACAACTTTGCAATTCGGTGGCGGCAACGCTGCATTCTATACTGCTGACGGTATGAGATTTGAATTCCCTGAAGAAGGCGGTGGAAAAATGGTTGGACAGGGTGCTACTCCTGACGGTAAAACTTGTACAGGTGTAAAACCTTGTGTTGTATTGGTTGACGTAAACGGCGACAAGAAACCGAACCCACAAGCAGGCGCCAACAAAGATACTTACAATGCACCTGCAGGTAATGAAGATTCACCAAGACTTACAGACGTATTCCCGATTATGATTACGGATACTGCTGCTATTCCTCTTGGCGTTGTTGCACAAAGAACAATGTTCCAAAACGACTAATTTTAGTTTAGTGGTTTAAAAACTTTTAAAGTCCGAAGGAAGAAATTTCTTCGGACTTTTTAATTTGCATTTTTTATATTGAAATTTTATTTGTTAAAAAGTTTTGATATGACAGGCTTTACTTTTTATTCCTTTTATCCTAAAATTTATCTATGATTATTATAAGGTATTGAAGCGGCTTTAAGGTATGCCGCAAAAGCCTCAAAATTTAAGGAGAAACAAAATGCCTAAGATGAAAACACACAGATCTGCCAACAAGCGCTATAAAGTTACCGCTTCAGGCAAAATTTTAAGACGCCAGGCAGGCAAAGGTCACCTTCTTGCACATAAAAGCCCTGCAAGAAAAAACAGGTTAACAGGTATGGTAGAGGTTCCCTCTTGCAATTTGGATTTAATTTCAAAAGAGCTGCCCTACATGAAGTATTCAAGATAAGGAAGGTGAAATATGAGAGTTAAACGCGGAAACGTTCTTAGAAAAAGACATAAAAAGATTTTAAAACTTGCTAAAGGCTTTATCGGCGCAAGAAGTAGAATTTTTAAAGTAGCAAATCAAGCTGTAATGAAGGCTTTAAAATATGCTTACCGCGACAGAAGAGTCGTTAAAAGAAATATGAGAAGCCTTTGGATTGTTAGAATTAACGCTGCCGTTAGAGAATACGGTATCAGCTATTCAAGATTTATGAATTTATTGAAAAAAGCTGATATTCAAGTAAACAGAAAAATGCTTGCAGAGCTTGCTGCAAATGAGCCCGAAGCATTTAAAGTAATTATCGACACGGTAGTGAAATAAAATCTTTAAGATTTAAATATATTAAAAGCCTGCATGCGGATAATTTCTTAAAATGCAGGCTTTTTTGTGCTATATTTTGCTACACGGTTTTTTTAACCATATCTTGTAGCAGGTTTTGTTTTCTATACAACAAAATGTGGTATAATAAAATCTATGGAGAAGAAAGAATATTTAAAAGAAAAAATCGGATTGTTAAAAACAGAGATGAATTTGCTTTGGAGCGGTATGTTTGTAACTTTCGGCGGTTCTTTAGCGATAGCTATGAATCTGCAATTTATATGGCAATTAATCATCGCAGCGGTCGGTTTTGCATTTTTTGGAATTTTTCTTAACGCATTTTTTATAAAGAGGATTGAAGTTTTGAAAACCATAGAAAGTTTGAGGGAATAAATGAATTTAGATATCAATTTAATTGGCGGTATAATGACGATAGTTTTTATGGTTGGCTCAATGGTATACGGTATATATAAATTCAAAGAAGGAGATAAAATTTTATTCCCGGAAAAGTTTGCAGAAAAGAAATAACAGTACAGTTTGTCCTTACCACATCTGCATTTTGCCTTTTGTTTTGTTAAATATCATCTGTCTTAATTTTTTATCCTGCTCGCGCGTTGTTGCATTAAGGTATAAAATTTTATAATATTCTTTCTTTTGCCATACCTGTCTTTTTAATTCCTTAATATCATCAGCAAGAAATGCTTTGTCCTGTTTTAATTCCTTTTTACAGGTTCTTTGATACCACTTGCATTCAACCTCATTTAATTCATCAAGCCTTAAATATCTCGCTTCAAGTTCAAGTACAATCGGTCTTAAAACTTTTTCTTCATCCTCTTTTATGCTGTTAAAATCGTAAAGTTCGGCTTCATCTAAAGAAAGTTCATCTTTAATGTCAACATATTCTCCCTGCCTGATATTTAGAGGCTGTCTTTTAAAAATATCGTTCTTATTCTTTGCAAAAGTCGGGTTTATATTCAAAAAAACTGTACAGAAAAAAAGCATGAAAAAAACAGCATAAAATCTATTTTGCATTTTTTATGCTCCAGTCTATGTTTGTTTTCCATTTATCTTTGTTGTAATGTTCAAATTCTTTTGGCGGAACCTTTGAATTTTTAATTTTAATGTCGCTTCTTATAAGGAGCACAAATTCTCTGCTTACAAGAGCAAGTCTCCATTTTCCGCTTTTTATAAGTCTTTGATATAAGGTTCCGTATGCCTTTTCAAGGATGACATAATCTATATGCTGTTTGTTAAATTCTTCTTCCCAGTTTGCGCCAACGTATATGTCGTTCATCCTTCTTAATAAATCAGGGTCGTAGCTTTCTTCGTATCTTCCATCCATAAATATGAAAATATCAGGATAAAGTTTGTATGCAAGGTAGCTCCCGAAGTGGAAATTTGCAAATAAATTACCCTTTAAATTATTTATTTTTAAATATTCCGCTTCAACATACGGATACCCTGAAAGCGAGGTTTGAACAGGTGTTGTTCTTATTGTATATAAAAACGAGAATAAAATTAAAATTGAGATAAATATTTCTTTTACATTATTCAGCGGGTTTGAAAGCTTTTTATTGAATATTTTATAAATATCATCATACATAAAAACGGCGGTGCTGAACGCAAAGAAAGGAATGAGCCTCAAAGTTTTTATGCTCATCAAAAACATAACAATTAAAATTAAGGCCTTTGTTTTATCTAATGAATTATAGAGCGCTTTTATTTTTTCAACCGTATTTGTCAAATTTGCTCCAAGGAAGCGGTATTTTTTTACAAGGAATACTCCTGTAATAATAGCAACGGCAAATGCCCAGAATTTAAACTTGAAGAATTTAAGCATATGTATTTGATGAAAAATAGGCTGCCATTCCGTAATTGCTGTGCGCTTCAGGGTGATTGCATGGAATAAAAAGTAAACATATTTTATACCGTAAGGATTTATAAACATTGCACAAAGAGAAAGCGCAAGCACGATAATGTATGGAGTAAACCTTTTTTTGTTTAAAAATTCGCCCAGAGCATAAAGGAAAATAAGCCCGAGCCCGACAAAGCAGCCGCCGTGCATATTTGCCCATATAATCATTGTGGCAGGGATAATCCAGAGCAGTTTGTAATGTCCTTCAATCCTTGTCTTTTCAAGCGTATAGAGCCAAATTGCAAAAAAGAGAAAGGTAAAAGCATTACATCTTACTGTCGCAAAAACAATATCAAGTACAGCCTGAGTAAGGAGGATAAAAAAGATAATGTTAAAAGGTGCGGATGTAAAAGGATTTTGAGCCCTTATACCGTTTTTTTCCTCAAAATTTTTTCGCCTAAGCAGAATTATTCTTGTCAGAATAAACAGGGTGATAAAAATCATCACCGCTTTAAAAGCAATCAGGCCAAAATCGCCGAATTTATCCAGAATTTGATAAAATACAAGGCTTGAACCCCATTCATGATCAAACCATTGGCGTGTCGGGCCGAAAGATTGAAAATCGAAATTTAAAAGTTCTCCTGTTTGAAAAAAAGTTTTTCCGACAACTATTCTTGCCCATAGATCAAAATCCACAACATTTGTAATGACAGACATTGTGAATATGTATAAGAAAAGCGAAATATAAAATAATATAATCATATGCTTTTTAAAACTCTCCTCTTTAAAGATAAAAACATTATACCAAAAATCTTGATGTCAGTCTTTTTTTCGGGTAATATTGGTTTGTATCTTAAATAGTTTAAGTGGATCTGGTTTTTTATGGAAAGCAAAATTTTAGAGATTAAAAAAAGTGCAATAGCGGAAATTGACGCTGCAAATAATTTAAAAGAACTTGATGAAGTTAAAAATAAATATTTATCAAGAGCGTCAGAATTAAACAACTTGAAAAAAGGTCTGAAAGATATTGACCCCGCGCTTCGTCCTAAAATCGGCTCTCTTACAAATGAGGTTTCAAAAGAGATAGAAGCCTTGATTAAAGAAAAAAACGACACTTTCTATTTTGAAGAATTGAATCAAAAGTTGGTTTTGGAAAAAATTGATCCGACGCTTGACGGGGAATATATTAAAAAAGGCCGCGTTCATACGTTGACTGCAACCGTGAATGAAATTGTTGAAATTTTTGAACACCTCGGTTTTTCATTAATTGAAAACAAATATTCACCTGAAGTTGAAACCGAAAAATACAACTTTGACCTTTTAAATACCCCGAAGGAACACCCTGCGCGTGATGTTCAGGATACTTATTATGTTAAAGATATGAAAAATGTGGTTTTAAGAAGTCATACATCAGGCGCGCAAATCCATGCGATGGAAAATCAGAAACCGCCCGTTAAAATTATTTCTCCAGGCAGGGTTTATAGAAACGAATCCGTAAGTGCAAGGAAGAATAACCTTTTCCACCAGATTGAGGGGCTTTGTGTGGATAAAAACATCAGATTTACCGATTTAAAAGGTACTTTGAATGAATTTATCAGACTTTACTTCGGCTCTACTCGCCCGACAAGGTTTAGAAACAGCTTCTTTCCGTTTACGGAGCCTTCCGCCGAGGTTGATGTTCAATGTATTATGTGCGAAGGAAAGGGCTGTCCGACATGTTCAGGTACAGGCTGGCTTGAAATTTTAGGGTGCGGAATGGTGGATCCCAATGTTTTAAAAGGTGTCGGGATTGATCCGAACGTATATTCGGGGTTTGCATTTGGTATGGGCGTTGAAAGACTTACAATGCTTAAGTATTCAATTGATGATATTCGCCTTTTCTTCAACAATGATGAAAGATTTTTAAAGCAGTTTTAAATCTTGTATGCTAAGCTTGGTTTTTTAAAATGTTCTGATTAAAAAACCAAGCTTAAAACCTTGGCACTCCCAGTTTAGCAAATAAATTTTTCTTCTTTATTAAAAATGCGGAATGATTATCAAGCTTTGTACCACTTTCTAAAAGAAGCTTTGCAATTTTTATATTTCCTGCTTTAAGTGCCGTATATAAAATGCTTTTTGATGAAACAAAATCTATATAATCAAGCTTTGCACCGCTTTCAATGAGAGCTTTTGTAAGTTCGTAATCATTGTTTTTAACTGCCCAGAAAACAGGCGAATCAAACCCTATATTTGGCGAAGCGCCTTTTTCAAGCAGCAAAAGCCCTATTTCGGTTTTATTTTTTCTTGCAGCATAATAAAGGGCATGCTCTCCAAAATAATCCGCATTTGGGCTCATTCCCGCATCCATCATTAATTTTACATTGTCGATTTTATTTTTCTTTATCTGTTTTATGAATTCTTCCGAAGAATACGGGATTTTTTTTCTGTTAAGCTCTTCTCTTGCAAACCTGACATCTTCTTTTTCTTTCGGGGTTAAATCCTGTTTACCCAAGGGGATTTGGCCGCTAAAACCGGGTGAAAAAGGGGAAGAAAGCCCTGAGCCTACGGAATATTCCTTAAAATCATCCAGTGAAAAATCACAAAACGCAGGCTGTGTACTAAAAATACTGTGACCCAGCAAAAGGGCCACAGTAAAAAATTTTGTTAATAATGTCACTTTTTTATATTGCAGTTTCATATTGATAAATTCCCGCAAATCCTTATTCAATTATATAACAAGACCGCCATCCACGCCTATTACCTGACCTGTAATATATGTTGCATCGGCTGCCAAAAATTTAACCGTTTTTGCGATGTCTTCGGGCTGCCCTAAAGTTTTTAACGGAATTCTTTCAACAATCTTATCCACAGGCAAATCTTTTGTCATATCGGTTTGAATAAAGCCCGGTGCTACGGCATTAACTCTAATGTTACGTGAAGCAAGTTCTTTTGCAAGGGCTTTTGTAAAACCAATCATACCTGCTTTTGCAGCGGAATAGTTTGCCTGCCCTGCGTTGCCGTATACTCCTGAAACCGAAGCCATATTTACAATTGCACCGCTTCTTTGCTTAATCATAATTTTTGAAACAGGGTTTGTCACAAAATAAGCCGAATTCAGGTTTGTATTGATAACGGCAAGCCATTCTTCATCTTTCATTCTCATAAACAGGTTGTCTCTTGTAATGCCTGCGTTATTTACAAGAACATCAATTCTTCCAAATTCATTAACAATTTCAGCTATTGCAGCTTCTGCAGCTTCTTTGTTTGAAACGTCAAATTTCTTTGCTGCAGCTTTTTGGCCAAGCGCCTTTATTTCATCCACCGTTTTATTTGCAGCCTCTTCGTTTCCTGCATAATTTATAACTACGTCATATCCTGCTTTTGCAAGCTCAAGCGCGCAAGCTTTACCTATTCCTCTTGAGCCGCCTGTCACCAAAGCTACTTTATTAACATCTGTCATTTTAAATCTCCAATCCTTTATATCTTTTACACATTTACCGTGTTGAGTGCTTCAACCGTTGCACGAAGTGATTCACTGTCAAATACGTTATACGTTTTAACTTCGGCAGGGCAGATTTTCCTGTTTAAGCCTGCTAAAACTTTACCGTTTCCAAGCTCAATAAACGTATCAACTCCAAGCTCCAGAAGTTTTTTGATTGATTGTGTCCAATAAACGGAAGAGCTTATTTGCTCAGGCATTTTTGCTCTGAAATCATCAGCTTTTGTTGTAAGTTCCGCATCAACGTTTGTCACAACGGGGATGTTTGTGTCGTTCATTTTGAGTGTCGGAACAAAATCTTTAAATTTATCGCTTGCACTCTGCATTAGTTTTGAATGGAAGCCGCCTGAAACAGCAAGCGGAACAACCCTTTTTGCGCCTGCTTCTTTAATAAGTTCGTTTGCAAAGTTAACAGCGTCCGCTTCTCCCGTAATTACAATCTGGTTTGGTTCGTTATAGTTTGCAATTGAAACAAGACCTTTTGAAGAAGCCTCATTAAGGCATTCTTTAATTTTATCTTCGCTTAGCCCTAAAATTGCACTCATTGCACCCGATTTTGAATTTTCGCATGCTTCCTGCATTAAATCTGCCCTTTTTTGAATTGCAAGCAAAATATTGTCTAAATCCATTACTCCTGCTGCATACATAGCGGAATATTCACCCAGAGAATGTCCGAGTGCGTAGTCTGCTTTAATTGAGCCTTTTGAAACTTCTTTAAGGGCTTCAAGTGCTGCGATTGAAACAGCAAGCAGACAGCTTTGAGTGTTTACCGTTTGTTTTAAAACTTCATCGGGTCCTTCAAAACACATTTTTGAAACACTTTTACCCAAAACTTCATCCGCTTTGTTGAAAACTTTTTTTGCGGAATCAAAATTTTCAAACAAATCTAATCCCATGCCTGTCGTTTGTGCGCCCTGGCCGGGGAATATAAATGCGATTTTTCCCATCCTTAAAATTCCTTATTATTAATTACTTTATTTTAAACCTTCTCTAAGCCTTACTACGGCAGAACCCCATGCCATGCCTGCACCAAATGCGCAAAGAATAGCTTTTGAAGGGGTCTTAATTTTTCCCGAGCTTATGGCTTCGGATAATGCTATCGGAACGGAAGCCGCTGATGTGTTTCCGTATTTATCAATATTTACAACAACTTTATCGTTTGTAAATTCAAGACGGCTCTGAAGTCCTTCGATAATTCTTAAATTTGCCTGATGTGGTACAAGATAATCAATGTCTTTAGGCTCTAATCCTGCATCTTCGAGGCATTTCATAATTGATTCGGGCATTGTATGCATTACAAATTTATACACTTCTTTACCGTTCATTGTAATTTTTTTCTGACCTGATTCCGCAGGAGCTACAAGCGGGCAATTTTCCCCTACAAGGTTCATTGTAATGTGTCTTCCCATTGAGCCGTCCGCGTTAACATTCAGTGCAATGATGTCGTCTACACCGTCTTTTGATTCTGTGATTAAAATTGCTCCGGCGCCGTCTCCAAAAAGCACGCAGCTTGTTCTGTCGGTCCAGTCCAAAAATTTTGTATTGGTGTCTGTTGCAACCAAAAGCACATTCTTATATTTTCCCGTTGCAATAAACGCGCGGCCCATCTCAAGAGCATACAGCATGCCGGTGCAGGCTGCCGTTATATCAAACGCTATAGCGTTTTTGGCACCTATAGCTTCTTGAATTGCACACCCTGTTGACGGGTAGATATTGTAAGGGTTTGAAGATGCAACAATTATTGCATCAACACATTCGCCGTCGACCTCTGCTTTTTGAAGAGCATCTTTTGCCGCTTCAATTCCAAAAAAGGTGGAGTTCTCATCGCCGTTTGCAATGTGTCTTTGTTTTATACCCGTTCTTGTTGAAATCCACTCATCGGAAGTGTCTAAAATTTTTGTCAAATCATCGTTTGTAACAATTGTTTCAGGCACTGACATGCCGATAGATAGTATTTGTACGGGTTTGTAGTTCATGTTTATTTCCTTTACAAGGTCTATTGAAAAAATTCTGATATTTTTTTGTTTACACCTGTTTCAACGGCTTCCTTTGCAACGCGCACCGCATTTTTAATGGCATATGCCGTGCTTCTTCCGTGTGCAATAACGGTTATTCCTTTAACGCCGAGCAAAAGAGCTCCGCCGAATTCTTCGTAGTTAATTCGTTTGTAAATTCTTTTCATAAAAGGTTTGGCGCAAAGGCCTATTACTTTTGAAATAATGTTTGAATTAAACTCTTCTTTAATCATCTCAAACAACATTAAAGAGGAACCTTCAACAATTTTCAGCGCAACGTTTCCAACAAAGCCGTCACATACAACGATATCGCAGTCACCGTGGAATACTTCCTTGCCTTCTATGTTTCCGATGAAATTCAGCTGTCCGTTTTCTTTGAGCTCCTGAAGCATTTTATGTGCGGTTTGAACAAGTTCGTTGCCTTTTCCTGCCTCTTCACCGATATTTAAAATGCCAACGGTCGGATTTTGTCTGCCGTAAACATTCTTTACAAATGTTGAACCCATAATTGCAAACTGACAAAGCATTTCGGGGGTTGAACTGCTGTTTGCGCCTGCGTCAATTAAGCATATCGGATTTTTCATCGCAGGAAGGGTAACGCAAATTGCAGGTCTTTCAATTCCTTTTAATCTTCCGAGTCCAAAAAGACTTGAAGCCATAGCTGCCCCTGTTGAGCCTGCCGCAACAACAGCGTCGGAACTTCCCTGCGCAACCGCATCTACGGCAAGCACTATTGAAGATTTTTTCTTCTTTCTGATTGCCTGGCCTACAGCTTCGCCCATTTCAATTACTTCATCCGCGTGGGTAATTTTTATATCAAGTTTTGATAAATCAACTTTAATATTATGAGAAAAATAACCGCCGCGTTTTGACCTTATACCATTTTTTTGAATCCCGTTAAGTTCGGCTTTGATTTCATCTTCTTTACCGACAAGCTCTATCGGGATATCGTAATCAAGCGCAGCCCAAACTGCACCCTTAACAATCTCTCTCGGGGCGTGGTCCCCTCCCATAGCATCAATTGCTATTCTCGTCATAATACTAACTTCCTCAAAAACAAGTCTACTCTTTGTTTTACTTTTGATTTATTTTAAAGGCGGGTGAAAAATGCCCCGCCTTTAAACGGTTTAATTATTCTTTATCTTCGCCTTCGGTTTTTTCAGCGGTTTCAGCCTTTTTCTTTCTTGTTCTTTTCGGCTTTTCTTCCGCTGTTTCTTCTTTTACATCTTCCGCTTTAGTTTCTTCTTTAACTTCAGCTTCAGCTTTTTTAGCCGCTTTTTTGCTTTCTTTTACTTCTTCTTTAGCTTCAACGGGTGCAGTTTGGCCTTTAATGCTTACAACTTTACCTTTATATGTTCCGCACTCAGGGCAAACAGTGTGTGTTAAAACAACGCTTCCGCAATTTTTACAAGTAGTTGTTGCGGGAACTGTGCCTTTCCAGTTTGCTCTTCTTTTGGCTTGTGCTGATTTGCCTGTTCTTTTCTTTGGTACTGCCATTTTTCATAATCCTTTTATTTTAATAGTCAATTGTTATAATGATTTTAACATAAACATAAATAATATTGTCATAAAAAAAGTCGCCCTTGTCAATATTTTGAATTTTAATATTAACAAGGACAACTTTTACGTAAGGTATATATTTTTATTTCCGTTCAAATTGTTTCGCAATTTTTGTTGGAAATACTGCTTAAATAAGGCTTACTTTTGTATATGCGCCTCTTTTTTCAATAGCAACTTTATCTTCTCTTGCTAACCAGCCAAGGCTCAAGCTTGTGAAGTTGTCATCAAGTGATAAATCTTTTTGCATTTTTTTAGTTGTAACTTCACCGTTTTCTGCTAAGTAGTTGTAAACTTGTCCTACAGCTTCGATAATGCTTTCTTGTAATCTCATCTTTTTCTCCTTTAAACTATGTGATGACGTTATATTGATTATTCTTGTTTTACAAAAGTCTACATTTTGGTGTTTATTTTGCTTGACAAAGATAAACAATCTTTAAAAGAACCTTTACATTAATTTGTATTAGCTCTTCTTTATGTTTATAATATGAAATAGATTTGAAAAAGTAAATGGAACAAATGGAGGATATAATTTTGAAAAAAGGTAAAAGTTTTGTTTACGGGGATGATGTTGATACAGACGTAATTATTCCTGCAAGATACCTGAATACAAGCGATCCTAAAGAACTTGCGGAACATTGCATGGAGGATATCGACAAAGATTTTTATAAGAACGTGCAAGACGGTGATTTTATTGTTGCGGGCGATAACTTCGGCTGCGGCTCCTCAAGAGAACACGCTCCGATTGCAATTAAAGCATCAGGCGTAAGTGCTGTCATAGCTAAAAGTTTTGCAAGAATATTCTATAGAAATGCTATAAATATCGGTTTGGTTATTGTTGAAAATGACAAGTTGCCCGATGAAACCAAAAACGGTGATGAAATTTGCATGGATCTGGATAAAGGCGTTGTGAAAAATTTAACAACAGGAAAAGAGTATGCGGTTACTGTTTTTCCGAAAGAAATTCAGGAATTAATTGATGTTGGCGGGCTTGTAAACTATACAAAAAAGAAGCTCGGTGTTTAAAAGCATTTAAAAGGAGTCGGAAAAGTGAAAGATTATAAAGTAGCAGTTGTTGCAGGGGACGGTATCGGTCCTGAAATTATGGCCGAGGCCAAAAAAGTTTTGGATGCCGCAGGAGATGTTTTTAATTTTAAAATCGAATACAAAGACGAACTTATAGGCGGTATTGCATATGATAATACGGGAACCCCTCTGCCCGATAAAACCGTACAGACCGCAAAAGAGGCTGATGCGGTTATGCTTGGTGCCGTAGGAGATTGGAAATATGATACTCTTCCTCCCGAGGTTCGCCCCGAAAGAGCACTGTTGGGAATAAGGAAGGCATTAGGTTTGTTTGCAAACCTTCGTCCCGCAATTGTTTGGGATGAGCTTGTATCTTCAAGCCCCTTAAAACCCGAAAACGTATCCGGTGTTGATATTATGATTATCCGCGAACTCACGGGCGATGTTTATTTTGGTGAGCCCAAAGGGGTTGAAGTGCGTCTTGATAAGGACGGTAACGGCACAAGATACGGCTTTAACAATATGATTTATTCTGAGGATGAAGTCAGAAGAATTGCAAAAGTTGCCTTTGAAACCGCTATGGTAAGAGGTAAAAAACTTTGCTCCGTTGATAAGGCGAATGTTCTGGATGTTTCAAGATTATGGCGCGAAGTTGTTTTAGAGGTTGCAAAAGATTATCCCGAAGTTGAATTATCCCATATGTATGTGGATAATGCCGCAATGCAGTTGATTCGTGCGCCGAAGCAGTTTGATACGATTGTTACGGGAAATATTTTTGGCGATATTTTATCGGATGAGGCTTCAATGTTGTCAGGCTCTCTCGGGCTTTTGCCGTCAGCAAGCCTTGGAGAAGATGCGAAAACCGCTCTGTATGAACCTATTCACGGTTCTGCTCCCGATTTAAGAGGAAAAGATGTGGTAAATCCGATTGCAACAATACTTTCGGCAGGCATGATGTTAAAGTATTCGTTCAAAATGGATGAAGCCTATGATTTAATTGAAAAATCAATTAAAGACGTCTTAAAAGAAGGCTTTAGAACGGCTGATATTATGAGTGAAGGCAAAGAGCTCATCGGAACAAGAAAAATGGGCGATTTAATCAGGGAAAAAGTTTTAAAAGCAAAGTAGAGTAAGGTAAGAAGATGTCAAACAAGAAAATCTCATATTTTATTATATGCTGTTTCGGTTTTTTTCTGGCGTTCGGGGCTTTGTTGCCTGCCTTTGCGGAAAATTACAAGTACAACACGGTAAATATTTCCTGTGAAGACTATTCAAAGCTTGTAAACAAAAAGATATATAAGGCTGTGCCGAGATCTTTTTCATACATCGACAGAGGATTACAGTTTGCAGTAAGGATAGAAAAGTCAGGCAAGGCGGATAAGGCCTGGATATTAAAAAGTTCGGGGTCTGAAAAGTATGATAACAAGGTTATCTCTGCCGTGGAAAAGGTTGAATTTGGGCCTATTCCAAGCTGTGCAAAGGCAAAAACCATAACATACAGATATGATATCAAAAAGCAGAGCAAAATAATTCCGATACCAATACCAATATGGTTTTAAGGTTTTATTTTTGGAAAATAAAATATTGAATCTCAAAAAAGCGGCTTTGGAATTAAACTAAAGCCGCTTTAAATATTTTTATCTGCAATGTTTTAAGAATTCAAATTTTTATTTACTTCGATTAAGTCCATAATCTTTTTATAAACATAATCAGGGTCTCGAACATCGCCGATTGCAACAATATAATCGTGGAAACTGCCGACACAGATAAATGAAATATTTCCAAGATTTGACATTTTTTGCAGAGGGCCCTTTGTTACGCTTGAATCCAGAATGGATGAGTATTCAAGGTATCTGAATTTGCCGTCAAACGCGTTATATTTATATTCCATTCTTGTCTGATAGAATGTAAATTTTCTTGCGGTTGTATTTTTCTTTGCAATGTATAGAAAAAGAAAAAATGTTGTAATAAAAAATGCCGCACCCACTACCCAGAAGGCCATTGTACAGTTTGAAAACCCGAGAACGCTAAGCGCGACGGTTGCAAGTGTTCCGATTGTAACCGAAGCAACAAGGCCTATGAATACAGCCATAAAAAATGCCCTTACCCCTATTATGGACATATCAAAAGCAGGTTTTATATTGAAAACCATCTCTTCTTTTCTCGGTTCGGGACGGGATATTTTTTTAACGGATGTTACACTGCCGCCACACCTGTTGCAGCATACCGCGTTATTTGGTAATGTTTGACCGCAAAATTTACATTGCATAAGATAAATCTCAATTTCAATTATTCTATGTTTAATAAATTAACATAAATTTGAAATAATAAACAGTGTTTTCTCGCGGTTTGCTTAAATATACTTAAAATTTGCATACAAATAAACAATATAGATAAGGCTTAAAATAAAAACTATTATCTGCAGGAATGTAAAAAACCTTAATCTTTTATATGAAGCAAAATTTCCTATTGCAAAAGGGAAAATAAAGAACATAAAAAGAAAAGGGCTTGTGCCGTAGTGTGCAAGAATAAAATAGTGAAGCGCCACGACAATTATCATTGCAAGATACAGAAAAAGAAGCACCGAAAGATAAATTGAATAATATGCCCTTAATTTCGGGTTTGTTTCTTCCTTGAAGATGTTTTGCATACCGAAAAATAAGGATACAATCAAAAGAACGTTTATGATGATTAAAAATATGAGCAGATTTTCCAAAACTTAACCTTTCCTTATTCTTCTGTCTTACTTCTTTTTGTTTTGCAATTCTTTTAGCGTAATGTTTCTTTTGTATGAAAGCGCATTTATGAATTCCGTTGTTTTGTTATACACCTTTTCTTTTTCATTATCATAAAGAATAAGATGATAGCTGTCTTTTAGCTCCATATATTCTTTATAAAATGATGAAACATTGTTGTATGTGAATTTGGCGCTTTTTGTGCTTGTAAGATCATCTTCAAGCGAATGGATTATAAGAATCGGCGCAAAGACTTTTTTAATGTTCTGCCTTACTCTTTTTGAAAGCGCCAGAAGTTCATAAATTGAACTTAAGGGGTAATTGTCCATTGCAACGGTGTTTTTC
Source organism: uncultured Vampirovibrio sp. (assembly GCA_910578465.1). GTDB lineage: Bacteria > Cyanobacteriota > Vampirovibrionia > Gastranaerophilales > Gastranaerophilaceae > MGBC122484. Next base: position 440,143 of record CAJTPW010000002.1, on the reverse strand, counting down.
TTCATAAGCTTTGAAATTGTATTTCGCACCTTTTCGTTTTTTATGCCAAATGGCTCTCTTTCAGGGAATGTATAGTAATATTTTAAGATTGTATGCAAGCCCAGAGGCATTAAAAATTTATATCGGGGGATTGTCCACCCGTCAAGAAAAAGTGTTGTTGAAAGGCAGATAAGCCCCGTTATGTCTTTATTTTCTTCAGCGAGATTTAAGGCTAAAACCGCACCGAGGCAAAGTCCGCCTACGAAAAAATCGGCATATTTCGGTCGAATTTCCCTGTATGTATTTTCTGCAAAAGTACGCCAGTCTTCTTCTTTGACGTTATAAATATCAATATTATGGCTTCCATGCCCAGGGAGACAATAACAGTAAACATCAAAGCCTATTGAGTATAAAAATTTTGCATATTTTTTAAGTTCATACGGGCTTCCCGTGAGTCCATGAAAGAGCATAACGGCACCGTTTGGCTGTACTGTTTCTCTATGGATTAAGATGTAGTCCATATCCGTTTTTTGGGCTTTTAAGTTGCTTTCTTTGATAAAATCGGTTATCTTTACGGGCTTAGCCTCAATTTCTTTATTTTCTTTTTCCTGCATATTTTAGCTTTGCCTTTCAAAGAGCCTGTCTATAAGTTCAATTGCCATATCGATTTCTTCATTTGAAATTGTCACAGGCGGAACAAGAGTTATGACGTTTTTAAAATAGCCGCCGTTATTTAAAACAAGACCACACCTTTGTCCTCTGTATTCAAGGTCTCCCTTTAATCCTTCTTCTATTATGCTGTCACAAAGGGCTTTATCGGGTGTAAAGCCGTCCTCTTCTGTGCATTCTATTCGAAGCGCAAGACCGAGGCCGTCTACATTTCCAATTGTCCTATGTCTTTTTTGAAGGCACTTAAGCCCATCGAGGAAACGCTTCCCTTTTTCTTTTATTTCATCTTCAAAATTATGCTCTTCGAAACTCTCCATAACGGCACAGCCTGCAGCACAGCCTATCGGGTTTGAAGAATAGGTTGAATGTGTGCGTCCTGCAGGCCAGATATTCGGGTTTATCATTTCTTCTTTTGCCCAGAGACCGCCAAGAGGGTTTAGACCGTTTGTTAAGGATTTACCGAATGTTATGCAATCGGGCTTAACTCCAAAATGTTCAATTGACCAGAGTTTTCCCGTTCTGTAAAACCCCATTTGAATTTCATCCGCAATAAACAAGATGCCGAATTTATCCAAAACCTTTTTTAATTCCTTAAAATATCCCATAGGAGGTACAATGTATCCGCCTGTTCCCTGAACCGGTTCTGCGATGAATGCCACATATTCGGATTTTCCTGTTGCAGGGTCGTGGAAAGATTTATATTCGCTTTCAAAATTCTTCTCAAACTGTTTTACGCAGTAAAAATTGCAATCTTCACATTTTTTGCCGTAATGACATCTGTAACAGTATGGGAAAGGTACGAAGTGGGCACGGTCTCCAAAGTGGCCGAAGTTTTCTCTGTATCTGAAACTTGATGTAACGCCCGATGTGCCTATTGTTCTTCCATGGTATCCGCCCATAAAGGCAAAAAGAAGGTTTTTCCCCGTATAGTTTCTTACAAGTTTCAGCGCATCTTCAACAGCCTGTGCGCCGCCAACGTTAAAGTGCACCCTTCCTTTTATATTAAATCTTTTTTCGTTTGCCTGTGCAATTTTTGAAGCAAGGAGAACTTTATCTTCAAAGAGAAAACGGGAAGCTATCTGGGGCATTTTATTTATGCAGTTTATAACGGCATTTTCAATCTTTTTATTTTTGTATCCAAGGTTGCAGCTTGCATACCACATTTGTAAATCCAAATAAGGTGTTTGATTCTCATCAAACATATATGTCCCTTCACACCCTGAAAATATTTTCGGATTTTTGGAATAGTGCACCGTATCGCCCCATGAGCAATATTTTTCATCAAGTTCTCTTATTTCACCCTCTGAAAGCCCCCTTCGTTTCAACTCTTGCATCTTCTGTTGTTCCTTCCTTGAATAAATAGTCCGAGATTTGAAAAAAGTCCTCAAATTCAACAAATTTGATGTTGTTTTTTAAACAATGCTTTTTCAAACTGTTTTTAGCAAACAACAGATGAGCCTTGCTTGCAATACACCTATCGGATAATCCATCACCGGCGTATATGAAATTTTCATCTTTTGTGATGACTTTTGCATGAGCGCATTTGCAGCTTCCAAGGCCTGATGTGCAGTTTTTATTTTCATAAGGAAATGTAAGATTAAATTTTAAAAAATTATCCTTTTTTAAAACTTCAAGATGGTTTGTATAAAATTTTATATGGTCTGATTTTTCTTTTTTCAAAATATAAGATATAAAAAAATCAAACCCGTCGCTTATAATTGTTATTTCTTTGCGGCGTTTTTTTGCTTCTGTGCAAAATTCAATAAAACCGTCTTGAATTTCAATTGAATTTAAAAAGTTATAAAGCTTTTCTTCCGTCAAATGTTTTATTGTATCAAGCTGCAAAAGCATACATTCTTTTGAGCCTATTTTACCGTCTATCCAATCCTTCTCAATTTCCATCCAGTTTTCTTCTCCAAACTGCATAAAAAATGAAGCTACAGTGTCTTGTTTGGTTATTGTGCCGTCAAAATCAAGGAGAATTGTATTGATTTTATTTACGGTCGAGCCTGAGGTTGAATTTTTAGCAGGATTGAATGTGTTTTTATTATCGAAATTTTTGTTCATAATGAAATATTAGGACAAACACGGTTTGTTGCCTAACCCCATAAGGGGGATGTATAATAGAGGTTATAGAAGAGAAGATTTTTGAATACAAGGTAAAGAATTTAATTGAGCAAAAGACAATGCTTGCCCAAATGATAACTGTTCTTATAGGTGGTACGGTAGGTTTGTGTTTTATTGAAAAGCTCAATGAGCTAAGAGGAATACTGATAACTGCGGGTATATTTTTTGTCATAATTTTTGTGAAAAGCTTTATAAAAACCGTAATAGAACTTAATACATATTTATACAGCAGTAATAAGAAGAGGAGAAATAAAAATGAATTTTGATATAATGTTTCAGCTTATTGTGGGTGTTGCGCTTTGTGCTGTAGGTTTTTATTTTACGCTAGCTTTAAATTTGATGACAAATCATGACACAGTTGAAGAAAAGAAATAACCCTTCCTTTTATCTGAAATTTTTCCAAAAAGGAGAAAATTAGTCATCTCCTTCTGCTTCCTGCTGCGGATGCCATTTTTGATTTTGTTATGCTTATAAAATCTTTTGCATAATTTACCGGGACTGCAAACCCTATTCCAATATTGGATCTGTTGTTATCAGGGTTGTAGATTGATTGGTTTATCCCGATAACTTCTCCGTCCAGATTTAACAAAGGGCCTCCCGAGCACCCGGGGTTTATTGCGGCGTCAGTTTGAATTTTCTTTCTTTGATAATCAATTCTTGAAATTATTCCCGTTGTAAGGGTTCCTCTGAATCCAAAAGGGTTTCCTATCGCAAGTACTCTCTGCCCCACTTTTACATTTTCGCTGTTACCGAAAGAAATGACCGGCAGAGGATTTTTAGGGTTAATTTTTATAATCGCAAGGTCATTTTTATCTTTTAAAACGGCAACCACTTCCCCTCTGTAGCTCTGGCCGTTTGCAGTTGTTACTTCTATGTTTTTTGCCTTGCTTATAACATGAGAACTTGTTAAAATTGCTCCCCTTGGATCTATAACACAGCCCGTTCCTGATGAAACGCCTTCGTCCAGCTGTGCATCGATTGCAACAATTGACGGGGTTATTTTTTCATAGATTTTTGTAAAAACATTTTCTTCAGAAAGCTGGGCGGCAAATGCTTGTGATGTTATATTGTCAAATATACCGGAGGCCGGCATGGAAAAATTTACAAATATAAATAAAAATGTTAGCAAAAAATATCTTTTAAACGTTTTGTACATCCAATAATACTCCGAATTTATATGCAATTAAATTAAAACATCTTAAACATTAAAATTGAATTGCTCCAAGTGTTTAAGTGTGTTATAATTCTTGTAACTTTTACGAAAGGAAGAGAAATGAGAAATATTGAGGTTTTTAAAAGACATCTAAGAGAAAAAAGAGCCGTAAAAATTATTTCCGGCATCGATAACTACAATCTTGACAGCGTTAGAGACGTTACGAAAGCTGCACAGCTTGGTTTAGCAAGTGCGGTTGACGTTGCTGCAAATGAAGAAGTTATCAAAGTTGCAAAACAAAATACAAAACTTCCTGTTTTTGTATCATCGGTTGAACCCTTCAAGCTTGCAAAAGCTGTACAATGGGGTGCTGACGCTATTGAAATCGGAAACTTTGACGCTCTTTACAAAAAAGGACTCGAATTTGGTGCAGATGATGTTTATGAGATTGCTCTTGAAACATTAACTTTAACGCCGAACGGAGTTTTCACCTGCGTTACGGTTCCCGGGAACATTCCTGTTGAAGAACAGATTGAACTTGCTAAAAAGCTTGAACTTTTAGGTATTGATATGATTCAAACCGAAGGAAGCAAAGCGGGTGCAATTCAAAAAGCAAAAAGCGCTCAGGAATTTTTGAACCTTGCAAAAGTAACTATTTCAAACACAATGGAAATTGCAAGACACGTTGGAATTCCCGTAATGACAGCTTCAGGCGTTAACGCAGACACTGCTCCTCTGGCATTTGCCGCAGGCGCAAGCGCAGTTGGTGTTGGTTCTGCCGTAAACAAACAAACAACTCAAATTGCAATGATTGCAGCCGTTAGAAAAGTTGTAGGCGCAATTGCATACAGAGATGCTTTCAGAAGAGAAATCTACGAAACCAACCAGCATCTTTTAATGAGATAGGTTTTGTAAGTATATAAAACAATTAAACAGTTAAATGTCGTCTTTGAAAATCTTTAAAACAAAGGCGACATTTATTTTGCCAAAGCTAAATATTTATTTTCAAATGTCTCTATATGTTGTCTTTATATATATTAAAAAGAAAAAACCCTGCAATTATAAAGGAAAATTTATACCACAGGTTTATTCTTATTTGCCATATCGTTAATTATGTTTGAAATCTTTTGCGGCATAAACCCCTGACATGTGTTCCAGATAAGTGTTTGAACGGCAGTTTCGGGGTTATCGGGGTTTCCTTTAATCTTGCATACGCCTTTAAGTAAATCAATTGTTCCGTCAGGGCAGGATTCAAAATGTCCGCAGTTTTGACAAACTTTAAGAATATATCCCTTGCTTTTTAATTTTCTTGAAATATCTTCCATCGCATCATACATTCTTAAATGCGCATCGGATACAAATCTTCTTTTTTTAAACCTGAAAACAACTTTTCTCATACCATCTTCAGATACTAAATCAAGCTTGCAGATTACATCTTTTCTTCCATCAGAAACTATTGAATTAACGGTTGCGGAATTCACGTTCTCATCTTCGTGTATTTGTCTTTGAATACCCTTAAGAGAGATTTTTTTGGTCACAACCTTAAAGTTCAGCATAAAGGAACATACAGGATAAAGTGCAAGATACATTAAAGATTTAAGATTGAGCCTTGAAGCTAAAATCCCTGTTGCTGTGCTGAAAAGTCCCAATACACCAAGGTGGAGAATATATCTTAAACCTATCCCTGTTAAAAACGTAAATGAAGAATATAACAGTGCCCCGTAAACTATGAGTGCAAAAAGTGCACCGGGTTTTAGAGTTGAAAATACAAATTCAATAAAATACCACGGTTTTTTATGCAGAAGCGGCAGATAATATTTAAAAAGAGAATATCTTGAAGACAGGTTTGCCGTGCTTGCATCAAAGTTTTCAACATCGATGCTCGATGCCATAAAAGGGCAATACATGGGTTTTAAGTTGTTGCTTGCAAGAAAGAGCGAATATTTTAATTCGTCGTTTCTTGTTTCAAAACAAACGCGCCCTGTTTTTTCAAGAACATCTGCCGTAATTGCACAGTTGTTGCCGTCAATTACCTGAGCAAGCTCGAACATTCTTCTTGAAATGTTCACCGTATTATTTACAAAATGCTGTTTGGCGTTTAAAATTTTGTATTTTAATTGATAGAGCATGCTTTTTGAAGAAGTTCGAACTTCAAGTCTGCCCGTTAAAACGGTTGAATCTTCATAAATATTTTTATTAACCGCCTCTAAGTAATTTTCGCCTACAACCCTGTCTGCACCTAAAAATACAAACGCGTCAAATTTGTTTTCGGGTAGAAGTTTTTCGACAAAAACTGAAATTGCTTTATCTTTTGAAAAGAATTCGGGGTTTTCAATGTAGTGGATAATTGCTCCGTAAACGCACTCGGGAAGGAAATTAACAGAATCTTTTTCCCTTTGAACCACAACATGTACCGAATAATTTTGTTTTGAATAAGTCTGGTTGTTTAAAGATTCCAGAAGTTCTTTAAGTCTTTTATGTTTGCTGTTTGCCCAGATTACAACACAGAGCTTGTTTTCTTTTAAATTCATCTGCTGCATATAATGCTCGTTTTTAAGAAAGCCTTTTCTCCAAAAAGCCTTAAAATTGAGCGTAAAAAGGTATATGCAGTAGAAAATAAGATATAAAAATAATAAAAACAGTATGAAGTTTATTACTAGCATTGCATCATTTTAAATAAAAAAGTATCAAAAATCCAGCTTTCTTTACGATATTTTGCGATAAGTTTATGATAGAATTTTTCTATGATTACATTTTTGGGACAATGCGTACAAAACTTTGCGGAGGCGCTTAAATATACCTTTAAGGGAAATGTTACCCTGAAAAGCGTTATATCTCAGGCGGCAAAGATAGGTTTTGATTCTCTCGGCATTTCCTTAATGATTGTTTTAATAGCTTCTTCTGTTATAGCGCTTCAGGTTTCAAAACAGTTTTTAATGAGCGGTGCGGAAGATTATATAGGCGGATTTTTGGCTGTAGCGCTTGTGCGTGAGCTTGCCCCCGGGTTTGCGGCGCTTGCAATAGGTGCAAGAGCGGGCACTGCTATAACGGCGCAGATTGCAAATATGAAAGTAACCTCTCAGGTAGATGCAATGAAGGTTTTAGGGGTAAATCCAATCGGATATTACTTTGCTCCAAGGATTTTGGCAGGTGCTTTCGGAGTTATGTTTGTTGTGATTTTAGCTGAATTTATAGGTATAATCGGCGGCATGGCGGTGTCGTATTTTTCAATCAGCCTGCACCCGAACAGATATATGAACTCCGTTTGGCTTATGTTTAATACAAAAGATATTTATATAAGTGTTTTAAAAGGGTTTATCTTTGGTGCAATAATTTCAACCGTTTGCGCAACGGTGGGGTACAACACAACGGGCGGTGCCAAAAATGTCGGAGATTCAACGACAAAATCTGCAATTCTCTGCACCATTTATCTGCTTCTTGCAGACCTTTTAATGGGGTTTTTGTTTTATACAAGTAATTATTAATTATTCTTTACTTGTGTCTGATGAAGAATGTGCTGAAGAAAATTGGTCGAATATATCTAAAATATTTGATATGGCATCAATTCTATGTATGTATAAATCCAGCAATGCCTTTAGTCTGTTGGCCTCTTCGGTTGTGATGTTCGGATTTTGCAGGGCGTCTTTTATTTCATCTGTTTTATCTTCAAATTCTTCCTTTTTCTTTTCAAGTTTCTCCCGACTTTCTTTGCCGTAAATGTTATCTAAATCTTTTGATATTTTTTCATTTATTTTTTCTTTACTCGTTTCTATCCTTGAAAAATCGTCCACCTTCGTATCGAGCTTTTCAATTAATTGTTTTATGAATTCTACTCCATTGTATGAATTCATATCGTTGTTTTTCATATCGAGTGCTATGTTTCCAAGCTTAAAAAGAGAATCCGAAAGGGAGATAAGAATATCCATTTTTGCATTAGCTTCTTTTGCTGCTGCATTCATCTTATCTTCAATGGCTTTTATTTTGCTTTCAATTTCTTCCTTTGTGCCACCTGATAAAAGAATTCTGCTGATTTGCTCCTGAAATCTGTATACTATATTTGAAAGGCTTGTGTGTATATCATTTCCTTTGCATATAGCGCTGCTTGCAAGACTTACAACATTTCTGGCGTTCATTCTGTCTAAAGAAGTATAGTTTGTTTTCAGGCTACCTATTCTGCCATATATTCTATCCGCAGCACTCATAAAATCCGTATCGAATTTTTCAACAGTATCTGTTTCTGTTTTTTCCGCTCTTGCGCTCTCTGTTTTTATTTTCGGCTTTTTAACAATTTCGTTGTTTGCAGAAGCCACAATAGAGGCATTATTTATATTCAAAGCATTCTCTTTTCTTGACTTTAAGCTTTTGACCAATTTATTAATTTTCCAAAAGCTCTTACAACAGTACCTGTAACTTCCTATCGGTCTTTTTAGCCAAAGTCTGAAGCTTTTGTTACAAAAATATACATTTTAGAGCACATTTTATAAAAAACGGTTTTAAAATTTTAATCCCATCCAAACTATCCCTTCGGGTAGTGCATAAATGTTTTAATTTGTTGCAGACTTTTTATATCGGAATGGTATAAAAAGGTCGGACTATGACAAAAGAAGCAATGATTGGAAACTTGAAACTGAAAGAATGTGATTCAATTTTGGAATTTCTTTTTAACGATTCAAAAGAACAGGATGCATGCACGGAAAGCCTTGAAGAGGCTTCAAAATTGAAGGTGAGGGCAAGCATTTCCCATGAAATTAAAAACCCGCTAAATTGTATTATTGCTTATGCCGAACTTTTAAAAAAAAATTCAAGCCAGCTGCACGAAGAATTAAAAAGATATGTGGAAAATATCTGCACAAGCTCTTTTCAGCTTAAGTGCCTGCTTTTAGATATTATAGAAAACGCAAAACTTGAATACGGGAAAATAAATGTAAAAAGACAGTGCTTTGAAACAAGGCACACCATAGAAGATGTGCTAAAAGTTTTTAGAGAACAATTTGAAGAAAGAAATATTTCGCTTTTCCCTGTTTTAATGCAGGCAAATATTATATCCGATTTAACCAAATTTAACCAGATTTTATACAACCTTGTAAGCAATGCCGTAAAATTTACCAACAAAGGGGGCTCAATCGATGTAACCTCCTGGGTTCAAGATGACAGATTTTATTTTGAAATTAAAAACTCGGGTTCTTTTATCAGCAAGGCTGAGGCAAAAAAGATTTTTAAATTTTTAAATTCAAATATAAGCGGTAGTATGTTAAACGCTCATAATAGCGCTGATGAAGGCAATAAAAACGAAAATTCCAAAAACAATAAAGAGGGTGCGGGGATAGGGCTTTGTGTCTCAAAAGAGCTTGCGTCAGCTCTTGGCGGAAGACTTGAGTTTGAAAGCACAAAGAAAACAACGACATTCAGGCTTTGCCTCCCTGCATAGCTTGTTCTGGCGGTAATATTATTGGGTTTAAGCTTAAATCAGTTTTTTTGGATTAATTTAATGTGCGGGCAAAATAAATTAATATTCGGGCAAAATAAAAACGCCTGTCCGTTTGTGTATGGTTATTGGATTTGGCGTTTAAAATTGTGTTCTTGTGTTAGGTATAATTTGAGTATTTTGTGTTGTTAAGGGGTTGTTTTGTTTGTTAATGCTTAGTTTTATAAAATGTGAGAATTTCCGTGTTGAGTTGTTTAATTTTGGTTTCGTGTATTGTGTACACTCTATTAAAAACGATGAAAAATGTTTTTTGCCGTTTGAATGCAAAAATTAAGTGTTTTTGTTACATTAATTAACAAAAATTAAAAACTCTCTTTAACAATCCTTGGCAGATTTTGGAGTGCAGAAGGTTTGAAATAAGAACACTGTTGCGAAGCATGTCACTTAAATCTCTCTGATTACAAGTTGATGTGCAACAGACCGCCCTGTGTTTGTTTTCAAACCTTTGGAGCGAGAAAATCGACAACATATAAAATTTGTAATAGTGTTTTGGTGTTCAATAAATGAAATCCTTCCATTCCAAGGGTTTTGGCCTCAGGGACACGGTCCCGTTTATGATTTGCCGTTGAAATCTTGAACCTTCGCATTCAAGCCTCTTTTACGGTCCCTTCAACCAAAACCCTCTCCATTTCAGGATTTAGAGTGCAATCAATCGGAAATTAATCATGGGCTAGACAATGTTTGGCAATTTTTCCGAAAAATTAAACCCCTGCTTTTGCATTTTGGAACTGCATTTCGTATAAATATTTATAATGACCGCTTTCTATCTTGAGTAATTCGTCATGGGTGCCTGCTTCAACAAGTTTTCCGTCATTTATAACAAGAATATTATCGGCATTTTTAATCGTTGAAAGTCTGTGTGCAATTACAAAAACAGTCTTGTCTTTCATGAGGTTTTCAAGCGCCTTTTGCACAATCGCTTCCGATTTATTATCCAGAGCACTTGTTGCTTCATCAAGAATAATAATCGGTGCATCTTTAATCATTGCGCGGGCGATTGCAACCCTTTGCCTTTGCCCGCCCGAAAGTGTTGTGCCGCGCTCTCCTATTTCAGTATCGACACCGTTTTCAAGTGTGTGCAGAAATTCATCCAGATGTGCTCCGCAAACAGCTTTTTGCAGCTCTTCTTCGGTTGCGTCAGGTTTTCCCATCAAAATATTTTCTTTTATGGTGCCCGAGAAAAGGAAATTATCCTGAAAAACTTCTGAAATGTTTCCTCTTAAAGAGTATAGGCTAAAGCTTTGAATGTCTGCCCCGTCAATTTTTATACTTCCTGATTTGATATCGTAAAATCTTGGTAAAAGGTTTACTATTGTTGATTTTCCGCCGCCTGAATTTCCGACAAGCGCTACTGTTTGACCTTTTTTAACGCTAAAAGATACATCAAAAAGAACAGGACAGTTTTCCTCATATTCAAAATAAACGTTCTTAAACTCTATTCCTTCCTGAATTCCTGAAAGTTCTTTTGCCCCTTCAATATTTGTTATTTCGGGGGTTAAATCAAAAAGTTCAAACACCCTGCTCATTGCAACAAAAACGTTTTGTAAATTGGTTAATGTGCGCCCCAAATCTTTAATGGGCTTATATAAAAGAAGAAGAGAGGTGATAAAACTTGCAAAACTTCCTGTCGTCATTTCGCCTGAAATTATTAAATGGTTTCCAAAAAGCATAACAATTGCAACGCCGATGCTTGCAATCAGATACATAATCGGTGACATCCACCCGACACGCTTTGTTAGAGACATTGCAAGCGCAAAAGATTTTTGAATTTGCCCGTGAAACTTATTGTTCAGGCTTTCTTGAAGTCTGTAGCCTGTCATAATCTTGTTTCCGTGGTATGTTTCGTTAAAGTTTGTGTTTATACCGCCCGTTAAGGCCATCGTATCGTTTGAAACCTGTTTAATCTTCTTTCTTATCATCGCAACGGGCAAAAACGCTATAACAAGCACCACAACCCCTACAAGCGCCAACTTCCAGCTGTTATACAAAAGTACGGCAATCAGGCCCATAGCGCCCGTGGCACAGGTAATAAGGGTTTTAACGGAATCAATAACGCTTTTTGATGCGGCGTCAGGGTCGTTTAAAAACCTTGAAAGCACTATTCCTGAAGAGTTTTCATCAAAAAACTTTGAATCAAGACTTGTTAATTTTTGAAACAGGTCAATTTTGATTGAATTTGAGATTTTATTTGAAAGCCAGTCCGTTAAATATGCGTTAGTATACTTTAAAAGCCCCTGCACAACAGCAAAAGCCACAATGAGCCATGGAATTAAGTTTGCAAGTAAATCTCTCGTAAGTTCAAACCCTTTTATAATCATCGGATTTCCGTTTACAACAACGTCAATATAGGGTTTTAGGGCAAATGCCGTAGCGCCGTCCAAAAGCCCCAAGGGGATTGCAAGGATAAATGCAAGCGCCATTCTCGGGATTAAGGGCCTTATATACGGGAAAATTCTTTTGGATAAAAATGCATAGTTAAATGCTGTTGTTGCCTGTGTTTTTGCCAGTTTCATCCCCTGCTCCTCTTTAAATTCCTTAATCCTTTTTTAAATTATCCCATAAAAAATATACCCCCGCAATGGTTTGAGCCGAAAGAAACATTCCTTTTGCCTCCGCTTTTTTTAAAAAAGCAGGCACATCTTTTATTTTTACTTCAATCCTGTCTGTAATTACACCGCCGTCATCAACGGGAATCTGCTTCTTTTCCGTATCAAAAATTTCCGCTGTTGCAAGGGTGGATTTTTCACTTGTCATGCCGCCTGATGTTACAAGGTTTCTTGCTTTTATTTCAAATTTTACGGCTTCGTACCCCGTTTCTTCAAGAAGTTCTTTTTTGAGAGCATTATCGGTTGTTTCTTCGGTGTTTTCGTCCCCGACAAGCCCTGCAGGGAATTCAAGACAGATTACATCTCCGTATTCTTCCGTAAGTGGAGGTCTTTTTGTTGTTAAAAAGAGGGTGTAATCCCCATCTGTTTTGTGTATAACGGGAACAATAATTACGACATTTTTTGCGTTTGGTCTGTGTGCATAAACCCAATCCGCCTTGCCTTCGCGTTTTGAAGCCATTAAATTTAAAAATTTGGTTGAATACAGGGTTTCTTTCATTATTTTCTCCAAATCTTTCGGGTGCCGCCTCTTTAAAGTATTTTTCTTTCATTATAGAATAAACCTATGAAATTTAGAGCAAAAGTGATTGTAAAACTTAAAAATACGGTAAAAGACTCCAGAGGCGAGGCCGTAAGTGCAGTTTTAAAAAGAATGGGGCTTGAAAATAATGCAAATACAAGGATCGGCAAATTTTTCGAGCTTGAAATTACAGGATGTGACAGAGAAGAGGCTGATAAAAAGCTTGAAAACATTTGTAGCGAGGTGCTTATAAACCCTGTGGTTGAAATGTATGAGATCTTAAGTTTTGAAGAAACGGTATAACGTGATTTAAGGTGCGGTTTAAGGTGCGGTTTAAGTTTGGATTTAGAAAATTAAAGGCAGGAATTATCGTTTTTTTAGGGACAAACTGTGATAGGGATACTGAAATTGCTCTTAATGCCGCAGGTTTTGAGACAAAATTTATTTTTCATACGGAAACAAATCTCTTGGGATATGATTTAATTGTGCTTCCTGGCGGTTTTTCTTTTGGAGATTATATTCGCGCAGGGCGCCTTGCAAAACTTTCACCTGCTGTTCTTGCATTGAGAGAATATGTTAAACGCAGGGAAGGCTTTGTTTTTGGGATATGTAACGGCTTTCAAATCCTCTGTGAAGCGGGTTTTTTACCAGGGGCACTGGTTGAAAATGTGTCTACAAGGTTTATTTCAAGGGATGAAAGACTTATTTTTAACCCTGACCCCGTTTTTGGGGATTTGCAGGGGCAGGGCGGCACGGAAGAAATAATTCTGCCCGTTGCCCATAAAGAAGGCTGTTTTTATGCCGATGAAAGTGAATTAAAGCGGATTGAAAAAGAAAATATGGTCTTTTTAAGGTATAAAAACAATCCAAACGGCTCTTTAAACGATATTGCAGGGCTTTATGACAGGAAAAACAGGGTTTTTGGAATGATGCCGCACCCTGAAAGGGCAGTATCAAAGGTTTTGGGGAATGCTGACGGGTTTAAAATATTTAACTTTATAAAAAATGAAATTTTGTGCTCAAAAAGTGCAAAGCATTGTGCTTTCGATGTTTTAGAAGCAAATTTATCGAAAAGGGGTGCAAAATGAGCGCAAACTTAAAAGATTTAGGAATTTCCCGTTTTGAATATAATGAAATTACAAAACGTCTCGGCCGCATACCGAACGAGCTTGAACTTTATCTTTTTTCTGCAATGTGGTCCGAGCATTGCGGTTATAAGCATTCAAAAAAATATCTTGGTCTTTTGCCATCCAAAGGAGCGCTCTATAGGGATGAAAACTCAGGCGGCATAAAGGTCGGGCGGCACATTATCTTTTTTAAAACCGAATCTCACAACCATCCTTCCGCCGTTGAACCTTATCAGGGTGCAGCAACAGGAATCGGCGGGATTTTGAGGGATATTCTTGCGATGAATGCAAGGCCGATTGCGCTTTTAAATTCCCTTAAATTCGGATTAATTGACGGTTGCAATGTTTCAAATGAAGATACAATTTCAATCAGACGGAATAAATATCTCTTAAACGGAGTGGCGGAAGGAATTTCAGACTACGGAAATTCGACAGGTGTTCCGACCGTTGGCGGTGAAATTAGTTTTAATAAATGTTTCAATCTTTCTCCGATTGTAAATGTCATGGCTGCAGGCATTTGCAGGGCGGATAAAGTGAAAACGGCGGCCGCAAAGGCAAATTCTTATATTGTTCTTGTGGGCTCTTCCACAGGACGGGACGGGCTTTTTGGCGCGGCCTTTGCTTCAAAAGAGCTTGAGGGGAATAAAGAAGACAAGCTTTCCATCCAAATAGGGGATCCGTATGTTAAAAAGAACGTTATAGAGGCGACTTTAGAGATTTTAAAATCCAAAAACGTATTTTCCTGTCAGGATTTAGGTGCTGCGGGGCTTTTAAGTTCAACTTCCGAAATGGCCGATAAGGGTAAGGTTTCTGTTGAACTTTATCTTGAAAAGGTGCCGCTTCGCGAAAAAAATATGCAGCCTTATGAGATTATGCTCTCCGAATCTCAGGAGAGGATGGTGTTTACGGCAAATTCAAGTGGTGTTGAAGAAATTTATAAAATCTGTGAAAAATACGGGTTAAATGCAGATACTATCGGCAAAACAAAGAAAGGAAGAGCTTATTGTCTTTATATGAACGGTAAAAAGCTTGCAGAGCTTGACGTTCGTGTTTTAACCAACCCTGTTTTGTATAATCTGCATTTAAAAAAGCCTGAATACCTTACTATTCTTGAAAAGAAGTGTTTGAATCTGCCTGAAAATGTGAATGAGCCTGAAAATTTAAAAGAAATTATTTTTAAAACGGCAGCCTCCCCTTCTTTTGCAAGTAAAAAAATTGTATATCAAAGATATGACAATACCGTAGGGGTTAGGACCCTGAAGAATTCCCACAGCCTCGGGGTTTGCCCGCTTCACATCTTTGAAGAAGGCAAGGTAATCGGTTTTTCAATGGATTCAAACGAAACAGCCTGTTTTTTAAATCCATATCAGGGTGCTTTCAACACTGTTTTTGAAAGCTATAGAAACGCCGTATCATCAGGCTTTGAGCCTCTCGGGATTACAAATTGTCTGAATTTTGCAAATCCCGAAAAATCCGATGTGGCATATCAATTTGTTCAAACCGTAAACGGAATGAAAGACGCACTTGAAAAGCTCAATATTCCTGTGGTTTCGGGGAATGTATCATTCTATAATGAAGGAGTGGAGGCTGTATCCGTCTCCTGCGACACTTCAAAACCTTTCGGGGCAGTGGAAAAGAAAATTAAAATACATCCTGCGCCTGTTATCGGAATGTTGAGTAAACTTGCCTTAAAAGCTCCTTTATATGCTCTTTTAAACCCGGGCGAGACAGTATTTTTAATCGGCAAAAAACTTGATAAAAATCTAAATACGGGAGGTTCTTTATATCAGAAGGAATTTTTCGATTTTGAAGGCGGAATTATTGATACTGTTGATTTTGAGCTTGAAATGAAGTTGAAAAAAGCAATTTTCAAACTCGCTGAATGTGGCGCAATTCAGGGCTGTAAGGATGTTTCCTCAGGCGGTTTTTTGGGTGCGCTTTTAGTTATACTGTTTAATTCCTGCAATATTTTAAAAGATGGTACAGCTATTGGTTTTAAGGGGGTTTTACCGCCTGATATTGACCTTCTTTTTGCTGAAATTACGGGCAGATATTTAATTTCAACGAAAAATGATAATGATGTGCAAAAGTATCTTAAAAAGCATAAAATTCCTTATCAAATTCTTGGAAAGGCTGATTGTACAGGGGTTTTAGACTTTGGATTTACAAAAATCAGAACGCTTGAATTAAATGATATTTATCAAAATTCGCTCGAGCGGAAGTTTGAAAAAGTTTGAAAATCAGGGCTAAAACTGTGGTATGATATGGGCGGGAGGAGCAAATGGAAAAATATACCTATGAAAATTCGGGTGTAAATCTGAAAAATGCTGAAATGCTCTCGAGTTTTTTGTTTTCGGGGTTAAAATCTCCTAACTTTAAAAATTTTGCAGGCATCTTCGAACATCCTGCTTTGCCTGAATACGCACTTGCCGCAACAACGGACGGTATCGGAACAAAAATCATTCCGCTTATTGAAAACGGCCTCTATAAAACAATGGCGGCGGATTTAGCAGCGATGAATTTGAATGATTTAGCCTGTGTCGGGGCAAGGCCGCTGTTTTTTTTGGATTATTTAGCGGTAAATAAGCTGAATGCTAGCGTTATGGCTGAATTTATCACCGAATTGCATTCGCTTTTGGCGAAATACGGCTGCACTCTTCTTGGGGGTGAAACCTCGGAGCTTGGCGATTTTATTAAAGAAGGGCTGTTTGATGCGGCAGGTTTTGCTGTTGGGCTTGTTAAAAAAAACAGCTTAATTAAAAGGGAAAATGTTTGCAAAGGCGATGTTATAATCGGCTTAAAATCAAGCGGGATACATTCTAACGGCTTTTCTCTGGTTAGAAAACTTTATAAGGATAAAAAAATCGGCAAAGAAGATTTCTTGAAAATGCTTGCCCCGACTGAAATTTATATTGATGAAGTTTTGAAACTATGCGATAGAGGACAGGTTTCCGGTTTAGCGAATATAACAGGAGGAGGTATTTTATCAAACCTTGAAAGAACAATACCTGACGGCCTTACGGCAGTTTTAGATAAAAGCGCATTGCCAAAACTTGAAGTTTTTGAGATTTTAAATGAATTTACGGATATTGATGAAATGTATCGTACATTCAATATGGGCGCGGGTTTTATTATTATAACAAAGCCTGAAAATGTTTTAAGGGTTATGAATGCCGTAAAAATGTACTCACCGTTTGTGTTCGGGGCTGTAAAAAGGACTGATGGTAATGAAAAAGCAATGTTTAGAGCATAAGAAAAGCTTTAAAAAAGTTTTAATTATGGCATCGGGCAACGGTTCTAACTTTGAAGCGATAGTGAAATACTTTCATAACAAGGGTTTATCGGTAGAATTTGAATTGTTGTGCGACAAAAAGGATGCATACGTTTTAAAAAGGGCGCAAAACCTTGGCATACCTTTCCATTGTCTTGAATTTGAAAACTTCTTTGATTTTTTAAATGCACGCAAAGGGGAATGTGCTAAAGGGGGATACGATTTGTGTGTTCTTGCAGGATTTATGCGGATTTTGCCCGAAAAAATCCTCGAACTTTTTGCTGCGGGCGGAAATTCCCTTATAAATAATTCTCTTATAAATGACACCAACCTCTCTGATGGCATTAAATATAATATTATAAATATTCACCCTTCCCTTTTGCCGAAGTATGGGGGAAAAAATGCCATAAAAAGGGCTTTTGAGGCGAATGAAGACAAAACGGGTGTTACTGTTCATTTTGTAAATAAAGATGTTGACTGCGGGCAAATAATTGAGCAAAAATGCATTGATATCAATGATTTAAGTTTTGATGAGCTTGAAGAAAAAATTCATCAAATCGAACATAAGATGTATCCTGAAATTATCGAAAATCTGCTTTTTAAAAGAAATATACTTGTTTTTGGAGGCGGGGCAAGGGAGCATGCGATTGCAGCGAAAATCAGTGTTTCACCGTTTTTAAATAAGCTTTTTCTTGCAAACCCTAACGACGGGTTTAAAAATTTGGGTGAAACCATTGAATATAGCGATTATCCGGACCTTTTGAAAAAAGCACGGGTAAAGAAAATCGACATGCTTGTTGTAGGTCCTGAAAACCCTTTATGTGAAGGTATTGCGGATATTTTTACCATTGGCGGAATAAAAGTAATCGGTGCAAATAAAGCGTGGGCGCGCCTTGAAGGGTCTAAAAGTTTTGCCAAGAGTTTTATGCAAAGAAACGGTATAGAAACTGCAGATTTTAAAATAGCGCAAAACCTTGATGAGCTTGATTTTGCGCTTGATTATTTTATAAAAAAAGATATTGTGCCTGTAATTAAAGCGGATGGTCTTGCACTCGGGAAGGGAGTTTCTCTTCCATCAAGCGCGGATGAGGCGAGAGTTGAGGCGGAAGAATTTTTAAAAGGAAAATTCGGTGAGGCATCAAAAAAAATTGTCTTAGAAGAGCGGCTTTTTGGCAAAGAAGTTTCCGTTATCTCCCTTTGGGACGGTAAAACGCTTGCTTCTTTTCCTCCTGCTTCTGATTATAAAAGGCTTTTGGATGGTAATGCGAGCCCAAATACAGGCGGAATGGGTGCAGTCGCCCCGAGTAAAATTTCGCAAATACAAAAAGAGGAAATTAATGAATACCTGAAAATCCTGGAAAATGCCTTAAAAAAAGGAAAAGCAGATTTTTGCGGCGTTATATATTCGGGGCTTATTTTAACCCGTGACGGTGTTAAAGTTTTAGAATACAATATGCGCTTTGGAGACCCCGAATGTCAGGTGCTGCTTGAACTTTTAGATACAAATCGCGGGGTGGATTTACTTAATATTTTTATCAAAATGACGGAAGAGCGTCTTAAAAAAAATGATTTAAAATTCTCCAAAAATAAGGCCTGCTGTGTTGTTCTGGCATCCGAAGGGTATCCTTTTGATCCTAAAAAAGGCGCAAAAATTAAAAATCTTGATGAAGCGGAAAAATATGGCTGTAAAGTTTATTTTGCAGGGGTTAAAACCGTGCAAGACACTGGCTTTGTTAGGGAGAAAAGTCAGCAAAATCAGTATATAAATATAAAAACCGAGCAAACTGCAGACTGTAAGAATACCGAACCCCCTAAAAACTCCTTAACCGTAAACGGCGGGCGAGTTTTGAGTATCGTAAAATCTGCTGAAAACTTTGATAATGCTCTTGATGACATCCGTAAAACTGCTGAAACTATTGATTTTGACGGCAAAATCTACAGGAAAGATATAGGAAAAACAACGGGCACAAATAAGCAGTAATTTGAAGTTTGAGATAATTCAAAACCGCCTGAGTATTATAACAAGGCGGTTTTGAATTAATTTTTAAAACTTTGAAAACAGATTTTATTTATTATCTAGTTTTCAAAAACGTATCCGATAACAGCGGCTTCTCTGCTTCTTTTAACTGCGTTTGAGAGCATTCTCTGGTGGTAAGCACAGTTTCCTGTTATGCGTCTTGGGAGGATTTTGCCTGCTTCTGATAAAAATCTTCTCAATTTTGAAGCGTCTTTGTAATCTAATGCTGTTACTTTATCTGCGCAAAAGCTGCAGTTTTTCTTTTTCTTGCTGTCTTTTAAAGATTCTCTTGCCATTATATTTTTCCTTTTCTTTTGTTTTTACTTTTCAAATATGTGACTTTTTGTGCGGAATAAAACCCTCTAAGTTAAGGCCTAGAACGGGATTTCATCCTCGTCAATTAAATCTTCAGAGATTTCATCTACCGCAAACTGAACAATTTCTTTTTGGGCAGGTTGTGCCTGAGCTTGCGGAGCGCGCTGTATGGTTTGAGGCGCCGCCTGTGCTACAGGAGCAGAATTTTGACTATAGCTTGAATAGCCTGAATTTCCGCCTTCGGATAGGATTGAAATTTTATCCACGCTTGAAGCATTGATTTCGATTATCTTTCTTTCCTTGCCGTTTGTTGTTTTTGCGTTTGCAGTCTGTAATCTGCCGTCTACAAGAACGGTATCGCCCATTTTGAGCATATCTGCGGCTCTGTCTGCCAGATTGCCAAGGGCAAAAACGCGCACTAATGTTTCATCCTGAGGATTTACATCCATCACAAAACTTGTGATTGCAAGGTTGTTTTGCGTAAATCTTTTTTCGGGATTTTTTACAACTGTGCCTGATACCGTAATTTTTGCTAAGGTCATTTTATGCCTTCTTTACTTCTGTAAACATTGTTCTGATAACGTTTTCGTTCAATTTTAAGTTTCTTTTGAACTCAACAATTTTATCAGCAGGTATGTTCATTTTTTGAACAACCATAAAGCCGTCTCTAAAGCCTTGAACGTCGTATGCAAGCTTCTTTCTGCCGAGTTTTTCGGTTTCTAAAACGCTGCCGCCTAATGAAGAAACCAATTCTTCAATTTTTGAAGATACTTTATCTGCTTCATCATTGTCCAGATTGGGTTTTATGGTCGCAAGCAGTTCATATTTTTTCATTTAAAATTCTCCTTAAAATAAGTTTCGTATGGAAAAAATCGTAGCATAAACAATTTTCATATACAAGAAAAACTTGCAAATTTATGCTAAAAATGCTTAACTTTAGTTAATTTTTCAGTTTTTTCCGCTTTAACAGATACTTGCAGATATCTGCTGAAATCCCCTGCATAAAAGCGTATTCTGTCATGCTCCGCGGTTTTATTTACACCAGACTCCCTGAAAAACCCTGTGGGCTTCACCTGTCATATAAACGTGAGAACCTTCCGTATACTGGATTTGAAGATCTCCTCCGGGAAGAATTACATTTACTTCTTCATCCAAAAGTCCTTTTTTAACCCCGAGAGCAACACTTGCACAAGCACCTGTACCACAGGCAAGAGTAATGCCGCAGCCTCTTTCCCAAACATCAATTTTTATTTTTTTTCTTGATTTAATTTCAACAAATTCCACATTTGTTTTTTCAGGGAAAATTGGTGAAACCTCAATTGCGGGGCCTATTTTTTGTGCCATCTCTTTTGTATCGCCGTCCGTAAAAATAACACAGTGAGGATTTCCCATGCTGACAGCGCAAGCTTTTAGACCTTCAACTTCAAAATCAAACGGATTATCTGTTATGGCAGGAATTCTGCTTGCTTCAAAGACCGGTTTTCCCATATCAACCCTTACTTTTCCTGTTTCAAGAATTTCCGGGATAATCACTCCTGCAAGGGTTTGCACGGAAAATTTGTGTTTTTTAATAATGCCTTTATCATAAACATATTTTGCAAAACACCTCATGCCGTTTCCGCACATTTGGGCGATTGAGCCGTCTGAATTATAAAATTTCCAAGCTATATCAGCATTTTCAGCACTTGGAGATCTGTCAAATTTAACGGCCGAAAAAATCCCATCCGCTCCGACACCAAAATTTCTGTTGCACATTATTTTAGCTAATTCGCTTGTGGCGTCAGCATTTTCAAGGATTATAAAATCATTTCCAAGCCCTTGCCATTTTTCAAATTTTATGTCCATTTTAACCCTTGTTAAATCTTTATATCTATGTCTAAGCCTTATTTTACAGTATTTTTGCCTAAAAATCAATACGGAAAACCTGATTTTAAAATTAAATTTTATTTTTAAAATATATCGATTTCAATCTCAAAACTTCTGTTCCAGGGAAGTGAGTATTTACACTCAAATTTAAAATCCAAAAATTCTGCAATTTTTTTCTCGTATGTGTCAAAATCAACTATATGTTCATTTAAGGCTTCTTTAAAATTCGGAACACCTGCCCTTACTGCTTTTCTGACGTTTGCCTGATATGCCCAATCGTCCAATAATCTCACTGCCATAAGTCTTTTAAAAGCGGTCTCGTTGAATGTCCCGTATTTCAGAGCCAGTGCGGTATTTACGGCAATGCATAGAGAGCTTCCGATAGTGTTTGCGCTTGTATTATACGCGCTATATCCAAGCATAGTGCCTTTTTCAAATTTTTTATCGGTAAATTTCCTTACAAATTCACTGTCTGACCCGTTTGCATTGTTTATATCAGCAATAAAATAAGGGGTTTTCGGGAATTCAAAATCTGTTGAAAGTGAATTTACAACATCTCCAAGCACTAAATCACCTTGTTCTGAGGCAAAATTGTTAATAACCATGGAAATTTCAGGGTTTTGTGACGTGTCGATTTCAACTCCTGCAAGGGAAAGCTGGGATTTAACGCAATTTTCTGCTGAAATGTCCTCATACTTTGAAATAAGGCCTTTTGAATTCTCGAAAACAAACAGGGGCTTTATTTTAACATTCTCATTTTCTGCTATGGCTCTTGCAAGAAGGGTTAAGGGGATTTCATCCGCTCCCGTCTTAATTATTGCGTTTAATTTTCTTGAAAATGCTTCCGCTTCAAGCTTTTGCGCCTCTTCGACGTTAAGCCCGTATTCTCCCGTATCATCTTTTGAATATACTAAGGTATCTAAAACCCCTTCATCGAGCCAATCAAGGTATAATCCGTTTATCTCAAAATTTCTTTTTCTCGTATCGAGATAATCTTCTAAAATATCGGCGGGGACTGTATTTATGACGCAATTCATCTGTCTTAGTGCACGTGATTTATGCTGATGGTATGAATATTCGAAAATCCTTTTACCCCAATGGTTCCAGTATTCTTTTTCTTCTTCGTTTATATTATTGTTTGAAATTCTCATTATGCTTGAAAAAGCGAAAACCTTTGCGCCGAGCGGTTTTATGACTTCTTTAAAAGCATTGAGCCTTGTTTTTATTTCATCAAAACTGTCAGGAATTCTTCTTGAAGCTACAAGTCCGCCATAGGCGACTGTATCGAGGGAAATAATTATGTAATCTATCTTGGGCAGTGTTTTTAGCCAGTTTAATATAGCCGAAATGTTTGCTGTATCATATAATCCGCCTAAATATTTTCTTTCGGGCAAATACAGCTTTATATTTTTATTAACGGCTGAAATCTGCTCTATGAGTGTATAGCAGATGGGTCTGTTGTCTATTGGAATTAGTGCGATTTTTTTCATAAAAACTATTTTACATCAAATTCTATTTGGTTTACAATATGGGAAAAGCTTGAAGATTATAAAGCATTTTGGGGTTTTAAGAGGGGCTTATGCTTTGACAGATGTCTTAAAATGCTTATCCTTAGGGCAGTTTAGGAGTTATTTATTTTGAAATTTAATATAGATGAGATTATAAAAGTTACCGGGGCAAAAATCCTCCACAAAGCCAACATTGACGGCACTTATGACATTTCAACAGATACAAGAAAACTTGAGAGCGGCAATATTTATCTGCCTTTAAGGGGGGAAAATTTTGACGGGCATAATTTTATTGATAAAGCCATTGAAAACGGCGCTGCAGGCTATTTTACGCAGCAGGAGTATAAGATAAATAAAAATGCGGATTTTGTTCTATATGTTCAAAATACGCTTGTTGCCTATCTTAAGCTTGCAAGGTACATAAGGGAAAAAATTAACCCGAAAGTTATTGCTATCACGGGCAGTTCAGGCAAAACCACAACAAAAGAAATGCTTGCTTCCGTTTTATCAACAACTTTTAAAACGCACAAGTCAAAACTCAATCATAACAACGAAATCGGGCTTTGCGAGACAATGATTTCCATGCCTTTGGATACAGAGGTACTTGTGCTTGAGATGGGAATGCGAAACCTCGGTGAAATCCAGCTTTTGACCTCTTATTCTCTCCCTGATGCAGGAATAATCACTAATATCGGCTCTGCACACGTGGAAAAGCTTGGTAATCTTAAAAATATCGCCGTTGCAAAGTGTGAAATAGCTTCAAATCTTGCTTCTGAGGGGATTTTTATAGGTCAAAACTCGGATATTTTAAGAGAAAACCTGCATTACGACGGAAAACAGGTTCTTGTAAGCCTTTCAGACTGTAAAAACATAAAAATTGAAATTGGAAAAACAGTGTTTGAATATGGCGGAAACACTTATGAACTCACCGTTGAGGGTGAACACAACATTGAAAATGCAATGCTTGTAATAGAGGCGGCCAAATGGGCAGGGGTCGATGTTAATAATATTAAAAAAGGCTTTTTAAATTACAAACCGATTGAAAAACGCTGGGAAATCAGCGAAATAAATGGTTTAACTTTTATTAACGACAGCTATAATGCAAACCCCGAATCCATGGTTGCTGTTTTGAAAACATTTTTATCCGTCCACAAACCCCCTCTGGCGCTTATTTTGGGCGATATGGGCGAGCTTGGCAAGGATGAGATTACATACCACAAAAAAATCGGGGAATTTTTATCGGCCTATAATGATGTAATCCTTCTTACGGTGGGCGAATTGGCAAAATTTATCTCCCGTGCGTGCTCTTTAAAATCCGAACATTTTAATTCAAAAAAAGAGTGTGCCGAATATGTTAAAAATAACCTTAAAAAAGGTACCACCGTGCTTTTGAAGGCGTCAAGAATTATGAAATTTGAAGAAATAATTGAAATGGTGAAGAATATATGATTATGATGAGTGTTGCAGCGCTGATAACCCTTGTTTTATGCTTGTTATTCGGCGTTCCGTATCTTGATTTTATGAAGAAAAAAATGTACGGGCAATATATCAGGGAAGAAGTCCAAATGCTCCATGCAAAGAAGAATAAGACGCCTACAACAGGCGGAGTTTTTCTTGTTGCGGCGCTTTTGGTCGGTTCCTTAATAGCGCTTTTTATGGCACAGGCGCTTTCAACCCGTGCGCTGATTGTTCTTATGACCCTTGTTTTCTATACTTTTACAGGGTTTGAGGATGATATTAAAAAGATAAAAGGCTGTCAGAACGAGGGTTTAAGCCCGAGAGCAAAATTAACTTTGCAGATTGCAGTATCCATGCTTCCTGCTGTTTACCTTGTATATCAAGGGCAGACAGAAATTTCAATTTTTAATTTGAGTGTGGATTTAATGTATTTATATCCGTTTTTTGCCGTATTTATGATTGTGGGTTCTTCAAACGCGCTCAATTTAACGGACGGGCTGGATGGCCTTGCTTCAGGCTGTGCATTTTTTGCATTTCTTGCATGCGCCCTGATTTCTTATTTTAACGGCTATACGGATATTGCAATCATTTCAATTGCAGCATCTGCCGCTTGTTTAGGGTTTTTCTATTTTAACAAAAACCCTGCCAGAATATTTATGGGCGACACGGGAAGTCTTGCTCTGGGCGGACTTTTGGCGACAATTGCAATTATGGGTAAATTTGAACTCTGGCTTATCCCGATTGGGATTGTATTTATCGCGGAAACTCTTTCTGTTATGCTTCAGGTGGCAAGCTTTAAGACAACGGGCAAGAGAATATTCAAAATGAGTCCGATACACCATCATTTCGAGCTTTCAGGATGGAGTGAAAAGAAAATTGTGCTTGTTTTTTCAATGATTTCAGCGCTGGGCGGAATTCTTGCCGTGTGGGGATTCAGTGTTGGAAAAGCTTTGTGTTCTGCAGGTTAAACCGGTTTTAAGATATGGAAAAGATTTTGGAACTTAAAAATAAGAAAATATTGGTTTTAGGGCTTTCAACAACAGGATTTGCGGCAGCTAAATTCCTTCTTCGCGCAGGTGCTGATTGTTTTTTGAGCGATTCAAACGAATTAACCGATGAGAATAAAACAAAGGCGGATATATTAAAAAATGCAGGCGTAAAGCTTGAATTTGGCGGGCATTCAAAAGAATTTATCGAAGGTGCAAAATTTTGTGTTTTAAGTCCTTCAATTCCTCCAAATACACCTGTTTTAAAGCTTTTAGAAGAATTAAACATACCTTATTTTTCTGATGTCGAACTTGCGTACAGAATAAAATCCGATAAGACTAAAATCGTTGCTATAACGGGAACTAACGGTAAAACCACAACTACAATGCTTGTGTCTCATATTTTGAGCGGCAGGTATTTTGCTCCTGCGACTGGAAATGTTGGGGTTTCGCCGCTTGATTACCTCTGTCCTTCGGCTGATGACAAATTTTCAAAAGATGCTGCTTCTAAAATTAAGGCCCTCTCAGATGTTGAGCCTGATTTTCTTGTAATTGAGGCAAGCTCTTACCAGCTTCACTATATCAAAGATTTTGCCCCGAACACTGCTATATTCTGTAATTTGACTCCCGACCATATTTCCTGGCACAACGGGATTGAAAATTATTTCAAAGATAAGGCAAAAATGTATGGCAATATGGATGAAAATACCAATGCCGTATTGAATTTTGATGATGATTACGTGAAAAATATTTCTACAAGAGCAAATAAGCATTATTTTATGTTGAATTCCAAGGGAGGCACGAACGACGCCTATATTAAGGATGAAAAAATTTATTACGGTGCAGAACCCGTGATTAACATTAAAGATGTGCCGATAGTTGGCGCGCACAACCTGCAAAATGTTATGTGCGGTATAATTGCGGCAAAAACGGCAGGGCTTTCTAATGAATTAATCAGAAAACAAATCATGACGTTTAAGGCACCAAGACACAGGTGTGAGTTTATTATCGAGCGCAACGGTGTGTCATATTATAATGATTCGAAGGCGACAAATCCCGAGGCTTCAAATGTTGCAATAGGCGCATTTAACGGCAAGCGTACAGTGCTTATTGCAGGCGGACGGGACAAGAATACACCCCTGGATGAGTTTTGCGAACTTATAAAGAAAAATATTGAAAAGGTTGTGCTTATCGGTGAAGCAGCGCAAAGGTTTGCGGAAGCTTTGAATGGTGCAGGTTTTAAGAATATAGTTTTTTCAAAAACGCTCGAAGAGGCAATTGATGAAGCAGGACGCGAAACGCCCGATGTTGTTCTGTTTTCGCCTGCCTGTGCAAGTTTTGATATGTTTAAAAATTATGAAGTAAGAGGGGATGTTTTCAGAGATTATGTATTATCAAAGAAATCAGGGGCGCTCTGATAACAGATTTCCTCCGAATCCTAACCGCAGAAGCTTTGATAATGCGGAATATCGCGAAGGTTATGATGGAGGCAATTCAGGCGGCGGACGCGGTCAAAAAAATTACATAATTTCTCCTCCCGATAAGACACTTATCTGGATAATCGGTGCGCTTATCGTAATCGGGATGATGGCAATATTTTCGGCAGGTTCTCCAAGAGCCATTGCAGAAGGCGTGAACCCCGTATTTTTTACCGTAAGGCAGCTCGCCTGGCTTGCAGGCGGAATAGTCGGCGCTATGTTTTTTGCAAATTATGATTATAAAAAGCTTCGCGCCTTTACCTATCAACTGCCGATTTTTGTTCTTATTCTGCTGCTTTTGGTTCAGTTTACGCCTCTCGGGCATACGGTAAACGAGGCGAAACGATGGCTTGTTATAGGTCCGCTTCAACTTCAGCCTTCTGAGTTTGCAAAACCCGCCATAATACTGATGTTTGCCTCATTGTTTGCAAATAATTCAAGGCTTTCGGATGAGAAAAAATATCCCGCATATTTTATTTTCGGCGCCTGTCTTTTGCTTATCTATAAGCAGCCAAACCTTTCTATGATGATACTTTTAACCTTTACGTTCGGTGTTTTGTATTATATGGCAGGCGGCGCATTTAAAAATCTTATGACTGCAGGTGCAGTGGCTCTTGCGGCATTGCCTTTTGCAATCAGAGGATATCAAAAACAGAGACTTCTTGTTTGGCTTGATCCCAATAAGGACCCTCTGAATGCAGGCTATAATATCATCCAATCTCTTGTAGCTTTTGTTGAGGGCGGGTTTTTTGGAGTCGGGTTCGGTAATTCGAAACAAAAGCTTTCCTGGCTACCCGAGGGACATACAGACTTCATTTTTGCTGTAATTGCGGAGGAATTTGGCTTTTTGGGGTGTTTTTTCATAATAATGCTTTTTGCAATGTTTCTGCACAGAAGCTTTATTATTGCATCAAGAAGCCCTGATATGTTTGGAAAGCTTCTTGCAATCGGAATTGCCTTTTCTATCGGCTTTCAAGCCTTTATGAATATGGCGGTTGCAAGCTCTTTTATACCCGCAACAGGTATCCCGCTTCCCTTTATAAGCTATGGCGGAAGCTCACTTCTGGTTTCCCTTTGTATGTTCGGGGTGCTTTTAAATATTTCAAAGAAAAAAGTTCAAAGGATAAGACCATATGCAAAAAAAGCAGCATACTAAAACATTTTTTCTGACTGGCGGCGGTACGGGAGGACACATTTATCCCTGTGTTTCAATGCTCAATGAGCTTAAAAACAAAGGATATGAGAGTATTTACTATGTCGGTAATTCTAAAAACCCCGAATTTGCGGTAATTTCAAATCTTAATACGCCTTTTTTGGATGTACCTGTTTTTGGTATGCCAAGAAAGCCTGATTTAAAGCTTTTTAAGTGGTTTTTGCTTTTAATTGTATCTGTCATAAAATGTATGGATTATGCCATAAAATACAGGCCCGATACGGTTTTTGCAACAGGCGGGTATGTGAGCGCGCCGATGGTTATCGCGGCAAATATTTTGAAAATTCCATATGTTATGCATGATTCAGACGCACACCCGGGTATTGTAACAAGAGCATTTTCAAAGGGGGCTAGGGCTGTAAACCTTGCATTTAGTGAGGCAAACAGATTTATAAAGGCAAAAAAGATTACAAACTTTAAAAATCCTGTGAGAGATGAATTTTTCAATATTTCTAAAAAAGAAGCGCGCGCCGAGCTTTGTATTAAAGATGAATTTTGTGTACTTGTGATGGGCGGCTCTCAGGGAGCAAAGACTATAAACAGAGCCGCAATCGAGCTTGTTAAGCATTTTCAAAACAGGAACGATGTAAAAATTATTTTTCAAACAGGAAAGAAAAATTACGATGAAGTGTTATTGGAATTTGGCAAAAATTCTTATGATAAAATTCCTGAAAATGCAATCATAAGGCCTTATTTTGAAAAAATGTATCTGCCGATTTTAGCTGCGGATATTGTGGTTTCCCGTGCGGGAAGTTTGTCTATTTCAGAGATTCTGGCCGCAAAAAAACCTTCCGTTCTTGTGCCGTATCCTTATGCTGCGGCTAATCATCAACGGATGAATGCAAGAGAAATTGAAAAACTTGGTGCCGCAATTTATACGGAAGATGCTGATTTAACAGGGAAAAGCCTTATAAATGCAATCGAGGGTTTGATGAATAATCCTGAAAAACTTTCCAGGCTTCAAGAAAAAGCTTCGATGGAAATTAATGAAAACCCGACATTTAAAATTTTAGATCTTGTGTTAGATGCGGCAGGGGCGGCCGAGCATTTAAAGCCTGATACTGAGGCGCTTTAGGGGAGATATGCGGGCTGAAGAATTTTTGACATCAAGCGAAAAATTCCATATTGAGCTTGGTTTAAGGCGCATTTTAAGGATTTTGGAACTTTTGGATAATCCGCAAAACGGAATGAACATAATTCATATTGCGGGTTCAAACGGAAAAGGTTCCACCTGTGCGATTTTGGAGGAGATTTTTGTACAGGCGGGGTTTAAAACGGGCAAATTTACAAGCCCTCATCTTTTTTCATACACCGAGCGCATTGCCGTAAATAAGCGCCCGATAAGCGATACAGAGTTTAATGACATTATAGAGAAAATTGCTTTGTTTGATAAAGAGTATGGGATTAAACTTACGGAGTTTGAAATTTTAACAGCCGCAGGTTTTTTATACTTTAGGGAAAAACACTGTGATATTGTTCTTTTAGAGGTGGGGCTTGGCGGGAGACTTGATTCTACAAATGTTATAGAAAAACCGATTGCTTCAATCATAACATCCATAAGCCTTGAGCATAAGGAACGGCTCGGGGATACGATTGAAAAAATTGCATATGAAAAAGCGGGAATTTTTAAAAAAGCCTGTCCTGCAATTGTTTTGAAGCAAAATAAAGGGTATGAGACCCTGAAAAATGAGGCAGTAAAAAAGGAAGCAATATTTTACGATACCGAAACCGTTGATATAAAGAACGGCTGCGCCTGTATAAACGGGGAAGCCGTTGAATTTGGGCTTTGCGGGAGACATCAGGGGGAAAACCTTGCGCTTGCACTTAAAGCGGTGGATATAGTTAATAAAAACGGTACGTTAAATCGAAATGTGGGGTTTGAAACGGTAAAAAAGGCGCTTCCAAGGGTTAAATGGAGATTCAGGCTTGAAAGTTTTGAGTATAGCGGTTCGAAAATTTTGGTTGATGCGTGTCATAATCCTGATGGGGCAAGGGTTTTAGCTGAATATTTGAATGAAAACCATAAAGGCCAAAGGATAAAATTTATATTCGGGTGCCTTAAAAATAAGGATTATAAAGCAGTTTTAGGGCAACTGTTTAATTTGGATGAATTGTCTAATAAACGGCAAAAAACAGACAGGGAACTGTGTTTTTATGAATTTAATTACCCGAATGCTTTGAAGTATCGGGAATTTGCGGCAGAATTACCCGTCGAGATTAAAAATATTACAAGAAAAACTGAAGACCCGAAAAAAGAAATAGCGCGCGGCGGTGCGGATCTTACGGTTGTTTGCGGGTCGATTTATATGCTCGGAGAACTTTTTAAGGATTTTGAACCGTAAAATGGCGCTTTATGGTACAATATTTGTGTATACTTCAAAAGAAGTTGAAAATTGAATGTGTCTGTAGCTCAGCCGGCCTGTCGGGTATTTTACCCAAAGTAAAATTCCGACGAAATACGATTTTTGCTCTATACGGCAGGGTCAAGGATACAAGTTGAAAATTGAATGTGTCTGTAGCTCAGCCGGATAGAGCGTTGGTCTCCGAAGCCGAAGGTCGCGTGTTCGAATCACGTCAGACACATTTTTTAAAGGAGAGTTTTTGTGAGTATTTTATATTTTTTAATCGGTGTTCTTATCTTTATAACAGGGTTTTTTACCGCTTTTATTTTGCAAAAGTCTAAAAATGCTTCGCTTGAAATTGAAAACGCCAAATTGCAGGAAAAATTAAATTCAACACAGGAAAAAATTAAAAATGCGGATGAATATTCAAAACTCATCAAAAACGAGTTTGTAAACCTTGCAAATCAGGCGCTCATTGAAAAAAATAAAATGCTGAATGACGAAAATCAAAAAAATCTTGAAACCTTTTTAAAGCCGTTGAAAGAAAACTTGAAGGATTTTCAATCCAAAATTGAAGAATATAATATCACGGGAATTAAAAACACGCAGACCCTAAAAGAGCAAATAGAGTATCTTTCGGGGCAAAATCAACTCATTACAAGCCAAACCGAAAAGCTTGCAAATGCAATTTCGACAAATTCAAAATTCAGAGGCTCTTTCGGGGAGATGATTTTAGAAAAGCTTTTAAAAATTTCAGGTCTCGTTGATAAAAAAGAAGATCCGATAAAAGGAAATTATCTTCTGCAGACAGGCTTTAGAAATCTCGATAACCTCGGGGGTAATAAAATTGCGCCCGATGCCGTGATTTACCTTTCGGACGGAAACAAGAATATAATCGTTGATTCAAAGGCATCCATTGTAAATTTTTTGGAATATACAAATGCCAAAAATGAAGAAGAGGCGGGCGATTTTATCAAAAAATTCTATTCAAACATTCAGGATAGAATTAAAGAATTGGAAAATAAATATACAAATCTGGAAGGACTTACGGCGCCCGATTTTACACTGCTTTTTATCCCGTTTGAAGCTTGCATGGGGCTTATCTATGCAAATAACGCGCTGATTGAGGAGGCAAACAGGCGAAATATCGTGATTGTCGGGCCCTCAACCCTGCTTGCGACCCTTCGGACGGTGAATTACACCTGGATGAGCAAGAATCAAAATGATAACATTAAAGAAATATTAAAGACGGGCGAAGGGATTTATTCAAAATGCCAAACCCTGATAGGAAAGCTTGAGGGGCTTTCAGCCAATTTCGATACACTAAGAAAAGGTTTTGACGGTGTGTTTACCTCTCTTAAAGGAAGAGGCGGGCTTTTCGGGCAGATTGCAAAGTTTAAGGAACTTGGCTTTAACCCTGCAAATCCGATTGATGAGAAATATTTAAACAATGACAGGGATGAGCTTTTGCTTGATTTTGGTATGGAAAATGCCGAGAGCGTAAAAATGGGCATGGATTTTGAAGCTAAAACCGCTGAAAAATAATTAAAAACCGATTTTAAAAAGGCTGAAAGCTTTTTAAATTTTTGAAAACCCTTGTTGTATCTGGATGGAAGTATTTGCGGCAATAATTTGTAAACTTTTGTAAAAATAGTTGACAAATTATTAAAAATAATAGCAAAAAAGTTTTTTGAGAAGAGTTAAATGGGTGTAAACTCCTCTATAAACTCCGTAATACTAATTCTATCCATCACGGCGACTTCTTTAATTTAAAGATAGCCGTTTTTTTTATGGGTTTTCAAATCAGACGTATGGCAGCCCCATAAAAACTATGCGCTGACTGCAGTTTTGAATGCTTTTCCAATGCAATAATATTCAAAACCCTTATCAATCAGGCGCTTTCCGTTGTACTGGTTTCTGCCGTCAAAAATTACGGGAGATTTTAAAAGTTCTTTGATTTTATCAAAATTCGGACGCCTGAATTCGTTCCACTCCGTTAAAAGAAGCATTGCGTCCGCTCCAAAAAGCGCGTCATAAGAGGATTTTGCATAAGTTATCCTGTCGCCGAATACCGGTTCTGCACAATCGTAGGCTTTGGGGTCATATGCCTGGATTTTAGCCCCTCTTTTTAAAAGCTCGTTAATGATTGTAATTGAAGGAGCCTCCCTCATATCGTTTGTTTTCGGTTTAAATGCAAGGCCCCACACGGCAAATGTCTTACCTTCGATGTCGCCTTTATATCTGTCTAAAATTTTATTTATAAAAAGCACTCTTTGCTCTTTGTTTGTTTCATCCGCAGCTTCAAGAAGGGATGAAGAACAGCCGTTTAATTTTGCCGTTTTAATCATTGCCTTAACGTCTTTTGGGAAGCAGCTTCCGCCATATCCAAGACCTGCAAAGAGAAATTGCGGCCCGATTCTTTTATCGGAGCACATTCCTATTCTTACCATTTCAGCGTCAGCACCCACTTTTTCGCAAATATTTGCAATTTCGTTGGCATAAGAAATTTTTACGGCTAAAAACGAATTTGCTGCATATTTGGTCATTTCTGCAGACTTTACATCCATAATGATTACAGGGTTTCCCGTCCTTAAGAAAGGAGAATAAAGTTCCTGCATAATTTCCGTTGCGCGCTGCGAATTGGAGCCGATTACAACCCTGTCGGGTTTTAGAAAATCATCAACTGCAGCCCCCTGCTTTAAAAATTCGGGGTTTGAAACAACATCAAATTCAAAATTTGTTTTTGATTTTATAATCTCACTCACTTTTTCTGCCGTACCCACAGGGACTGTGGATTTATCAACAATTACCTTGTAGCCGTTCATAAATTCGCCGATACTTGATGCTACATCCAGAACATAAGATAAATCGGCAGAACCGTCTTCTCCCTGCGGCGTACCAACTGCTATAAAACATACGGTTGAAGCTTCAACCGCACTTTTGAGGTCATTTGTAAAATTCAAGCGGCCTTCCGAAACATTTACGTTTATGAGCTCTTCCAAGCCGGGCTCGTAAATCGGGACAATTCCTTTTGACAGTTTTTCAAGTTTTGTTGTATCTTTATCAACACAAATTACCTCGTTTCCCATTTCTGCAAGGCATGTGCCCGCAACAAGGCCTACGTATCCTGTTCCTATAACACAAATTTTCATTTATTTTCCCTTATTTTATTTTCAAAATATTTTATCGTTTTTAAAAGTCCGTCTTTAATATCGATTTTCGGTTCCCAGTTAAGTTCTTTTTTAGCAAGCGTGATATCAGGTTTCCTCTGGGTCGGATCGTCTTTTGGAAGAGGCAGATTGATAATTTTGGAGTTTGAATTTGTAAGTTCGATTATTAATTTTGCAAAATCCAAAATGGTTCTTTCTGACGGGTTTCCAAGGTTTACAGGGCCAATAAAGCCTTGTTTATTGTTCATCATAGAAATCATACCGTCAACCAGATCCGAAACGTAACAGAATGAGCGGGTTTGGCTTCCGTCTCCGTAAATTGTTATATCCTTATTTTGGAGCGCCTGAACAACAAAGTTTGAAACAACCCTGCCATCGTTCATATCCATATTCGGGCCATAGGTGTTAAAAATCCTTATAATTCTTGTATCAAGACCGTTCTGCCTGTGATAATCCATCATAAGGGTTTCGGCGCAACGTTTTCCCTCGTCATAACAGCTTCTAATTCCGATGGGGTTTACATTTCCCCAATAGCTTTCATTCTGCGGGTGAACAACGGGGTCCCCGTAAACCTCGCTTGTCGAAGCTTGCAAAATTGTTGCCTTGCACCTTTTTGCAAGACCGAGCATATTAATCATTCCAAGAACCGAAGTTTTAATGGTTTTAATTGCATTATACTGATAATGCGGCGGGCTTGCAGGGCATGCAAGGTTGTAAATTTCATCCACCTCTGCAAAATATTCTTTTGTAATATCATGGCGGACAAGTTCAAAATGGTCATTTCCGATTAAATGCCTTATATTATCTTTAGAACCTGTGAAAAAATTATCAAGACAAATTATGTCATTTCCTTCGTTTAAAAGTCTTTCACACAGATGGCTCCCGATAAAACCTGCTCCGCCCGTTATTAAAATTCTCTTCATAAAACTTCCGTAAATTAGCCTATACAAAAGGATTATACCACAGTGCCAAAAGAAGGGCTAATTTAAAGGTTTCTTGTTTATTTTTTTTAATATTTTAAGAATTGTCACCGTTTTTCTTTTTCTTGAATTCTGCCCATGCCCGGCTTATTGTGGCGCCGACAATTTTTTGACCGTCCGGGCAAAGCTCCGAGCATCTTTTGTAATATCTGTCCAAATATCTTGCTTCATAATCCGAGAGAGGTTTTCCTATGGCTTGCTTCATCAATATGGTTCGAAGATAAGGAAATTCCTCACGTGCAGTTTTTTGCATTTGCGCCTTTATATCAGCATGAAAATCCCAGCTTTGTTTCGCAATTTGCGCATATTCAGGATTTTCATTATGAAAGCGCCTAACGCCGCTTGCAATTTTTACTTTTGTTTCAAGGCTTGCCTTTGTGCCTGTCATTCTGCGTGACATCTCTTCAAGCGCTTCAGGGTGCTGTTTAAGCCACTCTTTTCTGTGCTTGGATTGTTCCGCCTTTTTTTCTTTCGTCCAAATGGCGGCAGCTTTTTTAGAGAGTGCATTTCTTTTTTCTTCAGTCCATCTTTTGCTTGCTTCTTCTCTTTTGTCGGGACTGCAATCGCCAAGCAGCCTTAAATATTGTCCATCCAGTCTTTCTATTTGCAATTTTTCAAATATTTTATAGCTTGCATCTTTGCTTAGCCCGAAAAAGTTCCTTCTTGAATTTGGGCTTATTCCTTTTCCATAGTGGGTTTTTAAAAGTGTAAGCGTTAAATTTTCAAGTGAAATCCCTTCAATTTGACCGTTTTTGATTTTTAAAAGGGTTGGCGACATGTCTGATTTATCCAAATCTTTTGCATCAATTACATTCTCAAATTCAAAATATAATGCACGTGCTTCATCGAGCGTTTTGCAATCTAAAAGCGGCGCATAGTGTTCGGTGTGAATATCATAAAGATTTTTGCCGTCTTTATTTTGAACAGAATCTTCTATATTGCGCCTGATTGCAGGAGGAAGTTTATCAAGATCAATTCTTTCGGCTTGTTCTGCCAGAGATAATGTTTTCCTCCCGCCTGAAAAATTTATATCAAATCTGCTTGAAAGATATGGAGAAATAAGACGTGTTTTTGGAATAGAGCGGCTTTCCTGCCTGTTGCTGCAGGAATTTATTAAAGCATGGTTTGCATCATGGTTTTTATTTTGTTTTGGCATGGAGGATTTGAAAAAGTTAAAAGTTGATAGTGTAATTTGCGGCATATTTTAAAAATAATCCTAAACTGTTGTTTTGTAATAAGGGTTCAAAATAAAAAAAATTGCGAGTTTCGGGTAAAAAATAAAAAAGTACTTGAAATGAAAAATTCTTTATGTATAATAAAAATATTCAAACGCAAAATAAATATCGGTGCGGGCGTTTAGCTCGGTTGCTAAGGTAAGCTTCAGCTTACGTAATACGAAAAAGCCTCCCGTGCGTTAGGATTTCACAATAGAATAGGGCGTTTAGCTCAGTTGGTAGAGCGCCTCCCTTACAAGGAGGATGTCGGGAGTTCGAGCCTCTCAACGCCCACCATTTAATTAAGACCCCAAAAAGGGTCTTTTTAAATAAATAAATAAATACTTAAACTTCAAAGGAAAGCAGGGTGAGATTCCCTCGCTGGGCCGCAGCCGTAAAGCCGGAATACTTTGTCTTTTAAGAAATTGTATCACTTCGAGCACAGGTGGAAGGTTTATGAGAAAGAATTGTTTTTTAGCATTATTAATGCCGTTTTTTGCGACAATTTTAATGTTTTCCTGCGCACAAAGCGCTTTTGCTATTGAAGATATTAAAATTGAAGAAAATGCCACATCGGATGGCAGCCAAAAAGAAGAGGGAACTTACGACCCTATTTACATTAATCCCGAGACAAACACGATATTTAGTAAAATCAGGAAAAATGCCGTTTATACGCTTGATAACTACATTGATTCGGAACTTTCAAGCAGTGCAAACATAGATATAATCCAAAGAGAAGATATTAAAAGGCAAAATTCGCCTACTTTGACTTCACTTTTAAACAGTCTCGGGAGTGTTACCGTTCAAAATTCAAACGGTTCTGACGGAAGCGTAAGCTCAATGAGAATCAGGGGTACAGACAGGGTTAAAATGACAATCGACGGCATTAGAGCAGACAGACCGTCTTTAACAATGCCCGGGGTGGAAACACAGTTTATTCTGCCTGATGATATTGAACGCATTGAGGTTGTAAAAGGGCCGCAGGGGAATATTCTCGGTACAAATGCATCGG
Source organism: uncultured Vampirovibrio sp. (assembly GCA_910578465.1). Lineage (GTDB taxonomy): Bacteria > Cyanobacteriota > Vampirovibrionia > Gastranaerophilales > Gastranaerophilaceae > MGBC122484. The sequence goes on along the minus strand of CAJTPW010000002.1, from coordinate 403,647 downwards.
GTGGCGTTGTAAATATCCAAACAAGACGCGGCGAAGGCCCTTTCGGTTTTGAAGCAGCTTCCGAGATGGGAAGGTATAATACCTTTAAAGAGCGTGCAGCCGTTATGGGCGGAAATGAAAAAGCGGATTACTATCTATCGACAACATGGTATAAAACAGGCGGCGCCATGCGTACCGAGAAAATGGGACGCCTTTATAATGACGGTTATGAAAATTTTAGTACGGTGTTGAATTCGGGTTTAAGGCTTTTGGATAACAAGGCGGAGCTTAGAAACGTTGTAAGATTTTCAAATTCCAAAAAAGGTCTCGGGCTTGGATACAGCAATCTTAGCTATGAATACTACAATGACCCGAACAACTATATGAAAAATAAAGATATTTCAGATTCACTGTCTTTTAAACATGCGATAAATGATGTATACGATTATGGTATTCGTTTCGGGTTTTATCATAACAGAAATAATAACTATACTTTGCAGGACAGTTTTGCGCCCGATGAAAATTCAATCTCAAAGATTAATTCTACTAGGTTGAATTTAATGACCCAGCATAATATCAAATACAAAGATTGGAATACCTTATCTTTCGGGTATAACCTTGAAAACGAATACATAAAAGGGAAATCGGATGCACTTATGTACGGTTCATGGCCGATGTTTCCCCTGCAAAACTATAAATCAGGGTATTCAGGAAGTGTGCTTCAAAATGATGTTTATGTAAATGATGTAATTAACATTAAAGATATTTTCTATTTAAGGGGCGGAGCAAGGCTTTCTTCTAACAATGAATACGGAACTTATGTTTCTCCAAACGGTTCGGCGGCACTTGTTTTGCCCACATTTAAACTCAGAGGTGCCAAAACAAAATTCAGGGGTTCCTGGGGAAAAAGCGTAAATACTCCAACCTTATATCAGCGCTATGGCGGTTTTAGAGACAGCTGGATGGCATGGAGCGGGAATAAAAATCTTGATGCGGAAAAGCTTCAAAGTTTTGATTTTGGTGTAGAACAAAACTTTATGGATGAAAAATTGAAGTTTGAATTCGGATATTTTAACAGCAAGTATAAAGACTATCTTTCCGCATATTATGAAACAGACCCTATAACTTACTATACAAGCGGATATTATGACAATATCGATTCCGCTAAAATTCAAGGTTACGAGGGCAAGGTCAGCTATGAACCGAATGATAAATTCAAATTCCTTATAAACTATACATACACGGATTCGGAGGATAAAACAACGGGTTTTGCTCTTCCCGCAACCCCAAAAAACAGACTGAACGGCACAATATACTGGACACCCAATGACAGACTGAGCCTTTATGCGGGAATCGAAACAGGTTCTTCAAGGACCCTGAGTTCAGCTTCCAGCGATAAAGTTTCAGGGTATGTCGATGCAAGACTCGGTACACAGGTGAAACTTTTCAGCATTAAAGATGTTGATTTTTATGCAAGAGGAAATGTCTATAACCTTTTCAATCAGGATATTTGTATGTACAGGAATACGCTTGCAAACGACAGTTATTACGGCCCCAAGATTCGTTTTAACACAGGACTTTTCATAGAATATGCTCCTGCAAAAAAACGCAAGGTAAAAGAGGAGCGTGTATAAGGACATGATAAGAAGCGGGGTAAAAAAAAGAGGCATAATTTTTTTAATTCTGCTTGCAGGGTTTTCCTTGAGCCTCTTTTTATCCCTTTTTTACGGGCTTGAAGCTCCTTTTGAAAGTTTAATTGCTGTTTTAAAAAGTGTTTTTGGCATTGCAAATAATGCTTACGGTTATAATACGGATACAGGGGTGATTTTAGCGCTTATAAGAATTCCTGCCGTCATAAAAGCCATTGTTGCAGGTTCTTGTCTTGCGCTTGCAGGCATGTTTTTACAGACCATATCCAAAAACCCTCTTGCGGATCCTTATTTAACAGGATTATCTTCGGGCGCAGGGCTTGGAATTGTAATTTCAATTCTTCTTTTTAGCGGAGTAAACTATTCAATATTCGGATTTTTAGGGGCGCTTTTAAGTGCAGTTGTTGTAATAACTTTGAGCGGTTTTTCAAAATTTTCAATTACAAAATTAATTTTAATCGGACTTTCTTTAAATCTTTTTACAAGCTCGATAATTTCGTTTTTGATTTTGCTAAACCCCGATAAAGCATATTCCATGACTCTTATTTTAACGGGCGGGTTTTCAAGCGCGGATGTTTCAAACAGAGTGCTTTTATTGCTTTTTATCGGCCTGCTTTTTATCTGCGGTCTTTTTATACCAAAGTTAAATATTTTAAGGCTTGATACAAGGCTTGTTTTTCAAAATGAGCATACTGCAAATAAATACAGTATTATTTTTGTTATCCTTGCTGCCTTTTTAACGTCTCTTGCCGTATACAGTGCAGGAATTTTGGGTTTTGCGGGGATTATCTGCCCTTTGCTTGTAAGGCTTCTTCTCGGGGGTGATACGCGGGTTTTATTCTTTGGAAATATTTTAGCAGGTTCAAGCCTGATTTTATTTTCAAACTTTATTTCAAACAACCTGATTTATCCTGTTCAAATTCCTCTCGGAATAACGGTTGCAATAATCGGAGCTCCCTTCTTTGTATTCTTCCTTTTAAAGAAAGGAGGGGCGCTTTTAAAATGATTAAAATTGAAAATTTAAACTTTAAATTTGACGGCGATATAATTTTTAAAAATGCAAATATTGAAATCCCAAAAGGCAAAATTACGGTAATTTTAGGGGCAAACGGTGCAGGAAAATCCACACTTTTAAAGATAATTACAAAAAATTTGAAATCCGATTGTGCCGTTCAAAATACATTTAAAAATATGTTTTATCTTCCGCAAAATCCTTATTATCCAAGCGGGATAACGGTTTTTGATTATCTTTCTTTTACATTTTTTAAAAACGGCTGGAAATGGTTTTTAAACGATTCTGAAAAAGAAAAAGTGTATAATGTGCTTGAAATGCTTGAAATGCTTGATAAAAAGGATTTAAACCTTGAAAATTTAAGCGCAGGGGAATTTCAAAAGGCAAATATCGGACTCGGGCTTTTATCGTCCGCTGAGTTATTTTTACTGGATGAACCCGCTTCAAATATGGATTTAATTAATGAGATTAAAGTTTTTGATACACTGAGAAAACTTCTCTATGACGGGGTTACAAGCGTTTTAATCATGCATGATATAAATCTTGCGGCAAATTTCGGGGATTATTTTATAGGGATTAAAAAACCGTACGGCGGTTTTTTAAAAGACAACGGTAAAAATACGGACGGGGCTGTAATTCAGGCGGAAAAAGATAAGTTTTTTACAAAGGAAAACTTAAGAGAAATTTATGGTATAGATTTTGAGATTTTGAAAACCAATGGCAAATTTTACATACAAATCGTTAATTAGCACCATCCTTGCTGTTTTGATATTTTTATTTGCAGGTGTTATTTTTTTGGACAGACAGGTTTCAAATGAAGCGTTGCAGGATGATATTGTAAAAAAAGAGAATGCACCAAAAACTTTTGTAAGCATTTCACCTGCCATGACAGAAATTATGTATGCAATAGGAGCCGAAAATTCTCTTCTTGCCGTATCAAATTACTGCTCATACCCCAGGAGGGCAAAAGAAAAGGAAAAAATCGGAAGCAATTATTCTTTAAATGAAGAGAAAATTTTAAAATTAAAGCCCGATTACATTCTGGCTCTTGATATCTCAGAAGCACTTGTAAATAAATTCAGACGCCTTAAAATCGAGCCTCTGTGCTTTAAGTATCCTGATATTGAAAGTATTTATAAAAACATTTTAACTATTGGAAAATTAACAGGACACATTAAAGAAGCGCAAAGTATTGTTCAATATTCCAAAAAAAGAATAGCCAGAGCAAATAAAAGCACCCTAAAAGGGGATACAAACGGTAAAAAAGTTTTGTATATCGTGCAAACAGGGCCGATGATAACGGTTGGTAAAAAAAGTTTTATAACAGATATTATTGAAAAATCTGGAAATCGTTCGATAACAGCTGAATTAAATTCATATTACCCTGTTATTCTGGAGGAGTATGCAATTAAATTAAAGCCCGATATTGTTGTTTTAGGGGCTTTTACGGATGAAAACGAGGCAAAAAGATATTTTCCGAACACAAAAATTGTTAAGATGTCATTAGAGGAAAATGACATTATAAACCGCCCGGGGCCAAGGGTTTATAAAAGCGTGGAATTTTTTTCCCGCCTTTAATTTTTTAAAGGCGAGTGTATAATTAAAATGCGGTAATTATTTCAAGATATGACGGATAAAAAAATGAAAAATGAAGAAGAAATTTTGAATATGTTTGATAAAATTGCTGCAAAGTATGATTTTTTAAACAACATTATCTCTTTTTATACCCATATTTTTGTAAAAAAAGCAGCCATAAAAGCATTAAATATAAAAAGAGGATCAAAAATTTTGGATTTATGTTCAGGAAGCGGAGATTTAGGGAGAATAATAAAAGACAATGTTTCGAATGTAACGGTTTTTGGAGCAGATTATTCTGTTAAAATGCTTGATATTGCAAAAAAGAAAAACCCTGATATTGAATATTTTAATATGAATGCTACGGCACTTGAATTTGAAGATAATTCTTTTGATTATGTTGTTATGGGCTTCGGCCTTCGAAATATTCCAAATAAGAATGCGGCGCTTGCAGAGGTATGCCGCGTTTTAAAGCCTTGCGGGAAATTTTTACATCTTGATTTCGGGCAAAAAACAATTTTTTCCAAAATTTTTGACAAGGTGGTTCTTTTTGCTGTAAGTCTTTTTACAAAGGAAAAAGACGCATATACCTATTTAATAAATTCGAAAAATAATTTTTTAGAACCTGAAGAACTTGTTAAAACCTTTGAAGAGCAGGGTTTTATTTGCGAGAAAATCAGATATCTTTTATTTGGAATAATCTCTTTTCAGGTTTTTAAAAAATAATTCATACCATAAAAGCTCGGGCAAGAAAAAAGAATGTTTCAGTGTAAATTAAATCCCTGCTTTAATATTTGTTAAGCAGGGATTTTCGGATTATTAAAGCTTTTATTCGGGCCTTGGTTATACTTAATTTATTTTATTCAGCCTTACAGCATTGTTTTTCTTAATTCTTCACCTGATTTGGGGCTCAGATAAGCCGGCGCAACATCAAATACCGTTTTGCAGCCTGTTTGTCCTTCTTTAGACATTTTATATGCTGCTCTTGCATAAGCTACAAGCACGGATGATGTAAATTCAGGGTTTGAATCAAGCTTCAGGTTGTATTCAATTATGTGGTTGTTTTCTTTGTTTAAACCTGTTTTTCCACATCTGAACACAAAACCTCCGTGCGGAATTTTTGAGTGGTTTTGTTTTAATTCATCCATTGATATAAAATGAACTGTTGTATCATAGTCTGCAAAATAGTTTGGCATATTTTTAATCTCTGCTTCCACTTTTTTGGAATCAGCCCCCTCTTTTAAAACAACATAACATTCTCTTGTGTGTTTCTCGCGCGTTGAAAGTTCAGGGTTTTTGCAGGCTTTAACGGCTTCAAGTGCAGTTTCTACAGGAACAGTGTATTGTTTTGCATCAGCCACGCCTTCAATTCTTCTAATGGCGTCTGAATGCCCCTGGCTTACTCCTCTGCCCCAGAACGTATAATCGTTTCCTTCGGGAAGAATTGCGTTAGCATACATTCTGTTTAAAGAAAACATCCCCGGGTCCCAGCCGACAGAAATTATTCCGACTTTATTTCCTTTTTTTGCCGCCTTATCAACGTTTTCAAAGTGTTCGGGAATTTTTGCATGGGTATCAAAACTGTCCACAACATTGAACATTTCAGCATATTTCGGGGTTTGAACGGGTAAATCCGTGGCGCTTCCGCCACAGATGATTAAAACATCGATTTTATCTTTCCAATTTTCAATATCGGAAACATTTAAAACCTTTGCTGTTTTTGAATTTATCTTTAAGCTTTCGGGGTCTCTTCTTGTAAACACTGCAGCAAGCTCTGTATCAGGATTTTGCACAACAGCGCTTTCTACGCCTCTGCCAAGGTTTCCATACCCCAATATTCCTATTTTAATCATTGTTAACGCCTCACTAATTTCTACTGCAATCTACATAGAAAATTTTACAATGAACATAAAAATGTTACTACAGTATTAATATAAATTAGTTTTTTGGGTTAAACGGCATGATGTCAATTTCATAGTTTTTCTTTTTAAACAAATTTAAAAATGCGGACCGATTTTAAAGGTCCGCATTTAAAGTTTATATCAAATTTTTGCACTATATATCAATCAATATGGCAAAAACTATATCAAACCTTGAGATTTCATTGCCTTTGCAATTCTTCTGAAACCTGCAATGTTTGCGCCTGCGACATAGTTGTTTCCAAAGCCGTATTCTTCCGCAGCTTTTTTAGCATTATTGAAGATGTTCGTCATAATTCCGTCAAGCTTTTTATCAACTTCATCAAAGCTCCAGAAATATCTCATAGAGTTCTGGCACATTTCAAGTGCTGATGTTGCAACACCGCCTGCATTTGCGGCCTTACCGGGTGCCACAAGAACATTGTTTTTCAAGAAATATTCAACCGCTTCGTTTGTGCAAGGCATATTAGCGCCTTCGCCAACTGCTTTTGCGCCGTTTTCAACGAGAACTTTTGCCGCATTCACGTTGATATCGTTTTGTGTTGCGCAAGGAAGCACAATATCCGCTTTAATTGTATAAACAGCAGGGATTTCACCGTTGTTTTCCTTGTATTCGGCTGTCGGGACATAGTTTAAATATTCCTTAATTCTTGCGCGTTTTTCTTCTTTTAATTCTTTTACAATATCAAGTTTAATACCGTCTTTATCGTAAATACAGCCGTTTGAATCACTCATTGCAACAACCTTTGCGCCGTAGCTCTGTGCTTTTTCACACGCATAAATCGCAACGTTTCCAGAGCCTGAAATTATAACGGTTTTTCCGCTCAAATCCATATTATTTGCTTTAAGCATTTCTCTCATAAAGTAAATTAAGCCATAGCCCGTAGCTTCTTTTCTTGCAAGAGAGCCGCCGTAATCAAGACCTTTCCCTGTTAAAACACCTGCTTCGTAGTTGTTTTTAATGCGTCTGTATTGACCGAAAAGGAAACCGATTTCCCTTGCGCCGACGCCGATATCGCCTGCAGGAACGTCAACGTCCTGCCCTATGTGTTTTTGGAGTTCTGTCATAAAGCTCTGGCAAAAACGCATAATTTCATTATCGGATTTTCCCTTGGGGTCAAAATCGGAACCGCCCTTGCCGCCGCCAATCGGAAGCCCTGTAAGCGCATTTTTAAAGATTTGTTCAAACGCCAGAAACTTCATAATGCTCTGGTTTACGGTCGGGTGAAATCTTAAACCGCCTTTGTATGGTCCTAATGAGCCGTTAAATTGTACCCTAAAACCCCTGTTTACCCTTGCCTGTCCTTTGTCGTCAATCCAGGGCACGCGGAAAGAAATAATTCTTTCAGGCTCTGTCACTCTTTCTAAAAGAGCAAGTGCTTTGTATTCTTCCTCGTGTTTTAGAACTACAGGTTCAAGAGAGGTTAAAACTTCTTTAACCGCCTGTAAAAACTCGGGTTCGCTCGGGTTTTTTGATGCGGTTAAATTTAAAATATCGTTAAGATAAGCTGATTTTGTATTTACATCAAGGGTGCAATTGCTCATAAGACGTATTCTCCATAATAAGTTTTTTTACGGGAATAATTATAGCACAAAGTAAAGAGCGAAATATGCGCACAAAAGAAAATTTATTACATTAGTTAAAAAATGCAGAAATATTAACAGAATAAAAAAAGGGTCGTGTAAAACGACCCTGCTGAATTAAACAAAAATTTCCGCATCGCTTTTTCAAGTTTATTTTTTTAAGATAAACAAAACCCCAAAAGGCAAAATAATTAATTGATAACAATTTTGGGATTTTATAGACAGTTAAGCAATTAAGCCTTTAGCATAATTCAGTTTCTTTTATTTTTATTTTATAAGGCTTTACATTATTTGTCAACATGTTTTGCCAAATTAATTTATCTGACCAATAAAGATAACATTTAAGTGGAGCAAAGAATGAACAATATAAAGACTTTATTTGGTAAAAGAATAGCTGAATTAAGAAAAGAAAAGGGCTTAACCCAGGAAAAGCTCGCAGAGCTTATTGGGATGGCAACTCCGACCCTTGGGGCGATTGAAATCGGAAAATATTTTACGCAGCCAAAAAATATGATAAAGATTGCCGAGGCTCTTGGCGTTGAAATCCATGATCTTTTTTATTTTAAAGACATCAACGATAAAGAACAGCTTTTGGATGAAATTAAAAACAACATTGAATTTATAAAAGACAATGATGAAAAGCTCCTTGCTCTGTATAAATTTATAAAAGTCCTGCTATAGAGGTCAATATAGCGGCAGCGCTGAATTTCGAGTTTTGAAGAAGTAAAAAACAGGGAATTTTGAAGTTTTCCCTGTTTTAAACTGTTTATTTAATGTATAGCGGATATTAGTGGCAAAGTGCCAGCAATACACCTGCTGCAACGGCAGAACCGATTACGCCTGATACGTTCGGGCCCATAGCGTGCATTAAGAGGTAATTGTTCTGGTTATACTCTAATCCCACTTTGTTTACAACCCTTGCTGCCATAGGAACGGCTGAAACGCCCGCCGCACCAATAAGAGGGTTAATCGGGGTTTTAGAGCATTTGTTCATAATCTTAGCAAAAATTACGCCCATTGCAGTAGCCAATCCAAACGCTACAATACCTAAAATCAGGATAAATAATGTTTGAATTGTTAAGAATTGGCTTGCAGACAATTTTGAACCCACAGAAAGCCCTAAGAAAATTGTTACAATGTTGATAAGTTCGTTCTGCAAGGTTTTTGAAAGTCTTTCAACAACGCCTGATTCTTTACAAAGGTTACCAAACGCCAGAGCACCGATTAGAGGGCAGGCATCGGGCAGAAGGAATATGCAAAGTCCCAAAACAAGAAGCGGGAATACGATTTTTTCCCTTTGAGAAACTTCTCTAAGCTGTACCATTTCAATCTGACGTTCAGCTTTTGTTGTTAAAAGTTTCATAATCGGCGGTTGAATAACAGGAACAAGCGCCATATAAGAATATGCGGCAACCGCAATTGCACCCAATAATTCAGGAGCAAGTTTACTTGTTACATAAATTGATGTCGGACCGTCGGCACCGCCAATAATACCAATTGACGCTGCCTGCGGCATGGTAAAACCGAATACGCAGAGTGCAAGCATTAATGCACCGAAGATACCAAACTGTGCCGCGCCGCCAAGAAGGGCAGTTTTCGGGTTTGCAAGCAAGGGACCGAAATCCGTCATTGCGCCAACGCCCATAAATATAATCAAGGGGAAAATTCCCTGATGAATACCTGCTTCATAGATAATTCCCAAGAAACCCGTGGGTTCTGCAATTCCTGCAAGGGGGATGTTTGACAGCAGGCCGCCGAATGCAATCGGAACCAAAAGAAGCGGTTCAAATTGTTTTTTAATTCCAAGCCAAAGGAGGAACAAGCACACTAAAATCATAATCGGTGAGCCGAATTGATATAAAATCTGCTCTGCGCCCTGTAAATCAGGGTTTGGAGGCAAAATCATATTTGCTATGCCTGTTGAATTCCAAAGGCTTTGTAAACTTTCAGTAATATTCATCTATAGCCTCCTTAACCCAACGTTACCATAACCTGACCGTTTTTCACCTGGTCGCCTACGCTAACATCAACAGAAGCTACAACACCTGCTTTTGGAGATTTGATTTCAGTTTCCATTTTCATAGCTTCCAAAACTAAAAGCACATCGCCTTCTTCAATGTTGTCGCCTTCTGCAACGTTAATCTTAAGAACGGCACCCGGGAGTGCTGCTTTAATCGGTGTAGCATCGGAGCTTGCAACGCCTGCTTTTGCTTCAACGCCTTCTTTAACGCTGATATCATATGTTTTTCCGTTAACAACAGCTTTCTGGCCTTCAATTCTAACGGAATATTTTTTGTTATTAACAGAAACCGTGTAGCCTTCGGGTTTTTCACCTGCAACGGAGCACTGTTTAACATCCGCATTTTTTCTAACGCCGATTTGACCTTTGCCTTGAAGGAACATAATACCCTTTTCTTTGCAGGCAGCGGCGATGAAGATGTTTTCTTCGGTTTCTTCAAGATTTGCTTCTTTAAGCATTTTCTTAGCAGCTTCAATACCTTTGTTCGGGTCTTTATCATTAAGGTCAACGACTAATTCCGTTGTAGGCTGCAGACCAAGCTGTTCTGACGCCATTTTAACAAGTTCCGCGTCGGGTTCGCAAGGAGTTTTGCCGAAATATCCGAGAACCATTTTGCCGTAGCCTTCAGTAATTTTATTCCATTTGCCAAACATAACGTTTGAATAAGCCTGTTGGAAGTAGAATTGTGAAACGGGAGTAACGCTTGTTGCAAAGCCGCCTTTTTCAACAACTTCTTTCATAGCAGCAACAACTTCGGGGAATTTATCCATTGTGCCGTTGTCTCTCATCATCTGCGTATTTGCAGTGAGTGCGCCACCCGGAAGCGGAGAAGAGATGATAACAGGGTTAACAGCCATTGCTTCAGGAGGCAGGAAGTAATCCTTCATAGCTTCTTTGAAGATTTCTTCGGTTTCTAAAATCTTTTCAACATCGATTCCAAGGTCATATTCACTGCCTTTAAGAGCATGCCACATAGAAACGATATCGGGCTGTGCTGTTCCGCCTGAAACGGGTTTCATAGAAAGGTCGATACCGTCAGCACCGCCGTCAAGCGCTGCCATATAAGCGGCAAGGCCTGTTCCTGCGGTTTCGTGGCTGTGGAATCTGATGTGCATATCTTCGCCAAGGATTTCCCTTGTTCTTTTGATTGTTTCATAAACTTTTCTTGGAGCGGAAGTTCCTGAAGCATCTTTAAATGCAAGACTATCAAAAGGAATGCCGGCATCCAGAATGTTTCTTAAAACTTTTTCATAAAAAGCAACATCATGTGCGCCTGTGCAGCCTATCGGAAGTTCCATCATTGTGATTGTAACTTCGTGTTTTAAGCCGTTATCTTTAATACATTGTCCTGAATAAATTAAGTTATTAACATCGTTTAGGGCATCAAAGTTTCTGATTGTTGTCATGCCGTGTTTTTTAAACATTTTAGCGTGAAGATTGATGATGTCTCTCGGTTGAGAGTCAAGCCCTACAACGTTTACACCGCGTGCTAAAGTTTGAAGGTTAATATCGGGGCCAACCGTTTTCCTTATTGTATCCATCATATCGAAAGCATTTTCGTTACAATAGAAAATCGGTGATTGAAATCTTGCGCCGCCGCCCACTTCAAAGTGTTTTAAACCTGCAGCTACCGCTGATTCCAAAGCGGGTAAAAAGTCTTTTGTGAAAACTCTTGCCCCGTAAACGGATTGAAAACCGTCGCGGAACGAGGTATCCATAACTTTAATTTGTTTTTTTGCCATTTTTTTATCCTCTTATTTTGTATCACGTAATGTCTTAAATTTTTCCAAGGCTTTTTAAGCCTTTATTTTTAAATCTTCCGAAATGTCTTCGGGGAGGCCATTTTCAAGAAAGTCATCATATTCTTTTTTAAAGTTTTCGATAAGCTTTTCTAAAAAGCTGTCTTTATCAATATTTTTGCCTGTTTCCAAAAAAAGCGAAGTTGCGGGGATATCAATATGGGCAATATCTTCCGCCGCAAGGTTTAAATTTATCCCAATTCCAACAATTACACCCTTAAATTCGTTTCCTATGAATACTGATTCTGCAAGAATTCCTGCTATTTTTTTACCTTCAATTAAAATGTCGTTCGGGAATTTAAACTTTGGCTTAACTCCATATTGTTCAAGGGTTTTAGCCCCAATGTAGCTTGTATATCTTGTAAGCTCGTTTAAATGTTCAATGTTTTTTGGCTTCAAAACTATGGATATATAAACGTTTCCGCCGTTTTTATCCGTTGAATACCATTTTCTTTCAAATTGTCCATGCCCCTGTGTTTGAACATCGGCACTGATTACCTTAAAGTTTTCTAAATCCTTTAAGTTCTTCCTCGCCCATACACTTGTGGAATCCAATTCTTTGAAATTCAAAATATCCATAGTTACTTTTAATTATATTTCAAACAAAATTTTATTAAAACTTTTTTTAAAATATAATTTGTTATTCATAAGCTTTTTTATTGCATTACAACAAATGAGGGCGATTGCAGGATTTTAATTTTTGAATAATCTCAATTTGTAAACCCTGCTGTATTCACTTCCCGATTTTGTAAGAAAACTGCAGAAAATTGCCCATAAGGTTTTCATTCCAAACTTCAACACCATCGGGTACATCAAGAACGCTCGGGGAGAAGTTCCAGATATATTTAATGTTTGATTTTGTTAAAAAATCTGCCATATCTTGCGCTGCAGCCATAGGCACGGTCAAAATCGCCATTTCGATATGCAATTTTTCAGCCAAAGACGGAAGCTCTGCTATGTCACAAATTTCCTTGTCTTTAATTTTTTTGCCGATTTTGTTTTTATCGTTGTCAAAAAGCGCAACAACATTCAAGCCGTAATCCGTGAAATTGTTATAATTTGCAAGCGCCATTCCCAAATTCCCTGCACCCACAATGAAGGCGTTTTTTGGTCTTTCAAACCCGAGGGTTTTTTCTATTGAATTTTTAAGGTCTGAAACGAGGTATCCGACCCTGCTTTTTCCTGTATTTTTAAGCAATGAAATATCTTTTCTGACCTGCGAATCGTCGATTTTTAAAAGGGCTGCAATTGCAGAACTTGTGATTGTATCAAGGTTATTTTTAATATAATCGACAAGAATACAATGATAAAGGGTCAGTCTGTTTATTACAGTGTTCGGGAATTTTCCTGTCATTTTTCTATCCTTTTCGGTTTTAAGAAATGAATACTTATCAGTATATTGGAGGTTGAAGATATTTGTATAAGGAGACTGTCGCGAAGCACTGCGCTTAAAGCTTTCTGGTTACAGGTTGATGTGCAACAGACCGCCCTGTCGACGTTACAAATATTTAAAACCGAGTTTTTCTTTTTGTTGCATTTATTTAGGGTAATCGGACACGGTCCCGTTTATGATTTGCAATTGAAATTTTGAACCTCCGCCCCCAAGCCTCTTTTACGGTCCTCTTACCCTAAATAAACTCCATTTCAAAAAAAACTTGAAAACAGTTATAATAAAGCCCCGAGTTTTTACATTCGGGGCTTTAACTTTATTTTTGAATTAGTACACGCCGTTAAATGCTTTGATGTAGATTTCTCTGATTTCTTCCATCAAAGGATATACAGGGTTTGCGCCCGTGCACTGGTCGTCGAATGCAAGTTCTACAAGACCGTCTAATTTTGCATAGAAGTCTTCTTCTGTTACACCTGCATCTTTAATTGACAACGGAAGGTTAATGTCTTTTTTCAAGTTTGTAATAGCTTCTAAAAGAAGGTTAACCTTTTCATCGTCATTTTTGCCGCCAAGGCCGAGGTTATCCGCAATTTGTCCGTATTTAGCTTTTGCCATCGGATATTTATATTGCGGGAATGTAGCCTGTTTTTTCGGACAGTCGTTAGCATTGTATCTGATAATCTGGTTAATTAACAATGCGTTTGCAACACCGTGCGGAATGTTAAATGCAGCACCGAGCTTGTGAGCCATAGAGTGGCAAAGTCCTAAGAATGCGTTTGCAAATGCCATACCTGCAAGGCAAGAAGCGTAGTGGATTTTTTCTCTTGCAACAGGATCGTCTTTTCCGCCGTTGTATGAACGCGGTAAGTATCTGAAGATTAACTTTGTTGCTTCCAATGCAGGAGAGTTTGTGAAGTTTGTTGCCATGCAAGATACGTATGCTTCAACCGCGTGAGTTAAAGCGTCGATACCTGAAGCGGCACATAGGCCTTTTGGCATTGTATCAACAAAGTTCGGGTCGATAATTGCCATATTCGGTGTTAAAGCGTAGTCTGCAAGAGGATATTTGATGTGTGTCTTATCGTCTGTGATAACCGCAAATGAAGTTACTTCAGAACCTGTACCTGATGTGGTCGGGATTGCAACCATAAGAGCTTTCTGGCCGAGTTCAGGAACATCACAAATTCTCTTTCTGATATCCATAAATCTCATTGCAACATCATCAAATACCGTATCGGGCTGTTCATACATTAACCAGATAACTTTAGCTGCGTCAATCGGTGAGCCTCCGCCAAGAGCAATGATTACGTCAGGTTTATAAACGTTAACCATCTGCATAGCTTCGTTAATGGTTGAAAGTGTCGGGTCAGGTTTAACGTCGAAGAAGATTTGGAAATCCATACCGATATCTTCAAGAACTTTTGTAACTTGATCAACTGCGCGTGAATCGAACAAGAATCTGTCCGTTACGATAAATGCGCGTTTTCTTCCTTTAAGTTCGCGAAGCGCTAAATCGGTTGCACCTCTTTTGAAGTATATTTTCGGCGGAACCTTAAACCATAACATATTTTCTCTCCTTTCAGCCACAGTTTTGTAGTTTAATAAATGTTTAATACCAACGTTTTCACTTACGGAGTTTCCGCCCCAGCTTCCGCATCCGAGTGTTAATGACGGTTCGAGTCTGAAGTTATAAAGGTCTCCGATACCGCCCTGTGATGATGGAGAGTTGATTAAAAGTCTTCCTGTGGGAAGCTTTTTGGCAAAGTAGTCAATTCTTTCTTGTGTTCTTGCGTCTGTATAAAGAACTGAAGTGTGGCCTGCGCCGCCAAGAATTACAAGGTGGTATGCCATATCGGTTGCTTCTTCAAAGTCTTCAGCTTTGTATAGAGCAAGGATTGGAGAAAGTTTTTCATGAGAGAACGGATTTTCCATTGCAACTTCAGTTTCTTCTCCAACGAGAACTTTAGCGCATTCGGGAACCGAAATGCCTGCAAGTTCTGCAATTTTATAAGCGGGCTGACCAACGATTTTCGGGTTTACGCTGCCTGCTTCGGTTAAAATGATCTTAGAAACTTTTTCGGCTTCTTTTTCGTTAAGAATATATGCACCTCTTTTTACGAGCTCTTCTTTAACCGCATCATATACGTCTTTAACCGCAACGATAGATTGTTCTGAAGCACAAATCATACCGTTGTCAAAAGTCTTTGACATTAAAATAGAAGAAACTGCCATTTTAATGTCTGCCGTTTCATCGATAACCGCAGGAGTGTTTCCTGAGCCAACACCTAAAGCGGGTTTGCCTGATGAATAAGCGGCTTTAACCATTCCGGGGCCGCCTGTTGCAAGGATAGCATCGATTTTAGGGTGTTTCATAAGCATATTTGAAAGTTCAATTGAAGGAACATCAATCCAGCCGATGATATCTTTCGGTGCGCCTGCTTTAATTGCAGCGTTAAGAACAATTTTTGCAGCTTCAATTGTAGCTTTTTTTGCTCTCGGGTGGGGTGAGAAAATAATTGCGTTTCTTGTCTTTAAGCAGATTAAAGATTTGAAAATTGCGGTAGAAGTCGGGTTTGTTGTAGGAACGATACCTGCGATGACACCTAAGGGCTCGCCCACTTTTTTAATACCGTTTACTTTGTCTTCTTCTAAAATACCGCATGTTTTAGCGTTTTTGAATTTGTTGTAGATATATTCTGAAGCGAAGTGGTTTTTCACGATTTTATCTTCTACAACGCCCATGCCTGATTCTTCAACGGCCATTTTTGCAAGAGGAATTCTTGCTTTGTTTGCCGCAAGCGCTGCTGCTCTGAAGATTTTGTCGATTTGTTCCTGTGAGTAGCTTGCAAATTCTTTTTGCGCAGTTTTTACTCTTGAAATCAACTCTTCAAGGTCTTCAACACTTTCAACAGGTTTTCTTGTTTCTTCTTCATTGCATTCGCAAACGCAATTGCAATTTTTTTCTTCTGTCATAGTTTTCTCCTTAAAAATATAAGTATTGAACGATTGCTTTCATATTTTCTAAGCTTCGGCTTATTTGTGATTTTTTTCACAATAAGGTTACATTAAATATCATATTACAAAAAACATAATTTGCAAGTGTATTTAATACA
This sequence comes from uncultured Vampirovibrio sp., assembly GCA_910578465.1. Classification (GTDB taxonomy): domain Bacteria; phylum Cyanobacteriota; class Vampirovibrionia; order Gastranaerophilales; family Gastranaerophilaceae; genus MGBC122484. The sequence goes on along the minus strand of CAJTPW010000002.1, from coordinate 387,607 downwards.
TTCTTTACATTTTTTGTGATTTTTTTCACGGATGAGATTGTTATATATTAAATAATCAAATGAAGCCTCCTTGTATGTTTTTGATACCGTTAGCATAAGTACATTAGAGATATTTAGCGAATGTATAAAGCGAGTATGTTTGAAACCCTGCCTCCTTTAGCTTAAGGCAGGGTTGAGTTTACGAGCAATAAAAAAATGAGCTTAATAGCTCTTTGTACGTTGCAGGCTCGGTATTAAAAAACATATAAGGAGGCGAGACTGTTGTATTTAAAGAATACTTGATACTGGTGTTTGACCCACGAAATCCTTTCATTCCAAGGGTTTTGGCCTCAGGGACGCGGTTCCGTCTTTGAAAAGGTTCAAGTATTCTTATAGTCCCTGCACGAGCCTCTTTTACGGTCCCTTCAACCAAAACCCCCTCCATTTCAGGATTTAAGTGTTCATTGGCTGATTTTGAAATTGTTTTTTACATTATTATTTCTATTACTTTATTTAACTCATGTTGGATTATGCCTGCGACATCTCCGTAAGGCGAAGTATCATTGTTTGGCTGTTCACCGTTTTCAAGTGCGACCTTTAGCGTGTATAGCATGGCTGATATTTTAAGAAGCTTTTCGTAGATTGCTTCCTGTTTTTCTTCATTCATTGTTACATACCTACATTATATAATGCAATATTAAATTAATAAATGCATAATGTCAAACAAAAACACAAGCTGTTCAAAAAATGCTAGAATGCGCCTATGAGTTCAAACAAAAGCATAAAAACAGAAGTTGCCATGCTCCTTTTGAATAAGGGCTGGACACAAGAAAAGCTTGTTAAGGAAATGGGCGCAAGGCTAAACAAAAACTATTCTTCAAGCAACCTTGGAAACAAATTGAGGCTTGAAACCATCCCCTACCGTGAGATTAAGCTCATTGCAGATATTCTAGGCTACGATATCGAATTTGTTGACAGAGATAAAAAATAGATTGTTTAATTTTTGCTTTAAAATTTTTGTTTGTGTTAATATTGTCATATGTTTGAAGTGAAGATAGAGACACATTTTTCAGCTGCACACCACCTTTTAAATTATAAAGGCGAGTGTGAAAACCAGCATGGGCACAACTGGAAAGTTGAAGTTTTTGTACAGGGCACAGAGCTTGATAAATCAAACATCTTGATTGATTTTAAGGTGCTAAAGAAAAAAGTAAACGAAATAATTGATTATCTTGACCATACGGATATCAATGTTTTGCCTGAATTTGAAGGTGTTTCGCCAAGTTCCGAGATTATTTCAAAATTTCTGTATTATAAAATCAAGGCTGAAATTTCAGGTGTTTGCAGGGTAAATATCTGGGAAACGCCGACTTCCTGTGCTTCATACTTCGAAGGATAGAACTTTCGGGCGTTTAAAATCGTTCCGAAAACCAAAAGAGGACCAAAAAGAGATAAATTATGCAGACAATCCAAGCTGTAATTATGGGAGCAGTACAGGGTATCAGTGAATTTTTGCCGATATCAAGCTCTGCACATATTGTTTTTTCTTCCGCAATATATAAAATTCTGACAGGTTCTGCCATTCAAAACGTTGGAAGCGAGGAAATTTTCTTCGATATTTTAATACACCTTGCTTCGCTTCTTGCGGTGATAATTTTTTTCTTCAAAGATTTGAAAGAAATCATCTCAGGCTTTTTTAACGGACTCATAAGAAAAGACTATGAAAACCCTGAATTTAAAACAGGTGTTTTTGTATTGCTTGCAACATTTGTCACCTGTGTGCTTGCATTTTTTATAAAAGATGTCGCACACAGTCTTGTTGAAAATCCTGTCTATGTTTCAATCCTGCTTTTATTTACAGGCTGCATACTGTTTTTTAGCGAAAAACTAAAGCGTAAAGAAAAGAATATGGATTTTAAAACGGCAATTTTTATTGGTCTTGCACAGGGGCTTGCGGTATTCCCGGGGCTTTCAAGATCAGGGCTTACGATTGCAACAGGTATTTTTAACGGCATCGAAAGGACAAAGGCTGCAAGGTTTTCATTCATTTTGAGCGTGCCCATTATAATCATAGCTTCTTTGATTTATCCGATTTTAGAAATTAACCCCGCGGAAATCCATACGTTTAATTTTAAAGCAATGGCGCTCGGGTGTATTGCTTCCTTTGCGACAGGCTTTTTTTGCATAAAATATTTCATGAAGTTTTTAGAAAAATTTAACCTGAAATGTTTTGCCTATTATTGCTGGATAATGGGTATTTTAATGATTTTTATCAGCGTAAAATTCGGCTAAGTCAAGTTAAAGCAATATTTGCTTAAACAAAGCTAAAACGCGGGCAAACGGGGGAGTATTAAATGATTTTTATCCTGCCGTCGTCAACTATTCTTAAATCATCCTTGTTTGGAAGCTTTCTTATATAATCAATCAGGGTCTTATCTTTATCGAAATCAAAATGTTGAACTTCCTGATTTTTGTGCGATGCAATAAGCATGCCGGGGTATTCCATTTTTTCTCTGGGTTCAGCAACGAATGTATCGTGTGCTACCGTGTAAAATTTGGTGTCCGAGGGGTTATTGATATCAATCGGGGTCTTATTGCCCTGTTTATCGATAAAGTTTAATTCAACCAGATCGCCGTTTTTGGTTATCGTATAGGTAAGCCCTGAGGCATACATGAGCCCGGGTTCACCGATTGAGCTTGTCATACTTGTTTTTGCGGCCTCTTTTATAACCCTTACGATTTCTTTTTCTGTCATTTTTGAAATCATAAGTTTATTTTTCATGGGTGTGCTTTCTGCAATATCTCTTTCTGTTATAATCCCGGGTTTTGGCACCTTTCTTGTGTTTGCCGCATTCACAAAGGCAATATCAGTGTTTAATTCGGCTTTCATGCCGTCGCACATAAACTGTGTCCAGCCGAAGGGGGTGGTTCTTCTGTTTTCGGGAAGCGGGTCTGCAGCCATTAATTCGCCGACTTTTGGAGAAGGACCCAAGGCTTCCGATTTTATAGCTTCAAGTACAGGGCTTTTTTCAAGTGCTGCCCTGTTTACATCAAGACTTGCTGCAGTTATGATACCGTTTTCATCAAAATCTACATCCAAAACGCCTGCATATTTACCGTTTTCGCCCGCCTGAACAATTATAACGGGTTCACCCGATTTGCTTAAAACAATATTTTCATCCTGCTTGAGCTCGGGTGTTAAATTGTGTGAATGTCCGCCCTGAATGATATCTACGCCATCAAGAAGCGGCGCAATTTGTTTATCTTTATCAATTCCAAGATGAGAGGTTAAAATTATCTTGTTTACGCCCTGCGCGCGCAGTTTATCTATTTCAGCCTGCGCAAGGCGTACGGTTTCATCAAGAGAATTCGGTTTCACGCCTTCAAGCGCGTTAGAGCGGCTTGCAACCGTTTCAAGGTCGACGGGGGTGAGGCCCACTATGCCGTATCTGTTACCGTTTTGCTCTATTATAATTGATTTTTGGATGTTATTGTAAAACTCGCTTCCCTGCGGCTGTATAACGTTTGCTGCAAGGAATTTAATCTTTGAATTTTTTGCAGTATCGCAAAGTGTGCTTGTTGAGGCGTCGTATTCGTGATTTCCGACGGCAGATGCTTGAACACCTATGTATTCAAGGAATTTAATCATCAAATCGTTTCTTTTAACGTCAGAACCTGCATAGTTGTCGCCTGCGGAAATTTTAATGGTATCGGCACCTTTTCTTTGGGCATCTTTATCGAACTGTTTTGAAGCACCCAGAATATTTGTCATGTTGTCGATATGCCCGTGCAAGTCGTTTATGAAAAATAAACTGAGTTTTGCTTTGTTTGTTTTTGCAGGCAAAATGCGCGCAGAGCTTTGCGCTTGGTTTTGCGGGGTGTATGTATCTTTTGTTAATGCGGGCGCCATTTGAGCATTTTGATAAGAGTAATATCCCTGTGTGGTATTAAGTGTTTGCGTTTGGTAAACCTGCGGTACATTATACGGTTGCTGCATATTTGGTGCAGTATAATATCCCTGCATATAAGGATTTGACTGATATCCGTATACAGGGGGCTGCTGGTATATATAATTTTGATTGTAATTCACACCGTTTACCATACATTCTAAAAACGGGTGAAGGAGAAAAATTGTCAAAAAACCGAAATAATGTAAAGCAATATTAAACAAAGTAACAAGAAAAGTGCCAAGAAAAAGCGCCCCGTTCCGTTAAGAAAAGAGCGCTTTTTAAATTTATACCGTATTTTAATTAGAATACGATTGTTAACTCTTCATTCGGATTTAAGCTTGAAGAATTAGACATTGAAGGAACCAGTACGTAAACGATTTCGTCAGCAAGTTCGTAAACTACGCCGAAAGTTCCTGAAACGATTAATTTAGCAAAATCGAAAACACCTTTTCCTGTTGTAGCAAGAACGTTTCCTGCAGATGCCATACCGCGTCCGGGGTGTGCAGTGAAGGTTTCAACGAATGTATTGCTTAATTCATCACCGATTTCTTCCAAGCCGTTTGCTGCAATGTTAACAGCTCCGCCTGCAGTTCTGCCTGCAACACCAACGATTCTGCCTGCACCTGAGAACGGGAAGCCTAATAATCTTGCAACGAAGTTCGGGTTTTTAACCGCATCGGCATTTGCTGAAGCAATTGATGAAGGAAGCTGAGCTTCGCAGTTTGTATCAAGGTCTTTAATTTTGATAAATTTAACTTTGATGTATCCGTTTTTGCAGTTCTTTAAACCGGGTCTTTCAACTTCAATAACTTCACCTCTAACGATAGAGCCTGCGGGGAAGTTTTGACCTGCAACAACAACATCCTGACAAGTTTTAGCCGTGAATGCATCGCCAATATTTGCTGTTTTAGCGCTGATTCTGTCTAAAAGCTTAATTCTTAAGGTTGTTAAACCTTGTTTAGAACAAGCTGAAGACGCCTGATTTGCTGCAGTTACATTTTGAGCGTACATGCTGTTTTTTCTTAAGGCACCAACAATGTATGCAACCTGTTCTTTTGATAAGTATTCAGAGTTGATAATTTTATTTGTATCAGGCACATGGTTTAAAATGCCTGAAGCTACAACTTCGTTTGTTGCATTGTATGCCCATTCGGGGATGTATTTAATTGTTCTGCCTTTGTATGAGGGCACTGTGTTTTCGTATTTAACGTTAATTTGTTTTGCGATTGTAGCAAATACTTCTGCTTTTGTAATCGGTTGGTCGGGTCTGAAAGCGCCTGAGGGGTAGCCGATCATAACATCTGCGGCAGTTGCTGAATAAATCCAGTCTTTTGCCCAGTAGTTATCTGAAATGTCAGAATATCCTTTTGTTGTTGAAGAAGGTTTTGTATTAAGTCCTTCTGCCATTGCAAAAGCAAGTTCAGACCTTAAAATAGGCATTTTCGGATTGAATAAATCTTTTGAATAGCCTGCTTTTTCTTGAGTTTCTTTGATTAATTTTAACAAATCTTTTGACCAGGAGCTGATATAAACGTTATCTTTATTTTTAACGCCCAGTCTGTTTTTTGTTTTTAAAATCTGTCCGCCCATTTGATAAGTTGATTCGCCGTCAACCAGAGTTTGGCTTTGCGTACCAAAAAGTGTGGGGTGGGCATAAGCTTCGATTTTTGCTTCATTTGCAAATGCTGCTGTACCGATAGCGGCAAAAGCAACGGTTGCTGCAAATAATTTGTTTACAATTTTCATTACTTCTCCTATCCTTTCAATATAATTAATATTGAACAAAACTGTAAGATTTTAAATCAATTGTCCTAAAAAATGTATCCTTAGTCAAGCTAAAATTCTTAAAGTTTTACAAAGAATTTGAAAATGCAAAACTTCTCGAAAACTCTTCTGCCGCAAGGGTTTAATTTTTTGCATGAATAAATAAAATTTTTATGGGAAAATATTGGTATTGAAACTTTATTATTTTAGATGGAACTTTTTATGAAAAAAGAAGAAAATAAAAGGAAAATGAAGGTTGCATTCCCGCATATGGGAACAATTTCGATAGCATGGGCCGCAGCACTTAAAAAAATGGGAATAGAGCCTTTTATTCCCCCGTATACAAGCAAGAAAACACTTTCTCTCGGGACTAAAAATTCACCCGAGGCAATCTGTCTTCCTTATAAATTAATACTGGGAAATTTTATTGAAGCAATCGAAGGCGGGACGGATTATGTCGCAATGATTACATCTCCGGGGATTTGCCGCCTTGGTGAATACGGGAAAAGCATTAAAAACGTGCTTAAAGACTTGGGCTACGATGCAAATTATATTGAATTAAACCTTTATGACGGTTTTAAGGGCATGTACAAGTTTTTGACCGAGCTTACCGGTACAAATAACCCTGTTCCGATTATTCGCGCGATTAATATTGCCGTAAGGAAGGTTTTTGCGATTGATGAACTTGAAAAATTCCTTTCTTATCACAGGGCACGCGAAATAAATACGGGCGATTCCGAAAAAGCTTTTAACAGGGCACTTAAAATGGTGTCCGATGCTGATACTACAAGGGAACTTAAAAAAGCCCTGAAGGCAGGTTTGAAGGAGATTTCAAACGTAAAAATCGATGCCGACAGAGATGTCTTGCATGTAGATTTAACGGGTGAAATTTTCCTTGTTCTGGACAGATTTTCAAACCAGAATATTGAAAGAGAGCTTGGCAAAATGGGTGTTCAAACAAGGCGCAGCCTTACCGTTTCAGGATTTTTAAAAGATGCAATTATCCCAAAGATGTGCAAAAAAGGCGAAACCCATCTCGAGCGTGCCTTTAGAATGGCAAAACCATACTTAATGAGGGATATAGGGGGCGACGCGCTTGAATGTATTTCGGATGTTATGTACGCCGAAGAACGTGGAACGGACGGACTTATTCACGTTTCACCTTTTACCTGTATGCCTGAAATTATGTCTCAGAACATTTTTCCGAAAATGAGGGAAGATGTGGATTTACCGATACTTTCTTTAATTATGGATGAACAAACGGGCAAAGCTGGCTATTTGACAAGGCTTGAGGCTTTTGTTGATCTTATGAGAAGAAAGAAAATGAGAAGCAAAATCAAAGCCAAAGAAACCGCAAATGCTGTATAAATCTATCTTTTTAAAAGCTAAAGAAAGAATTGAAAAAAGGCTCGCTAAAATTCAAAATCTTTCTCAAAAGAAGGCATATCTTGAATTTGAGCTTAAAGACGAAATTTTAAAAAGCGAAAAGGAAATAAGAGATTCTTTTAAAAAGGTTAAATGTATACAGTGCGGGGCTTGCTGCAGGCTTGCAGTCAGTGAATTTTCACCCGATGAACTTTTAAGACGTGCAAGTATCGAAGATAAAACCGCAAAAAGTTTTCTCGAAGTTTTTGAATTGTATGAAAAAAATACTGTCCCTGAAAATCTTTTGCCGGAAACCTTGAAGGATGGCGATAAAGCAGGCGGGTCGGCTTTTTTCTATCATTGTAAAAAGGTTCAAATAAAGGATGGTAAGTACTTTTGCCCGATTTATGATAAAAGACCCGATGTCTGCAGAAATTTTCCCGACACACCTCTGGAAAACCTTCCGAAATCATGCTCGTATAATGTCTGGAAGGATGAAAATGAAATCAAGGCAATGTTTATAAAGGCGCTGAATGACATTAGAAAATTCTACCTGAATGAAAACAAAAAAGGATAAGTGAAAAAAGCGTCTTGCTGTGGTATATTTTAGCTATGCAAAACACGTTAAAAGACAGCGGAAACATTATTGAAATAAACAATCTATCCCTCGGTTTTGACATCGATGAAAATTTTTATCCCGCAATTCACAGTGTAAATTTTGATATTCAAAAGGGCAAAATGCATGCAATTGTGGGTGAATCGGGCTGTGGCAAGACTATGACCGTGATGAGCATTTTAAGGCTGCTTCCAAAAAATGCCAGAATAACAAACGGAGAAATTTTATTTGAAGATAAAAATCTGCTTGAATTAAAAGAGAAAGATTTAAGGAAAATCAGGGGCAGAAAAATTGCACTTATCCCGCAAGACCCAATGACTTCCCTGAACCCTCTTTATACCATTGAAAACCAGATGATTGAAACGGTTTTGCTTCATAACAAAGTTTCAAAAAAAGAAGCTTATGAAATCGCCCTTCAAAGCCTAAAAGATGTTGAAATTCAAGACCCTGAAAACAGAATGAAAGCCTATCCGCACGAGCTTTCGGGCGGAATGAAACAAAGGGTGATTATTGCAATGGCATTGTCTTCGCATGCCGATGTAATTATTGCGGATGAGCCTACAACCGCTCTGGATGTCACAATTCAAGCACAGATTTTAAAGCTTTTATCCGATATTAAAAAGTGTGGAAAATCAATAATTTTAATTACTCATGACCTTGGAATAGTAAGGCAATATGCCGATTTTGTATCAATTATGTATTTAGGGAAAGTGGTTGAAAGGGCTGAAAAAAATACTCTTTTTTATGACCCGAAACACCCGTATACGAAGGCTCTTCTTGCGGCTTTACCCACAATCAAGGGTAAAAAGCTTGAAAACATCAAAGGAACCCCTTCGCCGATTACAAAACCCGTTATAGGCTGTCCGTATCATCCAAGGTGTAAAAACGTAAAAGATATTTGCTCCAACAAAATTTTTCCTCTGAAACATCAGCCTGACGGCTCTTCCGTTGCTTGCAGACTATATGAATAATATTGATCAAGAATTGTAGCGAGCTAATCTTCTTCCGCTGTTGCCTTTTTGATTTTGAGAGTGTCGTTTTCAACGATGTATTCGACTTTGTCTTTTTCGGGGTCAATTTTTAAGAGTTTTAAAATGGTGGAATTGATGAATAATCCCCAGCCCCCGCCTGATCTAAACAACTTTCTTTCCATAGTTTTATACTTACCTTTACTATTACTTTTACTAGACAAAATATTAATAAAGGTTTATACTGATTAATACCTTACTAATAGTTGAGTAAATAGGATAGTAACAATGAACACCGACAAACAAAAACTTGAAAAACTGCAGGCGAAACTTGATAAACTGGATGAACAAATTACCGAAATAAGAAAAACCGTTAACTTGGCGTTTGAAACGTCAAAAGGCTTTCTTATGCTCCCCCATTGTGAATATTGTTTTCGTTATTTGCAAAAAGTCCTCCTGGACATCGATAAAATAATGAAAGAATAATATTTTTTGTTTAATTCCCTGCTTGCAACCGTTTTTTGTTTATATTACAATCCTTTTGAACGAAAGAGATTTTGAAATCGTATGGCATTTAAAGCCAGTGCAACCATAGGCATTAGATTGTTTCTTTCGGAGTAAGAAAAAAATTGAAAGGATTTAACTATGGCAACAGCAACATTGGTAGAACTGCTTGATGCAGGTGTACACTTCGGTCACCAGACACAAAAATGGAACCCTAAAATGAAGCCGTATATTTTCGGTGCAAAAAACGGTATCTATATTTTAGACTTAAGAAAAACATCAGATAAGCTTGATGCTGCTTATGAAATCGTTAGAGAATACGCAGCAAAAGGCAAGAATGTTTTATTCGTAGGCACCAAAAAACAGGCAACTGACGTTGTGGCTCAAGAAGCAACAAGAGCAGGTGCATACTATGTAAACAGAAGATGGCTCGGCGGTATGATGACAAACTTTGAAACAATCAGAGGCAGAGTTAATAAACTAAGAGAGCTTGAATCTTTCATCGAATCAGGCCATATCAACAAACTTCCGAAAAAAGAAGTTGCTCAATTAAACAGACAGCTTGCAAAGCTTTCAAAAACTCTGGGCGGTATTAAAGAAATGAAAGGTATGCCTGACATTTTATTTATCGTTGACCAGAAGAAAGAATTAATTGCAATTCAGGAAGCAAACAAATTAAACATCCCTGTTATCTGTCTTGCTGATACAAACGCTGATCCGGACGGTATCGACTACATCATCCCCGGTAATGATGATGCAATCAGAAGCATTAAATTAATCGCTTCAAAAATGGCTGATGCCGTTTTAGAAGGTAAAGAATTAAGACAAAACAAGGCAAACAGCGGTAAGATTGAAAAAATCGAAGCTAAAGACGCAGGCGTTGAAGCAGCTGCCGAAGAAGCCGCTAAAGCATAAATTAGTTATAAGTTTAAAAGGGCAGGTTTAACACAAAAACAAGCCTTGTCCTTTTATTTAACAAAAGGAGTAAAAACTATGGAAATAAAAGCCTCAATGGTAAAAGAACTCAGAGATAAGACAGGTGCAGGCATGATGGATGCCAAAAAAGCGCTTGTTGAAGCAGAAGGCGATATGGATAAAGCCGCAGAGCTTTTGAGACAAAAAGGTATTGCATCAGCCGATAAGAAAATGGGCAGAATCGCGGCAGAAGGCGTGGTTGCAACTTATGTAGACGGCAAAATCGGCGCTATGGTTGAAATGAACTGCGAAACAGACTTTGTTGCAAAAAATGAAAACTTTAAAAACCTTGCAAATATGATGGCTGAAGCGGTTGCAAAATTAAACCCTGCTGATGCAGATTCAATGCTTAAAATGGATTGCCCCGTTTGCAAAAAACCGATTGATGATGTTGTTAAAGAACAGATTGCAAAAATCGGCGAAAAGATTACAATCAGAAGATTTGTAAGATATGAAGCTGATTGCTGTGTTTCAACATACGTTCACAACGGCAAAATTGGCGTATTGCTTGATGTTAAATGCGAAAAAGGCTGCAGCGATGAAACAAAAACTATTGCAAAAGACATCTGTCTTCACATCGCATCTTCTGCTCCCGAATTTGTTTCAAGAGATGAAATTCCTGCTTCCGTTATCGAAGAAGAAAAAAGAATTGAAATGGGTAAAGAAGACCTTGCAAGCAAGCCTGAAGCTATCAGGGAAAAAATTGTTGCAGGCAGAATTGATAAATTAATGGCTCAAAGATGTCTGCTTGATCAGGCATTTGTTAAAGATCCGAACCAAACAATTTCACAATTAATCGAAGGCAAGCTTTCAGTTGTAAGATTTGAAAGATACGTTCTTGGCGAAGGTTTGGAAAAAAGACAGGACAACTTCGCTGATGAAGTAATGAGCCAGATTAAAGGCTAGTTGCACTTGTTTCTTTAAGTTTTTTTCAAATGAAAATTTAAGAAACTTTTCAACGGTTAAATATGAAAATTCCCCGCTTGTTTCAGGCGGGGAATTTTATGCTGTACAATAAACTTTAAATATGATAAATATTATTATGTTTGAGTTTAAAATTTGGGAAGTGTATGTCCTGCAAGCCGCTTGTTTCGATAATTACCGTTTGTTATAATGAAAAAAATGTGGAGAGAACCTGTAAAAGTATTGTGCAGCAAACTTTTCAGGATTTTGAATGGATAGTAATAGACGGCGGCTCAAACCGTGAAACCCTTGAAATATTAGATAAATATAAAGATAGGATGAATGTTTTTATATCCGAAAAAGATGATGGCGTTTATAATGCCATGAATAAAGGGATAAAAAGGGCAAAAGGGCTGTGGCTGAATTTTATGAACGCAGGCGACACCTTTTTTGAAGACAAAACCCTTGAAAAAGTATTCAAAAAAGGTGCTTTAAAAAGGGCAGATATTCTCTATTCCAAAAGCAAGTGTTTTATGGAAGACGGTACGGGCTTTTGCCAAAAATTTCCGCTGTGGCACAGATTGAACTATACTTTCTGGCAAAGCAACTGTTTAAATCATCAGGCTTGCTTTTTTAAAAAGGAGCTTTTTGAAAAATACGGTCTGTATGATGAAAGGTTTAAAATTCGTGCGGATTTTGAAAAATTATTATTGTTTTTAACGGGCGGATGTAAGTTTGAGTATATAAATATTCTCGGGTGCAATTTTTTTATGGATGGCATTTCAAGCAAAAATACGGATTTATTGAATAAAGAAACAGAAGAGATTATGCAAAGGTATTACCCCTTTAAATACAGAACAATCCGCACCATTAAGCTTTTAAACAGAATACCCGTTATGAGAATTAAAAAAAGGTGGGATAACAAAAAATACAGGCTGGTTTTTTTAAAAATTTCGCTTTTTGAGTGGGAGTGCAAAGAAAAGGTTTAGGCTAAAAAATGTATTAAAAAACCGACACCATAAAAAAGATGTCGGTTTTAATTTTGAATTACAGCAGGAAACCCTGCTTATCAAGTTTTAAAGCTTACTTGAATTCTACTGTAGCGCCTGCTTCTTCAAGCTGTTTTTTCATAGCTTCAGCGTCTTCTTTTTTCACGTTTTCTTTAATCGGTTTAGGAGCGCCGTCTACTAAGTCTTTAGCTTCTTTTAAGCCAAGACCTGTGATTTCTCTAACGATTTTAAGTACCGGAATTTTGTTAGCGCCTGCAGAAGCCAATACAACTGTTACTTCAGAAGAGCCTGCATCAGCAGCAGCTTCACCGCCTGCAGCAGCAGGAGCAGCAGCAACTGCAACAGGTGCAGCAGCAGATACGCCGAATTTTTCTTCCATAGCTTTAACAAGTTCGCTTGCTTCGATTAATGTTAATTTTTCAATTGATTCTAAAATAGCTTCAACATTACTCATTGTTTTTTCTCCTTTTATTTTTAAAGTAATTTATTTTGTTCTACGTTTGGCCTAAGGCTCCTGCAAAGAACCTTATCAGGGGCCGGAAATTATTGCTGGTTTGCTTTTTGTTTAGCAACCGCGTCAACCGCACGTACAAGGGCTGACATAACACCATTGATACCGTAAACGATACCTGTTGCAGGTGAATTGATACTGCCGAGAATTTTTGCGTAAAGTTCTTCTTTTGTTGGAAGAAGAGCAAGTTTTTTGGCTTCATCAGCGGATAAAACTTTGCCGTCCAATACAGCGCCTTTGATTTCGCCTTTTTTGTTTTCTTTAATAAAGTTTGCAACCACTTTGGCAGCGCTTACTTCATCGCCGAAACCGAAAGCAATGGCGGAAGGACCTTGCATAAGCTCTTCAATTGCTTCAAATGCAGTTCCTTTTGAAGCAAGCTTACAAAGGGTGTTTTTGGTTACCGTATAATCAGAATCGCTCTTTTGGAGGTTTCTTCTGAGTTCGGTAATTTCTTCCACCGTATATCCTCGATAGTCAGTAACAATTGCAACCTTGGCGTTTTCGAATTGCTTTTTAAAGTATTCAACTTTTTCGTTTTTAAAAGCCTTTGTTGACATTTGTAACTTTCTCCTTTCGTATCGAAACAAGATTTTAAAAGCGTTTTGCAAAAATATTTAAGTCTTATTTAAACTAAAAAAGCCTTTGCTTCTGCTTTTAAAAAGCATACACGCAAAAACTTATCCAAAATAACAAAATATTAACTTTTAATTTTTCTGATTGAAAATTCTGTTTGTTTGGGTTTTTCTTTTGCTACCTGGGCCGGCTTCCTTTTAAAAGATTTTAAGGCTTTTTTGGTTTTATAAACTTAAAGCCGCCGAGCTGTCTTTGGTGTATAATACTGTTAGATTATTAAAAACAAAAACCAATGTCAAATAAATGTTATTTTTCTTTACAATGCAGTTTTTTTAGTTGAAAAACATGAAAATAATGTTTATTATGGATACCTAATTTATTTTTTCAATAAGCTGATAAAAATGGAAAACCTAAAAGAAAAAATTGAAAAAAACGCAAGACTTCGGAAATATCTTGATTTAATCAACAAGATTGTAAAAGTGGAGTATAAATCTATCGCAGCCCAGCACCTTGTCGAGTTTGACGAGCTTGTAAATATCGGAATTCAAACCGTGGATATTTTGTGTAACAGCGAAGAGCACAATTCGGAGGATGAATACAACGAATCTTATCTTGCAACGGCTATCAAATGGGCAATAAGAAACGAATTGAGGCGAAGATACAGATGGCACGGGGTGAAATCTCAAAGAGCGTCGGAGTCTGATAAAAACGAACTTCGAGAAGCTATTTATAAAACAATATTATCAACGGATGAAATGTATGAGTCCGAAAAGCCTTTTGAAGTAAAGGATGCAAGAAAAACCCCCGAAGAAACCTGCGAATTCAACCAGATTTCATCCGCAATCAAAAAAGCTATCGCTGAATTACCAAGAAGAGAAAGAGAATTAATTGAAGCAAAATTTTTCCAGGAGAAAAAATTAATGGAATTATCCGAAGAATTTTCAATTTCCGCTTCAAGAATTTCAAGAATTATAAAATCAGGACTGGATAAGGTTAAAGATAAGCTTGTTGAAAGCGAAGCCGTTTAGCACATATCTTTTTTGGTGTCTTTAGTTTCACGATGCGGTTAAAATCGTATTAAACCTTAACAAGAGTGTTGAAATTCCTCTTTTTTTGTGAAATAATTTGCGCACATACCATTGAATGATTAAATTTGGAGAATAAAGTGATTAAAATCGGAGTGACGGGCGCCCTCGGGAAAATGGGCTCAGAAGTTATTAAAACCGTTATAGAAAACAGCGAAACAAAGGGTGAAATGACCCTTGTTATGGCTGTTGATAAATTTGAAACAGGTAAAAACGTCTATGGTGATGTTGTAATTGAAAGTGATCTGAAAAAGGCGCTTGAAGCAACAAAACCCGATGTTGTAGTTGATTTTACACAACCTTCCGTTGTTTTTGAAAATGCTAAAATTTATCTGAATGCAAAAGTGAAACCCGTTATAGGAACAACAGGTCTTTCGATTGAGCAAATCAGGGAATTGGAAGAGCTTTCCAAAAAGAATAATACGGGATGTTTTATCGCTCCGAATTTTACAACGGGTGCGGTTTTAATGATGATGTTTTCAAAAATGGCCGCAAAATATTTTGATAACGCGGAAATTATCGAATTTCACCATAATCGAAAAAAAGACGCCCCATCAGGTACCGCAATAAAAACGGCTCAGATGATGGCAGAGGCTAACCCTGATTTTACCAGAGGCAATGTGCCTGAAACCGAACTCATTCAAGGAGCAAGGGGCGGCAATTTTAATGAAAACGGCAAAGGAAATATTCATATCCATGCTGTTCGTATGCCCGGGTTTGTTGCAAGCCAGGAAGTGATTTTCGGTTCTGCGGGGCAAACTCTTAAAATCAGGCATGATTCAATAGACCGCGAATGCTATATGGGCGGAGTTCAACTTGCAATTAAGCATGTGTATGATAATAATGATTTTATATATGGATTGGAGAATATACTATGAAACCGAACATAGCTGTCCTTGGGGCAACAGGAGTAGTTGGAAGAGAAATTTTAAGCATTTTGGAAGAGAAAAAGTTTGAATTTAATTCAATCAAAATGCTTGCTTCAGCCCGCTCAGCAGGCTCAAAACTTGATTTTATGGGGAAAGAATATACGGTAATCGAGGCAGCACCCGAAGCTTTTGACGGTGTAGATATTGTTTTGGCTTCGGCAGGTGGTTCCACAAGCCTTGCTCTTGCAAAAGAAGCCGCAAAAAGAGGATGTGTTTATATCGATAATTCAAGCGCATTTCGTATGGAAAAAGACGTGCCGCTTGTAATTGCGGGTGTGAACGATGATGACCTTAAAATGCATACAGGGGTTGTTGCAAATCCTAATTGCTCAACTTCTCAATTAATGCTTGTTTTAAAACCCTTGCATGATTATGCAAATATTAAAAGATTAATAGTTTCAACATATCAGGCTGTTTCAGGTGCAGGATTAGCTGCAATGAATGAATTGACCGACAATTCAAAAGTTAATCTGGTAGGTATGCCTTATGAAAATAAGGTTTTCAAGTATGAAATAGGCTTTAACCTTATTCCTCAGATTGATTCTTTTACGGAAAACGGCTATACAAAAGAAGAGATGAAGGTTACAAACGAAACCAGAAAGATTCTTCATTTGTCCGAAGATGTACCGATTTCCTGCACTGCGGTTCGTGTTCCCGTATACAGAGGACATTCCGAGGCTGTTACAATTGAATTTGAAAAACCGTTATCAGCAGAAAAAGCGCGTGAAATTCTGTCAAAAGCATGGGGTGTTGAAGTGGTTGATGATGTCGATAATTATGTTTACCCGACACCGAAAGATTGCGCAGGAAAAGATCCCGTATATGTCGGCAGAATAAGAAAATCCATTGCTTTTGATAATGCGATTGACCTTTTCTGCGTTGCGGACAATTTAAGAATCGGTGCTGCGCTAAATACGGTAAGAATAGCGGAATCAGTTGTAAGAATGGGGCTTTACGGAAATAAGTAAGGCGTTTTAAAATCGGTTCCATTAAGAAAAGCTTTATAGGAGAAGAAGAATGACACTTAGATTTGATGCAGGTGAAGTAATAACCGCAATGGTGACCCCTTTTAACGAAAAGAGGGAGATAGATTTCAGCGCAGTTGAAAAGCTTGCAAAACATCTTGCGGATACGAGCTCTGACGCTATTCTTGTGGCAGGAACAACAGGTGAAAGCCCGACTCTTACCCATGAAGAGGAATATGAGCTTTTATATGCCGTAAAAGGAGTTGTTTCAGGCTCTGCCAAAGTTATTATGGGTGCAGGTTCAAACTGTACAAAGACCGCAATTGCGTCTTCAAAAAAAGCGGTTGAAATTGGTGCAGACGCCATACTTTCGGTTGTTCCTTATTATAACAAGCCAAACCAGCAGGGAATGATTGAACATTTTGGCGAAATTGCAAAGAACGTTGATATTCCAATTATTCTATACAACATTCCGGGGCGCACGGGTGTTAATATGCAGCCTGCAACGGTTGCATTCCTTGCAAAAGAATACCCAAACATTGTAGGCTTAAAACAAAGTTTCCCCGATATGGATGTTATAACAGAATTAAAATCTCTTTGCCCTGATGATTTTGCAATCTATTGCGGGGATGACAGCTTAACACTTCCGATGTTATCACTTGGTGCGCACGGTGTAATTTCCGTTGCTTCGCACGTTGTGGGGGATGAATTAAAATCCTTAATCTGCAATTTTAAATCAGGACAGGTGAAGGCTGCAAGAAATATGCACCAGAAGCTTTATCCTTTATTTAAAAAGCTCTTTATGGCGCCAAACCCTGTTCCTGTTAAGGCTGTATTATCAAAGCTTAAGATGATTGAAAATTATGTTCGCCGACCGCTTGTTGAATTAAACGAGATGGAACGCGCCGAACTTTTCGATGTTTTGAACGAAGTTCTGGCTTCAATCGGGAAAAATTAAAAAATGTGGCCAATCAGCTGATTAAAATTTCAGTTAAAAATTGCGGCAAGCTTGATTTTAGGGCTTACCGCAATTTTATGCTCTCATCAAAATATTTTATTGCAGGATAGATGAAAAATTCTATTACGCGCCTTTTTCCTATATTGATTTCATTTGTTGTGCTAAGCCCTGCTCTAATACGCTCTTTACCGTTTTTAAGCTGAATATATTCACAATGCGGTGTTATATAAATTTCATAAACAGGCCCGAAATCTTTATCCTCTATGCTGTTTGGAGAGATTACATCCACTTTGCCTTTCAGGGTGCCGAATTTTTGAAATTCATATGTATCAAGCTTTATGGAAACATCGGCTCCTTTTTTTACAAATCCTATATCGCGGTTTAAAACCTTTGCTTTAATCTTTAATTTTACCCCGTCGGGTACAACGGTTGCAATCTTTTCGGCGGGGTTAACAACAGCGCCTTCCGTGTGGATAAATATCTGTCCTATGTAACCGTTTGCGGGAGATTTTAAAATCTGCTTTTGTTTTTCAATTTGGCGCCTTCTGTTTTGAATCTGCGCAAGGGCTGCATTTAATCCGTTTATCTGATGTTTAAGGGCAATTTCCTCCTTCAATGTTTCATTGTATTTTGATTTTTCAATAATATCCAAAACCGAACGCAGTCTTTTTAAATCTTTCCGTACAATCTTAAGGCGGGTTGCCGCAGAAAGCAGCTCTTCTTTTGTTGAAATTTCATCCTGTTCCAAATTTTTTAATTCAAATGCGGGCTCATATTCTGCGGGCTGAATAACGGCTAAAACATCGTTCTTCCTTACGTATTGACCCTCTTTTATGTTGAGCTTTGATAAAACACCCTTATCAAGGGATTGAACAATCTTTTCTTCGCCATCGGGTATTATAATTCCGCGTGTTGTTATAACAACGTCTGTTTTTGCAAAATACATCCAGCCTGCAGCTGTTATAAAAAAGAAAATTATAATCCAAAAAATAAAAGGCCCGAGCGGATTTAGAGGCTCTTCTTCGATTTCCGATAATACGGGTTTAAATTCGTTATAATCTTCATTTTTGAATGCAAAAAGTTTTTTAAACATAATTTTTCCGTCGTTTATAATGTTCCGTTCTATAGTCTTGCATTATATAAACCTGCATAATACCCTTGCTTTTGGACAAGTTCATCATGGGTTCCCGTTTCAACAATTTTTCCCTCATCAAAACAGACAATAAAGTCACAGTCTTTTATCGCAGAAAGCCTGTGTGCGATGATTATTACGGTCCTGCCTTTTGTGATAAGATTTGAATTTTCTCTGATAATCTTTTCCGATTCGTAATCAAGGGCGCTTGTTGCCTCATCAAAGATTAAAATTTTCGGGTTTGAAATAAGGGCACGCGCAATTGCTATTCTTTGTTTTTGCCCGCCTGAAAGGCTTGAACCGCGCTCGCCGACTTCTGTTTCGTATCCTTTTGGAAATTTTGATATAAATTCATGTGCGCCTGAAATTTGTGCTGCCTGAATTATGACTTCCATCGGTGCATTTGGACGGGGAAGGGCAATATTTTCCCTGATGGAGCCCGTAAACAGGTAATTTTCCTGTAAAACAACACCTATTTGACTTCGAAGCCACAAGGGGTTTATATTCCTTGTGTCAATGTTATCGATATAAATAGCGCCTTCCGTTGCATAATAAAGTCTCTGGATAAGCTTTGTGAGCGTTGATTTGCCGCTTCCGCTTCTTCCGACAAAACCAACCTTTTGCCCCGCTTTAATTTCAAGGTTAATTCTGTCCAAAACCATTGGTGTATCGGGGTTATATCTGAACGACAGATTTTCTGTTTTAATGTCTCCTCTGATATTTTGAAGCGTTATTGCATTTTTGTTTTGAATTTCTTTCGGGCTGTTTAAAATATCGCCGATTCTATCTACGGCAAGAAGGGTTTGCTGAAATTCGCTCCACAAATTTACAAGACGAAGCATAGGGGCAGAGAATTGCCCCGCAAACATTTGAAAAGCAATGAGCTGGCCCACTGTGAGCTTATTTTCAATTACAAGCAAAACACCCGTATAAAGAAGGGATATTGTCATAAGCTTTTGCAAGAGTCCTGAAAAATTTCCTGCGAAATTTCCCGTGATTGCGAGGTTAAAACTTGCTTTTATATAATTTCCAAGCTTTTCTTCCCACTTTCTAAACATACTTCCTTCAACAGAAAGTGATTTTACGGTCTGAATTCCCGTAACCGTTTCAACAAGGTAAGAGTTTGAATTTGCACCCATATGAAACTTTTCTTCAAGCCTGCGCCTTAGTTCGGGTGTGATTAAAAGATATAAAATTCCCGTAAGAAACGTAAAACCGATTGCAATAAGGGTCAATTTCACGCTGTAAATCAGCATTATAGAGATAAATACAACGGAGAAAAGCGAATCTATAATAACCGAAACCGATTTATCCGTTATAAATTCCCTTATTCTGTCCAACTCGCGAACGCGCGCTATTATGTTTCCGACCTGTCTTGTTTCAAAATAGGTAAAATAAAGCCCGAAAAGTCTTTTAAAAAGTTTCGAGCCTAATTTTGCATCGATTTTATTTGCAGTATGGATAAAAATATAATTTCTTGAAAGGTTTAATAAAAATTCAAACGAAACAACAATGAGGAATGCTGCAGCAAGGACATTTAGGGTGGAAATCGTCCTGTGGACAAGGACTTTATCCAGAATAACCTGTGTAAACAAAGGTGTTACAAGCCCGAAAAGCTGTACAACAAAAGAGCCGAGCAAAACCTGAAAAATTATTGATTTATATTTTAAAATTTCTCTAAAAAACCACAGAAACCCGAATTTAGTGTCACTCTTAATTCCTTTGTATGAAAGAATAAAGATGTTTTTAATTTGGCTTTGGATTTTATTCGCTTCGACGGGCAAAGGGTGTTTTGCAAGCGGGGGCAAGATAAGCACTTTGTTTTCATCTTTTTTAATTGCAAAAATTATGATGTATGAATTGTCTTTAAGCTGTGCTATTAAAGGTTTCGGGTATTTATCCGAAATGTCTGAAAGTTTTATGTCTTTTTGTTTTATCTTAAACCCTGAATTTTTTGCAATGCGAAGCAGCTCTTCGGGGGCAAGATCTGTTGTGTTTATGCCGTATTCTTTTACAACATTTTTCATATCAATGTTTATGTTGTTTAATTTTGCTACGGTATCAAAACAGACAAGACCCGTATTCACCTGTACCGTTTTCTTTTTCGTATCGGATTGCATATTAAAATTTTGCATACAAAACTTGTATCTTAAAGCTAAATATAATTCCAAACAAGATAATAATAACACAAAAGCTTTGGCTGTTAAAATCATTTTTTCACTTGGAAGTGTTTAAAGACGGGACAAAGCTAAAAGAAAAGCCCTTTAGTAAATCAAAGGGCTTTTTATAGGGCAAACTTGAAACAGAGGTTTGCCTGTTGCGAAATTATTTTAAATCCATTTATTCTCAATGTTTTGATATATGGCAAGAAGTTCTTTAATATCGGTTTTATTTCCGCCCGCTAAAACATCCATAGCGCTTTCGTATTTACCGTTTGAGCCTGCAAGCCAGTTTGCAACATCCTGTTTTACGGAGTTAAGCCCCGCCAAATCCAAATATCCGTTATTTGTTTCAATTTTATTAACGCCTCCATTTTGATTTTCAGCTGAAATCCCGTTTGAAAAATCTTCAATTTCAATTCCTGACGTAATATTTAATTTGCCCGTTGATTTTATTCTGTTAAAGGTTGCGTTGTTTATGATAAACATTGAATCAAAATCAGGGTCTGAATTAATGATTGAGCCGTCGTTTGAAACTTTTACATCGAATATAATCTTTACATTTTGCTTTTTATCAAGGATTTTAACCATATCATTTCCTGTATCATCGTTAATTTTTGTGTTGTTTCCAAGGGATGATACTATGTATTTATCGTCTCCTTCGCCTCCGTATGCTTCCGAGTTTCTTGATTGCAGATATATGATGTCATCTCCGCCGCCCGCTTCCACTTTGGAATAAACGCCTGTGCTTATGATTAGATTATTGTATTCATTTCCCTTATAATATTCGCCGTTTACGGTTTTACCGTTAGCAAGGTTAAATTTTGTTACAAGCTTTTTTATAACAATATCTGAAAGCAGCATTCCTTCTTCCTTGCTAAAATCTCCTTTCGGAGTGTCATAATCTGCAAAGACAATGTTTTTAATGCTCGGGTTTTTATTGTTCAGATAATTTAAAATCGTTACACTGTCTCCATTCGCACCATATTTTATAATAAGGTTATTTCCTGTTCTGTCAAAGGTGAGAGTGTCTTTTAGGCTTTTATCAAAAACTATTGTATCCGAGGCTTTAGAATTCATATAAATTGTGTCTGTACCGTCTCCCTCTTTAAAATAGAAGGTGTTATTTCCCGCATCTCCGTATAGTTTGTCATCGCCTGCACCGCCATAAATAACATCATCTCCGTTTCCGCCATAAATTATATCGTTCCCGTCACCCCCGTAAATCGTATCGTTTCCGTTATCTCCATAAAGTCTGTCATTTCCTCCTTCGCCATAGATTAAATCATCTCCGTTTCCGCCTCGAACAAGGTCTGCCCCGTCTCCCGCAAAGATAATGTCATCTCCGCCAAGAGCGGTTATTGTGTCGTTTAAATTACCGCCCTTTATGATATCAACTTCGTTTGTTCCTCTGATACTATTTCTTTTGCCTTGCGTTCCGTAAAATTCGAACGGATGATTTTTAATCAAATCCGAAATTGAAATTTTATCTCCATCCGTAAATTGAATATATTTAACCGACGATTTTGCAGGGTTTGCAAGATACCCGGGGATTGTAATATTATCCCCCGTGCCGTAATTTATAATTAAGTTATTTCCTTTGGCACTAAAATACATCGTTTTAGAGTCAAATTCTTTTATATCGGCAAATTTAATTGTGTCTTCGCCGCGCCCTGAGTAGATAATGTCTGCACCGTCTCCTTTGTTGAATACAAAAGTGTTTTTACCCCCTTCTCCATAAAGGCGGTCGTTTCCTTTGCCTCCTTCTATAGTATCATCTCCGTTTCCGCCTCTAATGAGGTCGTTTCCGCCTCTGCCAAAGATAATGTCATCTCCGTCATTTCCAAGGATTGTATCGTTCAGGTCTCCGCCTGTTATGATATCGTTTTTATATGTACCCCGAAGAGTATTTCTTTTGTTTTCATTACCGTTTATCAGAACCTTAAAATTTTTATCGTTTACAATTTCATCCAGTGTTTTTTCGCCATCCTTTGTTGCTATCTTATTTGTTGAAACTTTGCCGCGCTTTGAAAAATATCCTGAAATATCAACGGTTCCGCCGTTTCCATAGTTTACTGAAAGTCCGTTTGTCTTGCTTAGAGAATAAGTTAAATCGCTAAAATTAACATCATCAAAGCTTAGAGTATCCGCTCCCCGCCCCGAATAAACAATATCGTTTCCATCCCCTTTTATAAAATGGAAGGTGTTATTTCCCGCATCTCCATATAGTTTATCATCGCCTGCACCGCCATAAATAACATCATCTCCATTTCCGCCATAAATTATATCGTTCCCACCACCTCCATAAATCGTATCGTTCCCGTTATCTCCATACAGCCTGTCATTTCCGCCTTCGCCATAGATTAAATCATCTCCGTTTCCTCCCCGAACAAGGTCTGCCCCGTCTCCCGCAAAGATAATGTCATCTCCGCCAAGGGCATTTATTGTATCATTCAGACCGCCTCCCGTTATTATATCTTTGGAGTTTGTTCCCCTGATACTGTTTCTTTTGCTTAAATTGCCGTCAAATTCAAAGGGGTATTTGTTTAAAAGGTCTGTAATAAGTTTTGGAGGGTTTTCTTGAAACTGAATATATTTAACCGACGATTTTGAAGGATTTGCAAGGTACCCGGGGATTGTAACAGTATCTTCGCTGCCATAGTGTATGATTAAATTATTCCCCGAAGCACTGAATTTTATGTTTTTAATGGTTCCTGTTTTTATATCCTCTATATCGGCAAATTTAATCGTATCTTCGCCGCGCCCTGAATACAGCGTGTCTTTGCCGTCTCCTTTTTGAAAAACAAATGTGTTTATGCCCCCTTCCCCGTAAAGGCGGTCATTTCCCTTGCCTCCTTCTATGGTGTCATCCCCGCTTCCGCCTTTTATTATATCGTTTTTGTCTGTTCCTTTGATGTTGTCATTCAGGAAGCTTCCCGTTATTGTTTTACTCCTTGTTTCGTTTGAAAAATCTATATTAATTGAGGCAATATCTTTTATGTCTTTTATGGTTTTTATATTGTCTTCAATAAATTTCAATTGTATGTTTGATTTTCCGTTCGATCTAAAATAGTTTGCAAGCCTTATTTCATCCGCGCTTTCTCCGTTTTGTGCCCCGCTTCCGTATTTTATTATTAAGTCATTATTTTCCTTGAAAAAGGCAAATTCTGTTTTTCCGTCTATGGTGGCTGCCTTTGTAATATCAATAATATCTTCACCGTTTTGATAATATATTGTGTCTTTGCCGTCTCCGGGGCTGAAGATAAAGGTATTTTTTCCGCGTCCGCCGTAAAGTTTGTCGTTTCCTTCGCCCCCTGTTATTATGTCATTTCCATTTCCGCCGTATATGATGTCATCTCCGCCGCTTCCTTTTATGATGTCATCTCCGTTGCTTCCTGTTACTTTGCCCGAAGTTTCCATTTTGATTACATTTTTATCTTCATTAAAAAGTTCCCATATTTCTGCGGAATTTTTAAAGGCACCTTGTATTGCACCTGCAAGTTTGTCAATTGTAATGTTATCATCATAGTTAAGCATTGAACCGATAGGTTCTATATCCGTTTTATACTTTGTGGGATTGTTTGCACCAAAGCCTATCCCCTGAACCGAAAAATTTTCCTTGTGTATAAAGTAATCCTTTAATGTGACAGAGCCCATATCAGGGTTTATCTCCATAGTGTCCGCGTCTTTGTATGAAATAATTAAATCATCTCCGTTTTTTGAAAAATCTGCATTATCATAGCTCCAATCGCAAAAATAAAGGTAATCCGTTCCGTTGCCGTTGCAGATAATGTCATTCCCGTCCCCCGCTTTGAATTGTATAAGGTTTACCCCCGTTCCGCCCGTGATTTCATCGTCTCCAAGGCCCGCATGGATTATATTTACGCCATTTCCGCCTTTTATTGTGTCATTTCCCGAGAATTTTTTGTATATTGTTTCCAGTTCTTTATACTCATCGTCCCCGAGGCTTTCTTTTGCACCGAGCGGGAATTTGCCGTCTCCGTAAATAATATTTATCCCGTTTCCGCCCGTTATAATATCATCATCGCCATATCCTGTTATTTCTCTAAAACCGCTTTCGCCTTTAATTTCTATAATATCGCTATCTTTTGTTCCATCAATTACTTCTGCTCTGCTCAATTTTCTATCCTCCTTTTTTTGGACTTCAATATTTAAGCGCTGCAATCTCTGTGCCAAAGCAGCACTGTTTTTAAACAGCGTCAAACGCAAGTAAGCCCTTGCTCTTGCAAAAGTTTTGTCTAATTCTATCCATATTGCTGAACTGCTAAAGCTTAAATATAATTCCACGACTAAATATAATCTTTGGGGTTATGGTAACATAAAGTTTTTTGAAGCGCACACATTTATTAAGTTTTATAACATTTCTCTAAGTTTTTTAATCTGGTCGCGAAGTTCTGCGGCGCGTTCAAAATCAAGAATTTTTGCAGCCTTGTGCATATCTTTTTCAAGCTTGGACAATAGCTTTGGCAGATCCTTTTTATCTATGTTTAATTCAACCATCTCTTCTGCCACAATATCTTCAATGCTTCTGTAGCTTTGAACAAGAGAAAGGAGATTATTTTCAACCGATTTTTTAATCGTTTTCGGAGTGATATTGTGTTTTTTATTATATTCTATTTGAAGTTCACGTCTGCGGCGGGTTTCATCGATTGCGGTTTTCATAGAATCCGTAATTTTATCCGCATACATAATAACTCTTCCCTCAGCATTTCTTGCGGAGCGGCCAATTGTCTGAATTAAAGATGTTTCACACCTTAAAAAACCTTCCTTGTCGGCATCCATAATTGCAACCAGAGATACTTCAGGGATATCAAGGCCCTCACGAAGCAGATTAACACCGATTAAAACATCGAATTCGCCAAGCCTTAAATCGCGCAGAATTTCAACCCTCTCCAAGCTTTGCACTTCGCTGTGCAGATACCGTACCTTTATTCCCTTCTGGGTTAAATATTCGGTCAATTCTTCCGCCATTTTTTTGGTCAAAGTTGTAACGAGTATGCGCTCTTTCTTTTCTGCTACAGCATTTATCTCTTTTATAAGGTCGTTTACCTGTCCTTCCGTCGGGCGAACGTCAATTTCAGGGTCTAAAAGTCCTGTCGGGCGAATAATCTGTTCTACAATTTGACTTGATTCTTTTCTTTCAAATTCAGCGGGAGTTGCCGATATAAATATTTTTTGACCAATTCTTCCCCAAAACTCGTCAAACGTCAAAGGCCTGTTATCTCTTGCGCAGGGCAGCCTGAAGCCGTATTCAACAAGCGTATCTTTTCTGGATCTGTCCCCAAAATACATCCCGCGAAGCTGCGGCAAAGTTACGTGGGATTCATCCACAACAACAAGAAAATCATCCTGAAAATAATCCAGAAGCGTTGCAGGGGGTGTTCCCGGGGCTCTTCGTTCCAAAATTCTTGAATAATTTTCAATGCCCGAACAATATCCCATCTCTTTTATCATCTCAATGTCGTAATTTACGCGCTGCTCAAGCCTTTGAGCTTCAACAAGCTTGTTTTCCGCGTAAAGCTCGTTTAAGCGCGCCCTTAGTTCACGGCGAATCTGTTCCAGTGTTCCTTCCAAGTCTTCATCATCTGCAAGGTAGTGAACGGCAGGATATATAACGGTTTCAGGTACGTTTTCCAAAATCTCGCCCGTAACAGGGTCTATCCTTGAAATTTTTTCAATCTCATCCCCGAAAAAGTAAATCCTTGTTATAACCTTTTCATAACTTGGCATAATTTCTACAATGTCGCCTCTGGCGCGGAAAGTTGCCCTTTTTAATTCGACATCGTTTCTTTCATACCTTGTCAGCACAAGATGTTCCAGAAGGGCTTGTCTGTCAATGTCTTCGCCTACAGAGAGGTTTATTGCGCCTTTAAAGTAGTTTTCGGGCAGTCCTAAGCCGTAAATACAGCTTACGGAAGCAACCACAATAACATCGTTTCTTTCATAAAGGCTTCTTGTTGTGTTGTGGCGCAGGCGGTCGATTTCATCGTTTATTGAAGCTGTTTTTTCAATGTAGGTGTCAGTTCTCGGGATATAGGCTTCGGGCTGGTAGTAATCGTAATAGCTTATAAAATATTCAACGGCGTTGTTTGGAAAAATCTCCTTGAATTCGTTGTAGAGCTGGGCTGCGAGGGTTTTATTGTGTGCAATAATAAGGGTCGGTTTTTGAACCTTTTCAATAACATTTGCAATCGTGAAAGTTTTCCCCGAACCCGTTACCCCAAGCAGGGTTTGAGTCGGCATACCGTCTTTTATGCCTTTAGAGAGCGCTTCTATAGCTTTCGGCTGGTCTCCCTGCGGCTTATATTCACTATCTATCTTAAATTCTTTTTTTATCATTTTGATACCGATTTAGCAACATTTTAACATGGTCTTGACCGAAAATCTTTGTCTTTTTGTCTGCAATGCAGGCTTGTAAATTTTTGTAACGATTTTTCTTTTTCTGTTTGGTTTATGGCAAAATTTGGGCGTCCGATTCCTTCATATATATACAAAAGATTAAATATGAAGGGATTTAAAAATGTCTTTAAATAACGTTAACGGTGTTCAACCGCGCTTACTTACCTTTGCTGAAATGGGTTATGCTCCTCAAGCCCCGCAAGCACAGGTGCCTGCTGCACCCGAAGGCACTGATGTAGCCGATCTTTCAAATAAACCGAAGAAAAAAGTTTCAAAAGGCGTAATTGCAGCTGTTGTAACCGTTGCTGCCGCTGCTCTTGCAGCTGTAGGCCTTGCTGCAGCGGGTAAAAAAGCTAGCGGTGCCGAAAAATTGTTTACAAAGGCAAACTTCACCGCTGGGTTTGAAGAGTTGAAAGCTCTTCCGGGTAAATTAATTGCAATGTTTAAGAATAAAGGAGAAGCCCCTGCACCTGCGCCTGCGCCGGCACCTGCTTTCGAACCGCCTGCAGTTGATGTATAATTTACATAAATTTTAATTTTGTTAAAATGCCTGTCTTGTCCGGTTTTGCCGATGCGACAGGCATTTTTACACATATTCTGCAGGTATTTTTTGTACAATGTCGTGTCTTTTTGAAAAATAATTTCGCTGCCGTTTTTATGGTATACTTTGTTTTGTAAAAACCCTGTTTGTTTCTTAAAATCATTGTACTGCAAGGTTTTTACCGTAATTTAGTTCAAAGGCAAAAGTATGATAGATGTTACAAAACTCATAAAACAGGAGCTTGCAGACGGCGAATTTTGTCATAATGCCCTCCAGGACACAACTTCGGAGCTTTCAAAAGAAGAAGCCATATTAAAAATTAAGCCTTTGTTATCGCCCGAAAGTATTGTTCTTGCTCAGGTTGACCCCATTGTGGGCGATATTGAATACAACTTCAACAAGGCTAAAAAATATATCGAATGGGCAAATGCCTTAAAGGTAGGCGCCATCGCTTTTCCCGAGCTTTTTTTGTTCGGATATCCTGTTTTTGATATTATTGCGCGCTATCCTAAATTGGTTGAAAAAAATATTGAATATCTTGAAAAGCTCGCAAAATGCACAGGCAAAACCAAGGTTCTGATTGGCTTTTGCGAATTCAACCGTTTCTATATGGGAAAAAGATATTTTAATTCGGTTGCTGTTCTTTCAAACAAAAAAATCGAAACCATAATAAGAAAGACGCTATTGCCCGTCTACAGCGAATTTAACGACGCAAGGTATTTTCAATCCGCAGAGTTTGATTCAAAAGAGCGCATAATAGAAATCGGCAAAAACCGCGTAGGTATTGTTATTTGCGAAGAAAACTGGGCGGATAAAGATTTCTTCGACCACCCTGTCTACAGTTTTGATCCTGTTGATAAAATAATTGAGGAGCAAAAGCCCGATTTAATCATTAATTGCAGCTCTTCGCCGACCCGTGCAAAAAAAGAACAACTTTTGCATAATATGCTTTCATTTGTGAGCAAGAAATATTCAACCCCGATTGCCTATGTAAATCAGGTTGGGGCGGTTGATAACATTACCTTTCAGGGCGCAAGCAGGCTCTATGACGCTAACGGAGAGATTTCAGCCCGTGCAAAGTCTTTTGAGGAGCAGTTTTTCATTGTTGAACCAAACCCAAAAGCCAAAAACTATGCGGATATCAACCGTGTTTTTGCCCTTCCAAACGGCTTAGAGAAAACCTTAAACTCTCAAAAGGCCTTCAGTCTTGATTATGAGCCTGATTTAGAGCGTGCATACCTTACTATAACAACCTCTATCAGGGATTACTTTCATAAAAACGGCTTTAAAAGGGCAGTTTTGGGCGTGTCAGGCGGGCTAGACTCTTCTGTAACCTGCGTTTTGCTTGCTGATGCTCTTGGAAAAGAAAACGTTTTTGCTGTTTCAATGCCATCTAAAATTACAAGCGAAGCGAGTAAATCGGACGCTAAAGAATTGTGCACCCGTTTAGGCGTGAACTACGCGGAAATCCCGATTTTGGATATGTTCAAAACCAATAAAGAAGCGCTTGATACGGTTTTTAAAGAAGTCGAAACCAGGTGGGAAGACAGGTTTCAGGCGTCTTTGACACAGGATAATATTCAGGCCCGAAGCCGTGCCATGATTCTTTGGGGTATTTCGAATGAATTCCCAAAAACCTTGCCGATAGCAACTTCCGATAAATCCGAGCTCTATATGGGTTATGCTACAATAAACGGCGATATGTCAGGAGGCTTTGCACCGATTGCGGATGTTACCAAAACAAAACTTTTTGCTCTTGCAAGATGGCTGAATAAAAATCGATTGGAGCGAAATGCAATTCCTGAGGCGATTTTGACTAAGCCACCCGGCGCAGAGCTTGCTATAGACCCGAATACAGGCAAGCCGCTTCTTGCAGAAGACGCCCTAATGCCTTACGAATTCTTGGATGAGGTCATCTGGCGTCTTGAAAACCTGCACCAGTGCAAGGATGAGATGCTTTTGGAGACCTTCCTCTATGAAGAAAAGCACAATCTCCCGAAAGCCACTAAAATCGCATGGTTGGACAAGTTTTTCCGCAGAATGCAGACAGCACTTTTCAAATGGTCCATTATGCCTCCTGCGCCGATTGTGGATGCCCGCTCTATCAATAAGACAGAGTACAATCAGCCAATAACCTCAAAACTCAAGTTTTACTAGGCTTTTTCTGTGACCATACCTTAACCGTAAACTGAAATCCAAAAACAATAAACAACCAAAACCCTTGCTATATGTGCCTTACGGCCTGACAAAACTTAAATAAAGTCCGCGCCAAATTGTCGTTTTGCTCGACCTCTCTTATAACATAGCTTTTAATTTCCTCAATAGGCTTATGCTGGTTGAATATAAAGAGTTCGTGTATCTCTGTATTCAGTGCCTGTGCGATTTTTGCCAAATTTTCAGCCGAAGGGTAATTTTTTCCGTTTTCAATTTTCGATACATTGTTCGGTTCTATGTCAATCAGCTCTGCAAGCTTCTCCTGCGTGATTTTGCGCTCTTTTCTGATTTCTTTTATCCTGTTTCCCAACAGCTTTTTCACATTGACAGGTTCTGTCATAAAATGCCCTTTTTTGCTTGCTGTTATTACATCTTAGCTACTTTTACCCGAATGAAACATATTCCTATAAGATATATTTTTAATTGACAATTCTACCTATCAGGAATAAAATATTATCAGTTACATCTAATTTTAGTATGAAAAGTTGTTGTATTAAATAGAAATTTAGGGAAATTGTTTATTATGAAGAAAAGTTGTTCTGAGGCGTTTTTGCCTCAAATTTCGCAGCGTGCGTTTTCTTTGGTGGAAATGCTCATGGCGCTTCTTGTGGCGTCTTTGCTGCTTGCGGCGCTGGCACCTGTCATGACAAAAAGAATGGACGAGGCAAAGCTCAATATATCGGGCGTTGGCGCGGCACAATATGATAAAGATGCCATTGTATCGATATTTGCAAACGATTCTGGTGAAATCCCCGAAATATTCAACATTCCAAACGATGTGAATGCTATAAAAGTAACAATGATGGGCGGCGGAGGCGCAGGGGGCAACTCTTTTTACGGTAAACAGGAGGTTACAGCCACAAAGTCATGGACTGTTCCAGAAGGTGTTACAAAACTTCGTATTTTTATGATAGGCGGCGGGGGCGGCGGTGCCTCAGGCGGCTTGGGGGTAGGCACGGCTTATGGTGATTTGCCTGCCGCAGGCGATGGCGTTTGGGAAAAAAGAACTGAAGGTGAATATCAGCTTGTAAATGAAATCACTCCATCAGCAAGTTATAAAACCCCGCCATTAAACGAAATATGCAAATTGAGTGGCACTACTCAATGGACTGTAATTTTGGATGGTTTAAAAATAAATCCAAATGAAAGTTTAACAAAACTTCACAAGGCATCGGATGTGACAATTTCTAAAGTCACCGCCTGTGGTGGCGGTGGGGGTGGTGGTGGCAATAATAATGGTTTGAGTGGCGGAGGCGGTGGAACTGGTGGATACATAGAAAATAAAACATTAAATATTACTAATGATGCTATGAAAGTTTATGTGAAAATCGGTGGCGGAGGCGGAGGTGGTGGCAACTGGAACAGTGCAGGGCTGCCTGGTGGATATAGCGCTGGTGGTGGAGGCGGTGGCATATGTGCGACATATGGTGATCCTAGTCCTGGAAATGGAGGTGTAAATGGTGGTTCTGGAGGTGCGGGGAGTAAAAACAATGGTATTTCTGGTTCAAATGGACTTGGAAATCATTTAGCTTATGGAGGCACTGGCGGACAAGGTAATTATACTGCTGGTTCGGGCGGGCGAGGTGCTATTTGGGGCGGCGGTGGAGGTGGAGGAGCTGTATATAGTGGAGACAGATGTTCGCCTGGCGCAGGTGGTGGTGGAGGTCCGACAACAATTTCAACAACAAGCGGTATATCTGGTAGTATATTGTTTCAAATAGGCGGAGGCGGTGGAGGCGGCGGTGGAGGCACTAACATATCAAGCAACTCTATTGGCGGAGGTGGAGGTGGAGGCGGTGGAGGTTATGGAGGTGGAGGCGGAGGCGGTGGAGGCAGTCAAAACAAAGCTGCTGGTACTTGTGGCAATGGTGCCGTTGCTTTGAGTTCAGTCGTAGGAATCGGCAGTGGTTTAGTTGGCAAAAATGGTATTTCTGCATCAACCCAAGGTGCAGGTGGCGGAGGTGGAGGAGGATATGGAGGTGCATCAGGTGCAGATGCTGGTGCTAGTATAGGTGGATCCATCGATACGATTTTTGGGAGTGATTATTGCAATGGTGGTTCTGGAAGTACATCTACGGCTGCTGGAAATAGTGGAAAACCTGGAGCAATTAAACTTTGGTATTCAATTCCTATAGCAAAAAATGTTTTGAAATGTGACTATTCGCTTCCTGCAAACGGTTCAGGAGGTGGGGGTGCAGGACAGATTGTCGTGGGCGAAATCGACGTTCAGCCGGGGGAAACCCTTGAATTTACCGTGGGCGGAGGTGGAATTACCCAATCTGCCGCAGGAAAGAACGGATATGCAGGCAATAATACCGTAATCAGAAGCGTAACCCGCGGAAAAATCCTTGCAACGGCCCTTGGCGGAAACGCAGGGCAGTATTCAAGCGCCGAAACCACCGTTTCATACGGAGGCGCCGCAAGAGAAACCGCAATCATCGGCAACAACTGGACAGGGAAGACTTTCAGCACCAAGGGGGGCTCAAACGGGCATTTAGCAAGCGCAATCATCAACAAAGGCTACGGGGGCGCGGGCGGAAGCTCTATGAACATTAAAGGGGAGGAAATCTCAGGCGGCATGGGCGGAACGACCTCGAAAAACGGCGTAACCCCGCCTGCAACAAGTTATGGCGCTGGGGGCGGAGGCGGCTCAGGCTCTCAATCCGAAGGAGACACAGCCTTTGGTGTAGGCGCTGCGGGCGTTTCAGGCTACATCTACTTTGAATACGGCGGAACAAACGGCGGAGGCGGAACCACAGGCGAACTCGTCACAAAGACGATTACAAACCTGAAAGCAGGCACGGAGATTAAAATCTGGGCAGGCAAAGGCGGTGAAACGGCTTCAGGGAACGGAAACGGCGCTGAAACAAAAATTGAATACCAGGCAGGGGCAAGCACAAAAACCTTAATCGCGCGGGGTGGTTTGCGCGGAAACGACGGCGGCATGGGCATTAACGAACATGCACCCGTAAAACTGCTCCCCGAGGGGTATTTGAACTATTCTGCAAACGAAACCGCACAGCAGAACGGACAGGCTGGTGTGCCCAACTACGGCGGAATTGGCGGGTATTTAGAGGAGCTGTATCAAAATGCGGACGGCACGTGGGCAACGTATGTCAAAGCGAAGGACGGAACCCTTGCAGGGCCGATTTTAGGCGGCTGCGGCGGCAACCTTACAACCTTAATGGCGGGAGTTGTCTGCAACGAGGCGGCAAACACCCCGAACGGCAAAAATGGCCTCTTTGGCGGAGGCGGGGGCGGCGGAGCCGTGGTGAATGAGACGGGCGGCACAGGCGGTGCGGGCGGAAAGGGCTTTGTAATTATTGAATACAAGAGCACATCGATATGACGGGGCAGTCCTTAGCGTTATAAATTTACGATAAACAACTTATTTTCGGGATGCGCTTTGTAACCTTCGCATCCCTTTCTTTTTTTGGGTGCGATAGGGTTTTGACAGTGCAGACAGTGTATTGGCAGGGTTTTGACGGTGGTTCGGTAGATGATTCTTACGGCGGTTCGGGCGGCAGGGGGTTTTATAAAATCTTCATTCCGACAGGCACAACCGTATTATTGTCGCCATGGGTGATATTCATATCAAAGGCATAGGGCACATTCAGCGTGTCCACGAATTCTTTCAGAATTTCATTCAGGTAGCCGCCTGCGGTGCGAGAAGCACTGCCTACAGTATTTCCTATGGGCGTTTGCACCCCTTGAACGTTCTTAAAGACAAATTCGCCGAAAATTACCGCTTTAATCTTGTCTTTCAGGGGTTTGTTCCTTAAAATCTGGGTCAACATTCTGTCTATTTTGTAATCAGGTTCGTTTATATCCTCTAAAAACAGCACTATGTCTTCATTTGGTATATAGCTTTCAGGCGCAGAGCCAAACAAGGAGACAATTGTGGCTAAATTTCCGCCCCAAAGAACGGCCCCATCCCCCGGGTACAGGCCGCCCTGCTTCCAAACGCGCTCACTGCAATGGAATTTAGGCATCTGGTAGAAATCTTTTTCTATTGCATTTTTGTATTTTAAAAATTCCCGCTCACCCATTTTGGACACGCCGTTCAGCGCCATTTTGGCATGGTATGTTACAAGCCCTGTTTTTTTATGGATTGAAACTAGCAGCGCCGTAATATCGGAGCTTCCGACAAATTTTTTCGGGTTATTCTTTATTATGCTGTAATCAATTTTATCTAAAAGCCGAAGCGCTCCATAGCCGCCTCTGGCGCATATTATGGTATCAATTTCGGGGTCAAGAAAGGCAGAGTGTAAATCTTCAAGACGTACATCATCAGAACCTGCCATATATCTGAAATTATCGCTGCAGCCCTTAAAAATTTTCACTTTAATATCAAAGCGGGATAAAAATTTTTCCGCTTCATAAAGTTTTTCAAACTCTTCTATATTGCCCGCAGGGGCGATTATTCCGACTTTTTTCATTTGTGCTTCTATTCTACCACACATTTTTATAATATAATGTTTTTATGAGTGAAAAATATTTGCCGTTGTTTAGAAAATACAGGCCGCAAAGCTTTAAGGACGTTGTAGGGCAGGAAAGCCTTACAAAAGCGCTTTCAAACGCTATTGAGCTCGGGCGAATTGCAAATGCATACCTTTTTGCAGGTCCCAGAGGAACGGGAAAGACTTCCTGTGCAAGGATTTTTGCCAAGTCTTTAAATTGTGTTGAAGGGCCGACTTTAACTCCTTGTCAGAAATGTCCGAGCTGTCTTGATATTACGAACGCTTCAGGGCTTGATGTTATTGAAATCGACGCTGCGACAAACAGAGGGATAGATGATGCCAAGGAATTAATTGCCCAGACGCAGTATGCGCCGATGAACGGTAAGTATAAAATTTTTATCATAGACGAAGTTCATATGCTCTCAAATGAAGCGTTTAACGCTCTTTTAAAGACTTTTGAGGAGCCTCCCGCAAATGTCATCTTCATTCTGGCGACAACAGAACCACACAAAGTAATAGAGACGATAGTTTCAAGGTGTCAAAGGTTTGATTTAAGACGCATAACAACGGACGACATCGTTCACCGCCTTCGTGAAATTTCCGATATTGAAAAAATTAAAATTACGGACGATGCGCTTTCAACCATTGCTAAAAATGTTTCGGGAGGGCTTCGTGATTCGCTTGCTTTGCTTGATCAGGTGAGCATTCTGGGTGCAAGGGAAGAGATTACAAAAGAGACCATTGAAAATTTGCTCGGTAAGGTGACCTTTGATGTCGCGTTTGATTTTCTAAATAAAATTCTGGCTAAAAATATTGAGCAGACGCTATCTTCACTGGATGAGATTTATAATAAGGGTTTAGAACCCAAGAATTTTTGTGAAAATTTTATAGAATTTCTAAGGAATTTGATTTTTGCGCTCAAAGCGCCGGATGAGGCTTCAATATTAAGATTTACAAATTTTAACGGGCTTGATATTGAAAGGATAAAGTCTGCAAATTTTGATTCTGCAAGGCTTTTTAGGGTTTTAGAAAAAGTTATTGAATATTATAAAGAAATCCGCTTCACGACAAATCCGTATCTTTGGGCGGAACTTATGGTGATTAATCTTTGTAAAGATGAAGGGGCTGTAATTCAACAGGTGTCCGTATCTTCAAGTGCCGCCAATCCGATAAATCCCGTAAAGCTAAATGTTGAAAGACAGCAGCCTGCGGTTGAATCAGCTGAATCTGTAAGCCCTCTGCGCTCCGAGCAAAAAGTTCAAACTGCAAAGCCTTCACAAAGCAGTCAAAGCGTTGTAAAGGAAACTTTGAAGGAGCTTGAAATTCCTGAAAAAGAACTTGTGAAGGAAAGCCCTGATGATGGGGTGCAAAATTTGGGCGAATACAAAGAAGCGCTGTATGAGAAGCCTGAAAATGTTTCAAATGCGGCAAGTGCACCCGCCATGCCTGATGTTCCAAATGAGCCCGTTATACCCCCTGTAAAAACCACTTTCGAACAAGAAAGTAAAATTAACGGGCCTGCAGAGGTTGTTGTTCCCGAAATGCCTGACGTTCCAAGTGAACCTGTTATGCCTGATGTTCCGACATCTGCAATTGTGTCAAATGCTGGCGATATCGGTGCATTTAATCCTGCAACAGCCTGGGCAAACGTTTTAAATGTTATTGAATCCGTGCCTGCAAAATTTTTCTATTCAGGTGTCGGAAAACTTGTGGGTATTGAAAACAAGCGAATTACGCTCGGTTTTGTAAATGAAAATGCGATAAATCAGGCAAAGTCCGATTCCAAGCACAAGCATTTGATAAAAGCCATTCAAAATACTTTGGGCGAGGACTATTCGGTCGAGTTTATTTTGATTACCGAAAATACCAAAGTGATGGATGTTAAAATTGCGCCGAAGGTTCAGGAGAAACCAAGGCAGGCTTACGGTTCAGGGAATGCTTATTCTTCAAATCATTCTTCTGTACCAGTTCAGGGGGAAGGTAATTCTATAAACCAAGACGGAGCTTCTTTTGAGAATGTTCAAAATCCTGCAAACGGAACTGTTCCCCGTGAAATGCCGCAAAATGCTTCTCAAAATGCGGATAATTATCAAAATAATTCAGGCATTGCGGAAAATTCACCCATTATGCCCGATGTTCCAACTAATGCAGACAAGCCCGGGGGATCGGGAGCAAATTCTAAAATTAAAACCCTTGCAAGCTACGGCCAAAAAACAAGAGAAATGCTCGAAGCTTTTAACGGCAAGGTTATTGACTAATACGTAGCAATAAAAACACAGGCACAGTATTAAAATCTTAAGTTTTGTTCCAAAACTTGATACGTCATATCTTAAGTTTTGTTCCAAAACTTGATATAAAATCTTGTTTTTTGTATGATTAGATTATAAAAGGTCTTGCAGAGGACTTTTTAGGGTTTTATAAGAGAAAGAAAAGAGTTTATTTTAAGATAAATGTCTAAGACTTTTACGGAAACAAAAACACATGAGGTTACAGTCGACGTTGTAATTTTAACTATTGTTAAAAACACTCTCAAGGTGCTTTTGTTAAAAAGGGTAAACGAACCTTTCCGCGGACGATGGGCAATCCCTGGGGGATTTATCAGACTGTCCGAAAACCTTGATGATGCGGCACTTCGTGTTTTAAAGGAAAAAACAAACGTTCAAAATATTTATTTAGAGCAGCTCTATACCTTTGGTGATCCGCTTCGTTACCCGAATACAAGGGTTATTACCTGTGCATATTTCGCGCTTCTTCGTGCTGAAGATATTGATGTAAAAATTGTGGATGAATCTCAGGTAGCGGAAATTGAATGGCACCCTGTTGAAAACCTTCCGCCTCTTGCTTTTGACCATAAAGAAATTATTGAATACAGTCTGAAAAGAACGCGTGAACGTTTGGAATTGTGCCCCGTTGCATTCCAGCTCCTTCCAAAGAAATTTACCTTGACGGAACTGCAAAAATCTTATGAATTAATTCTTCAAAAAGATTTGGATAAAAGAAATTTCAGAAAGAAAATGCTTGCAACAAATATGCTGATTGACTTAAACGAATGTACAAAAACAGGTTCAAAACGTCCTGCTGCCCTATATTCTTTTGATACAATCACTCTTGATTCAAAACGCGGACATTTCTTCTCATAAGCGGGTTAAAGCTTTAATTGTTTTTGTGACAATGTTCTTAAACGGGCTCTATATAAGCTTTTTCACCCAATCGATAAGTGTATTTATATCATATGGTTTTGGAAGATAAAAATCGGCGCCTTTTGACAGGATATTTTTTTTATCCTGAATTGTGGTTGAAAAGATTATCTTCGGAATTGCCAAACCCTTTGTTTGTGCATATTCCGTGAGTTTTTCAAGTGCTGCAATTCCCTGTTTTTTGTGCTCGTTTCCATAATCTAAAATCAAAACATCAGGGGTGAAATCTTCAAACTTTGTCAAAAATTCATCGTAATTATCACAGGGGAAAACATCATACCCTTGCATATTAAGGCTTGTGTTCAAAAGCAGATTAAGCGCACTGTCCGGCTCCATAACCATAACCTTTTTGTTTTCGGATTTTGAAACTTCTCCCCCGAGCTTTGGCCTGTCTATCATATAGCAGGATTCTTTCGATGATTTGCAAAGCTTTAAAACGTTAAAAAGAAGGCTTAGCGCCTGTTTTTCATTTTTAACGTTATTATCCCCGATTTCAATTATTGCAATTGAAAGTTTCATCAGGGGGATTTTTTTCTCTTCAATGCTTTCCGTTGAATAGAGCATAAAATTGTTTTTGTAATCAAATTCCGAATAAAATCTTTCCAAAATGCCGTCAAATGCAAAGGTTAAAAATTTTGCAATTTTTTCCGCCTTGATAACGGGGGTGATAAGCAAAAATTCCTTTGGGGAATAATGGCCTATGATATCTTCTTTTTGAAGTGTTGAGTTCATAATGGCGGCAAGGGTTTGAAGGGCTTTTTCGTATGCAATTTCTCCATAAATTTCTTTATAAAAATTTATCCCCGAAATGTTTATAAGCATTACTGCGCGCTGTTCGTTTCTTTTAATGTTTCGCTTTAGTGCCTTCAGGGTGATTTTGTTGTCGATAAAATTTGTCAAAGGATTAATTGAATTTTCCAGATATCGCCTTATGTGGGCATTTATTCTTGCCTGAAATTCTTTTGAGCCGATTGATTCATCCAAAAAATCGTCCGCGCCGGCTTCAAATGCACTTAATTTGTCATCAACCGCATCGGATTTTGAAACGGCAATAATAACGGGGCGGAAATTATAGGTTAAAACGCGGATTTTTCTTATAAATTCGCTCAAAGTATCTTCTATTGTGTCCGAAACAATGATTATTTCAGGTTCATCGTTTTTAATTGCAAAGATCGCCTCATCAAGCTTTGAAAAAATCGAAACTTCGCAATTCAAGGCGCCCACAAGTTTTTTGTGCTTTATTGCAATTTCTTTTCTTTTTGAAATTATAAAAACCTCAGGACAATACATCTATTTTGTGTCTCCTGTTTTGAGCATTCGATTTGCGCTTGAAGTTTCAAAATCTGCGGACTGTTTTTGCCCTATAGCTTTTTTCGCAAATTTTTCAGGCTCCAAAAGCGGGATATAGATTAAAAATTCTGTGAAATTTTCTTCTTTGGGGGAATTTATTTCAATTTTTCCGTTCATTTTTTCAATCAGGCTCTTTGCTATATAAAGCCCGAGGCCGCTTCCCTGTGCTGATGATGTTAAATAATTATCAATTCTGTAGAATTTTTTAAAAACATTTTCTTTTTCATTTTCTTCAATATGTGAGCCGAAATTTTTTATAGAAACCACGTTAAAATCATTTTTGTTTTCGATTTTAATTTCAACAGGGGTATTTGAGGCTGAATATTTACAGGCATTTTCTAAAATATTTACAAAAATCTGTTCCAGTTTGTCTTTATCTGCCATTGAGTTTAAAATTTTTCCTGTTTGAATTTTAAACTCTTTTTTATATGTTATCTTTAAAATATCCAAAACACTGTTTATAAGCTTTGGAAGGTCCACTTCCTTTAAGATGATTTCCGTGTTTGAATCGATTTTTGCAACATCCAAAACATTTTCAACAAGGTTTGTAAGTCTTTCTGATTGTTCCAAAATGATATTTAAAAATTTTTTCTTTGAAGCTTCATCAAGCACATCCCAGTTATCAAGAATTGTCTTTGAAAAGCCTTTAATGCTTGTTAAAGGCGTTCTAATTTCATGGGATAGTGTGGATATAAATTCATCTTTGATTTTTTTATTGTCCATGGGTTTAATTATACAATAAAATCCATAGGCGTTTTTGCGGTTTTTTATTTTGTCTTAAAACCTATTTCACCGGGTTTGGTTCTATCTATTAACAAAGAAAGCGTTTTGTTAATTTCTTTAATATCTACCCTGTTTTCTTCACAATGTTGTATAAAATAATGTTCAAGCTCTGCAAGGCGGTTTGAAAGCTCTTTGTTTTCAATTGCAAACTGGCGCAGCGCGACAAATGCTCTCACAACCTGAATATTAATTTCAACAGCCTTTTTGCTCCTTAAAACGCTTGATAGCATTGTGACGCCGTGCTCGGTAAAAGCATATGAATTTGTTTTGCTGTGTTTCAGCTTTTCAAACTGGTCGCATTTTGCGACCAGTTCATCTTGTTCCTTATT
Source organism: uncultured Vampirovibrio sp. (assembly GCA_910578465.1). Lineage (GTDB taxonomy): Bacteria > Cyanobacteriota > Vampirovibrionia > Gastranaerophilales > Gastranaerophilaceae > MGBC122484. The sequence continues at coordinate 347,964 of CAJTPW010000002.1, read as the reverse complement.
TGTTAATTGAAACATAAAATCCGCAGGAAACCTTTCAATATTACGTTTTACGGCTTCATTTAAGCGTTTTGTTTCAACACCGTATAATTCTGCTAAATTGCGGTCAATCATAACACGTTTATTTCGGATTGTAAAAATCCTGCTTTTTAATACATCCAGCGCAATTAATTCTTCCATTGTTCAATTATACAATAAAAATAGAGAACGTTATTTTGTTTCAATGTTTTCTTTTATAACTTCAAATAATTCTTCAAGGCGGGGTCTGTTGCTGAGGTACAGAAAACCGATTATAGCTTCAAATGCGGTGGCGTGGCGATGAATCGAGGGGTTATTTTTCTTGCTTATTGTAAGGTTTAAATTTCTTGCGCGCCTGAAAATTTCTCTTTCATCATCGTTTAAAAAGTTTTCATAAATTATCTCTGCCATTTTGGCTTGAAAAGGGGCACAGACAAAAGATGTTGTTATTTTATGCATAAGGTTTTGCGATTTTACCTTAAAAACAACATTTTCTCTTATAAAGAGTTCGTATACAGCATCGCCAATATGTGCAAACCTTTTTAAATCAAAACTTTCCATATATCGAATTTTATCATAACCGTAAATCCTAAATAAAAGGCGAGCAAAACTTTTTGTAATATTTCGTTACATTTATGTTCAAAAAAACAAATTTCTGGCAATTTTCAGGGCGAAAAATACTTTATTTGTGTATAAGGGAATTTATATTAGGAGAAAACGAGGAAGATTATGGCAGTAAATGGAGTTTCATACGTTTCTGACGCACTAAAATACATTAACGGTTTACCTGTTGCTCAAAATGCCAAAGGCATAATCGGCGACACGGCAGATGCTGTTAAACAGACACCGAGCTTTACTATTTTTGAAATGGCGCCAAAAGTTTACGGCGGGCTTAAATACGGTTTAAACTCAACCGGTGCAAAAGGTTTTGGCGGTGCTTTGCAAACCTTTAAAGATATGGGCGGACTTGTTGATGATACGGTTCAGCTTCAAAAAGGCTTAAAAGGCGCTGCAATGAATTATGACGCACTGAGTGCAATGTATAAAGCAAAAGGGGCAATGGGTGTTGCGGGCTCTAAGGCTGCAGGTCTTGCAGATGAAGCATATGCTCTTGCAACAGAAGGTCTTGCAACGGGCAATAAAGAACTTATAGCAAAAGCAGGCGTGAAAGCAAATGAGGCCGTGAGTGTTGCAAGGGCCGCAGCAAAAGAGGCAAAACCCGGACTGTTTTCAAAATTAAAAAGTTTATTAAAAATAGGCGTAAAAAAAGGTGCGGATGATATTGCAAATGCTGCCGTAAATTCTGTTGATGATGCCGCAAAAGCAGTTGCGCAGGCTACAGGTACGGCAGGTTCCACAGCAGCGGGAGCAACTGCAGGAGCTGCCGCAAAGGGCGCAACGGGTTTACTTGGAAAAACAGGCGCCGTGCTTAAAAAAACGGGCGCAGGTGTTATGTTCGCTATTGAAGGGGCTATGGAATTATTTACAAACGTAATTCCTGCTTTTCAGGCGGGCGGCGCTAAAACAGGTGTAAAACAGCTTGGTAAATCAACAGTGAAAGTTGCGGCAAGCACGGGTGGTTTTGTCGGTGGTTCTATGGCAGGTAAGGCAATCGGAGCAGCTATAGGAAGCATATTCCCCGGTGCAGGGACGGTAATCGGCGGTATGATAGGCGGCTTTGTGGGTGGTCTTGTGGGTTCATCCCTTGCAAAAGGCGCCGCAGAAAAGGTGACAGGAAAAAGTGAAATTGAAATAATGCAGGAAGAAGCCGTAGATGAACAGGCTGCAATGATAGCAGGCGATTCTGCTTCTATGAACCAATTAAGCCAGACTCTTCAGCTTGCAATTCAGCAGGATTTAGCGGACGGTGAATTATCGGAAGACGGCCAGAAAATGCTTGAATACTTAAATTCAGGAGCTTTTAATTCAACTTCAACAGGGTCAATCAATTTTAATGCGACACCGTATTCTGCAAGCGGTTCAAAATCAGGCCTTGATGAGCTTGTAGCGCAAATTCAATCAGGCGACAGAAGCGCCTATTCCGTTCCGACATCTGCTCTTGAAGCAAGCGCAAATGCTTATTCAGGAAGCAGCTATGCAAATAACTATACGGCATACGGTATGACAAACCCTTATGCACCGACCGATACCTCAACAACAGGTGCTGGAACGGCAGGCGAAGATAAGGTTATGAATTATTTCGGGTAAAATAATTCAAGGCAAAACCGCCCGAATCCGGTCTTAAAATAATCGGGACAAAGGACAAACCAAAAACTTATGCCATAGTTCCGCTAAAAGATAATAAATCCTCATAAGAAACCCCTGCCTCAGAAAGCTCTTCTGCGGTGAGCCCGAAAAGGGTAATTAAATTATCGGCTTCAACTCTGCTATTGTTCTTTGAATTTAAAATATTAAAAACCTTGCTTACGGCGCTTTCTCTTGTCATAAAAAGGCTTGAATTTGTTTTATGTAGTATGCGTTTTTTTGCTTTTCCCATAATTTTCATGATGAACAAAAGAAAGCGAAATGTAAATAAATTGTAAGTAAGTATGAAGGCATGTAAATAAATTGTAAAATTTAGAAAGATTTATAAAAATAAGGCGCAATAAAAACTCTTTATGTGTTTTATAGAGATACAAAAAACAATTGAAGGTTAAGAAGTGAAAATACAAGCACAAGAAACTGCATATGCAAAGAAAGCTGCGGCCGAAGGCAAAAAGCCGACAGGGCAAAAGAAAGATATCCTGCATGATACTCCCGTAAGATACCTGGGATATTGTGACGATATCGGTGCCGCAACAAGAGTTGTTTGCAATAATTCTAAAAGTGCGTTTATAAAAAGCCTTCCCGTTATTTCGTATATACCTGTTGCAGGATATATTGCAGCGGATGTTTTAACAACATACAACAGCTCCAAAAAGATTGAAGGCAAGGAAGAGGCAAAGAAAAAAGCCTTAAGTCAGGGGATTTTTCAGGGAATTACAAGCGTATTGTTTCCTATAGGAATTGTTGGCGCGGCACAGAAGGCTGCAGGAAAATTATTTGATAATTTCCACATTTTAAAACAAAATTTCACGAAAAGCGGTGCTAAAGTCGTAAATCACAGAAGAGACGTGGCTCTTGCGGTTGCAGGGCTCGGCGCTTTGATTGCTGTTTCAAAATATGCGGATAAGTTTGCAAAAAATGTTTTAATGGAAAAAATTATAAATCCTATAATTGGAATTAAAGAGAACAAAGAAGAAGAATGCAAAAATTGTGTTGAACAAACTGATGTTTAAATAACAAAAGGCACAAAACAGGCATAAAAATTTCATCCTAATTTCCCCTGTTAAAGGTCAAAAAGGCTTTGAAAAGACAAAATCTTTTACAAAGCCTCATTTTTTGTTCAATTTTAAGTAATCTTTAAGCTTCGTGGTGCTCTAATGATTTAAAATCTCTCCAAGCTCCTTTTGAAACGGTGAAATTCTTGCAAGTTTTTCAATTATGTGAGGAAGGGTTTGAACCGTATAATTGATATCTTCCTCGGTTGTATAGCGGCTTAAAGAGAATCTTATGCTGCCATGAAGTGATGTAAAGGGAACGCCCATTGCCCGTAAAACATGGCTTGGCTCCAAACTTCCCGATGTGCAGGCAGAACCCGAACTTGCACAAATTCCCGCATCATTAAGGTGCAGCAAAATGAGCTCGCCTTCAATGTATAAAAATCCGATGTTTGTTGTGTTCGGTACCCTGTTTTTTGCCGTTGCGTTAAGTCTTGCATTTTTAATTTTGGATAAAATGCCTTCTTCAAGAGTGTCTCGAAGTTTTTTGACGCGGCAAAGTTCATCATCCAAATTTTCCATGGCAAGTTCGGCCGCTTTTGCCATACCTACAATATAAGGCACATTTTCGGTTCCCGCTCTTTTCCCTCTTTCCTGATGTCCGCCTACAATTAAAGGAGCAATCATCGTACCTGATTTAACATACAGCGCACCTATGCCTTTGGGGCCGTGGAATTTATGTGCTGAAATCCCGAGCAGGTCTATTTTTGTCTCTTGAACATTTACGGGTATTTTTCCTGCCGCTTGAACCGCGTCCACAAATACTTTTGTTTCGGGGTTTATGTCTTTTACGATGTCTGCAATTTCTTTAACGGGGAATATTGCGCCCGTTTCATTATTGGCGTACATAATTGAAACAAGGGCCGTATCTTTCCCCACCTTTTTTGCAAGTTCTTGAACGTCAAGGTCTCCGCTTGAATCGACCCCGATATAATCAACCTTATATCCGTGTTTTTCAAGCTCTTTATAGAGGTTTAAAACACAGGGGTGTTCTACTTTTGAGGTTATTATGTGTTTTTTTGTTTTATTTAATTCCAAAACCCCTTTAATTGCCGTATTTGCGCTTTCCGAACCGCAAGATGTGAAAAGAATTTCTTTTGAATCTTTTGCGCCCAGAAATTCTTTAATTGTTTCCCTTGAGCGCCTTACGGCAGAATTTGCAGTGTGTGCTAAATCGTAGATGGATGAAGGGTTTCCGTATTCTTCACTAAAGTATGGAAGCATAGCCTCCACCACTTTTTCATCAACCTTTGTGGTTGCATTGTTGTCCAGATAAATTAAATTGTTAAGGCTCATTTTTTATTCCACCTCTGTAACATTTATTTCTTCATCAACGTGTTCTCTAAGCTGTGCCTGTACAAAGTTTTTAAGTGTCAGGGTTGAATTTCTGCAGCCTTTGCAGGTTCCCGTCAAGCGCACATAAACATCTTTTCCTTCAATGTTTATAAGCTCTATACCGCCGCAGTCTTTACCAAGCTCAGGCATGATATTTTTTTCAATTACTTTATTTACCTTTAAAATGAATTGAACAGCATTCAGTTCTTCTTTGTTGTTTTTGGTCTCCATATTATAAGTGTTTATAATTGCCTGAATGTTCCCTTTACATCTTCCGCAAGCTCCTCCTGCATATGTGAGCGCGGTTATATCTTCAACGGTTTTTGCACCGTTGTGCTCTATAGCTTCTTTTATGGCTTTTTCTGTGATTGAAAAACAATTGCAGATAATCTTATCTTTATTTGTTTTTGGTGTTTGTTTTCCTGTTTCGCTTTTGCTGCCCTCATAATTTTTAAGTGCGTCTTCAAGTGCCTCATGGCCCATAACGGAACAGTGCATTTTTTCAGGCGGCAGTCCGCCCAGTTTATCCGCAATTTCTTTATTTGTAATTTTTTTAACTTCATCAAGCGTTTTTCCGATTATCATTTCAGTTAGAATGCTTGAGGATGCAACCGCAGAGCCGCAGCCAAAGGTTTGAAATTTAGCGTCGGTTACAATTCCATCTTTTATTTTTAAATAAAGCTTTAAAGCATCACCGCAGGCTAAGGCCCCTGCTTCCCCGATTGCGTCGGCATTTTCAATTGAGCCTACGTTTTTCGGGTTTTTGTAATGCTCTTTTACCGTATCAGAATATTCCCACATAGTTTTTGTCCCATAAATTTTTACATTCAGATTATAAACCAAAAATACTACTTGTATAGGGTTTAAAACCTTCCGTTTTGCTTAATAATAATTTTATAATGGAAGAATTATTTAAAAATTCCCTATTGGGACAATTAAAAGAATTAGGCTTCGGCACACAAGGCTCTGCAGGTGCCGAAATTTCCGTTGTACCCGATATTGAAAATACTCCAAACCCGCTTGCAATAAAAGTAAACGGTGATATTAAAGATTCTCCTTTTTTTGATAATCCGATTAAAAAAGAGGAAATAAAGCCAAAAGAGCCCGTGCTAAATTCTTCTGAAAATATTGAAAACGACACCCTTAAAAATTCAAGAAAACGTCTGAATGATTTTGATTTTGATATTCTGCAAGATTCCGCCGTAAAAAAAGCACAGGATAAATTCAGGGGCAGTAATGTTTTTGGGAAGTTTTTGTTTAAATATTTTCCGGGGCTTTACAAAGGTTTTTTACTTAAAAAAGCATTAAAAAAGCTTAATGTGCTGAATAAATCCGCAAAAGAACTTTTATCAAAAAATATTCCATACGGGGAATCCGATGAAAGATACAGTGCTCTGATTGAATATTTAAGCAGTGCAAATACAATCCAGGCAAAACTTTTAAAGAAAATATAATTCTCTTTGAATTTTAAAATATTGATTTTAGGGTGTTAAAAAACTAAACCACCTTATCAAGTTTTTCGCCGGCGCCTTTTTGAACGATTTTTTTCAATCCTCTGAAGTTTAAGGAGCTGTTTCTTGATACGGCAAGGGTTTGGTTGTATAAATAGTTCAGCCTGCTTGCAATAAAATCGCCGGAATTATCGCCCCCGTCTCTTCTTGTGGAGATTGTGGGGCCATAATTAATCGCGCTTGTTGCATTTATTGCGTTAATTTTTGGCATCTTACTATACGTTCCCTGATCTTTAAATGTTGCAGAAAAATTATGCTTCCTTTGTAAACACAAATTTTATGCCTGTGCTTACATTTTAATAAAAAAACGGGAGAAGTCAAAATTAACACTTTTTTAGCCAAACTTTACAAAAAGTTACAGAAATTCTGACGCGATTTTAATATCGGCTCAAATAACGGTAAAAAGCAAATTTTCAAGTGTTCTACCCCTGTTTAAAGCAAAGTTCTTCCCTTCTTTTCTTTTTCACCTTTTTTGTCCAGCCCAATGTTTTAAACCTTAAAATCAAAATAAGTCCTCTGATGCACTCGTCCATCGCCATCCCTATCCAGATTCCGACAAGTCCTGCGCCCATTAAAACCCCGAAAATGTATCCAAAGCCGACCCCGAATGTCCATGCTGAAAATATGCACATATATGCGGGAAATTTTACATCTTCAACGGCAATTAAACATCGAACCATTACAATATTTATCGAGCGGCCGATTTCAAGGAAAAATTCCACAAAGATTATCTTTTTTCCGAGAGCTAAAATTTCAGGATTTTTGGTAAAAATGCCAAGGATGTTGTCGCTGAAAATATAAAGCAGAAGCGTGATTGAAAGCGAAATTACCATTGAAACAACAAGGGTGGACCAAACCTTTTTGTTTGCAAGCTTTAAATTGTTTGAGCCTATAAGGTAACTTACGACAATTTGAGAAGCCTGAGATATTGCAACGGAATAAATATATGCAAAGTTTGCAAGAATGCTGCAGTAAACTTTTGTTGTAATGACCGTTGTGCCAAAGAAATTGACAAATTTCATTATAACGGTTTGAGAAAGGTGGTAGGACAGCTCTTCCGCGCCTGAAGGTATGCCGATATGAAGCAAATTTTTCATTGTGTTTTTCGGGAAGGGTTTTAAATATTTTGTTGAAACTTCAATATCCGTTTTTATGTTAAAAAGATAAACCATAAATATAAGCCCGATGGTTCTGCTTGCTACGGTTGATATTGCAGCGCCCTTAACACCTAGGGCGGGGATTAATAAAAATCCGTTAATCAAAACAAAGTTGCCTAAAATGTTTATAATATTCATAAAAACAGCCGCAAGCATAACGTTTTTCATAAAACCGTAGCTTCGAAGCGCTGCCGTATATGTCATATATAGGCCCTGAACTATTGTAAAAGCGCCAACAACAAAAAGATAGGTTTTTGTTTCATTAAAAATAACTTCAGGCACCTGCATCCAGCGGAAAACGGGGGTTGCCAGAGTAAATATGGCAACGGTTATTATTGTGCTTACAATAAAAAGCATGACAATTGATGTGTTAAAAACTTCAGAAATTTTACCGAAATTTTTGGAGCCCAGATATCTTGAAATTAAAACTGTTGTGGAAACGCTCATAACACTCAATACAATAATTATAAGGTTTATAATTAAATTGGCGTTTCCAACTGCCCCGACATAAATCTCGTTAAAATGTCCTATCATTATCTGGTCAATATTTCCTACAAGCATCTGTAAAAGAAGCTCTATAAAAATTGGCACTGACATTTTAAATATTATCGAATTTGATTTTTTTGCTTCGGATAAGTTCATAAAATTTTGTTGTTAATATTGTTAATGCTTTTACGGTTTTTTATTTTCTTTGCAGGAAATATTATATAACAACATAAAAATATTTTACTTTTGATTTTACTTTTTGTTTGCTTGGAGTATTTATTTTTGTTTAAGATATAATGCTTTTATGATGATTAAAGATTTTTTTGTAAATGTTGTTAAAAATGCGGCAGATGAAGCCGTTTTAAATAAAAAATTAGGGGCTGCGGAAAAAATAACAGCAAGCTTTGTTTGCGAAACCCCTAAAAACCCCGAATTTGGTGATTTCAGCGTTAATGTCTCATCACTTGCGCGTGATGCTAAGATGGCACCGCCTATGATAGCAAATGCGGTTGCTGAATTCATAAAACCTGAAGATTTTTCCGTAAACACGGTTGCAGGGTTTATTAATTTCAAACTTGAAGAGGGTTTTTTAAAAAAGGTTGTTAAAGAAATTCTTGCCGAAAAAGAAAATTATGGCAGAATGGATTTGGGCAAAGGCAAAAAGGTAAATATAGAATATGTAAGCGCCAATCCGACAGGGCCTTTTCATATAGGACACGGGCGCTGGGCCGCACTTGGTTCTTCACTTGCAGAAGTTTTAAAATTTACGGGATACGATGTTTATCAGGAATTCTACATAAATGACGCAGGAAACCAGATAAACAAGCTTGCGATGTCTCTGGAGCTTCGTGTTAAAGAATTAAAGGGTGAAACCGTTGAGTGGCCCGAAGATGCCTACAGGGGCGATTATTTAATTGATTGTGCAAAAAGATATATCGAGCAAAATTCAAACGAACCATACGGCGAATTTGCTAAAAAAGATATGTTGAGGCTCCAGAAAGAGCTTTTAGAGAAGTTTGAAACGCATTTTGACTGCTTTTTCTCTGAAACTGCGCTTTATAAAAACAATGAAGTTGAAAAATGCGTAAAGGCGCTTGAAACCGCAGGAAAGCTTTACGAAAAAGACGGCGCTCTCTGGTTTAGAACAACAGATTATACAGATGATCAGGACCGTGTTTTAAGAAAACAGGACGGCTCAAATACATATCTTACGGCAGATATTGCTTATCATAAAAATAAATTTGACAGAGGGTTTGACCACCTGATAAATATCTGGGGTGCAGACCATCACGGCTATATCCCCAGAATGAAAGCAGCCGTTGACGCGCTCGGGTATGACAGCAGTAACCTCGAAGTGCTTCTTGGGCAGCTTGTAAATATTATTCAAAACGGTGAGGCTGTCAGAATGGGCAAAAGAAAAAAGATGGTGACGCTGGATGAACTCATGGATGAGGTTGGGGTTGATGCTACAAGATTCTGGATGTTGATGAGAAGTATTGATACAACCCTTGATTTTGATGTGGATCTTGCAAAGCAGAAAAATGACCAAAACCCTGTATTTTATGTTCAATATGCCCATGCAAGAAGCTGTTCGATTTTAAGAAAGGCTGTTGAAGACAGGCTAGACACTGAAACGGGCGAAAAATTACCGCCTTTTATTGAAAAAAAAGAGCTTGATGAAATTTTAAACAACATTTCGGATGATTTAAAGGTTCCAGAGCTTTTTGACAAGGCGGATGAAAAATCATATGACGCCACAAGAAAACTTATTTTAAGACTTGAAGAGTTTAAAACAACCGTAGAAGGTGCCTCAAGAATGCGCGCTCCTTATCTTCTTTGTAAATATGCGTCAAATTTGGCGTATGATTTTCATCATTTTTACAATTTTACAAGAGTATTGTCAGATGATAAAGAGCTTACAAAAGGCAGACTTGCGCTTGTTGCGGCCGTGAAAAATGTTTTAGGCGAAGTTTTTAAATTGTTAAAAATTACCGCCCCTGAAAAAATGTAGTTGATTTTGAAATTTGTCTATGGTAATCTAATTCTTGCGGGTGATGTCTCGCAAATACTCTAAGGACTGTCGGCTCAAGAGTGGTTATGAGCACTCTGTCGAGCAAAAGGTGACTAAATGTCACGTTTTGCGAGAGGCTAATAAGGGTCCAAGACTAAATCCCAAAGAGCGTTTAAAACCGAATATGCGATGTGGGCTGCTAGCTCAGGTGGTTAGAGCGCACGCCTGATAAGCGTGAGGTCGGAGGTTCGAGTCCTCTGCGGCCCATATTTAAATCAAGAGGCTTAAGCCTCTTTCTTAGTGCCTTTTATATTGTTTTATATGCATAAAAAACGAGGGTATCTTACCCTCGAATTTGTTTCTTATTTTTTTTATACCCCCGTAGAGCCAAAGCCGCCTGTGCCGCGGGCTGTTGCGGAGAGCTCTTCTAAAGCCTGTATGTTTGCGCGAACAACGGGCGCAATAAGCATTTGTGCTATTCTATCCCCTCTTTTAATTGTAAACTCTTCCTTTGAAAGGTTTATAAGCCCGACGCAAACTTCCCCTCTATAATCTTCATCGATTGTGCCGACACAATTTGAAAGCGTAATGCCGCTTTTAATCGCAAGGCCGCTTCTCGGGCGGATTTGTGCCTCATAACCTCTCGGTAGTTCGATTTTTATTCCTGTCGGGATAAGCGCCCTATCCAAAGGTTTTAAAACCACATCTTCCGTATTTGCCGCCATAAGGTCCATGCCTGCAGCGCCTTCCGTTTTATATTCGGGCAGCCCTGCGCAATGTTCAAGTTTTTCAACTTTTAAAACTATATTCTCCATCATTCCTCCCTGTTTAATTTATACAAATATTCAAGCCCCTGCAAAGTCAGGTCTTTATTGATAAAATCCGCGTGCCTTTCCATATTTGGAAAGAGAACACTTGAAAAGCCGCCCGTTGCAATGATTGTAGCCTTTTGGCCCAGTTCTTCTTCGCAAAGTTTTATCATACCGTCTATCATGCAGGCATGGCCTCTTACAATTCCTGAAAGCATAGCAGAAATTGTATCTTTGCCTATTGCTTCTTTTGGCGCTTCTATTTTTACCTTTGGCAGTTTTGATGTAAAGCTGCTCAAAGAGTTTGCCTGAATTTTAGGCCCGGGGGCAATTATGCCGCCAACGAAATTTTTATTTTCATCCACAATATCAAATGTGGTTGCCGTTCCAAAATCAATTACAATTGCAGGCAGTTTATACAATCTTACGGCTGCTGCTGCGTTTGCAATCCTATCCGCGCCGATTTCTTTCGGGTTTTTAAGGGCGATTTTAAAAGGCAATTTAGATTTATATGAAAGCAAAAATGCTTCAATATCAAAATATTTTTTAAGCGCAGCCTTAAAAGTTTCTCCTAAGGGAGGAACAACGGTTGATATAATGCAGGATTTAACGTCGGCCTTTTTTTGTACTGAATTTATGAGGTTTAAAAGCAAAATTCCATATTCGTCCTGTGTTCTTTTTGAATCGGATGCAACATTCCAGTTTATAAGAAGCTTTGAATCCAAAAAGAGCCCTATGTTTGTGTTTGTATTTCCAATATCGATTACAAGAAGCATAGGATAATTATGCCACAAAAATAAAAAATGCAGCTTGTGTTGTATAATGGCACACATGTCATAAAAAGTCGTTTTGTATCCTGTGTTTTTGAGCGCACATGTCAAAAATGAGCTTTTATGACATGTTGTTCCGATGGAACTGCTTTTTATTATGCAAAAGGTACTGGCGCACCTTTCACACAATAAAAAGTGCGGTTTCACCCGCACATGTCATAAAAAGTCGTTTTATGCCCTGCGTTCTAAAGAACATTCTTCTTTTATACAAAAGACACTAAAGCGTCCTTCATATAAAAGAAGTGCGCTCTGTAGAAGCGCACATGTCATAAAATAAGCATAATTTACAACTGAAAGAAAATTTGTTTGTTAATGCTTTTTATTTTGCTTAAGCCCGAAGACCTTAGTTTTAAGGTAATTTTTCAAGATAAGATAAATCGAAAAACAAATTTTATCCTAAAAAAGCGTTTTGTCCTTCCTGTTTTTCACTTCTTACACATTAATAAAGTTTTTTAATCCGGCATGATTTCACGCAGCCTGATTTTATTTACAAATATTTACAAAGTTTAAAATCCAATATGTGCAATTAAACCAAAATCTATATTTAAAGATATACTTTATTGCCTACAGTTTCTTTTCCGTCTGCAATGGTGTAATTTTCCTGATAAATAACAGGTTTGTCGCTTCTTGAATTTAACCAAAGCTCTTTTGCAATCTTTATACTGCCATCAAGTCTGCCGCATTCATATCCTTCGCCGTATACGCAGGGTTTGCCGTTTGAATATTTTAAGCTTTTGTTAACGGTTCTTATTCCTTGCTCATCTGTTATCCCCTTTTTATAAGAGGCAATCTCACCATATTCAATATTCAGACATCTGGCGATTGTAGTGCACTCATTAGGGTGCTGTACTACATTTTCAAGATACAAAACCGGTTTCCCTTCATAAAATATGATTTCATTTTTCCTTCCTGCTCCCGTATATTCGTTGATGCTTGAAATAGTGCCGTTTTTAAATTTACTTATTCTCAACGTATGGTCTTCAAGTACTTCGCCCATAACTTTTTCATTTTTTGTGCCGCTGTTTGCTATTGCGGCAACCGTTTTTCCGGAACCGTCAACTCCGCTGTTGTTAAATAATTCAACAATATAACCAACTTTTGCATCCATTTCATCTTTCATTGATTTTGCTTCAAGTTCCATTAAAGCTGCCGCATGTGATGCCTGAAGTACCGTGTCGCAATTTTTTACAAAAGAATCTCCTGTTGTTTTTCGGGAGAATGTCGGAGTGATATGTCTATCTTTTTGTATTCCTTTAAATGCAAAGGAAACGGTTTTTAAATTTGTGCCCGGGTTAAAGTTTATATTCATTGATTTTATCTCCATAGTCTGTGTAGATATTTAAAACATATGAATTTAAAAATTCGTGTGAATATATTTTTTTTGTTAATTTTTGTAAACAAAGTATATACAAAAAACGCAATTTTTATATACTAAAACACTTTATATAAATGTAAGAGGATTAAAACACCGAGAGGACCCTAAAAATGGGAAAGAACAGAGATTTCGTAACAATAAGCATAGCAAGAAACTTCTGCACACTTGAAATCAGCAATAAAGAATTTAAAGCTATCGAATTAAATGAAACCTTATCAAGGCTTTCCTATGAAAGCGGAAATCGCGTAAATCAAATCTTGGACAGACAGGAAGCTGCTCTTCAAGGAATTGACCCCGGTGATTTTAACGACGATTTTTCAACTGCAGAATATGCAAAACTTATGAAAAAAAGACAGCAAATTGAAACGCAATATCAAAGAGAAGTTGACGCTGAAATGGCAAGGGTGCACACAGCGGAAAAAGCAATCGAAAGACAGGCTACAATGGTTGAAACTTCCCTTAAAGAATTAAGAGCAAGAAAAGAAACTTATGATGAATTTATGCAATCAATCGACTGTTCTTACTTTGATTAATAAAATTTAATAAAGCAAACCCCCAGAATAATAAACAAAGCACGCCGTATGAAAGGCGTGTTTTTGTATGCATAATAAGCTTTTGGGTAAACACTGCAAGCTGTTCATATATTTGAATTATTGATTTTGGTTAAAAAATTAATTAAAGTATTTATAAGAGCTGCCGATATAGAATTTAGGCGAGTTTTGTTTTAAGGGATAAACATTGCTTAATTTGGAATCAGAACTGTATATAAATGGAATGGATGATATCTTGTGCTCTAAAATGCAGACGAGCACAAGCACCATTTTGCTTGTAGATGATGAAATTAACAATCTGCAGCTCTTAAAGCGTACTTTTCATAGAAAATATAACATTTTAACCGCATCAAACGGTCTTGAAGGGTTAAAAGTCTTTGAAGAAAACAGAGATAAAATTGCCCTCATTGTATCTGACCATAAAATGCCAATTATGGAAGGAACGGAATTTCTGGAAAAGGTGAATGAAATTTCCCCTGATGTTATAAAAATTTTGCTCACAGGGTTTTCGGATATTGAAATTTTAACGGACGCCGTAAATAAATGTAATCTTTTTCAATATATTTTAAAGCCTTTTGAACCCGAGGAATTAACCAATATTGTTGAAACGGGCATAAAAAAGTTCAATCTTTCAAGTTCAAAATCTGCAATTTTAAAAGACTTAAAGGAATTGTTCTATAAAACAATAAAATCTATAGCTTCAGCCCTTGATTCAAAAGACCCGTACACTCACGGACATTCTTTAAGGGTTACATTATATTCTTTAATTCTTGCAAAAGAAATCGGACTTGATGATAAACTTTTGGAAGAAATTGAAACTGCAGGGCTTTTGCATGACATAGGAAAAATTGCCATTCCTCAAAATATTCTCTGCAAGCCCGGGAAACTCACCGATGAAGAGTTTGCCGTGATGAAGTCTCACCCCGGGAATTCCGAAAAATTAATTTTAAGTATTAAAAAGCTTGCAGGCATTTCAAATTGGCTTAAAGCACACCATGAAAGGTGGGATGGCAGGGGCTACCCTGACGGCCTTAAGGGCGAAGAAATTCCTTTGTCTTCAAGGATTGTTGCAATAGCGGATACTTATGATGCGATGACATCCACAAGGTCGTATAGAACAGCACTTCCCCATGAAGTTGCGATTGAAGAAATTAAAAAATGTTCAGGAAGCCAGTTTGACCCAAACCTTGCCGCAAAATTTATTGAGCTTGAAAATACAATAAAAGAGGCAAAAGAAAACCCTGAAAGGTACTATTCCAAATACAGTTATCTTCAAAAAGAGAGCAATTTAAGAATAGTTTAGTTTTTGCACTTTGCTTTTATGTTTATTTTTCCGATAAAAATTGCTATACTTATCTTAAAAAAGATAAGTACGGAGAAAAAATGTATAAAAAAAGCACATCTGTTGTATCTATAGTTACCAAATCTCTCGGGATATTTTTTGAGAAATTTCCTTCATTTTTAAAATATATTGCATATCCTCTTTTCGGGCAACTTGCAGGTGTGATTATCTGTTTTCTTCCCTTTTTAACGGCAAAGGATCCAAAGGCCGTAAGTATTTCTCTGGTGTTTTTGTGCATGATAGCAGGGCTTATCGTTTTTTGCCATGCGTTCTGGAGGTATTTACTTGTTTCGGGCGGGCTTGTTTTAATTTCTAAGCAAATTGTGGAAAACGAACCTTTGCAGGAATTTGGCTTTTATACAAAAGCATTCCAAAAAAGAAGCAAGGAATATGTTTCTTATCTTTTAATAATGATTTTAATTTCACTGCTTTTTGTTGTGGCGGCCGTTATTTGGATATTTGCAATGATTGGCGGATATTATAATGTTGCATCAATCGATATGACAGCTCTTGCGGGACAACTTGCGTTTCAGGGGTTGATTTTTGGTGCAGTGATGTTTCTTGTTGCAAGTATTTTGAGCGTTACGCTTGAAACCTTTGTTCTAAACCCTAATTTAACCCCGTTTAAAAGCATTTTAAAGGCTGCAAAACTTGCTCTTAAAAATTATTTTCCAAATTTAGGGCTCATAATTTTACTTATGCTGATTAGTGTTATCTGGTCGGAGGTTTTTGGTTTAATACTTGGAAATGCTGTTTTTAACGAAGCATTCTATGCGGAACATCCGAGAGAATACGCTGATATGCTAAGCTTTATTCAAGGCGTTACCCAAGGGTGTATCGTAAATTTGCTCTTGCCGCTTATGACGCTTTGCCGCACATGGTGGTATTTAAGAATGGAAAAAGAATATATGCTTAAGGTTGCAAAGAAGGATTAACGGAGTCAGTGTTTTAAGAGGGAGCCGTGTTCGTCCGTTCCGCCGGTTAAAATAAGGTCATATTTTTTTGCAAGCTCAAAAGGCTTCTTTCTCGGGTGAAACTTAATAATTCCCCTGTGTCTGTTATAGGGATAATACGCTTCAATTCCGTCCAAACCGAAGTCTTTTAATTTTTTAACAAGATAATCAAGACTTAAAACGGAAGAACAGCAAGGGTGTGCAAAAACAGCAATACCGCCAGCTTTATGAATTCCTTCTATCGCATCTTTCGGGTGTCTTGAGTGAAAAAGGCGTATTATATCAAGCTTTGTTTCGTTTTTATTTTTTGCACAAAGTTTTTCAATGCAGGGATTTTTAAAATCTATTCCATATCCTAAAATATGAATTAACGTTGTCTGATAAAAGCAGTCAAATTCAACCCCCGGGATTAAAATGGGGTCATTCAAATGTTTTGTTTTCTTATACCCCTCGACAGTATTGTGATCCGTTATTGAAATATGTTTTAATCCGAGTTTTTGAGCCTGTTCTATAAGAGTATCAAAAACTTCCTTTCCGTCTGAAATATCGGAATGGATATGAAGATTTGCATAATTAAAATAATCTTCCCTTTTTAGGCTTGAAACCCTTGCCTTAAGCGCTTTATTTTCCATCGGTTATTTTTTTTCAAAATCGTCAATCAGATGAGAAAGTTCCTTTTTTGTTTTCTTTTTCTTTTTTTCTTCATCTTCATTGTCTTTTTCATCTTTTTCAAGAAGGTTAAACTTTTTAATCCTTGATGCGTTCAAAAGCGCAAGCGAATCTAAGGCACCTCTAAGCTGTGCCGAACGGTCTACAAAAGTATTTTCTTTTCTTTCTTCTTCGGGTTGTCTTCCGTCCTGTGCGAAATATTCGCCGCCCTGGCCCATTTTGTCATCCTGTGTTTTGTTTGCCATGCCTGAAGCATCGCCTGATTTAAAATTAAAGCCGCCGCTTATTCCGAAAAAACCCGCCGAACGATTATCGACCATAGTTTTCCTACCTTCTTACCTTTTTCTTAAAAACCCTTAAAATTTTTCCTCGTCTTTGAAATTATAACATTTTTTTGGTCTTTAAGCAAAAAGATACTTCTTTTATCTAAAAACATGAAATAAATTTTTTTTGCTACTTTATTTTTATTGTGCAATTTTTATTATAATAAACTTCCTGTAAGCCTTTTTTTGGAAAGTTAATTTTTGAAACAATCCAAAAAATATATATCAAAAAATAATGTTTTTTTGTTTTCCATGTTAATATATATTGTGAAAACTTTGCGGTGTTAAATAAATTGAACAAGAATATTTCATTTAAATCAAATTCAATAAAAGATATAGAGGCAAAAATGCCTCAAGCAAACAGTGTTTTGTTCGATAGAGATAAAGTGCAGGAAGACATCAATGCGCCTCTTTTGGACGCACTTGAAAAATATAAAGAAAATCCGTGCACGGGCTTTCATATCCCGGGACACAACAGAGGCAGAGGTGTTTTAGGCCGCTTTGAAGATTTAATCGGACGTGACGCACTATTATTGGATACAACCGATGAATTTGACGGACTTGGCACGCTTCATCCTGCAACAGGTGCAATTGCAGACGCTATGCAGCTTGCAAGCATAGCATACAACAGTAAAAAAACGTTTTTTATAACATCGGGAAGTACGATTTCAAATCTTGCAATAGCATTCGGGGTAATTTCTCCGAATGATGAGATTATCGTTGCAAGAAATTCTCATCGCTCTGTTATAACAGGAACAATGCTTTCAGGTGCGAATGCAACCTGGCTTATGCCGAAGCTTCTGGATGATTGGTCAATTTTTGGAGCAATTGAAGCTAATGAACTTGAACGCCAGCTTGATTTAAAACCGAATGCCAAATTTGTCTGGGTTGTAAATCCGACCTATGAGGGAATGGTATCGGACATTAAAAAGATGGCCGAAATTTGTAAAAAGCACAACGTACCTTTAATTGTGGACGAAGCCCATGGAAGTCTTTGGAATTACAGTGATGAATTGCCGACTTCCGCACTTGAACTTGGAGCGGACGCTGTTGTTCATTCTTTGCACAAAACCGGCGGTTCTATGACGCAAAGTTCTATGCTTCATATCGCTAAAAATTCAAAGCTTGATGTTCATAAAATTGAACATGCTCTAAAGCTTTTGCACACAACAAGCCCTTCAATACTTCTTCTTGCAAGTCTTGACGCGGCAAGGGCATATTTAGGCTCCAAACAAGGGCAGGTGCTCATTAAAAGTGCGATTGAAAACGCAAAATATTTCAGAGCCGAAGCAAAAAAGATTAAAAATCTCTCCGTTCTTGGTGAAGAAGACAATGTAAAATTTGATGTCACAAAGATTTTCATCAAAATGAACGGTTTAAGTGGAAAAAGGCTTGAAACTATTCTTGAACTTGATTTTAACATTGAAATCGAATCTGCGTCCGATGAAGGAATTTTAATTCTTTCAAATATTGGGAACACAAGGGCCGAATTTGAATATCTTTTAAGAGCATTATCCGAGATTTCAAGGCGTGAATACCCTGATATCTGCCACCTTGAAGGTAAAAAATATATGCCTCTTATGGAGCCTGTTACAGTTATGAGCCCGAGGGAAGCCTATTTTGCCCCGAAAAAGCTTGTAAAAATTGAAGAAGCTGTGGGAAAAATTTCGGCAGAAGTTATTGCTCTTTGTCCTCCGGGGATTTCCGTTTTATTGCCGGGAGAAATTATTCACAAAGAACATCTTCCCTATCTTTCGGATTATTCTGAAATTGAAGTTATTGAAGAATAGCTTTTGCGTGTTTGCTTTAGGGTATACAGGAATTTAAGGATTAAAGCGAAAAAGTTTAGTACCCTTGCAGGTCTTTAATTGCAACAGGAATATGGTTTACAAGGTTTGAAGCAAGCATACTGTATTCCGTGAGCGTGTTTGAAGCAAGTTCGCCTGCTCTTCCGTGCAGATAAACGGCTAAAAGTGCCGCATCCAAAAGCTTTAAGCCCTGTGCTGCAAAGCCTGAAATCATTCCCGTTAAAACATCTCCGCTGCCCCCTTTTGCAAGAGCGGAGTTTCCTGTCGGGTTTATATATGCAATATTTTCCAGAGGTGCCGCGATTACGGTTTCCTTACCCTTTAAAACCACAATACAATTCAGATAATCTGCGGCAATTGAAGCTGCTTTAACCCTGTCCTGCTGTATTTCTTCAACATCCATTGCCATAATGCGGGATAATTCCAGAGGGTGCGGGGTTATGACGGAGTTTGCGGGAATGGGCATACTGTCCGTGCTTGCAAGTGCGTTTATTGCATCGGCGTCTATTATAAAAGGTTTATCGGATTTTAAATTGTTCTTTAAAAATTTTAGGACAAAATCCCTTGCGGGGCGTTCAATTGAAAGCCCGCAGCCGATTGATACCGCTTTATATTTTGAAATATCTTTTAAAATTCTTACACCGTCTTTTGGGATTGTGTTTTTTTCGCTTGTGCCAAGGTGCTTAAAAATTATATCGGGCGTTGAAGAAGCTACAATCGAGAGCGTATTGTTTTCTCCCGCAAGACACACAAGCCCTGCACCTGCTTTAAGTGCCGATATGGAGCTTAAATATGCGGCACCCGGGTAGCTCATACAGCCTGCAATATTTAAAACCGTGCCGTAGGTTCCCTTGTTTGAATTGGAATATCTGATTGGAAGCAGGTTTCGAATGAAATCTTTTTCAAGAGTAATCGCTTCTCTTTTTGTATCTTCAATTTCTTTTTTCTTAAAAAACATTTTTTCTCCGATGCGGTTTGTGTGCAGGTTTTAATCTTACGGTTTTATTCCGCCAAATTGTCTTATAGCTTCATATGCACCGATTGCAATACTGTTTGAAAGGTTTAAACTTCTTGTGTTTTTATTCATAGGGATTGTAGTACATCTGTCATTATATTTCTCTAAAATCTCTGCAGGCAACCCCCTTGTTTCGGGCCCGAAGATTAAAAAATCTCCCTCATTATATTGAATATCAGTATAAAGCTTATTGGTTTTTGTTGTAAAGAAGTGAAATCTTGAACATAATTCTTCAGATGTGTTGTTTTTGGCGAACATATTTTCAAACTCTTCAAAATCAATTATATGTTCAATTTCAAGCTTATCCCAGTAATCAAGCCCCGAGCGTTTTAAATATTTATCATTTAAAGAAAATCCAAGCCGCCCGATTAAATAAAGTTTTGCATTGCAGCAAGCGCAAAGCCTTGCCACATTCCCCGTATTTTGCGGGATTTCAGGCTCAAACATTACAATATTTAAATATTTACTGCCATCGTTCAGCTTCATTGTTTTGCCTTTGAAGATTAATCTTTTAAAAATCTTTTAGATTCAAATATAACAGGCAAACCCCTTAATACGCAGAACACAACCGCAATATAGGTACAGATTAAACCGATTGTGTATATTGTGTGATCGGCTTGAAAACCGATATGTCCTGCAATAAGAAAAACAAACGCAACAGCTTTGCATACGGCATATGTGAACCTTGAAAAGTTAGATGCAACAATGAATTTTGCAATTTTTCCCTGCATCATAGTTTTTTCACCAAAAGGCGTAAAACCTTTTTCAAGCGCTAAAGATCTTAAGGAGTCCGTAATTATGCCACGCGTGAGCACGATAATCGGAACAATCACGCTTATCCAGCCAAGTGCTGCAAAGCAAATCCAGTAAAGATTTTCAACAATTCTATCGCCCATAATGTCTAAAACCGCACCAAGTTTTGATGTTTCGTTAAATTTTCTTGCAATGTACCCGTCAAGGCCGTCAAACCACATAACAAAAACGGTTAAAACCAATGATACGGGGGCGAATTTATTGCCTAAAAATAAAAGTCCCATTGCGATAAATGCAAGAAAAATCCTTGAAAGTGTGATGATATTTGCCATTTTTCTATCCTTCTTTTTTAATAAGTTCCTCGTTAATTATCTTTGCCGCTTCTTTTACACAGTGTTTTTTAGAAAGCAGTCTCTCCGTTTCTTCAAAACCTGTGAGCTGAAGCATTTTTTCTTTTTCATTATCCAAAATATCAATTATTTTATTTGCAATTTTTTCAGCCTTTGCATCAAACATTAAAAATTCGGGTACAATGTCTTTTCCCGTAATAATATTTACAAGACAAGCTTTTTTGATTGACCGTACAATCAGATACACCATATAGAAAAACAGGGGTCCCCTGTATGAAATAATCATCGGGGTTTTATAAAGTGCTGCTTCAAGCGCTACCGTGCCCGAAGCCAGAATTAAGGCGTCTGAAGCGGATAAAAGTGCGTGGTTTTCGCCTTTTATTGTTTTTAAATCCGTCTTAAAGGCGTTATCAGGCAGATTGCAGGCATGGGAAACCGCAAATTGCACGTCATTTCTTGTTTTTCCAATGATTTTAGCTGCCTTTTCAAAGATTTTAAACAAAAACTTAATTTCAAACGCTCTTGAACCGGGGAAAATCGAAATCAGTTTTTTATCAGGGTCAAAACCGTGTCTTTTGAAAAATTCAGCTTTGTCTGCAGGCGGCGGCAATTCTTTAACCAGAGGGTGTCCAACATATACGTTGTCAATTCCCTCTTTATCATACATTTCGCCTTCAAAAGGAAATATCGTTAAAACCTTATCTACATTCTTTTTTACGGTTCTAAGGCGCCATTTTCTTGAGGCCCAAATTTGAGGCGGGATAAAATAAAAAGTTTTAATTCCTGCACGTTTTAAATGTTTTGAGATTGATAAATTAAATGCTCCATAATCTACAAGAAGAACTATATCGGGCTTGAAAACATTTTTCAGATAATTTACAATCTTTAACCCGAGGCGAAAATGGTTAAAAATAACAGACGGGCTTAAGCCCACGGCGCCCATTTTATCGTGGTTATGAAAAAGCTTTACTCCTGCTTTTCTAAGGTTTTCTCCACCTACAGCCTCAATTTCAACATCAGGATTTAAGAGCATAAGTTCCCTTGCAACGCCGCTTGCGTGCTTATCTCCCGAAACTTCTCCCGTTATTATAAAAACCTTTTTCTTCAAATCCTGAAAAACTCCTTGTTTAAAATCCCCGAATCTTGCTGTGGAAAATATACTGCGTCTTGAAAGCTGCCTATTAAACCGCAAGTATTACCATATTGTTTTTGTCTGCATATTTTACCATTGCTTCCTGATTTACGATTATGGTTTCGCCCGCTTCAAGCGCCAAAACCGAAGCCCCGTAATACTTCATCACGCGAAGCGTTTTAAGACCAACTGTCGGAATGTCAAAACGCTTATCCTGTTTTGGTTTTGCAACCTTTACAACAACAGCTCCGCCGTGGCGCGCCAATTTTGCACCTCTTTTGATACATTTATCCGTGCCTTCAATTGCTTCAACTGCCATTATCATCTTATTTTTCATAACAACGGATTGCCCTATATCAAGATTTCCCATCTCTTTTGCAATTTTGTAGCCGTATTCAACATCCTGCATTTGATTTTCCGTCGGTTGTGTTTTTGTCATAACGCCTTTTTGCACCATAAGGCTTTTTATAAAAATTGTCTGATCCAAAATTGTAATCCCGATTTCTTCCATAAGAGAAACAATTTTTAGCATAATAGCGTCATCATTCAGCTTTGGTGCCTCTTTTAAAAATTCAATAGCCATAGGTTCAAGCTTCGGTCTTTTTAAAAGCATTGTCTTTGAAACTTTTCCCAAAAATGTAAGCTGTTTTATGTTTTCATCAATCAACGCCTGTTTTATGCTGTCTGCCTGACCAAAACCAAATGACAAAACCTTTGAACAGTATTTTGTAAGGTCTTTGTAATTATCGCTTGAAAGTGAAATTGCAATCACTTCAAAACCATTCTCTTTTGCAGCCTGTGCCATTTTAACGGGCAGCATTCCGTCTCCTGCCATAAGGCACTGTTTATTTTCAAGTGTAATACTCATCTAGGGCATTATCTCCATATCATTATTACCGTCAGAGCCTCCTGATATGCTTGTTTTAACATTTCCTGAAGCCTTAAATTCTTTCGGGTTCATCGTCATTGTGATGATATCCGCTTCCACCGTACTTGCGCTTTGGGTAATCTTAGACCTTCCCGTAAAAACAACCTTGTTTGGTTTCTGGGTTGCAGGGTCTATAAAAACCTGAGCCTTTGGGCCTGCAGCAGTGTAGTCTTTATATTTAATATTCACATTTCCGCCTGCAATTATGTTGTTTGCATTTTTATTGTATTGCTGATATCTTGCCTGAACATAAAGCCTTGAGCCGTCATCAAAAGTAACGTCGGTGCTTGTGTTGCCTGACATTTGATATTCCTGTCTTTGCGGTACATATTCAAATTTATTTCCTTTTAAAACGTTGGATTTTTCTTTCATAACAACGTTTCCCGAAAGTTTCAGGTTTTGAATTTCTCCGCCTTTGTCAATAATTGCACTTGCGGAATCCGAGAATGTTTCAACATCCTGATAGTGAACTATAACCGAGCCGTCTGCTCTCATAACTTTTGTTGTTGTGTTATATTCTTGAGAATCTGAATTTATTGTAATTAAAGGCTGGCGGTCTTTCATCATAATGGATTGAGTGTTTCCCTCCGCACGGAGAGTTTTATTTATTAAAGAAACCTTTATGATATTTGCCTTGATTTCGTGTTTTTTGTTGTCTTTGTTTTGAAAAGCATAAGGGTTATCGAAAAAGACTGCAAGAGAAGGCTTTTTCGATTTTGGTTCTAAATCAAGCTCTGCTCTCGGGCTTTTAACGACAACATCGCCCACAGTTACTTTTACATCCCCTGAAAAGAAACCCTTATTTTTATCCACATTTATCTGCTGGTTTGCAGCCTCGATAACTACCCCTGCAGCACCTGCCGCTACGGTTGTTAAAGACATTATTATAAAAAATGCGGTTAAATTTTTCTTTAAATTCATTATTTTTTTGCTCCCAAGCTTAAATTAAACGAAGACTTTTTGCCCTCTCCTTCTTTATAGGGTTCGTAAACGGAGGATTTGCAGTTTCCTTCTATTTTAAATTTTGTAAAATCGTAGTTAAAAATTGCTCTGTCGCTTGTGGCTTCAAATTGGTCTTTCCCACGCACGATAACATTTCCTGATGATACTATATCTTCTTCTCTGCCCTTCCAGACAATTTTATCCGCTTTAATTGAATAACCTTCTTTTGCAACAATAAACACGTCTCCCTCAAGAGTAATTATTCTTTCATCCTCTTTATAGGTGCCTTTGCCTGATTCCACACTTAAGACAACCTCGTTTTCCTTGTTATAGAAATTACCCATTGCATTTTCCAAAACAACAAGCCCTGTGCTGCTGTCATAGCTGCCTTTTTTAGCATAAAGTTCCCAATAAACTTTTTCATCTTTGGTTTCGGTTAAAATAAGGTTTCCAACCGTTATTCGCCTTGATTTAATGTCATCTGATACGGAATTTGAGCGTATGTCTTTTGTAACTATCCATGACCATATGAAGCCAAAAAGACATATCCCAAGAACTACTAAAAATACAGCCGTATATACTTTTTTCTTGTTTAGCATAACAAGTTAATTCTAGCATGAACACTGTTTTCGTTTGTAATGTGTGAAAATATGTTAACTTCGCTAAAAGGTTTTCGGTAAGGGTATGTCAAAATTGTATTTGTTAATCTAAATGCGGGTGTCCTCCAAGCTCTGAAACGGCTGCAACAAGCTCATCCTGCTTTTCTTCCGCGCTTGCCTTTTCGGCTTCAAGACTTAATATCAATACTTCAAGTCTTTTGACATCCAGGGAAATATCTGCATATACGTTGTAATCGGCTTCAAATCCCGGCGGTTTGTCGTTCGGGTCTTTTCTGTCATATGATAAAATTTTTTCTTCAGCTTTTTCAAGCTGTGCCTGCTTTATTTTGAGTTCACTTTGAGCGACAGTCAGGTCGTTATTAATTTGACCGAGCCTGCTTTCTAAGGATTTAAGCTCATGATATCGTACTTCAAGCTCTTGCAGGCGTATATCGCCTTCATCTTCGCCGCTCTGGGCAGGAGTGTCCGTTTGCGGAGTTTTGACGGAATCTCTGCTTCCGGAAGGCGTTATTATAACGCGAGCTTCTGTTTGTCGGTTTTCAGAGGGGATGTTATTTGAGTCCGATACCGTCGCTCCGGGAGCGTTTTCAGGTGAGAGTTTATCTGCCCTGCCGTCGCCGGATGTTGGAGCCTGTTCTTCGGTTCTGCAAGAAGGTGGATCGGGCTTGTACCCTGTGCCGCCCATTGTGCTCATACTTGGCTTTTGCTGTCCGCAACCTGTCAGTATTAACAAAGAGGCACCTGCTGCTGCTATAAGCGGGATGAGTTTGCTTTTTACGGAAGCATTTCCTGTAAAAGCGGGTTGGGCATCAAATGTGTCTGATTTTTTTTAATTCTTTGATTTTTGAAAAATTATATTTTTGGGGTTGAATATTTTTTGCGTCCCGATAAATTGCAGGCTGAAGTCCAATTCTCATTATATGCTCCTTGTTTTTTGATTTTTATGATTGTAAATTTTTAAAAACGTGAAATTGTTTTCTAATTGTTGCTTAAAATGTCATAAATATAATAATTGTTATTTTGCTGCAAAATATTGCAAAATGTTTACAATTTCTGTATGAAAACTTGCAATATTTCTGTCTGATTGGAATAAAAAGTTATTTTACCTTAAATAATGTTTATGCGGAAAATGAAAAAGGGTTGAAATTTTATTTTCAGCGTTTAATAATGGGGTATACAAGTAAATATCGCGGGATGGAGCAGTCTGGTAGCTCGTCGGGCTCATAACCCGAAGGTCGTTGGTTCAAATCCAGCTCCCGCAACCAATTGATATTATTGGCTTTTAGGCAAACCCTAAAAGCCAATTTTTTATGAAAAACAACACATTTTACAGCACAATAGAATAAAATGAACTGAAGCCTTTGCTCTGATTGAATAAGTAATGTAACAATTTTAAAAAATACACCGGGATAGCCCCTCTCACAATTTAAAAATAGTTTCATGTTACCAGACGCAAGATTTAGGTTGTAGAATTTTTCTCAGGTGCAAAAACCCTGCCAAAATTTTTTAAAATGAAACCATTCTTGGGCGAATGATGAAATGTTTTAGAGCGGCGGGGTATAAAATTACCTCCGTATATTTTAATGCTATAATTAACACATGAATTTTTTAGATAAAGAATTTTCAAAAATCACAGAAAATATTAGCTTAGACAGATTATCTTCTTATAAATTCAATAATAGTGAAAATATTGAAATAATCTTAAAAAGGTATATCTATAATGTTCAAGTTTCAGAAAGTTTTTACCCGCTCCTTTCAGCTTTTGAAATTGCGTTAAGAAACCGTATATATAATGCAATATGTAATCTAAAAGGGGATAGCTGGCTCTTGAATGAAATAAACACAAAAAGCATTCTTTCCGATAATGAAAGAAATATTCTGATTACCACTTATAATAAATTAGAAACAAGATACAAAAAATCCCCTAAAGCTGGTTCAATAATTGCAGAATTAACACTTGGTTTTTGGATTAATCTTTGTAAAAAATCCTATAAAAACAGCTTGTGGGATAAAGAAGGATTTTTTAACAGTGTTTTTCCTGATTTTGATGAATTTTTTGTCAGTCCCGTTTTAGACAAAACAAAAACAATTTTTCCCCTGTTAAAAGAAATTTTGATATTAAGAAACAGAATTTTTCATCATGAAATTATAATCAATAATAAAAATGGCATAGAAAACTGCTACAATGCTACTTATAAGGTTTTATGTTCATTGTCAAAAGAATATGTAAAATTATTTGAAACTTCTTTGAGGTTTAAAGAATTAACAAAGCAAAAGCCTTGGTAACTCCGAAAAATGGTACATCATCCAAGGCTATACATTTATAGTATAAAGCATATTATTGTGGTTTGCAACCATGTTTAAACAAACTGCTATATACAATATGAGATTTTAATTTTTTCAGCAATTCTATAATCTCTAAATCTTTTTCTTTCAATATAGTTGAATTTGCGGGGAACTTTGCAATTAAAAGTATTCTAATTGTCGGAATTGAAACACCTAACTTTATTAAATCTCTTATCATAGTAAGCCATTCAATATCATTAGGACTGAATAGTCTTTTGCCGTCTTTAGAATGTTTTGTTCTATATGGTTTAATTAAACCTTCTTCTTCATAAGTTCTCAGTCTGTCGCTTGTAATACCTAAAAGTTTAGCAGCTTGGCTTATTTGATAAAATGGCTCGTTTGGCTGTAATTGTTGCATATCCTACCTCGCTTTCAATTATAATTCGGGGTAGGATACGATAAAATTTAGGTATTTTAAATTAAATGATTTTATATTTTATTTACAAGATAAAATATAGGTATTATAATTTATATATTAGTTAATTAGCTTATTATATTTGATTTTGCTCCGTTAAGCTGCTTTCTAAAGAAATTGTAAATATTTAAGAGGCAGAATATATGAGTAAAGAAAAAAACATATTAATAGCAATAGTTATAATACTTATTGCAACAACCTCTGGAACTATTATCTTAGCTCGGCATTATAAGGAAAACTTATATTTAGGGGCGCAAAAAGCAGCCGAGGAAGAAAACTGGACAGTTGCAATGGGCAAGCTTGAAGAATTGGGAAATTATAAAAATAGTGAAACATTAGCCAAAAATGTCAGCTATCATTACTATTTGAAACTTGGAGATGAAAAATATACGTCAAAAGAATATGCAACAGCTTTGAATTTTTATAAGAAAGCTGAACTTACAAAACCTGATGATGAAGTATTAAATAAAAAGATTGTACATATAAATACTGTCTTAGAAAATATAAAAGCAGAAAACAATAAAAGAAAAATTGAAGCAGAAGAAAAATATCAAAAAGAAGAAGAAAGAAAATATAAAGCTAAAATAAAAGAAAGACAAGAAAAGCTTAAAGAAATTGAATCTGTTATAAAAAGAACATTTTATAAAATTGATTTTTTAGAAAATAAATCACTAAATGCAAGAATATATGATTTTTACATTAGCCCTGATATTTGGTATGACTTTAATTATGATGTTAAAGAAGCTACTTTTAAACTTGCGGTTTTATATGTGCAACTAAAAACAAACGAACAATATGAAGCTAGCGAATATTTATATTCAACAAAAATAAGAAATTTTAAAGACAAATCTATTCTTGCAGAATATACAGCCTTTAGTGGAATAAAAACAAAATAAAACCCTGATAACATCGAATACTTTGATATGATTTTATTTTAGACACATTAAAATCTAAATTTTGCATAGAGAATTAAGCACTCTCTTGTACGGTTACATGCAGAAATTGTATGCAAAATGTGAAGTTATGTAAAACTTTTATTTACATCGAACATATTATCCCTGTTAATTTGTAGATTTATTTTCACAATACCTTCGGGTATAAAGCCCGTTGAGATTTTTTTCAACGCTTGTTAAACTGTGAACACAAATTGAACTTTGACAACCAAATAACAGATTTTGAGTATTTCCCTTACTTAAATACTCCCCAGCAGTTTTTGGCTTCATGCTCGGTTATCAAACAGAAGCCTTCACCACAGAAAGATTTTAAGTAATGGAAATTTGCGCTCACTGATATTTGGTTAAATATTCAGAAGAATACTTGTGTCTTTCTGTCGGCGTTTTTAGTGATAGTAAATTACGGAGCGCAAATAGAAAGGACAAAATATGAATGACAGATTACCGCCCAACAGGCTCAGAATGCTGGATACAATGGAAGATATCCGCCAAAACTGCAAAGGCAGGATTTATGCCAATTTATTTACAGTTAAAGAATTTTCAAAAACTTTTGACATTGGCATAAACACTGTCTACAAATTGTGTAAACTGGAAGGATTTCCTGTTATACAAATCGGAGGCAAAAAATATGTAGTTGCAAATGATTTTAATGAATGGGTTATGAAAAATACAGGAAAGGTGATAACGCTATGAATATAGATGAGTATATGGAATGTGGTGAAAATTATTATGGGAGAAACTTTGGTTTTCGCACAAAGCGTACTTCGTACCTTTATGACTATTCAATAAATTACAATGGCATTCCCTGGAAGTATGCAAAAACAGTAGAAGATAACGACAGAATTTCATACCTGCAAATAATGTATGTCTTGAGTGAAATTACGGGAAAATTTCTTTATCAAACAGTAAAACCATACATTGAAAATATTAAAGATTTTTTAGATATATTTCGCAAAGACGAATTTGGTCGGGCTTATGTACTATTTAAGGATTATAAGGCATATGCTTTATCGCACAAAAAACTGTTTAAACTGAATGAACTTAGAAAGAAAAAGGAGATAAATTTATGGCTCTTACGTTTATAAGAATTGAACATGGTATAAAATTTAACAATATGAAAGAAGCAACAAGAGAAGCTGATACTTTAAGAATGAATATAAAAAGATATGCACAAAAACATAAAATTCCATGCACTGCTATGATAGGAATAAGTCATATTGATATTAGAAATGCAGAAGTGGTATTAGTAAAAGAAGGAAAGCATAGACCATCCAGAAAAGTTTTGTCAAAAATAAAGCGGGCAGGTGCTCCTGAGGGGATTGAGCCACATTTGCACGTTATAATAATATGCAAAACCGGATATGTTGCATTATCGCAGTACTTAATAACTAAAATTCAAAGCAGATTTCAATTGGATAAGCAATGAAATTGAAATAAATGACGACAGACTTGGCGGATATAACCATTTTGCCGAATATTACAGTATAGGAAACCCTTTATACTATATAAAATATGTCGCAAGACAATCAAGCGCCATTAGATATGTTGATGATTATACAAATGAAATTGAATTTGATTTTAAGGGGCAAGTTCGACTTGCTTTAAAAGTTGTTAATGAGCGTACTTATTTTAACAAAAAAATGCGTAAAAATTACGTTGAACCTTCGGAAAAATATTATAATTCACTTAAGTCAAAATTTAAGAGTAGTTCTAATAAGTTTACTTATTTAAAAAATTATTATAAAACCAACATGTTGTGTGGGGGTTCAACAGGTAAGGCGGAAGAAATAAACACCGTAAATCCAAATAGCAACAATATTATTGGGGAAATTTGGTAAAATTTTTCAAATTAATTCAATAATAATGTAGGCACATCCAAACCATTTTTAGGATTAAACTATAAGCGGTTAGAAGGCAAAAGAACAAACTATATTTATATTTTTAGTATTGCACCACATAAAAAATAAGAATCATAATAAATTGGTTAAGAATGTGTCTATTTTTTAAAAGTTGTTTAACAGAACTTGATTAAGAAATGTCTTTAAATAGGCTATGGTCTAAAACAAAACGTCTCAAGTGTTTGAAATGTATTTGTTTAGGGTGGATTTTTTAATTTTTAAAAAGATGTTTGCAGAAGTCTTTACTTTAAAACATCAATATCCAATAATGCAAAAGTCCAAAGGAGGTAAAAATGGAAGAAGAAAAAGTTAAGGTTCAAAATGTCGCTTATATCAGAGTAAGCACACTGGAACAAAATACGGAAAGCCAATTTGAAATCTTAGAACAATACAAAATTGACAAATATTTTGAAGAAAAAATTAGTGGCAAAAATACAGCCCGCCCAAAACTTTTAGAAATGATTGATTATGTTAGAAACGGCGACACCGTTTATGTTAAAGATTTTTCAAGGCTTGCCCGCAGTACAAAAGATTTATTGTGGATTATAGAAAAATTAGAAGAAAAAGGTGTAAAACTTATTAGTCACAAAGAAAAGCTTGATACAAGCACACCAAGCGGTAAATTAATGGTTACAATGTTGGGCGCAATTTATGAATTTGAACGTGCAAACCTTTTAGAAAGGCAAAAAGACGGTATAGCGGTAGCCAAAAAAGAGGGCAAATACAAAGGCAGAAAGAAAATAACAAAACCTGATAACTGGCAAGAAGTATACAATGAATGGGCTACGCGCAAAATTACAGCCAAAAAAGCTTGTGAATTATTGAAACTAAAAACTAACACTTTTTACAACTTTGTAAAAGAAGAAAGAGAGGTTGCATAATGGCAAAAAGAAGAAGTAATGGCGAAGGCTGTATATATAAAGATTCTCGCAGTGGAAAATGGAAAGGAAAATTTGAAATAGGCTACAATGCAAAAGGTGACAGGAAATTCAAATCTTGTACAGGCAATTCAGAACGGGAAGTAAGATTATTACTTAAAGATTTAATGGAAAAACATCATGCCGGAATTGATATTAGTTCAAAAAGCATAAAAGTTGGGGAATATTTTGATAAATGGTTTTATGATAGTGCAATATATGGATTAAGAGAATCTACAAGCCAAAGTTATGAAATGATAATAAGACGGCATATTAAACCGCATATAGGAAATATTACGTTTGCTAATTTAAACGGTGACGATATTAAAGAATTTTATAAATTTTTATACAAACATGGTCGGTTAAACGGTAAGGGCGGGTTATCTTATAAAACTGTTAAAAATATTCATTTAGTTATAAGCAGTTGTATAAATTTTGCTTTAAAACGAGGGGAGCTTATCCGAAATCCATTATCAACCGTAAAATTAATGCGCGAAAGTAAAAAAGAAGTTGAAGTATTCACAAGAGACGAGCAGGAAAAAATTATCACAGAATGCAAAAACCATTATTATGGCATGGCAATAAAGTTTGATTTTTATACAGGTTTAAGAGCGGGCGAATTACTTGGCTTAACTTGGGATTGTGTAAACTTTGATAAAAATACAATTAGAGTAAACAAGCAAGTTCAAAGAAATAAAAACTTCAGCGGGCACGCCGAAACGAAAACTGTTTTAGGATTTGTTTATAATACTAAAACCAAAAATTCAAACCGCTTAATAAATGTTATGCCGCCATTAATGAATGATTTATTGGAATATAAATTGCAACAAGATACCTTAAAGCAAAAACTTGGCAAAGATTATCATACAAAGCTTAATCTTGTATTTCCACGACAAGACGGTTATTTTACAGATACAGGAACTTTTTAGATGCATTTAGCAGAATACAGGATAAGTTGGAAATTAAGCACAGGAATGTTCACGCTATGCGTCATACCTTTGCAACAAGAGCCTTAGAAAGTGGAATGAAACCGTTAGTTGTATCAAGATTGCTCGGACACGCAAGTATTCAAATCACAATGGACATCTACGGACACGTCATCCCTGACTTCGCCGAGCAGGAGTTGGAGAAGTTAGAGGAAATGTATGTATAATTAGTGTACAAATCTTTTTATTGCTTCATATTTTTCAGCTTCTAACTCTTCTATTTTTTTATTAAATATGATTTCATCGTCATTGATATCTGTTACATAATCCTTAAGCCATTCTATATCTTCAAAATTAAAACCATACCTCAAAAGCAAAATCTCTTTATTGTCATTTGTGCCATATTGAATATAATTTGATAATGCCAAAGCCTTCAAATCCTGAGTCCTCTTATAATATATTTGAAACGCAGCAGATATAGGACTGCTTAAAGACAATGATATAACCTTATCTATATAATCATATGTATCATAAACCAACAAATCGTAATCAAAATCAGATAATTTTGCATGAAAGCCATATAATGGAAAATATCCAACAGACTTATTGGGTACAGGCTGAGCTTGCGGAGTATTTACAAGTTCTATTTTATCAAGAATAGCATTGCGTTGCTCTAACGATATTTCTTTGTTTCTGAATTGTTGTTCTAAAACACTTCTTTCTTTGTTTTTAGTTATATATAAAAATCTATTAGCAACGATTTGCTTAAAAGAACGTCCTTGTATTCGCCACAAAAGAATAGGCAAACTTGCACTCAATATTCGTTCTTCGTTTGGCTCTAATTTATTTCTTTTTAAGTGTTTACAAAAAATTGTTTTAAATGCATCTTTTAATTTCTGCCTCTCGGTACTTTCGATGTTATAGTACTCTTCAGCGGTTATTGCCTTATTATCTTCTTTAATTAGCTTATTCAGCACATATTCAATATAGGGAATAATATCTGTTTCTTCTAATCTTTCTTTTTGCTTTTTTGTAATTTGAAGTTTATCATCAAAGGAATTATTAAATACGGCTTCTACTATATCCTGCAAATCTTCATCAACTTCATTGATATCTGCAGTTTCTAATAACGAATCTTCCGAAATAAATACATTTTGTCTTATGCGTTTAAAAAAGCTAGTCCTACTGCTATCGTTTATTATTACATAGCCATAGTTAAACCGATTTTCGACATCGCTTCTTCCTGCACGCCCAACAAGATTTTTTAATGCCAAAATATCTTTATCGCTATCACCAAAGCGATAGTAATCTATCCATACAGCATCAAACGGCATGTTTATACCCTGCAATAATGTGGATGTTGAAAAGCATATTTTAGCATAACCTTTATTAACAAACTCTTCAATCAATAGTCGTCCTTTTAATGGAATTGAACCATGATGGATAACAATCCCTTTTTCCATCATTTCTATTAATTTAGAAAGTTTTTCTTTGTTATTAGAACCAATATAATTCTTTAATTGATTAATTAGATTTATCGCATTTATATCTTCAATTTTAGGACACATATCAATATATTTTTTATATTTTTTCAGATAGTCATGTGAATATATCTTAGTCTTGGAAGTGTAAATCAATACTGCCCCATTTTTATTTAAAATATGAGAAATTGGGTCAAAAGTTGTTGCCCTATGAAGTAATGTTCGCCTCATACCCAATGGAGGCGCATAAAAAAATGCACCTAATTTGGGAATATAGCTCATATATATTTTTCCAACTGAATATTGCTGGTATACTTTGGATTGAAGTTCATTTTCAGCCAATTTATTTCTATGTAACTGTGCTTCCGGATTACCAATAAAAGGATGTGCAAATATTTTTTTTGCATGCGGAAAGACTTTTTCAGCCCTGCGAACAAACGTATCGAATTTCATACCACGAATTGGTTCTTCTGAAATTTGCGCTTCATCGAATAAAAACATTTCAATATCAAAAACCGAAGAATAAGCAAATAATTCTCTACCTCTTTCTGGTGT
Organism: uncultured Vampirovibrio sp.; assembly: GCA_910578465.1. GTDB lineage: Bacteria > Cyanobacteriota > Vampirovibrionia > Gastranaerophilales > Gastranaerophilaceae > MGBC122484. Next base: position 314,238 of record CAJTPW010000002.1, on the reverse strand, counting down.
TATAATAAAAATTCTTCGCTTTGCGTATTTTTTGTTTACATTTTCGATAAACTGCAATACAAGAATATCTTTATTGTTTCCTATTATGTTTAAAACCTTGTGCGTATATTCCGCAATCAAAGCCCTTGAAGGAACAACAATGACTAAATCTTTTTGGCACGTTTTTATTAGCTGCATAAAAAGAAATGATTTTCCTGAACTAGTAGGTGCCGAAAATGAAAAAAATTTATTTTTCATTATTTTTGAATTCATATTAAGCTGGACTGGTGTATAATTTTGAGCCGTCTTTTCTTTTATAGTTTCTGCAAATAAGGAATAAATTTTTTCCTTCAAAGTGGAAATTATTAGTGGTTTGTAAAATAAACCCATTTCTAACAAAAGCAAATTTTCTTTTAGTTTAAACACCTCGGGATAAAAATGTTTGATGTAAGCCAGAACTTCTAAGTTTATTGGATTAATTGGTCCGTTTTTATGAATATCGTCAATAATTTCCAGCATATAAGCACTTGCTTCATGTTCTGATTTTATTATTTTTCTTATTGGCATACTTCAACTCCAATTATATAAAGTTCTGGGTACTCCATAAGTTTATATAATCCTTTATGATTAACAATTTTTGAAAATATTTTATCTTCGTTTTTTGCATTTAACGAAAAAGCAGCAACAAAAGCTTTATGGTCATTGTTTTTATGACGCGAGCTAACTTTAGGAAATATTCGCTTTAAATCAGTATATTCTTGTATATCTTTTTCAATTTCAATAAAATGATTTATTTGTTCAATAGCTACAGTATACGGATTGTTTTTGGCATTATATTTAGCTTCACCATAAACCAATAAATCATTTGGACTAAATGAATGAAAATCAAAACCTGGATTACCAGATATTTGCTCCTTCCAAAGTTCAGCCAAAGCTATTTTCTCATGATTAAGATTATCTTTGAGGGTCATTTGCGAGATGCTAGAAACTAAATACTCACCAAAATCAGAAGAAATATTGTTTTCCACCTTCTCAAGTATTTCTTCTATCAAATACTTTATTGTCAAGCTCGCTCGTTTTAAATAAGACTCTGCATCATCTTCATCCAACAAATTATTAATCCAACAAGTATCTTTAATTATTTTTGTAATTTCTTCTGCAACCTTATTAATATTGGTAATTTGCACATGAATATTATATACTATACAATTAGTCTTTATGCTATCGCAAACCGTTTTATCTAACTTCCTTAATGACTTTATTTTATACATTTAAATATTCTATCATATTGAATTAAATAAAACATTTTTTAAATATTTTTTTACATTTAACAACACATTCCACAGCACATGAAGTTAAAGAGTTTTAATAAATTCAGTGAAAGAAAATAAATTCTCATAAAAATTCGTGCCAAATAGTGGTAAATCGTGAAAAATCGTTACGGGCAGGAAAACCCGGGGCTATCCTCATAACCCGAAGGTCGTTGGTTCAAATCCAGCTCCCGCAACCAATTAATATTATTGGCTTTTGGGCAAATCCTGAAAGCCAATTTTTTATAAACAGTATAAAACATATTGTTTTCACAATATTTTATTCAATTATATTATTCAAAACCCCAAGCTTATATCCTGCTATGTAATGCCGAATCCTTGTTTCTTCGAGCTTTTGCTTTTTATCAAGCAGCTCCAGTTTCTTTTTAACACATTCGGCTTTTGCTATTATGCCGTTTGCATTCAATCTCTCAAGATTTTCAAGGTTTTTATTAACTAATTTTAACGTTCTTTTATTATTTTCATTTTGTGAAACCGAATTTTTTGCATCAAGTCTTATCTGTTCATATTTTTTCTTTAATTCGGCCATTTCCTGTTCTTTTTGGATTTTCAATTTTTCAACTTCCATTTTTCTTTTTTGAACGGTGTTAACGTTTTTAAACCCGTCAAACAATGTAAATGATGTTGAAATCCTAAATGACAGGCTCCTTTGTTCAATATCGGAAAAGCTGTCAAAATATTTATCGGAATCGGAACCATAGAGATTATACCTTGTATCGAAAGAAATTTTTGGAAAATTTGCTCTCTTTTGAATTTCGTATTCTTTTTGCTTTTTTAATATCTCTAAATCGTATGTTTTTGCTTCAAGAGATTTTTCAATATCAAAATTACTTTCGTTTTCAATAGAAGATTTTTCTGCAGAAAGTTTTGCAGACTCTTTTTCCTGGTTGCTGTGCTTTTGTTGGTTGTTTGCAATGACGTTTACTGGAACAACACCGCTTTCGAAGTCTTCATCAAAATCTTCTATCTCGACATCATCTATCCCATAGCTTTTATTTGTATAATACGAAAATTCCGTTAATCTTTTTGATAAGCTGTTCTCTAATTCTACGATGTCAGATTTTGTTTCAGATATATCTATTTCAGAATTTGTCAATTCAATTTCGGATAATTCTCCTGCAAACCTTAGTCTTTTGTAAATTGTAAAAAGCTCATTTTGAAGCCCTAAAATCTCTCTTTTAATTCCTAAGGCCTTGTATAGCGTAAGTGTTTCACCGTACAAATCAACAACATCAAGCTTTAAATCCCTTGTATCTTTCAAAAGTAAAGCCTCTTTTTGTTTATCATCAGCTTTTGCAATTTCTAAATTTCTTTTCCTTATCCCAAAATCAAAAAGATTGTAATTTAGCCCAACTGCTGCAACGTCCTGATAATAATCTCTGTTTAAAAGTATTTCATTTCCGACGGCCGTTATTTGTCGATTTCCATCTGATAAATCATTGTATCTTTCTGTTGTTGCATATCCTGATAAAGTCGGAAAATACCCTGCCCTTGCTTCTTTAACGCCTGCTTTTGCAATCCCCGAATCAATTTTAGAAGCTTTCAGTTTATATGAATTTTGAAGGGCGGTTTCTAAGAAAGAATTAAAAGATAAAGTTTCAGCACAAGCAGGCATAATAATAAGCCCGCAAAGCGCAGCCGCAAATATAATATATTTTTTGAGTATTTTCCAAACTAAATATCTTAGCATTTTATTCAACGGTTACTGATTTTGCAAGGTTTCTTGGCTGGTCAACATCCTTTCCTAAATATTCCGAGATATGATAGGCCAAAAGCTGCAATATCACGATGTTTAAAGCGGGTGATACTATGTCTGAAATCTCGGGGATTATTGCTATGTCGTCAAAAAGGGCTTTGTGTTTTTCATCTACAAAGTTTGTAACACCGATAAGCTTTGCCTGTCTTGCTTTTGCTTCTTCGCAATTTGATAAAACCTTATCGTAAACTATACCCTCATTTAAAATCGCCAAAACAGGCATGGTTTCATCCAGCATTGCAATTGGACCATGTTTCAATTCGCCTGCGGGATAGCCCGTTGCGTTAATATAGCTGATTTCTTTAAGCTTCAGAGCGCCTTCAAGCGCTGAAGGATAGTTTATTCCGCGTGCAATAAAGATGAAGTTTTTTGAGCTTGAATATTTTTTTGCAATTTCTTTGATATTTTTTGTATCGTTTAATATGATTTCAAGCTTACTTGGAAGGGTTAAAAGTTCCTTTTTAATTTTTTGCAGAGCATTTTCATCCGCGTTTTCAGTATTTTGTGCGAGGAATATCGCAAAAAGATAAACAGATAGAAGCTGTGCCATATAAGATTTTGTAGCTGCAACCGATACCTCAATTCCTGCGTTTATTGGCAGCAAGCTGTCAGCAAGTCTTGCCATTGCACTGTCTTTTCTGTTTGTGATGATTAAAACGTGGGAATTTTTCTCTTTAACCTGTTTTATTGCAGTGATCGTATCTGCTGTTTCGCCTGATTGTGAAATACCTATAACAAGTGTGTTTTCATCGGCAATTGTGTTTCTGTAGATATATTCGCTCGATGCTTCAACGTCAACGGGAATTTTTGTTAATTCTTCGATAACGTATTTTCCGACCAAGCCCGCATGGAGCGATGTTCCGCAGGCGATAATCTGAATTCTGTTGATTTTTTTAAGCTGTTCCTTATTCAGGCGGACACTATCCAAAACAACTTCCGCTTCTGCGTCATGGAGCTTTCCAAAAAGCACGTTTCTTACAACATCGGGTTGTTCGTGAATTTCTTTCAGCATAAAATGCTTGTAACCCATTTTTGAAAGCGCAATCGGTTCAAAAGGAAGGTTTTCAACTTTGTTTGCAACGAGTTCGTCATTTTCATCATAAATTTTAATTGAATCGGTTTTAACTTCTGCTACCTGATTATCGCTCAGGTAGATTGCTTTTTTGGTATATTCAATGATTGCGGGAATATCTGATGCGATAAAGTTTTCTCCATCGCCCACCCCTATAATTAAAGGTGCATTCTTTCTTGCGGCAATAATTCTGTCCGGCATAGATTTATGCATAACACAAAAGGCGTAAGCGCCCTTTAATTTTTTAACGGCACTTTGAACGGCTTTTAGAAGGTCTTTATGAGTTTCAAATTCTTGAGCAATTAAATGTGCCGCAACTTCTGTGTCTGTTTGAGATTGGAACTTGCAGCCTTTTGCTTCCAAATTCGGTTTTAAATCTTTATAATTTTCGATTATGCCATTATGAACAATTGTTAGGCTTTTGCAGTTGCAGGTATGCGGGTGTGCGTTCGTTTCCGTCGGAAGACCGTGAGTTGCCCATCTTGTGTGGCCAATGCCTGCATTTGCATTCACATTTTCTTCATTTTCTTTTGAAATAATGCTGCATAAATTATTTAATTTTCCGGGTGCCTTAAAAATATTCACCTTATCTTTTTTAATAAGTGCAACACCTGCAGAATCATATCCTCTGTATTCAAGGTATGAAAGTCCTTTTAAAATTATATCAACAGCTTTTTTGTTTCCAATATAGCCGACTATTCCGCACATAATTCCCTCCGGAAAAATTCCTCTTGTTCCCTAATTGTCTAATTTTATTATGCAAAACTTTTATTTGCAAATAAAGATTTGATTAAGATACAAAAAAGACCCCGTTTTGGGGTCTTTTGCATAATAAATTCGGTTTTTTACGCGTTTTCCTGTTCGAATTTTTTCATAAATTCAACAAGAGCTTCAACGCCTTCAACAGGCATAGCGTTATAAATTGAAGCCCTCATGCCGCCAACGCTTCTGTGGCCCTTAAGTTGAACAAGTCCCGCATTTTTTGCTTCTTCGATAAATTTCTTATCCAGCTCTTCGTTTCCCGTTACAAAAGGAACATTCATCAAAGACCTTGACCCTTTTTCTACGGTTCCTTTGAAAAGCTTTGAAGAATCTAAGAAATCATATAAAACTTTGGCCTTTTTCTCGTTAAGCTCTTTCATTTTGGCAAGGCCGCCCATTTTTTTGAGCCATTTAAATACGAGACCGCAAATATAAATGCCGTATGCGGGAGGTGTGTTATACAGGCTGTCGTTATCTGCATGGGTTTTGTATTTTAACATTGTAGGACACCATTCGGGCAAGTCTTCTCTGATTAAATCTTCCCTGATGATTACAATCTGAACACCCGCAGGGCCTACGTTTTTCTGAACACCCGCATAAATTAGTCCGTATTTTGAAACATCAACGGGTTCTGATAAAAAGCATGATGACATATCTGAAACAAGGTCTTTCCCTTTTGTGTTTGGAAGGGTGTGGAATTTTGTTCCGTAAATTGTATTGTTCTCGCAGATGTAAACATAATCCGCATTTTCTGAAATCGGTAAATCAGAGCAATCAGGAATGTATGAGAATGTTTTATCTTCACTTGTTGCGATTTTGTTTATTTTCCCATATTTTTGCGCTTCCGCGTAAGCTTTTTTTGCCCACTGGCCTGTTACAATATAGTCTGCAACACCGTTTTTTAAAAGGTTGATTGGAACCATTGAAAACTGTAAATGTGCTCCGCCCTGTAAGAATAAAACTTTGTAATTATCAGGGATATTCATCAATTCCCTTAAATCTTTTTCTGCAGTTTTAATTATATTGTCATAAGTTTTGGATCTGTGAGACATTTCCATAACACTCATGCCTGAATTTTCATAATTCATCATCTCATCTGCCGCTTGTTTTAAAACTTCCTCGGGAAGTACCGCAGGGCCTGCTGAAAAGTTGTAAACTCTCCCGTATTCTCTTGTCATCTTTTGCTCCTTTTTATATTTTGCATTGATAAACTAATATTAGCACTAAAATTTATTACATATTATTTTTTTACTTTTTCAATTTGCTGCTTAATTCCGAAGGTTTAAAAATTCCATCTTCCGTTATTATACCTGCAATTAAGGTGTTATCGGTGACGTCAAAGCTCGGGTTTATAATTTTTACACCTTCTGCACAAATTCTTTTTCCGTTTACCATTGTCACTTCCTCTTCATCTCGAAGTTCAATCACAATGTCGTTTCCGCTTTGAATTGAAAGGTCAATGGTAGATTTTGGGGCGGCAATATAAAACGGGATATTGTAATATTTTGCAGCAATTGCAACGGTTGATGTGCCGATTTTATTTGCAGTGTCGCCGTTTGCAGCGATTCTATCCGCACCGACCACAACAACATCAATCATTTTATTCCTCATAAAATAAGAACACATACCATCCGTAATAAGTGTTACGGGGATTCCGTCCTGAACAAGTTCAAAGGTTGTAATCTTTGCTCCCTGTCCCCTCGGCCTTGTTTCATCGGCAAAAACCTGAACGGTATTGTCTTTTGCAAATGCACTTCTTACAACACCAAGCGCTGTGCCATATCCCACGGTTGCAAGTGCCCCCGCGTTACAGTGGGTTAAAATGCCTGCACCTTTCGGGATGATTTCTGCGCCGTAATCTCCTATTCTCTTGTTTATCTCAATATCTTCATTTTCAAGCTTTATGGCATTTTTGATTAAGTTTTTGCAAAGCATTCCTGCGGACAAATTTTTTGAATTTTGAACAATCTCTTTTTGCTTTTCTATTGCCCATGAAAGATTTACGGCCGTTGGGCGGGAGGAATTCAAATATTCAAAACCTTCCAAAAGTTTTTTAATAAATTCTTCTTTTTTGTCGTTTGCAATATCCTGCTCGGGAGTATTTTGCCAAAAGTCTCCATCATGCGGGTTTGAAAGAGAATGTTTCGATAATAATTCAAGTGCATAAAGCGCACAGCCATGTGCTCCTGCAATTCCTATTGCGGGTGCTCCGCGTACAATCATTGTTTTAATTGCATCATACATTGAATTTAAAGTTTTAATTTCCACTTTTTCAAACGAATACGGAATTTTGGTCTGATCTACCATTAAAGAATATCCGCCATCATTTGTTTTACACCATTCTATGGTTTTTATTTTTGAATGAAATTCGCTCATGGTTTTATTTTTGCTCCTCTTTTGAAATATTATTTTTAAATTTATCGAATTGTTTTTCTAAAAGACCTGCAAGCATTCCGCCTGCTGTGTTTGTGATTAAAAATATTATTGAAATGGTTACTATAAATACAATGGCTACGAAAAAATTAAGGTAATTTATGCCATATGTATAATAATTTTTGAAAAAAAGATGTATTAAAAGAACAAGCGGAGTGAATATTATTAAAAACGAAAATCCTGAAATTGCACCTGTTATGCCGCCAAGTATCGCATATTCTTTCATTTCAAAGTTATAACTTTTATTTGTTAATCTTAGTGCTGCAAAAATAACCATGGCGCTTAAAAAAGGGAGGATAAAAAGCGTGATAACGGGCATTAAGGCAGGTATCAGCGCTAAAAATGCAAGGCCTGCGCCAAATATTGCACTGAATACGGAAATATTTTTAATAATATTAATATCTGCAGCCATATTGTTTCTCCTTATTTAAAGTCTTTGTCGTATTCTCTGTTTCTTGCATGACAAATTCCTATTGCAATAGAATCTACGGTATCGTCGAGTTTTGTGTTTTTATTTAATTCAATAAATCTTTCAACCATAGAACGCACTTCAGATTTGTCTGCCCTGCCATGGCCTGTCAAAACCTGTTTTATTACAAGCGGTGTGTATTCTGCCGTCTTAATTCCTTCTTTTTCAAGTACGGCAAGAATTACGCCTCTTGCTTCCGCTACGGGAATTATTGTTTTCTGGTTTTTAAAGAAAAAAAGCTGTTCTATTGCGGCTTCATCGGGTTTATAGCATTTGCAAATTTCTGTCATATCATCAAAAATTTCAACAAGTCTTTTTGATGTCGGCATGGATTTATCGGTTTGAATGCTGCCTGAATTTATGAGCTCATAACCTTCTTTATTCGCTTCAATTATGCTGTATCCTGTGATACCTATCCCCGGGTCTATTCCTAAAATTCTCATGGTTTTGATTATATCACATAAACTGCGGATTTATGGAAAGACGGGGAATTCAGGCAAAATAAAATGCGATTTGTAAACAAACCGCATAAGTCAAGAAAGGAATGGTTAGACTATTAACAGTTCATATTATTACATAAATAATATTACTATGCAAACTTCTTAATAAATTTTTACGTTTCTACATATGCCTGCATACTATACATTTTGTTGAGTAGTGAAACTGCTTAAAAAATAGGTTAAAATTATAATATGGATTGTGTTTTTGATAAATATTCGCTCATAATTGACGGCAAGAGAACCTTTATAAAAAGCGGTGCCATGCACTATTTCAGGACATTTGGCAAAAAAGAGTGGTTTGACCGTCTTTCTAAAATGAAAGCAGGTGGCTATAATACCGTCGATCTTTATTTTTGCTGGAGTTTTCACGGTATAAGGCCTGAATATTATGATTTTTCCGATTATAAAAATATCAGGGAGCTTTTAAAAACCGCAAAGGAATTGGGGCTTTTTGTAATTGCACGCCCCGGGCCCTATGTAAATGCTGAAACATCTGCAGGAGGAATCCCGTACTGGCTTTTAAAAAACAGGGAAGCTGTTATCAGAAACAGAAAAGATGGTGATTATATCTATTCAAAGCATTATATGGATGCCTTGAAAAGCTGGTATAATACACTTTTACCCGTCATTAAAGAATTTGATAACGTTATACTGATACAGGTTGAAAATGAGTATTCAACAAATGGCGGCGAAACGGAATATATTGAAGAATTGGTTGATATTGTCCGAAAAAGCGGCATAAAAGCACCAATTTTTCATAATGATGCATATATTGCAGGGCTCTATGCCGATGTTGTTGATATGTATGCCTGTGATATTTATCCTTATATTAATCCCTCAAAACCATGGAGGGAAAATACTTATGCCTTTGATACGCTTGATAATCTTGAAGATATAGTATGCGAATTTAACGACAAATCCCCTCTTTTTGTAGCTGAAATGCAAGCGGGCTGGTATGATAAATGGCTTGGTGCAGGGTATGAGAATATAAGAAAAGATTTAGGATACAGTCATATAAACATTATGACAAAGACCGCTATTGCAAACGGGGTGACTATTTTCAACCACTATATGACGGTTGGCGGTACAAATATTTTGGATATGGCGGCGGATGAAGTTTACACAAGTTATGATTTTGCAGCACCAATATCCGAGCTTGGAGCAATCAAGGAAAACTTCAGGAAAGCAAAAGAGATAAATTATTTTCTGGATTCGTTTGATTTAACAGAAACTGTTCCTTGCATGACAGATTTTGAAATTCCAGAAAACTGTTTTGCAAAAATCAGAGAGGATAAGGTAAATAATTGCAAATGGATGTTCTTAAGGAATTTCAATACCTGTGAAACCTATATTAACGATGTTTCCATCGACACATTCGAAATGAAAATATTGCCTCTGAATTTAAGACTTAAAGCATGTGAGATTGTAAAATCAAGCATGGAAATATTTACCCGTCTTGAAGATACGGACAATGAAACGATTTTTCTTCTTTCAGATTATAAAAACAGCATAACAATTAAAGATAATGAGGCAAAAGAAACCGTAATTTCAGGCGATAAGGAAGATTTTTTTAAGGTTGAATTTAAGACTGAAACCGATAACGGCACAGCCAAGGTAACAAAATTTATTTTTATTTCAAGAAAAATTGCAAACTATGCATGGAAAGTTAAGGACAATAACGGCTCTAAGCTGATTTTTAATGCAAGCTTTGTTTACCCGAATGGAAAAATTGCATACGATACTGAAAGGGAAATTAAAACCTATACAATAAAAGACGGGTTTGAAACGTATTGTGTTGTGCCGGAGCTGGGTAAAAAGAAAATAAAGCTTACAAACTTTGATGTTTATTTTGCTGCACCTGAAATCGAAGAAGGGTATGACTGTTCTGATTGGAAAAGCGTTAAACATAATGATGATTTTTCTCTTGCAGATTCTTTTAATTCTGATGTTTATTCGGAATTTGTCTGGTATAAGGGTCAAATTTCGGACAAATGCAGCGAAATTTCAATTTCTGCAAGACACATTTTTGCTATATATATTAACGGCAAAGAACTTTTGAATCGAAACAGTTATAAATACGATAATCTGATTCAGGTTGATGAGCATTTGAGTGTTCTTGTTCCATCAAAGCTTCTTTCAAAAGATGTAAACGAAGTGACCGTTCTTGTGCAAAATTTAGGATTTGATAAAGGCTTTACAAACGATATAAACTCTCCGCGCGGGCTTATATATTTTAAAACCGATACAAACGAAATTATAGATTGGAGAATAAGAGGCAGGATATCTCTGGATAAACGCTCCGTGAATGATACACAGGCCCCTTATCTTGCGCTTTTAGAAAATAAATTTATAATTCCTGATGAATACATGTGTGAAAATGTGTTTGCCCCCTTTGTTTTGGATATGGATAAAACGCCGTTCAGACGTGCAACAATATTTTTAAACGATGTAAAAATCGGAAGATTTATAAGGAATAATTCGCCGCAGGAAAAATTTTACCTTCCGCCTCATTTTCTAAAGTCTGAAAGTGCGGGTGAAAATATTTTAAAAATTGTAGTCTGGGAAAAAAGCCACAGGATTAAAACCGTTTTCGATTACAAAAATTACCTTGAAAATATCTCCTTAAGGGTCGAAAATTATAAAGTATGGGAAATGTCTGATTTAAATCAGGCAAAAAATCATTAAAATATTAAAGTTTTAAAAGATTTTTGCCGATAAAAAGAATAGATATTGCCTCTGTTTCCCTTTGATTTAGCTGGTTAATTTTTAAGGAGATAAAGTTATGGCTGTACTTCCGGATTTTTTAATTAAAAGGGTGTATAAAAAAGGCTCCCTGAGACAAACAGATGATGGTGTTGAATTTGATTTAAAAAATGTTTTGGGTCCCGGTGTAATTTCAGGCTTAGAATGTGTTCAGATTAACGATTACATTTTCCCGAAAAGTGCTATAAGCTTTATAACGCAGGGAATTGAACTCACTGCAGACATTGTGAATGAAGCAAATCCTATTCATTTCCGGTTGAATCAGGAAGGAACAATGAAGCTTCTTGAAAAAGTGAATTGTCTGAAGGACGGGCTGAATAAGATTATTTTAGAGATTATGAACCCTGAAGCGGGCAAGTTAAAAATTACCCTGACGGATAATTTGCATATTGCTTAATATTTGTTAAATTTTTATACAAGGTATACTTGCAAAAAAAGCATATTGCATGTAGAATGTAATGGCTTAAAAGTTTTAGGACTGAGTAAAATATGATTAAATTATTTGAATATTTTGTACGACGTTATTTGTTTAATGAATTCAAGGAAAGCTATGCTTTTGTGTTTATTAAAAATAAGTAATGTGCAAAAGATTTAGAAAATATATAGCCTTCCTTGAAAAAAAGGGAGGCTTTTTTAATTAACATTTTTTAAAAAAACGACAGCAAAAAAGCAATAAAAAACCATTACAGACGTTAATAAGATATAGGAAGAAGAAGGTAATTTAATTATGAAAATAAGTCAAAAACGATGCAGGGCACTTTATCAGAGGTTAAGAAACCTCATTTGGGGATTGTAATTTTAAACATAAGGAACTAAAGGTAAAATGTCTATATCCAGCATAACAACAAGTGTACTGTCATCGCTTGGCAATAATACAGGGTCAATTATCCCTATTGCTACAAAAGATTTAATACAAAACCAGGTTTTGGTTGCAGAATATGCAAAAAAAGGCGGCAAATACGACGCTTTTGAAAAATTTGTAGAGGAAAACGGAACGAGCGCCGTTTGGCTTGGCGGTTTACCCCTCATTAAAAAAATATTTGATAAAACCGTTTATAAATTAGCGGGAGTAAGTTCCGATGTCGATATTAAAAAGCTTAGAGAAGGTGCTTCAGACAGCATCAGTTTTGCTGCAAATAAATTAAAAGAACAACAGGCAGCAGGTAAAGCGGGAAAAACTGCGGCAGAACAATTGAAAGCTTTAGGCGATGTTGCATCACGCTCAAACCTCGCAAAAGGATTGTTTGTGGGCAAATTTGCCGTTGCAACGGCTTTAACAATGTTTGCTCTTACAAAAATTATTATGTATAAGCAAAAACATACAAAAGAGCAGGCAGAACAAAGTGTTAGGCTTAAAGTTCTTCAGGAGCACATTTTAAAACAGAATGTTCAAAAAACGGAAGTTTATAAAATGTTTATGAATGCATATAACGGGGATTCCGCAAAGAGCAAAGAAGGAAACGGCGTTGCATTCAAAGGTATCGGAAATGCACTTTCAGCCTTTATGTACAATCCGATTTTAAACCAGATGATATTGGATGGCGGCATAACGGGGCTTAGAACAAAAACTGCAAGACCTGGAGAAAGAAGAGATGTTCTTGTTAAAGAAGCATTTGAAATTGCTTTCTTATATCCTCTTGCGGTTCCTATTCAAAAAGGCTTTGACAAACTTTTCGGTAAAATGTTCGGAAAAGATACCGGACTTGATTATGCAGTTCTTGCATCAGAAAGGTTTAAAAACGCACTTGGTGACGGTTCTATGAAAGACGCACTTTCAGACCTTGCAAAAAATGTTGATATTGAAAAGCTTGGTTCCAACGCTGCAGTCGATAAACAGGTTCTGAATTTTATCTATGATAATCCTGACAATCCGATTGTTAAATTCTTAAAAGATATTGGCGATGTGGCAACGGTTAAAGAAACTGTCGGCAAGAAATTTGGTCTGTTTAACATTAAACAGGCAACAGATGAAATTGATTCCCTTGCACACATAGATACAGGTGCCGTTCAGGGTAGCATTAAAAAGCTTATGAAAATGGTTAACGATATGGATACAAAAGGTGCTGCAAGCAATATGGATAAAGCTTTAAATTATCTTAAAGGAGCGCAAAAGGCAAAAGGCTTCTCAATTGTTGCGGCAATTGCATTTGGTATCTGGGCTATGGGTATATTGCAGACAAATGTTGTGCTTAAGCTTAGAGAAAAACTTACGGGAAGTACCGAAAATGAAGCAATTACAAACCTTGAAAAAGAAATCAGACATCAGATGGCTTTTGAAGGAAAAGGCGGTTTATCAGGCAGCCAAAGAACAATAGCTTAAAAATATTATATTTTAGTAAAATGACGGGTAGCAATTTTTTGTTGTTTCCCGTTTTTTTATATATATGGAAGGCAGTGTGCAAAATTCGGGTCTGAATTCAGGCTTTTATAATGTCGGCGTTCAAAATCCGTATTTAAAATTTGCAGGAAATCAAGGTGCAGGTTTTGATTCGGTTTATGACCCGTTTTTGTTCGATGTTAAATTCGATTGCACTGAATTTTCTTATGTTAATCCCAAAATTGAAGAAAAATATAACGACGTTTTAAATAAGCAGGGTATTGTAGGCAAAGTCTGGGATTTCGCCAAAAACAGCTTCGGAAGCAAAATGGGCTCTAATGCTGTCACAAAAAAGCTCGAGATTTATAAAAAAGGTCTTGTAACCGAAGAAGAAATCGTTGATACCATAAACAAATATGCAAAAGGCCAGCAAAAGGCGCTGGATTTTGTTGCAGATTGGGGTTCAACCATTGTAGGCGCAGGTGCATTTGCACTTGCAGTGCCGCTCGGGGCAACTGTTCCGGTTGCACTTTGTTGGGCCGCAGTTGGTGGCGCTTTATTTAAGACCGGTGCAAAAAGGCTTGATGCGTATTCTGCAGAAAGAGAATACAAAACGGCCCCTTATGATATAGCAACGGGCGCCATAAGCGGCTTTTTGAGCCCGATTGTAAACGGTGTCGGCAATGCTGCCGTCAAAGCCGTCGGTACAAAAATAGGTTTGAAAAATCTTACAAATATGGGAAAGTTTGTCTATAATGATTTCGGTGATTTAATTAAACATTTTGCGCTCTTTCCAAAGCAGAAACTTGAAGGTGCCGCAAGCAAGAAGTTTGCAGCATGGGGCGCAGGTAAAGCTTTTAGAGGCATTTCAAAATTTGGTGGAGCATTTGCATTAAGGCAATATGTATTTACGGTATTTTCTCAAGACGCCATTTCAAAAAATATAATCATGAATAATCCGCTTATAAAAGTATTTGCTCAGCAGGAAATAATAGATAAAATTGAACAGTCTGAGGGTAAAAAAATAGATTTTTCAGATAATATGTATGCGCGTCTTGGTCCTAAAACACAGGCACTTTCTCTTCAAGCCTGATTAAACTTCAATAAAAAGCTTTCTGCCTACAATATTTGGTTTTCCGTTGTAATAGCCCGCAAAATAACCTCCCGAAACAGGCGTGTTCTTTGCATAGTTTTCATTTGAACCGAAACTTTGGTTCATAAAAGGGTTCGGGCTTTGGTTAGGGCCGAACGGATTATAGTTTAACGGCTTTGCTGTTACTTTTGCAGCAGAAGCTGTGTTTGTTGAAGCTAAGGATTTTGTAATCAAGGATACTAAATTTGTAAGCATTTAACGACCTTTTACTTTCCTAAAATAACCTGTTTCACAAAAAATATTTAATGATAAAGCAATACATGTCATTTTTTATTATCCTACAAAGGAGGAAAAAATTAACAAAACTTTATAAATATACTCTGTTTGACCCACAAATTTTATAAAACTTAATAATTCTGTTGTTAAAATGCTTGAATTTGTGATATATTTTTATTGACCAATAGTTTACTAATCTTTTATTTTATATAAAAAACAGAATACATTGCTTGCAAATAGAGAGTTTAATCTTTAGGCGCAAAACAAATTTGAGGTATGGGAAAATAGAATCTATATTTTTATTGTATATATTAATACTTATTCTTGCAGTAGTAGCAATCGTTTCTGCCATCATGTGTGCAAGACAGAAAACAAAGCTTGAATTCTATCAAAAAGATGCCGAAAGACTTAAAGATGAATTTAAGGAAAAAGAGAGCTACCTTAAAAAGGAAGCCCTTGTTGCGGCAAGAGAGCAGCTGCATTCGGACAGACAGAAGCTTGACGATGAAATCAGACAAAGAAGGTCTGAAATTAACCGTCTTGAGAATTCTCTTTCAAAAAGAGAAGACAGTCTTGAAGACAAGGTGCAAAAGGTAACTGATAAAGAATTTGAATTAAACAAAAAATATGATGAGCTTCTTGATAAGGAAGATTATCTGGCTGAATTAGTTGCAAAGCAATTGAATGAGCTTGAGAGAGTTTCTTCAATGAGCAGAGAAGAGGCAAAAAATATGCTTCTTGAGCAAATTAAGCAAGAGCTTGCACAGGAGCAAATTCAACTTATTCGTGAAAACGAACAAAAAATAAAAGAAACGGCTGAGGAAAAATCCAGAGAGATTTTATCTCAGGTTATGCAAAAATGCGTAATTGATCAGGTTATAGAAAGCACGGTTTCCGTTGTTTCTCTTCCGAATGATGAAATGAAGGGAAGGATAATAGGCCGCGAGGGCAGAAATATAAGAACCCTCGAAACCCTAACGGGCGTTGATTTAATTATTGATGATACTCCTGAAGCTGTTGTTTTATCATCATTTGACCCTGTCAGACGCGAAGTTGCAAAACTTACAATTGAAAAACTTATTCAAGACGGCAGAATTCATCCTGTTAGAATTGAAGAAGTTTATGAAAAATCTAAAAAAGAAATTGAAAACAAAATGAGGCAGGAAGGCGAAAAAGCCGCGCTTGACCTTGGGATTATGAACCTTAACAAAGAGCTGACGAGGACTCTTGGACGCTTATATTATAGAACAAGCTACGGACAAAATGTTTTAAGACACTCAATTGAAGTAGCCCAAATTGCAGGAATGCTTGCTGTTGAACTCGGCGCAGATTCTGCCGAAGCAAGACGTGCAGGTTTATTGCACGATATCGGTAAAGCTGTGGACCACGATCAGGAAGGCACGCATATTCAACTCGGGGTTGAACTTGCAAGGCGCTACGGCGAAAGGGAAGAGATTGTCCATGCGATAGAAGCGCACCATGATGACGTTGCGGCAAATACACTTGTCGCGGCGCTGGTCAAGATTGCGGATTCCGTTTCTGCAGGAAGACCGGGTGCAAGGCGCGATACGCTTGAAATCTATATTAAACGCCTTAAAAAGCTGGAAGAAATTGCAAACAGCTATGAAGGCATTAAGCAGTCCTTTGCTGTTCAGGCAGGTCGTGAAGTTAGGGTGGTGGTTCAGCCCAATGTGTTCAACGACGCTGCAGCAGCTAAACTTGCCCGTGACATTGTAAAACGCATTGAGGATGAGCTTGAATATCCCGGACAAATCCGTGTAACGGTTGTTCGTGAAGCAAGAGTTACCGAAATAGCGAAATAAGAAATGTCTAAAACAATTAGAACTCTTTTCCTGGGAGACCTTGTCGGGCGTCCCGGAAGAGAAGCGGTTGAAAAGTTTTTGAAAGAAAAAATTTCCAAAACGGATTTTGCAAAGTCTGAAAATGATTGTGCAAACGTTTCTTTTTGTGTTTCAGATGCCGTTAAAAATAATAATAGAGCTTACGATTTTGTTATAGCAAATGTTGAAAACGCTTCCCATGGTTTCGGGCTTACCAAAAAAAACCATGACGAGCTTCATTCATACGGCATAGACTGTATGACATCGGGCAATCATATTTGGGATAAAAAAGATATTTATACATATATTGATGAATCTGAATTTTTAATTCGCCCCTATAATTACCATAAAACCGCGCGCGGAGTGGGGTACAGAATATTTAACAATAAAATCATTGTAATAAATTTGCTCGGTAAGACTTTTATGCAGCCTGTAGTCTGTCCGTTTCAGGCTTTATATGACATTATGACTCATTTGCGTTTAAATGTCGGGCTTGAAAATAGGATTGTAATCGTTGATTTTCATGCCGAAGCTACTGCGGAAAAAATATGTTTTGCAAATTTTGCATATTCTCTCGGCGTGAGCGCCGTTTTTGGGACGCATACCCATGTTCAGACTGCAGATGAAAGGATAATTACCGAAGGATTTGGATTAAGCAGCGAGTTTAACTGTTTTCCAAAATCGAATGAAATGAATAACTCTGCAAATACTGATGTAATTTCAAATGCTTTTGCTGATTTTGCACCAAAAAAGAGTATGGCATATATTACCGATGCAGGTTTTTGCGGGAGTTATGACAGCATTATAGGTATGGAATATGAGAGCTCTTTAAAAAGACTAGTGACATCAATTCCTGAAAGATTTGATGTTGCGGTTTCAAAAACAAGACAGATTAATGCAGTTTGTGTTGAATTTGATTTTGAGTCAGGTTTTGCACTTGAAATCAAAAGGATAAATTTTAATTACAATAACGATGAGGAAAAGGCCCAATGAAGATTGATTTGCACATCCATACAACATATTCTGACGGCACCTTCTCTCCGGAGATGGTTGTAGATACTGCGGTTGAATGCGGTCTTGATGTTATAGCGCTTACAGATCACGATAATATTTTATCTCACAAAGTTGCAAATGATTATGTGAAAAAAAATAATATCAATATTGAAATTATTCCGGGTGTTGAAATTAACACAATCTATAAAGAGTATGAAGTTCATATTCTAGGGTATTTTATGGATACAGATAATAATGAATTTCAAAATCTTATGAAGGCACAGCAGGAGGCTCGTGTTAAGCAGACTAATGAAATAATTGAACTTTTAAATAAAAAGGCGGGAATAAGAATAAAATTTGAAGACATTAAATCTCTTGTTGCAGAAGGCGGAAGTATCGGGCGTCCCCATATAGCGCGTGCGATTACAAATGCTGGCGGTGTGAATAATGTTATGGAAGCTTATGCAAAATATATAAATGACGCTTCGAATGTTTATGTACAAAGAAAAACCGTTTCACCGCATGATGCCTGCGAAATTATTTATGATGCAGGCGGCATTCCCGTTTTTGCGCACCCTATAGATGTTGAAATATCTGATGAACTTGCAAAAGACCTTACAAGTTATGGGCTAAGGGGAATTGAAGCATATCACAGAAAACATTCTCCAGCAATGATTGAACACTATTCATCTTTGGCTGAAAAATACGGTCTTATCATAACGGGCGGATCAGATTTCCACGCGCCATCCGTAAACCACGGGTCAATTTTAATGGGCAAAAACTTTGTCCCATCATGGGTTTACGATGAATTAATCAAAGAAAAACGCAGGTTGGAATTATTGTAAACTTAATTTTTAAATTTCGTAGTTCTTGTTATTTCCAAGGGTTTTTCCGGAGTCTGATTCTTTGTGTTAAATCCTGATGTAATACCCATTTCGTCTTTTAAACGGTTTTCTGCATTGGCTATGGCTTGCACCATATTAAAAAGTTCAGTGGAAATGTTTGCAAATTTTAAATCAGGCCAAATTTCTTCAAGAGGAAGAACAATACCGTTATTATACGCTTCATAATATGCCTGGTATGCGGGGAATGAAGTGCCGATGTAGTGTTCCCTGTAGGCTTCGCTTTGCCTGCTTCTTATTTCTATTTGTGCTTCAAAGTCTTTGTTTTCACAAGCTTCAAGGTATAATGCATCAAGCTCTTTGTATTCTTTACTTAGCCCATCCGTTGTTTCGCTGAATTTAAAGGCTGCCCTAAGTTCTGCAAGCTCTTTTGCTGTTTCTTTAATTGAATCAACGTTTTCTGTTAAATAGGCTCTAAGGGCTTCGTTGCCGTCAATTTCTTCTTCAAGTGTTTCTTTTTTATAAAAGGATGAAGGGCGTGCCCACATTTTGCTATCTGTTTTCATTATCTCATCTTTGTAAATCTGCGCAGCTTGTTTTGTGTCATCATCTGTTTCTTTTGAATATAAAATGCTGTTTAGAAGGTTCATGATGCTGTGCCATTCACTGCGGCTTACATCATTTAGCGCCGTGAGTGATGAAAAATTGTATCCGCCTTCGTTTGAATGTGTATATAAGGCACTAAACACAGTACTCCTTATTAAATCAAGCATTTTTTCCGTGTCTTTAATATCGTCTCCGATATCATATACATCTTTGGGGTCAAGCCCGGGGAATACATCCTTGTTAAATGTTATTAAGTTTTCGTATGCGTTAAGAAAATTCGAATAATCAGGGTTTTCTTTTTTGTCTTTTAAAATATCGAGGCTGGTCTTGCTTCCGTATAATGCCCATTGAGTTGCGCAGGTTTCATAACCGCTTACTGCTTGAATTAGAGCTTCTTTGGCTTCTTCAAATTTTTCTTCATCGCTTCTTGTGTCAATTACTATATCTTCAGGCACATTTGGAGTTTGAATTTCACCTTGTTCCTCAATTGAGCAAGAAGGCTGTTTAGGTTGGGTAAAAGCATCGCATAAGGCAACCCCCGCACTTGTTGTAGCACAGATAAGGGTCATTATCATAGAAAGACATCTTCGGTTTTTGCTGCTTAGCCCTTGAAAGCTTACGGTATCTGCATTTGGCGTGTTTTTTGCATAAGGCACAGGAGTTGTTTTAAAGTTTTGGTTTAAAACCTGTTTTTGGGATGAATATGCAAATGTTTGTAGACTTATTTTCATATTATAATGTTTTGTTAAGTAATATTAATACCAATCTTCCGTATTTAGTATTTTATCTGGTAAAAATTCCGTGTAAAGTGTACAATTATAGAATAAATAAGGCGTAAAGAAGGTTTCAGGAAGTAAATTGGCAGCATTTATAGATAAAGTAAAAATAAAAATCGAATCAGGCAGAGGCGGAAACGGTGCTGTTGCCTGGAGGCGTGAAAAATTTGTCGACAAAGGCGGTCCTGCGGGTGGAGACGGCGGCAGGGGCGGCAATATTTATTTTGTTGCGGATGAAAATATGTCTACATTGCTTGATTTTACGTATAAATCTGTCTATAAAGCACAAGATGGCGAAAACGGGCATAATAAAAATTGCCATGGGAAAGACGGCAAGGATATTTTCTTAAAAACTCCCGTAGGTGTTATTGTGCGTGATTTAAAAACGGGAAAAGTTATTGCCGATTTGGATAAACATGAAAAAACCGTTTTGATTGCAAAGGGCGGCAGAGGCGGAAGAGGAAATGCAAGGTTTGCAACCGCGCAAAAAAGAGCTCCTCAATTTTGCGAGCCCGGCGAAGCACCTGTCTTGAGGGAGCTTGAACTGGAGCTAAGATTAATAGCGGATGTCGGTCTTTTGGGGATGCCTAATGCAGGAAAATCAAGTTTTATTTCAAAAATTTCTTCCGCAAGACCAAAGATTGCAGATTATCCTTTTACAACTCTCGTTCCAAATCTCGGGGTGGTTAAAAAGCCTTCGGGAGATGGTTTTGTTGTGGCGGATATCCCGGGGATTATCGAAGGAGCTCATCAGGGTGTGGGTTTGGGCTTCGAATTTTTAAAACATGTTCAAAGGTGCAGATTTTTAATCCATGTTGTTGATATTTCAAATGAAAATGCTATAGAAAATTATAATATTATAAATAACGAGCTTAAAAAGTACGGCGAGGGGCTTTCTTCGCTGTATCAGGTTATTATGTTGAATAAAACCGATATTCTTGATTATGATTATATTGAGAATATGATAGAAAACTTTAAGAAATTTAACAAGGATGTTTATGCCGTATCCTGTGCCACGGGGGAAGGATTGGATGAATTTTTAAATCATCTTTACAAAAAAACGGATGAAATACCACATCCTGAAAATCCGATAGAAATAGAGTATGACGACGGTTTTGACGATAATGACGACAGTGAATTCAGTGTTGTTAAACTTAACAAAAACACATTTCTTGTAGATGGTGGTAAAATAAGAAGGTTAGCAGGCGTAACCGATATAAGAAATACACAGCAGATGAGAAGGCTTGCTAATATAATGGATTCAATGGGAGTTTATCAGGAATTAAAGAAGCTCGGGCTTAAAGAAAATGATACGATACTGATAGCGCATATTGAAACAACGTACATTGGTGATTATCAATAAAAAACTGACTAATACATATGGTGGATTTATTTTAAATCATGATGACAAATTGTCGGAAATGTATGATATTAATTAGTAAGTATATACATAATCATGTATATAAGGTTTAGTGTAGTAGAGTAATAGAGTTGAAAGATTTTTTCAATGTATTTTGAAGACGAAAAAGAAAATATGAAAGACGGCAGCGCGCTTGACGAGCTTGATCTCGATATCGACAGCAGCGACGACAAATCCGTTACTTGGGATGACCTTCTGGATGATGATTCAGACATCGACATCAGCACTATCAAAAGAGGTGCTTCCGCGGGCGACAGCTTGTTAGATGACACCGATGATATGCTCTTGGACGATGATGTTCTTGATGATTCGGCAGCTGAGGAATTAAGACCTGCTCCGCAAAGGCGTGCAAGTACACCCAGAAAAGATGCTTTTGATGTATTTGGCGGAAGTGCTTCACAAACTGTTGAAAGCTATTCTCCTTCAGACTCAAGAGGGGACACCATAACACCTGATTTAACAAGACGTCCCTCAAGATCAAGGGCTGCATTCGGCAATGATGAAGATGATATTTATTTTGAACCCAAAAGGGCTAAAAAGTCTTCTTCAGGTATTTTCACCTCATTAGTGGGTATTTTGCTTGCGGTTGCTTTAGTTGGCGGTCTTATCTATTTGTTTATGACATACGGTAAATCTCTTACAGGTTTTGATGTTGAATCTTTGAAAAAGGCAGTAAGCCCTGTTCAAGAAACACAAATGCCCGATATAAACGCAGGTCAGCCCGCAATTGATATTAATGCTCCGGCTGATGTTAATGCCAATAAAGAAAAAACTGATGAAAAAGCTAAAACCGAAGAAAAGAAAGCTGAAAAGTTTGTTACCCTTTCAGTTCAAAACGGTGGCAGGGTAAATCCGTTTGTACCTCCTGCAGGTTTTGAAAATTCAACTGCAAAGTATGCTTTTTCTGATTATGAAATCCTTACACCTCCAGAGGAAGTTCCGACGGATGATACGGCAGATGAAGCTAAAAAACTTATGAATATCACCGTTTCAGGTATTCTGTTTGATAATGTTAAACCTTCAGCAATTATAAGTGTGAACGGTTCCGATTACTTTGTTCAAATTGGTGACAAAGTGGATGAGTTCCAGGTGATTGCAATTAACACACAATATGTTGCCATTAAAAACGGTACAAACGTATATAGGGCACAAGTTGGCGAAAGCTTTAACGACAGCGCCAAGGTTGGCGGTATGGCACAACGTCAGGCTTCAGGTAAGTTTGCGGGTGCTAAACAATACACATCTTCTTCGGATGTGGAAGTTAGTGTAAAGGATCAATATTAAATTAAGAAAAATTAATCTAGGAGTTAGAATACAATGTTGACACACAAGAAAAAACTATTTAGAAACATTACGCTCTTTGCGCTTGCTCTGTCTTTGGTACAGACTTGCTGGGCGGGTTTTCTCAGTGAACAAAAAGATGAATCTCTCAACCGGAATGCTCTTTTGAGTATGAATGTTGATGATGCGAACCTTCAGGAAGATGCTTCAACGCTTGCTCTCAAACAAATGATTGATAATACAAGCGAAAGCTCCATGTTAAATTTAAACAGTCCTGAAGCAAGAAATACTACAACAAGGGTTAAACTTGACGGTAGTGTTGCTATAACGGATTCCCCGAATAAGATTACATTGTCCTTAAGAGATTCCGATGTTCGTCAGGTGTTAAGAATGTTTGCTGATAAAGCGGGCATTAACGTTGTTTTCCATAGCTCTGTTGATGGTAAAGTTACTTTAGACTTAGTTGATGTAACTTTAAATGACGCCTTCCTTCTTGTTATGAAATCTTCAGAACTTACTTATGTTAAGGACGGTAAAAACCTGATTATTTCTTCAATGGAAGCATCTAAAGATTTAGGTATAGGAAAACAAAACTTAACCGTTATCCCTATTAAATATGTTGAAGCTCCGGCTGTTGCAAAATTCTTAAACGCTAACGTTTTCTCAGCAAAAATGGCAGGCGTTTCAAATAAACAGGTTGTTGCATCAAACCCTCGTACAAACGAAATCTTAATTTTCGGTACGGAAAACGATGCGGCAGTTGCAGAAAAAATTGTTGCACAGGTTGATAAAAAACCGATGGTTAACGTCTTTAAAGTAAACCACACTACTCCAAAAGAGATGGCTGCTTTAATCTGCGATACGATGATGCCTTCAAACACATCATTAAACAACCAGGGTACTGCAACACAGTCTGCTCAAACCCAGATTGACGATGGTGAA
Source organism: uncultured Vampirovibrio sp. (assembly GCA_910578465.1). Lineage (GTDB taxonomy): Bacteria > Cyanobacteriota > Vampirovibrionia > Gastranaerophilales > Gastranaerophilaceae > MGBC122484. The sequence goes on along the minus strand of CAJTPW010000002.1, from coordinate 290,786 downwards.
ACCGAACAGGATTCAGAAGATGATACTATTAAAGCCGTTAAGCTCGGCGGCGGATTTATCGCTTGTCGTGCAACTGCTGTAGATACTACAGGCGGTGCAACCGGTAACATTACTACTGACGGTTCAACAGTTGTTCCTTTCCCATCTGTTCCTATGACAATCACATTCTCACCCGATCTTGGTGTTGTAACTGTTTATGGCGGTTCAGTTGAGCAGTTAAATGTAATTAAAGACTTCATAGCTAAAAATGATATTAAACAGGCAATGGCTTATATCGAACTTGCAGTTATCGAACTTAACGAAGAAGGACAAAAAGAATTTGACAACGTATGGAACTTATGGACTCCGTTCTTGAGCGTAGGGTTCTCTTCTTCCGATGGTATAAGCAATATGAACAATAACCATCCGATAATCTTTGGGCCTGACGGAACTCCTGCAGGTGCTAAATATTCAGGAAGCTCAGTTCTTTCTTATCAGTTAAAATATCTTGTAAATAACCAAAAGGGCAGAATACTTACAAATCCTAAAATTATGGTTACAAACGGTCAAAAATCAATTATCGACTTAACGAGTGACTATATTAAATCAACAAGTACGGAAATGAACCAGCAAACAAGTACGGATACACCGATTGTTACAAGAACTTTTGAACTCGGTAACGATGAAGGTTTGAAAATTGAAATGATACCTTTCATAAGCCAAGACGGTTATGTATCATTGAATATGGTTCCTGAGTTCTCAACAATTAAATCTCAAATGAAAACAAAAGATGAATATGGCGCAGATGTTATCAGTGCTACATTACTTCAAAGACGTAACCTCAAATTGAATAACTTGAGAATTAAAGACGGTGAAACCCTTGTTATCGCAGGTCTTATCAAAGAAAGCGAAAAACAAAACGTAACCAAAGTTCCTGTTCTCGGTGACCTTCCTCTCGTGGGTGTGTTCTTCAGAAGCTCAGATACCAGAAAGAGCAAAGAAGAGCTGGTAATTATGATTACTCCGCACATTGTATACTCGGAAGATCAAGCCAAAGAAATCAAAGCAATGGATCTATAAAAATAAAATAAATTTAGGCAGGGTTTAATTAGAAATGATTAACCCTGCCAAGTTTAAAATCCCCTGTGAAAAAGCATTTAGTTGAAAAGTTAGACAAAACCTTATTATGAAAAATGAATTATTAGTAAAACTTGTAAATAAAATCAATTTTGATTATGCCAATCATTTTGAGCTTGCCGTTGCAAAAGAACTTTCCTTTGTTCCGATTAATATGCAGGGCGACGCTTTTTTTGTAGCTGTGTCAGCTACATCTGATAAGGCTAAAATCAATGAATATATTAAATCCGTATTTGATTGTAGGATTGAATTTATATTCTTGTCTGAAGCAAATTTCGACGTTTTATTTAATGATTTTTTAAAGATTTTTAATTCTAAATACGGTAATGTGCAGCTTGCTTCCGCCCCGGTTCACGAGGAAGTGCAGGAAACAGGCAGCGATACCTTTGATGAAATCTCAAATGATGTAATTGAGACTGATACAATTTCATTTGAAGATGAACACGACAACTTTAACACTGTGGGCGTTGACGATATCGATATTGACTCGCTTGAGGATGTGAATGTTTCCATGTCTCAAAATGTGCAGCCAAAGGCACCGTCAGCGCAGGCTGTTGCCTCAAAGCCCGCTGCAATTTCTCAAATGCAGGCTAAAAAGATTATTCAGCCAAAACCTCTTGCAGATGATGATATCGATTTAACCATTGAAGATGATGATATTATTGATGCGATTCCCGAGGATATCGCAGAGCCCCCAAAAAAGGTTGTCATGCCTCAAAAACAGCCCCAGCAGAGAATGTCTAAACCCAACGCTGCAGTTGCTTCCGGCCCTAAAAAACCAACCAAAACCATTGATCAGGTAAAATCACCAAAAACCAAGAGAATTGGTGAAATTTTGATGGAAGAAGGGCTTTTAACAGAAAAGCAATTAACCATTGCACTTGCTGAAGCCAAGGTTCTTGATGTTCCGCTCGGTTCCGTTTTGGTGAAGCTCGGTTTTGTTACAATCAGGCAATTAAAAGAAGCGCTCGGTGCGCAGATGGGTCTTAAGCTTGCTTCTGCCGATCAATTGCGCGCACTTCCTACTGCAATTTCCGTATTGCCCGAGGATTTTGTTCGTGTTAACAGGGTTATTCCGCTTTCAATGACGGATAAAACACTTGTTGTCGGCATGGTAAATCCGAATGATACAAGGGTAATTGATGAAATCGTATACCAGACCGGTTTAAAACCTACAATTATGATGATTACTCACTTTGAGTATGAAAATTTTGTACAAACTTATTATCAAACCGATAAACAAGAAACGGATAAAATCTTAGAGCAAATTGAAAAAGAGAAATCCGATCTTACAAATGAAGATACCCTTTGGGAACAGGTTGAAAAAGAAATTCAGGATACAACAGGTACTGTTTCTAAATTTGCAAATAAAATTATAACTTCTGCAATTGATCAAAAGGCATCAGATATTCATATTGAGCCCAGAAGTGTCGGCTATGTTGTAAGATACAGGGTAGACGGTGCGCTAAAAGAGGTGCTTAGAATTCCGCAAAAGGTTGAAAGTGCGGTTATCTCAAGGTTTAAAGTTTTGGCCCGTATGAACATTGCAGAGCACAGAAGAGCACAGGATGGAAGCTTTACCATTAAATATAAAAAGATGCAGTTTGACTTCCGTATTAATACTCTTCCTGTGAACGGCAGAGAAAAGATGGTAATCAGGGTTTTGGCCCCTGCCGTTACTTCTATGGAAGCGATGGGTAATGAAATCCAAATTGACGGTGCTTCAAAAGATGATCTTGAAAAGATACAATATTTAATATCTGCTCCAAACGGCATATTGTTGACATCAGGTCCTACAGGTTCAGGTAAAACAACCACTCTTTATGCGCTTTTGAAATCGTTAAATAAAGAGGATGTAAATATTACAACAATTGAAGACCCTGTTGAAATTAAACTTGAAGGTGTAAACCAGTCTGCGGTAAATCCGAAGGCAGGTATTACATTTGCGACATCCCTAAGAGCGATTTTAAGGCAGGACCCCGATGTTATCCTTGTTGGTGAGATTCGTGACTTTGAAACTCTTGAAGTTGCAATTTCGGCTTCTTTAACAGGTCACCTTGTATTAAGTACCGTTCACACAAACTCTGCTTCAGCAACGGTTACAAGGCTTATTGAAATGGGCGCAAAAGATTATCTTGTATCTTCAACCCTAAACGGTGTATTGGCTCAAAGGCTGGTTAGAAAACTTTGTCCTGATTGCAAAGAAGCCTACACGCCTACCCTTGAAGAAGCAAGAAAAGTTCTTTCCGACCCTCTTGAAATTCAAGAATTTATGAAACATAAGGTTTATCGTGCAAGGGGCTGTGAATTCTGCGGAAATACAGGCTATAAAGGCAGAACAGCAGTGCTTGAAATTCTTGTCGTAAACAATGATTTGAAAAAATTAATTGCACAACGTGCGCACGATGTTGAAATTGAAGAATATGCCGTAAAGCATGGTATGAAAACACTTAAGGTTGCCTGCTTAGAACATATTAAAAACGGTGTAACTTCCATTGATGAATTTGTTAGAACATTAGGATTGGCTGGTGAATAATGCCTTTATTTGCATACATAGCACTAAAAAATAATAAAACCATTGTCAGAGGCAAACTTGAAGCTGACGATATAAAATCTGCCCGCGAGGGTATAAAAAAGCTCGGTCTTTTGCCGACAAAGATTGTTGATGAAACAAACAAAAATGCTTCAGAACAGGTGATTAAGCTTGCTAAAGCAAACTTAAAGCCCATGTCTTTGAAGGATAAAATTGAATTTACATCAACATTGCAAATTTTAACTGCAACAGGTATTCCTATTATTGAAACCCTTGTGTTTATGGAAAATAACGCAGAGGCAACCGCAATCAGGGATATTGCATACGAATTAAGAAGAAACATCATTGCAGGTTCAACGCTTGCAGAAACGCTTGAAAAATACAGAAGCATATTCGGCAGAGTTTATGTAGGTCTTGTAAAAGCCGGGGAAGATTCCGGAGAATTGGACAAAACTCTTGCCAGGATGTTGGAATTGTTGAAAAAGCAAGACGCGATTAAGTCAAAAGTTATTGGAGCACTTGTTTATCCGTGCTTTGTTGTGGCGTTGGCTGTTATTGTTGTAACGATAATGCTTGTGTTTGTATTCCCTGCATTCCAATCCATGTTTGACAGCTTGGGTCGTGAATTGCCGATTACAACACAGCTTTGTATAAATCTCGGTAACTTTATGCGTCAATTCTGGTATGTGCCTATTGGCGGAGTTATCCTCCTTGGTTTTGGTATTAAAAAGGTTTTCACAACCGAATCTACAAGAAAAGTTATTGACAGAAATATTTTAAAAATACCTCTCCTTTCTGACTTGATGCGCTATGCAAACTTTTCAAACTTTCTTGCAGTGCTTCAGGTTGCATACGATGCGGGTATTCCTGTTGTGGATTGTTTGTATCTTTCAAACCTCACTATGGATAACGTTGTATTAAAACAGGCAATCTTAAGTGCGGCAGCAAAGGTGCAGCAAGGTATTCACCTTTCCGTTGCCTTAAGAAGTACAAAGCAAATCCCGAATATGATGTTGTTTATGATTGCAACAGGTGAACAATCAGGTCGTTTGGGCGAAATGTTATATCACTGTACAACATTTATTGACAGAAAACTTGATGATATTATTGACAAATTTACAAAGTTGGTAGAGCCTGCATTGTTGATTGTAATCGGCGGTATCGTTCTATTCCTTGCTTTGTCATTGTATATGCCTTTGTTCTCCGCATATCAGCAATAATAAAGAAGATGAAACATTTTAAAAAAGCTCCCGCACATATTGCAAGCGGGAGCTTTTTGTATTCTTATTAAAGCACTTAATTTATAAATATTCTTTCATTGCATTTTCTATTACATCAAAAATTTTCTCTAAACTTTCTTTTGAAATGCAATAAGGAGGCATTACATAAATTGTATTCCCCAGGGGCCTTAGTAAAACGCCGTTTTTTCTAAAATATTCATAAAATTTAACACCGATATTTGAAACGTAATCATTCCCATCAGTCTGAACCTCAAACGCGAAAATGTCTCCAAGTGTGCGTACATTTTTGCCTCCAAGATTTTTAATCCTTTCAATCTGTCCAAGGTAGAATTCATTTATCCTTTTGACATCCGCCAAAATATCCGTATTTTGCCAGATTTCAAGGTTTGCATTTGCGGCAGCGCAGGCAATCGGGTTTGCCGTATATGAGGATGAATGGAAAAACATTTTAGCCTTATCCTCGGATAAATACGCATCGTAAATTTCTTTTGTACAAACCGTTGCAGCCAAAGGAATTGAGCCTCCCGTTAAACCTTTTGAAAGACAGATGATATCGGGGATAATATTTGTCTGGTTAAAAGCAAACATTGTTCCCGTTCTGCCAAAGCCTGTCATAACTTCATCAAGACAGAAAATCACCCTGTATTCTTTTGAAAGTTTGTAAAGCTCCTCAAGAACAAAAGGCTTATAGAAAAACATTCCGCCCGAGCCTAAAACCAACGGTTCAAGGATAATTGCGCCGATTTTACCCCCTTCTTTTTGAAGAAGCTTTTTATAGGCTTCAATAGCCTCATTTTCTTTGCCTTCCACTGGGTATGGAATTCTTTCCACCTCAAAAAGCATTTTTGTATAAGGTTCGTTAAAAACACTTCTTGCCCCTGATGACATTCCGCCAAAAGTGTCTCCGTGGTAGGAATGCTCCATCGCAACAACCTTGCTTCTTGTAGACCCCTTGTTAAAATGATACCCGACAGCCATCTTTAGGGCCACTTCAACACTTGTGGAGCCTGAATCGGAGAAAAAAACGTGTGTAAAATTTTCGGGCAAAAATTTGCTCAAATTCTCTGCGACATTAAGCGCGGGCTTATGTGTAAAACCTGCAAAAATTATCTGGTGCAGTTTTTCTGCTTGCTTTTGAATAGCTTCACTTACCACAGGGTTTTTATGCCCGATTGTATTTACCCACCAGCTTGAAATTCCGTCAATTATTTTTTCACCTCCGGGTGTTATTAAAAACTCCCCGTCGGATGTTTCAATTTCTATAATAGGTTCATTTAGCCCGTGCTGCGTAAAAGGGTGCCAAATTTTCATTAAAAATTCCCTCTCGATACTTCCTTTTTGTATTTTCATGTTACTATAAAGGAGCTTGGATATAAAGATTAAAAGGAGTATAAAAAATGGCTAGAAAACCTATTATTGCGGGCAACTGGAAAATGCACAACAACAGCGCGCAATCAAAAGAATTAATTGAAGGCATAAAGGCAAACGTAAAAGAACTTGACGCTGCAAAACTTCCCGAAATTGTTGTAGCACCTGTATTTACATCGCTTGCTGCAGTTGATGAAGCACTTTGCCAATGTGGCTGCGGAAAAATTAAACTTGCTGCTCAAAATGTGTACTTTGAGCCCAAAGGCGCATTCACGGGTGAAATTTCAATTGATATGTTAAAAGATTTCAGCACAAGCTATATTATTATCGGACACTCTGAACGCCGTCAATACTTCGGCGAAACCGATGAAATGATTAATAAAAAAGCAAAAGTTATCTTAGATAACGGTATTATTCCTATTATCTGCTGCGGTGAAACTCTTGAACAAAGAGAACAAGGTGTAACGGATGTGCATATTGAAAACCAGATAACAGAAGCACTCAAAGGCTTAAGCGACGAGAACATTGCAAAATCAGTTATTGCATATGAACCCATCTGGGCTATAGGTACAGGTAAAACTTGTGATTCAACCGAAGCAAACCGTGTAATTAAACACATAAGAAGCGTTGTTGAAAAAGTTTCTTCTAAGACTGCTGCTGACGCCATAAGAATTCTTTACGGCGGCTCCGTTAAGCCTGAAACAATTGAAGAACAAATGGCTCAATCAGATATCGACGGCGCTCTTGTTGGCGGCGCAAGCCTTAAAGCCGATAGCTTTGCAGATATCGTAAAAGGTGCTATGGTAAAGTAATTATTGCTCAATGTGCTTATATTTGAATAAGAAACGAATACCAGAGGACTCTGTTTTTATGCGGAGTCCTTTGATTATTGCGATAATAAAAATTATTTTGATACAACAAAGACAACTTCTTCGGAGAAAAAGTTTGTAATGGCGCGAACCAATATACCGCTTCTTGCTTTATTTTTGGTGAGGTAGACGGATTTTAGAATTTTAATATTTCTGTTTTTGCAAAATTCAAAAAAATCGTTCACCGTCATTAAATGGATGTTTGGTGTGTTATACCATTCGTAAGGCAAAGCCTTGGATTTTGGCATTTTTCCTTTAAAGAAAAGATAGAAACGCACTTTCCAGTATGCAAAATTCGGAAAGCTGACCACGGCCTTTTTTGCAACCCTTAGCATTTCATCCACAACCAAATCAGGCTTTTCCGTTGATTGGAGTGTTTGGTTTAAAATAGCATAATCAAAACTGTTATCGGGAAATTGCTTCAAGCCTTCGTCGATGTCGCCCTGAATAACGGAAACCCCTTTGTCAAGAGCTTTAATGACTTCATCCTGATTGATTTCAATCCCGACACCCGTAATTTTTTTTTCGTGCGCAAGCTTTGAAAACAGTGTTCCGTCTCCGCAGCCAAGGTCTAAAACGCGTACGCCTTCAGGGATTATATCGGTTACAACTTCATAGTTCAGCTGTGTATCATTCATTTTAGGGTTCATCCTTTTTTAAAAAGCTTTTTATAATTTTAGTCTGGTTTTCATGTTCGATTAAAAACGCGTCATGCCCACAGGGGCTCTTTAATTCGACAAAAGACACCTCTTTTCCTGCCCCGATAAGGGCTGAAACCATTTCTTTGGATTGCTCGGGTGAAAAGAGCCAGTCTGATGTGAAGCAGATTATCAAAAACCTTGAATTACTTTGCCTGAAGGCATTTTCGAGTGTACCGTATTTTGATGTCGGGTCATAGTAGTCAATGGCTTTTGTAATGTAGAGGTAGCTGTTTGCATCAAACCTGTCTACAAATATTCTGCCCTGATATTCAAGGTAAGATTCAACCTGAAAGTCTACGCCAAAGTCGAAATTCGGTTTATCTTTAAAATCCCTGCCGAATTTTGAGTGCATAGCCTCTTCGCAAAGATATGTGATGTGGCCCACCATTCTTGCGATTGCAAGTCCGTAATCGGGCGCGTTTTCTTTGTCGTAATAATCGCCGTTGTTGAAAAATTTATCTGAAATTATTGCGTTTCTGCCTACAGCGTTAAATGCAATGGCCTGTGCCGAAAGGCGGGCAGTGGATGCTATTATTATTGTGCTTTTTACAGTTTCGGGGTATTTTATGCTCCACTCCATTGCCTGCATACCGCCCATTGAGCCGCCGACCACTATCATTTTTTTGACGCCCAAAAAATCAACAAGCTTTTTTTGAACCTTTACAATATCTTCAATTGTAATTACAGGAAATTCATGTCCGTATGGTTTTTTTGTGTCCGGGTTTATGGAAGACGGCCCTGTTGTTCCTTTACAGCCGCCTAAAATATTGGATGAAATTATAAAAAATTTGTTGGTATCAAAAGCTTTGTTCGGGCCAATCATCGTTTCCCACCAGCCCGGTTTTTTGTCGGTTTTGCTGTGATAACCTGCAGCATGGGCATCTGCTGTCAGAGCATGGCAGACAAGGATTGCATTATCGCCTGCGGAGTTTAATTTACCGTAAGTTTCGTATGCAACCTGAATATTTTTTAAGCTTTTTTTACATTCAAGCTGAATTTCGCCATCAAATTTGAAATATTTTGTTTCGACAATGCCTACTGAATTTTCCATAATTCAATAATTTTAGCACATTTTTAATACTTAGGTTAGGTTTTTTGTAAACTTTAGTATAAAATTTTTAAATTTTTTTAAAAAATGCAAAAGTTTTTAAAAATTGTGCCGATAACAAGAATAAGAAGTAGAAGATTTATTTTTTTAGGAACTTGTAATGGAAAAATTTGAAAATTCAAAAAGAACCGATGAAACAAATGTTACGGAAGGTGACATTGTGCCTGTCGGACTTTTGGAGAATGACCCCATTGAGGAGATATTTGCCTTAAACCTTGGTGATTTTCTTTGTGAACATTTGATTTCGCCTGATTTTGCACATAAAATCGGAAGCAAGGCAAAAACCAAAAATGAAAGTCTGAAAGATCAGCTTCTGGAGCTTATTTCGATATATTCGATTGACTCCACCCTTTCTATTCTCGGGTTCGAATCAAACGAAGATTACATTATCTATAATTCGATTGCAAAGACAATCAAGCTCATGCTCTCTTTGGAAAAATGTGTAATTTATCTTGCTAAAAAAGATGAACCCATAAGGCTTGCAGGAACTTCGGCAGATATTGCGTCCGAAAAAGTAGATTCTCACATTACAAAAAGTTATGAAAACGAAGAAGTAATAATGCTTAATGAAGGCGGGAAGCAGGTTATTGTGTTCCCGATGAAGAATAAGTTTGAATGTATCGGTGCAATTGAAACGACAAGAAGCATTGAAAGACCGCTTGAGGCCGATTTTATTGACCTTTTAAAAATTACTGCAGGGCTTTTTGTAACTTCTCTTGGTATTCAAAAACTCATTGAACAGGTAAAAAGAGTAGTGAATTCCGATACTGTTTCAACAAGCGAGCTCTTAAATCTTCGTGCGCAATTGACAACAATTATAGGCGACCTTGGCGACAAGCAGCAGGCTTTTGTTGAAAAATTGGCAGTTGCTGTGGATTTGAAGGGTAAATATAAAAATAACCATTCTCAAAGGACTGCAAATTTATCCCGTGAAATCTGTAATTTCCTTGAACTGAATGAAAAAACAACAGACTTAATTTATTATGCAGGCTTATTGCAAAATATCGGGAAAATTACAATTGACGAGCAGCTTTTTGATAAGAAAGGCAAGCTTTCAAAAGAAGATTGGGATAAACTTCAAGAACATCCGAATGCAGGTGTGAGCCTTCTTATGAACATAAACTTTATGTCTGAAGTGGTTCCCTATATTCACTACCAGAAAGAGCGCTGGGACGGTCTTGGAAAACCCGAAGGTCTTGGCGGATTTTCAATTCCTTTTGGTTCAAGAATTATTGCTGTGGCAGATGCATACTGTGCTCTAACTGAAGACAGACCGCACAGAGCTGCGCTTTCAAGCACGGAAGCGCTTGAAATTTTGAAATCCGAAAGTGCCGTGAAATGGGATCCTAATGTTATAAATGCACTTGTAAGGATGAAATCATAATCTTTTTTATAAAAAGTGTCGGGAAATACAGGTAGCAGGCACTAAAAAGTTGATAAATAAATTAAGAGTAAGAGTATGAAAGCGCCGCCAAATATTAATGGCGGCATTTTTATTGCCAAATCCTTGTCCGCATAAATCAAAAGGCTGAAAACTCTTTTTGTTTAACCTTTTTCAACTTCCCTGTGTTTTTTATAACCGTAGGCAAAATAAATTATGGCGCCTATTATAATCCAGACAGGAAAAAGCACGGCAGAAATTCCAAGTGTCATAAACCCGTGTACCATAAGCCCTCCGCAAAGGATAATCCCCAAAACAGGAAGCAGGGGTACAAAAGGCACTTTGAAGGGCCTCGGTCTGTTCGGGTCTGTTTTTCTTAATATTAAAACTGCAATGCATATAATCATAAAATTTGCAAAGGTGCCAAAGTCGCAAAGTTCGGCCGAGATTTTTAAATCCATAAAAAGAGCGCCGATAATTACAATAATCCCTGCAGCCCACGTTACAACGTGCGGTGTACCGTGTTTTTTGTGGATTTTTTGGAAAGCTTTCGGGAAAAAGTTATCTCTTGCCATGGCATATAAAATCCTTGTTGTACCCAATTGATACACAAGAAGGACGGATGTGAGCCCTGCAAGCGCGCCAACTGCAATTAACCCACCTATTTTATAAAGCCCGACGGAATTCATGGCAGCGGTTATAGGGGCAAGAATATTGATTTTATCAAGAGGCACCATGCCCGAAAGCACCAGCGCTGTTCCCGTGTACACTATCGTGCAGACAATAAGTGTTCCTATAATCCCTATCGGGAGGCTTTTTTGCGGGTTTTTGGTTTCTTCTGCCGCAGATGAAACCGCATCCACACCAACGTATGCAAAGAATATCAAAAATGCACCCGATAAAACGCCCTTAATGCCGTTTGGCGAGAAGGGCACCCAGTTTTCGGGGGCAACATAAAATGCGCCTGCAAAAATAAACAGTAAAATTACGAAAAGTTTTACAAAAACAAGGATTGTTGCGGCTTTTGTGCTTTCTTTTATTCCTTGAATTAAAAGAATGGTTATAACTAAAATCAATAAAATTGCAGGAATATTTACACAAAGAGGAATTATTCCAAAAATTCTCGGGATTTCAACCGCAGGGTCAAGCCCCATATTTTGATAAACGGAAACAGCTGTCCTGTAATCGTTTATAAGCCATACGGGCGGATTGCAAAGCCAGGCGGGAAGGATATGCGAAAAGCCCCTTAGAAGCTCCATAAAATATCCCGTCCAAGAACACGCAACCGTGATGTTGCTTATTGCGTATTCAAGCATCAAAATCCAGCCTATAATCCATGCCATAAATTCGCCCATTGTAACATAGGTGTATGTGTAGGCTGAGCCTGCAGCAGGAATCATTGAAGCAAATTCCGAATAGCAGAGTGCTGAAAACAGGCATGCAAACATAGCAATTATCATAGAAACTATAACGGCAGGACCTGCGCCCGGGCTATTGTGTTCGCCAACCATTGCTATCCCTATTATTGTAAAAATTCCCGTTCCGATAACGGCTCCTATCCCAAGCATAATGAGGTCAAATGCGTTCAAGGTTTTTTTGAGTTCCGAATTTTTCGCCGTTTCTATAATTTCATCAGGCGTTTTTTTCTTTAAAAGATTTTGAATGAATTTTTTTAAAGCGGCGGTTATATTTTCCATCATTGTTCCCCGCCGTTATTTTCCATATCTCTTTGCTTTTTATATCCGTATGCAAAATAAATTCCAATTCCGATTAATATCCAGAGCGGGAAAAGAATTGATGAAATTCCAAGCGTTAAAAATCCGTGTATCATAATTCCGCCGCAAAGAATAATCCCTAAAATCGGAAATAAAGGTACAAACGGTACTTTGAACGGCCTTTCTCTTTTCGGGTCCGTTTTTCTTAAGATTAAAACTGCAATACAAATAACCATAAAGTTTGTAAACGTGCCAAAATTACAGAGTTCTGCAGAAATGTTTAAATCCATAAACATTGCCCCAAGAATGACTAAAATTCCTGAAACCCATGTTACAACGTGCGGTGTGCCGTGTTTTTTGTGGATTTTCTGGAAAGATTTTGGGAAGAAGCCGTCTCTGCTCATTGCGTATAAAATTCTTGCCGTACCAAGCTGGAAAACTAAAATAACTGATGTTATTCCTGCAAGTGCACCCATTGCAATGATTCCGCCTACTTTATTCAGACCGATTGAGTTCATGGCCGCTGCAATCGGGGCAAGGGTATTAATATTTTCCGTTGCTACCATGCCCGAAAGAACCAGTGCTGTTGCAATATAGACAACCGTACAAGCTATGAGCGTTCCAATAAGCCCTATAGGAAGGTTTTTTTGCGGGTTTTTGGTTTCTTCTGCGGCAGATGACACCGCATCTACGCCAACGTATGCAAAGAATATCAAAAATGCACCCGATAAAATCCCCCTCATTCCGTTCGGTGCAAACGGCACCCAATTATCAGGCGTTACATAAAACATACCTGCAAAAACAAATAAAAATATGACCGCAAGCTTTATAAAAACAAGAATGGTTGCAGCTTTTGTGCTTTCTTTAATTCCCTGAACAAGAAGAATTGTTATAACAAGCAAAAGTAAAATCGCAGGAACGTTTATGCAAAAAGGAATTATTCCAAAAATTCTCGGGATTTCAACCGCAGGGTCAAGCCCCATATTTTGATAAACGGAAATTGCTGTTTTGTAATCATTTACAAGCCACAAAGGCGGATTACACAACCACTGGAGCCAGCTTGGAAAAATGTGAGAAAAGCCTCTCATAAGCTCCATAAAATATCCCGTCCAGGAGCTTGCCATTGTAACGTTTCCTATCGCATATTCAAGCATTAAAATCCAGCCGATAATCCATGCCATAAATTCACCCATTGTAACGTAGGTATAAGTGTAGGTTGTTCCCGCAACGGGCACCATTGAAGTGAATTCAGAGTAACAAAGGATTGAAAACAGGGAAGCAAACATCGCAATTATCATAGAAATAACAACTGCGGGGCCTGCGCCGTATCCTGTCTGCTCGCCGACCATTGCAACACCCACAATTGTAAAAATTCCCGAGCCTATGACGGCTCCTATTCCAAGCATAATGAGGTCAAATGCGTTCAAGGTTTTTTTGAGGTTTACCTTTTTTGCCGTTTCGATAAAATCGTCGGGCGTTTTTTTCTTTAAAAGGTTTGCGCCAAAATTTTTGAGCGCTGTTATATTTTTATTCTCCACTTATTTTTCAATCTTTCTTTGCTGGTTGTATCCGTATATAAAATAAATTATTATGCCAAGTGCTATCCATATCGGGAAAAGTACTTTTGATGTTGTTAAAAATCGCATTGAATAAAACATTAATCCGCCGCAGCAAAGTATTCCCATCAAAGGAAACCAGGGTGAGAAGGGCACTCGAAACGGCCGTTTTCTTTCAGGGTCTGTTTTTCTTAAGATTAAAACGGCAACGCAGACAATTATGAATGATGTAAATGTGCCAAAGTTGCAAAGCTCTGCCGCAGTTGAGATATTCAAAAAGGTTGAGCCCATAATACAAATGATTGCAGCCAAAATAGTCACAACATAGGGTGTTTTAAATTTCGGATGAAGAGTCTGCAATGCTTTTGGTAAAAAACCGTCTCTGCTCATTGCATATAAAACCCTTGTGCCTGCAAGCATCATAACCATTAAAACCGATGTGAGGCCTGCAAGTGCGCCGATTGAAATTAACCCTGCAATCCAGTTTTGACCGACAGAACTTATTGCATGGGCCAAGGGTGCCTGTAAATTAATTTCACTTAAAGGATTTATCCCTATTAAAACAAGTGCCGTTAATATATATACAATGGTGCAAATTGCAAGAGAACCTATAATGCCCACAGGTAAATTCTTTTGCGGATTTTTAGTTTCCTCTGCCGCGGTAGAAATGGCGTCGAAACCGAGGTATGCAAAGAATATCAAAAATGCACCGACACAAATTCCGTTTATTCCGTTTGGTGCAAATGGAACCCAGTTTTCGGGCTTTACATAAAATGCGCCCGTTATTACAAAAAGCGCAATAACACCAAGCTTTATAAATACTAAAACTCCTGTCATTGCAGCACTTTCTTTAATGCCTTTGATTAAAATTGAAGCCACAACTATTGTAAATAAAGCCCCGGGGAGACTGAAACAAACGGGAATGCCAAAAATATGCGGAATGATTAAATCAGGGTTTAACCCTTCTTTTGTAAGGTTGTGCGCTGCGGTTGTGTAGTCTTGAATGAGCCATATTGGCGGATTGTACAGCCATTCGGGCAGATATTTTGAAAAACCTTTTATAAATTCGGTTAAATACCCTGTCCAGGCGCTTAATACCGCTATGTAGCCGATTAAAAATTCCATAATTAAAGACCACCCTACAATCCATGCCAGAAATTCACCCATTGTGGCGTAGGTATAGATATAAGCGGAGCCTGCGACAGGAATCATCGTTGCAAATTCAGCATAGCACATTGCAGAAAATATACAGCAAAAAGAGGCTAAAACCATTGATACAATTACTGCAGGGCCTGCGCCAAGTGTTCCGTTTCCGCCCACTGCCGCAATCCCGAGGGCTGTGAATATGCCGGAACCAATCATAACACCTATTCCAAGCATAATGAGGTCAAACGCGCCGAGAGTTTTTTTAAGCCCGCCTTTTTGGGATTCATCCAACATAGTATCGGGGCTTTTTGTTTTGAACATATTTTTTGTAAGGTTCAAAAGTCCTTTGTATTCTTTGGTGTCGATTTTTAATTCATCGGCGATTTTATTTAAATCATCTCTCATTTTATTTCCCGTTAAAAGGTGTGCCTTTGCCGCAGCAGTTTTCAATTAATGGTAAACCTTTTATTTCTTAAGAAGAGGGTATCCGAGCTCTTCTCTTTGTTCTACGTATAATTTTGCAACAGAAGCTGCCATGCGTCGGACTCTGTTTATATAATTTATACGTTCATCTTTGCTTATTACCCCTCTTGCATCGAGCAGGTTAAAGGTATGGGAACATTTTAACACCCAGTCGTATGCGGGAAGTACGATTTTAGCGTCCAAACAGGAATAACATTCGGCTTCTGCCAGATCAAACAGGGTGAAAAGTCTTTCGGGGTTTGAATATTCAAAGTTATATTTTGATTGTTCAATCTCATTTTGAAGGTAAATATCGCCATATTTCAAATTGTTGTTCCACATAACATCGTATACAGAATCGACGTTTTGAAGATACATTGCAATTCTCTCCAAACCGTATGTAATTTCAAGCGCCACGGGCTTAACTTCCAGGCCTCCCACCTGCTGAAAATATGTAAATTGAGTGATTTCCATCCCATCAAGCCATACTTCCCAGCCGACTCCTGCCGCACCAAGGGTTGGAGATTCCCAGTTGTCTTCAACAAATCTTACATCATGTTTTGAAAGATCAATCCCCATTGCTTCCAATGATTTTAAATAAATTCCCTGAGCATCATCCGGAGAGGGTTTTAAAATTACCTGATATTGAAAATAATGCCCGAGACGATTTGGGTTTTCGCCGTATCTGGCGTCTGTCGGTCTTCTGCAGGGTTCAACCATTGCGGTATTAAAAGGCTCCGGTCCGAGCGCCCTTAAAAAAGTGGCAGGATTCATGGTGGAAGCGCCTTTTTCGATATCATAAGGCTGCTGAATAATACAGCCGTAATCTGACCAGTATTTTGAAAGATTTAAAATTAATTCCTGAAATATAAGAGCCATCTCTTTGTTTTCCTTTTGTTTTCTGCTATTTGCCTTTAACCGCTTGCCTTTGGGAAGATTTGTTATCGTAATCAATTCTTCCTATGAGTTTGTTTATGTGTCTTGTAATTTCTTTAAACTGAGGAATGCTTAAGCTTTGCGCACCGTCTGAGCTTGCATGATCAGGGTCATGATGAACTTCATACATAAGCCCGTGAGCACCTGCAACAAGAGCTGCTTTGCCCATCGGTTCGATTAAATATCTTTTTCCTGTTCCATGAGACGGGTCAACCACAACGGGAAGGTGTGAATATTTTCTCAGAACGGGAATTGCCGCTAAATCGAGAGTATTCCTTGTAAAATCGGAATCAAAAGTTCTTATTCCTCTTTCGCAAAGAATTACATTCGGGTTTCCGTTAAACATAATGTGTTCTGCGGCAAGAAGAAATTCCCTGATGCTTGCGGCAGGGCCTCTTTTTAACATAACAGGTTTTTTGGTTTTTCCTAAAGCCTTTAAAAGCTTAAAGTTTTGCATATTTCTAGCGCCCACCTGCAGAACGTCGGCATATTTATTTAAAAGCGGAATATCGATTGTATCCATAACTTCGGTTACAACCAGTAAGCCCGTTCTTTTGCTTGCTTCTTTAAGATATTCAAGCCCTTTTTCTTCAAGGCCCTGAAAATCATAAGGGGAAGTTCTCGGTTTAAATGCACCGCCTCTTAAAAACTCGCAGCCCATTTCTTTTGCGGCAACAGCCACTTCCAAAAGTCCTTCAAATTCTTTTTCAACGGAGCAGGGCCCAACCATTAAAACAGGTTTTTCAAGCCCGCCTATTTTAACGCCGTTATCAAATTTGATGATGGTGTCTTCCTGATGAGCTGTTCTTCCTGAAAGTTTATAAGGCTCCTGTATGAGTTTTACCTCATGAACGCCTTCAAAAGAATTGATTGTTGCGGTCGAAATCATTCTTTTATCGCCGATTGCGGCAATAACCGTTAAAACTTCGCCTTTGTTTAAATTTATGTTAAAACCGTGTTGCTTCAGATATTCAGACACTTTTTCTATTTGTTTTTCGGTGGCTTTTGGCTCCATTACAACAATCATTTTAAATTCTCCTCGTAATATTAACAGTTTTAATTACAATAATTAAAACATAAAACCGTTTAATATGATAGAAAATTTAGCATTTTTGAAACATAAGTTTAAGCAAAATTTAAAAGGTGTTTGCACAAGTATTTTTTATGCATACAATGTCTTAAATCTGTTTTCGCTGCTCTGTGCCTTTGGAAGAAGGCTGCCTTGAGCATTGTTTTGAAGTTTTCCAATGGGGTTTAAAGGGTTTGCCTGCTGGTAATTTGCAATTTGATTTTGAATGTTTTGAATTTGTTTTGCGTTGGCTTCCGTTAAACCCATTTTTTTGTTTCTGTATTCTTTTAATTTTGCAACAAGGGTGCCAACTGCAGGAACCATAATAACAGGGATTATAAACCTTACAACGGCCGTAAATACGGTGTTTGACTTTAACTTTTTAATTGCTCCGTGGTAATCTTTTACGGATTTTAAATTGTGATGTTTTGAATTGTTATAAAGTTTTTTAACAGCTTCTTCGGAAAGGTTTTGATATTCATACCCCGTTTTATTAATAAGAGGATCAAAAAGTTTGTCAACGGAAGCCGAAGCTATTGTTGCAGCAATTGAAACAGCTGCGTTTTGAAGCATTGACGGGAGTTTTCTTTCTTCGTCAATGTCTTTGGATTTTGCCGTATTATACATATAGAAAAATGTTATAGCAGCATTTTCAAGGTCACACCATCTTGCGGACGGGGATTTCCAGGTTTGAGTTGCTTTTACAAGTTTATCTGAAGTTTTTGTCTGCGCAAGGGCTGCAGCACTTTTTGCTATGAGCTCTGTCAAACCTATGGAATTATAAAGGCGGTTAAAAACTTTTTCTTTGCCTTTGAATGATGGGCGGCTATTTTGATATTGAATGTTTGAAAAATTATTTGCAGGAGTTATCTTCATTGGTGACCTCCCACAGAAAACATTGAGAATGTCTTTTTAATGTTTTCATCATTTGCGCCTTTTGCCACCATGTTTGGCTGGTTTAAAACCTGCATAAACATTGGCTGTTGCGTAATGTCATCCTTTTTCTTTTTGTCTTTTCCAAAAACAACCTTTAAAATAAAGGGCATTGCTTTAATTGTTAAATATGCTTTCAAAGGTGCCGTAATTAACCCGAGCGCATTTTTATAAACAATTTTGAATGAATCGTAATAATCGCAATATTCAGGAGGTTCTTTTCTTCTTATAAACCTGTCAATAAGGCTGAACTTTGGTTTTTTGGCAATATCTATGACGTAATCTTTATTTATTGCATTTTGAAATTCTTTAACTATTTTATGGCCTTCGGGTAAATATCTTTGAGGGTTTTTCATAAACCTTTCAACGCCATAGTTTACCGGGCCTAAAATTGCAGATGTCAGGCCAAAACCGATGAATGCAGAGAGTGCGTTTTTGGTTGCGGTGAATTGTTTATCTTTTTCATCAGCACCCGGCATTGCAATAACGCATATCGGTTTTATAACTCCCGCTAAACCGAGTGCAATAGCATTTTTTACGAATGCTTCATGTTTTTCCGAATATGCTGCAGCATTATAAAATTTCTGGTTTAGAGCAATGCCTTTTGCAAGGTTTCCGCCGCCCGCTTTTTTGAGGTTCAACACCAAAGCCGTTGTGCCTGCCGCAAGTGCTGCCGTTGTACCTGCGATAAGCCCTATTGTTTTTAGCATGGTTTTTTTCTTTTCGGCTTTTTTGTCTTCTTCGTTTAAAACCGCAGACCCACTGAAGTTTACACTCTCAGTGGGTCTTGTTATATCCGTGTTTATATTTTCTTTTTGTATGTGCGCACCTGCGCTTCTGTAGTGTCCCTGTATGCTGCCTTTATCGAGCGAGTGTGTATCATACACTCTTTTTTGGGACGATAATCCGTCGTAATTATGTTGTAATGCCGATTGGATTTTCATAGTACCATTTTAAAACATATAAATAAATTAATTTGCTATTTAAAAAAAATATTAAACAAAAATTAACAATTCTTATGAAACGCTTGTACAAAGGCGTTTTTTGGCATTTTCCATAACATATATAATCTTGTCGGTTACAATTTTTTCAAAATTTATATTATAAAGAGAGTTAATTTCATTTATAAAAAAGCATGGGCTTGTGATGTTTATTTCGATAATTTTTCCGTCAATTACATCAAGGCCTGCAATATAAACACCGTCATTAATCAGGGTTTGGGCAATTTCTTTTTCAATAAGTTTTTCTTCGGCGGTTAAATCACCTTTTATAAGATTTTCTTTCACATGTTCGTTGAATTTAAAATCGTTATTTGTTGCAACTTTTCTTACCGCATATTCAAAAATTTCTCCGCCGATAAAAATCAGTCTTTTATCGCCCTTCATAATGCCTTTTAAGAATTTTTGAACCATCACCTGAGTTTTACCGTTGTTTGTTGCCGTATCTATTATTGCATTTATATTCTTATCTTCTTTATTTAAATAAAATACGCCGCTTGAAAAACACCTGTTAAGAGGCTTTATGATTATTTCTTCTTCACTGAAAAGAAATTCTTTTATTATGTTTTTATTTGCACTTACAATATTTTTCGGTGCTAAATTCGGGAATTTATTTATATAAAGTTTTTCATTAAAATCTCTTAAAGCTTTCGGGGAGTTTAAAATTAAAGTTTTATCCTGATTTATATGGCTTAAGATATAAGTTGCATTAATATAATCAATATCAACAGGCGGATCGGGGCGCATAAATATCGTGTCAAAATCGTTAAGGCAAACTGTTTTTAAAACATCTTCCTTAAAAATATTTTCATCTTTTGAAACGCTTCCGTATACACGCGCCATCGGGCTTTTGCCCTCTAAATAAAGAAGGTTTTTAACCGTAATTGAAACATCATACCCTCTGTCTAAAAGGCATTTTATGAGCCAGAAGTTTGTAACAAGACGGTTAAATTCAAAATATTTCAGTTCGATTTCATCAATTATAAATAATATTTTTTGCATAATTTTATTATCTTCTTATCAATATGCGATTATTATATTACAACAACATTTAAAAAAGCATAAGATACCAATTTTACTATTTATATTGTATAATGTTTTACATGTACTTTAACTTTGAAATATTATTTTAAAAAGGGCATTATGAGCGAAGCGGAACATATTTATATCAAAAGTTTGACAGATAAAATCAAAGAAAATCCGAACGTAATCGAAAATTACAGAGAGCTTACAAATATCTGTGTTTCAAACAGGGACTATGACAGCGCGTTAAGTGTCTACAACAAAATGCTCGAGTTTTTTCCTGATGACGCTCAGGCGCTTATAAATTCAGGCAGTATATATTTTTATAAAAAAGATTTTGAAAAGGCGATATCTTTATATTTAAAAGCTGCTTCAATCGAGCCTGATAATGCAATGATATATTATAATCTGGGCAATGTTTATGCTGAAATCGGTAATTTTTCAAACGCGCTCAGATATTATACAAATGCAATTGAGCTTGGCGCGGTTCAAGGATATGTTTTTAGTGCAATAGGAATTCTTTTTCAGGATAACGACGACCTTGAAAACGCCAGAGTAAATTATCAAAAGGCGGTTGAGCTGGAGCCTTTAAACGGTGAATATTATGTTTATCTTGCAAATGTTTTTCAAAAAGAGGGAGATTTTGAACAAGCTGCGCAAAATTATCAAAAAGCGGTAGAATTAAATCCAAATGATGCAAGAGCTTCGCTTTGTCTTGCAAATACGTATGCTTCAATGGATTTATATGAAAAGGCTTTTGAATATTTTGAAAATACACTGAAAATTGATGAAAACAATTATTCGGCCTGCCTTTGCTATGCTATCGCCCTTTGTGATGTTGAAAACTTTGAAAAAGCGATGGAATTATACAGGCACGCTATCGAAATTGACCCCACAAAGCCAAATGCATATATTTTGCTTGCAAACATTTTAATAAACGAACAAAGATATGAAGAGGCTATTGATTTATACAAAAGGACAACCTGTCTTCCGAAGGAAAAATTAAAACTCCATGTTATATATGTATTTATCGCAAACGCTTATATGCTTTTGGATGATACCGTAAATGCCATTTCTTACTATAGAAAAGCGTTGAGAGAAGCGCCCGAAAACAACGAAGTAAGATTGATTTATGTTGAGATTATGAACGCCTATATTGATAAAAAAATTTCCGATAAAAAAGCAGAATGCGAGGATGTTAAAGGAAAGGCAAGAGAATAATGAGTTCTAATCCTCTTTGGGATAAATTTGTTGCAATTACAAGCTATTATACTTTTGGTCTTACGGGGCTTATCTGGATAATAGCGTCTTATGTTGTTTTTAAAAAGCCTCTGACACCTTTTTGTTCTTATCATATTTATCAATCAATTTTTATTTCGGTTTTGCTTGCGGTTTTTTCAATGCTCCTCGATATTATTTTCCAATTGACTGTGAAAATTCCTTTTATAGGAGATTTTATCGGGCTTTTTAATCTGTATGTTTTTAAATTACCGATATTTCATACATTTTCTCTGTTTAATTTAATCATTTTTTCAATAATCACCTATCTTTCTTTGGGAGCGCTTTTAGGAAAATTATCTTATTTTCCTTTTATATCGGATGTTATAAAGTCTAATTTCAGGAATTAAAATCAGGAGTTTTAAAATTGAATAACTTAAAATTGTCAAAAGATATAAAAATGGTTGTGTCTGATTTTGACGGTGTTTTTACGGACGGCACTTTTATTTTGGATGAAAATCTGAACCAGCAAAAAACGGTTAATTTCGTTGATATTATGGGAGTTTCAATTCTTCTTAAAAACGGTATTAAATTCGGGATAATTTCAGGCGAAACATCAAATATCCTTGAATATTTCAGGGTAAAATTCGGAATTGAAGAGATTCACAAAGGTATTCGCCAAAAAGGAATTGTGCTTTTTGAATTAATGGAAAAATATGGTCTTAAAAGCAGTGAAGTTTTGTATATAGGCGATGATATCAATGATATTGCAGCTTTTGAATGTGTGGATTATAAAATTGCACCAAACAACGCAAATCCTATTGTAAAGGTGCTGCCCGGAATACAGGTGACAAATGCGTCAGGCGGCAAGGGTGCTTTTCGTGAAATGGTTGATAATTTGATAAATTGATAATATGGGATTTTCACGGTAATATTATCTTATGGTAGCGGGTTTTATAAAAAAGATACTGTTTAGAACAAATAAACTGAATGCCTATGTAAACAGGTATAAAAGTGCTGCAAAAGAAGTATGTCTGCCGTCTTTAGCCTATATAAACTGGGGAATAAAGCTTCTTGATGAGGGGAACTCCAGAGAGGCTTTAAAAAAGTTTGAAATAAGCAAAAATATGGCATATCAAAACCCTGAAAGCTATATCAACATCGGCATGGTAATGGCAAAAAACGGAGAGCTTGAGGAAGCTGTAGAATGCTTTAAAAAGGCTGTCAGAATAGACAATAATTCCGCTAAAGCATATGCCATGATGGGGTCTGCGTATTCGGAGATGTCTGATTTTAAAAGGGCAAAAAAGGCTTTTGATATTTCAATAAAAATGGATTCAAGAAACGCGCAAACTTATATCAATCAGGCAATTTTTCTCGCTAAATTTGATAAGAAAAAAGAAGCAAACGATGCTTTTCAAAAGGCCTGCATGTATAATCCTTCAAATATGCAAGGGATTTTTCTCTGGGGAGTATTATTATCTCAAATGGGACAGTTTGAGGCTGCAATTGAAAAATTTCAAAAGGTGCACTCAATTCTCCCGTTTCACTCTGAAGCCCTATATTATCTTGCTTATTGCTTCTTCCAATTAAAAACTTATAAATTTTCCGTTGAATATGCTAAAAAATCTCTTGCAATAGCTAAAAATAAGCTTGATACCTATATTTTGCTTGCAGAAGCCTATATGAATCTTAAAGATGAGAAAAATTGCATTCAAACATACGAGAAGGCTCTTGTAATTTCCCCTCTGACTTCGCGCTTTTATTCTTCCTGGGGGCTTTCTTTACAGAATTTTCAAAAGTGGGAAAGTTCAATATCCAAGTTTCAAAAGGCAATACAATATGATGATACGGAAATTTTTCCATATTACGGGCTTTCTGTTTCTTATTTAAAATTAAACAGAGATGATGAAGCATACGGGGTTATGGAAAAAACTCTTGAATTAAATCCTGAACATACAGTAACCCTCTATAATACGGGACAGTATTTTTTCAGAAAAAAAGAGTACAAAAAGGCTGCCGAATATTTTACCCGTGCGCTGAATTCTTCAAACGATACCAAACATATATATTTTAACATTGCAAATTGCTATCATAATATGGAAGATTATAAAAACGCGCTTAAATATTGGGAAAAAACCGTTGAGTATAATCCGAACAATACGGATGCAAAGGTAAATCTTGCAAATACTTATGCAATTCTCGGGGACAAGGAAACGGCAATAAGAAAAATAAGGTCGGCTTATCTTTCGGATAAAAGAAACCCGAAGATTATTCTTGTTTATGCAATATTGCTTCTTAAAAATAATGAATTTTACGATGCGATGGAAAAATTTGAAAAAGCGTTTGAAATTGATAATAATCTTGTAATTGCCGCATTCGGGAAAATTGAATGTCTGATTAAAACCAATAAGGCAAAAGAGGCTCTGGGGCTTCTTGAAAAATATGAGGCCTGCCATGGTGCAAACAAAGAGTTTTTAATGCTTAAAATCGTTGCATATTTAAAGCTTCTTGAAGAGGATGAAAATAACGAATATTTAATTAAGACAACATTAGAGGTTTGTGATAAAATATTTTCTGTCCATGGCGATTGTGAAGCTTGGATTAGGGAAAAATACGAAGAATTAAGAAAAAGACAAAATCAAAAGGAAGACCAAAAGGAAGAAAAAGAGTAGGACAATGAGTGTTATAGTTCAAAAATTTGGCGGCACATCGCTTGCCGATACGGATAAAATTAAAAATGTTGCACGCGCCGTAGTAAGAGAAAAAGAGCTTGGAAACGATGTAATAGTTGTGGTTTCTGCTATGGGACACACAACGGATAATTTAATTAAGCTTGCCCATGAGATTACATCCCGTCCTTCCGACAGGGAAATGGATATGCTTATGTCCACAGGAGAGCAGGTTTCTATTGCGCTTTTAACAATGGCGATTCAGGAAATGGGATATGACGCCGTTTCTATGACCGGTGCGCAGGTTGGAATTCTAACAGAAGATACCCATTCTAAAGCAAGAATTGTTGATATTAAAACAGACAAGCTTGAAAAGCATATTGAAGAAGGTAAAATTATTATTGTTGCAGGTTTTCAGGGTGTTACTCCGAAAGGTGAAATTACGACACTCGGAAGAGGCGGCTCCGATACATCCGCAGTTGCAATTGCTGCAGCGATGAAAGTAGACAGATGTGACATATATTCAGACGTTGAAGGAATTTATACAACAGACCCGAGGGTTGTACCCACGGCGCAGAAATTAAAAGAAATTTCTTATGAAGAAATGCTTGAATTGGCCCGCGTAGGTGCAAATGTATTACACCCGAGATCCGTTGAAACGGCAAAACAATTTGGTGTGCCGATGAGACTCAGAAGCTCATTTAAACTTGATGATTTAGGAACTTTAATAATAGGAGTAAATGAAATGGAAATTTATAAACCCGTTACAGGGCTTGCTTGCGATAATTCACAGGTAAGGGTTGTAATTTGCGATGTTCCCGATAAGCCGGGTAATGCGGGTAAACTCTTTACCCTTCTTGCAAAATATGAACTTTCTGTAGATATGATTATCCAATCATATGCAAGGTCTCATAACAACACAAACGACATCGCATTTACGATTGATAAAGACGATTTAACAAGATTTTGCGCATTTAAAGATGAAATTACAAAGCTTATGAACCCGAGCAATATTCATATCGATGAAGATATTGCAAAAGTTTCAATCGTAGGTGCGGGCATGATAGACCGCCCGGGGATTGCGTCAATGATGTTTGAAACCCTTGCAAAGGAAGATGTGAATATTAAAATGATTGCAACAAGCGAAATCAAAATCAGCTGTCTTGTTGAAAAATTTAATGCTAAAAAAGCAGTTCAAGCGCTCTGCAAAACGTTCGAACTGGACGGAGCCGAAGCTGCAGTTGTAAGAGGCACCTTGCCTGACTAAGAAAGCGTTAAGCGAGTGTTCCTGTTATGGAGTATTTGCTGTATGAAGATTGTCATAAAGCGGTAAAAGGAAATTGATGACCTTAAAAATTAAAACCAAATTCAAGCTCATTTTGGGGCTTGGCAATAAAGATATTAAAAGCGCCCCCGAAACGGCGCTTTTATATGCAAATGCGGGGGTAAGGTTTTTCGATGCTTCGCCCGAGGTTTTGCCCGAAATTTCAAAGGCTCTTTTAAAGGCAGGATATAATCCTGATGATTTTATTCTATGCGCCTCGGTTCCGTCTTTAGGGGATATCCACGGAAGAAAGGCAAACATCAGTCCCGTTGTATGTTCAGGTTGTATGCTTTGCAGCGGCAATTGCCCCGAGGGTGCAATTTTGAAGGATAAAAAGACGAATAAAAGCGGTGTGGATGTAAAAAAATGTATCGGCTGCGGTATTTGCAAAAAAGTGACAAATTGTTATGCAATTTCTTTTGAATACGGTAACCATGAGCTAAAATGTCTCGAAGAGCTTGTTCAAAGCGGTTTTAAGCTTGATATGACGGAATTCCACGCTTCAATTTCCAATAAAAAGCAGATAGTTAAAGATTTTAAGGATATTTTATCCGTTTTTAACGGCGATATCAGTGTTTGTATCAACAAAAAGCAGTTTCCAATAAATGAAGCCGTAGAGCTGCTTTCCGAGCTAAGAAGGCTGCATAAGCTTGAAAACCCGGGGGCGGAATTTTATGTTCAGACGGATGGTGCTTCCATGAACGGTGGCGCTGATGATGAGAATTCAACCCTTGATTGCATTCTTTTTGCGCGGGAGCTTGCGCCTTATGGCTTTAACCTGATAATTTCAGGCGGTACAAACATTAATACTCCCAAAATGCTTGAAGAAGCAGGGATTGATTCTATCTCCGATATTATTATCGCATACGGTACCTATGCAAGAAAAATTGTTTCAAATGTGCAAAAAGATGTGGCGCTTCTTCGTGCACAGGAACTGTATGATATGACAGAAGGGATTAAGGCCCGACAGACGGCGGTAATATGCTAGGAAAACAGGACAACCCGAAAGAAGCCAGCCTCCCGACAGAAAAAACGAGGTCTTTTTTAAAAACATACGGGATTCAAAATAAAACCGTACTTACTGCAGTTTCCGGCGGGGTGGACAGTGTTGTTATGCTGCATATTTTGTGTGTCCTGCAAAAAGAATTTGAACTCAATTTAAAGGTAATTCACCTGAATCATAACTGGCGCGGTGAGGAATCAAAAAAAGATGCGGAGTTTGTAAAAAATCTTGCCGTTCAATTCGGGCTTGAATTTTATATGGAAACTCTGGATGATGATGTTAAAAAAACGGAGCTTACGGCGCGCGATGAGCGATATTCCTTTTTTGAGCGTGCTCTTAAAAAATTTGAAACGAACGTTTGTTTTCTCGCCCACAACAAAAATGATAACGCGGAAACCCTTATTTACCGTGTAATTAAGGGTACTGGACCTTCGGGCCTTGCGTCAATTCCAAAATGCCGTCCGCCGTATTATCGCCCGCTGCTTGAGCTTGCACGCACAGAGATTGAAGATTATGCAAAAGAAAACGGTTTAAAATTCAGGCAGGATATGTCAAATGAGGATATAACATATAAAAGGAATTTTATCAGGAAAAATATTTTGCCCGAGATGGAGATAATAAATAAAAATGCGATCAATGCGATAAATTCTTTGATAAATCTTTCCGTGGAGCGCAATGAAATTTTAGAAAATTACCTTGAAAAGATTGAAGCAGAGGTTTTTGAAAAAGGCAGCGAGAACTTTTCCCATAAAAAACCGAGCATTAAAAGAGAGGCATTTTTAGCGCTTGAAAAGCCCTTGCAGAGGGAAATTATTTCAAGATATTTCAAGGGAATTTTAAAAAACAGAGACTATAAGAACATTTTAAAAATTCAAAATTTTATTTCGGATAATGAAAATTCAACTCTTTCAATTAATGCGGACACTTTTTTAAAAGTTTATAAAGGAAGTGTATTTTTGTATAAAAGAGAAATTTATAAACTAAAAGACGGCACTTCGGGGCGAAATAAGGAGGATATTTGATGAATAAAAAAGAACTTAAAACCCTTATCGGCAAGGATGACCTTGTTTTTAGGATTAAAAAGCTTGCGGATGAAATAAATTCTTTTTATGCGGAAAAATATGGTGAAAACGAGGAATTGACGCTTGTTTGTGTTTTAAAGGGCGCTGTTATGTTTTTTACCGAACTGTCCAAATACCTTAATATGCCTGTAAGTATGGAATTTGTGAGCCTTTCAAGCTATGGTGCGGGTGAAAAATCTTCAGGCAAGGTTTCCGCTTTGAATTTATCCTTGCCGCCTTTAGAAAATAAAAATGTACTTGTGGTTGAAGACATTATGGATACGGGTCTTACGCTTAAGTTTTTACTTGATTTTATTGAAACAAAATGCAAAGCGCGCGATGTGAAGCTTGCCTGTCTGTGTGACAAAAAATGTGCCAGAAAATATGATATTTCACCTGATTTTTATGCAATTGATGTGGATGATAAATTTATTGTAGGGTTCGGGCTTGATTACAACGAACTATACCGCAATTTACCGTATATAGGGTATTTTGAGTAATTTTATAATATGTTGACATTTTGGTTCAAATAAAGGCAAGACAGTGTATGATAGCAATATTAACCTTACAAAAACCACCATCTGCAGATAATGACAGCGGCGATGATGCCGACAGTGTCTGCTAAAATGCCCGTAAGTACTGCGTGACGGAATTTCTTAATTCCGACTGCGCCAAAATAAACGCTTAAAACATAGAATGTGGTCTCGGAGCTTCCTGTTATGACGGCAGCAAGTTTTGCGGCGTAAGAATCAGCCCCGTTTGAATTTACAATGTCTGAAAATACGCCAAGTGTTGCTCCGCCTGAAAGAGAACGGGTCAACATCAAAGGAAGCGTGTCAACGGGGATTTTATAAAATTCGAGCGTATCTTTAAGCATTAAAGAAATCTGCTCAATTGCGCCCGATGCCCGAAACATTGCAACTGCAGCCATTATTGCAACCAGATAAGGAATGATTTTAACGCTTATCCAAAACCCTTCTTTTGCCCCTTCCGTGAAGGTTTCGTACGCAGGAACTTTTTTTATTGCGGCAGAAATTAAAATTATTAAAATAATTGCGGGCAAAATGCAAACAGAGAGTGAATTTAAAATTTCTTTCATCTAAAATCCCCCCTTTTCTTCAGGTTTTTTAATTTATTTTCCTTTGCATTGAGCCCTCTGAAATTCCCTTTAAAATTTTCCGTTTTTTCTTTGCGTTTTAATAATTTATTTTTTCCTTTGGTATTGGGAGTGTTTTCTGTGGCGGTGCATTTATCATATTTAAAGAACGGTGCCAGAATTTTTGCAATAATTATGGCGCAAACAAAAGCCAGACTTGTTACAATGAGGGTTGGAAGGATAATTTCCGTCGGATTTTCTGCTTTTGTAGCAATTAGTATTGCAATAACGCTTGCAGGGACGAGCTGAAACCCTGCAGTGTTCATTCCAAGAAAAATGCACATCGAATTTGAAGCCGTATCTTTTGCTTTAATATAGCAATTTGAATTTGTGTTAAATTGTTCTTCTTTTTTTAATTCTTCTTCTTTTAAATCCTGCATGGCCTTTATGCCGAAAGGTGTTGCTGCGTTTGCAAGTCCGAGCGCATTTGCACTGAAATTGAGCGCTATATTTGAAAAAGCGGGACTGTTTTTTGGAAGTTCGTTAAATATGAGTCTTAAAATCGGGCTGATTAATTTTGCAAAGCCTGAAACAAGCCCTGTTTTTTGTGCAATTTTTACAAGCCCGAGCCAAAAAGCCATAACTCCGATAAGTGCAAGCGCAATTTCTACAGCATTTTTCACAGATGTAAGCATTGCATTTATAACTTCATCAAGGGTGCCGTTTATTGCGCCAAAAATTATCGAAATTACGATTAAACCGCCCCAGATGTAATTCATAAAACCTCTTAGTGCCTTACAAGGTCGTAGTTATGGTAATTCCAGGCGTTTTGATTTATCTTATACTTTGTTGTGCTGCCGCTTTTAACCGCTTCAATTAAAACGCGCTCAATTGCATTTTCTATAACTTCCGAATTCGAAAGGCGCCCGAAGGCAGGGTATAACTTTGCATTAATTTGCTTCAGGCTGAATTCTTTAATGTTTGAAATTTCATCCAAATAGCAGGCGCCTGCAACAAATTCATCAAGGGGTGAATTTATATTTTTATCTTTAATATATTCATCAAAAGAAACGGATAAACCTTCTTTTGCCGCTTTTTTTGCGGTTTTGTTTAAAATCTTTTTAACGTCATCTTTTATTTCTTCATTTTTTGCCGTTTCATCTACGGTAACCGTTATGTTTTTATCATTCTCTTTTTCGACAACATTTCCGCTTTCGTTAAAATCAAGCGCATCATCCATGCATTTTATGTCGCATTCTGTATCCTTTAGCTCCATAATGGGGGTTGCAAGAATATTTTGCGCGCTATCGCTTTCTTCCTGTTTTATATCTTCTTTAACGGTTTCCTTGTCGGTTTCTTTATCGGTCTGGTTTTCTATAGGAGTTTCTGCAGGCTCTTTTGCTGCATTGTCAGCTTCATTTTCCTTGTCATTTTTGCTCAAGTTGCCATATTCAAGCTTTGCTGCCTCCTTAAAATTTGTTTCAAAATTTTCCCAGTCTTCCTTTTTGTAAAGCATTGATTTTACATACTGGTCAAATTCGCTTCCTATAATATCAGGAATATCGGATTCAAGCGAAAGCTCGCACACATCGTTATATTTTACGGTCAGTTTATATTTTGCCATTAAATCTATCCTGCTTTGAAGTGTTCTTTTAGGCTTAGTTGCTGCTTTGTTTCAAAATATCTTCACGCCACTTTGACAATTCATCTTCGATAAATTTTGCTTCATCAGATGAAATTTCAATTTCAATTTCGCCCTTTTTAATTTTAAAAACATATTCTGCCATTTGCTTGCTCCTTTGAATTTACATTTATTATCGTATATATTCAAACTTTTTACAATATTTTATTGACTTTTCTATAAAAAATATTAAATAAAGAATGTAAGGAGCCTGCTTTTTCTTCTTCAACGGGCCCTTGCGGGAACGGGTCAAATTCTTTAACGTTTTTTTAAAATATCCTCCATTCGTATGACAAAATAAAATGCGTTTTTTCCTATACTGGTGTGTGGGAGAATAGGTTTTTAAAATTTAAGGTATCATCAGTGTTTAATTACAACTTGATAAATCCTATAAATATTACATATAGAAACCCGAAACAGGATCCTGCCTATAAATCAGGCGAAGGCGGAAACAGGGGAGCTGAAAACGGTGGTGCAATGGCGCCTGTGAACCCTGATGAAAACAAAGGGCAAAGACATTTTCCAAACGGCAATAAAGTTCAGATTGACTACACTAAAAATAAGGTAAATATTGCTCAGGTTATAGAGGATTTTAAAAGCACGATTGCTGCAATTAATGCCCCCGAAGATATTGCAGGAGAAGTGAATTCATACCTCGGGCTTGTTGAAAGAGAATCAAAAAAAGAAAATCCTTCAAGGGAGATAATCTTATCAAATCTTAGAAATGCATCAAAAATTTCAGACAGGTTTATTGAAGACAGCCTGAAAAAACCGTCTACCGTTGTGGAAGACTGGGTTAATGCTCTTTTCTTGCAGCATGTTGAATTAAAATCCGATCCGAGTTTTGTAAACGAGGCTTTCAGGGTGCAAATTCCCGAAAATAAAAAGCAAAACGGTCCTATGGAAGCCTTGGATGAAGCTGCTTCTTTGAGCGGGGCCGAGCATTCTTCAAACCCTGCAGGTGCTTCTTTGGATACAGTTTCTTATTCAAGCGATTTTCAAAAAACTGCCGTAAATATTTATGACATTCCGCAAAATAAGGTTACTCTTAATGAAATTAAGCCGATAGGCTCTGCCGATAATGCTTATTTCGCTGAAAACGAGAGGGTTTTAAGTGTTTTGGATGATGTTCAAAATCCTGTTCAAGACGCTTCAAAAAAAACTGCCGAAACTTCTTTTGATGTTTCAAACAATTTGACCTATTCAACTACAGCGCCCGATTTGGGTGAACCATTGAAGGGCGCTGTTTTTCTTGAAGAGGTTAATGATAATTCACAAACTTTAAATGCTCCTGCGAGCGCTGATACTGTTTTGGGGCCCGACGGTGCTGCCGTTCAGAGTGATGAAGTTTATAAATTAAGTTCTGCAAGTGTTTTAGCGGATAATACTGCAAGAGAATCGATTAAGCAAGCTGTATCACAAGGGTATTCACAGGCTTTGCAGGGCGAAGCACAGATTTTGCCTGAACTTACGCCTGAAGAGAGAACCGCAAGACGTAATTTTGTTCGTGCAAAAAGGATTGTAAAGGAAAACGGTGATCCTTACAGTGCACTGAAGCTTTACGACGAGGCTTTAAAACTGGTTCAAAATTCTGGCGATGATAATTTAAGGGCTGCAATCCATTTTGAGCGCGGTAAAGTTTTTGATGATTATGATTATGCGGAATTTGCCCTGAGGGATTATAATTGCGCTACAAAATGCAGTGATAACAACTTAAAAACCCACGCACACCTAAAAATGGGCAGGATTTACGATGATTATGTAATGTTTGACCCTGCCGTACAGCAGTATTCGCTTGCGGTTGAGACATCGGAAGAGGCAAAAAACCCCTCAGGCAAAACGCGCGCGCTAAGATATCTTGCAGCCCTTTTTGCAGACAGATACGATAAAGAAAATACCGAAATTTTTAATGCGCTTTCAATAGATGCAGCGCGTGAATCAGGCAGCACAAAGCTTTTGTTGAAGGCTCTGGGTGAGGCTGCGGAAAATTTTGAATATGTGGGTGAAGATACAAAGGCGCTTAAAATTTACAAAGAGGCAGCTAAAATTTTGTATGAAACGGGTGATTATGCGGCGCTTTCAAGAAATTATGAGGCTGCATCCGAAATTATGGAAAGGCTTGGAAACGGCGCTAAAGCAATGAGTCTTTTATCAAAGGCGCTTCAGTATCGTCAAAAAGCTGAACTTCAAGCGGCTTAACGGGCAAGACAAGTTTAATTTTTGAATGTGAAACCTTTTTATCTGATTTCATAGCATCAAACATTTTTTCTTTGTTGAAATTTTTCATACTCTCTGAAATGAGCCCATAGTTTGAAATAAGCTGAACCGCATCGTGAAAATAGTTTTCGTTAATGAGATTTCGCTTTAGTGCGGTTTGAAATGCCATAACCATACCCGCTGCCACAGCTTCACCGTGTGTATATTTTTTATAATTCGTAATTTTTTCAACCGCATGTCCGAATGTGTGTCCGAAGTTTAAAATTGCCCTCAAGCCCTTTTCGCACTCGTCTTTTGAAACGACGGAAGCCTTCATTGAAACCGATGTATAAATAATTTCTTCCCAATGATTTTTTAAGCTTTCGTACAAATTGCCCTTTGCCCCCCCATTTACTCCATTCACCTCATTTAGCAGGCTTTTTAAGCGGTTAAAAAAGTTAAACTCCTCACACCCTGTGCTTTTTTCAATAAAAGCGTATTTTAAAACCTCTCCAAGGCCCGTTTTAATTTGCCTGATATCAAGTGTATCAAGAGTTTTTGGGTCAATGATTACAAGTTTTGGCTGTTTAAAAGCGCCTATTAAATTTTTACCGCAAACGTGGTTAAATCCTGTCTTTCCGCCAACCGATGAATCAACCTGAGATAAAAGCGTTGTCGGAATTTGAACATAATCAACCCCTCTTAAAACACTTGCTGCGGCAAACCCTGCCATATCGCCGACCACGCCGCCTCCAAAGGCTATGATGCAGTCTTTGCGCTCAATTTTTGCTTTTAAAAGTTCGCCTGTAATATATTCAAATGTTTTGAAGTTTTTAAATTTTTCCCCGTCATCAATCCTGATAACGTTTTCAAACCCTTTTAAAAAGCCGCTGTATATTTTTGCAATTGTTTTATTTGTGATAACAAAATATCTGTGCCCGCCGCCCTCTTTTCCTAAATGCTCTTCCAGTAAGGCTTTTGCCTCATTTAGCGCACCTTCTTTAATGATTATGGGGTAGCTTCTGCCTTCCGTTAAATTAACCGTTAATCTTTTCATAAATCTCTATAATCTCATCCGTTATTGCTTTTGCACTTTTTTCAACCGTGTCGATTTTAAAATCTGCACATTCATATTTCATTTTTCTTCTGTCCAAAATTTCTTTTAGGGTGGCTTTCGGGTCCTTTGTCATTAAAAGCGGCCGCTTTGTATCGTGCTTAATTCTTTCGTATAAAACATCATAAGGTGCGCGAAGGTAATATGTTCGGCCGATTTCTCTTAATTTGTTGATATTTCTTTTGGATTCGACAATGCCGCCGCCTGTTGATATTACAAGGTTTCTTCCGGGTTCGATGCCGCATATGACATCGCATTCCATCTCTCTGAATTTTTCTTCGCCAAATTTTTTAAAAATCTCGCTGATGGTGAGCTTGTGGGTTTCTTCAATCAGGCTGTCAAGATCAATAAAACCAAGCTTCAGCTTTCTTGATAAAATGCTCCCCACGGTTGATTTTCCTGCTCCCATCATTCCTGTTAAAATAATAGTTTTGTTTTTAGAGTTTTTTTGCGTATTTTCCATAGTTTTTAAAATTTTCCATAGTTTCGTCAAAATTATCGGGCCCGAATTTTTCAAAAAACGCGTCCAATATTACTATAGATGCCATATTCAGCGCAACTGTTCCAAGGGCTTCAACAGCACAGGTGTCCGCCCTTTCAAAATGTGCCGTTTCCTCTGTTTTTGTTTTAATATTTATGGAATTTAAAGGTTTTCGCATTGTTGGAATCGGTTTCATGGAAAGCCTTATAACGATTTCTTCCCCGTTTGTCATTCCGCCTTCAATGCCGCCTGCATTGTTTGTTTTCCTTGTGACAGTATGATTTTCACTCTCTTTTTCTGTGAGAAATATTTCATCATGCACCCTAGAGCCAAAATGCTCCGCAACACCTTTTCCAAGGCCGATTTCAACCGCTTTAACCGCGGGAATGCTCATTAAAGCGCCCGCAAGGCGACCATCGAGCCTTCTATCCCAGTGGACAAAGCTTCCAAGGCCTACAGGAAGATTTTTAAAGCGGATTTCAACTTCTCCGCCGAGGCTTTCACCTTCTTTTTTTGCGAACTCTATAATTTCATCGATTTCTTTTTCGGTTTCTTTTCCGCCTACAGAAAGCGTTTTAGCCTCTCCTGTTATTTTAAATTTCCTTAAAATATCCTGACAAATTGCCCCGACAGCCACTCTTGTTGCGGTTTCTCTTGCGCTTGATCTTTCCAGAACGTCTCTAATGTCTTTGTGATGATATTTGATTGCACCCGCAAAATCCGCATGGCCCGGGCGAATTCGGCTTATTTCCTTCTCTTTGATTTTATCTTCAATTTCACGTTTTGCGTTTTCATCCAAAGCCTCAAAATCAAAGGCTTCGGTGCTCATCGGGATTTTCCAATTTTCAAAATCTCTGTTTTTGATTTCTATGCAAATTGGCGCCCCTGTTGTCTTTTGAAACCTTACACCGGATTTTATTTCAATCGTGTCGGTTTCAATTTTCATTCTTCCGCCTCTGCCCTTGCCTTTTTGGCGGTTTGCAAGCTCATTGTTTATAAAATCCAAATCAAGATAATATCCGCTTCCAATGCCCTCTATGATTGCATTTAGGCATTTTCCATGCGATTCTCCCGATGTTAAAAATCTGATTGCCACTTTTTATTCCTCTTTTTTGGAGTTAAATGTATTCCCAGGGTATGTGTTCTTGCGCTATAATCGTCTCCACGCCTGTCTTTGCGATTAATCCTTGAATTAAGGGCAGTACGGGAAGCTCGGATTCAAAATGACCGATATCCGCAACCGCAAATCCGCGAACTTCAAGCGCGGCGTGGAATTTGATGTCTCCTGTGATGTATAAATCTATGTCGTATTCATTTAGTTTCTTGATATAGCTGCCTCCTGCCCCTGCGCAAATAGCTACATTTCTTACGGTTTCTATGTTTGAAGGGTTTATAACCTTCACTCTTTCGCTTCCGACAGACATTTTCACCGTTTGTAAAAGCTCCATAAGGTCGATTTCATCTTTGAGGTGGGCAATTTTTACGCATTCATCAACGGTTATAAGGTTTTTAAACCCTAAAACCCCTGCAAGCGCGTCTGTGGTTGAACCGTAGGTTTTATCAAGGTTTGTATGCGCGCTATAGACGCAAATATTATGTTTTATGGCCTGAACAATAGTCGTGTCGTCAATCTTGCTTAATTTGTCGAAAATCAAGGGATGGTGCGTAATTATGAGATCGCAATCGTTTGTAATCGCCTCACTGAGCGTTTCTTTGGTTAGCGATAGTGCGATTAAAACCCTGTTAACATAGTCGTGGTGCAGATTTATCTGCCATCCCGCATTGTCCCATGGCTCCATTAAATCTAATGATGCGTATTTTTCGATTTTTGAAATAATTTCATCGGTTTTAATCATAAAACTCGCTCCAGTATGGCTTTTGCCACGTTTTCTTTACTGCTTTTTTCGATGTGCGTTGCATTTCCGCCTTTATCTATAATCCAAACCTCGTTTTCACCAGTGTTTAGGGCAACTTTTGCTTTATTTGCAATTATAAAATCGGCATTTTTAGCTTGCAGCTTGGCTTTCGCTGTTTCTACAAGATTTTCTGTCCCCAAAGAAAATCCTATCGTTTTTTGATTTTCTTTTTTTATTTTGCCCATATTCTTTAGTATATCAGGGTTTTGGACTAATTCAAGAGTAACGGATTCGCCCGTATTTTCCTTTGAAAGCTTTGTGCTGCAAGGGTTTTTCACTCTATAATCGGCTACAGCCGCCGCCATTATTAAATAATCGGCATTTTTAAAGTTTTTTTCAACCGCATCAAGCATTTCAAGTGCGGAATTCACATAGGTAATTTTGTACGGACGATTTTCAACTTTTACCGTACTGATAATTTCGACGTCATACCCCATGGAGCGGGCACAATCCGCAAGGCATAAGCCCATACGGCCGCTCGAAGCGTTAGAAATAAAGCGTACAGGGTCAATTGGCTCTTTTGTTCCGCCCATAGTCAATAATATCCGCTTTTTTGTTGTCATTTGGTCTGAAGTGCGCTCAGGATGGAAGTTTTCAAGAATTTTTTCATAAATTTTTTCAACGTCTGCTAATCTGCCGTCTCCAACGGTTCCGCAAGCCAGCTGTCCTGTCTCGCTTTCGACGATTTTTACACCTTCGTTTTGAAGCCGTTTTATGTTATTTTGGACAAAAGGATTGTGCAGCATTCCCGTATTCATCGCAGGAGCAATAATGACAGGCTTTTTCAGCCCGAGGTAAGCGTTAAATGTACTTGTAATAAGGTTATCGGCTATTCCTGAAGCGAATTTTGAAATTGTATTTGCGGTAATTGGCGCTATAACAAATAAATCCGCCCAATCAGCTATGTTAATGTGTTCTGTGGAGCGGCTTTTGGAGAAAGTGTCACAATAAACTTTGTTATCTGAAAGGGTTTCAAGTGTTTTTTCACCTATAAATTCAAGCGTGGCGGGGCTTATAACCGTTTTTACGCGGGCACCGTTTTTAATCAACTTTCTTATGAGTTCACACGTTTTGTAACAGGAAATTGAACCTGTAAGTCCGATTAGAATATTTTTCCCGAGCAGCGGGCTTTTGCCGGTATTTTCAACCTCATTGTTCACTTGCTGCCTCGCTTTCGGAGGTTTCACAAGTGCTATCTTCGCTCTGCGCTTCGCTTTTAGTGCGTTTTTCAAAATCATAAACCGCCTGAAGTTTGTTTAAGGCGTTTTCAACTTCGTCATTTTCAATTGTATATTTATAAATCGTGGATAATTCAAGCTCTTCTTTTACAATTTTTAAGCGTTTTTGAATTGAGGCTTCATCTTCTGTTTTCCTTCCGCGGAGCCTTTTTTCAAGCTCATCCAAATTCGGGGGTGTAAAAAAAACAGTGATACAATCGGGAAATTTTTCCATAATTTTTTTAGCGCCCTTAGTTTCAATTTCAAGAAGGACATCAGCCCCTTTTTCCAGGGCTTTCAGTACAAAATCTTTTTTTGTTCCGTAATAATTATCGGAATATTTTGCCCATTCTAAAAGCTCATCATTTTGAATTGATTTTTCAAAATCTTCATGGCTCACAAAAAAATAATTTACCCCGTGAACTTCGCCCGGGCGCGGTTTCCTGGTTGTTTGCGAGATTGAATAAATTATATTTTTATTATTATGGAAAAACTTTTCTAAAATTGTGCCTTTCCCAACTCCTGACGGACCTGTGATTACAAAGAGTTTGCCTGCGGACGGGTTTTTTTTAGCGGTTTTTCCTGTTTTCTTACTTTCCATTTGTAAATTATACACTAAATTTCAACATAAAAAAAGATGGTTTAAAAAATTTGTAAACCATCTTTTAAATTTTCTATTTAACCTGTGCCGCAAGGATTTTGCCATATATTTTAATACAAATCCAATATCAGCGGAGGCAAATTTTTAAACTTCAATATATTCTTTTAATCTTTTTGATCTGTTCGGGTGGCGAAGTTTTCTTAAAGCCTTTGCTTCAATTTGCCTGATACGTTCGCGGGTAACGCCGAACAATTGGCCAACTTCTTCCAGAGTTCTTTGTCTGCCATCATCCATACCGAATCTTAGCCTTAAAACATCGCGTTCGCGCGGTGAAAGGGAGCCGAGAACTTCCGCCAAATCTTCCCTTAAAAGCTCGTGCGCAACGGTTTTTACGGGAGCATCCGCATCTTTATCTTCGATAAAATCGCCAAGACGGGAGTCTTCTTCTTTTCCTATCGGAGTTTCAAGAGAGAGAGGCTCTTGAGCCACTTTTATAATTTCTCTCAGTTTGTTGATTGAAATTCCCATTTCAACGGATAATTCTTCTTCGGATGGTTTTCTTGCAAGTTCTTGAGCAAGCTTTCTTGTTACTTTTTTCAATTTATTAATTGTTTCAACCATATGAACAGGAATTCTGATTGTTCTTGCCTGATCTGCAATTGCTCTTGTAATGGCCTGTCTTATCCACCAGGTTGCATAAGTTGAAAACTTATATCCTCTTTCATGGTCAAATTTTTCTGCTGCACGGATAAGTCCCAAATTGCCTTCCTGAATGAGATCCAAGAAAAGCATGCCTCTGCCCACGTATTTTTTTGCAATCGAAACAACAAGACGAAGGTTTGCCTGAACAAGCTTTCTTTTTGCAACGGCACCGGGTTGGCCGCCTGCAACGATTTTTCTTGCAAGGTCAATTTCCTCATCTGCGGTTAAGAGTTTAATTCTGCCGATTTCTCTTAAATACATTCTAACGGGATCATCAATGGAAACGCCCTTCGGTACTGCGATTTCATCACTTTCTTCTTCATCTTCTTCTTTTTCAAAATATGTAGAGCTTGAAAGTGTGCTCACATCAATTCCTGCCTGAGATCTTATAATGTTTGAAATATTGTCGGTTTCAAGGGCGGAACCCTCAAAAAAGCTGTCATCACCCATATCTTCTTCTTTGTCTACTACGCTGATTACAGATTGGTCTGAACTTCTTTTTCTTGTCATTTATGGTTTCTCCATTTTTTTGTTGCTTGTTTACTTCTTCATTTCTTCAAAGATTTCCTTTGAAATTGTGATTTTGTCTTCTTCCGTGATATCCGCCTTTCGGTATCTTTGCCTCAATTCTTCTTTCTTGTGCAGTTTTTCAAGGTTATTCAATCTTAGGAAAGTTTCCTGAACGGCGTTTATATAATCGTTGTAACTAAGTTTTTCAAATTCGGCTGAGGAAAAAATTTTGTCCGTTAAATCTTTTTGAACATCGTTGTCATTGTAAAACTTAGAAAAAAGTTTTTTTGCTATTGATTCAACATTATCGGCTTCGCCAAGTACTTTGTCAATGTCTTCAAGTATCTTGAAATTCGCTTCGCTCTTGGGTTTGTACCCTTCTATCGCCTGTATAAAATATACTTTTTTTTCAGGAGTATTAGCCTGAAGCGCAAGTTTTGTAAGATTGTCTTCCATCCGCTCATAGCGCGTATTAAGGTTAGTTTTTGCTATTTTTTTGTAAAGTGAACGTGATGGCTCAATTGTTACATTTTGATACAAATCATTTGACTGTACCTGATTGATTTCAACCTGCCTTTTTAAAACGGTTTCGTCTATATTAAGTTTAAACGAGATATTTTTAATGTAATCGGCTAAAATAATGGGATTTTTGATTTCTTGTAAAATATACACTATTTGTTGTACAAGTTCGCTCTTTTCCTGTGCAGACAAGGCTTTTACCCCGCCTTCAATATTTTTAAAGAGCATGTCAAGCTCAAAGTCAATCAAAAGGGGTGCCTTTAAAATTTCTTCTTTGTAGCTTTCTGCGCCGAATTCTCTTATGTATTCATCGGGGTCTTTCCCGCCAAGCTGGGATACTACGCGGATTTCACACACATTATCGGAAGTTGCCGTATAGCTTGAATCGTATTGTTTAATATCCCCGAGGTTTGAAAAAATTTCTTTAATAACCTGTGCACCAAGCTTTGTTGCCTTTCTTCCGGCTGCATCCTGGTCAAATGCAAGGAAAATCCTTCTGTTTTGTGTATAGCGGGACAAAAGCTTGATATGCTGCGGCGTTAAGGCTGTTCCGCAAGATGCAACGGCATTTTTCACTCCGTTTATCTGGGCGGAAATTACATCAAAATACCCTTCCATAATAACTACGCCATCTTCTTCTTTTATGGCGTCTTTTGCACGATTCAGCCCGAATAACACCCCGCTTTTATTGTAAATTGAAGAATCGGGAGAATTTAAGTATTTGGGGTTTTGCCCGTCTGTTATTGCTCTTGCGCCAAATGCGATGGGGTTATTATTTACGTCTATAATGGGAATTATGAGCCTGTTTCTGAATCTGTCCAGAAAATCTCCGTTTTTTTCATATAAAAGCCCTGCTTTATACATTTCATCGTTTGTGTAGCCGAGGTCTTTCAGGTGGTTTTTAAGTTCAAAATTTGAATTCGGAGCAAGGCCCAAAAAGAAACTTCCGATTGCAACTTCGCCCGCACCTCTTTTTTCAAGATAGGATAAGGCTTTATCGTTTTTAATAAGGTTGTTATGGTAAAATTCCATAGCATATTTAACGGCCTCTAAAAGCCTTTCTTTCTCTTTTTTATATTGTTGCGCCTTTTCCCCCGAAATCGCTTTTGGGAGCTCTATTCCAAGAGCTTCTGCCTGTTCCTGTATAACTTCGGGGAAGGTCTGCTTGTTTATTTTCATTAAAAACGAAAGCACATCGCCGCCTTCGCCGCAGCCGAAACATTTAAAAATCTGTCTTGAAGGTGTTACCGTAAAAGATGGGGTTTTCTCGTTATGAAAGGGGCAGCAGCCCATATAAATATGGCCGGATTTTTTGAGCACGACAAATTTTGATATTACATCCACTATATCCAGCCGGTTTTTTATTTCCTCGGTTACCTGTTGATAAGTTACTTCGCTCATATTCCTTTTGTGGTATAACACCAAGATGACAATTTTTGTACATATTTAAAGGTTTTTGTCAAAAAAGTTTACAAATAATGTAATTTTTACAATTTTTATAGTAATTTGTATATTGGAAAGTATAAGTTTAAGACTTACAAACAAGGTTTTTAATGGAGAAAAAATCCTGCTTTACTAAAATTCAGACTGATGAAATTTCATTGGTTGAAGAGTCTCTTAAGGCCTGTAAAGGCGATTTTACCTCCTTTTTTTATGAAATAAAACAAAAATATTTTAAGGATGAGCTTGCTCAAATTTTTTCATCTCTTCTTCAAAGGGCGAAGGATAATGAGTTTTTAAAGGTTCTGATTAAAGAAATAAATGCGCTCCGTCATCCTGATAATCTTGATGATTTGCTGGATTTTCTCCTTGCAAAAGATACCCATGCAATTTCAGGAGAAGATTTAAACAATTTTACGGACGTTCGTGTTTTGTGCTTAAAGGCCGTTTCAAACTATAAGGAAACACGCACAATTGAGCCCATTTTATACTGTTTAAACAATAAAAACGAACACTATAAATTTCGTCTCGCAGCAGCCGAGGCACTTGGCAAAATCGGGGACAGAAATGCCGTAGAGTCTTTAATTGATATTGTTTCGGATGAAAATGAAAAATCAATTTATGTAAGAGAATCCGCGGCGATTGCTCTTGGCATGATTGGAGATATGCGCGCGGTTGACCCGTTTTTGAGTATTCTTGAAGCAAAGAAAAACTTTCTTGATAAATTTACATTCTTAAAAGAAAGGGTTATTGAGGCGCTTGGAAAGATTGATTTTTCAAGCAACAGACGCGTTATTACGGTCTTTAAAAATGCGCTTCTGGATGAATCTCCGCAGGTGAGGCTGAATGCGGTTGAATCTTTAATGAATTCAAATTGCGAAGAGGCGGTGCCTTTAATTAAAAAGATGTTATATGACCCTGATGAAGAGGTTTCAAGAAGCTCTGTCATTGCGCTCTATAACCTTGAAGGCAAAAGTGCTCTGGATGAAATTCTCTCTCTTGAAAACATTCCGTATTATTGCAAAGAAGAGGCAAGAAACATCCTTGAAGAAGAGGAAGAAGAGCAGCAGGAGCATAATATAGACGAGGATGAGGACTAGAAAATGCCCAAAAAAAGTGCTGTTATCTTATTATCGGGCGGGCTTGATTCTTATGTAAGCCTTGTATATTCACAAAAGCAGGGGTATGATATAAAGCTTGCACTTACGTTTGATTACGGACAAAAAGCAGCATTAGAGGAAATTTCAGCTTCAGAAGAAATTTGTGCAAAGTACGGTGTTGAGCTTAAAGTCATCAAGCTTCCGTTCTTGGCTGAAATCAGCAATTCCGCATTAAATAAGGATGATAAAAAACTTGAATTTGAAACTCTTGGGAAAGAAAGTGCACGTGCTGTCTGGGTTCCAAACAGAAACGGGCTTTTTTTAAATATAGCGGCAAGTTTTTGCGATACATTCGGGTATAAGGCTGTTATAATCGGTGCAAACAAAGAAGA
The DNA here is from genome assembly GCA_910578465.1 of uncultured Vampirovibrio sp. Lineage (GTDB taxonomy): Bacteria > Cyanobacteriota > Vampirovibrionia > Gastranaerophilales > Gastranaerophilaceae > MGBC122484. The sequence continues at coordinate 248,388 of CAJTPW010000002.1, read as the reverse complement.
GGCGGCTACTTTTCCTGATAATTCAATCGAGTTTTGTAATGCTGCGGAAACTGCTTTTAAATACTCAACAAATGTACATCCGACAGTTGTAGCCCCCCTTTCGGACCTTGAAAAGTGCGAAATAATCAGCCTCGGGGTTGAGCTCGGGATAGATTTTAAGCTTTTAAAAAGCTGCTACGCTTCATCCAAAAACTCCGACAAAGCAAGAAGGGATACGCCTTTTCACCACTGCGGGGTTTGCGAAAGCTGCAAGAGATTAAAATCTGCAATATTAAAAAGCGGTAATAAAGACTTGCTAAAACTTTTCTTTTAAAATTTAATAATATCAGGGGTAGAAAATAAAATCGGTTTTGAAACTTTTTTATGAAGAAACTATTTATTGAAAGAGAAATAAAATATACAGGGGCAGAGCTTTCTGCACACTGGATTTATAAAAATTTTAACATCTGCGGAAGCGCCATTGTTGCTTTTGTCGGCCCTGTTGAGGTTCGGCTTACCGAGATGGTGGATATTGAAGATGTTATTAAAAATGAACCCATTTCATCCGATAAAATGCTTAATTTTATAATTGAAGATTTTGATGTAAGTTTATCACATATGGTTTCAAACCAGAGGCTTTTTATATGCATAATTAAAGAAACGCTTGAAGAAAAGGGATTAAAGGTTGAAAGAAGAGGAGATGATATTTTTTACAACGGCAAAAAACTCTCCGTTTCAATTGCAACAAAATCTTTAACTTCATCCCTTGTTCATACGGCTTTAAATATCGTATCCGAGGGTGCCCCGATTGAAGTTTCATCTTTAAATGAGGCAGGAATATTTGATATTAAAGAGTTTGCAAACCGTGTTCTGGATAAATTTGTAGCAGAAATCGAGGATATGAACTTTGCAAAATCAAAGGTGAGAGGAGTATAAAGGCATGAAAGGCATGAATTTAAACGGCTCATCTTCCGATTATCTAACCTATAAAAAAAGCAAAATGAACCCCACAAGGGTGCAGAGGGTGGAAAAACGCAAGGAAAAAGTAAGAAGGGTGTTTAAGCTCTCTCTTGTAACCTTTTGCATAATGTTTATCTGCGTTGTTGTTTTTATTAAAAAATATGCAAAAAGAGTGGATATCGAATATGGCAGGCATGGAATGGAAACTGCCTCCAATAATCAATCTGCAGGAATTGCCGATAATTTTAACGAACCGTATGATCCTGATAAAAGAACGATAGATAAAAGATTAATGCTCATTCAGGAAGAAGAAAATGCTCCGTCCGAAAGTCGTGTTTTGCCGCAAGACAGGGATAAGAACGAGGTTATGAACCTTGAGCACTTTGAAAAGCTGAAATCAAATATTGAAGATGATATTGATGAAGAACCTCAAAAAGAGGAACCGAAACAGACGGCTGTGCCTCAAAAACCGCAAACGGCAAACCAGACCTCTAATTCCAATCTTATGCCGAAAATGCCGCAAACTGCAGCGGATGTTCCCGATATTGACGCACTCCCGCAGGGAAATTTTGCGCCGATAGAGCTTGCTCCGAGGTCTAATATTAAGGTTTTAATAGGCAAATACCCGACATTTGATGAGGCAAAAACCGCACAAACCGCAATGAAAAATTCTAAAGCGCGCATTGCTCCTTTTATAAGAAGGGTTGGAAACGTTTACAGTCTTCAAATCGGTTCATATTCAAATATGGACGTTGCAAGAAGTGTTGCGGGAAGCTATGGCAAAGAAGGCTTTGATGTTTGGATTTACCAGCAGTAGTCCGTTTAATTTCCGCCCCTTGACTATTAACCTTTTTGTCATAAGATAGTTATTACAAAATACTCAAATCTTGAAAGGATAATTCAAAATGTCAATAATTTGTGAAGTTTGCGGAAAAGCATCAAAGAAAGCTTCTAAACTTTCATTCTCACATAAACACCACATTTACAGACAATTGCCAAACCTTCAAAGCGTTAAGGCTATTGTAAACGGTCAGGTAAAAAGAATTAAAGTTTGTACTTCCTGTATAAGAGCAGGCAAAGTTCAAAAAGCTGTATAGCTTTATTTTGCCCCCTATTTTTTATTAAAAATATCAGGGTGGAAAAAAAGAGCTTTATTAAAGTAAAATTTTAAAAACTTGAGGTGAAATTTCTTAATAAAACTTCAAGTTTTTTTGTCTTTTAGTCAAATAATGCAAAAAAGAATTCTTTATTAATATACGTAATAATATGGATGGAAGTTTTAAATGTCTGCAGAAATGTTGGAAATAGATGCCTCTATACAAAGAGTATTTCAGGCAAGAGATGAAAAAAAAGCAAGAGAAGCCGCGCAAAGAAGAGCCGAAGGCGGAACCGAAGATATTGAAGCCGGTGAAGTAAAAAGAAGCTCTTCGCGAACACACTCCTCTGTTCAAGGGCGCAGGCTTGAAAAACCTCAGACAAGAACCCGCACAACAAGAGTGGCGGAGGGCAGAAGCTATCTTGAAAATGTGCCCGAGAAAGATGAATATGCTCCAAAAAGCAGAATACAAACAGAAAGTGCCAGCAGAAAGCCTATCCGTAAAGATATCCAAAAAACCGGACGAAGACAGCATTCCGGAGATGATTTTGATGTTGACGGGCTAAAAACCGACAGGAAACCGCGCCATCTAAGCCCTAAAGATACAACCGACGACGGTGTTAAAAAAGCGAGTGTAATTGCAAGCGGGCTTGCAGGTGTAGGGGCGGCGTTTCTGGTTTTATTGGGTTCAATTATACCGTCTGCTCCTGCGGCACCTCCAAATGCTTCCAATACAAAAAACACGGATACTTCATTAAAGCCGATACATTATGATGTAAATCAAAATGAAGATGGAGATATTGCCATATTTGGCAGCAGCGCTTCGAAACCGATTGAATATGACGGCGAAGAAAATATAATCTATGTTGATAAAGCGGAAGCAGGAGAGGCTTCTGATATTGTCGATGTTGTTGCAGAACCTGTTGAGGAAGCTCCGTATGTTCCGATTGAACATGTGAGCAGTAATTTTATTGATGCTATGAAAGGGTTTGAAGGACTTTATCTGGAGCCTTATATTTGCCCCGGAGGTTCTTTAACTATAGGATACGGTCATACTGCAGATGTCTATGAAGGGCAAACAATTACTCTTGAAGAGGCAGAAGAACTTTTAAGAAACGATATAGCTTCATATGAGAAAAAAGTTAGAGAATATGCGGCGGTTGCAGGTGTTCAACTGACACAGGGGCAGTTTGATGCACTTGTTGATTTTGCATATAACCTCGGTAAAGGAGCTTTTGAAGATTCGGGGCTTGTCGAGATGATTGGCGATGGAAACCTTGACGGCGCTGCGGCGCATATGCAGAAATATGTTTATGCAAAAAATAAAGATGGCGAAAAGGTGAAGCTCCCAGGGCTTGTAACAAGACGTGCCACAGAAGCTGAATGGCTTTATGCATAGGGTTTTTATAAATTTAAAATAAAGAAATGAACAAATTTAATTTTAAATCGTTATAGATAATGTAAGATATAAAAAGAAAAACATAACGAGGCGAAATTAAAAGTATGAGCAATAAAAAATGCGGCAAATACGAAGAACTCTTTATAAAAGAGGATGAAACCGAGCTTTTGGAGCATATTAAAATTTGTTCCGAGTGCAGAGAAGAGCATGAAAATATGCAAAAGGTTTCAAACCTTGTAAATGAAGTCTCTTTTACATTTAAAAGAAAAAAACGCATGCAAGCAAAGGTGATGAAAATTGCCGCAGTGTTTTTCCTTGCATTTCTTACATTTTTTACAATTCAGCTTGTTAACCCTGATTCATATATGAATGAAACCGTTGCATATTTAACGGGGGAAGATTATACGTATGAACAAATGGGCCTTCCCGTGGATGATTACGGGTTTATAATGGTGGATTTTGGCGAGTAATTGCTCTGATAAATGCAATATGTTTTAGGATAAAAGATGAATTTCAGAGAAATATTTAATAACGACAGACAGAAAGTAAGAAATATTATAAGGCTTGTTACCAAAGAAAACGCTGATGTTTGCGAAGATTTGGAGCAGGAAGTATATATTAAAGCCTTTAAAAATAAGGAGAAATATAAAGAAAAAGGGAAATTTACAAACTGGCTTACGACAATTACCTATAATGTTTCAAGGGATTATTTAAAATGTGCAAAAAAGAAAAATGAAACGGATTTTACCGACGAGACGGTTTTTATAAACATTAAAGACAAAAAAGCAAACCCCGAAGAAAGGCTTCTTCAAAGGGAAAGGCAGGAGCGAATAACAAATGCGATAAATTCGCTGAACAAAAAACATAAGGAAGTTATTATACTCTCCGAGATTGAACATATAAGTTATGAAGATATTGCACGCAGGCTGAATTGTCCTGTAGGTACGGTAAAATCAAGAATTTACAATGCTAAAAAAGAACTTTTTAATATATTAAAAGATTTAATGTAAAAAATAATTTTGAAAGGAAATTTTTAAGATGAGAAAAGAATTTTTAACGATGGCGCTTGCCGCAACAGTTGTGATGAGCGGTTTTTCAATGGCGCAAGCCGTTCCCTGTAAAGTTGGCGAGGCGTCAAATGCCGCAGCGCAAAATGTTGAGGCTCAAAAGCCTGCAGAAACCTGCAATTTGCCTAAAAAACAAGAATGTTTTAAAAAACCGACACCTGAAGAAATGAAAGCCCGTATGGAAAAAAGGGTGGAAGAATTCAATAAAACTCTTGGGCTGACCGATGAACAGGTTGCAAAAGCAAAGGAAATCAGAACCGAAGGACATAGCAAAATGAAACCTTTAATGGAAAAGAAAAGGGCAAAATTTCAGGAAATGCGCGCTTTAGAGGCAAACAGTTCAATGAGCGTTAAAACACAGGATAAAAAAATGGAAACTTTGCGCAGTGATATGCGAAAGATTGATCAGGAAATGCGTCAGATAAGAAGGGATAATGAAAAAGAATTTGAAGCAATTTTAACTCCCGAACAAAAAGCAAAATATGAACAAATCAAAGAAGAAGGCAGAAAACATTTCAGGGAACACAAAAGACCGCAGGGGCCCGAAAACTTTCACAGGGGGCAGGGCGGCACCAGCGGCTACGGCTATAGGGCACCTGTAAAAGACCACAGGTATAAACCTGTTCCTAAAACAAACTAAAAACCAAAAAGCACACTTTTTACAAACACTTAAATATGCCGATATTTTTATTATGTCGGCATATTTTTTTACAAAATTGCAAACAATTAAAAACTATAATATAATAGGGACAAGAATTTGTATTTGGAGTGTCTGATGATGAAATTGAATTTCTTAAATAAATTTTTTAACAAAAGTTTTACCGCAGGGAGCACAAAAAAAGGCTTCACACTTGCAGAATTAATGATTGTGCTTGCGGTGTTAGCCGTAATTGCTGCAGTTTTGATGCCTACCGTATTCAACTCAATGCCTGATGAAAACAAATTGAAATTTAAAAAAGGCTATTATACTTTAAAAAGAACAATCGACCAGATGGTAAACTCTGATGCTTACGAACAGACAGAGGGACAATTCGGTAAGGTATTCAGCGAAGATGACACATCCTGTCCTTTTGAGGGTGCAACGAATGATGATGAATGTGCAAGATATTTTTGTATTCAGTTTTCGGAAATGTTAAACAGCACATATACACAGTGTGAACAATTTAAAAATGATACAGGCTTATATACTGCAAAGTTTGATGTAAGCGATATTACGGCAGACAGCGGCAACAACCTTGATTCTAAGTGTACGGGTTTTCCTGCAGCAAAGGTGTCTGACAATGCGGCAGCACATTTGGTAAACGTTGCAACACAGGACGGTATTTACTGGTCGGTTCCAAAGGACAGCTTCAGCGGGAAAAATGCTAACGGTGAAAAAGGCCAGACGCTTACGGGTGTTTATTCGCAAATTCCCGCATACTATGCTGTAATTTGCATGGATGTTGACGGCCCTGGCGGTGAAGATGCTTTTGCATTCGGTATAAGACGCGACGGCAAGGTTATTGCGGGCGCACGTGCCAAACAATGGCTTCAGGAAGGCACTACAACAACTGTTCCGACACCTGAAGATGATTAAAACATATAATAAAAGAAAGAATAATAAATGAAAAATTTAGCTACAATAGGTGTTTTTGGCGGTTCGGGCTTTTATGAGTTTTTGGAAAATGCAAAAGAAGTGACAATCGAAACACCGTACGGTCACACAAGCGATAAGATTACAATCGGCGAAGTTGCAGGCAAAAAGGTTGCTTTTATGCCAAGGCATGGAAGAAATCATTCCATTACGCCTGAAAATGTAAACTACAGAGCAAATGTTTGGGCAATGAAACAAATCGGCTGTAAAAGGGTAATAAGCCCGTGTGCGGCAGGTTCTTTGCAAAAACACATAAAGCCCGGCGATATTGTTTTTTGTGACCAGTTTGTAGACTGGACATTCGGCAAAAGAAAAGATACCTTCCTTGAAGGGCCGCTTGTGACCCATGTCAGCGCCGCAGATCCTTATTGCCCCAAATTAAGACAAGTGGCGATTGAATCTTGTGAAAAACTGGGTTTTAATTTCCATAAAACAGGCACCGTTGTTGTAATTAACGGACCCCGTTTTGCAACCAAGGCGGAAAGCAAATTCTTTACAAATCAGGGTTTTGAAGTTATCAATATGACGCAATATCCTGAAAGCTATCTCGTAAAAGAAATGGATATGTGTCCTTTAAATATTTCTTTAATTACGGATTACGATGCGGGGCTCGTGTCTGACAGTGAACCTGTATCCCATGCTGCAGTCATGGAAGTGTTCAAAAATAATATTGAACATTTGAAAAAACTCTTATATGAAATTATTGTAAATATCAAAGAAGAAGAATGTGCTTGTCACAGCATAGTTGAAAATTCAAGAGTATAATTTCGGCGTTTTTCTGCCGCAAGCATAAGTTTAAAGGCAAAAATATGATATCCTACGCAATTTATCAGCTTTTTAATTTAATAATGTTATTAATGCTCATAAGGGTTCTGTTGAGCTGGTTTCCAAATGTAAGCTGGTTTAATGAACCGTTTCGTTCTTTAAGAAAGTTTACGGATATTTTCTTTGAGCCGTTCAGGAAAATTATTCCTCCAATAGGAATGATTGATATCTCGCCGATTGTTGCCTTTCTTATTCTGGGGTTTATACAGCAAGGCCTTGCAAGGCTTCTTATGAGTTTTGGGTTGTAGAGAGCTGCAAAAAGTTAAGATTGCGAAAATTCTCTATCGTTTGGCTGATTTTTTCAACTTAAGTGCTTGCGCCGAAAGTTTTTTTCTGATAAATTATAGTTTGTGGTTATGCTTTATGCTGACCTCAAAAAAGATATTGTGCGCCTGTAGCTCAGCTGGATAGAGCAACTGCCTTCTAAGCAGTAGGTCGAGCGTTCGAATCGCTCCAGGCGTATTTTAATTCAAAAAGACCCTTGAATGGGTCTTTTTTCATCATACTAATCTGCTATAGTGTAAAGTTTAAGTTGGTATTTACATAGAAAATGGGAAATAAATCGTATGAAAAATAGGTTATTGTTGCAAAAAAAAGTTATTGTTTTTCTATGTTTTATTGCTTGTTGCTTGCTTATTTTGATTTGCAAAAAATACAGCGGTTTGTTTTTAGAACGGGAAATTGGTCATTGGGAAAAAACGGGAAATATGGTCGAAGCGAGAGGAAATGAACTATCTGCTGTACTTATGGCTGACGGAAATGTTTTAATAACCGGTGGTTATATAAAAGAAAAAGGATATACTAATACGGCCGAAATATATTATCCAAAAGAAAATATCTTTAAGTCTACAGGTTCAATGCTGCACAAAAGACATAACCATAATTCTTACTTGTTAAAAGACGGCAGAGTTGTAATTATTGGTGGTCAAACACAATCTTTGGACGGCTATACAAATGATGTTGAAATATATAATCCTAAAACTGGTACTTTTTCAAAAACAGACACACTCCCCAAAAGAATTGGTGATTACACTGTTATGCTTGATGACGGGTATATTTGCGATGTTAAATTTTGCTACAATCCATTGACTAAACAAGTTAAGCAATTACCCGAAATAAATTATGACAGAATGTACTCCGATTTGTTGTATTTTTCAAAAACATCATTTTTATTATTTGGCGGATGGGTAATGAATAATGTTTCTTACGGCAAGTTAAACAATACAATAAGTCCACGAAAAGGCGACGGGTATATTATTTCGGATAATGTTGAAGAATATTCACAAAAGAAAGGTTTTGAGCTAAAAGGAAATCTTAATAAAGCAAGATATAGTTCATGTGCAATTACATTGCCTGATAAAAATGTTTTGATTATTGGGGGTTTGGGACACAAACATGATAAAGAATTAGATATAAATGTTTATAATAAAAATTTATATCCATTTTACAAGAAGCATCATAACGGATTTCATTGGTGGCAAAACTATATTCAAGATATAGAATTGTATAATCCGAAAAATAATTCCTCAACTACTGTTGGCAAAATAAGATATGCTGTTGGAAACTGTACAAATTCAGATTTAATCCTGCTTAATGACAGGTATGTGTATATAGCAAACGGTGCAGGCATAAAAGAAGAAATAATTGATATAAAAAATTTTAAAACATATCCTACTAAAAAGATGAAGCCAAAAATTGTTGGCAAAGCTGTAAAGCTAAATGAAAAACAAATACTGTTTTTAGGAAAAACTGATTACCATAAGAATTTAAAGCGTGGTTTAATATTTACATCAAATATTGTCGATTAATATGTGGAGGGGTTATGGCACTAGAGTTAACTGATAAGCAATTGGATTTATTGCAGTACGCAAATGATTCAAGAGATTTTAGTATGTATATTTATTAATGTTGAGAAATATACACCACCTTCAGGTTGGACATCCAAGCTTGTGGTAAATAATAATGACATTAGTGGACTATATTTTGAAATATTTGAGAAAAATGATACTCTGATGTTCGTAATTAGGGGTACAGAAATAAATGATGCAAAGGATGTAGCGACTGATTTACAAATGTTTAGAGGCGAAATACCTGATCAGTTACGAGTTCTAAATGATTTTTATAAAAGCGAGCAAATTCAACAGTTAATTCAAAATAAAAGAGTAATATTTACTGGAAATTCAATGGGGCAGAGTCTGTCTGAGGCTATGGCGGCAATTTATAATAAAGAAGCTATAGGAAATAATGGATATGGGGTTCAGCCTTGGATACAAAAAGCAGCATTAGAGTTTACTGGTAAAACATTAGACACAACTCCTGAAATATATAATGATAATATTATAAATTACATAACCCAAACTGATTTTGTAGGTAATGCTGGTAAGCACTTGGGACAAAATTTATACGTTCCGGGTCCTGATAATTTTCTCGATAGTTTTGCAGCAATAGATGGTCGATATACTTTGGCAGATGCCATATATCATTCTTATTCTGGTCATCTTCCTGATAATTTTAATAAATATGACTTGAATAATCCATTATCAAATCCTAACATTACCGATATTCCTTCTTATGATGCAGTGAATTTTTTAAAAGTGGGTGAAAATGCTAGAAATTTGGCAACTAAAATGCAAACAGTTGATTTTAAAATAAATTTTTCAAGTTTTAAAACTTCACCTGAATCTTGTACATTTGAGTTATCAATGGTAAAAGGAGTCAACTATAATGAAATAGTAAAAACCATTGATAGCACCTTAAAAGGAGAACTTCAAGTTGATAAATTGATTCCAGCTGACAAAAATTTCTATATTCCTTGTGCTGGCGGACAAGTTATTCCAAGCATTAATGGCACTACACCAAGTGCTCCAAATATATGCTATCAGTATACAACACCCCCAAGCTCTGGTGGTTTTTTTGGATCAATATATAATGTTATAGGAACAATACTTAATGCTGTTGAAACTATAGGTGAAGCGCTATTTCTTGTTTTTAGTCCAATAATGCAGACCCCGGTTGTACCCGAGGTTATTCTTAATGTAAGTGGCACTATAATTGGTAATAATCCATTAGTTTTAGATCTAGACGGAGATGGGATAGAAACAGTGGATATTGCAAAAAGTAATGTCTACTTTGATATGAATAATGATGGTTTTAAGGAAAAACTTGGATGGGCTAGTGGTGATGATGGCATGCTTGCTATTGATAAAAACAATAATGGCATAATCGATAATCAAAGCGAATTATTTGGAAGCACAGATACAAAAGGATTTGAAGATCTAAAAAAGTATGATACAAATGGTGACTATATTATTGATGAAAAAGATGAGCAATTTGGAAATCTAAAAGTATGGCAAGACGTTAATGAAAATGGCTTTACTGATGCCGGAGAATTAAAGACTTTAACGGAATTAGGTATTTCATCTATTAACTTGGGTTATCATACTGTAAATAAAAAGGATAACTTTAATCACATTACAGAAGAATCTACTTATACAAAAACAGATGGAACCAAAGGAATTATTGCAGATGTATTGTATGCATATAATAAAATTTATACTCAGTATGGTGGTGAATATGTGTTATCACAAGAAACTGTCGATTTGCCATGGATAAGAGGTTATGGACAATTAAAAGATTTACAACTTGAAGCAAGCCAAAATTCTAAACTATTAGAGATAATGCAAACTTTATATAATGAAGATAATGCAAAAATCGTATATGATAATATGGATAATTTATTGTACGAATGGACTGGTGCCAACACCATTGACGATGCCGAAATGTGCGGCACTATTAGCGCTAAAAAGGCATATGTAATCTCTAAATTTTTAAATATCGATTTGAATGATATTACTAATGAGCAAAAACTTTATATTGAAGAAGTGTACAAACAAATAAAAAACAAGACTTTTGTTGATTTTATTGCTCAAACAAAAATTGGTAATGCGTTTGAAATTAATTATGATTTTGTTAATGATTCCATAATATATAATGATAATACGTATGTAAAACTTGTTTCAAATCTTACAAATCAAGATGCATTTTTTGCTTCATATCTTATTACTAAAGTTTTAGGCATGTCTGGAGCATTAGATGTTAACAAACTGGCATACTCTATTACAGAAAAAGGATACGGTGCTTCATTGATATCGTACCTTAACAGTGGATTGCAATTTGCCGATGGTCAAACGAAAATATTAAATCCCAATACTCCAATGTATGTAATCGGATCTACAGGTAATGATGTTATCACTGGAACTGATAATGCAGATATAATATACGGTATGGATGGTGATGATATTTTAAACGGTGGCGCTGGGGATGATTATCTTTCAGGTGGGAATGGTAATGACACCTTGATTGGTGGCGATGGAAATGATACTCTCGATGGTGGCGCCGGAGATGATAATTTGCAAGGCGGCTATGGTGATGATACATATATATATGATGGTCAAGGGAAAGATGTCATTATTGATGAACGCTGGATAAAAGTTGCCAGACAAGTATGGTATCAAAGTGGTTGGTACATATTTAAAAAATGGAAATATAAATGGGTATATCAAGATCAACTTATAGATGCGGGGAATGATACTGTTATTTTTGGTAATGATATAAAAGAAAAAGACGTAACAATATTAAAACGTGGTGATGACTTAATATTTGAATTAAAATGTACTGACGATAAATTAACTATTAAAAATTGGTATAAAACAAAAGAACAGAGGGTTGAAAATTTCATATTTGCGGACGGTCTTGTAATTAAGGCTGAGCAGATAATTAATTCAATAACCGATACAATTGGTGCAGACTCTTTGAATGGTACAGATGATGATAATTTTATTGTAAGTGCAGCCGGCAATGATATTATTGAAGCTAAAAAAGGCAATGATGCCATTATAAATCATGAAGGCGATACTACATATAAATTTAATCTTGGCGATGGTCACGATATAATTATGGATTATCAGGGTACGGATAAAATATTGTTTGGGCCAAGTATTAATCAAGAAGATGTTGCATATTGTAGAAATGATAAAGATTTAGTAATTAGCATTAAAAATATGTCTGATTCCATAACCATTCTTAATTGGTTTTTAAGTGATGATTATAAAATAGAAAGTATTGAATTTTCTAATGGTGTAATTATAACTCCTGACGATGTTCATAATCTTTTATCTACAACTATTGCTACGGGTTATGATGATGTAATTATAGGTAATGATGAAGACAATACGATAGACGGATTATCTGGCAATGATTATATTGAAGGTCGTGGAGGAAATGATACCATTATCGGCGGTCTTGGTAAAGATATAATGAAAGGCGGAGCCGGAGATGATATTTATTATATTGATAATGCCGGTGATCAGGTTATAGAAAACGGAAACGAAGGCAATGACACAATAAGAAGTAACGTATCATATATCTTGCCAGATAATGTTGAAAATCTTGAATTGATAGGTTCTGGCGAAATTAATGGAAAGGGTAATGAATTAAATAATACAATCGCAGGTAATGGCAACGATAATATTTTAGATGGCAGTTCTGGCGTAAATACGCTTAAAGGCGGCAAAGGTGATGATACATATATCATTAATGAAACAAATGCAAACGATGTAATTGTTGAAAATAAAGATGAGGGAAATGATACTGTTAAATCCTCCATAAGCTACACTCTTAATGCTGAAAATGTTGAAAATCTTGTTTTGACTGGTGAAACAAATGTGAATGGTACCGGCAACAGCATGGATAATTATATTGAAGGTAACAAAGGTAATAATATTCTAAATGGTGGAGCTGGTAATGATAAATTATATGGCAATGGCGGCTCTGACACATTAATTGGCGGAACTGGTGACGATACCTATATTATTGACACAACAGATGCCACAATTATAGAAAATGCAAATGAGGGCATAGATACAGTTATAACAAATATCAATTATGCCCTTGGTGCAAATATAGAAAATTTAGTTCTTGCGGGAAAAGAAAGCATTACAGGCACTGGAAATGCTGCAAATAATATTATAACCGGGAATGATAGTAACAATACATTTATTGGCGGAAAGGGAAATGATACTCTTGCAGGCGGTGCAGGGGCTGATACTTATATATTCAATCTTGGTGATGAGCAGGATATAATTCAGGAAAATAGCCCAAATTCAAATGCTATAGATAAGATTATATTTGGTGTTGGAATAACAAAGAGTAATACAAAATTTACAAAAATCGGCTATGATCTAATTGTTACAATTAATGGTACAAGTGATAAAATTACGATTAAAAATTCAAACCTTGCTTTTGGGAGTAGGATTGAGCGTTTTGAGTTTTCTGATGGAAGTTTTATAGATGGTACGGATTTGTATAAGTTATTTGCAGAACCATCTAAGCCAAATCTATATTCAGATGTGAGTTATTTAGATGTTAGTTCAAAATCAAGTTCTATAGACAGAGAATATTATGAAGAGGGTGAACTAAAATCCGAGACTATATATAATGATCAAGGCAATATAGTCTCTAAAACCGTTTATAGCTCAAAAGGTTATGTCATTGAAGAATATACATATAATTCTGGTGGACAAATTCTTAAAGAGGTTATATATGAAGATAATTATGCAACAACAAGGCAAATTAAGACCCAGAAAGAATATATATATTCAAATGGTAGATTGAGCGAAGTTAAAAATTACAATGTAAAGGCGCTGAACTCAACTGAAAAATATACATACGGCTCAAATGGTTTGGTGAATAGAATTACAATTTATCAAAAAAACACAAGTACTGTTAAAAACACGATAGATTTTACATACGATTCTGCAAAAAGATTGAGCACAAAGACTATATATAAAAAGAATACTACAGATATAGATGAAAAAATAACATATACATACGATTCTGCGGGGCGCATCACAAGAGAGCTAACGCAAGAGGGTTATTATAGACAAATTAAATCTGGTACAACCACAAAAAGTGTATGGGATATTCATGACGCTAAAATTGTCACCTATACATATAATGCAGCTGGTAATATTACAAAAAAAGTTACTCAAGCAGGTCACGACGATAAAACTGTGTCTGGTGCTACTACCACATGGAATTGGAATATTCATAATGATGAAATTATTGATTATACTTACAATGCAGCAGGTCAATTGATAAAGGAATACGCACGTTCTTCATACAGTGAACAGGTTAAGTCTGGTTCATCTACTCGAACTGAATGGAAAATGCGTGACAGCAAGGTTGTTAATTATACTTATAATAATTCAGGCTTGATTACAAAGAAGGTAACCCAGGTTGGTTATAACAAGGTAATTCCAAACACGCTTCCAACTGCAAAATATCAATGGGTATTAAGAAATGATGAAATTATAGAATACGAATACACGAGTGATGGAAAACCGTTAAGACAAACAACAACAAAAGCATATCCTGAAAGCGTACAGTATTTGAGCTATTCATACAGTGACTATCGAAATATGCGCAAAACAAACGAAATAATTTATACATATAATAATTTAGGGGACATTCAATCTGTTACAGAAATGATGGGTTACAATGAAACGGTATTTTGGGGTGGTGTAAAACAAGAGTGGACTCAGGTAATAAAAAATAAGATAGAATATACATATAATAATAATTACCAACTAAGTCAAATACTAAAATATGAACAATATTCGGAAACTAAGTATACAAAATACAATGGAATTGAGTATAGTTATCCTGTGTATAGGTCCAGAGAAAGCGAAAAAACTATATACACTTATAATGCAGATTGCAGGGTAATAAATGAAAAAATTTATAAATATAAAACAATAAACAACAAATGGACACCGTATTTAAATGAAGAAATAAAATATACATATGATTCTGAGGGACGTTTATATTTAGCAGAGCATTTTAAGGACGGTAAGCCAAGCGAAGCATTTAAATACGAGTATGTTTTTGATGATAATGCTTATTTGATAAAACAAAACATTTATCAGGGAGTAATTTCTAACAATACAATCGCTTCTTATAAAAAAATACAAGAAGTTACGGTTAATTCGTATTTTAACAACTTAAATGGAGATAGTTCAAACAATACGCTTAATGGAAGCAACCAAAGCGACAACCTGCTGGGTGGTGCCGGGAACGACGTCTTATACGGAAATGGTGGCAATGATTATCTTGATGGCGGAACAGGTGCAGATTTAATGGTTGGCGGAAAAGGTGATGACATTTATGTTATTGATAGCACTAAAGATATTATTGTAGAACATGCCAATCAGGGTATAGATACGGTTCAGACACATTTAGATTATACACTTGGTGTAAATTTGGAAAATCTTGTATTAACAGGAACGGGAAATGCAACAGGAAAAGGAAATAACGTTGACAATATAATACAAGGTAATTCCGGCAATAACATTCTTTATGGATATGCGGGTAATGATATTATAGATGGTGGCGCCGGGAATGATACAATTTATGGTGGTGACCATAATGATATAATTTCTGGTGGCGCCGGGAATGATACCTTATATGGTGAATCTGGAGATGACACATATTATTTCAAAGCAAATGACGGTCTAGATAATATATCAGATTCTTCAGGCAAAAAAGACCGGGTATTGTTTGATGCAGATGTCGATAAAAATAAAATTGCATTTTATCAGGATGGCAATAATTTAATCATAGATTATGGTAACAATTCTGGTTCAGATATAATTACTATAACTAATCAAGCCAATACTGACAATGCTATAGAAAAATTTGAATTGTCAGATGGCACATATATAACAAATTATGATGTTAATCAGATAATTCAAAATATGACAGCTTATGCTCAAAACAATGCAATTGAATTTGATGGAATTGAGTCTGTAAAAAATAATTCAGATTTGATGAATTTAATTGCTACATCTTGGCACAATTAAATAACTAATATAATGGGCTGGTTTTTTTGTTAATCAGCCCATTATTTAATGATAAAACCAGAAAATGAGAGAGAAATTAAAGTTATATATTATTTTTGTAATAATTATATTTGCAACACTTGGAGCAAGTGCAGAAGAATACACATACAAAGATACTTTGAAATCTGCTATTGATAATTCTTTTGAGTTAAAAATGTCTATTTTTGACATAGAAATAAGTAAAACTCAATTGAAGTCAGTACGAGCAGATTGGTATCCATCTTTAAGTTTACAATTTAATTCTGAGTACAATAAGGATTTGGATGATGGATATGGTACATATGCATATGCCGGAAATACAATGATAACACCTTATACACAGTATAGAGATATGCTTTATTTCACTGTTTCGTATAATTTACTTGATTTTGGCATACAAGGCAAAAAAGTTCATATAGCAAAGCAAGAACTTGCACAAAAAGAAATCTCATACAATTTAAAATTAAAAGAACTGAAACTTAAAATTCTTGACCTTTATACGAAAGCACAACAATATAATTATTCAATAAATTCAAAAACTGCAATATTGGCTTTGTATGAAAATATGTTTAAGAATAAAGAAAGATTATTTAAGGCAGGAATGAATAATAAGCTTTCTGTAATGGATGAGGCAATAAAGATTGCAAAAACTCAAAACGAGATTGATGAGGCAAGAATTGAATTAAAAAACATCCTTGAAGATTTGAAATATCATACAAATATTGATTATAAGTTAACGAATTTGTTTTTTAGGAATATTAACGAAAATTCTGACGAGCTTGCCATTGTTCCTGTTAATTCTTTTGAATCAAATAACACAGAGGCTTCAAAAACTAACAATATATTGACCTTTAACCCGGATGAAACTTATGAATCAAAGTATTATGATTTGGAAATTGACAAAAAGAAGTCGGAGTTAAGTATTCTAAAACGTCAGCTATTACCATCTTTTAGAATATATGCAGGTTATTCTTTATATGGTCAAGATCCTCATAATTATTACTCTTCTATGCAAGATATTGAGCAAAGAAGCTTTGTAGTCGGCATTTCAAGTCAATACACATTGTTTGACGGTTTTAAAAACAAAGCAAACAGAAAAAAAACTAAGCTTGAGATAGAAAAATTAAAAATTGAAAAAGAAAATAAGCTTAATGAGCTCAATAGAGATTATCAAAAAAGTTATAAGTCTTACGAAACATATCAAGATGAATTAAACATTAATAAAAACCTTTTATTGTCTGTTAAAGAAAAATTAGAGGCTGTAAATAGGCTTAAAGCAAACAAGCTGGCTGAACAAAACGATTTATTATCAACAAAAGCAGAATTGTTGAATCAAGAATATGAATGTGAAAAAAATATAATAAATATAACCTCTAAGTTGGAAGAGCTTAAAATAATGTCGGGAGTTGATATCGGCCTATGATACAAACTGGTTTAATTGCCTTTGAACTTGTATGTAAATTAAACAATATCAATATTGATTTGCGTTCAATAGTCAGAGAAAATGGAATAACTGATGATGAGATATCAAAGGAAGAACTGCTTTTAATTGCAAAAAATGCTGAATTTAAAGCTAAAATAAAAATTTTAGAATTAGTTAAGCTTGAAAAATATCCTCTGCCAGCAATTTTTATTTTAAGAAATAAAACATTTGGGGTCATTTTAAAAGCAGATTTCAATGAAAAGAAAGCCCTGATATTTATTCCTGAAGAAAAAAATGTTCGAGAAGTTTCTTTTGATGAGATGGACAATTTAGGTACTGGCGAAATTATTGTTTTATCGCATAAATTAATGAATGAACAAATAAAGTTTGGCTTTAAATGGTTTTTTATTGAAATTATGAAGTATAAAAGAATTATTGCTGAAGTTATGCTTGGTTCTTTTGTGGTTCAATTATTTGGTTTGGTAACTCCTTTGTTTACCCAAGTTATATTGGATAAAGTTATTGTCCACAGAAGTATGTCTACATTGAATGTGCTCGGCATAGCTTTTGTTGCCACTATGGCATTTGAATTTTTATTAAATCTTACAAGGAACTATATTTTTATCCACACTGCAAACAAAATAGATTCAAAACTCGGTGCAAAACTTTTCCGCCATCTTTTCGCTTTGCCGTTCGTTTATTTTGAATCAAGAAAAGTTGGTAACATTATTTCAAGAGTTCGTGAATTAGACCAAATAAGAGAATTTATTACAAATAAATCTGTATCAGTAATTATAGATTTATTTTTCTCCACAGTTTTTCTTGTTGTTATGTTTATATATAGCAAAATTTTAACGTTTGTTGTTCTTTTCATTGTTTTGTTAATTGCCATTCTCTATGTGACTATGACTCCAGAGTTGCGTTCAAGATTAGAAAATAAATTCCAAATGTCGGCACAATCAAATTCATACCTTGTTGAAGCAGTAACTGGGGTTCAGACTGTAAAATCTCTTTCTATTGAAGGAATAATGCAGAAGAGGTGGAACGACTATTTGGGCAGATATGTAAAATCAGGCTTTAAACTTGCAATTATGAGTAATTTTGCGGGTTCGCTTTCAAATATGTTTCAAAAGGCAATGACCATAGCAATTTTATGGATAGGTGTTGTGTTGGTTATCAAAAACGAATTAACAATAGGACAATTAATTGCTTTTCAAATGTTTGCCAATCAATTTATATCCCCTGTTATGCGGTTAGTAAATTTATGGAATGAGTTTCAGCAAGTTTTACTTGGTGTTGACAGACTTGGAGATATTTTAAATAATCCTGTCGAGATAACATCCAGCAAAGCTATAACATTGCCTAAAATTAATGGCTCAGTGAGACTTGATAATTTGTCGTTTAAGTATAATCCTAATGGTCCAATGATACTTAATAAAATCAATCTTAATATTAAATCCGGTCAGAGTGTTGGTCTCGTAGGTCGCAGCGGTTCTGGCAAAAGTACTATAACAAAATTAATACAAAAACTTTATTTGCCACTTGAAGGCACTATTTATATTGATGAGGTTGATATAAGGCAAATGAACCCAGTTTGGCTCAGAAACAATATTGGTGTTGTTTTGCAGGAAAATTATTTATTCTCAGGGACAATTAGGGATAATATATCAATGCCAAAGCCTGATGCTCCGATAGAAATGATTATACAGGCTGCGCAAATTTCGGGCGCACATACTTTTATTTCAGAAATGCCTGAAGGATATGATACTATAGTTGGCGAAAGAGGATCAACCTTATCTGGCGGACAATGTCAGAGAATTGCTATTGCACGTGCGCTTATAACGAATCCGAAAATAATCATTTTTGATGAAGCTACCTCAGCTTTAGACTATGAATCCGAAAGAGTTATTATGGAGAATATGGATAAAATTAAATCCGGGAGAACAATGTTTGTAATAGCTCATAGACTCTCCACAGTGCGTGATTGTGATATTATAGTTGCCTTAGATAAAGGAAATATAATTGAAGCCGGAACACATCAGGAATTAATGGATAAAAAAGGTTATTATTATAACCTTTACACCCAACAAGGAGCATTAAGATGATAAAGTTGTTTGATAAATTCCTTTCTGATAAAAACAAAGACGATGATTCATATGAATTCATGCCCATAATTGCCGAAATTGAGGAGGAACCGCTCAATCCTCTTGGAAGAACAACATTTTGGATAATTATTATCCTAATATTTTTTACAATTTTATGGTTATTTTTTGGGAAAGTCGATATTGTTGTTACTGCGAGAGGAAAAATTATTCCCGATGGTGAGATTAAAATAATTCAGCCATTAGAAACTGGTGTTGTAAAAAATATTCTAGCTAAGGAGGGCGATTTTGTAAAAAAAGGACAAGCGTTAATTGAGCTTGATTCATCTACTACAAAACCTGAACTTGACGCAATAGGAAAAAATTTGTCTTACATAAAAACAGAAAATGAACGGCTTAATGCTCTTGCTAATGGTAGGTCATATGAAACCGACAATATAACACAACAAGAACTATATAAGTCAACTATTAAAGATTTAAGAAATCAGTTAAAAGCAAAAAGAATGGAAGCAAATCAAATTTCTGAACAAATAAATTCAGCACAAACTGAAAAAGATAACTACACTCGCCTTCTGGCCTTAAATCTTGATAAAGAGCAAAGGATGAATAATGTAATTGATATTATTGCATACAATGAAATTGAAAAAGTAAAAATGGAAAATATGAATTATAGAACAAATATTTCCACTTTAAATAATAGAATTACTGAATTAAGGCATCAAAGAAATAAAATAATACAAGAAGCAAATTATATAAAATCCAATTTTAAAACACAATCATTAACCCAATTGACAGAAAGAGAGTTAAAAGAAATATCCTTGGAATCTGATATTGAACAAATAAAATTCAGAAATCAGAAACAAATTATAACTTCACCCGTAGACGGGTATGTCAATACTATGTTGATTCACACAATTGGTGGCGTTGTAACTCCTGCAAAAGAATTACTCACTATCGTTCCTGTAAATACGCCACTATGCGCAAAGGTTAGCGTTTTAAATAAAGACGTTGGTTTTGTAAAAGAAGGCATGCCGGTTCAAATAAAAATTGATACATTTGATTTTCAAAAATACGGAATGCTTGAAGGTGTGGTTACAAAAATCTCAAAAGATAGTGTAGAAGATGAGAAGCAAGGATTAATATATGATGTTTTTATTTCTCCCAATACTCACTCTTTACAAGTTGATGGCAATTGGCAAGAAATTTCGACTGGTATGGGTTTATCAGCCGAAATAAAAACTGGTAAAAGGAGAATAATAGAATTTTTCATATATCCTATAATAAAATACTGGTCTGAAGCTGTATCTATAAAATAATAATTTATATTAAAACTATTACTTTAATTATCAATGCAATAAGCAATATGAAAATATTAAAAAATCTGATATAAAAAATAATTCAGAAAGTTTAATGTTACTGTATTGTATGTCTGAATATTTCTTAAATAAAAATTCTTGAAAAAAGTCTACGATGCTAATTTATCAATCATTTTGTAATACCAAGCCATAACTCCTTTTTTGTGGTCTTTTTGGTATTTTTCAAGTTCATCTTTTGTCATTTTCTTAGAGGGCATTCCGCTTAAGACACGTGATGCCATATCGGTTAAAACTGTGCTTGCTGCAACAACTGCGGCAGAACTTGCAATTGAATTATTATATTGCTTACAGAATATATCGTTTAATGAGCCTGAAATAATAACCTGCACGGTCATTCTAAAGAATTTATTAATGCCCCTTAACCTTGCATCTTTTTCGGCCTCTTCTTTAGTAGAACCGTTTCTAACGGATGAGTTAAATTCATCATTCATATTAAACCACATCCCGGTCAAGGTTCCTAAGGTTTGAGCAATTACGGCAATTTTAGAATTGTTTCCCTTAGAGGATGTTACTTCGTTATTTGAAGCAAGCTGCATTTTTCTAATGTATTTACCGAATTCTTCGCTCAATTTTTTTTCGTCATCACCGTATTTTGCATCAAATTCAAGGAAGCGTTTGTAGAGGTTTTTAATGCCGTAGATGTCTTCCGTTAATTCGGGTTTTTTTGGAATTTCTTTACCTTGAGCTTTTAAACGTGAGTTTCTGATTGCTTCTTCAAGTTTGCTTGCTATTTTATACGGATAAGATACAAGTTCTTTGATAAATCTAAATGGTGCCGTTTTTAAGGCTTTCAAATCTTTTACTTTAACTTCAATACCAAATAGTTTTTTGGTGGTAATAAAATCGGTGCCAAGATAAACATTGCCATCCTTATCTATATGATTTAAAATGTTTTTAATAGTTTTATTTAATTGCGTATTGCCATTTTCTTTTAAAGCATTTAATAATTTAAAAAGCGTATCTCCATCGGCTTCTATTTTTTCAATAATTCCTTCATTAAATTTATTAGTATGCTTTTTTCCAAACCTTAAAGCATATCCACTCATTATACTTAAAGCACAGAATACAAGAATGTTTTTTAAACTCAAGACAGGCTTTTTCTTTTTATTGCCAACATTGTTGATTTGATTGTTGCGCTTTTCATTCAATAATTCTTCAGCATTTCCTGCCTTCACTGATTCCATAAATTCATTCATAGAAATCAACTGTCTTTCAAAGTTATTGCTTTCAGGAACATCCATTCTTGTAATTCTCATTCCTGAAGCTTTTCTTGAAACAACACGGGAAACAAGTCCTATGGCAGCTCCAATTATCGCAGGTGCCCATACACTTCTATTTACAATCTTTGAAAAACATGCAAATACTGCAAATTGAACTATGGCTTCACAAATATTTTCCCTGATTTCTTGCCCTTGCTTTTTATGCTGTTCTTTTTTGGCTTCTTCATTTGTTTTTCCTTTTTGAATAGATTTATTGTAGAAGTCATTACCGAGGAACAATGCGGCAGTAAACCCTGAAATTAATCTTGTTGCAAATCTTTCTTTTTTAGTATCATAGTTTGCAACATCATCTGCCATAACACCATTTAACTTTTTAATGAATTTATCCGTAACGGGATTGCATATAGATTCGCAAAAGCCGTCACACTCTTCTGTCGGGTATTTTGAACCTTCGGGCATAACATCTTGTACAAAATCAAGAGTGTTTTTATGTATACCTTGCAATGCCCTAACTTCATTATCTAGTTGTACAGAAGCTCTGTATTTTTTTAAAAATTCAGCATTGTTTAATTTTGAATCAGGAAACTTTCTTGCAATAGAATCAATGGCATCCATTGGCATTCCAAAGAAGGATTTAAACCCTGATATTATTCTTTTTGTAATTCTATCATCCGGGATATATTTTTCACCATCAAGTGTTTGTATAAGCCCTGGGGCTTTTCTTTTAATTGATTCAATTAAGCTTTTCTCTAATCCGTCAAGACTACAATTTGCAAATCTTTTAATGGCTCTAAGGTCATCAATATTAGGTGTTTTTCCTTTAAAATTCACACCTTGCCTTGCGTTATTTAAGTTTAACGGGGCAATTTCCATCTGTATTATTTAGTTCACCAATATATCTTGACCTTGTGATATAAAACAGGTGAAAAAATAAATTTGCCTGAAAATAACCCTATTGCAATAAAATATTGCAACTATTTAAATATTTTAAAATGATTATTTTAATCAGCTAAGTTATCAATACGGGCTTGTCTTTCAGCTTCTTTTGCAGTTGCATCGCCATAAGGGTCTTTTGAACGGTGCTTATCTGCAACATTAATTCCGTTAATAACATCATTTATGTCTTCTAAATCTGAGGCGACCTCTTTCACATTATTAAACTTACTTAAATCTTCCAAGGTTCCTCCTCTTTTCAAGAGTTCTATTCTAAGCATTAAGTATTTGTTATCGCTATTTCTTCTTACAAATTCATCATCAAATTTGCCTTTTACAGTATCATTTTCACTTGTATATACTATGAAATTTTTATCCTTATCAATTCTTTTAAACCAAGCATTGTACACGGGCTGCATATAACTTTCATCAGCTTCTGCTGTTAAAGCTTCCCTGACAACATTTTTTGCATTATCATCTGCAAATCTGCCAAAATTAACATTTCTGTTTTGGTTAAAATTCGGGGAAATACCTGATATTCTCATTTCTCTAACAACCTCATTATTTATGCAAACCTAAAATAAGGGATTATATTATATATAGAATAAGAATAAAATGCAAGAAGAAAAATTCTAGTTAATAATAAAAATTTAAACTTTATTTTTATTTTTTAAAGCGCTGACACTTTCTTTTTTAGCGAGATACAACGCAATGAGATATCCCAGTTTATATAAAATTTTTAAATAAATTCCCTTAACTCTTT
This sequence comes from uncultured Vampirovibrio sp., assembly GCA_910578465.1. GTDB lineage: Bacteria > Cyanobacteriota > Vampirovibrionia > Gastranaerophilales > Gastranaerophilaceae > MGBC122484. Next base: position 224,676 of record CAJTPW010000002.1, on the reverse strand, counting down.
TTCCATAGAATTGATATTTATTAACTATTTCAAAAAGCTCAATACTTTTTGTATTTAATTTATCTAAATCATAATCTTGCTCTATTCCTTTATAATATTTTAATTTTTCATCAATCATCCGGTATTCTTTCTTTTTTAAAGAAAAAGCAGGAATTTTATTTATGCAACAAGATAAAACCTAAAAACCCTGCTTTTGGAATTAAATTTTAAATAAAAGGGCTATTGTTCAAAGATTTAAATAGCCCTATATATCGCTGAATTAAACATTTTAGCTGAATTCTTCCTTATTATATGCAATTAAACCTATAGTGTCAATGGGTATAACTTTATTATTTTTATCCTCTTTATACAAAAGAATAGATAAAAGAGGATTTAAAACGTGAATATCAAGAAGCAATTTGGAAAAAGAGTAGCTCAATTAAGAAAATACCAAAACATATCTCAGGAAAAACTTGCGGAGATGTGTGGTATTAACGTAAACTCTCTAAGCTATATTGAAACCGGCAAAAGTTTTCCATCCTATGAAACTCTTGAAAAACTCACCAAAGCGCTCAATATCACATCAAAAGAATTGTTTAATTTTGATGAAATTATAAACAATAAAGATTTATTAAATGCAATCAATGCAAAAGTTCAGATTGTAAAAGATGACAATGAAAAGTTAAAACAGATTTATGCTTATTTGGATTCTGTGATATAGTTTTTGTATTTATAATCTATCGTATTAAACAAATTGGAGAAAATTATAATGAATTATATTACACAAGAACATGTTGCTCAAGTTTTAGAAACCATGGGGCATAATATAACTACTGGATGTGAACATCTTAAACAACAAAAAGGTGATGTTTATACAACTGGAATTCCAAGTGGTTTTTATGATTTGGATATAATAACAAGTGGTTTTCATAAATCAGAATTGACTATATTAGCTGCAAGACCATCTATGGGAAAAACATCTCTCGCATTAAATATTGCGTTAAATGTTTCAATAAGAAACAATACAAAGGTTTTATATGTTTCTTACGAGATGAATTATAAAAAAATTATTGAAAGAATATTCTGTATGGAAGCCGAGGTTGATGCTATGAGGCTTCGTTCCAGTTACATGCGGCCAAATGAATGGAAGAGATTATCAGAGTGTCTGGAGAATATACATAATGTTTTTGAAGACAATTTGAATATCATTTCAAGTTGTGATTTGACTTTTGATTATTTATCAGATGAGATTAAGGCTTTCGTAAGTAATAACCCTGATTCACTGGTTATTATTGATTACTTTCAATTAATTCCGTTAAGAGATAAACAAGACCGATTTGTTGAGCTTTCGCATATTGCAAGCGCATTTAAAAGATTAGCTATAGAAACAGATGCACCAATTATTCTTGTATCTCAAATATCAAGAAAGTGTGATGAAAGACCTGATAAAAAACCAACGGTTGCTGATTTATCAGAATGTGATGCCCTAGCACAACACTGTGATAATATAATATTTTTGTATAGGGAAGAATATTACGATAAAGGTAACTCCGAAATAAGAAATAAAGCTAAGTTGTTTATTGATAAACACAAAAACGGATCTGTTGGTTATGTAGATTTGCTATTTCAAGGCTCCACATTCAGATTTAAAAATCCGATAAAAATAAATTATGAATAGTTGCAACTACATAATTTCCTTATTAAAAAAATGCATCTAACAGGATTGATTTACCAAAAAAAATCAAACTATCCGTAAAAAATAATCAAACTAAGTGTTCATTTACAATGGGTCTTTTTTCATCATACTAATCTGCTATAGATTTTAAGCTTGTGTACTTGCAAGGATATTTAGTGCTTCTTGATTGAATTTTTGTATTAGTTCCAGACTAAGCCTCAAATTATTACATTGCTCTTTTGTTAAATTACTGCATGTATTATTTTGTTTTCTTGTTCTTGTGGGAGATATTTTTGGCAGATTATCAAAATCAAGTCTGCCAACAAGGTATTCTCTGTTTTTGGGGTCGTCTAAATCAATTGTATATCCTTGTTTGTTGGATTCTAACTGATGTGCAGGAACCAGTTTTCCTGCTTTTACAGCTCTGGATAAATATTGTTGATTCATGCCCGTCATTTCTGCAAGTTCTTTTATTTTTACATAATTCGCACAAAAACTAATCATATGCCCCACCTTTCTTGTTATTTGAATAAAACAGCTGATGTGAAAAAATTGCCAATGTATGCAATAAATATTTACACTACATTTCTGTTTAACCATATTTGAAACTCGTCAACTCTGCGGCGGATTTTAAAAGAGTGATATCACTCCTTTTGTAGTGCTTATCTTGCTTGAAAATGTTGTCGCACGCAATTTTATAGAAAAATAGACTGTATTTTAACGACTGTTTTAATTTTTACGGATACTTTAATTGTTTTGGAAAGCCTGTTTTGAAATTATGATAAAAAATTTTGAAAACAATAAAACAACCAATGTTAATTTTTCTTAATAAACTTTTCCCTATTTTTAAAAAACCCCAAATCAATTATTAATTAATAAATCAAAGTTCAAGCCACATTTTAATTTTAAATTCTTTACTATGTCTTTAATTTTGCAACCTTGGGAATTTTCCCCGACTTCAAACTTTGCCCTATTTTAAAAACATTAAAATTAGATAATAATAATTTCATAAAACAAAAACATTTTAAGGATGTGCAAATTCCCTATATAGTTACATTTAACTAATCCTTGAGTATAACCAAATGCCTAATAGACTTGAGTATAACTTAACTATATAACATGTGTTATACCTATTGAGGAATTGTTTGGTATGCAAAATTGTGTTCCCCGTCAAAAGAAAATGATTGTTAAGTTTTTAACTTCGATCATTAATCTAAAATCAAAAGACATAGAATCAGGTTTGCATATTTCAAAAAGTGTTGTTAGCAGACATATGACCGGGGAAAGAAATCGTCCCGAAATAGATATTTTTATCATAGAAAAGGTTTTTGGAATAAAAATTAAAGATTATAGTGTATGTGCTTTGGAAAAACCGACAAAATAACCAGGAACAAACATTCTAAAGTAACAAGTTAAGAGGAAAAATGGAACTTAAACCTTGGATGCAATCAATAACCCCTGATGATATGCCAAATGATGACCTGAGATTTATCGCTGAAAAAGCAGGAATGCAATCAGCTCTTGCTTTACTATTCTGTACCCCGGGTTTAACAGTCAGTATTCCTAAAAACCCTTTTAAAATAATAAAAGAAGAGTATATAAAAAACAATTATGACGGTACAAAATATATGCTAAATAAACTTGCTGTAGAATGCGGCTGTTCTCAAAGATATATTTATAAAATATTGCAAAAAGATGCCGAAGCGAGAGAATCTCAATAACAAAACCAAAAATAGCTAAAACTAAAAAAACAAAAGCGCTATAATTAATTTTACAGCGCTTTTTTGTTGTCCAATCATTCCAGACTTTATGTGTACAAAACTTTACTATTACGACCTTAATTCAATCGATACCCTGATTAAATAGTTTGCAAATCTTTCAATGGCGGATACTCCTTGATTAAAACAATAATCGTCCAATTCGCTCGGGCTTTTTTCAATTTTTTCTTTTAATTTGAATAAACTATCCACAGCGGGTTGTGAATATTTTGCTAAATTTTCATAGAGCTTTGTAATTGACCCGGGCACTTTCTTTTGAATTAATTTAATTACAAAAGGCTGAATAATTGCCCAAATAATTCCAACGGTTCCGCCTGAAAATAATCCGCCAAAAGCTGAAATAAATCCGCAATTTTTCAGTCCCTTAAACATTTTCAATAAATTCATACCAATTTCCTTTCTTCAATATTTGCATAACAAGTATAATTATTTGCTAAGTCCCCAAATTTTCTTTAATTCTTTATACGGTTTTGGTCTTGCAACAAGGATGTCGTTTCCTGAACCACCATAAAGTGTACAATTGCCTGAAATGCCTGTGTATAAAACATCGTTTCCCGCATCACCGTATACTATACTATTTCCTTCGCCCGCATATAGAGTATCATCACCGGAGCCGCCTCTTAGTGTGTCATTTCCTTCGAATCCATGGAGCTCATCATTGCCTGCTCCGCCTGTCATTGAATCAGTTTTATTACCGCCATAAATGATTTCATTATCTTTAGAGCCTTTTATAGTGTTTTCTTTTTCAGGAAAACCAAGGATGTAGGATTGATTCATGGTTTCATATCTAAATTCGTGTTGAATAAAGTCAGGGTTGCTTCTTAGTATTGATATAGCGTTTTCAAGAGATTTTTTAGAAACTTTTGCTACAATTGCATTGGCAAGTGTTCTAAGAGCAACATCGCCAATATTATTTGCTTTTCTTGTGGTGTTGTTTGAATCAAAATACCAAAGAGATAAGCCTTCTGATTCGTTATAGCCTTTAGGTTTTTGAATAGACTTGGATAAATCCATTTCTTGGTGCAATATATCACCATGAGGACCAGTCCAAGGGCCCATTGTAGTATTAGGTATAACTCTTGGGGGCAGAAGTTTTAATGTTCCAATATGAGAATTAAACATACCACACCAGTCATTCATGATTGAATAGTTAATTATTGGATAGCTTAAGTTTGGGCTATATCCAAGAGCGCGCGCAACAGCATGGGCGCCCGGAGCATTAAAGGTAAACCCGCTATGTGCTTTTGATTTTTCATTCAAAGCATATATACATACAAGCTGTGCTAAACCACCACCTAATGAGTGACCAGTTAAACATATTGTAGCATTTTGATATTTTGCATTTGTGATTATGGCATTATAAAATGCAATTGCGTCGTTATATTGTTTGGGTATTTGCCCAGTTAAAAAACATAAATCTGCTGCAAAATCTTTTGTCGCTTCTCTTTCAGACTCCGTACCACGATAAGCTATAACACCTTCATTTGTTGTCTCATTGTAATAAAAGGCAGCTTGGCAGCCTGAATTAGAGGTGTAGTAATTGATATCTTCTGCCTGTAAAGTAGCATCAATTTTTACCACAGAAATAATTTTCCATCCAGGAGGTAACTCTACACTCTTCCTAGAATCATTGTATACATGATCTGATAATGTTTTGCAAATATTTGCTGTAATAGTCATAATTTAATTTCCTTTCTTGTTTTCTATAAAGTGTAATTTTGCATACCAAATTTAAGCACTCCAAATTAAATCTTCTCCTTCCTATAAAGAATGCTTTGTTACATTGATATATTTATGTAGTGTTTAATTTAATTGTTTATAAATGTTTTTTACTTTTATTGTTCAATTTTGTTGTTAAACATATAAATTTCCGCAGAAAATGGTTTGGGCTGCCATCTTTCACCACCAATAATTAGGATATTACCATCTTTTAAAAGAATTGCTGAAGCATAAGCAGATCTCTTGACTTTAAGTTGATTATCCAAAAGTTTTAATTTATTATGTTTAAAATCATACATTCTAACATCTTTGTATGCTCTATAGGATATATTAAATCCTGTATTACTACCTGCAAACAAAAGTGAACCATTGGGCAATAATACAGTATTCGCAGAATATTTTTGCGGCAAATTCAGAGAATAAAAAAACAACTTATCAGTCATACTATCAAGAATTATAATTTTATTGACATCCGTCTTATTAGCACCAACTCCACAGAATGTAATAATTTCTCCAGTTTTTAATTTATGAATAGTGTCATTGTGACAAAAAAGTTTATCAATATATTCAAATGAATTAGAACCATTAGCAAGCTTATAAATGCGCTCTTCGCAATTATATTCATCAATATATGTACAGCCAAAAACATATATATCATCATTTTCTAGTTGAACAATTTTGCTCATATAGGGCATTTCGACCGGCAATTCCGGACCTTTTTCAAAAGAACCTGTTTTAAAATTATAAAACTTGGTAGTTTTTGCATCAAATTCAGTTTTAAGATCATCGCTAAGCTGGCCACCAACAAGAAATAAGCGACCATCATTCAATAATGCATAAGCATAATTTTCTCTATTGATTGGAATATTTGGTCCTGTTGTAAATGAATTCGTATTTGAATTAAATATAAAAGTATTTGGGGTATTATTTTCAACAAAACCGCCAAATATTAACACCCTGCCATCCCTTAAATCAAGAATTGAAGCATTATGATATAGTTTTATATTACCAAGTTTTAATAAATGAAATTTTCTTGTTGTGGGACTATATACTTCTGGTCTTGAATCAGCATCCATGATAAAGACTCTGCCATCATTTAAAAGAATTAACTGAGGAGTGCTATTATGTGAATGCAAATTTCCCACCCTCACAAAATCGCCTTGTTTATGAGGAGTGATAAAGGACCATTCAGCAGGAAAAAGGTTTTTCATAATAAAACAGAATGTTAGTATTGCGATTATTATCAGAATTAATATTTTAATTATCTTTTTAATTTTCATTTGATTAAACAATTTAATTTTTTCTCCATATAACCCGTTAATTATACCTTTCTTGTTTCCAAAAAGCCAACTGTTAAGCCTTGACAAACTCATAACATTCCCACTTGTTTATCAGCTTGTAGCTGCCATTTTTAATTTTTTCCTTATACCACCTGATTTTTCCTCTTAAATAATCCCCAACCCCTGAAACTCCAAGCTCAGGCAAATATGAAATATGGGTGATATCTATTTTTCCTTCTCTTCCGTCTAAAGTTCGCTTTTGGTCAAATTCAAAATGTGTAAAAACTTTTTCTTCACAAACATTAATCCCGTATTTATTTGCTAAATACCCTGCCAAGCAGCAAAAAGCCTCAAGCTGCAAAGGAAACAACGGATAATTTGTCTGTAAATTTGCTAAATTAAACCCCGCCATTCCGCAAAGAGATATCCCAATGCAGCCCGTGTTTCCTCCACCGCAGTGTTTTGCATATTTACCGTCTTTGCAATTCAAATTATCTTCAGGAAAATACTTCCCTTGATAAATCCTTCCCAATTTATCCACGCAAAAATGATATGCTTTTAAATCTGTTTCACAAGGAAAATTAGCCCCACCTGTCCAATGCAGGCATATTTTATTTAATACTGACATCGTTAAACCCTCCCCATTCCTTGATTAATTTGTCCAATTTCTCTTTTTAAAATAGGACACCACAAATTATTATCAATTTTGTTTTCAATTCTTGATAATGTTTCTGTGTGCTTTTGATTTACTTCAAGCATCTGCTTTAATATCTCAAAATTATTTTTGATAATTTTATTAATAGCCTTTACTTGAGAATTGTGATAAACATACCAAATTAGAAATATTAAAACAGGGAACCCTGTACTTTCTAATATTGGTGCAATTAAATTCAAAATGTCCATAATATATTTTTCCTTCCTTTAACTAAAATTCATATCTAAACTTAGTGAACAAATTTTTTAAAACATAAATTCACTATAACCCTTGTTACAAGTGGATTTCAAATGAAATATTCCGGGAATTTTTCCATGCACCGTGCAATGAATTGTTCACTGCATAATTCATTGCATAATGCCCGCACTTCTTCATTTGCAAAGGTTTTGAAGACAAGGTATAGTGAGAAGGCAAAAGAAAATTTGTTTACTAGAAAAATAAAAAATAATAAGAAATGGAAACAAATAAACCTCTAAAAAGTAAAAGAATTACAATAAGAAATAAAAAAAGAAACAATTTAAAATAAAAGGAAATATATAAAATGAAAATTAAAAAAATATTTAAAATAATAATTCTAATAATAATTTCAATATTGACATTCTGCTTTATTATGAAAAACTATTTCCCCGCAGAATGGTCTTTCATTACCCCTCATAAACAAGGGGATTTTGTAAGAGTTGGAAAACTAAATAGACCTATGTATGGGCATCAAATGATTTTATTGGATGATGGTCGTGTGTTTGTATATAAGAGTGGTTGGGTTCAAATCTATGATCCCAAAACAAGAAGATTTAGCGAAGTTAACAGAACAAAGTTAGACAAAGATTATAATTCACGTGCTGTTAAATTAAAAAATGGCGATGTTTTAATACTTGGCGGTTGCACACATAACAGCACATCTCCGCATACATACATATTTGACCCTAAAACAAATAAAATAACAAAAGGTCCAAATATGATAACTGGCAGAGAAAGATTTTCAGCAATTCTTTTAAACGATGGAAGAGTATTTATATCTGGTGGTGAATATTCTGATGATGAAAAAAGAAAAAGGAATATTAAATACGAAAGTCGACTAAAATCCACAGAATTTTATAACCCCAAAACAAATAAGTTTGAACAAGGGCCGGATTTACTTCAAGAAAGACGTAATCATATGATGACGTTAACAAATGATGGAGAGGTGTTAATCTTTAGTGGGTTTGGTAAACCGGTAGAAAAAGATGCGATAGAATGCCCACATTTTCTTGAAGTTGAAAAATATATTCCCAAAGACAATAAAATTATATCAGCAGGCAAAATTTCAAGCGACAGATTTACTTTTGATTTAATAAAAATGAAGTCAGGGGATATATATTTAATAGAAGGCTATGGAAAGTCCCATTTTGAAAGTGCTAGAATGGTTGAAAAATATGACCCGAAAACAAATGTATCAACAATTGTAAACAAAAGAAGATCATCTCCAGGATTTGTTTCAACCGCACTTTTGCCTGATGATACTATTCTATATTATGGCGGAAGTACAGGTGTCAGTATTGGTTATACTTCACACAGTGATGCTCAAATATACGACCCAAAAACAAATAAATTCACAGATGTTAAATCAAAAATACCCGTTAATCTTTATGAAGGAAGCAGCTCTGTTCTTTTGAAAGACGGAAACCTTCTAATTACAGGTGGAGGTCATGATGGCTTAAAACATGCTGTTATCCATATGACCAAAAACAAGATTGAAAGATAAAAATAATCAAATTAGCAAATAATTAATTGAATTAAACACGCAATATATCAATGTAACAAAGCATTCTCTAAGGAAAGGAGGAGGTTTAATTTAGAGTGCTTAAATTTGGTATGCAAATTATAACGTATAAAGTTAGGAAAGGAAAACAAATTATGACAATTACAAAAGAATTGTGTCAACAATTGGCGCACTATGTTTATGGCGGTAAAACGTTAAATAGTCTTGCAGATAAGTTGAGCTACAAGAGAGTCGAGATAGGTGATATCACTAATGAAGAAAATTACTACAAGACTCCAACCGGTTTAGTTGCTGCATTTTATTACAATAAAGATGCTAATGAAGGTGTTATAGCTTATCGAGGAACAGAAAGGAATGGATTGGGTGAAAATGTTCTTGATTTAAAAGATTGGCAAAACGATCTAATGTTGATGCAGGATAAAATTCCTACCCAGTTTTACGATGCTCTTTATTTCTATAACACTGTATATAATCAGTATAAAGATAAGGGAACGACAATTTATATAACCGGTCACTCTTTGGGTGGCGCTTTAGCACAGCTTGTATCATCTTGTAGTGCTGGCACGCATCAAACTTTTACTTTTAATGCCCCCGGTGTTATGCATTTGCTAGATAATATTAAAACTCAAACAGGTACGCAATTAAAAAATAATTATAGCCATATAACGAACTATTCCGTTATGAACGACTGGTGTGGTATGGTACATACCCATATTGGAAAACTTCTAGTTTTTGCTCCTCAGTCAATAAGACCGATATCAAATTGGGGTACAACAGGAAAACTGGCACCATTTATTGATACCCATGAATGGATTTTAAATGCAAGCTTAAATAAAGCAGTTCCAAAACCCATTGGATTTAACGAATCAGAAGGACTATCTCTTTGGTATTATGATGAAAATAATGCGATAGGCAATGTGGTAACTGATGTTACATTGAGACCACTAGTACAAGAAATTATAGCAAGAATTTCCATTGAATCTCTTGAAAATGCCCTCAAAATCCTTCGCAATAACCCCAAACTAATTGAACACGATTTTACATACAAAGCAAATGGAAAAACCTATTATCTTCCAAAAGCTAATGGAAAAACAATTGCAGGTACAACCAAAGCCGAAGTATTATTTGGCAGCAGTAACGATGATATCCTCCAAGGTAACTCCGGTAATGATGAACTCCATGGTTTCGAAGGAAACGATACACTAAGAGGCGGTTCCGGTGATGATACCTTATACGCAGGTGATGGCGACGACACTATTTACGGTGATGCAGGCAATGATAAATTATTTGCAGGTATGGGAAACAATAAACTTTATGGTGGTTCAGGCAATGATAATCTCCATGATGGTCTGGGTAAAAATTATTTATCAGGCGGAACAGGCTATGATGTCTATATTACAGGCAGATATTCAGGTGGTGCAACAATAGGAGATTCCGATGGCATAGGCGCTATTCAATATGACGGTATTTTCTTAAAAAGAGCAACAAGAATGCCAAACGAAGAACATAAATGGAGAGATGATTATGGCAACATATTTAAATATGCATCTCCAAACCTTATTATCAACAACAATATTACCGTTCAAAGTTTTAAAAACTGTGATTTGGGTATTTATCTATACAAAGAAGACGGAACCCCTGAACCCACTATTCCCGGCGGAAACAGCCCGGGTGAAGGTGAAGGCGGAGAAGGCTCAGGCAGCGGAAGCGGTTCAGGTGGTGGCGACGGCTCTGTTATTGGTTCAGGTAAAGGCACAGGCGAATCAAATTTTGACCATGATGATGAAGGAAATTTAATTGATGGAAAAAACCCTGAAGAAGGCGGAGGTGTTCCATCAATAGGCGAGCAGCTTGGTCCAAAACCCGGTGGCGGTGTTGGTGATGTTCCTCCAACAGCAGGCCCTGCCAACGTTCTCCCTGTTGATCCATTAATCTTTGACCTTGATTTCAACGATATCATTTCCCTGTCAAAACCTGAACAGGGAAGAAACTTTGACATTGATAATGACGGCATAGCGCAAAAAGTAGCTTGGATTAATTCAGGCGATGCAATTTTAGTATGCGACAGAAACGGTAACGGCACAATAGACAATGGCCTTGAATTATTCGGCGATAATACTCTGCTCGAAGACGGAACTTATGCAAAATCAGGCATTGAAGCCTTGGCTGCATAAGAAAAAATGAACAATTCAGTGAACCGTGCATGGAAAATTTCCAAGAAAAAATCATTTGAAAACAGCTCTACACAAGTGTTATAGTGGAAATGCAAAGAAAAAAATTTGTTCACTAAATTTACTAAAATTAATAATAAAACCAGTTAAAATCAAAAGAATTATAATTAAAATCAAAAGAATTATAATAATTAAAACAAAAACTTAAATACGAAAAGAATAAGTAAAAGGAAATATAATAAAATGAAAATTAATAAAATAATTAAGATAGTAATTCTAATAATAACTAGTGCTTTGGTAATATCACCTTTTACAAGCTGTGAAAGCCTAGCTTTTGGAGACAATGGCAAATTTATCAAACTTAAAAATGTACCTTTGGGACAGCCTGTTTATTACAGTCCGACGGAAGTATTTTTTCCTTATGGATATTTCGAAGGTGAAGATTTGGAAAATAGAAAAACTGCTACTGCAAAGATATATAATATTGAAACGCAGCAAACAATGGATTTAGGTGTAAAAATGAATATCCCTCCGGAAACCGGGCTTACATTGATACATCTATCTGACGGGAGAATTTTTATAACTGGTGGACTTTCGTATTTTAGAAATTCTATTAGACATGATAATGTTGTCGAAATTTATAATCCCAAAACAAATAGGTTCAAGATAACAGGTGAAACAAAATTTTTTCATTCTAACCATAGTAATTCTAATTATGTAAAGTTTGATAATAAAATTGTTTTTGTTACCAATAAAGGTGTTGAGGTTTTTGATATTTTAACCAACAAGTTTGATGCTATTTACACCATGGAAAAACAATATAATTATTTATTAAGTCATCCTCAAATAACAAAACTTGGAGATGAATATGCCTATATTAATATCAATTATCACGAAAACTATACATATGCAAATGACGATTTTTTGTATTTTCTTAAAACAAATACCGTGGTACCTGTTACAAAAGATATACTTGCATCTATCCTAAAACATAAAAATCTTGCTTCCCTTACGACTTTTGGTGATGAGCGTTTATTGCTCAATAATAATATTTATAGCCTTGCAAAGAGTGATTTTTACAAAACAGATGGCCCTGTACAACGTATGACATCCTATAAATTAATGCTTTTATCAAATAAAAATGTTCTACTGTACTGCGGCAAAGAGTTTTTTGACGGTTGGATATATAGACCGAGACGCTATATGGAACTATATAATCCCGTAACAAATAAATATACAAAATTGAGTAAAAAAACTTATTCTGAAAATTGCAATGCAATAAATATGGATAACAATACGGTTTTCATTAAAGCTGATAAGAATGAATATTATTTGTACAAATACTAATATTTTTCGACAAATCAGTTTAAACAATTAATTAAATCAACAAATGGTACATTACCAGTATATCAATGTAACAAAGCATTCTTTATAGAAAGGAGAAGGTTTATTTTAGAGTGCTTAAATTTGGTATGCAAAATTATGTTAGATATTAAAAAGGAGAAAGTTATGACATTAACAAAAGAACAGTTAACTAACTACACTAAATTAGCAAATGCGGCCTACAGTGCCCCTGTTATTGTAGATTCTTGGCATCCTATACCAATAAAGGGCGAAGAAATTACTTCATCCCTAGGCAGCTTTAACGGCATATGTTATGGTAGAGACAAACAAGAAAATGGTTCATACAACGAGGTTGTAGTTGTATTCAGAGGTTCACAGGAAGCCCTTGACTGGATACCTGCCGATTTTTTAATACTTCTGAATTGGAAACCGTCAACTCAATTGGGAGCCGCAAGGGACTTTTTTGCAAATGTTCTGGATGAGCCTGCTTGTCAAGGTGCAGATATTACATTGGTGGGTCATTCATTGGGCGGTGCTTTAGTTCAATTAGTAGCAACAGAAACAGGACATAAAGGTGTAACATTTAACGCACCGGGTATGGCTAAATTTAAGAAACAATACAGTAATATAACAAATTATGTTGCAATGAACGATTATGTTGGATGTCACTGCGAACATATCGGAGAAACCTGGCATTATTTACCTGAAGGCAAAATAAATGGTGGATACCTGCCTCATTCTTGCTATAAAGATGTAGATGAGTTACAAAATAAAACCTTTAAGGTCGACGAGAAAAAATGGACTCATAGACAAGCATGTGCCCTTATTAACCATGATGTTAATAATACAAATGGCAGCAAACTGTATAATGGTCTTTCTAAAAGTTTTAAGCTTGTTGCCGATATTGAAGATGCTGTTGACATTCTAAAGGATACCTTTTGTTGTAATAACAAGGCAGCAAGACGCCTTGTCTACAAAACCTCTTCGAAATATTATGTTCTCGGCACAAATTCCGATGATGCAGTATTGGGCTATGGTAAAGATATTATTCATGGTGTCGGTGGTAATGATACCATTAAATCATTAGAGGGTGATGACACCCTCTACGGCGATTCCGGTGACGATTCTCTCTATGGTGGTACAGGAAAAGATATTCTTTATGGTGGCAATGGCAATGATTATTTGCAAGGTGGCACCGGTAAAGACATGTATATAATAAAATCTACGGATATCGGAATTAAAACAATTAGGGACAACATAGGGTGGATAGAATATTGGATTTTACAAAACAGTGCAAAAGGCACATATAAAAAAGTCCACCTTAAAAGAGCAGACAGAAAAGAAGGCGAAGAAAACATTTGGAGAGATAAATATGGTCTTATTTATTCATACATTGGCGATTCTAATGATTTATCAATAGCGGGTTCTATAATCATTAAAGATTTTAAAAATGGTAATTTGGGAATAACACTATATCAACCCGATGGAACTGAAGAACCACCTTATCATAATGGAAATAATTCTGGCGAAGGCGGAGAAGGCTCAGGTGGTGGTTCTGGTGATGGTTCTGGCGGAGGTGATGAAGGGCAAAATCCCGGTGAAACCGCTGAAGCTACAGAAAAGGATAAAGAAGAAGAAAAAAAACCTAGCGAACATCCTGCTGATATATTTGACGAGCCAAAACCAAATACTCCTCCAGATGAAACTATTACAGAGGCAGGACCTCCAAATACTCCCCCTGTTGATCCCCTCATCTTTGACCTTGATTTTGACGGTGTCATTTCTTTATCAAAACCCGAAAACGGCAGAAATTTTGACATTGATAATGATGGCATAGCACAAAAAGTAGCTTGGATTAATTCAGGCGATGCAATTTTGGTATGCGACAGAAACGGTAACGGCACAATAGATAACGGCCTTGAATTATTTGGCGATAATACCCTCCTTGAAAATGGCGAATATGCAAAATCAGGTATTGAAGCTCTTGCAGAGTTTGACACCAACAAGGATGGTAAAATCACATTGGCCGACCTTAAATTCTCTGACCTTAAACTTTTAAAATCAGACAACACAACAATAACCTTAGAAGAAGCAGGAATAAAAGAAATCGGCCTGTCGTACACAACTGTTAATAAAACCGATGCAAACGGCAACAGGCAAATCAAAGAAGCAAAATTCATTACAAATGATGATGTTGAACATATCTATGGTGAATTTATGCTGAACCAAAACATTTACCAGTCTGTTTCGGCTGAAATGATTGAAGAAAGTGAAGAAGTTGCAGCATTACCCGATGTATCAGGCTCCGGTTTGGTTCACTCTTTACATCAGACCATTATGAGAGATGTATCAGGAGAAATTTTAGCTGCTTTGAAGGCATTTTTGAATGAAGAAAATATTGATACAAAGCATTCACTTTGCGAACAGCTTATCTACAAATGGGCGGGGACTGAAAACATAACAACCACAGGCAGGGGAACTCTGTTTGATGGCAGAAAACTTGCCACGATAGAGGCTTTTGCGGGAACATATCTTCAGGGAAGCCCTAAAACACCCGTTAGAACGCAAGCTGCTGCGGATATTTTGGAAGAAGGTTTTGACAACTTTTTTGGCTTTGTATATTCATCTCTTGCTATTCAAACACATATGAGTGAACTTTTCTCAAACTTATCTTATAAGCTTGATAAAAATGATAAATGGAAAGTTAATTTAGATGGCACCTTCCCCGTTATTGAAAAATATATGAGAGAATGTGAAGAGAAAGCTTGGGAAGAGCTTGAAGCCGCTTTAGAAGATACAGAAGCAGAAGGAGAACAGACGGAAGACACAACAGAGTTTGGAATAGAGGTGGATTATACTCCTGTTTATGATATGATTTCTGACCTAGTGTATGTTTTAAAATATTTTAATTATTTAAAAGCATTGGATTGGCAAAAATATGTAACCGAGTACAATGTGAGATTTGGTAATAATGTCGGTTATATTTTATTAAAACATATCGCAGATTATCCGGGTACAAAAGGCAACGACTCAATCCATGGCGATTCAAGAAACAACATCCTCTATGGTGATGAAGGAAATGACACCTTGTATGGCTATTATGGACATGACACCCTCTATGGCGGAGATGGTAATGACAGTCTTAGAGGCGCATGGGGCAACGATGTTCTTTATGCAGGACGCGGTAATGATACCTTAGATGGCTATGAAGGAGATGATACATATATTATTAACCCTGCTGAAATTAATGGTGCAAGCTATACGAAGATTGATGAAACAAAAGGTAATGACACTGTTATATTCCAAGGTGTAAACTCTGATGAAATTACAGCTCAATCTAACAATCAAGGTACAATATACATTTCATTCACCAATTATCCCGATAACAAAATTGAAATCCCATACCAGAACGATACGGCAAAAAGAATTGAAACCTTTATTTTCGAAGATGTTACCCTTACCTTTGATGAATTCAAAAACAAATATCTTGCCTAAAAGAAAATCTAAAAATCATCGAAAAACAAAAAGAAAACAAAAATATTCAACATTAAAATCTAATTAATGTCAAATAAAAAATGGGACAGTATTAACTTGACTGTCCCATTTTCTTTTAACATCAATATATAATTACTGATTAATGTATTTTTCTTAAATTATTTTAAATTAACAAAACTCTTCTATTATTTCTTTATTCCCGTAAATTCCCTTTGCAGTTTCTTTTATGAGTTTAATGTGTTGTGGCAGTAATTTTTTCAAATCATATTTCTCAATAATTGTTTTCCTTGCATTTTCTCTTAAAGTTCGCATCTTATCCTGATTGTTTAGAGCAAATTCAATTGCATTAATCAGTTCTTGCTTATTGTAAAATTCAATCAATAATCCATTGTATCCATCTTTCATTGCTTCTTCTACGGGCTGTGTTTTGGAGCCGACAATGCAGCATCCTGTAGACATTGCTTCTAAAAACGACCAGGATAAAACAAAAGGGTAGGTTAAATAGCAATGAGCAGATGAAATTTGAAGCAACTTTAAATATTCACCATAAGGCAGGCTGCCGACAAAATATATTCTTGATAAATCTAAATCTAATTTTTTTAACATCAATTCTTTGTATGTTCTGTTTTTTAGTTTTGGACCATAACAAACTCTGTCTTCACCTGCTATTAAAACTTTTAAATTCGCTCTTTTTTTTAATAATATTTCTACAGCTTCCATAAACTGAGGAAAACCTCTATATGGTTCCATTCCGCGTGTTGCATAGGTCAAAACTTCATCTTTAGTTGAAAAAACAATATCACTGTCAGGTATTTTAAATTTAGCATCAGGATTTGGAATAAAATAATCTGTATCTATCCCATCATGAATTACAGTTATTTTATTCTGTAATTCTTTAGGGAATTGGCTTTTTTGCCATTTGGTTGGGCAAATCCCCAAATCGCAGGCTGTTAAATCCTGCAAAAGCTGAGAATTATTGCATCTTATAAGAGCTTTTTTATCATAATCGGGCACAATTCCGTCAAATCCTATGTTAGCCCCTGAATAATTGTAATACCATTCGCAATAATTTATTAAGGGAATATTTGGAAATATATCTTTAAAAAACATAGAATTTCCCCATCCGTGGGCATAGATAATATCGGGGGTAAAACCTTGGTTTTTTAGGTTTATTAATTTTTCTGCTGCTGCTTGTCCGTGGATTATTGATTCTTCATATTGTTTTAAGTAGCGGTGACAGCCACTTGATGTTTTTCTTTTTAATTTATATAAAATTTTTTTAACACCTTGGATTTCAACAGTATTTTGCGTTCCTGTTAAAAATACGATTTCGTTTTTCGGGTCTTTTCCTAATTGAGTAATTATATGTCTGAACTGCGCAGGAAAGTTTCTATGCGAGAATAAAAATTTCATACTATTGTTCATTTCTAAAATAAATCTTTATGTCTAAATTGTAGAACAACAATTTAGAAAGCATATTACCAAAACGGGTGGCTTAATATCTATTGTTAAAACTATTGCTTTAAATAGCTGTATAATGGTTAATTTAATTTCGTAGTATTATTGAGCATTAATTTAAATATTGACTGTGGTGTGTTTCTGTCGGATAATAAGCTATACATTAGTTTGGGAATTGTTTAGCTTTAAGGCGAGGAAAAAACGAGATGAGAAAGAGAACAAAACGCAACATTGTATTGTCGGCGGCATTATCCCTGTTGTTATGGGGAGGGGTTTGTGAAAATTCGGTTTTCGCAGGATATCAGGACCCGGGAAAATATACCACTTCGATAAACGGTAACAGCGGCGGGGTAAGACAGGATTTAAGCGGAAAGGTTGATTCTTACCACTTTAGCAATCTTCATTACGAAGACGATATCAATATTAACGGTGGTGCACTGATGTATACCGGAGGCTGGGGTTTTGATGACGGGTTATATAATTCACTGTTTGAAAACAACAGCGCAGCTTCAGGCGGTGCAGTTAATGTGAATGGTTCGGTTGCAAAAATAGCCAACTCGAAATTTATGTCAAACCGTGCCACATACCGTGGCGGAGCATTATTTTATAATGCAAACGGCAGTTTTATATCTTATCAGGTAGACAATTCGTTTTTTAAACAAAACCATGCGGGTACGTATGGCGGTGCTGCCTATATTAGTGGAAATCCTTTTTTAACATATATTACAAACACTGATTTTGAAGGCAATACCGCAGGTCAATTGGGCGGTGCTCTTTATGTTGACCTTAAAGATGCAACAGGCAGTGTCAGAATCGAATCAAATGACGGGACCGAGCATTATTTTAGAAACAATAAACACAATACGGAAGATCAATACGGTTCTGAAAAGTCAAATGCTATTTATATTGCAAGCGGTACCGTTGAATTAAAAACCCAAAACAATGCAAACAGTAAGCTTACAATAGATGATGGTATTTCAGGAACCATCATTGACATGCAAGACAGCCATGGAAACGTTATAAAAAGAGAATATAAGGGAAAGTTAAATATTGTCTCTAACGGCGGAGGTGAAATAGCTCTTAATAACACCGTTAAAAATGTTATCTTAACCCATAAATCGGGAACTTTGCTTTTAAATCACGGAAATAAGCTTGCAGACGGCAATGCGATTTTAGATAATGTCAATCTTGTCTTTAATCCCGATGGTAATGATGATATCAGGTTTGACCTGCAAAACGGCAAATTGGACACTTTAAACATCAGGAATTTAACAATAAAAGAACCTGCAGGCGAACAAAAACTTGTTGTTGCGATTGATGTTGATTTAAAACAGGGAAAGAGCGACTTTTTCAATATTTCGGAACAAATAGACGGTGTTATCCTTTTTGATTCGGATCATTTCGAGTTAAACATTCTGGCTGACGGTGATGCCGATAAATTCCAACTTTTAAACAGAGGGGATTCAAGCTTTTTCAAGGGTGAAAATGTTCAGTTTAACGACCTTTCAAAATATATTTTCTCCGTAGGGGAAGATGGGTATATAAACGTAGAAAGACTTGATTCAAGCGGACTGCCTGAAGCGGTTGCGGCCGAAGGCATAAGAGAATACAAGCCTTCGACTTTGGACGGCACCGTTGTAGGCTCAGCGCTTGGCGTTATGGGCGGCGAATCTTTAAAAATTAATATGCTCGGGTCTGATTTAAACGGCGGTAAAAACGAAGGTATAACCATGAACGCAGGGCAAAAACTTGAGTTTAAAAATGTCGGTACGACAGACGGAGCCAAATCGTTAAATAATTTCCACACGACAGGAAACGGTGCTGTTGTAAATAATAACGGCGGGGAAGTTATAATTACGGATTCTACCGTGAAAAATAACGTGGCGGAAGGCAAAGGCGGCGCCATTTATTCAAACGGTGGAACCGTAACATTGAATGCTCAAAACAGAGATGTTGTATTTAAAGAAAATGTTGCAAATAATAACGCAAATACACCTTCAACAAAAGACGGAAGTGCTCAAGCACCCCTTCCGACCGTTGCGGGCGGCAATGATATTTATCTGGAAAATGCCATATTAAATGTCCAAGGTGCAAGAAATACGGTAATTGAAAGCGGAATTGCAGGAAGCGGTACAATTAACAAAAACGATGCGGGAACCCTTAAGCTTGCAGGTAACAACAGCGGATATACGGGTGATGTAAATTATAACGGCGGTGTTGTTAAGCTTCAAAAAGGCGCTCAATATTTCAACGCACAAAATACAAGCTTTTCAAACGGTGCAAAATTGGACCTTGTAAACGGAAGTGCCGCAGATAATGTGAACCTTGGAAATTTAACCTTAAACGGCGATGCAAAGATTGGTATTGATGCAAATCTTGCAAACGGTACGGGCGATAAAATCAATGCCGCAGATGTTAAAGGAGACGGAAAAATTGTAATTGACAATATTAACGTTATTTCCACATCTAAAGCACAGGGTGAATTCTCCGTAATCACTCTTGATGAAAACGGTAACAGCCCGCTTCTCGGAAAGGTTGAAATAGCGGGAGGAAACTCGGGCACGGCTATGAGTCCGATTTATAAATATCAAACCCAATTTAACCCCGAAACAGGTGTTGTATCTATGGCAGGCGGCGGCAAGACAAGTGACGGCTACAACCCCTCGGTTCTTGCTTCTCCCGTGGCCACACTTCTTGGCGGATATTTAACGCAGTTAAATTCATATGATATGGCATTTAATAATATGGATTTATATATGCTTTTAACACGCGAAGAAAGACAGGCTTTAAAATATGCCAATAAATATGCATCTTCAAGAGGCGGTATTTATTCTCCGATAATGACACCCTATGAAGAAGGAAATACCTGGTTTAAACCGTATTCAAATTTTGAAAGAGTAAGACTTCAAAGAGGACCGAGAGTTTCAAATGTTTCTTACGGTACATTTTTCGGGCATGACAGCGATATAAAAGAGCTTGCAAACGATACCGATTTTATCTGGTCTGTTTATGGCGGATACAACGGAAGCCATCAGGCATACAAGGGTCAGAGCATATACCAAAACGGCGGTACATTGGGTGCAACAGGTGTATTGTATAAAGGAAACGGATATCTGGGTGCTACTGTAAACGCAGGCGCCAATGCGGCAAAGGCTGATATAACATATGGCGATGATGATTTTGCAATGTTTATGACAGGTGTTGCAATTAAAACAGGCTACAACGGAGAATTCTTCAAGAGCAAATTGATAATCCAGCCGAATTATATGATGTCATACAGCTTTGTTGATACTTTTGATTATACAAATGCAGCAGGTGTAAAACTTCATACAAAGCCTTTAAATGCAATTCAATTCAGACCGGGGCTTCGAATAATCGGAAACTGTCCAAAAGGTTGGAAACCTTATATCGGTGCTTCAATTGTCTGGAATGTTTTGGATGAAGCGGCGTTTAAAGCAAATGATGTTACGTTACCCGAGCTTAGCATTAAACCTTATGTAAATTATGGTTTAGGGCTTCAAAAGAACGGTGAAAGATTCGGAGGTTTCTTCCAAACTATGTTCAGATCGGGCGGAAGAGACGGTATTTCGCTTCAAGCAGGCTTTAACATAGCAATGTAGACACCTAAAATATATGATTTTAATTTGTCCTTCCGAATTTTGAACACGGGAGGACAAATTTTTTGGTTCGGTTATACAAACAAG
Source organism: uncultured Vampirovibrio sp. (assembly GCA_910578465.1). Classification (GTDB taxonomy): domain Bacteria; phylum Cyanobacteriota; class Vampirovibrionia; order Gastranaerophilales; family Gastranaerophilaceae; genus MGBC122484. Next base: position 203,599 of record CAJTPW010000002.1, on the reverse strand, counting down.
ATGGTATAATTAAGTTGTGATTTTAAAAGCAGGTTGAAAAATGACACAAAATGTTTTTGAAAGATATAACAGAAACATTCTTGTCCCTGAAATTAAAGAAGAGGGGCAAAGAAAGATTTCAAATGCCAGAGTTCTGGTCTGCGGTGCAGGCGGTCTCGGCTCTGCCGTTATTTTGAATCTGGCGTCTCTCGGTGTCGGGCAAATCGGTATTATTGATAATGATATTTTGGAATTATCAAACCTTAACCGCCAATTTATCCATGACCTTTCTTTTTTAAAAAGACCAAAGGTCGAATCGGCAAAAACAAGGGTTCAAAACTATAACAGGGATATTCGTGTTGAAACTTTTAAAACTCGTCTGAATGAGAGAAACTATGCTGAAATTGTTGAAAGGTACAATATAATCGCAGATTGTTTTGACAGCTTTGAGTCAAAATTTTTACTTAACGATATTTCTCTTGAAACGGGAAAACCTCTTGTTCACGCAGGTGTAAGTGAATTCAGGGGACAGGTAATGACAATTTTACCGTGCGAAACCGCCTGTTTAAGGTGTATTATGGGTGATAATGTTACTGAGCCTGAGGTAAAAGGGGTTGTTTCGCCTGCAGTTTCCGTTATAGGTTCAATTGAAAGTATGGAAATTTTAAAACTTATTTTGGGCGAAGGAGAATTGTTAACAAATAAAATCCTCTCATACAACGGCCTAAGGACGAATTTTAAGACGCTGAATATTTCAAAAAATCCAAACTGCAAGTGTCAAAATTAATTATATTTTTCCGTTGTTTCGATATAGTTTTTATTGAACCCTTGAAGGAAAAGCAGGGCCGTTATTGAAACATAAAATAAAGTTTCAGCCATTTCTTCAAGCATAAAAGCGCCAATTTCTTCACCTGCAACGCCAAATATAATGCCTAAAAACATAAAAGCCCAGGTGTAAACCGATAATTTAGCGTGAAGAAAATAATTCCACAAAGTTTTATAAGATTTTGAAAATATAAAATAAAGGCCGGAACATACCATAAAAAGGCCATACAAAGGATGTGCCAGATATCCGTAAGGAATTTCTTTCCAGCTGTAAAACGCGTTCGGACCCCCCCCTGGAACAAGGAAGAATACTGTTCTGCCGCAATTTATTTCTCTTAAGAAAAGAATTACCATAACAAGTGCCATTGAATAGAAAAAGGGTTTATCGGTTTTTGCTTTTAAACAGAAAATAAACGCAAACAAAATTACAACAAGCTGGAAGTTTTCAATTAAAGAATTTTCGTTTGCAAAATGAAGCGGAAGCCATTTTATAAATATTGGCGTCAAAAGAAAGATTATAACAGGCGCTAATATAACAGGGTAGAATTTAAAATCCACTCTCTCTCTTAGCTCCATAAAAAATTTTTTAATCTGTTCCATAAAACCGTCCTCACTTTTATTTTCTTAAAACTTCCGTTGTTTTAAGTATAATATAAAAATGGAACTTGAAAAAGAAATAAAATTTAATAAAAATTTTAAATGCGCACTGGTCCACACGCCGCAGTTTTGTGAAAACCCTGACGGGACTTTATATTCAAACGTGAATTTTTGCGCCATGGGTTTATATCCTCTTGCAGGCGAACTTAAAAAAGAGGGTTTTGATGTTGAAATTTTGCATATCGGAATAGAAAAATATCTTGATAAAAATTTTTCTCTTTCAAAATATGTGAAAGATAACAGCGTAAAATTTCTTGCCTTCTCTCTGCACTGGCACCCGCAATCATTTAGCGTTATTGAAACGATAAGAAAATTAAAAAAAGAATGCCCCGACGTTTTTATTGTCCTTGGCGGGTTTACGGCATCATATTTTGCAAAAGAGATACTAAAAGAATTCGGTTTTATTGATGCAATCATAGCGGGGGAAGGCGAAATCCCGATAAGTTTACTTACAAAGAAGGTATTTTACGGCTGCAAGGATGATTTGGAAAAGATTCCAAATATTGTTTGGAAAAAAGACGGGGAAATAATAAGAAACAGGGAAAAATTTGTTGCATTAAGTAAAGATTTAGACACTTTTAAATTTTTCGACATAAAAACAATGCGAAATTACGAGCATTATGCAAAAATTCCTTTTGTTTTAAACTATGCAAAAGAAGAAGAGCTAAATAACCCGATGACATCTCAAGGCGTGTGTCTTGGGCGTGGATGTACGGGAAATTGCACCTGGTGCGGCGGAGGCTATGAAGCGCTAAAGAAAGTTATCGGCAGAGATTTTATTTCATACAGAAGCGCAGACAGTGTAATTGATGAGATTAAGACCCTTAAAAAAGGTTGCGGTATTGAAGTTTTCAGATTTGCTTTTGACCCAGACCCTAAGGATAGAAAACATTTAATTACTCTGCTTGAAAAAATCAGCGATGAATTTTGCGGGAAATTAACCGCGGCCTTTACTTTGTTCGGGCTTCCGGATAAAGAATTACTCGAACTTTATGCAAGGGCTTTTTCTAAAGAATCAATTCTTTCAATCAGTCCCGAATTTTACAATGAAGATTTAAGAAAGCGCCATAAGGCCTTTTATTTTTCAAACAATGAGCTTGAAGAAGCACTTGATTGTATGGAAGAGCTTCAAATAAGATCTGAGCTTTATTTTTCAATAATTCCTTCCGTTGATAAAAAAGAGAATGAAAAATCTGAAGCGTACGGTAAATTTCTTCAAAAGAAATATAGTTTTGTTCAACAATATATGATAATTCCAATCATATACGAGCCTGCATCCCCGTGGACACTTTGCCCCGAAAAATTCGGAATTAAAAAAGAAGCTGTACCGAAGAAATTTTTGGATTATTATAACAATACAAAAATAGAGACGGAATTTATTTAAAGGAGAGCCTTTTGTTTATACTGGATGAACCCTATGTTTCAAGCTTGCTTTTGGAAACGGTTTTAAAAAACGGTTATGAAATTTTAGAAAACGATTTTATGAAAGCAGAGGCAGCAACATATAATTGCAATGGATTTTGCGGGAAGTTTAATTTTGTTTCAAAAAAAGAAGCTTTGGATGTTATAGAAAATGGAAAGGTTTATATAAATTCCGAAAATTCCATAAATTTTATTATGGAAAATTGTCCGAATTCAAATTTTGCTAAAGTTATTTCCCTCTGCAAAGATAAATTTCAATTCAGAGAGGCGCTGAAGCCTCTATATCCCGATTTTTTCTTTGAAGAGATTTCTGTTGAAGAGCTTGATAAAATAAAATTTGAAAATGTCGGGAAGCCTTTTATAATAAAGCCCGCGGTGGGTTTTTTGAGCCTTGGCGTGCATAAGGTTCGGAGCAAAGAAGAATGGGAAAGGGTGAAAACTGAAATCAAGGCTGAAATATCTGAAATTTCAAAGCTTTTTCCAAAGAATGTTTTAAACATTTCAAAATTTATAATTGAAGAAATTATTGAAGGGGAAGAATTTGCGATTGATGTTTATTACAATTCGGCAAATGAACCTGTTATATTAAATATCTTGAAACATCCGTTTTTAGATGGGGATGACGTCAGCGACAGAGCATATACAACATCTGCTGCCATCGTAAAAGAAAATATAACCGTCTTTAGCGGAGTTTTATCAAATATTGGGAAAGCTTTTGTGCAAAATTCTTTAAATGTGAAAAATTTTCCAATGCACATAGAGCTTATCAAAAGAAAAGATGGGAAAATTATCCCCGTTGAAATAAACCCTGCGCGTTTTGCAGGCTGGTGTACAACGGATTTAGCGTATTTTGCTTACGGAATTAATGTGTATGAATATTTTGAAAACAGGAAAAAGCCTGATTGGGAGCTGATATCAGATAAGGCGGGAGATAAAATTTTCTACTTTGCAATAGCTGAAAGGCCAAAAGAGCTTCAAACAGGTGATTTTAAATTTGATTATGAAGCTTTGTATCAAAATTTTTCAAATATTTTAGAAAAAAGGGAAATAAATTATACCGAAAAACCTGTCTGCGCAATACTTTTCGGCAGCACAAACGATACGGGTGAATTAAATAAAATATTAAAATTGGATATGAAAAGTTTTGTAAAGGGTGTATGAAGCACACCCTTATAAGGAAACGGCTTTATTGAGTTTTGGATTTATACCTCAATATTTTCATGCTAAAAGGTTTTTGATAAAATATAAAAAATACAGCATGGAGGAAAGAAAGGGTGGAAATCCCTCGCTGGTCCGCAGCCGTTAAAGTCGGAATGCTCTGTGTTTGTTGTGTATTACACCTCGAGACAGGAATTTGAGCTTTTAATTAGCCTATTTTCTGCCTTTTTCAAAAGAAAAAAGGAGCAAGGATGAAAGAATTACGGGAAGAAAGATCTGTAAGTATCGAAAAATCGAAACTTACTTTTTCTAATGAACAAAACTATGCCACAAAACCGATAGGGGCTGAATTTGTGCAAAGTCAAAAAGTGGTTGGGCTTCCGACTAAATCACTTTTGAAGAATGTTAAAATTATTAAAAAGGACGGCACAAAAGAAGAATATGACGTTCAAAAGGTTATATCCGCAGTTAAAAAATCTGCCGCAAGAATGCTTGTTGAATTTACAAAAGAAGAGCTTGAAAACATTGCAAATTATGTTGATTCAAGCGTTTTAAAGATGCACGAAAATGAGATTGAAATCTTTAAAATGCACTGTGTGGTTGAAAATGCGCTTGAAGTTTTAAATCCGAAGGTTGCAACAAGTTATAGAAACTACAGGAACTATAAAATTGATTTTGTAGATATGTTGGATAAGGTTTATCAGGAAAGCCAAAAGATTATGTACATCGGGGATAAGGAGAATTCAAATGCGGATTCCGCGCTTGTTTCAACAAAGCGCTCCCTTGTTTTTAACCAGCTAAATAAAGAATTATATAAAAAATTCTTTTTGACCGTTCCCGAATTGCAAGCCATAAGGGAAGGCTATATCTATATTCATGATATGTCCGCAAGGCGTGATACGATGAACTGCTGCCTTTTTGATGTTGCAAATGTTTTAAAGGGCGGTTTTGAGATGGGAAATCTCTGGTATAACGAGCCAAAGAGTCTGGAAGTTGCCTTTGATGTTATCGGAGATATTGTTATGGCTGCCGCAAGCCAGCAATACGGCGGTTTTACCGTACCCGAAGTGGATAAAATCCTTGCTCCTTATGCAAAAATGACCTTTGAAAAGAAATATCAAAAATATACCGATATGGGTGTTTTGCCTGAACGCGCAGAAAAAGAAGCAATGAAAGATGTTGAAAAAGATTTTCATGACGGTTTTCAAGGGTGGGAATATAAATTCAATACTGTTGCATCATCCCGCGGGGATTATCCCTTTATTACAATGACAATGGGGCTTGGCACGGAAGAATTTGAAATAATGGCATCAAAGGTGATGCTTGAAGTGCGCAAAATGGGGCAGGGCAAAAAGGAGAATAAAAAGCCCGTATTGTTTCCTAAAATCGTTTTTCTTTATGATGAAGAACTTCATGGTGAAAGCGGCAGGCTTCGCGAACTTTTCAATGCAGGTGTAGAGTGTTCAAAATCTGCAATGTATCCTGATTGGCTTTCTTTAACAGGAGAAGGCTATGTTGCTTCAATGTATAAAAAATATAAAAGGGTGATATCTCCTATGGGCTGCCGCGCTTTTTTATCGCCCTGGTTTGAAAGAGGCGGAATGACAGCGGCAGATAAGGATGATAAGCCTGTTTTTGTCGGAAGGTTTAACATAGGCGCCATTAGTCTTCATTTGCCGATGATTTACGCTAAGGCCAAAAAAGAAGGCAGGGATTTTTATGAAGTTTTAGATTATTATCTTGAGATGATAAGGCAAATTCATATAAGAACTTATGATTACCTTGGCGAAATGCGTGCATCGATAAACCCGCTTGCGTTTTGTGAGGGCGGTTTTTACGGCGGACACCTTGGAATTCACGATAAAATTAAACCTCTTTTAAAGGCTGCTACCGCGTCATTTGGCATTACTGCTTTAAACGAACTGCAAGAGCTGCATAATCAAAAATCCCTTGTTGAAGACGGTCGGTTTGCACTCGAGGTTATGGAATATATCAATAAAAGAGTGAATGAATTCAAAGAAAAAGACGGCAACCTTTATGCTATTTATGGTACGCCTGCAGAAAATCTTTGCGGACTTCAGATTCAACAATTTAGAAAAAAGTACGGTAAGGTAAATAATGTATCAGACAGGGGCTATGTTTCAAATTCTTTCCACTGTCATGTTTCCGAAGATATCGGACCGATTGAAAAACAGGATTTAGAAAAAAGATTTTGGGACCTTTTAAACGGCGGTAAAATTCAATATGTGAAATATCCTGTATCGTATAATACCAGGGCGATTGAGACTCTGGTTAAAAGGGCTATGGATATGGGTTTTTATGAAGGCGTGAATTTATCTCTTGCTTATTGCGATGATTGCGGCCATAAAGAGCTTGAAATGGATATTTGTCCGAAGTGCGGAAGTAAAAATCTGACCAAAATTGACAGAATGAACGGCTATCTTTCTTATTCAAGAGTAAAAGGTGATACGCGTTTGAATGAAGCTAAAATGGAAGAAATTAAAGACCGCGTTTCTATGTAAAACGCAAGTTTTTATAATGTCGGTATTTTGGAGTAGAAAATGAACTATCACAATATTACAAAAGAAGATATGTTAAACGGTGACGGTATACGCGTTGTGCTTTGGGTTTCAGGGTGCGATAACCGCTGTAACGGTTGTCATAATCCGATTACCTGGGATAAAGAAGGCGGTCTTCCTTTTGGCAGAAATACAGAGAATGAACTTTTTGAAGCGCTTAGCAGACCTTATATTGAAGGCATAACGTTTTCAGGCGGAGATCCTATGATGTCATATAACAGAGATGAAGTTATGAGGCTTGTTAAAAAATGCCGCAGTGATTTTCCAAATAAGACAATCTGGCTTTATACGGGACTTCTTTGGGAAGAAATTAAGGATATCAAAGGGATTGAGCTTATTGATGTTATTGCGGAAGGGAGATTTGTTGAAGAACTTAAAGATAACAATCTTAAATGGGTCGGAAGTTCAAATCAGCGCGTAATAGATGTTAAAAAGACCCTTGAAATCGGCTCTATTGTTTTGCATGCGTAAAATTTAACAAAACTAAATTAAAAGCGCCGGGACTTATAGTTTTGGCGCTTTTTTATTATTAATATGCTTATTTTATCACTTGTGCTTTTTTAAAAGTTGTCCCAAATTCAACATTATCCGCGAATTCCTAATATCATTGTAGAGGTTCTGATGTTGTCGCTTTCGTCATCTTTTTTAATCATACCCTTTTCAAGCATAAAGTCTTGAAGCGTTTTGTTCTCAAGGGCCAATCTGGCTATACGATGTAAACCGCAATTTGCCATGTTGTCATCTGCGTATACTTCAAAACAGGCATCTGTTATCCTCTGCAGGAGTTTATCTTCGTGTTTTCCCATAAACTCCCGGGCCAAATCTTTTTCTAAAGTGTGTCTTCTGTTGACGCTTCCATATTTTGACATAATGCTTACAATGTCATAAGAATTGAGACTTTCATCCAAAATTATTGCATCAACCGCTTTTCCGTCCGCGCCAAAACCCTTCATCGCATCGCAAAGACTTTGAGCATATTCTTTTGCTTTGTCTTCATCAATCGAAGGGGCAGCTGTCCCGTTTTTATTTATCTTGACTGCAGGATTGTTGTTTTCTGGTTCTGCAAACAGGTTGCCTTGCGTCTCTTTTGTTTGTGCCTTTCCCGCTTCTGTTTTACTTTCTAAAGACACCTTGTGTGTAGTTGCTTCGGGGTTAATTTTAAACATTTTTACTATCTCTTAAAAACTAATAATCGCAAATTTTCCATAATTTTTATGGGGATAATATCAATTTCGACAAAATTTCATTCAAACTTTAGTAAAATCCGTAAAATATTAAGTAATATTAAATTCTTATTAAGCCCTGTTATTTGAAGGTATTTCAAACCATTCAATCATGGGTTTTTTTGACCCGAACTTAAAATTAAAAACTTCTTCAATGTCTTTGCTTGTCAGGGTTTCATAACCTACATTAAAACTTGCGGGTTCTTCTTTTATTCCTGTTTTTAAAAACATCTCGGTTGAGATTTTATTTGTTGCGGGGTCTATAACGCTTGAATAGTTTAGGCCTTTATAACAGCAAAAAGGTACCTGAACTTTTTTATGACTGCTGTCGGGAAGTGCCATAAGCCCGAAAGAACGACAGACAACCCCCCTGTATTCATAAATGGAACACACATTATTTATTAAAAACGGGCAATCATAAACAAATCTTCCTTCTTTGTGTTCTTTCTTTTTTTTCAAAATTTCTTGAATATTGGTCTCTACTTTGTTTTTAACTTCTCTATCAAGAGAATTGAAACCGTTTAATAAAAGCTGCATTTCAATTGCAGAATATGGAAATTCAGCGTCCTTACAGCAAAGGGCACACCCTCTTTTGCAAGAAATGTAATCTTTTTGTTGTTCAAAGAATTTGTTTAATTTATTTGTTATGTAATTTAGATAGGTTAAATAATTATTTAGCATATTTTATCTTATAAAATTTGTAAAAACGATGTCTTCTTTCTCGGGAAGCGGCACTCCTGCTTTATCCGCAGCTTCTTTCATCTTGAGATAATATGCCATATTGCGTGCCAGAATTCTCATATTTTGCATACCTTCAATGTCCTGTCTTGTTTCATCAGGCGTGTTTCCATGAACCATATTCCAGTATCTTCCTGAAATTACAGGCATTTGTTGAATTTGAAAATATTTATTTAATTGATCGATTGTTGCTGTGGTTCCTGCACGGCGGGCAGAAGCGATTGCGGAGCCCGGTTTTAGCCTTAAATCCGCCTTTCCTGCTCGTGCATTAGCATAAAAAAGTCTGTGCAAGAAAGGAACAATGTTTCCTGAAGCCGCCGCATAATGAACGGGGGAGCCTAATATGAATCCGTCAAATTCGTTTAACCTTTCAAGAAGCTCATTAACCTTATCATTAATTATGCATTTTCCGATTTTTCCACAGGCACCGCAAGCTTTACAGGGGGCAATCGGTTCACACCCGATATAAAAGATTTCTGACTGTATTCCTTCAATATCAAGAGTTTTAGCTATTTCATCCAATGCGGTATAAGTGCACCCTTTTTCTTTTGGTGAGCCGTTTATTAATAAAACTTTCATTTTAATTTCTCCGTTTATTCTGATTTTATTTTACTACCTGAAGTGTGCTTTAAGTCAATAATGTAAATGTATAAAAATATTATTTCAAAAATGTTTCCTGTAAAATAAATGTTATGAAACCGAAGCTTTTTGAAATGTTTATGTCTTTTTTAAAGATAGGAACCCTTCTTCTCGGGGGCGGTTATGTTATTGTGCCTCTTTTAAACAGTGAACTTGTCGATAAAAAAGGCTGGGCAACAAAAGAAGATATTATAGATTTTTATGCGCTCGGACAGTGTGTTCCGGGGATTATTGCGGCAAATACCACTCTTTTTATCGGATATAAACTTCGCGGAAAATCAGGCGCTCTTGCTGCATTCTTCGGGCTCATTCTTCCTCCTTTTCTTGCAATCATTCTTCTTGCCTCATTTTTGGTTAAGATTTCAGAAAATATTATAATGAACGATGTTTTCTGGGGTGTAAACATTGCGATAATCATCCTGCTTTTTCTTACGGTGAAAGAGGTTTGGAATAAAAGCATTGTTGATAAATTTACTTTTTTTGTCTTCTTTTTAATTCTTTTTTTAATGCTTCTTGGGCTTTCTCCAAGCATTGTAATCGTTCTCTCTATAATTTTAGGAATATTGTATAAAAAAATTGAAAGCCTTTATCTTTCAAAAAAGGCTGTATTTAAAAAAGAAAATGTTTCACCGAAAGAAGGTGCAAGATGACATACCTTCTTTTGTTTGTCGAATTTTTTAAAATAGGCCTCTTTTCCTTCGGGGGCGGCTATGCCACCTTGCCCTTTTTATATCATATGTCCGAGACTTATCACTGGTTCAGTGCGGATGAATTATTAAGAATGCTTGCCGTATCAAGCATAACTCCGGGGCCTGTCGGGATGAATGTGGCAACGTTTGCGGGTTTTAAAACAGGCGGTATTTTGGGTTCAATAATTGCCACCATGGCGATTATGGTTCCATCTTTTATGATTGTTATCTTTATATCAAAGATGTTGAAAAAATTCAGAGATAATTTTTATATAAAATCCGCTTTGTATGCTTTGCGTCCTGCAACGGCAGCTATGATTGCAGCAGTCGGTGTAAGGCTTTTTAAGGGGAGCATTATTTTGGCTTTGCCAAAGGGATTTAGTGAATTTTTTGATATTTTTTATAAAATCGGAGAATTTGTTGATATTAAAGCATTTGTGCTGTTTTTATTTCTTTTTATATTGAGCTTAAAATTAAAAAGAGACCCTCTTATTTATTTGTTAATCGGTGCAATATTCGGGGTGTTGCTTCATTTTCGGCATATTTTAAATCTTTTGTAGAAAATATTTTTATGGTATTTTTATTTTGTATTTTACCGTTAAGAATATAAGAAGGAAGAGTTTATGCAGGATACAAAGCTTGCAATTGTTATTCCCTGTTTCAATGAAGCACAAATGCTTCCTGTCAGCCTTCAAAAGCTCTGGAACATTTTACATAAATTAATTGATGAAAAATACATAGGTCCCGAAAGCTTTGTATTTCTTGTGGATGACGGCAGTTTGGATAATACCTGGGATATTATTAAAAAAGCTTATGAAAACTCCGAATTTAAGGTGAAGGCAATTCGTTTTTCAAGAAATTTCGGAAATCAATCGGCAATTATTGCAGGGCTTGAAAATGCATACAACCTCGAGGCGGATGCTGCAATTACAATTGATGCGGATCTGCAGCAGGATGAGAATAAAATTGTAGAATTTGTAAAAGCTTATGATGAAGGATATGACATTGTCTGCGGGATAAGAAAAAACAGGACGGACGGTTTGTTTAAAAAAACCTGTGCAAACCTTTTTTATAAGGTAATAAATTTTCTCGGGGTTAATATAAAACCTAATCATTCGGAATTCAGACTGGTTTCAAGGCGAACGCTTGAGATTTTATCGCAATATAAAGAAACAAACCTCTTTATAAGAGGTCTTTTCTATGATTTAGGGCTTAAGACAAAAGATGTTTATTTTGAAGTAAAAGAAAGAGAATTCGGTAAATCAAAATTCAGTTTCTTTTCTCTGCTTGCCCTTGCTGCGCGCGGTATTGTATCTTTTAGTGTAAGACCGTTAAGAATAGTGTTTTTCCTTGGTTTCGGGATATCTTTTGTGAGCGTTTTGCTTGCAATAGCCTGCATTGTAAGGCTTATTTTTCATTTGAATTATCTTCCGGGGCTTGAATTGTTTGAAACCTGGGAAACATTTGCAACAGGTATGGAAATCCTATGTATCGGTATTATAGGTGAATATATCGGGCAGATTTTAACGGAAGTAAAGGCAAGACCAAGATATATTACGGATGAAGAATTAAAATGAAGACCGTAAAACTTTTTTGGTTTTATTTAAAGCAGTTTTCTTTTTGGCAGGTGTTTTTGTTTGCCATACTTTTTCTTGCAACGGCTGTAAGGCTTTTTCTCTTTTTTGGGGTTGAAAAGTCTTTGTGGCTTGATGAAGCGGCGCTTGCATTGAATATTCTCGATAAAAACTTTTTGGAACTTTTTAAACCTTTGCAGTATGCCCAAAGCGCTCCGCCATTGTTTCTTGTTTTAACAAAGGCTTTGGTGTCGTTTTTTGGCGCAAGCGAAAGAGCTTTGAGGTTTATCCCCTTTTTATGCAGCGTTATATCCGTTTTTGCATTTTGGCTTTTAGTAAAAGAGGTTTTTAAAAAGAATAATTTTATTTGTCTGGTTTCTTTGCTTATTTTTTCTTTAAATATGCCTCTTTTGTATAACACTATTGAATTTAAGCCCTATGCGGCAGATGTATTGTTCACAATTTTAACCGCATATATCTGGTTGAAATATTTGAGCTTTGAAATTTCTCTTAAAAAAGAAATTTGTTTTGGGGTTTTGCTTTTGGTTTTTCCCTTGTTTTCATTCGGGTCGGTTTTCCCTCTTTTTGCGGTATTAATTTTGTCTCTGTTTAAGAAGAGGGTAATATTTGTATCGCTCTTAACTTTAGGGCTTATAATCGAATATTTGTTTGTATTTTCTAAAATAAGTGTGGGAACAAAGGTTTATGAATATTGGATACCTTATTTTATAAACTATAACCCGGATAAAATTCTTTTTATTTTCTCTGAAATTATTAAATACCTTTTTTACCCCTCAACCTTTGTGCTACTTGGGTTTATACTTTTTATTACAGGCTGTGTCTATCTTTTTAAGAGGAATAAAAAAGCTTTTGGTTTCTTCGGGCTTACGATTTTGGGCGGGTTTTTAGCCTCATTTTTTAATTTTTATCCTCTATATGAAAGGCTTTCTTTGTTTTTATATCCTATCTTGCTTATTATTGTTTTATATCCCCTATATTGTGTTTTGAATGAAAAAACCGGTATAAAAAAGGTCTTAATTTATCTTATAAGCTGGATTATCATATTTTCTTCAATCGGATATAACTTTTCGGATAAAAATATTTACAAAAGAGAAGAAATAAAGCCCCTGCTTTTTGCGGTGCAAAAGAAATTCAAACAAGGCGACAGAATTTTTGTTTTTAAAGGTGCGCATTTAACATACAAATATTATGCAAAGACTGCTTTTAAAGATACTTTGGGCGGCTTGACGGATAATTCCTTTGTTTGTCCTTACAATATGACGGCTGAAATCTGCGCAAATAAGATTGAACCGTTTTGCGGCACTGCAAAAAACCATGGAAACTCTTGCTATATTATCTATTCAAACGAAGGGGGTCACTATTTGCATAATATTAAGCTTCTTAAAGAAACGGTTACAAAACTTGACGGCAAAATGCTTTTAAAAGACAAAGCTTCCCTTCTTTATATGGTTGATTGATACCATTCATAGGTTTTTTGAATACCCTCTTCAAGTCTGATTTTCGGTGTCCAGCCTAAAGATTTTATTTTTGTATCGTCCATAAGCTTTCTAAATGTGCCGTTCGGTTTTGTTTTATCGTATTCAATTTCCTGCTTTAACCCTACAATGTTTCTTACAATTTCATAAAGTTCAGACAGCTTCATATCCGTGCCCGAGGTTATATTCACAAGTTCGCCGATTTCATCGTAATCTTTATTTTGCATTAAATAATAACAAGCGTCCGCTAAATCATCCGATGACATAAGTTCGCGATAAACGCTGCCATCTCCCCAAACTATAACTTTATCTTTATATGCACCGATTTTATTTAAAACATCTTCGACAGCCGCATTATCATTAAGGTCAAAAGTCTCATCCAGATTATAGCCTAATTTCCGTGCCTTTAAATCCTTTCTTATTGTGTTAAAATCTCCTGCCTGCAAGAGTTTTGCCAGATGAAAACGTCTTAAAAGCATTGGCAGAAGATGGGCTGTTTCCATATTAAAATTGTCGTTTATGCCATATTGATTTGTCGGCATTAATGATATAAAGTTTGTTCCAAATTGTTCGTTATAATATCTGCAAAGTTTAATAGCTGCGATTTTTGCAATTGCATATCCTTCATTGGTGGGCTCCAGCGGGGAAGTTAAAAGACAGCCTTCTTTCATCGGCTGTGGGGCGTTTTTTGGGTAAATACAGCTCGAGCCTAAGTTTACAAGTTTTTTTACCCCGAATTTATTGCAAGCATTGATGATATTTGTTGAAATCATAAGGTTTTTATAAATAAAATCTGCCTGATATCTTGAATTTGCAAGTATGCCGCCCACTTTTGCCGCGGCAAGAAAAACATATTCAGGCTTTTCTTTTTCAAAGAAATCATCAGTTTCTTTTTGATTTTCTAAATTAAGCTCAGAAGATGTCTTGAGGATTAAATTGTCAAAACCTTCCTGTTTTAATTTGCGCTCAATTGCGCTGCCGACAAGCCCTCTATGGCCTGCAATATAAATTTTAGAACCTTTTTTCATCCTCTCATTATATTCTTCTTTCGATTTTCATTCAATGGCTGAAATATTTGTTAATATTAGTTTATATGATAAAATTATTTTGATTTTACAGTAGTTATATCGGATTAGAATTTATGAACAGTATTTTTTCAAAAAGAACAAAAATTGTTGTAACGCTCGGTCCTGCAACCGAAACACGGGAAGCCGTGAAAGAACTCATTTTGGCGGGTGCAAATGTTTTCAGATTAAATACATCCCATGGAACAATGGAAAATCATAGAGAAAAAATTCGTATGGTAAAAGAAGTTGCTGCGGGGATGGGTGTTTATGCAGCAACAATGGTGGATTTACAGGGGCCAAAAATAAGAATAGGCAATCTGAAAGAAGAAATAGAAATTAAAAACGGTGACAAACTTGTTTTTGAACATCTTGAAGGACAAGACGGGCAAAAAGACGGCACAATTCCTGTTGATTATAAAGGTCTTTCAAATGATGTTACAAAAGGAAGCCGTATATTAATTGACGATGGCAAGCTTGAAGTTATAGTCGACGATGTTGAAGACGGTAAAGTTTATGCAACCGTTACAAACGGCGGAATTTTAAAATCAAGAAAAGGATTAAATATTCCGGGTTCTACCGCAAGTCTTGATGCTGTGACACCTAAAGATGTGGAGTTTATAAAATTTGCAGCGGAAGAAAAAGCAGATTTAATTGCCCTTTCTTTTGTAAGAAAAAAGGAAGATGTTCTTCTTTGTAAGAAGTATATAAATGATTTTGATGCATCTATTCCTGTTGTTTCGAAGCTTGAAAAACCCGATGCAATTAAAAATCTGGCTGAAATTGTATCCGTTTCGGATGCGATAATGGTGGCTAGGGGCGATCTTGGAATTGAACTTTCTCCTGTTGAAGTTCCGATTTGTCAAAAGCTTATAATTGATGAAGCCAATAAACAGAGAAAGCCTGTAATTGTTGCAACACAGATGCTTGAATCAATGATAAACGAGCCGATTCCAACCCGTGCGGAGGCTTCCGATGTTGCAAACGCAATTCTGGATGGTACGGATGCTGTTATGCTTTCGGGGGAAACATCTGTCGGGAAGTTTGCAATTGATGCGGTAAGAATGATGTCAAAGATTGCAATAACAACGGAAGGCAGTGCTTTTTATAAATTTGACACCGATAAAGAAATGGCCGACGATGTTGCGCTAACCCGTCAGGCTGTTGTTTTCGGTGCGGATAAAATGTTGAAATATGTGAATGCAAAGGCGATTTTGAGTTTTTCTCATTTCGGATATTCAACACGTTTAATGTCAAAATTGAAACCTTCCGCACCTGTTATTATGGTTTCCGATATGGAAGAGACTTGCAGAAAAATGGCTCTTGCCTGGGGTGTGTATCCTTTCTGTAAAAAATGGGATGCAATTGTGGATCAGGGTTTGCTGTTAAAAATTGACGAATTCTTAATAAACGAAGTCGGTTTAAAACAAAATGATTACGTTGTAATAACAGGTTCTGCCCCAAGACTTATTTCAGGGCGTACAAACTTTGTAAGAGTGCATAAAATCGGTACATAACAGAAGGGAGATAAAATGAAAGATAATACAAAATGCCTGCATGCGGGATATACACCTGAAAATGGCGGCCCCAGAGTTATGCCGATATATCAGAGCACAACATTCAGATTTAATTCAACAAAAGAAATCGGCGATGTTTTCAATGACCCCACAAAGGCGCACATTTACACGCGTTTTACAAATCCTACGGTTGATGTTGTAGAGAAAAAAATTGCAGCTCTTGAAGGCGGTGTTGCCGCAATGTGTACATCAAGCGGACAGATGGCGTCTTTAATGTCCGTTTTAAATCTTTGTAAGGCAGGCGACAGTTTTATAAGTTCCGCTTCAATTTACGGCGGCACCTTGAATCTGTTTGCAATTACTTTGAAAAGGTTTGGAATTGAGTGTATTTTTGTGGATGTTGACGCCACTGAAGATGAAATTCAATCTAAAATTAAACCCAACACAAAAGCAATCTTTGGGGAAACTTTAACTAATCCTTCTTTGCAGGTTTTGGATATTGAAAAATTTGCCCGCGTTGCTCACAAAAACGGTATACCCTTGATTGTTGACAATACGTTCCCGACGCCGATTTTGTGTAAACCGTTTGAGTATGGCGCGGATGTTGTTATTCATTCAACTTCAAAATATATGGACGGTCATGCTGTTCAAGTCGGAGGTGTAATTGTAGATTCAGGTAAATTTGACTATGCGAACGGTAATTTTCCCGAATTTACCGAGCCTGACGAATCTTACCATGGAACGGTTTATACTAAAGATTATGCTTTTGCTCCTTATATCATAAAAGCAAGAATGCAGCTGATGAGAGATTTTGGTGCATATCCTTCAGGAAATTCAGGATTTTTGTTGAATCTCGGGCTTGAAACTCTCGGTATCAGAATGGAAAAATATTGTTCAAATGCGCTAAAAGTTGCAGAATATTTTGAAAGCACGGGAAAATTTGAAAGCGTAAACTATCCGGGGCTCAAGAGCAGCAAATATTATGATTTGGCTTTGAAATATCTTCCAAAAGGCCAAAGCGGTGTTATTTCGCTTGTAATTAAGGGCGGATATGATGCTGCGGTTAAATTTATGGATGGTCTTAAAATGGCATCAAACGAGGTTCATGTGGCTGATATCAGGACCTGCGTTCTTCATCCTGCAAGCGCGACGCACAGGCAACTGACGGAAGAACAACTTCTTGCCTGCGGCATAAACCCGGGAACGGTAAGATTTTCCGTTGGTCTTGAAGATGCGGATGATATCATAGCGGATATTAAACAGAGTCTTGTTAAAATTTAATTGCAAGAAAAATTATTTATGTTAATATTGTTTTGTTGTAGAAAAACCTGCAACAAAACAATATTGAGGCGTGATAAAGGCTTGATAGTTTGATAAAAGAGTTCTTAATGCCAAGACGCTTCATCATATTTTCGGGACGTAGCGCAGCTTGGTAGCGCACCTCGCTTGGGACGAGGGGGTCGCAGGTTCAAATCCTGTCGTCCCGAATTTTTTAAAATTTGAATAAATGTTTTCTAGGGTTCCGCGTCAAATAAGATATTATTTGCGGGCTGGTCCGAGAGAAAACTTGCAAAAGGTAAAACTTTTGCACACACGGAAGGATAAAAGCCTGGGAGATTTCTCTCTCAGGCTTTTTAGCATTTAAAAAAAGAGGTATAAATGTTTTGGTTTTATTTATTAATTGCAGGTTTTTTTGAAATATTTTGGGCTGTCGGTTTAAAATTGTCAAACGGTTTTACTAATTTAACAATAAGTATATTAACTGTTTTGGGAGCTTTTGCAAGTTTTTATTTTCTGGCTCTTGCGCTTAAAAATATTCCGCTTGGAACAGCATATGCTGTTTGGACCGGTATTGGAACAACGGGTACTGTAATCTTGGGTATAATTTTTTTCAAAGAGCCTGTTTCTTTTCTAAGATTCTTTTGTATATTTCTTATTGTTGCCGGTATCTTAGGTTTGAAATTAGCTTCAAATTAATTATTTTAAGATTACAGGTGCGCCGAAAAATTCAGGTGCACCCGTAAAGAAATTTATTTGACCTTTAATTTAAACTTTATTCCACAAAGACGTTTTGAAATGCAAACCGCATTTCTCTTTTTCTTTCATGTTTGTACTTTATCGGGTTTTGAAGAGCCTTTGTAAAATCATAAAGCTCATTTTTGCATTGAACAAGATCTTTAAATACTTCCAGATTCTCCATATTTAAATTGTCAATATTTGCACCTATTCTGAACACAAAATCAGAGAAAGTCTGCCCCTGTGCCTTAAATTCATCCTCTTTATAAAGAGATGAAGCCTTTTTTAGGATTTCAATTTTTTCAATCGTTAAATTAACTGACGACATCAGGTATCCGATATCAAACATTGTAAGTTCAGGCATTTTTGCAAGGTGTTCAAAATATTGTAAATTTTCTTTTTTGGATGTCGAAATGATTTCGTTTATTTCGCTTTGGGAAAACCTGAAACCTGTCTGCATTTTGTTTTCCAGAGCGGTCAAATTTTTAAACACACGTTCAAAATAATTTTTCAAACCCATTTTTAATTCTAACCTATTAAATTTTCCACTTCCTATGTATTAATAAACAATTTTTGAAAGTAAAAATTGCCATAAAATTTTAATTTTTTACAAATGTTTAATTTTATGCTAATAATGAAACTGTGAGGGAATTTATGAGGCATATTGAAATTTACGATACAACATTAAGAGACGGCGCACAGTCCGAAGGGATAAACTATTCCGTATCGGATAAGCTTAAAATAATTAAAAAGCTGGATTCTCTTGGTGTACATTATATTGAAGCAGGCTGGCCCGGTGCCAATCCTGTTGATAATGAAGTTTTTGACCAGATAGATTATAACAGTCTAAAAAACGCTCAAATCACCGCATTCGGCTGCACCAGAAAGCCAAATACGGAAGAGGCAGATGATAATGTTTTAAAAATGCTTGTGAATTCAAAAGCAAGAATTATTACAATTTTTGGAAAATCCTGGGATTTTCAGGTGACAGAGGCTTTGAATACAACTCTTGAAGAAAATCTGAATATGATAAAGGGCTCGATTGCGTTTTTGATTGAAAACGGTAAAAAAGTATTTTTTGACTGCGAACATTTTTTTGACGGCTACAAAGCAAATCCCGGATATGCCGTTGAAATTGTTAAGACAGCTCATAATGCAGGCGCTGAGCGTATTATTCTTTGCGATACCAATGGCGGCTGTATGAACAATGAGATTTACAAAATTACAAAAGCCGTTGTAAGCGAGGTGCCTTCTGCCCTTATAGGTGTCCATGCTCATAATGATTCGGATTTAGCTATTGCAAATTCTCTTGCGAGTGTAGATGCCGGAGCAATGCAAGTACAGGGGTGTATGAACGGTTACGGGGAAAGGTGCGGCAATACAAACCTTTGTTCTTTAATACCGAATTTGCAGATTAAAAAAGAGTTTGATGTAATCGGGGAAAAAATTTCTAAGCTTTCAAACACGGCAAGACAGATAGCGGAAATTTCAAATAAGTCTTTAAATGCTTCAATGCCTTTTGTTGGAAGAAGTGCATTTGCACACAAAGCAGGAGTTCATGCAAGCGGTGTAAGGAAAAATTCACAGACATACGAACACATAGACCCTTCTCTTGTTGGAAACATGAGGCGTTTTTTAATTTCCGACCAGGCGGGAAGTGCTTCAATCAAAGAAAGGCTCGATAGTCTTAAATTTGTGCAAAATGTTTCGGATGAAGATATCAAAAAAATAATAGACGAAATTAAAAAGCTTGAATGGCAAGGTTTTGCCTTTGAAGGAGCTGATGCAAGCTTTGAAATTCTTGTGATGAAGGTTTTAAACAGACAGCCAAATTTCTTTAATATACTTGGTTTCAGAGTAATTGGCGATACAACAAGTCTTTCTGAGACAGATTGTGATAAGCGAACAATAAGTGAAGCTTCGGTTAAAATTGAAATTGACGGCGAAATTATTCACACGGTATCAGAAGGAGACGGGCCCGTAAATGCGCTCGATAAAGCCTTAAGAAAAGCAATTGTTGAAAAATATCCCGAAGTTGCTAATTTTAAACTTGACGATTTTAAAGTTCGTATCCTCGATTCAAAGGCTGCAACGGCTGCCCCTGTCAGGGTTACAATTGAAAGTTCGGACGGACTTCATAAGTGGGATACGGTTGGTGTGAGCGAAAATATAATTGAAGCTTCATACGGTGCAATTGTGGACAGTATTTATTACGGGCTTATTTTGCAGGGTACGAAAGGCATACAGTCTGGTGTCGTTGAGCAGAATACCATAAACAAAAAGGATACCGCTCGTATATAATGCCTATATAGCGTGTATATCGGGTAATTATAGTTTTTATTATCAATATTACTCTTTCAGACGGTAAATATTAGACACCTGTCTAATATCAAAGATAATGTGCTTTTATTATTCTAATAAAAGTATGAAGAATGTTTTGATAAAATTCACTAAGGATACAAATTCGAAGGATTTGGAAGAGATTAAACGTTTTTTAACACAAAAAAGCGTTTCTTTTTGCTTTGAAGAATTAAATTCCAAAGAGCAAGAGACTTTGAATGCGGATTTTTGTATACTCTTTCTCGATTTTGAGAAAGAGGAGGATTTTATGCTTGCAAAAGATTTTGTAAGTAACCATGAAACTTTAAAAACCTATGCATTGCTGAAAAACAGGAGCAAAAGCTCTTTATTAAATGCTCACAGTCTGGGATGTTGCGCTTGTCTTAATAAAATTTCGGATTTGGACACCAATCTTTTTTGTGACGAAAACGAAGGCGCCATAAAAGAAAACAGGGAAAAAATTACTGATGAAATAACGGGCGAATTTGCAGGAACAAAGATTTTAATAGTTGATGATAAGCCTGAAAATATTAAACTTTTAGAAGATGTTCTTGCTCCGTTTAAGTTTGAATTTACAAGTTATACAAGCCCTTCAAGAGTTCTTGAAGCCATTGATGATACAAGGTATGATTTGATTTTGCTTGATGTTATTATGCCTGAAATGGACGGTTTTCAGCTTGCAGGTGAAATCAGAACATCGGAAGCCAATGCTCAAACGCCCATAGTTTTTATCAGTGCTTCAAGTGAAAAGCAGGATAAAATTGACGGGTTTAATTTTGGCTCTTTGGCCTATATTGAAAAACCCATAGATCCGCAAACCGTAATAGCCCAAATTTACGGTATTTTAAAGGTAAGGAAATTAAATAATCAGCTTTTACTTGAAAAAGAAAATTTTATTGCAATGCTGACGCATGACCTTAAGACGCCGATAAGGGCACAAATTCAAGCTCTGGATTTGCTTTTGAAAGATTATTTTGGTGAATTAAATCCAAGACAAAGGGAAATTGTTAATGAGATTATGGCATCAAATAAGTATATGCAAAATATGGCAGAAAATGTGCTTACAAATTATAAAACCGAAAACGGTAAATTAAAAATACAGAAAACAAAGAACGATATAAAGACAACAATTGAAAACACGGTTGAAAATTTAAAGTTTATAATCTCACAAAAAAATCAATCTATTAAGGTTTCTTACAAAAATATTGACAACACAACCGCATATTATGACGATATTGAAATAAAGAGGGTGCTTTCAAATTTAATAGTAAATGCTTCAGAATACAGTTTTGATAATTCGGTAATTGATATTATCGTAGAAAAGCTTGAAGGTAATTTTAAAATTACGGTATCCGATACCGGGCTTGGAATACAGTCAAATGATATCAGTACTCTTTTTAAAAAATATTCAACCAACTCTAAAGATTACAGAAAAGTTGGAACAGGCTTAGGACTTTATATTTGCCGTGCGATTGTGAATGCTCATGGCGGCACTATTGAAGCTTCACGCCCGAAAAATGGTGGAATGAGCTTTAGTTTTACAATCAGTCTTGATACCCCGAAGGATGGCAATGCAAAAAGCGGCAGCATGTATGATGCTGATTTTGATAATAAAACGGGCGGCAACAGCAACACAGACGATATTTAATAGACAGCAAAGACGCTGTTTTGAATTTTCCCTTTAAAAAGGGAGGTATTTTGCCCGGGCCCCCAAACTCCCGGGTGATTTGCCCGTTTAAAATTTGCATTTAAGCTTGTTTGGAAGAGCTTGAGAGATGATATGAAGATTAATACAATCTTATGATTTTTTCAATTGCTTTTTCTGCAAGCTCATGCATTTTATTAAGCTCTTCTTTTGTGAAAGTTTCACCTTCTGCGGTGGCCTGAAATTCAATAATTTTACCGCTTTTTGTCATTACAATGTTTGCATCAACATCGGTGCTTGAATCTTCTTCGTAGCATAAATCTGTAATGATTTCGCCGTTTCTTATCCCGACAGAAATTGCAGCTATTGGTTCAATAATCGGGTTTTCCGTGAGCTCGCCCGATTTTAAAAGTTTATCCACAAGTTCTTTTAGGGCAACGTATGCCCCGCAAATTGAAGCTACCCTTGTGCCTCCGTCAGCCTGAATTACATCGGCATCTATTGTTATTGTCCTTTCACCCAGCTTTTCAAGATTTACACAGGCTCTTATACTTCTTCCGATTAATCTTTGTATTTCTTGTGTTCTGCCTGAAAGTTTTGTTCTTTCTCTTTGACAGCGCACATTTGTGGAGCTCGGGAGGAGTGAATATTCGGCAGTTATCCAGCCTGAAGTTTCATCTTTTGGCATCCATTTTGGTTTGGTGTTTTCAACACTTGCGCAAACAATCACCTTAGTGTCCCCAAATTCAACAAGAACGGAGCCCGGTGCGTGTTTTGTATAACCTTTTGTGAATTTTACTTTTCTTATTTCACTGTTTTCTCTGCCGTCTGTGCGCATTTTTTATCTCCCCCTCGGTTTAAATTAAAAGTTTTAAAAATTATATCACACGGGGCGCACTTTTGGGTAGTGTTTAATTTGAAATTTCAAAAGGAAAGATTGTCGTTTCTGTTAATTAAATCGGCTTTGCAATTTTCTATAATAAGTTTATAAATCCTCAACTCTTCTGATTGCTTTGCCCTTCTTGTTTTGTTTTGTTTAAAAATGCAACAAGAAGGGTTTTTTTATATGCGCAAAGTCAGAGCGCAGTCTTTTGCTTGCGAGAGCAAGAAAAAGATGGAGCTGTTGATGACCGCCGTTTGCAATCTTTGATTGCACAGGCGGAAAGTGCGCAAAGCCGGAGTGTAATCTTTTACTTTATTCCTTCTTCAATTATATTTGTTATATCTTCACCTCCATAGAGCACCCCTCTTTTTGAAAGCACGAGTGAATAACCCATTGTCCTTGCCTTTTCTTGAATTCTTGCATTTATTGTGTTGTCAATTTCTTTGATTTTTTCAGAATAATATTTTTCGATTTCCGCTTTTTTTGCCTTGTATTCGGCATTATATTTTTGCTGCAGCTGTGCTCTTTTTTCTTCATTTTTTTCTTGAGCCGTATTTTGGCGTGCAGAAAGCATAAATTCCTGTAATTCTTTTGTTTTTTGTGCCTGATATTTTTTAAGCTCAACAAATTTTTGTGAATTTTTGGCAATTTTATCATAATCTACAACCGCAATGTTACATCCTTCCAGCGGGCTGTTATCACAAAAAGCAGGAAGCATTAAACCTGTAAACATAAATAAAACCACTAAGGCGGCGGCAATTTTAATTTCTTTCATCTTCTTCTCCATATTTTATATTACGGTTAAAATTTAAACTAAAATATAAAACGCCGCCATAACCGTATGGGCAATATAAAATGCTTGGGCAGTTTTCTCCAATATCTTTAACGTATAAAAATATTTCTTTGTTTTTTCAAATTAAAAAGTGTTCCCTGTTTTATCATAAGAGAACACTTTTTAATGTATAAATGTTATTTGTTTTTATTTTGAAAAGTCTTTATAGCTTCCTTTGAGCCTGTTTTTGTATGTTATGTGTAAAAGCTCGTGGGCCTTATGGGAGCCGGGTTTTTCCAAAAATTCATTGTATAATTTTTGAATTTCAGGATTTTCATGAGACTTTCTTAAAGAAAGTTCTTTATCTTCACTGTAAAGTCCTTCCGCTCTTTTTTCTTTAATTAATGAAGAATCGCAGCTTCTCGGCTGGCCGCCGCCGTTTACACAGCCGCCGGGGCATGCCATAACTTCAAGCATATGAAATTTTGCGTTTCCTGTTTTAATTTCCTGAATTGATTTTTCAGCTTCTTTTAACGTTGAAACCACACGTACAACAACCTTTGCACCGTTAATATCAAATTCAACATCGCGGCATCTGTTATGAACGCCTCTAAGTTCTTTTATATCAATACTTTCAAGTGATTTCCCCGTTGCAATTTCGTATGCGGTTCTAACGGCTGCTTCCGCAACGCCGCCTGAAGCCCCGAAAATTGTTCCTGCGCCTGTATATTCGCCAAAGGGAGTATCGCCTTTTGAGGGTTCAAGCTTTGAAAAGTCAATCCCAGCTTCTCTTATCATTCGGCCAAGCTCGCTTGTAGTTAAAGTGTAGTCGGTATCTTGAATTCCGTCTTTTGAGAGTTCTTCCCTTTTGCTTTCGGATTTTTTAGCGGTACAAGGCATAATCGATACAACCGTAATATTTTCTCTTGTGTAGCCCTCGAGTCTGTTTGGCAGCACCTCTTTTAAAACGGGCGATAACATGGATTGCGGCGATTTACATGTTGAAAGGTGTTGAAGCATATCAGGGTGAGTATTTTCCATATATCTAACCCATGCGGGGCAGCAGGAAGTAAATAGCGGAAGGTTTTTCCCTGATTTTAATCTTTCCAAAAATTCCGTTCCTTCTTCCATAATTGTAAGGTCTGCGGAGAAATTTGTATCAAAGACTAAATCAAAACCGATTTCTCGAAGAGCCGTGTTTATCTTGCCTATTGTGTTTTCGCCGGGTTCAAGGTTAAACATTTCGCCTAATGCAACGCGAACCGCGGGGGCAATCTGGGCAACGACTTTTTTATCTTTGTTTGTAATTTCACTCCAAACATTTTCAATATCGGACTTGATTGTCAAGGCGCCTGTGGGACATACTGCCTGACATTGCCCGCAATAAACACAATCTACATCGGACAGACATTTGCCTGCCATCGGCTGTACAACGGTTTTAGAGCCTCTGTTTGCAAAGCCAAGGACTGCATGGCCCTGAAATTCTTCGCAGGCACGAACACATGCACCGCATAAGATACATTTGTTTGGGTCGCGCACGATTGAAGGGTTCAAATCGTCAATTTCTGCGAACTCTTTCTTTTTTGCATATCGAATATTTCTAATGCCATATTCTTCCGCGTATTTTTGAAGTTCGCAGCTGCCTGATTTTTCACAGGATGTGCATTCTCTGTCGTGGTTTGCAAGCAAAAGTTCAAGTACTGTTTTTCGTATACGCCTTGTTCTTTCGGTGTTGGTCTGAATTTTAAGTCCTGCCTCAGGCGGCATTGTACAGCTTGTTTGAATTCCTCTGTCTTCAATTTCAACTACACACATTCTGCAGGCGCCAAATGGTTTCAAATCAGGACGATAGCAGAAAGTTGGCACATTAAAACCGTTTTTTCTCATAACTTCAAGAAGGTTGATTTCATCGGTAAATTCAACCTCTTTGCCGTTTATAAATAAAGTTTTCTTATCTTCCATTTTTATTTCCTTTTTTCTTAAATGCTTTTTAGAGACTTAACTTGCAGGCCTTACAAGAGTTTTAACCTGCAGATTGGCGGGACTATTTTTGAATAATTGCCTTAAACGGACAAGAATCAAGACAGGCGCCGCATTTAATACATTTTTCTTTGTCGATTGTAAACGGTGATTTTAATTCGCCTGAAATTGCACCTACAGGGCAAATTCTTGAACATTTTGAGCACCCTCTGCAAGCTTCGGGTTGAATTTCAATAACCTTCAATGCCGTGCAAACGCCTGCAGGGCATTTTTTATCCACAATGTGTGCTATATATTCGTCTCTAAAGTATTTAAGGGTAGAAAGCACAGGGTTTGGAGCCGTTTTGCCGAGTCCGCAAAGTGAGCCGTCTTTAACGCTCATTGCAAGCTCTTCAAGCAAGTCTAAATCCTTAAGTGTTGCTTCGCCGCGTGTGATTTTTTCTAAAATCTTAAGCATATTTTTGGTGCCTTCGCGGCAAGGAGTACATTTTCCGCAGCTTTCGTTCTGTGTGAAGTTCATAAAGAATCTTGCCACTTCAACAATACAGGTATCTTCGTTCATTACAACAAGCCCGCCCGAGCCGACCATTGCGCCTGCTTTAATAAGACTGTCATAATCAAGTGTTAAATCAAGGTGTTCTTCGGTGAGGCAGCCGCCTGAAGGACCGCCTATTTGAACAGCTTTAAATTTTTTACCGTTTCGAATGCCGCCGCCAAGTTCAAACACAATTTCCCTAAGAGTTGTTCCCATTGGAACTTCAATAAGCCCCGTGTTGTTCACTTCGCCTGTTAAGGCAAAGGTTTTGGTACCCTTAGATGTATCTGTTCCAAGAGATGAGAACCAATCTGCACCTTTCAGCATTATAACCGGAACATTTGCAAGGGTTTCAACGTTATTAATAAGGGTTGGTTTTCCAAAGAGCCCTTTATTTGCAGGAAATGGCGGTTTTGGCCTTGGCATACCGCGTTCACCTTCAATTGATGCGATTAGCGCCGTTTCTTCACCGCAAACAAAAGCTCCCGCACCTTCTTTAATGTGGATATCAAAGTTAAAACCCGAGCCCATAATGTTTTTACCTAAAAGATTGGCGGCCTCGGCATCTTTAATTGCTGTTCTTAAACGTTTGATTGCAAGCGGATATTCGGCACGAACGTAAATATATGCTTCATCTGCTCCGACTGCAAAGCCTGCAATTGCCATACCTTCAAGAAGTTTGTGCGGATCTCCTTCCATAACGGAACGGTCCATAAATGCACCGGGGTCGCCTTCATCGCCGTTACAAACGACGTATTTTTTGTCCCCTTGGGCCATTTTGGTAAACATCCATTTTCTGCCCGTAGGGAAACCTCCGCCTCCTCTTCCTCTAAGACCTGATTTTGTAATTTCTTCAACAACCTTATCAGGATTGTTTTCTGCTAAAACATTGTATAATGCTCTATATCCGTTTGCGGCAATGGTATCTTCAAGTGCTTCGGGGTTTATTTCGCCGCAGTTTGCAAGAGAAACACGGGTTTGCCCCGCATAGAATTTAATATCTTCATTTTTAAATACGTGGTTATGGGTTGCAGGATCTGTGTATAAAAGTCTTTCAACGGGTTTGCCGCCTTTAATGTGGCTTTCTATAATTTCATCCACATCATCCAAATGCACTTTAACATAGGTTACATCCAGCTCTGGAATGACAACGAGAACACCCTGTTCGCAAAAGCCATGGCAGCCCGTGGGTACTGCTGTCATCTTTTCTTTAGCACCGAGGGGCTGAACATTTATTCCTCTTTCTTCAAATTTTTTGATAATTTCAAGAGAACCGTTTGCAACGCAGCCCGTTCCGGCGCAAATTAAAACACGAAGCCCTTCTGCATTCAGTTTTTCAACGGATTTCTGCTTTAAATCTTCAATATTTAACAGGTTTTTAACTTCCATTTTTACACCCCTTCCTCTGCAACAAAGTTGTTGATTATGGTTAAAATCGCGTCCGGTGTCATTTTAGGGTAAATTTTTTCATTTATGACGCAAACAGGTGCAAGACCGCACGCTCCAAGACAGCTTACAGTTTCAACGGAAAAAAGTCCGTCATCTGTCGTAAATTTACCGTCAACAAGTTTTAATCTGTTCATAACAGCGTTATAAACAGGGCTTGAGCCTCTAACATGGCATGCTGTTCCATCGCAAATTTTGATGACATATTTACCTTTGGGCTCTAAACTGAACTGGCTGTAAAATGTGGCTACGCCAAAAACGGTTGCAGGCGAAACACCCATTTTTGTGCCCAGATAAGTCATCACATTTTCAGGCAGAAAATTATAGTGTGCCTGAACTTCTTGGAGGATAGCAATAAGGTTGGATTTTTTGTACTCATACCTTTCCAAAATTTTGTCAACCTTAGAGTAGTTTGTGTTTGATATACTCAAACTTTCTTGTGCTGAAGGTGTGGTCATCTTTTCTCCTTAAAATTATATTATTCAATTGTTAGATTTTCTTTTAGTATGCGATTATTGTTAATTTGGTAGTTAAACCAAATATTTTTAAAGAGCAGGTTATTGAGCCTGCTCTTTTGTATTTTTTACAACAGGATTACCTTTATCTGCATATTCACTCACCTGTTTTTTGGCTTTGTTCTGTGCATTTAATGCTGAGTTGCCCCCAATGCAGCCTCCTTCGCAGGACATAATTTCAACAAGGTTTCCGTTCGGGCACTGTCCTGTCTTTGCATAGCCCTTCAGTTCTCTTATGGATTGTTTGTTTAATCCGTTAATAACGCAGGGGTGAACTTCAATATTTTCGCCTTTTTGTTCGAGAGCACTTTTAACAGCCTGTGCAACGCCGCCTGATAACGGGAAATTTCTTCCTTCTTTTGAGCTTTCAACTTCAAAATCCGTGTCTTCAAGGTTGTTGACCTCTATCTTCATTGCAACAAGGAGGCTTCCGAGTTCTTCAAAATTTATTACATAATCAGCATTAGGATTGTCCATAGCTTCTTTTCTTTTTGCAGAGCAAGGGCTTATGAACACCGTTATGCAATTCGGGTCTTTTTTCTTTGCAATTTCTGCCGTGTAATACATAGGTGTCCCTGTTTCA
This sequence comes from uncultured Vampirovibrio sp., assembly GCA_910578465.1. Classification (GTDB taxonomy): domain Bacteria; phylum Cyanobacteriota; class Vampirovibrionia; order Gastranaerophilales; family Gastranaerophilaceae; genus MGBC122484. Next base: position 175,324 of record CAJTPW010000002.1, on the reverse strand, counting down.
GATACATACGGTTTTATTTCAGGGATATGTTTTTTTACAAGCTCATTGTATGCGGCACAGCATGATGTTGTCATAAATGGTGCATTTTCAGCCATTCTTTCTTTGAAGTCTTTAGCTTCGGTTAGAGTTGTAACATCTGCGCCTTGTGCAACCTCCAGAACATCTTTAAAGCCTATCTTTAAAAGCGCCGTGCGGACTTTTTCAACAGGATATGGGAATTGGCCTGCAATTGCGGGTGCCATCATCGCAACAACATTTTTACCTTCTTTAATTCTTGATAAAACATCAATTACCTGACTTTTCTCATGGATTGCGCCGAACGGGCATGCCATAATACATTTACCACAGCTTATACATTTTGAAAAATCTATTCTTGCATGGCCTGATTCATCTTTTTTGATGGCATCAACAGGGCAAACACTTTCGCAAGGAACAATAATTTTTGCAATTGCACTGTAAGGGCAAGCATTTATACACATTCCGCAGTTTTTACATTTGGAAGCGTCTATGTGTGATTTTCCGTTTATTATGGAAATTGCTCCAAAACGGCATGTGGTTTTGCAGGGTCTTGCAACGCAGCCCTGACATAAATCCGTTACATGCACCGAGCTTTGAACACATCCTTTGCAAGCACCTTGAAGTACGGTTAAAATTTCTTCGTCAGGTTGTTTCCTTTCAGTTGCTTCTTTTGCATAGGTTGACAGAAGTTTGTATTCATCATCTTTTTCTATGGAATGCCCGAGGCCTGCAACAATTCTGTCTCTTATTACGGCACGCTCTTTATATATACAGCATCTTAAATCGGTTTCGCAACCCTTTGGGCGCATATCATAAGGAATTTTCCTTGCGTTTTCTTCGAAATCATCACTCAAGAAGGCTTCCGCAATTCTTATCAATATTTCTTTTTTTAAATGTTTAATCTGGTTGTCGTTAGTGCTCATTTTGTCTTCTAAGCTTCCTCTCCAAGCTTTTGTTCAAGTCTGTTATTTACGGCTGTAAGAACCTTTTCTATGGTGGCTTCACTTATAACTTCACCATCCACCTTAACGTATGGTGCTTTTGAATACTGGCAATCAGTGTTACAAAGTCCGTGACAAACTATTCCTTTTGTATCAACTTTATCGGGGTATTTTCTCTGAAGAATAGAAGCAAGCTCCTGCAGGCTTTCGCCTCCCATAATAAAGCATGTTGTTCCCATACAGATTTCTACTTCTATTTTACCCATTATCAAACACCCTCACAGTATCTTGCAGCTATATTAATCTTATAAATAACATTATAAAACAAAAGAGCAAAGTTGTAAAATTTAATACAATATAAAAAGAAGGTGCAGGTTGCGGTAATATATTTACATATACTGAATTTCGACGCGTTTTGTGTATTTTTCTTCCAAAACTTTTTTCATCTTTTTAATTACATTTTTCCTGATTTCAATTTCAATGGGTAAATTTGGGTCGTAATGTGCCTGATTTAGCTGTGCGCCCACCATAAACAAAATGTAATCATTATCCAAAAGCAAATTCATAAGCCTTGTTGCAGCATTTATTTCATCGATACTTTCTTCATCCTTTAAATATTCATAGGCAAGACTTAGGGTTAAAATTCCTTCCGTGATTAAATTTACCCCTTCCATTGAAGAACATGCGGGAAGTTTTCCTGTGTTGAACGGGCTTTCTGTTATAATTTCTCTGTTTAATTCTCTTGAAATTAAATTTGCCGTTGTGCCGCCGCAAATAGCCTTCTTGCCGTCAAACTCGTCAAAAATTTTAGCATATTCACTGTCTTTCTCCGCATGATACGGGGGACCTGTAAATACACAGAGTTTTCGAAGTTTTGCAAAATGTACAACGCAAGCTGAAATATCGTCTTTTGCCTTTTTATTATCGATATATTTAGCATATTCAACAATATATTTTGAAAGTTCTCTGCTTGAAATATCAGGCTGGTGTTTTAATTTATTTTTAATTACATCAATTAAACCTTTGCGTCTAAGCCCCAGTTTCAGGTTATCTCCGCCAAGTCCTGCCTGTGTAACGCCGTCCGAGCAAAAAATCAGTCTGTCTCCAAGCTCAAGCTTTATATGATAAATCTTCATATGTCTGTTTGAAAAAGTTTTTGAATTTATAATTTTGCATTCAGGTTCTATTACCTCCCCGTTCTTTTTCATCCAAATAAACTGCGGGTTTCCCTCTTCAACAATGCGCACATCTCCATCATCTTTGCAATCTATTGCAGAAAATGTGGAATAGCTTATTTGACGCACCTGACAAACGGGAAGGGAATTTAAAATTGTTTCGCAGGCAGATCTTATGTCTCTTTGAGCTTCGATAAACCTTAAGAGCATGGTTGCAGTCATTGTGGATAAAATATTTGCCTTAATTCCGCTTCCAAGACCGTCCGAAAGCACAGCAATCAAACGTCCCGGGCGTCTTTTGGATACAAAGTAATCCCCGAAGGCGTTTTGATTATATTTCTTTTCCTGTGTGCAGTTTATGTCAATAAACATCTTAAAAAGCGTCCTTTTGCCTTAGGGCTTGTCTTTGGTGTCTGTTGAAGCGCTATTTTCCGCTTCCGTATTTTCTTTTATGTCTTTATCATAATCCTGCGCGATGGATGACAGGAGAAGTTCCGTTTCAACCATATGCTCTCCCAAAAGGCAGGCAATATTTTGAACGATTGAAATATTTTTGCTTATTACCTCATGTGCTTTCTGGGCAATTTTTTCTCTGTTTACCTGACTTTTGGTAACATCTGCAATAATCGCACCCACGAGTTCATCCTTTTCTATTGTAAAAGCTATAATATCATACAGACGGTCATTTGAAGGGTAGTGTTCCTTGTGAATGTCCGCGTAATCCCCGAGTGCGGATTTAAAAATGAAGTCAAAATCTACAATTCTGCTTATTTCGGCACCCTTCAGCATATCAGGATTTTGGGAATAAACATCATACATATCAGGCATAAACATTTTAATAAAGGCGTTATTTGCTTCAACCACCTTTAAATCTTTATCCACCATAACCATAGCGGAGGGCATACATCTTAAAAGCGCATCGGCCTTTCTGTGGGCAATTTGCCTCATATATGAAGCACATTGTGAAGGCTCTGCCTCGTTTCTTAAAAGCGCGTAGCCCATTTCACGGCAGGAAGAATACCCGCAGCCGCCGCAATTTAATTCATCTTCAACCGAATTTTTCCCTATTTTTTTGAGTGCGCGGCGAAGTTCCTCGACACTGTATTTCTTATTTTGAACTGGAGTTTCCGTAAATTCCATTTTAACAACGGTTTCAGCTTGTTTTGGAATTTCGGGTCTTGTTTTTGTATAGTTAATAATTCTTGCCATAATATCAAGACCTGATTTTGTATCAGTGAACCCCGGCCCTCCGACGCAGCCTCCGCCGCAGCTTAAACCTTCGATAAAAATCTTGCTTTTTAACGTGCTTTCGTCAAATCCTTTTAAAACCTTATCAATTGTTTCAAGCGAACTTACGTTTAAAAACTTAATATCTTTAACAATTTCATAATCATAATTTCTTAAGCATTTTTTGATTGTTTCGTTCATTCCGCCTTCGATAGGATAAATTGAGCCTTCATAAGCTTCCTCGGGCACAAAATGTTCGCCTTCGTATTGAATTTTTTCGGTATTAATATATTCTTCATTCAACCAGTATTTTAATTCGTCAAATGTGATTGAGGCGCTGATTAAATCAGGGTTTCTGTCCGCTTCGTTTTTCTTTGCAATGCAAGGTCCGATAAATACAACTTTTATATCCTGTCCGAATTTTTCTTTTAAATATTTTGCATGGGTTAAGGCAGGGGAGGCCACAGGGGTGATATTTTTTGCAAATTCGGGGTGGTAAAGTCTTATAAAATCAACCACAACAGGGCAGGCGCTTGATATATGCAGTTTTTTTTCATCCGTTGTATCGCAGAGCATTTCGGCTGTTTTAATCGAAACCTCCTGTGCGCCGATTGCAGTTTCGGACACGCCTTTAAATCCGAGTTTTTTCAAAATTGCAATGAGCTTTTCTTTCGGCATATTGTTAAAAACGCCCGAAAACGTCGGTGCTAGAGAAACGTATACGTCTGCTTTTACGCCGTTTTTTGGCATTAAAATGTTTTTTACTTTTTCAATGTCGTTTCGAACTCTTTTTGCCTTTGACGGACAAGCTAAAACGCACGCGCCGCAAGAAATGCACTTATCGCCAATGACGCTGGCATGGCCCGATTCAATCTTAATTGCCTTGACGTAACACTGTCGAACGCATTTGTAACAATCACTGCATTCGTTTTTCAGAGTATACACAGGTAGAATTTTATTCATTCAAAAGTTCTTTCAGCTTTTTTTTATCAACACCGTAATGTTGTACGCCGTCAATTATAATGTTTGGGCCGTGCGTACAAATATTTTCACACCTTGAGCCTATAACTTCAATTTCGGCATCAAGATTGTTTTCTTTAATATACTGCTCTAAAAAATCTAAATTTTCGTCATTTCCTCTTGCAAAGCAAGAACTTCCCATACAAATTTTTATATTTTTCACTTTTTTGCTATTCGCCCCACAAAATTAACTTAAGCTTAAAGTACCTGCTAATGTACTTATAATATAAACCAAAAACTTAAACTATGCAAAAACGTAAATTTTAGATAAAACGCAAGTGAAGCTAATAAAGATTGTATGCTTAAATTACAAAAGATTTTATATATTTATATGTCGAGCGGAGCTGCTCCTCATTCAACCTTTCGATTAAATCAAAAAGTGCATTTTTCAGCTTTTCTTTCGGCAAAAGGTGAAATACTTCAAACAGATCCTTAATTTCAATATCGAAAGCACGTGAAATTTTAAGTAAAAGCTGCGGGTTTGGCATATTTTTCCCGAGTTCAATGTTTGATAAATGTTTGCTGTCGATTTCAATAATCTCTGAAAGCGTTTCCTGACTCATACCGCGCATTTTTCGATATTCTCTAATGCGTTTTCCGACAAGCTTTTTAACATCAATTTCGTCAGTGTTTTTGTTTTCATTAGGCAAGCTTTTTTCTGTCATAATAAAAATTCTCTTCGTTCGTTCTTTTAGCTTTATAATCCCCCTTTTATCCCTAATTCTATACCGTAAAATTGACGATAAATTGACAAATATTCGTTAATAATTTAGAATATTTGTATAAAATTGTAGAATTTTGTTAAATAATTCGCTTTTTGTATTGAATTTGAATACTAAAGTGCGGGCAAAATCTGCAAAGAGAAATTCGTTTATCGTTCATCTTTTAATAGGAAATTGTTTATTTATGAAAAATTGTTCATCGTTATTTTGCGGCGCTTTGCGCCAAAAATTTTCAGCCTTCTCCCTCGTTGAAATGCTTATGGCATTACTTGTCGCATCTTTGTTACTGGCTGCGCTTGCTCCCGTTATGACAAAGAGAATGAACGAAAATCTTCATATAACGGGAAATATGACACTAAAAGGAGATTATGAAATAAAAGAAATAGTATTCGGAGGTCCTGAATGTTCTAAAATAGTAAATGATTCTAACGGCAATCCTTTATACTGCGAAGGAGATTATGTAGTTCCTGAAGGTGTAAATAATATTACGGTAACGGCAATTGGTGCAGGAGGCGGTGGCGGAACGGCACCGACAGCAGGTTACACAGAATATATAACAGCAGGAAGTGCGAACACGTTTACAGTTCCTGCTATGGTTAATCAAATAGAAGCTACTCTTGTATCAGGCGGTGCAGGAGGTGGTGCAGGCGGACAGGTATTAAAAACGCAAACGTTTGTAACAAGCGGTAACGGTGGAGTTACGCAAGATGGTGATAATAAATTAACGGTTCTTTCTAATGCAACAGGAACTTGGACTGTACCTGAAATTGCAAGGGGCAAAAATGTTCTTGTTACAGGTTGTGGCGGCGGAGGCGGCGGAGGCGGTGCTTTTCATGATATAAATACTTATGGTTTATATAACGGCGGCGGAGGTGGTTCGGGAGGGTATATTGTAAATAAGGCCATTAAACTTGGAATGCAATCCGGTGCAAATATATTTCTCGGCGGCGGAGGCGGATATGGTGGTAGAGATGACGGCGGCAGGGGTGGCGCGGGAAGACCTTACGGAGGCGGAGGCGGAGGCAAAGAACTTGGTGCAGCAGAAAGAGTATCGGGTTCATTACCAGGTGGAGAAGGTGGGTATGCACCGCCCAATAGTTCTGCAGGACAACTGTTTGCCACAGGAGGAGGCGGGGATAACGGTGTTGGTGGAAATGGTTCTATTGCATATAATAATTGGAATGGCGGTGCAGGCTCGGTTGGTGGTGCAGGAGGAGGAGGATATTGTAATGATACAGTATATACGACAGGTGGGCTACTGTGGTGTACACTGATCACAAGTAATAGTGGAGCGACATCCGGCGGCGGAGGTGGTGGCTCAGAAGGCGGTGGGGGTGGAGGTGGTTCAACATTTGGTGCGGGTGGTGGTGGCGGAGGTGCTACCTTAATTAAACAAGGTGCGACAGAATTATTTAATATTGGCGGTGGGGGTGGAGGGGCTGGTAGAGGTGCTCCAAAATCTACTGCGACGAGTGGAACCGCTTGGGCCGGCGGCGGAGGAGGCGGCGGAGTAGGAGGCGGCAAGGGCGGGGGTAGCAATAATAGTAATAGTTATAACAATTTGCAAGGATATGGCGGTGTAAACGGAAAGTCTGGTGCTACAGGTGCTAATGCCATAACCGGAGGAAAAATTACAACTATATGGGGAGGTAATTATTGCGCAGGCGGAGATGGCGCAAAAGGTGCCACCGGTATTGCTGTTGATGCTGAAGGTAAAAATGGTTATGACGGCGCATTAACCGTAAAGTATCTTGATTACGGTCCCGGCGGTTCAGGAGGAGGAGCGGGTGCAGTAGTACCTGTCCAACCAATAACCAATATAATACCAAATGATAAATTAACAATTAAAATCGGTACTGGTGGCATAGGTTTGACCGCAGGGTATATTGATTCTAGCAACGGAAAAATCATAACACCTGTTAGTGGTTCATACCATGGCTTACAAAATATTGTAACGAGTATTAAAAAAAATGATGAATACCTTATGCACGCAGTTACGCCGGGAAATAACGGTTATGGACCGTCACCGGGTTGTTCCGATGGAAATGTAAGAAACGGGTCGGGAGTTATAAGATGTGGTATGTCAGGTTGGGTTTATAACGGTTCGTCCAGTCCTCCTGATACTCAACTTAATATTAAAGGTTTTTCACAACAGAGAGACCAAACTTCATTTGGTAAAGCAGCCGGAAATATATATTATTGGGGCAATAAAACTTACGATAACGGCACCTCCGGTGGGGATGGCGGTAAACCCAAAATTTTTGGAGAATACACGTGCACAGAAGCCAAAGGCGGAACCAAAACAAACCCGATAGGTAAAGATGCTACAGGTTTTGGCTGTGGCGGAGGTGGTGGATACGGCTTATCAAACGGCGGCAATGGAAGCGGCGGTTATGCAAGAATATCCTGGAATATGTATTGGGATACCGCTTTAAACAGTGGCCAAGGAGACTATAGATACGCAGATACAGGCACAGGAGGAGGCGGGGCTGCAGGCAATGCCATAACAGAAACCGTAAGGGTAGCTGAAAAGCAAACAATAAAGATAAGAATAGGGGCAGGGGGAATTGGAGCCAAAGTTGTAAACGGAGAAATTATCCCTGCAACAAGCGGAGGTACAACAATATTCGGTGATACCAATTTCATTGAAATTAAAGCAGGGGGCGGAGGAGGAGGCATAAGCCCAACTGTTGTTAAAAACGGTGATATATCAACATTAATAAACGGTAAAGGAGGAGAGTCTTCATTAATATGCGATGTTGGTTCACATAAATATCACAATAATAAAAACAGATGTACAAAAGGAAATTCAGGGAAAAACCCGGGGGATGATAATACAAACCTTACTATGGGAGGTCTTGGCGGAGCATTTTCTCTAACGCTTAACGGGAAAACCTACATAGGAACCCCGGGACAAGGAGGAATTCAATCAACGGAAATTTCAAACAGTTCGGGTAAAACTCCTGAAAACAGTATAGCTTCAGGGGGAGGAGGCGCTGCACTTTTGATATACAGAAACGGTGTATCGGATATAAGTCTTCTCGCTAACCCTCAGGGAGGAAACGGTGCAAACGGAAGAATGATATTGAAGCTGTGGAAGTAAAGACATTTACAATTTTTAGATAAAACAACTTTTCAGGGAGTGCTTTTTGTAACCTTAGCACTTCCTTTTTTTATATTTTTACTGCCGCGCTAAGCGATATAGGAACTTGTTAATGAAATTTTAACTTTTGTAACAATTTTGTAAAAAAGATTTATATTTTATAAAGCGTTGTTAAAATATGCCGATAGCACTATTGTGGAGATATTTCAGGCATTTTAATTTTCTGAATTTCCTCCCGTCTTAAACTCATGATATACGCACATTTGGGCAATTTTTAAGCTTAATTTGTTTTTATTTAATTAGGCTTGCCCTTTTAAAAAAGGAGTAAACCGTTGCAGCAAACAGTACAGTTGAATCTAAAGAGAATGAAAAACTTTATCGGGTTTGCAAAAAGCTACCTCATCAGGAATAATCCGATAAAAGCCTTTGTTAACGGCACCGTTGCAACGATTAAAGATATGCTCTCCGTTAATAAAAAAAGGAAGCTTGCCAAATACAGATTGAATTACCAAATGTACAAACTAAACCAGATGGAAAAACTTATCGCAGCAAACAACGAGCATGTTTTCCTTCGCGGTAACAAATTTAACGAAATGAGATAAAGGTAAGATGGGTTTAATCACCGCAACAATCAGAAAAACGCAATTGAACAGCTACAGGCTTGATTTGGAATACAAGATGCAGCTTGTTTCTGCATCGAAATTAAACCTGAGCCAAACCGTAAACGATTTATTATCCGTTGCAAGCGACCTTGATTCCGATTCGCCCGAGGCAAAAGCTCTTGAAAAAAGGAAAGAGCGTCTGTATCTGGTTGAAAAGAAACTGGATGAGCAAATGCAAAGGTATGAAACGCAGCTTAAAATGGTTGAGGCCGAGCTTCAGTCCTGCAACCAGATGATTGATAAAAACATTCAATATTCTTACGGCGGCGGAAGATAGTTGCATAACCTCTTGAAATACTTTATGCTATCCGTATAAATAGTTTTATGGCGGGTGTATTTTGAATATCAGACAAGAACAACCGACAGATTATCCTGCTGTGTATGAAATCATAAAGAAGGCATTTGCAAATGCCAAATAAAGTGATGGCAACGAACAGGATTTGGTTGTTAAATTAAGAAACAGTAAATCATTTGTTCCGAAATTATCACTTGTTGCCGAATGTGATAATAAAATCGCAGGGCATATTCTTTTTACCGAAGCTTTAGTTAATAAGACCGGAGTACTTGCGCTTGCGCCGCTTTCCGTTGCGCCTGAATATCAAAATAAAGGTATAGGAATGTCATTAATTAAGCAGGGGCACTCAATTGCTGTTGAACTCGGGTACAAATACTCGGTTGTTTTGGGATACCCCGGGTATTACACAAAAGCGGGCTATGTCAGGGCAAGTAAATATGGTATTATGCCTCCGTTTGAAATTGAGGATGAGAAATTTATGGCAATATGCTTTGATAAGAACGATGCCAAGTTGAACGGTGTGATTAAATATGATAAAGCATTCGGGATTTGATTAAAGTATTCAAGCAGGATAATGACGGGTAAGTTTGATTATAAGTGCAAATCATTTTAATAATTCATAAGGTTCAACATTTAAAGCTTCGGCAATTTTAAAGAGTCTTTTTAGGCTTGGTGTTCTTATTCCGCGTTCAATTTTTGAAATGTATTCTTCCGTGACATTAATTTGAACACACAAATCGATTTGGCTCATCTTGGCTTTTTTCCTATAAAATTTTAGGTTGCAAGCAAGCTTTTCTTCATATTTTTTCGAACCATTTGTCATATTTTCATTTTAGTTATATATTATTTATGATTTATGGACAAATAGGTCGAAAATATTGGAGAAAATATGCAAGAAAAAGAAAAAATAAATAAGCTTGCAGTATAATGTTATGAAAGGCTTGAAAATTCCCTTGCACTAATTAAGCTTTTGCAGCATAAAGTTTGCAGCAAGGATAATGAAATTGCATTAAATATGGTGCTTTCAGATATTAAAAGCACCATAGAATTGATTTTGGAAATTCAGGAAAATGTCTGAATTTCTTACTTTACAACAATATTTACCAATTTATTCGGTACAACGATTGTTTTTACAACGGTTTTACCTTCAAGCGCCTGCTGTACTTTTTCGCTTTCCATTGCAAGCTTTGTGAGCACCTCGTTTGTTTGATTGTTCGTCGTTTCGATTTTATCCCTTATTTTGCCGTTAATTTGAACAATCAAAGTTAAATCGTTTAATTTTGCCAGGTTTTCATCATATTTTGGCCATGGAAGTTCGTGAATTGAACCCTTTATGTTTGCTTTTGCGGCAAGTTCAGCGTAAATTTCCTCGCTCATATAAACCGCAACAGGTGAAATCAGCTTTAACAATGAAAGAAGTGCAAAGCTTAAAACGTTTGGCTCAATTGCATTCTCGTCCTTGATGTAATCATAAATTGCGTTTGTAAGTTCGCGATAGCGTGACACAACCGTATTGAACTGGAATTCGTTTTCAATATCGTTTGTAATTTTTTTAATTGAAATATGAACTTCGCGAAGAAGCTTATCAGCCTTTGAGTCAAGGTTTTCAGGTGTTTTGTAATCCAAAGTTACGATATCCTGATACTTTGAAAACAGCCTGTAAACACGGCAGAGGAACTTATAGCAGCCCTCAACGCCTGCATCGGACCAGTCAAAATCGCGTGCCGGAGGAGAGTCTGAAATAATGAAAAGCCTTGCTGTATCAGCACCGTAGCTTGCAAAAATTTCATCGGGGTCTACAGTATTTCCTTTTGATTTAGACATCTTTGAGCCGTCTTTTAATACCATTCCCTGTGTCAGAAGGTTTTTAAACGGTTCGTCAAAATCCAATAAGCCGCAATCGCGAAGCGCCTTTGTGAAAAATCTTGAATACAAAAGGTGTAAAATGGCGTGTTCTATACCGCCAACATACTGATCAACGGGAAGCCATTTGTTTACAAGGTCCCTGTCAAAAGCCTTTTCACTGTTTTTGGCATCAGCGTAGCGCATATAATACCAGCTTGAGCACATAAATGTGTCCATAGTGTCCGTTTCACGCTTTGCAGGACCTCCACACACAGGGCATACCGTATTTTCAAAGGTTTTTGAAGTTTTAACGGGTGACATTCCCTGAACTGAAAAATCAACATCTGTTGGTAATTTCACGGGAAGTTCGTTGTCGGGGACAGGCTGACAGCCGCATTTTTCGCAGTATACTACAGGAATAGGCGCTCCCCAGTATCTTTGTCTTGAAATAAGCCAATCGCGAAGTCTGTATTGAGTTTTAGCGTATCCAAACCCTTGTTTTTCCGCGTATTCCGTTATCTTTTTCTTGGCTTCTTCATTTTTAATCCCGTTAAATTCGCCTGAATTTACCAGAACACCGGGGTCAACAAATACTTTTTCGGGGCTGTAGCCTTCGCCGTCAATAACCTGAATAATTGGCAGGTCAAATTTCTTTGCGAAATCAAAGTCTCTCTCATCGTGCGCAGGAACAGCCATAACAGCGCCCGTGCCGTAATCTGCGAGGGCGTAATCTGCTGTCCAAATCGGGCAAATACGGCCCGTGAAAGGATTTATAATGTGTGTGCCCAAAGGAACGCCTGTTTTTATTCTTTCTGTTGAAAGGCGCTCGATTTCAGACATTTTTCTTGCGTTTTCTCTATATTTTTCAACAATTTCGCGGTTTTCAGGTGTTGTTAATTTTTCAATATCAGGATATTCGGGTGCTACAACCAAATATGTAATACCGAATGCGGTATCAGGCCTTGTGGTGTAAACAGGGATTTCTGCAGGAATTTCGGCATTGCAGCCGCACCCTTCGTTTCCGCAGCCGCAGCTTTTGGAACTGTTTTCGGCTTCTTTTACCTTGAATTTTAAAATTGTACCTGTGGATTTTCCTATCCAGTTTGCCTGCATGGTTTTAACGTTATCGCCCCAGCCTTCAAGCAAATCAAGGTCTTTTAAAAGTGTTTCGGCATAATCTGTTATCTTTAAAAACCATTGTTCAAGGTTTTTCTTTGTAACTTCGCTGTCGCAGCGCCAGCATTTGCCGTCAATTACCTGTTCGTTTGCAAGAACCGTTGCGCATTTATCGCACCAATTAACTGCAGCCCCTTTTTTATATGCAAGACCTTTTTTATAAAGCTGTAAAAACAGCCACTGAGTCCATTTGTAATAATCTTCTTTGCAGGTGGCGACTTCTCTGTCCCAATCAACGGAAAGGCCTAGCATTTTTAACTGCTTTTTCATATAAGAGATGTTTTTATCGGTCCATTCCGCAGGGTTTGCGCCGTGTTGAATGGCGGCGTTTTCCGCAGGAAGGCCGAAGCTGTCCCAACCCATCGGGTGAAGCACATTATAGCCCACAGATTTTTTAAAACGGGCGATTACATCCGTTATTGTGTAGTTTCTAACATGTCCCATATGGAGTTTTCCTGACGGATACGGAAACATCGAAAGAGCGTAATATTTGGGCTTATCGGAATCATCGGGGGTTTTAAATGCCTTGTTTTCTTCCCAGATTTCAAGCCATTTTTTCTCAATTTTGATGGGATAATATTCGCTCATTAACATAGTTTTCAAAACTCCAACTGCTAAAAATTACACTATAGATTTACCAGAAAATTATACATTAAACAAGAAAAACTCACAAAAATATTATTATATGGGGATTTATTCAAACATTAAAAATAATTCAAACCGCCAAAAATAAAGAAGGCTTGAAAATTCCTAGCCTCCGCCCGCAAAGCCCACTATTTCAATCTCATCGCCGTTTTCAATTAAAGTTTTTTCATAGTCTTCTTTGTTTATAATCTTTAGATTTTTTTCAATCGCAAAAAAACCCTTCAGGTTCCTCATTAAGGCTAAATCATTCAAATTTAAGCCTTCATTAAGTTCAACGGTTTCTCCGTTAATTTTAACCTTAATATTCATTAAACTTTACATCCTAACGTTTTATTCACTAAATTATACCCTGCCTCAAAAGATTCAAGGTTAAATTTCAAAAATTCAGGTTTTTTGGAAGATGAAATTTTTTCAAGCGCTTTTATAACGCTTTCTTTGGTTAAAACTCCTGTTTTTGCAATCAAAAGCCCAAGTGCCATAATATTTAAAAGCGCTTTGTCTTTTGAATGGGCAACTATGTCTGAAAGCGGCTCCAGAATGTAGTTTACATCGTCCCTTTTTGTTCTTTCACCTGTCATGCTTGAATTTGCAATGATTGTACCGCCTTTTGTTACGGATTTTTCAAATTTATTAATTGCGGCTTTACTCAAAAATACGCCATAATCCGCCTCATCAAAGATTGGAGACGGGATTTCATCATCCGATATTATAACATAGCAATTTGCGCTGCCTCCGCGCATTTCGGCACCATATGAGGGCATCCAGGTGGTGTTTTTGCCTTCTATAAGAGCAGCTTCAGCCAGAGTAGTCCCGAGGAACAAAACTCCTTGTCCGCCAAAACCTGCAATTATTAAATGTTTTTCACTATCAGACTTTAATTTCATAAAATTCGCTCCGAAATTTTTTTGCCCGCTTTTAAACTTGCGCGCTCTTAAATTTTCCGTTCTTAAGATACGGCTTCCCCAGCTATATCTTTAATTACACCAAGTTTATGGACTTTTGAAATCTCATTTTTGATATATTCCATAGACTGCACAGGGCTTAGCTTCCAGCCTGTCGGACAGGCGCATAGAACTTCCACAAAAGAAAATCCGCGGCATTCGATTTGATTTATGAATGCTTTTTTAATTGCGGACTTTGTTTTAATGATACTTTGCGGACTGTATATGCCGCACCTTTCGACATAAACCGCGCCGTCGCAAAGGGCTACCATTTCAGCTATTTTTAAGGGATAACCGTTGCTTTTCGGGTCGCGGCCCCTTTTTGTCGTTGTGGTTTTTTGTCCTAAAATACTTGTGGCGCTTGCTTGTCCTCCTGTCATGCCAAAATTTGTATTATTTATGCAAATTGTGGTCAGATTTTCTCCGCGGCATGCCGTATGGATTGTTTCATTCATCCCGATTGTTGCGGCGTCGCCGTCTCCCTGATATGTAAAGACAACTTTGTCGGGTTTTGCGCGTTTTACACCTGTTGCAACACAGGGTGCTCTGCCGTGGGAAGAGCCTACAATATCAAGGTCATAAAACTTTTCCATTGTAATGGAGCAGCCAACGGAAGCTACGGCAATAGTTTTACCCTGAACACCAAGTTCATCGATAACTTCGGCGACAAGTCTTAAAACAACCCCGTGCCCGCAGCCCGCGCAAAAAGGATAGTCATAATCTTCTCTTATGGTTTTCGGTCTTTGAAATACAAGTTTTCCGTTTGTCGCTTGAGGCGCATTCACAGTGTTTTGAAGCATTATACACCTCCTTTTAAAAGTTCGGCTCTTCCTGCTAATTCATTCAATTTCTCTAAAATTTCACCCTCTTTTACAATTTCTCCGCCAAGCTTTGACAGTAATTCGACAGGGCATGCCCCCTCAATTGCAGCCTTAACATCAAGCAACATCTGTCCTTCATTTAATTCTATGTCAAGAATTGCCTTTTTGCCCTGTGCTGCTTTTTTTAACTGTTCGGAAGGGAACGGCCAAACTGTAACGGGTCTGAAAAGACCTGCTCTTATACCCATGGCTCTTGCTTTTAAAACCACGCTTTTTGCAACTCTTCCGACGGTTCCAAATGCCGTAATCAAAATTTCCGCATCATCCGCCATAAATTCTTCATACATTACTTCGTTTTCCTGAATTAATGCATATTTATGCTGCAGTTTATCATTCAGCCTCGGGAGGTCGTCTCCTTGCATATGAAGGGAAACAAGCTTTCTGAACGGCCTTTTGTTTGCACCCTCGCCGACACCGTCTGCTTCCCAATCTGATGAATCAGGGATTTCAAGGGTGAACGGTTTTAATTCAACAGGCTCCATCATTTGGCCTATCATTCCGTCTGCAAGAAGCATTGCGGGGTTTCTGTATTTGAATGCAAGATAAAAAGTCTTATAAGTAAGCTCTACAGCTTCGTTTATAGAGGAAGGTGCCAGTACAATTGTTCTGTAGTCGCCGTTTCCTCCGCCTTTTGTTGCTTGGAAATAGTCTCCCTGAGACGGTGTAATATTTCCTAACCCCGGGCCTGCACGCATTACACTAATGATTACTCCGGGGATTTCAGCTGTTGCCATGGCGGAAATTGCTTCCTGCATAAGCGCAATGGCACATGAAGATGAACTTGTCATGCTCACGGTCCCCGTTGCCGCTGCACCGATTAACATATTTACGGCGGCAAGCTCCGATTCGGCGCTTATATAGGTTCTGCCAAGCTTTGGCATTTCGTCACTCATAAACTCGCCGATTTCATTCTGGGGTGTAATCGGATATCCGAAATAGCACTGCAATCCTGCATTTATGGCA
Source organism: uncultured Vampirovibrio sp. (assembly GCA_910578465.1). Taxonomy (GTDB): domain Bacteria; phylum Cyanobacteriota; class Vampirovibrionia; order Gastranaerophilales; family Gastranaerophilaceae; genus MGBC122484. The sequence continues at coordinate 159,710 of CAJTPW010000002.1, read as the reverse complement.
GCCTGCGCAATGGCTTTATTCCCCTTCATCAATACTTTTTGTGTCATAAATTATTTGCTGACCTCTTTAATTGCAATGTCCGGACAGCTTATGGCGCACATAGCGCAGCCTATGCAGGTGTTCTCATTTGCATTAAAAACCGCATATTTACTGCCTGAAGAATTGGTCTCACTCCCTATTTCTATAAGCTTTTTTGGACACACACTAACACATATACCGCAAGCTTTGCATTTTTCTTTATCAATTACAATGTTTGGCATAACAACATGCTAACACTTAAATAATAAATAGTGCAAATTAAGCGTTTAAATTTACAATTGACAACAATTGGGGAAATGCAGGGGTTAAAAAGCTTTTTTACGGTGTTTTTAATTACGATAAAAACAGCACCGTAAAAAGGGTTTAATCTTTCCTTCAGTGCTGTTTTGATAGAAAATCAGGGGTAATGAGACCTTGAAAATTATTTAAATTTTCTTGAAAACAAAGGTTAGATTGCTTTTTCGCCACGCTCTCCCGTTCTGATTTTAATAACTTCTTCAACAGGAAGTACGAAAATCTTTCCGTCGCCAATCTCACCGCTTCTTGCGTTTTCCGTAATTATTTTGATGACATCCTCAACACGTCCGTCATCAAGCACTATTTCAATTTTCGACTTCGGTACAAACGACACGCACATCTCTTTATCACGGTATACTTCCGTGTGGCCGCCCTGATTACCGAAGCCTTCGACGTTTTTTACCGTCATTCCGCCTATCCCTATTGAGTTTAACTCGTTTTTTATAAGCTCAACCGTGTAGGGGCGCACTATTGCTTCTATTTTCTTCATTTTGATAATCCTTATTTGTTCTAAAACTAAATTCTGTAGCAGTTTTCGCTGTGCTGGGTTACATCAAGCCCTTTCATTTCCTGTCTTTCCGTTATTCTTAAATCTGTGAATTTGCTCAAAAATGTTAGTATGAGCCACGTTCCAAAGAATGAAAAGACGATAGAGGCAAGTGTGCTTACCGTTTGAACCCCAAGCAAGTGCCAAGAGCCGAATATAAGGCCGTTTGAGCCATCAGGGTTGATTAAAACAGACGCAAACACGCCAACAAGAATGCTTCCGAGGACCCCGCCCACGCCGTGAATTCCAACGACGTCCAAACTGTCATCGTAGTTAAACTTTGATTTCAAACTTACTGCAAGGTAGCACACAAGGCTTGCCAAAAAGCCTATAACTACGGCAGCTGTTGCACTTACAAATCCAGCTGCAGGTGTAATAGCGACCAATCCTGCAACTCCGCCTGAGAGTGCTCCTAAAACAGTCGGTCTGCCTCTGTTTGCCCATTCCGTTAAGCACCAGGAGATAACTCCCATGCCTGCTGCCACCTGGGTTACAAGGAATGCTGAAATAGCCAATCCGCCTGCGCTGAGTGCGCTCCCTGCGTTAAAACCGAACCAGCCGAACCATAAAAGACAGGCGCCAATAAAGGTCAAAGTCAGGTTGTGGGGCGGCATAGCCTCTTTTTTGTATCCTTTTCTTTTGCCTAAAACAAGGCAGGCGGCAAGTGCTGCGGCACCTGAACCTATATGAACGACCAAACCTCCTGCAAAATCAAGGCCTCCGAGGTTTTTAATCCAGCCGCCGTCGCCCCAAACCCAGTGAGCAAGCGGACAATAGATGAATGTCACCCATAAAATCAAAAACATGATATATGCTTTGAATTTAAACCTGCCTGCAAAAGCGCCTGTAATCAAGGCGGGAGTAAGGCAAGCAAACATCATCTGAAATAACATAAAAAGTTGATGCGGGATTGTTGTGGAATAGCTCGGGTTTGGGGTTGATGTAACCCCTTGAAGGCCTGCCCAGCTTAAGTTTCCGATTAAATGATTTACATCGGGCCCGAATGCAAGACTGTAACCGTATGCAACCCAGATAAACGTCACAACTCCAAGTGTTACAAAGCTTTGCATCATTGTGCCGAGCACATTTTTCTTTCGGACCATACCTCCGTAAAATAGCGCAAGCGCAGGTGTCATAAGCATTACAAGGCATGCCGATATGAATACAAAACCCGTGTCTGCCGCACTAATCAACGGGCTTTCGTCTGCTGCAAGCCCAAAAGTCTCTCTAAACGCGATTAAAGTGCCGATAATTACCCCAAGCAAAAGCAAGCTGCCTGCTATCCAAATGCGCGTACCGCGTGAAATTTGGACGCCTTCATCTCTTGCTGTCTGCGGGTCTTGGGCACATAGTTCATTTACGCCCATTTTTCCCCTTCTCTAAAATTACTACGTTTGTAATAATACTTCCAACCGTAGCGCATGTCAATTCCCCCGAAATAAAAAAAATCGGGTAATTTTCTTGAAAAACGCTTTAAAAAAGCGTTTTAACTCATTATTTTTGCAAGCACTTGAAATGCCACAAAATATGCAAATGTGATTAAAATCCAGTTAATTTGCATATTTGAGTGTTTTGTGGAAAACAGGTAGCAAATAAGGGCGGCAAAGTAGAAGATGCCTGAAAATACTCTGAAATGAAGGATGGGAATATATGTGCCTGTCATAAAATGATTTACGATATAAGGGGCAATGGTAATTGAAAGTACAGCTGCAGCAAGCGCAACGGAACCAAGTGAGAACAAGGTCTTTTCAAGTTTTTTTCGGTCTAATGAATTCTTTAACATAAACAATTTTTCTGCCGCTTTTTATATTTTATTTTACCGTTCCAGTATATCATAACACTATCGAAATATTTATTGAATGGTAAAGGTTGATAATTCGAGCATGTTTTCAAAATCGGGATATCTTTCTTTTAATTCTTTGAAAGTGCCTTTGTCTATTATTTTTCCATCCTTCATATATAAAAGCGCGTCACATTCTTTTAAGGTTGAAAGTCTGTGAGCTATTGCTATGATTGTTTTTGTTCCTTTTAGTTTTGCAATTGTTTTTGCAACTTTATCTTCTGTTTCAATATCAAGCGAGGATGTTGCCTCATCAAGGAATAAAACATCGGCATTTTGATAAAAAGCGCGCGCAAGGGCAAGGCGGTGCCTTTGTCCGTGGGAGAGGTTTGGCACTTTGTTTAAATCTTTTGTTTCTTCATAAATATCCGCTTTTTTGAGCGCCTCTATAACTTTTTCTATGTTAATATCTTCGGGTTTTTCGCCAAATGTAATATTTTCTATGACAGAACGGGGTATTAAAAAGAAATCCTGGGGTAAAATTGCAATGTGCCTCTGCCATGCGCGAATATTTTCATCCGTAATTTCAAGATTGTCAATTAAAAGTTTTCCACTTTGCGGCAGATTTAGCCCTGCTATAACATCTGCAAGCGTTGTTTTTCCTGAGCCTGAAAGCCCTACAACGCCAATAAATTCTCCTTTTTTAATTTCAAGGTTTATGTTTTTTAAGGTGAAATTTTCTTGTTCAGGTGTGTCAGAATATGAAAAACTGATATTTTGAAGAGTAATACTTTTTTCAAAAGGAATATCAGCACTTTCAGGTTCGGGCTTTGTCCAGTTTTTTACCTTTTTTGATGTTTCCATAAACCATTGAACGGAACTTCTGGATTGATTTATGGCATACATTGAAGATTGTATTTTATTTAAGTTTGGAACAAGTCTTAAAATTACTGCGGCAACTATTGCAAGAGACGAAACGAGATATTCGGAGGAGATTTTTTGGAAAAAGAAAATGAGCCCCGCAAGGATTCCAAATGAAACTATGATGCCTATTTCTGTCACATATAGAGGGTATGCCGCATTTGAATTTAAAATTTTTGAGTAGTCATTGGCTTTACCGTATTGTCTGATTATATTGTCAACAAAATAATCCTTATTTTTTGAAACCTTTATTTCCTTTATTCCTTTTAAAGTGTATTCAAAAAGGCTTCCGAGGCTTCTTGAAACCTTCAAAAGTTCTTCGCCGTAATATTTGGCCCGTTTTTTAAAGAATAATTGCTCCGTATATACAAAAATGCTTAAAAATACTGCTGCAACAAAGGCGGGCAGAGCAAATTTGTAAAAAAGAAAAGCAATTATGCAAAAAGCAATAATTCCGTTTGAAAGAAGTAAAATTACCTTATGTGCAAAGTTTGAAATGCTTGCGGTAAGTGCACCGCCAAGAAGGGTGCATTTGTCTCCGAATGAAATTTTATTAATTTTTAAATAAGGGCACAAAAAAAGGTTTTTTAAAGTGTCCGAATAAATTTTTGCCTGCCATTCTGCAATAATACTGTTTTGATAGGAGATACAGAGCATCATCGAAACATCTTTAAATATATAAATTAAAACTATCGCAATGCATAAAATAAAGGCACAGCTTTTTAAATCCATCGGTAGATTTGCAGACATAAGCAAATTTCCAAAACCTGAAGCCTCGAGCATGCTGTTATTGCCGGATAAAACCATTACAAACGGAAAAATTAACGCAAGGCCTAAAAATTCAAATACACCCATTATGAGCGAAAAAATTGCAATGAAAAAGAGTTTCAGCTTGAATCCTTTTCCGTAATCTTTTATGAATTGAAAAAACAGTTTTAAAAACAAAATTCTATCCTTATGGTGTAGTCAGCTGTTGCAAAATATTTACAATACAATTATACTCTTGTTTATGGGCAATATGTCAAGTAAAGAATTTTTTTTCACGGGGCTTTCGCTTTCAAACACACCAAACAATGACAGCTCTGTTTGCGTTATAGACAGAGGGAAAAACATTGTTCTTCTGGATAAACTTTATTTTACATCTGACATCGAACTTTTTTTTGAACAAAATCCCTATATTAAAAACTCGCAAATTACGGTCTCCATTCCGCATGACAATGCACTTCTTGAGGGGAAATGGCGTATTCACTGCAAAAACTATAAAATGATGGATGAAACTTTTGAAATAAACAGAAACAATTGGACAAACAGGCTTTCAAACAGGTGTTCGGATATTTTATTAAGGCTAAAAGACTGTGGCAAAAAGGTTTCAAGGTTTGATGTAAATCTTTTAAGGCAATCTTACGGGCTTTCTGCCCATTATCTTCAAAGAACATCCCTGGATTGTAAAAGCTTGCAGAGTGCCCTGAAAATCAAATTCGGGTTTGATGAATTGCCTGAAAATATGCTCCCTGCTTCCAGCTTGGAGGCTATTTTAGGTGCAATGTTTTTATATGATTGTGCAATGGGAGAGGTAAAATCTCAAAAGCTTTTTGAATATGAAGGGCTTGAAGTTCTGGGTAAAAGATAAACCCTGCTATAAAAGCCCGCATATATCCTGATAAGAGGAGAGTACTCTTAAAATTGCAATTTTATTATCTACAAAACGATATGCAACTATAAATCTTTTTTTTAACTATATAAATCAAAATATCTTTATCTTTGATATATTGAGAATTTCTTCCCGCAGCGGGAAATTCCGACAGCAGTATAAAAGTTTTCTTAAAAATTTTTGATAAATTTAGTGCGGCAAATTTATTTTGTGTTTCTATATATTTAATAATGTTTATAATGTCACATTTTGCATTATCTGTAATTAAAATATTAAATCTGCTCATATTCTGAAATTAATTCATTTATAAACTCTAATCCGTCAGAATAATTACCTTCCTTAAAAGACCTGTCGCCTTCTTGGATGTCAGCATTCAGCATACTTGCGCGCTCTTTTGTCAGCTGACCTGTGATTGCAATATTTAAAACAGCATTAACGGCTTCGTTAAATGTTTTGTAGACTCTGGATGAAATTTGGTTTTGTATAAAATTTTCATTATCGGGAGACAAGAATATATCCATTCAAAAACCTTTCAATTCTACATCTGATTAAATTATAGCAAGAAACTGATTTTTAACCAATCGGCCGCTATCCGTTCCTAATCGGCAAGCTTGCTTTATCTATATGCGGGCGGTAAAAATCCGTGTTGATATTCAGCTTTTTTCCCACTTCAAGAAGTGTCAGCGCAATTTGCCTGTCATTATCTTTTGATTTCGATAATTCAAGATGCTCGACAAGAATGTTTATTTTGCTGTAAATCTTTTCAAAGTAAATATTTTGCGCCACTTTGATTTCAACATTTAATTGCAAAATATCTATAACTTCAAAAATTGCAAAGATTTTATCCGCAACCTTTAAATCCATTGTTTGAGATAATTCATCAATTAAAGATTGCAATTTCTTGGCTAAAATTACCCCTGAATTTGATTTATTCAAATTAACAAAGAATTTATCGGCACCTTTTTTGATTTTTCTGACTTCTTCCAAAAATTCTTCATTTCTAAAGTCTTCAATATGAAAGAGTATATCCTGCAGGTTTTTAATGAGGCAGAATTTTGCCGAAACTCTAAAAGCGTCAGGAATATCCATGCCTAAGTTTGCAAGGTGTGCAACAGGTATTTTTAATTCTTCATAAAGCTCTTCATACATGTTTGCAACTCTTGTAAGTCTTGATTTTAAGACATTATCAAGAATAATCTTTCTTTTATCAATTAAAACATCTTTTAACCTGTAAAATTTAGCGGAATAGTGCTCTTCAAAACTTTTTAAAGTTTCAAGCATTACATTTGACATAAATTTATCAATGATAAACTTTCTGCCTTCGGAAAGATCTTCATCAGGTGCACATTCTTTTGTTGTGCAGTAAAATTCGCTGTCAGGTGTTTTTAAAAGCGCAAAGCCCATATCCCATTTTTCATATGTAATTTCGGATGTGACTTCAATTCGGCCTAAAACAAGCTCCGCGTGCCCGTTTTTAACCACTTTATAATTTACCTTTTTAATTTTGTAGCAATAAATTTCATCCAAATCCGCTAAATCCGTATATAAAGATGAAATTGCCCAGTGGCAGACAATTTGTTCAATACAGACAACGGAAGGTTTTACAAACTTTTCATAAATATTTTTACCGTTACCGTATTCAGGTACGTTGCTTTTTGCTTTTGATAGAATATTTAAGAATTTTTCTTCATAATTTACCTTTGAAAATGAGCCTGCAAGCTGAATTGCGCGGGCAGCATATTTCATAATCTGAACAGTTTCTATTCCTGAAATTTCAGCAAAAAACCAGCCGCAGCTTGTGTACATAAGCATACAAAATCGCTGAATTTCCATAAGTTTTAAAGCTTTTGTTCTATCTTTTGTCTTAAAACCCTTTATGCAGTTTTCTTTTAAAAACTTATTAATTGTTTCTTCGTTTCTATCAAGAATGACATCGATATACTTATTTCTTGCATCCCAAAAATCCGTGTAATATTTAGCACCTTCTGCGGAGCATAATTTTATAAGTTCATCCCTTAAATAATCAAGAGCATCCCTTAGGGGTTTTCTCCATTTTTGATTCCATCCGGGTTGTGCTCCCGTGTTGCAACCGCAATCATCCTTCCATCTTTCAACGCCGTGAGAGCAGCTCCAGGAAGACGTCGGTTTGATGTCAACTTCGATTTCGGGCGGATACATTTCAAGATACTGTCCGTAATTTGTGATTTCAAAGCCTAAATCTTTTGCCTTAACACCAAGGACATAAGACAGGGCCATATCTCCAAATTTTGTATGGTGGCCGTAGCTTTCTCCATCTGTTGCAATATTTACAAGCTGGTTTCTCTGGCGGCCTTCCGAATACCCGTCAAGCAGTCTTCTTGCAAATTTTTCTCCATCCGTTAAAAGAAAATCAAACGCAACGGATTTTGAAATTGCTCCGTCATAGAAGAAAAGATCGATAAATTTTTTCTTATCCGTGCCTTCGACATAATATCTGTAAGGCTGTGACGGGTCAATTGAGCCCCAGCTTACATCATGCCAGTCGTTCGGGTTGTCGGAGTTTATTTTGCGAACACACTGTGCCTGAAACGGAGAAAGGATTGTATATCTTATTCCTAAATCAATAAGTACTTCAAGGGTTTCAGCATCTGTGGCGGTTTCTGCAAGCCAGATACCCTCGGGCATTCTGCCGAATCTTTTTTGAAAATCCCTAATACCCCAGATAACCTGAGTATATTTATCGTTTGTATTTGCAAGGGGCATAATAATGTGGTTATAAACCTGTGCGATGGCGCAGCCGTGGCCCCCGTACAGCTCGATTGAGTTTTTATCGGCATTAATTATTCTTCGATATGAGCATGGTGCATATTTTTCCATCCAGGAGAGAAGTGTGGGCCCTATATTAAAGCTCATATTCTGATAGTTATTTACTATATCAAGAATTCTGTTTTTATCATCCACAATTCTTGAAACGGAATTTGGTTCGTAACATTCGTTTGAAACCCGTTCGTTCCAATCATGGAAAGGCCTTGCAGAATCTTGTATTTCAATTTCTTCAAGCCATGGGTTTTCTCTTGGCGGCTGATAAAAGTGCCCGTGGATTGTTAAATATTTCTTGAATGTCAAACCTTTTTACCTCATATTTTCCAACTATTGTTTTACAAACGCCCGTTTTATTTTTTAGGGGTTTCTTCCGCTTTTGCTTTTTTCAAAACGGTGATGTTATTTACATCAATCCATGCATCACCGAGTGCGTTTGAGAACACATGTCCTGTGATTTCAATTCTGTCTCCGGTATCTAAATCAATAAATTTTTCAGCGTAGTCGCGTTTTAAGAAAAGTTTCATCTCTGAGAGCGGGATGTTATGGTCCTGCACATCATCTCTTTGTATCAAAAAACCAATATAATCCTTTGATTCCCTTAATGCTTTTTTATAATCAAGACCCAGTGTTGAAAATTTATCAAAAGTTGCGTTCATTTTAATATTTTGATTTAAAAATCTTGAAGGATTTTGAACAATTTGCAGAGGTTTTGCAAATGTTGTATTCACTTGCTCAACACATTTAACAGGCTGGATTTCATTGTCTTTTTGAGCTTCTTTTGCAAAAGTTACTGCCGAAAAGCCGATACACAAAGAAAATACGCAAGATAATATTACTTTATACATTTTTTTATATTCTGAAAACATTTTATAAAAACTCCTTAATACAAGAATATTCTAGCATGGATTTTGATTATTTTATACTGATAATCTGTATATTTTAGTTAAGCATAAAACCCTAAAATCGATTTAAGATGATAGCTCTTCAATTGAAGAAACTGTATCGCTGTCAAGTCTTAAGTGCTCTATAATATTTAAATATCCTGCTTTTAAAACATCGTCTTCATTTAGAATATTTTTATTTAAAAGGTTTTGCGCTATTTCATCCAAAAACATTGAAGAGCCTGCAAGGGTTCCGTCTTTGTCTTTTCCGCCTTCAAATATATTCTTGCCGCAAAAAACTATTGATTTCAAGCTGCTGTGCGCGATAGGAAGAGCGTCGCTTACTAAAATCACTCTGTCTTTATTTTTTGTTTTGAAAAAAAGTTTTAGCATATCATCATTAATATGGAGGCTGTCCCCGATTATTTCACAGTATATGTTATCGTCTAAAAGTCCCTTTAAGGCAACGTTACTTTTTTTGTGGGTCAGGGGTTCCATTGCGTTAAAATGGTGCGTTGTGCCTGATACTTTATAAAGTTCATCAGATGTCGTATGTCCGGCATGAGCCCTTATTCCGCGATTTTCCAGATATTCCTGCAGAGCCAGATTTTTATCCAGCTCGGGTGCCAGAGTAACAATTTTTATAATATCAGCTGCATTTCCTGTTATTTTTTCAAAGTTTTCAACTGTCGGGGTTAAAAACATTCCCGCATTTTGAATACCCGATTTTTTAGGGCTTAAAAACGTTCCTTCAAGATGAACTCCTAAAATTTTTGCTTCATCTTTCAATGGGGTTTCTTTTTGCGTTTGCATAACTTTTTTTATAAGTTCAATTCTTGCCCTTAGAGAAGGCGGGTTATCTCCGACAAGTGTCGGACAAAAGGCAGCAACACCTCTTTTTAAGATGTTTTTTGCAAATGTGTGAAATTCGGTTTCGGAGCATAAGTTAAAATTTATTCCAAAGCCGCCATGGATATGTGTATCAATAAGTTTCATAGTTTTATTATAATACCTTTTTTGACTTTTTAATTATTTTTCATTAAACAAGACGATGTGTGATGTTAAGTTTGTAGTGTAATGTATTCTTGTGTATTTATATCCGACTAAATTCGGTAACAAAATGTAAATTTTTTGTTACAAAAAGATGTAAAACCTAAAGTCAAGGAAAAATTTGCCGATTAAACAAGTATAAAGAACATTGGAGGCAACTAAAATGGGAATGGCAGCAAGCCAAGCAAGATTTTTAACTCTTACTGCGAGAAAATCAAACGTTGAATATGAAGGCCAGCAGGTAAACCAGCAAAGAACCTCCTTGTCCAATGAGAGTGCAGGTTTGTTTAACAAGATGATGGAACTTCAGGTGCCGACACCTCCTTCTGCAACTGATTTTTATAACACACGTTATACATTCGATGCTAAAGGTTCCGATTATTCAATTACAAATTCTGCTCCAAGAACGGATGGAAAATATGATATTACAATTTCTTACAAAACATCTGAGCCCTTGGGTCGTGAATATAATACTTTTGGTACAATGAATTTTGCGGGTGACACTCCTACAAGTTTGATTACAAACTTCAACGGTGTTGATACGGAATGCAAAATCGAAGTTTTACAAAGAGATAATAACGGTAACTTCGTTGATTCTAAAGGTGTTGCAGACTCAAATGTGAATACTGTTGCAAAAACAGCAGGTGAAAAACTGGATTCTCCCGAGAATGCTAAGTATTACAGATATACATATAACAATACAAACTACTACATCTCAGGTACAAATATGGCTGATTTGATTGCAAAGAAAGGCTCCACTTCAAGCTATATTATTAATGAAGGCTATCCGAACGGTCTTAGTACATACTATGCAACAACTCAGGATGTTCAAAAAACCGTTACAGGTGTAGGCGGTTTTCCTTCTTCGACAACCGAAGGGCGCTTTGAAACAATTCAAATTGATAGCATATCTTCTGATGACCCTGCCGTTGTAGATGCCCTTGTGGGCAAAAGCTTCGATCTTTCATTAACACAGGTTCAGGATGATGAAGGTTATGCTGAAGCTATGAAAGATTATGAATATCAAAAAATGCTTTATGAAAGAACAATTAACGATATTAATGCTCAAACGGAAATCATCCAACAGCAAGATAGAACTCTTGAGTTAAGATTAAAACAATTGGATACTGAACAAAATGCCTTAAATACAGAGCTTGAAGCCGTTAAGAAGGTTATTGAACAAAACGTTGAAGCAACATTTAAAACTTTCGCTTAGTGTGAAATACCCACAGGAACAAAAACTTGACTTTTGAAAATAAATTATTAAAAATAAACTGCCGCCATCAAAATAAAAAGACGGCAGTTTATATATAAATCAGGATTTTCTAGTTCATTCGTATGAGTTCAGAGAATAAAACATAATATACAATAAGTATACAAAATAGGCCCCATAAGGAAAAGAAATAAGGTTAAGGTTAGACTGATAAAACGAGGTGACAAATGTCATACAGGTACGACAGTGCTCTTGTTATTGCAAACAAATACGGGCTTGCAAGTTCTCTTGCAAAGGCCGAATTATATGAAACCTACGACAGGTTAAGGGATATAACCGTTTCAGGATCAGCTTCGGCGGGTACGGGTTTTGGTACGGTGGGCGGCTTTTTGTGGCAGCTTGCAAGTCTTTTTGCGCCAAGTTCCTTTATGCCTATTATGGGCGGCACATCGATGATGAATATCCCGGGAACCTCCTATTGGTCCCCGATTACCGGTTCTACATCTTCGATTTACGGTGCCACAAATTCATACGGAATAGGCGGGCTTGGCTCGTACCCTGGCTTCCCATCAGGTGCTGCACCTGTTTCGTGGGGGCTTGGCTCAATGACAGGAGGAGCTTCTTCCGTTTATAATACGGGAACTCCAACGGGTTATGCGGTTTCCGCTTCAGATATTGCAGGACTTACCGCAGGCTCTTATTTGACAAGTGCCGTAAGCACGGGAACAAATTTCGGGCAGAATTTTATTCTTCCTGTTGCAGGGGTAATTTCAGGTTTAGGCGGCTTAATGCAGTCTGTTGCTCCTTATATGGGCTCTTCAGGGCTTGCTGCAATTCTTGCGGGTAATCTGCTTGAAGGTACGGGCTCTGCGGCATTAAGTGCTTATTCAAATGTTACGGGAAGAATTACGACAAATGCGGATGCTATCCTTTCAGATAAGGTAAGAAACATTGAAACAGTGTGCAAAATGCTTGATACGCAGGCAGAAATTGTAAGAAAGACCCTGAAAGATGATATTGAAGGCGACAGTCAAGCAGTGAACGATATTTAACGTTTTTAAACGCACTTATAAAATATTGAAAAATCCTGCACTGTTTTGTTTAGTGCAGGGTTTTTATTTGTTGTAATCAGCTAAAAAATGGGGGAGAGGGGGTTATTCCATCTCCTTGTATTCTTCGGCTGTTACCGTATTTGGAGCTTGAACCACTTTTTCTAAGCCCTTTTCAATAAGCTTTGCTTCTTTCTTTTGAAGGGCTTCATTTGCGGTGATTAAATCTCTTCCTATGTGCTCTTGAATAAGAACAATAGTCTGCTCGCTCGGTGCTCCGTCTCCGTTTAGGATTTCTTGAACATCATAGCTTTCCCAATCTTCAGGAAGTTTATCAATTGTCGTATAGCCCATTTTGTCGGTTCCATCCATACGTTTGTCGATTTCCTTTTCAAGTATCTTTTGTACATAGTCTTTTTGGCTTTTGAATGTGCAGGTATCAAACACTGTTGTACCTATGATTTCTTCTGCATCGCGCTTTTCATATTTTTGTAAAAGCTTGTTTGCTATGTGAAGATGGCCGACTTCATGCATCATAAGCTCTTCCCAGATGAGCTTTAATCTTTCGTCGGTTTCATCTTTCATGCAGTTATGATAGTTGCAAATTTCTGTGTATTCGTGCATTACAAGCTTTTCCCAGATGCTTTCTGTTGGATCTACCAGGCTTTCATACATTGTCACATGTTCTTCTTCTACGTCTTTAATTTCGCCGTAAAGCTTTCTTAATACATCATTTCCATACATAAAACCGTGCTCTGCATAGAAATTATGTGTTTGCTGTTCGCCTGCAACAAGGGTCATAATGTTTACCTTTGTTTGCGGAGAAGCTGTATTTTTATCGTAATGACGTCTCAGGCGCATTTGGTTTGAATTGTGGTGGTTTTGAGTCGGGCGGCCGGGGAAGACATCTGTCTGTCCTTGCAAAATATTGTCAGGCATTTCGCCTTCAATCATATAATACCACTGTGCATATCTGTAAAGATGATCAAAATCTTCCAGAAGGCCAAAATTATATGTTTCTCTAACGTATTCGTCGGGCTCATTTTGAGCAAGCCAGCTTGTTAAATCAACCGCTACCTGTTCATAAGCAAGAGTTGTCTCCAAAACACTCTGACAAGCAGGGAAAAGCCAGTTAACGGTTGTTTGATGCATATCTTCAATGCGTCTTGTAGCGCCTATAAGTTTATTTGTTTCAACATCGTCAATCATCCTTGAAAGACAGTGTTTAAAGTTCCATGCTTCAACTTCAATACCGTTCATCAAAATTTGTCTTGTCCTTGAATAGCAATCAACAAAAGCCTTGTTGTACGGTCTTTTTACTATTTCATGCCAGGTTCTCATCTGTTTTTCAACAGGAATCCCTTTTTCCTTAAGTGGATTAAAGCTCATAAAAAATCTCCTTTACATTTTTCTTTGAAGAATTTTAAGAAAAAACAGTGCTTTAAATAATCCCTTTTTAGTTTTCTATTCGGGCTATTTTTATATAACGGTAATTACTGTGCCTTACCTGTCTTTTTTGGCGGATGTGTTCTTCTGTATAAGTTTTTTTCAAATTCATATCCGTCTCTTGCATGCCAGCTGTACCTTACTCCTCCGTAATCCACCAGTTTTCCGCCGATAACGTTTTGTCCTATTTTCAATCTTGCGGTGTCACTGAAAACAAATCTGCGGGGTATCCTTCCTTCTCCCGTGAACCATTTTTCTCTTTCCGTAAGCTTTTTTGCAGGGCCTTCTCCCTCTTTTTTATCTTCAAAACTTGTCAGCAGAAAACCACCCTCTTCGCCGTCCCGTGTGATTTTTGCGCAGTAAAATTTTGAACACTGGGCTTTTTTCATCGTAGAATTCAGGTGTATTGCGCTTGCAACCTCCATCAACTGCCCGTGGCTTGCTGCGGATGGTGTAACATCAGAACCATTATTTTTAAAGTATATTTTAAGGGCAAGTTTTTCGCCTAGCGCCTCTATTTTAAATACAACACCGTATCCGCCTTTATTTTCATATTCTATTTCACAAGGTTCACAAAGGATTTTTTCAATTTCTCTTTTAAGTTCTTGTATGGGCTCTGCATATCTTATGCTTGGTTTTATGCTGATATAATCCAGAATTTCATCAATGAGCGCTTGTTTTAATTCTTCCTCTTCTTCGTTTTCGCATTCTGCGAGCATAATGTCGTTAAGTTTTGTTACCGCAGCAACGAATTTTGTTCCTTCCTTTGAGGCTGTTGTTGAAAATTTTGAAAATGCCTTCTGAATTTTTCTTGTTTTAATATTTTTTTCGCCATCTCCAAACTGTTCAACCCAGCTTTTAGGAAGCGAGCCTAAATATTTTTCATCATCATTCAAATTAGATAGAATTTTGTCTAATTCTTCAGGTTCATACAATCTCTTTTTTAAAAAATGATAAAGCCTTGCTCCTTCCCTTTCTTCTTGCGGTATTGCTTTATGTTTTCCGCAAAAGCTGACAGAGTTGTTTTTTTCATCTGCACCAAAAATTTCTTCCAGCTTTTTTCTGTGTTTTTCTATTTCAATTTCGGAAAAATCCGCATTTTCAAATTTGCTATAGTCTGCGCCAAGTGCCTTAAACGAAGCCACTATCTTTTTTGTAAGCTGTCTTGCATAACAATGTTCAGCAAAGGTTTCAAGGTCTTCTAGGTCTTCCTTGTCGCCCATATATTCTTTTAAACGAGTCATGCATTCTTCAAATTCAGGCTCAACTTCGTGCTTTTGCCTGAATTCTTTAACGGCTTCCGTATCTCCGCGGGAGATGAGGGTGAAAAATTCCTTTGCCATTTTTTGTGCTTTCGGGCTTGAAAAAGTGTGCCAAATCGCGCCAAAATCTATTACTTTGCCGTTTATAAAATTATCCCTGTGGCTGTCGTGAAAATTAAACCTGCCCCAGTACAGCCTGTCTTTTGCAAGCCACTGCATCCTCTGTTCTGCGCCCGGTATTTCTTTTGAGGGCTCTTCATATGAAGTCAGTATAAAACCGTCTGTTTCCATTCCTATAGGGATTTTGGCGCAATAAAACCTTGAAGTTTGCGAAGCCTTTAGTGTGTTGCTTGTATGGATTGCATTTCTGATTTCAAGTAGTGCTCCGTGACCCTTGGAATTACCTGCGGTTCTTAATTTTTCATCCGGGAAGAATGCTTTCAGGGCGCAGGGTTTACCCCCTATTGTTATTTTAAGGACAACCCCAAAGCTTGCATTGTCAATATATTGAATATTGCAGTCGTCTTCAAACACTTCCTTAAGGGCGTTTTGAAGGTGTCCGATATTTTTGCTCCATTCTTCGGCAGGCTCGATATAATGTTTGCCCCGCTTGTCTTTCAGATTATTGTAAAGCCCTGCTTTATAATATTTGCAGCTAGAAGCATGCCATATTGGTGTTTGTGCGGCATCTTCCGCAAAACGGGCAAAGGCTTTATAAACCTTTTCCGTATTTTCTTTTATCATATTTTTGTTTTGACCTTTTTTAAACTTTGAAATCCATTCTTTTGGCAGACTTCCCATAAACCTGTCTTCTTTTTCTGCTTGGCTTATAAGGTATTGAAGTTCAGGTTTTTTTATTAAATCTTTTTTAATATCACGGTAAAGTTTGTTTCCGAGAAAACTCGTCTGTAGTGTATTATATGAATTTATGCTGTTTATTTTCATAAATCAAAAATCAGCCTTTCTTTGATTTTTGTGTAATCTTTTAAAAAAAGCTGATTTTTAAAATGTGCCGTTTTGGCGAATTTTTATTAAGTTTTATTAAATTTTGAAGTTATCAAAATTTTATTCTGATTTTGCGGTTATATTTCAACCTTTTCTTGTATTTCAAGCGGTTTAATCGTTTGGCCGATAGCTCGCTCCAGCTGTGCTTTTGCACTGTTATACGTATACAGGGCACTTATGTATGCCAGTTTTGCATTTGCATATTGAATTTGTGCGTCGCGAAGCTCGATTGCATCGCAAATACCTACTCTGTATCTTCCTTTTGAAAGGTCATAACTTTCTTTAGCTTCTTTTACCGTAAGTTTTGTTGAAGGTATTCTTTCTTTGGCATCAACAAGCCTTACGTAAGATTGCTGGATTTCATAATAAATATCGTTTACCGTTGATTTTGTATTGTATTTTTCCTGTTCATAGAGAGATTTTGCCTGAACAATCTGATTTCTGATTAAAAACGGGTTGATTACAGGAAAGCTTAAATATCCGCCTGCATCATACCAGCTTGTTTCCGTCAGGCTGTCCCGTCCGCCCATAGAAAGGTTTCCCCTGAATTCCAAAGAAGGGAAATAGCTTTTTTTAGCAAGTTTTACATACTGATTAGCCTGTTCCATGCCTAAAAGAGAAATCTTTAAATCAGGTCTGTTTGCATTTGCAATTTCAACAGCTTCCTTCATTGAAATATTAATATCCTGATAAGGAATGGACGTATCCACAACATATGCGGGTACAAAAGGAAGCCCCATTGAGTTATTCAATCTTGATACGGCAATATCAACATTGTTTGTAGCCTCAATAAGCTCTGTATTGGCATTTGAAAGGTTAGCGGAAGCTATTGTTACATCAACCTTAGGTTTTGTACCTACTTCATAAAAGGCTTTTGCCTGATTGTACATTTGTTGATATTGTTCAACGGTTTCCAGTGCAACCTGTTTTTTTGCAATTGCATACAAAAGGTTGTAATAGCTTTCTTTAACCGAACATATAACATCATTTACAACAGATTCTATCTGTGTTTTGGAACTTTCCCAGGCGAGTTTATCAATCGTATACTGGTTTTGGGTTGTTCCAAAATCGTATACAAGCTGCGAAACGCCGATTGTTCCGAGCAAATATTTTGTATAGGAATCAATCTTCATGCCGTTAAAGCCGCTTGTATCAGGCTTTACTCTTGAAATTCCCGCATCAATATTAACCCTTGGTGAATAATTTGAAAGGGTTTGGTTTTTAACGGCCTTTTGCGCGGAAGCGCTTGCGTATGCAGCTTTAATCCTTGGATGGTTTATAAGGGCAAGCTCAAGGCAATCTGCAAGGTTAAATTCAAGTGTTTTTTGAATTGACCCTGTGATTTTTGTGCTTCTGTCTTCTATATTTCCAACCGGCATATAGCTGTCCGTCGGAATTAAATATTCTTTGTACTGTTCTTTTTTCTTTTCAATGCGCTTCAGTTCTCTTGCGCTGATTTCATTTTTATCTTCTTTTGTTTTTTCCGTTTTTTTATCGGGAGCTTTTGAAGCTTTTTTTGAAGTATCGTTTTTATCCGTTTTGTTTACGGCAGCTCTGGTTTTTTCTTCCTGCTTAGCTTGTTTTTCAGTCTCTTTTTTATCTTTTTTTGCCTGTTTTTTTTCGGCTTTTAATTTTTTTTCAAGCGCCTTTTTATCAAGGTTTTTGTTTGTTACTTCGTTCAGGTCTTTTTCACTTGCTTTTACCGTGTTTGAAACGGGAGTAATGTTCATAATGGTTTTAACATCGCTCTTATTGTTTGTTTTGATATCCGCAGGCCTTGCTGCCTTAAATTTAGTTTTTGGAGATTGTTTTTTTAAGACTTCACTTGAAGGCAGCAGCTCCGGAAAAATTTCTTCGCTCTGTGCTTTTGCGGCATCCGTATTACAGAATGCGGAACCTGCAAATATAAATGTTAAAAGTAATAATATGATTTTATTGTTCATTTTCTCTCATATCCTTAATATATCTTTGTTTTCTGAGTTCGCTTTCCTGTTTTGCCTTTTCTCTTCTGTTTTGAATATGGGCGTAGAAAGCGGGAACCAAAATTGCGCCGACCGTAACGGCAATTATCATACCGCCGAATACTGCGGTACCGAGAGCTTTTCTTGATTCTGCACCTGAACCTACGGCAAGTACAAGCGGCACCATACCGAGGATGAATGCGATACCTGTCATCATAACGGCTCTAAATCTTAAGTCTGCCGCTTCCATTGCAGCCTCATATACGGTTTTGTTTTCATCTTCTCTTGCAGCCTTTGCAAATTCCACAATCAGGATTGCCTGTTTTGCCGCAAGACCGATTAACATTATAAGCCCGATTTGTGCGTAAATATCAAGCTGGTTTCCTGTGATGTATTGAAGGAATAAAGCGCCAAGCATTGCAATCGGAGTGATGAGCATAACGCCGATAGGCAGCATCCAGCTTTCATAAAGCGCAACAAGGAATAAATATACAAATACAAGAGACATAACAAGTACGCTTGTTGTTTGCCCCGTGGATTCAATTTCCTGCAAAGTTGTTCCGGACCATGCATAGCCAAGATCGGACGGAAGCATTTCTTTTGAAATTCTTTCCATTTCTTTGATTGAATCCCCTGAAGATTGACCCTGTGCGGGGCTTCCTTGAATTTGGATGGAATTATACATATTGAATCTTGTAACGCTATAAGGGCCTGTTACAGGGGTTATCGATACAACGGAGCTCAAAGGTGCCGTTCTTCCGTCATTTGTTTTGATATAAATTTTATTCATATCTTCAGGCGTTCCTCTGTATGGTTCATCAGCCTGCATCATAACTCTGAATACCCTACCCTTCAGGTTGAAGTCGTTAATATAGTAGCTGCCGAATTGAGATGACAACGCTGCAGCAACTTCGGATTCCGATATGTTTTGCGCTTTTAATCTGGGGTAGTCAATATCGATTAAAAACTGCGGAATGTTGGCGTTAAACTGTGTATAAACGCTTGTCAGCTTCGGACTTTGGTTTGCTGCGCGCATAAGTTTTTGTGCTTCGCCGTAAAGCTCCTGTGCGCTTCTGTTTCCTTTATCAAGGAACTGGTATTCAAAGCCGCCGAACATACTCATACCTGAAATTGCAGGCGGCACAAAGGTTACAATCTGTGCATCCTTATATTGCCCCGTGATTGCACCTATATTTCTCTTGTAATCAGCAAGGGTTGTGCCGTATTTGGCTTTTTCTTCCTTGCTTGCAAACAGTCTGTCAAAAAATCCTGGTATATCGTGTTTTCTTTCTTTATGCGGTTTTAATACTGCAAAAATCAATGCCGTGTTGTCTCCGTTCATACCGACAATTCCACCGATTTGCTTTACACCCGGGAGTTTCATCATTTTCTGTTCAATTTCGGCTGAAAGTTCGGATGTTTTTGCAAGAGATGTACCGTCTTTCATTATTATGTTTGTTAAAAGGAAGCTCATATCAGATTCTGGCAAAAAGCCTGTAGGTATAAGCTTAAAGAGCCCTAAAAGCGATGCAATAATTAAAAGATAGGTAATTAATGTTGCTTTTCCTCTTCTGATATAATAATCAGAACCCTTGAGATAGAAGGTTTTAACACGGTCAAAGAATCTGTTATATTTTTTAATGCAGATTTCCCACGCTGTTGCCAAAAATTCGCCCCAGGCTCTTATTTTCCCTCTTGTTGTGGTTGGGTGTTTCTTTGCCCAGTAGTCTCTGTATAATTCTCTGAACTTTTCATAGAATGTTCTGTGGGGCATTTCTTCCTTGCTTCTTAAAATTGTTGCGCAAAGTGCAGGCGCCAAAGTAAGCGCTACAACAACCGAGAAGCCGATTGAGGCTGCAATTGTTACTGCAAACTGCTGATACATTTTTCCCGAAATGCCTGAAATAAAGCAGCAAGGCACAAATACGGCCATAAGAACCAGAGATGTCGCAACAACCGCGCCCGTGATTTCATCCATTGAAATTAAGGTTGCTTCTTTGGGGCTTTTGCCCATTTCTATGTGTCTTTGTACGTTTTCAACAACAACAATACTATCATCTACTACGGTCCCAACCGCAAGCACAAAGCCGAACAATGTTAATGTATTTATTGAAAAGCCGCAAACGGCAAAGATTGCAAGTGTTCCTAAAAGCGAAACAGGGATTGAGACAAATGGAACAATTGACGCTCTCCAGTCTCCAAGGAAAAGGTATACAACAAGGGTTACAAGGATAACCGCCAAAATGATTGCCTTAACAACCTCTTCAAGCGATTCCTTAATGGTTTCCGTTGTATCGTGCAATACTCTGTATGAAATGCCGTCAGGAAAACTTTGAGACATTTCTTCCATTTTTTTGTTACAGTCGTTTGCAACCTGAATTGCGTTTGCATCCGATAATTGCATAACGGACAACACCGTAATTTCGGTTCCGTCCAAACGTCCTAAGCTTGAATATCTTTCCCCTGCAAGTTCAACCCTTGCAACATCTTTTACTCTTATTGAAGAACCGTCCGTATTTGATCTTATAATTATATTTGCAAATTCTTCAGGCGTTGTAAGTCTGCCCGTTGTTTTCAAAGTAATTTTCATCGGGTGTTTGTTTACAAGAGGCTCTGCACCGATATCGCCCGCAGGGATTTGCGTGTTTTGCCCCTGCACCGCATTTTGAATTTCCAAAGGAGAAACATTTAACGACGCCATTTTGGCGGCATCCAGCCAGATTCTTATAGAATAATCTCTCGCACCGTATACGCCAACCTCACCTACACCGTCTACACGGGCAAGTTCGTCTTTTAAATAAATTGATGCGTAGTTACTTACTTCAACTTTGTCTTTAGAGCCGTCAGGAGAATAAATAGCATACATTACAAGCCCTGCGCCCTGTGTAGACCTTTTTGTAGTAAGTCCGTATCTTTGAACGTCGGAAGGAAGTCTCGGTGTTGCAAGAGAAACCCTGTTTTGAACGTTTACAAGTGCCATATCCGGGTCGGTTCCCGTTTTAAAATAAACGTTCAGCTGATATGTGCCGTTGGATGAAGTTGAAGACATATAAAGCATATCTTCAACACCGTTAACCTGAGCTTCAATCGGCTGGGCTACAGTGGATTCTACAACTTCGGAGCTTGCACCTGCATATGTTGCTGCAACTACAACCTGTGGGGGCGTAATATCGGGGTATTCTT
This sequence comes from uncultured Vampirovibrio sp., assembly GCA_910578465.1. Taxonomy (GTDB): domain Bacteria; phylum Cyanobacteriota; class Vampirovibrionia; order Gastranaerophilales; family Gastranaerophilaceae; genus MGBC122484. The sequence continues at coordinate 138,623 of CAJTPW010000002.1, read as the reverse complement.
CCAGAGGAAGCACCTTAAGACATATAAGCCCCACGAGCACTATCACAAGGGATAATACTATTGCAAATCTTGGTCTTTCTATAAAAAACTTTGAAAACATTATATTATTACTTCCTTATTTATTCTTTATCAGATTTATCTGATGTTTTTTCGGTATCTTCCGTATTATCGGCCTGCATGGTTTTTGCCGTATCCTGTTTGGATATTAATTCGGGATTTTCTTCTTTTGGAACAACTTTTACGCCCATACCGTTCATAACCTTAATTACACCTGTGGCGATGAACTTATCGCCTGTTTTAAGGCCTTCTTTAACAATGAAATAATCTCCGTATTCGCCTTCTGTTTCAATGTAAGTCTGAACCGCTTTGTTGTCGGCATCAACCGTATAAACATATCTTCCCGTTGAATCTTGAAGTACTGCGGCTTGAGGTACGACAGCCTTTTTATGTTTTGTGTTTGAAAATATTTTAACCTTCACGAAATCCCCCGGGATTAAAATGTGGTCAGGGTTTTTAAATGTTGCCCTTAAAGGAATTGACCCTGTTGTTTGCGAGATTTCGTTACCGAAGAAATCTTCGTTTCCGTAATGTTTGTAGGTTGTCCCGTCGGGCAGAACAATCTGCACCTTAATGGGTTCATTTTGTTTTACGGTAGGTAAAATGGTGTCGTCTCTTAACTGATTAAACTGTTTTGAATCAAGAGAATAAGTTACATAAATAGGGTCCAGGCTTACAAGCTTTGCAAGAGAGCCTGTTTGTGCCGTAATATAGTTTCCCTCGGTAACATTTACCATACCTATTCTTCCTGAAACAGGAGCTGTAATTTTTGTATAAGATAAAAGCCTTCTTGCATCGGAAAGTTGTGCTGTTGCCGATTTGACATCCGCGTTTGCAACATTTCTTTCTGCTAAATTCTGGTCATAGGTTGATTTTGCAATAAAATCGTTTGCAACAAGCTCTTTTGCTCTTTCGTAGTCTTTTTGTGCACGGAAGGCAACGGCTTGAGCATTTTGAAGGCTTGCCGCCGCTTTGTTAACATTTATTGCATATTCCTGCGGGTCTATTGAAAATAAAAGCTGGCCTTTTTGAACGTAGTCGCCTTCCATAAAGTGTTTCTTTAAAAGCGAGCCTGAAACCTTGGCTACAATGTCTACACTGTATTTTGCGGCAATTCTTCCGGGCGCCTCTATTGAATTTGAAATTTCTTCTTCTTTAACGGTGTCCAAAGAAACCACAGGCACCATTGCGGCCGCTCTGCCTTTTGCCGTTTGGGTTTCTATAAATTTAACATATGCAAATCTTGCAAAAACCAGTAACACTACGATTAACAGTGCAAGGGCGATTTTTTTCCTCATATTACTCCTCTTTTATAAAAAATTGCTAATTGCTCCCTATATTACTATAGTGTAGCATTAACACAACATAAATCAATAATTTCGAGGATTCTATCCATAGCCCTAAAGTACTGATTTTTATCCCCCAAAAGATGGTGTTTATTTTAAATCGGTGAGTTATAATTTATAAATAAAGGAATGGATATGTATGCTGTCCGTTAGTTTTCCCTGTATGCAGCATTTTCGGACAGGAGATTTCAGTTTATGGGTATTAAAGAATATTTTTTTGAATTGAATAAAAAAATGAAAAATTATGATAAAAACGCAAAAAATCCGTTTTTAGAATATAACTATGCTTATAATCCCTTTAAAAGCGCCATAAGTCAGACTTATGTCTGGGTGGAGCGCATAAATAAAGAAAAGGGAGGTGATGAATAGATGTTTGAAAGTTTGTTTTGTGCAAAAAACTGTACACTTTTATTCGGTTTTGCATTTTGCTATTTCTGCTCAAGCTATTTGAATTTATTAAGTGCAAACAGATAGTTTAAACTATGCGCTCTTTTGTGTCTATATCAAAGAAATGAAAATCGGAAGGGTCTGTCGTAAAGTCTGCAACATTACCTATTGTTGCCTTTGCGCTTACTTTTGCAACAACATCGGTTTCATCGAGTTTGAAATGTACATTTTTCTCTCCGCCGCCTGCTTCAATTGATTCAACATTTACATGCAGGCGAATTCCTGTCGGAAGAATGCTTTCAATCATATAAGGACTGAAGCTTTCAGGGCGTATGCCGATTAAAACCTCTTTCCTTTCTCCGATAATCTGTCTGTTAAAGTCTGAAAGCGTTACCATTACTCTATCAAAAGATAAAATTCCATCATTAATCTTTGCAGGGATTATATTCATGGGTGAATTTCCCATAAATGTTGCAACAAAAGTATTTGCAGGGTAATTAAAGATGGTTTCGGGGTCTGCCGTTTGTTGAATTTTGCCTTCGTTTAAAATAACAATTTTATCGCCCATAGTGAGGGCTTCCGTTTGGTCATGGGTAACATAGATAAACGTTGTGTTGAGTTTTTTGTGCAGTTTTTTGATTTCCGTTCTCATCTGCACGCGAAGCTTGGCATCCAGATTTGATAAGGGCTCATCCATTAAAAACACTTCAGGTTCTCTGACAATTGCACGTCCGAGGGCAACCCTCTGTCTTTGTCCGCCGGAAAGTTCCTTTGGTTTTCTTTTTAAATATTCATCCAGACCTAAAATTTCAGATGCCGCCATTACTTTTTCTTCAATTTGCTTTTTGTTTAATTTTCGAAGCTTCAAGGGAAAAGCAATGTTATCGTACACTGTTAAGTGCGGATAGAGTGCATAGCTTTGAAAAACCATCGCTATATTTCTATCTTTTGGTTGAATATTATTTGAAAGCTTGCCGCCGATGTATAAATCTCCGCTATCCTGAGTTTCTAAACCTGCGATAATACGAAGAAGCGTCGATTTTCCGCAGCCTGAAGCCCCCACAAGAACGCAGAACTCTTTGTCTTCAACACAAAGGTTTATATCCGACAAGATGTTTTTCTTGCCAAATGATTTGCTTATACCTTCTAATTCTACTTTTGACAAAGTTTTTCTCCGTTTTTAAAAGCGCAAATTCTTTTGAACGCACATGTTTTGTTGACGCGATTTTGATTATCAAGACATTAGGCAGCTTTAAAGCGTACCCTGCGTTGATTGTTTTTCAATAGGCACCAAAACACATACCATAGTGCCCGCCCCTGCTTTTGAGTAAACCCAAACATCGCCCTTAAAGTATTTCAAGTGTTTTTTTACGGTCGGATAAATCATTTTTATGCCGATTGGCTGTTTGTTTTGTGAATTATCTATAAAATACGGGTTGAAAACATTTTCAAGCTGTTCGGGCGTTAAAGAAAAGCTTGTATCCTTGATTTCAAACATTGCAAACTGCTTTTTGATGTTTTCATCCGATACATCATATCCGTTTGCGGCTAAAAACTCTAAAGGCGGGTTTCCTGCGTTAAATGTTAATGTTCCAAGGTTTGAACATTTAATTGAAATTTCCAAAATATTTTTTACGACATCTTCAATAACAACAGGGTCTAAATATGCTCCCCGTGTGGTTAAAGCAGAAAAATCGTATTTAAAAACAGTTTTTCTTGCTTCAAATTTCGGTTCATAATCTTTTGCAATGTTTGTAAGCAAATCCACCATATCAAAAGTCTTGAAATCGTATTTGTAGAGCCCCGATTCAAGTTTGAAAAAGTCGAAAATCTTTTCTAAGTCAAAAGATAGATCCATTGAATTTTTGTTAATAATGCTTACATATTTTTCCTGTTTTTCTATTAAATGCCCGCCGATTCCTTCAAGTAACGCCTTTGAGAACCCTGTAACGGAATCCAGCGAAGATATAATTTCGGGTGCAATTTCAGTCAGGAAAGTGTTTTTTTCATCAATTATCTTTTTTGCGATTTCATATTCGCCGTTGACCATATTTTGCATTTTATAGTTCTGTGTAACGTTTCTCAGTGTTACAAAAACTCTGTCGTTTTCAAGGTCCTTTGAAGCGGCTACTTCAACGTAAACATCTTCGTTTTTTGCCGTTTGAGCCTTTGTGATTGAAGGTCTTCCCTGTGCTACGATTTTGTTTAAAAGTCCGCTTCCGCCCTGAATATATTCGGAAAAATATTGTCCGACCATATCAAATCTTGAAAAACCAAACAGTTCAACGATTTTCAGGTTTACATCGAGAATTCTTCCGTCCATCGAAACCACAAAAATTCCGTCAGGATATATATTAAAAAGGTCATCTTTTTTTGGTCTTGAAAAATTTGAAAAAAGGGCGAATAAATTCATAGTTCTTCTTTTCCGTCTATTCTTTTGTCACTTTGTAATAATCTTAACATAACGGTGTAAAAATTCAAATTTTTTGCTTCTATGTTCCCTTAAAACAGGTGATTTTATATTAAAAATCAAACTAAAGTTTTAGAATATTCCAACTTTCGCCTTATTCTATTCGCTTAAGAAAACAGATATAATCATAATGTAAAGGATGGCGATATGGCAATAATAACAAAGAAAAAGAGGGGATTTTATATCCTTAATATTCTTAACAATAGTTCTGATGTAAATTTGGATGATAATCTTCTGATTGAAATTCATAATATAATCTCCAAAATTAAAAATACCAAGGCTCGAATCGCACTTGATTTAAGCAATGTGGGCTCTATCACGTCCATAAATTTTTTAAATTTTATAAATTCAAACAATTTGAATATTTTATCCCTTTCCCCACATCTTCTTGCATGGCTTTCTTTAGCATCCACAGGCTTTTTACCCCCTGTTTTCTTGTCTGAAGATGACTTTATTTCAAAAAAAAGACAGCTTGTGAAAAGAAATTTTCGAATTATTTAAAACAGATTGTTTTTGATAGAATATTGCTTGGAATATGACATCATTATCTTTAACACCAAGCAATATTTTTATGATTTTGGGGTTTTTATTGTCCCTTTATACGTGCGTTTCAAACGATGTCATCCAAACTCTGGGCACCTTCTTATCCTCCACAAAAGACCGTCCTGTCTGGCAAATTTGGCTTTTTACAAGCACTGTTCTTATAGTTACGTTTGTTGCCGGCTGGGTTGTAAATGATGGAGATATGGCATTTGGGCTATTAGAGCGGGTTCCGCACCCTGAAACTTTTTACTGGTGGCACATTTTACCTCCGTTAATCCTTTTATGCCTTACAAAAAAAGGGATACCTGTTGCAACTTCGTTTCTGATAATAAGTATTTTTTCATCAAACACAATCATCGGTATGATGATTGCAAAGTCTTTTATGGGCTATATTGCAGCTTTAGTTGTTTCGTTTGTCCTGTATTTTTTTATTGCAAGAAGTGTGGAAAAAATATTTTTGTATATGAAAAATAAGCAGGTTTCAAAGGCCTGGGTTATTTCAAAATGGTTTTCTACCGCGGTTCTTTGGACGGCATGGCTTTTGCAGGACGGGTCCAAAATCTTTGTGTATCTTCCAAGAAAGCTTGATTTTTGGCAGATGGTTATCTGTCTCATTATTTTTTCAGGGCTTTTGTATATTATTTGTTACAAAAGGGGAGGCGAAATTCAAAATATAATCAAACTTAAAACAAACACCCAGGATATCCGCTCTGCAACGATTATAGACATAGTTTATGCGGGGATTTTAATCTATTTTCTAAACCTTAACAACATCCCGATGTCAACAACCTGGGTATTCCTTGGGGTTCTTGCAGGGCGTGAGATTGCGCTCTACAACAGGCTCCGATTTATCACAGAAAAAAAGGTTTATAAATATATATTAAAAGATTTTACAAAAGCTGTAATCGGTCTTGTTGTCTCAATTTTAGTGGTTCTTATTATTAATTATTTTGATGAAATCTGCGCCCTTGTTCAAAATTATCTTAAACTCTGATTTTTTGCTGTAATACGCCTGTGTCTTAATATTTTTGCAACTTCACAATGCTTGGTGCAGGTAATTTTTCATTCCCCCCTTTGACTTTTAAATTTTTCTGTTAAAATGGGCTTTGGAAAGTATGATATCGCTAACGTTAACACCGAGCAATATTTATATGATTTTGGGGTTTCTTTTGTCCCTCTATACTTGTGTTTCAAACGATGTCATCCAAACTCTGGGCACCTTTTTATCCTCAAATCAAAATCGTCCTTTCTGGGTTTTATGGGCATTTTCGGGTACCGTTCTTGTCTTAACCTTTGTTTTGGGGTGGTATTTTAATGACGGCGACATGGCATTCGGAAGGCTTGCAAAAATTCCATTTGCAGGTGAATTTTCCTGGTATCACGTTCTTCCGCCGATTGTAATCATTTTTCTTACAAGAAAAGGTGTTCCTGTTTCAACCACATTCTTGATTTTGAGCGTTTTTTCAACAAATACCGTAATCGGGCTAATGCTTGCAAAATCTTTCTTTGGCTATGTTTTGGCTTTTATCAGTGCTTTTATTTTGTATTTTATAATTGCCCGCCCTGTTGAAAAAGTTTTTCTATATACAAGAGACAGAAAGCCTTCAAAGCGCTGGATTGCAGCAAAATGGGGGGCCACAGCCTTTCTTTGGTCTCAGTGGCTAATGCAGGATGCGGCGAACTTGTTTGTGTATCTTCCAAGAAAACTTGATTTTTGGCAAATGCTTCTTTCTATGGCGGCGTTTGTATTGCTTTTAGGGGTTGTTTGCTATAAAAGGGGCGGTGAAATTCAAAATATTTTAAAACTTAAAACAAATACGCAGGATATTCGCTCTGCGACAATAATAGACTGCGTTTACGCCTGTATTTTAATGTATTTTCAACATGTAAACAATGTTCCAATGTCTACAACGTGGGTATTTATAGGTCTTTTGGCTGGTCGTGAAGTTGCAATGTATAACAGAATCAGGTTTGAAACCCAGAAAAAAGTTTATAAACACGTTGCAAAAGACCTCTTGAAGACTGTTTTCGGGCTTGCCGTTTCAATTGCGGTTGTGCTTTTAATCAATCATTTTGATAAAGTTTATAAAATTCTCGACTATTATTTCAACCTCTAAAAACTTTGTTGAACCCGATTTTGGGGGTGCTACGGATTTTTAAAATTTCACCCTGCTTTCAGGCTAAAAAGTTTTCTTCGGGTATGAATTGTTTCCAAAATTCGGGGTTATATTTTCTGTATGCATGGCATGCAAAGGGTAAAACCCCTTCCGTGAGCCTGTATAGCCTTTCCGGCTGCACTTCAAAACTGAAAAATATCGCTTCCTTGTTTGGTGCGGGCTTTAGGCCCCTTTTTGTTCTAAGATATTGAGTGATTATCACATCTTCATTTACCCTGTTTTTTAATCTTTGAAACTCTGTTTTGTAGCTTTTGAAGCGGTTTTGAAAGATAAAATCGGATAAAATCCTTACAGGGTTTATACTGTGCCTCTCTTCTTTTTCAAGAGCCTCAATAAAGCTTGAAATTTTCCTTAATGAAACCCCTCCGTTTCCTGAAAATTCAATCATAGGGCTGTTTTCATCCGAATTTTCATATCCCTCAAACAGAGGTGCTCCAATATAGTCAAAACCCTTGTTACACCAATATTCAAGCTCGTCTTTAAATACAAAACCGTCTTCCTGCAGTAAAAACATATATTCATAATTTCTAAAAGCCTTATACAGCTTGCTTTTTAGGCAAAATTTTGAATAACTTTTAACATCCTTAAAATACTTATCATTAAATCGTTTTATGGAATATTCTTTGTTTTTGGCCTTCAAAAGTTCCTCATATTTTGACATATCAAGGCTTTTTGGGGCAATGAGACAAAAATCATAATTATTTAAAATTTTCGTGCAGTTTGCAAAAAAAGCGTTTTCGGGATTTTTTTTATAGACGGGAACTGCCACAACAACTTTTTTTAAAGTTTGCATTCTTCACCTCTTTTTTGAGTTTCCCGTTCAATTAATTTCTTTTCCGTAAAATCAAGACTATACAAGAATTCTGCCAAATCATAAGCCTTGATATTCCTTGTATGGAGCTTCTTTATTCCGTACTTAAGGCTCCAAAGGCAAGTAGGACAAGCAGTTAAGACGATTTGTGCTCCCGAATTGATTACATCTTCAATTTTTTTTGTTGATAAAAAGTCTGCCGTGCGCGGGTGTCTTGTAAAATAATCTCCACCAAAACCGCAGCATTCATCAGGATTTTGAAGCCTTACATAATTTATGTTTTCAATTGAATTTAAAATCTCTTCCACGTCAAAAAGCTCTATACCGGCGCTTTTCAGATGACAGGGGTGGTGAAATGTAACTGTAACGGGCTTTTTTGATGTTATTTTATGTGTTTTTAAAAATTCTTTATAAAGCTCGGTGTAAAAAACAAGTCTTTCCTTGCTTTCGGGCAGATTAAACTCGTAGGAACGCACTGCTGACAAGCAAGTTGCACAGTTGAATACAACCAAACCATCCGTTTTTTCTATCTTTTGGACGTTTCTTGACGCTGCAGCCTTGTATTCATCCAGGTTTCCCTTCGTTTTATACGGAATGCCACAGCACTCAAATCCACCCTTTTTTAGCGCAAAAGGGAGCGCAAATCCAGTATTAATGCACTTTGAAAGACATCCGTTAAAATGAACAAGGTTTTTATCGATTTTTATGACGTCGTGTTTTTTGCCCGAAACTATTGATTTTACAGGATGTTTGACCTTATAAAAAATACGAAGTGCAAAAATCTTGATTTTTAATACAAATTTTCCGTACAAAAATTTTTCAAATCCGTTTAAATTTTCAAATTTTATTTTTTCAAAAATTTCAGGTGCACTTAATCCTGAAGGACATTGGATTTTACATTTGTCGCAACCCAAACACTCGTCCAGACTGGATTTTAGACGGTCTGACCATTTGAGCTCTCCCCTGATTAAACCCAGCAATTGCAAAAATTTTCCCCGAAGAAGCGTTTTTTCAGTGCGTTTTGCCTTATAGACAGGGCAAACATCCGCACATAGTCCACATCTTGAGCATTTTATTATGTTTTCTTCCGTTTTTTTATCCATAATTGAAGTTTGTAGTATAATTTTACCATGAAAAGAGCTCAATCGCTTGTAGAATATGTGTTATTGTCGCTTTTGCTTATAATTATTGCTGCGGCTGTAATTGGAGCTTTTAATCTCTCAAACTTTGGGTCTAATGCGGTTTTTGGGATTAAGCTTAAAGGAAATGCAGTTGTAGTGCCGCCGATGACACCTTAATTCTGCTTCCTTCGGGTGTTTAAAGAGGAATTTTGTATGAAAAGTGCAGTTTTAGATAGAGGAAAAATTTCGATAATTGAGGTTAAAAAGCCTGATTTGACTGAAAAAGGGGCAATTATTAAGGTTATTGCCTGCGGGCTTTGCGGTTCTGATATTGTAAAAATTAAGCATGCGCCTGAAAACCCTGATAACAAGGTGGTTTTGGGGCATGAAGTTGTTGGGGAAATTGTTGAAATAAATACGGAAATTGTGGGGAATTCTTACTTTAACAATAATCTTGAACCCTTTAAAGTCGGTGATATCGTGACTTTGGGGCATCACTACCCTTGTATGAAATGTGATTTTTGTAAAAACGGAAATCATTCCATGTGCAAAACCTTTAAAGCTGTAAACATAAGCCCTGCGGGCTTTAGCGAGTATATTTTTGTATCGGAAGGACATCTTAGAAACACTGTATTCAGGCTGAAAAACGGTCTTAATATTGAAAATGCAACTTTTATGGAACCTCTATCCTGTTGCATCAGGGCAATTCGACGTGCAGGATATAAATACTCCGCTGCTCAAAATGGTTCCAAAAACCCTGAAAATCCGCCTCACAAGGCGCTTGTAATAGGTTTGGGGTCTATCGGGCTTTTAATGTCTCTTGGTCTTAAAGCCTTTGGTATTGAAGCTTTTGGTTTTGATATTAATCCTGAAAGGCAAGACTTTGCAGGAAAATACGGGGTTAAATTTGATGAAAACCTGCGTTATGACACGATTTTTATGACATCAGGCTCTTATAAGGCAATCGACACTGCGTTAAAATTTGTAAAAGACGGAGGTAAAATCGTTGTATTTTCTTCCGTGGAGGGAGTTTCTGGGTATCAAAACAATGAAATTTATTACCGCGAACTTACGGTTCTTGGGAGTTATTCACCCGCCCCTGTTGATTTAGCGCTTTCTTTTGAGCTCCTAAGCACAGGTGTGATTGATTTATCGGGTGTTTCTACGGATTATACACTTGACAACTTGCCTTGTGCCGTTGATGATACTATGAAGAATAAGATTTTTAAGGCTTGTATAAAACTATGAAAATGAAGGCTGTGAGGTATTATGCGCCTCTTGATATCAGGTATGAAGAGGTAAATGTGAAGGAACCTGCCGAGGGTGAAGTTGTAGTTAAGGTGGAAGCCGCTTTGACCTGTGGAACAGATGTGAAAACCTTGCGGCGCGGGCATCCGCTTTTAATTAAAGAAGTGCCGTCAGGTTTTGGGCATGAATTTTCGGGCACTGTTTTTAAAATCGGTGAAGGTGTTGAAAATTTTAAGGTTGGAGATCGCGTTGTTGCAGCAAATTCGGCACCTTGTGGCGAATGTTTTTTCTGTCGTCGCGGGGAAGAAAATTTGTGTGAAAATTTGTACCTTTTAAATGGTGCATATGCGCAGTATATCACTATTCCAAGGCTCATTGTCGAGAAAAATTTAATTAAAATTCCTGATAATTTGTCGTTTAGAAAGGCCGCTTTTTGTGAACCGCTTGCAAATGTGGCGCATGGGATTGGGAGAACTCCTATAAAATCGGGGGATACGGTTGGTATAGTAGGTATAGGCCCTATAGGGCTTATGTTTGCGCGTCTTGCAAAATTAAAGGGTGCAAAGGTTATCGCCATGGGTAGAAATCCATTAAAACTCAAAGCTGCAAAGGATTTTGCACTGGCGGATGAAATTATAGATTTGAAAAAATACCCTGACCCTAAGGAAATAATTTTAGGCTTAACCCCCGAGGGGCGCGGGCTTGATGTTGCTGTTGAGTGTGTCGGTTTGCCTGAAATTTGGGAGCAGATGTTCGGGCTGGTCAGAAGGGGTGGCACGGTACACCTTTTTGGGGGCTGTTCTTCAGGAACTACGGTTAATATTGACACGCGGCGTATTCATTATGATGAAGTAAATGTTGTGAGTGTTTTTCACCATACTCCTAAATATTTCCGTGAAGCGCTTGATTTAATTGCATCGGGACAGGTCGATGTTGAAAAATTAATTACAAAAACAATGCAGATGAAATATGCCAAAAAGGCCCTTGAAATGCACCAAAATGGCGAAGCGATAAAAATTTTGTTGGAAAATTAATTTTTGAACTTGACTTAAAATTTTGAATTGGTATTATATAGGAAGCCTTACGGAGTCTTGATTTTGGTTCGCAAAATTAACAAGTTATTGAGCCAACTAAGCCTGACAAAGTATGACAACTGAATAGATTTGCCGCGTTAGCTCAGTTGGTAGAGCAAGGGACTGAAAATCCCTGTGTCCTTGGTTCGATTCCGAGACGCGGCAAATTTTTTGTATTCCTACCCGGACACCTGTGTCGTATTTATATTTGCAACTTGGGGTCGCAAAGTCGATTCTAAAGACGCGGCAAATTTTTTGCTTATTTATTGCTGAATTTTAGCGGTTCAATAAAAAATCAAAAATTCATCAAGATTTTTACGGGTAATCTGCGGGTGCTTTTTAATTTAAACAAAATTCTGCAATATAAATAAAGCGTTAAAATTTACTCAACTTTTCATTCCGTTTAAATGATCTTATGAAGCAAGCTTGTCAATTGCCTTGTAATACCGGGCCATTACACCTTCCTTATGGTCTTTTTGATATTGTTCAAGCCCTTCTTTTGACATTTTTTTGGATGGCATTCCGCTCAAAATTCTTGAAGCCATATCGGTTAGAACCGTACTTGCAACTACAACAAGTGCTGAATTTGCAATTGAGTTGTTATATTGTTTTTTGAATATTTCGTTTAATGAACCTGAAATTATTATTTGCACCGTCATTCTGAAGAATTTGTTGATACCTCTTAATCTTGCGTCTTTTTCGGCTTCTTTTTTGGTGCTGCCGTTTCTAACTGAAGAATTAAATTCATCGTTCATGTTAAACCACATGCCGCTCAATGTGCCCAGAGTCTGTGCCATAACCGCAATTTTGGAGTTGTCGCCTTTAGATGATGTTACATCATTGTTTGATTTTAAAAGCATTTTATTAACATATTCGCCAAATTCTTTTGTTAATTTTGCTTCATCACTGCCGTATTTTTCTTCAAATTCAAGGAAACGGGTGTACAGGTTGCGTATTCCAAGGATATCTTCGGTTAAATCGGGTTTTTTAAGGAGGGCTTTTTCTTTTGGTGTAAGTTTGGAATTTTTTATAGCCTCTTCAAGTTTGCTTGCAATTTTATAGGGATATGAAACAAGTTCCTTAATAAACTTAAGCGGGGCGGTTTTTAAATCTCTAAGGTCCTTTGCTTTGACTTCAATACCGAATAGTTTTTTGGTTACATAATCTGTACCGAGGTAAACATTGCCTTTGTCATCAGTATTTTTAGCTATAATATCATAAATACTTTTTCTAAATTTTCTATTGCCGTTTTGAGACAAAATATCCGCTAATTTTCTTAGTTTATCAGGGGTGGTATTTATTTGTTTAATATTCTTTTTATTGCTTTTTTCGGCATATTGTTTTAAAGGTTTTGTAATATTTTGTCCGATATTTGTATGGTTTTTTCCAAACCTTAATAAATATCCGCCTATTATGCTTGCAGCACAAAATCCAATTAAATTTTTCGCGCTTAAAATCGGTTTTTTGTGTTCCTTTTTAATTTCTTCAATTTGATTTTCCTGTTTTTTAATGAGAAGCTCTTCCGTGCTTCCTGTTTTTGCGGATTCCAAAAATTCATTTAATGAAGGTATTATCGTTGCTGGACGTTCTTGAACATCCATCCTTGTTATGCGCATTCCTGAAGACAATCTTGAAACAACGCGCGATACAAGCCCGATACATGTTCCTATGATTGCAGGCGCCCAGGGGCTTTTGTTTATTGTCTTTGAAAAACAGGAAAATACTGCAAACTGGGTTATGGCTTCGCAGATGTTTTCTTTAATTTCCTGACCTTGTTTAAGGTGTTGTTCTTTTTTGGCTTCTTCTTCCGTTTTTCCTTTTTTAATTGATTTATTATAAAAGTCGCTTCCTAAAAAAAGTGCTGCGGTAAGCCCTGAAATAAGCCTTGTTGCAAATCTTTCTTTTTTGGTGTCATAGTTTGCAACATTGTCTGCCATTGTATTATTTAATTGTTCAAGAAATTTGTTTGTAACGGGACCACATATAGATTCGCAATATTCGCCGCACGGACCCGTCGGGTATTCGGTTAAACCGTGTGCTGTCATATATTCTTGTGCAAATTTGGCGCCTTTTGTTCTAAGTCCCTGAAGCGCGTGTATATTTTCTTCAAGCTGCACGGAAGCTCTGTAGTTTTGCAAAAATTCCGCATTGTTTAACTTTGAATTTGGGAATTTTTTTGCAATTGAATCTATAATATCCAAAGGTATTCCAAAAAAGCTCTTCAGGCTCGATACAGCTCTTCTTGGTATAGTATCATCAGGGATATATTTTTCTCCACTTATTGATTGCACAAGGCTTGGGGCCTTTGCTTCAACGGAGCTTAACAATTTTCCTTCTAGATTATCAAGTGCGCAGTTTGCAAACCTTTTTGCTGCGCGAAGGTCGTCAATATTTGGCGCTTTTGCGCCTTTATTCAGCATAGTATTGATAATATTTAACGGGGCAATTTTCATATTTTTGTTTTAACAACACACTTTTTAACCTAATATTTATAAAACAAAATAAAGCTTGAAATTGCCCGAAACAATGTAACATTTTTTATAAATGTTACATTGTTTACTAAAATGTTATAAAACTTAATAAAATAAAACTAATCCGCAAGACCTTCAAGCATTTCCCGACTTCTTGCTTCTGACGCACTTCTGTCGCCGTGCGGATTTTCGGAATGCCATCTTAAAGAAAGGTCCTCTCCTGCAAGAAGTTTATATATGTCGCCTATATAGTCGGCTACTTCTTCTGCATTTTCTAATTTGCTTAAATCATCCAACTCGCCATATTGTTCCAATACTTCTATTTTGCCCTTAATTGCCCTTTGTTTATAAATAGTAGTATCTGCAGTATTTTGTTTTACAAATTCATCATCAAATTTACCCTTAACGGTTCCGTCTTCAGCTGTATATGCTTCAAAAAAATCACAGTCTTCTATTCTTTTAAACCATCCGTCATAGCAAGGTTGCATTGACGCTACGTAGCTCGGGTCTTTTTCCGTTAATGCTTCTCTTACAACTTTTCTTGCGTTTTCATCCGCAAATCTTCCAAAGTTCACATTGTTTCTTTGACCTAAATTTAGGGAAATACCATTAATTCTCATATTTTAAACCTCATCCTTTATTGTTTATCAAAAATTTTAACCTGTTTAGCACTGATTTATTTTGCAAGACCTTCAAGCATTTCCCTACTTCTTGCTTCTGACGCACTTCTGTCGCCGTGCGGATTTTCGGAATGCCATCTTAAAGAAAGGTCCTCTCCTGCAAGAAGTTTATATATGTCGCCTATATAGTCGGCTACTTCTTCTGCATTTTCTAATTTGCTTAAATCATCCAACTCGCCATATTGTTCCAATACTTCTATTTTGCCCTTAATTGCTCTTTGTTTATAAACAGTGGTATCTGCAGTATTTTGTTTTACAAATTCATCATCAAATTTACCCTTAACGGTTCCGTCTTCAGCTGTATATGCTTCAAAAAAATCACAGTCTTCTATTCTTTTAAACCATCCGTCATAGCAAGGCTGCATACAGGACAAATTGCCTTCTGCCGTCAATGCTTCTCTTACAACTTTTCTTGCGTTTTCATCCGCAAATCTTCCAAAGTTTATATTGTTTCTTTGACCTAAATTTAGGGAAATACCTAATATTCTCATATCTAACAACCTCAAGTTCTAGTATTTAATTGAGTGGGGAGACCATTGTAAATAAAAGATAAAAAAAATGCAAGCACTTTTGTAAAGAAAACTGAAATCTTGTTTCTATTGACAGAAACAAGATTGTATATTATTATGTTACTATACACAGAAACAAAGAGAAAAGCAATGGATACAATATCTGAAATTTCACAAACTATCAGACAATTAAAAACGGAT
The DNA here is from genome assembly GCA_910578465.1 of uncultured Vampirovibrio sp. Taxonomy (GTDB): domain Bacteria; phylum Cyanobacteriota; class Vampirovibrionia; order Gastranaerophilales; family Gastranaerophilaceae; genus MGBC122484. The sequence continues at coordinate 123,529 of CAJTPW010000002.1, read as the reverse complement.
GATGAAGTACAAAGCTTTTTGCAAGAGGTTTTAACACAGGCTGAACTTGACGATTTATCCAAACGATGGCGTATTTTAAAAATGCTTGATGAAGGATACACGCAGCGTGAAATTGCAAAAATCCTCAATGTGAGTTTGTGCAAGATAACACGCGGTTCGCAAATCATAAACGACAAAAATTCTGTATGCAAAAAATATTTATAATGGAAGGATAATTTTTTATGAAAACATATATGGAAAATAAAATCTCTGAACAAGAAGGCTATTTCGGAATTTACGGCGGTCAATTTATAGGAGATGAACTAAAAGCCGAGTTTGACAGTATTTACGAGCAATTTTTAAAACTTAAAAGCGATGAAAGTTTTCAAAAAGAATTGGCGGATTTGCTTGAGCATTTCAGCTGTCGTCCGACTCCTGTATATTTTGCAAAAAATTTATCAAAAAAAGCAGGCTGTGAAATATATTTAAAACGTGAAGATTTAAACCATACAGGTGCGCATAAAATTAACCATTCGCTCGGGGAAGCTTTGCTTGCCAAAAGAATCGGCAAGAAAAAAGTTATAGCAGAAACGGGCGCAGGTCAGCATGGGGTTGCAATTGCAACGGCAGCCGCTTTGTTAGGGCTTGAGTGCGATATTTATATGGGCGAAGTTGATATTAAAAAAGCAATGCCCAATGTAAACAGGATGAAAATTTTGGGGGCAAACGTTATATCCGTCCGTCATGGTCAAATGACCTTGAAAGAAGCTGTTGACGCTGCTTTTGAAGCTTATCAAAGAGAATATAAAACCGCTCTTTATACAATAGGCTCCGTTGTAGGGCCCCATCCTTTCCCGACGATTGTTGAATATTTCCAGTCTGTAATCGGGAAAGAATCAAGGGAACAGTTCTTAGAAATGACGGGACAATTGCCCGATTGCGTCATAGCCTGCGTTGGAGGCGGTTCAAATTCTATCGGGATGTTTGACGGTTTTATTGATGATAAAGAAGTGAAAATTTACGGTGTTGAGCCTCTCGGTAAGGGTGAAAAAATCGGTGAAAATGCTGCTTCTTTGACATACGGCAGGGAAGGAATACTTCACGGCTTCAAATGTCTGCTTCTTCAAAACGAAGATAATACCGTGGCAGATGCCTACAGTGTTGCAAGCGGTCTGGATTACCCGGGGGTTGGCCCAAAACACTGTTATTTAAAAGATATTGGTCGTGTTGAATATAAAACAATTAACGACAAAGAAGCAATCGACGCTTTTTATGAATTATCAAGGACGGAAGGGATAATCCCCGCACTTGAAAGTTCTCATGCTGTTGCATACGGGCTAAAGATTGCAAAAGACAATAAGGGCAAAAAGATTCTCATTAGTCTTTCAGGCAGGGGCGATAAAGATATTGAATTTGTTCTGGAAAATTATCCGAGAAAGTTTTAAGTTTAAAACAACTTCTGTGAAATCTGATATATTTCGCGCAGCTTCCTTTCCTTTGTGTAAGAGACAGGAGGCCTTTAATTATCTTTATGCTAGAATTTTTTTATGGATAAAGATTTTATGGTAAAAGCTAATGTGTCTTGCATATGCCCTTCAAGGGCTGAGTCGGCGGCTCAAAATTTCAGACAGGGCTACAACTGTGCGCAGTCTGTATGTTTGGCGTTTTTGGATGTTTTAAAACTGGACAGGGAAACGGTTTTAAAACTGTCATCTTCTTTTGGCGGAGGAATGGGAAGGCTGCGCGAGGTTTGCGGGGCCGTGAGTGCAATGTTTATAATTGCAGGGATTTTAAAAGGGTATAAAAACCCGAATGACGATACTGTAAAGGGTGCTCATTATGTGCTGATCCAACGCCTTGCGGAAGAATTTAAAAAACAGCATAGCAGTATAATCTGTAGAGAATTATTGGGTATTGATGGCAAAACAGAAGGGTTACCTGAAAATGTGGCGGAAAATGTATCCGAAAATGGCTGTAAAATAAATGGGGATGATTTTTCTCCCAAACCTTCAAAAAGGACAGAGGAATATTATGCAAAACGCCCATGTGAAAGCTTTATCCGCACGGCCGCAGAAATTGTTGAAAAACACCTGTTGCAATAAATAATTTTAAATAGGCATATAAACCTGCTATGCAATATTTTCGCCTATGATTCTTATAACATCTTCTTTTGAATATTCGCCCGCTGCACATTTTAATGTTAAATCACAGGCTTCATTATTATCTAAAAGTAATCTGTGGTTGTTTCGCTGCAGAAAGATGCTGCAAGTGCTGTGTGCAACCCTTTTATTTGCTGTAAAAAAGGCGTGATCCCTTGCAAAAGAAAATAAATACGCAGCTGCCATTTCGCATATGTTTTCATATAAATATTTACCATCAAAAGTTGCTTGCGGTTGATACAGGGCGGATTCAAGCATACTGTTATTTAAAACGGTATCATCTTCGCCATCATTTAGAACGCTTTTATGTATCAAAAGAACATCTTCTCTTGTAAGAAAATTAATCTTATCATTTTGCAAGCTCATCCAGCGCCCTTTTGTATGCAACCTTGTTGATTTTTATCAGGTCTTCCGTTGTGCTTTCCGTAAAGTAGTTATATTTGCCTGCAAGTATATAAGCTTTTTTTAATATTTTTTTTACGACAGGATTTAAAAAGTCTGCATTTGTATCCGCATAAGCATCATAAAGCGCACCCAAAGCGATGTACATGCTATCGTGGATGGGCATTTTGTTCTCGTCTTCTCTGTTTTTTTCTTCGTTTGAGCTGTTATTATCAAGAATGGAAGCGCTTAAAGTGTATTCTTTGTTTAAAATCTGAACATATCTTTGTTTTAAAAATTCAAACACTTCAAGTTCTTCATCACTAAGGCGCATATATTTTCTTTTTAAATTGACATTTGGATAATTTTTTACCTTGTGTATTAAAAGTTCGTTTTGCATGCAAAATTTTTCAAACTCTTCCATATTCTTAAAAAGAAGATTGTTGTTTAAAAAATATTCCGCTTCAAGTATGGTCAGGGTATATGTGAAGAATTTTTCTTTGTTTATAAAATCAACATAAGACTTGCAGCCTTTAAACTGCTTAAAATCAAAGACTCTGTTCATATAAGAATCTTTATGCGAGCTTATATTGTTCAAACTTTCTTTTTCAAGACGAAGGGTTAAACCCATTTTCTGTTCCCTGAAATATTTCTTTATAATTGAATATAACATAATTTCACATTACAAACAATGTACAAAACTCTGATTATTTTATTATTTACAGACTGTAATTTTTGCTGTTATAATAAATAAACTTTCTTTTGGAGGCTTTTTGAATATGAATGAAAAAGAAAAAATGCTTCAAGGGCTTTTGTATGATGCAAACTATGATAAAGCCCTGATTGAAGAGCGTATAAAATGTAAGGCTCTTTGTTTTGAATACAACAATCTTGCGCCTGATATGACAGACAAGAAGCGTGAAGTTTTAAAAAAGCTTTTAGGAAAAACCAAAGAAAATTTTTTAATCGAACCGTCTTTCTGGTGTGATTACGGGTATAATATTGAAATCGGTGAAAATTTCTATTCAAATCACAATCTTGTTATCTTAGATCCTGCAAAGGTAATTTTTGGCGATAACGTATTCATAGGCCCGAATTGTGGTTTTTATACGGCAGGACATCCTCTGGAGCCTGATGAAAGAAATAAGGGTCTTGAATATGCAAAGCCGATAAAGGTCGGGAATAATGTGTGGTTTGGGGGAAATGTCGTTGTGCTTCCCGGTGTTGCAATTGGGGATAACTGTACAATAGGTGCAGGAAGCGTTGTGGTTAAGGATATTCCTGCAGATTCTCTTGCATATGGAAATCCGTGTAAAGTTGTTCGTAAGATTTAAAGATCTTGATAAAATCGGGAAAGAAGATAATGGATAAGGTTTTTAGTGATAAAATAAATATTTTAAAAGCGCTTGCAATTCTTGTTGTTGTATCGGGGCATCTGGAATTTTCTTTAATTCCGATGTTTCCGCCCTATTCTTTTCAGGTGATTTTGTTTTTCTTTATTGCAGGCATGGTGTTTAAACCAAAATACAGCTTTTTTGAATTTATAAAAAAGAGGACAAAAAGCCTTATGGTGCCGTATTTTTTATATGCGGTTTTTTATCTTATGCTCACAATTGCCCTCACCCCTTTAATCGGTAAGTTTTGGGGAATGCCCGTGACTTTGAAAAATGAATTTCTTATGCCTTTTTTAACCGGCCATCAGCTGGATTTAATTTCTCCCCTCTGGTTTGTGCCGCAATTATTTATCACGCTTATTGTTTATAAGGTTTTTAGCTTTATAAGGTGCAGTGAATATATAAAAACTGCAATTTTTCTTACATTTACGCTCTTTGCAATTCAGCTTGGGCAGCTGCGCGAAAATCTTTATGTTCTACTCCTTTTAAGAACAATGTTTTCCCTTCTTTTTGTACATCTTGGATATTTATACAGGCTGCATTTTGAAAAAAGCATAAAAAACGATGATGTTAAACAGGGGCAATTTAACCTTTTTTCATCCAAAATATTTTTCTTTGTAATAACTCTGCAATCTCTTCTCTGGCTTACAAATAAAGATTTTACGCCTGCTGATGGTATAGGATTAAGCTTCATTCTTGTATGGGGTGAATTTGATAATTGGATTGTTCCGATTATTACAAGCCTCACGGGAATTTGGACAAGCCTTTTTCTTATTGAAATATTCTATGAAAAGGTGAAAGATTGGGGTTTTTTGCAAAAAATCGGGCAAAATACATATCATATTATGGCAAACCATCTTATTGTCTTTAATATCATCACATATTCTTTTCTTGCGCTTAAAGGAATTTCGTTTGATGTTAAAAACGGTGCTGATATTTACTGGTTTTATTATCCTTTAAAAACAACTTATTTCTATTTTGCCGCAGGGATTTTTGCAACAACATATATGGGTGAATTTTTAAAGAAAACGAAAGCAAAAATTCAAAATCTTAAAAAAAGCAATAAGAAAATTTCATTCGGCCTGTAAAAATAAGCAATTATGAAACCCCTTTGCGCTTATGTCAAAATAAAGAGCCTTAGCCGACGAAAATATCAGTTTTCGAACAATTCCTCGATTGTTTCTTGAAAATCTTCAGCATTTGGAATTTCCGTTTCGTTTAAGTTTCCTTCTTCATCCATAGCGCTTTCAAGATATCCTAAGATTAAATTTGATGTGAAATGAAGATAGTATAAAATATTGTTTTCATCTATATTATCCGTGTTTATAAGGAAGTCAAGATATTCATCGGATACTTGTGCAAGTTTTAGAATAATTTCAAATACTTCTTTAACAAAGCCTTTATCATTTACAAAACAAGCTTCCATTAAATTTTCAAAAGCGGGGTCGCAATTGTCGATTTGAAAATCCGTATTGTTTAATTCAAGCATTGCTCCAATGATTTCATCTTTGTTTTCAGGGTCTTTGTTAACAAAATGCTTTATTGTATCTGCAATATAACCCGGCGGATTGGCAAAATCCTGAACCGAAACGAATTTGCATATAAGTCTTGCAAGACTTATATCAATATTGCCGTCCTCATCTTTTATTGCAAGCAGTAATTCGGGTAAAAAATCAGGTGAGGCATATTTTTTATGCTGAATTTTATTTACAACTTCTGCAAGTTCTCTTTTGTCATTTTCTTTAGAAAAATCATATCCCCAGCTTGTTTTTGAAAAATCAAAGAAAATTTCAGCCTCGTTGTACGCTTCTTTTTTGGCTTCTTCCAGTCTTTTGTTTCTTTCACTTAAAACACAGGTTGCAATCAGACTTTTTTTATTGAGTTCGCTCTCATTTGCATTTTCCTGTTTTCTGCTTTCGGAATTATCTTTCAATGTCTGCAGGCAGGTTGTGAATATGCTGTCTTCTAAATCGTATCTTTTTTGCAAGGCTGATGTGTAAATTTTTACAAACTCATTAATAAGAGCTTTTTGTGTGCCTCTGTTGTTACCGTGCAGATGTTTTGCAACTGTTTTCGGTGAAATTGCAAGAGTTGTATCTTCTTGTTTCAGTTTAATGTCAACGGATATTGAAGAATCTATATTATATGCCGCCTTATAATACAAAGGGCTTGCAGGACTCCTTCTTATTGTATAGCTGTCGGGGTTTACGGCATCAGGTTTTGAAACAAAAGTTTCATTGTTATGAAAAAGGAAAGATTCGGCATCATTATCGTTTCCTTTAAAATTCTGTATATTGAATATGTTTGTTCTTAAAATTTTCATAATTTTTATTCACAAGTCTGTACTATCGGTTAAAAACCTGTAAATAAATTTTTTTATCACATTTTTTTGGTGTTTTAAAAAATAAAAATAAACATTAGTTTAAAATAGCATGCAATACTTGTTATAGCCGTTTTGAAGCTTTTCTTCACATTCCTTCATATTATAGAACTTTTTTAAATTTTATTCAAATATTATTTACAATTCTAAATAATAAGTATGAACTGCTAAAATATGCTAAAAAGTTCTAAAAAGTTATCTTCCCGCCCCCTGCGGTTTTTTTAGCCTTAATGTCTGCTGCTTCATAGGATGGAATGTAAAAACTGAATATGTTTTTATTGTTGTTAAAGCTTTCTGCCTGAATGTTTCCGCCGTGTGCTTCAACTATTCTTCTTGATAAATAAAGCCCGAGGCCAAAGCCTGCCTTTGTATATTTTGAAGAAAAGCTTGCGTATTTTTTAAAAAGCTGTCTCAAAATTTCATCAGGAATGTGCGGACTTGAATTTTCCATATAAAATCTTAAAAACCCTTTTTCATTAATAACATCAATTGTAATTTCCGTATTTTTGTATGCATAGCTTATTGAGTTTGCAAGTAAATTCATAATCACCCTTTTGAGCTGCAGTTTATCGGCTGAAATTATGCTTGTGTTTTCTATTTCTGACGAGACTTTAAATGTAAGCTTTTTATCTTTTGCAAGCCCTTTAATTTCATCAATACATTCATCAACAAGATGTAAAATGTCAAACTCTTCATATTTCAGTGCCATTGCACCGTTTCCGAATTTATATGTCGTAAGAATTGTAAGGATTAATTCTTTCATATAAACACATGAGTTTAAAATTGCCTTTACGATATTCTTTTGTTCAAAGTTTAATCTGCCTAGGTCTTCTTTTAAAAGAGCGTTAAGGCTTGCAATTTGAGATAATGTGGGTGCTTTGAGGTCATGGCTTATTGTTGCAACAAAAATTTCTTTTTGTTCTGCAAATTTGCTGAAATTTATTGCGTTAAAAATGTCTTCTTCATCGTTATAGCGCAGAATTCTTGGTATTAAAAGATAGAAAACGAAGGCAACAAATATTATCCCTTTACGCCAGAAATCCGATAAATCAGCATAAGGATTGAAACACAACCATAAAAGACTCAGACAAAAAATGACATCCTGACAAGTTAAATATACTAGTCTTTTGAAAAACTTGGACATATTCCTTTATATTCTTCCCCCACTAATAAAATAAAAGAATTTATTCAAATTGTAATTATGATTATAATAATTATTATTATACATGGTATTTTATTATGTCCAAATAATTTAACAAAGGTAATTTATGATAGAATAACCGTATGATTGAAAAAGATGAGAAATTTATAAAACTTATAAAAGATTTAAAAATTTCGGGCGCTTCGGGCATGAAGCTTGAGCTTGAAAGCGAATATCTGCCCGAGAGCAGGTGTCTTGAAATATCAAATACCCTGAGTAAATACGATTTTACTCTTGTTTTAAAGCTTGGCGGGGTCTCTTCCTTGAATGATATTCAGGTTGCAAAGAATATAAACGCAGATGCAATCGTTGCACCTATGGTTGAAAGTGCATACGGGCTTGAAAAGTTTGTAAAAACGCTTCTTTGTGTATATTCAGAAAATGAAGCCTTAAATAAAAAAATATATATTAATATAGAAACGAAAACCGGTATAGAAAAGTTTCAAAATATGCTTGCTTCGAGGTATATGAGATATATAACGGGCATTGTAATAGGAAGGAGCGATTTGTCTTCTTCTTTAAATGTGTCAGAGGCCCTGATTGATTCCGATAAAATGTATGATACGATTTTTCCCGTTGTTGAAAAGTGCTATAATGAGGGAAAAAAAGTAATTATGGGCGGGAAAATCACTCCTGCTTCCGTTCCTTTTTTGAAAAAAATTCCTAAAGGATATCTGCACGGGTTTGAAACAAGAAAGATTTTCTTTATATCGGAACTTTTAGAGCAGAGAGATGTTTCCTTTGCAATAAATAAGGCAATAGAATTTGAACTTTATTATCTTCAGAATTTTTCCAAAAAATTTGCCTTAAATACTTATGATATAGATAAAAGAATACTGACTTTAAAAAACAGGTTTCTTACCTGAATATACGCTTATTTCAGTTATTGCAATTGCCGCATTCTTTACCTATGGGTTTTCCGAAAATAAGTCTGAGGCCGCCAAATCTTTTTTTAAGAGTGCTTGAAATTCCGCAGGTGATTTCATTCAGGTTTTTTATAATACAGCCCGTGTCGCTTATTCCTGTGGTGACAGTCGGCATTGTGCCGTTTATCGTGTCTGTCATATCATTTATTCTTTTTGAAAGCCTTTCAAGTTCTTCCGTAGAATTTTTGGCATTTAATATTGCATTTTCCATATTCGAAACGCTTTCATTCAGTCTTTTTTGTTTTATCGAGCGGTTAAATTTTCCTGTTAAATTATCAATATTTCTGCTCGTATCTGCCATATTTTGAAAAGTTGCATTGATATTTTCTCTGTTTTCATTTGCAATCTCATTCAATGATGTAAATAAATCTCGAAGCGCTTCAATGGCCCCCTGTAAATCTTCCGATGTTTGTTCCATATTCTGTCTTATATTTTCTAGACTTTCAGGCTCCTGACTGGACAGGAACGTTTCAATATCAACCGTTGCCTTGCCAAGGACCGTATCTCCGCTTTCTAAATAGCTGTCGGAAGGTTTTTCCGGATAGATTATATCAATATAGTCTTTTTTCCGCCATCTGTCTTTTTCCCTTTGCAGCTTTATGACAGAATTTTTTGGCAGTTTTAGCTTGCCGTTATGAAAAAGCGCAATCTTCATATAGGATGTTTTGAAATCATCGCTGGGTTTAATGTATAAAACTTTTCCGATTTTATAGCCCTTGTAAAATACACTTATTCGCTGATGAATCGGGCGAAGTTCTTTAAATTCGGCCGTTATGAAAGTGTATGTCAGCCTCTGGTAAATTAATACGAGTAAAAAAATTAAAAAAGCCCATATTAAAATAAAGTGCCATACCCTTGCAGGCGTTTCTTTTACTGTGTTAAATATTTTGTTCAAAAATTCTTTCATAGTAATAAATCCCTGTTAATATTTGAAGTTTAAAACTATAAAAGATGTCTTCCAATTACCCTTTAAGGTATGTGCCCTCAGGCTATATAAGTCTTAAATCTTCGCACAGCCCTTCCGGAAGCTCAGGCTTTTCAGTGTTTTTGTCGATTGTCCCGAGCTCCAGCCCTCTTGCATAAGCATAACAAGCATTCATATATTCTTCGTATGCGCCTATATCGCGGCGGCTTGTAAAATATTTTCTGTGCTCATCTTCGCTTAAGGTCCAGAGTTTATAAAATTTATGTTCTTTTATATTTATTTTGTTTACTTCTTTGCCTATAATCTGAATTTCAAGTTTTTTGTCCTCTTTATCCTTCAGGATAATATTTGTGCCGGTAAAACCGGGATATTGTTTTATTGTGTATTCAAAACCTTTTTCATCGTGCAATCTTTCGATTTCATCTTTTGAAATATAAGGATTTTCACCGTGGCTTGAAATTGAAAACAGCGTATACTTGCCATCCTTCGTAAGTTTTTCAATCCGTTCCATAATTTTTTCGCCCTGCTCGTTGGAACCGTCCGTCACAAGTCTGTAACCGCAAATATCTGATGTTGCGTTGAATAAATTTTCGCCGTTTCGTAAATTGTTTTTAATTCTGTGAGGAATTTTTTCTTCAATTGATTTGGCGGTTTTTACCCTGCCTGAAAATTCCGCGTTTATGTCTTTGAAAGCTTCCTGCAGCGTGTCAAAATTTGCCTGATATCTTTCCTGTCCGATTGAATGAAGCAGAATGCTTGCATGGGCAATGATTCTTGATAGTTCTCTATCGGCGTTTTCTGTCATACAGTCCGTATTTACTGACATCAACCGCCAGATGTCCGCTGCTTCTTTTGTATCTACGCTTTCCTTGTCGAGTTTTGAAATTATTGTATCCGCAATAGTTTTAAGGGAAGGCTCAGCTTCGGGTGCTTCATATTGGAGAGAAAGTCTTAATTCAAGTATGCACCGAAGTTCTTCAAGTGTTTGACTTTCGAGGTTTTGCGCTGCTTTATCCAGTTCACTAAGCCGTTTTTGAAGCCATTTTGCCTGTTCTTTTTCGTACTCTTCATCGTAATCATCATCGTATTGTTCTATTTTTGATGTTTCAGATGGTGTTGATTTTACAAAAGTATCCTGTTTGAGCACAGGCGGAAGTGTTGCTCCTTTGGGCTCAGAAGTTTTTATCTTATCCGCGCCTTCCGTTTGTGTCGCATTTCCTTTGAATGATATAAAATTTGAGATATTTAAACCGTTTAAGTGTGTCATAAATATCTAAAAACAACTTTTCTTTAATAATTGCCAAAAAATGTTATTGTTCTTGTAACAAACCGACATAAAAAATATGGAGCGTAGGGGATTCGAACCCCTGACCCCGACACTGCCAGTGTCGTGCGCTACCAGCTGCGCCAACGCCCCATAAAAACTTATTTAATTTTAAAAATAACACGACGCAGTTTTCATATATTTCTGACGGACTTTATGTCCGTTAAGGCCTGTGCCCTGTGAAAGAAGTTTTGATATTTATGAATTCTAACACGGAAAAAAAATTTAATCCAGTCTTTAACCACCTTTCCGATTTTTATTTTCTTTCAAACCTTTTAGCATAATTTTGAAAGCAATTTAAAAAGGAAATATAATGTCTTCCGTTTCATCCAAAACAAAGAAAAATCTTGTTGTCGGCGCAGGCTTAACGGGTGCTGTCATAGCAGAGCGTCTGGCCTCGGTTCTTGGGGAAGATGTTCTTGTAATAGATAAAAACCACTGGCTTGCAGGGGTTGCAGCAGATTATAAAGAATGCGGAATAAATGTCCAGAAGTTCGGTTCTCATATTTTTCACACAAACCATGAATTTATCTGGAAATATTTGAATCGTTTTTCAAAATTCAATACCTGCTCTTATAAGGTTCTGGCATATGTGGACGGACAATACTTAAATATTCCGTTTAATTTAAACTCTGTTGCAGCTGCCTTTCCAAAGACACTTTGCGAAAAGCTTGAAAAAAAGCTTGTTAAAAAATACGGATACGGGGCCCGTGTTCCGCTTGCGGATTTTAAAAGCAAGACTTTTTTCTGGGATAAAGATTTGGATTTCCTTGCAAGCTATGTCTATCAAAAGGTTTTTATAAATCAATACGAAAAGCGCATGGGGATGATGAATGATGCGATGTTATCCTGTGCGCTTAAAAAAGCTTTCGTTTCGATATCTAAAGATAACAGATTTTATAAAGATAAATATCAGGGAATTCCTGTTTTAGGATATACAAAATTAATAGAAAATATTCTTAATCATAAAAATATCAGAGTATTGCTGAATACTGATTTTAAAACTGTTGATATAGAAGGTTTTGACAGGGTTTTTTACACAGGTTCAATAGATGAATTTTTTGATTTTAAATACGGTGCTCTGGGGTATCGAAGTGCACACTTTGAGTTTGAAGAATATGAAACCGAATTCTTCCAAAATGCAGGCGTTGTAAATTATCCCAATGATTATGATTTTATAAAAATTCATGAATTTAAACGCTGCTGTTCTCCTTTTGTCTCCCGCGCAAAGTTTGGAACTGCCTGCAGCATTTCAAGCAATAAGAAAACAATAATCGCAAAAGAATATCCCGCAGATTTCAAGCAGGGAAAAAATGAAAGATTATATCCCGTGCAGGATAACAGAAGCTTGAAGATGTTAAATCTTTATAAAGCAGAGGCAAAAAAGCTGAACAACGTTTATTTTCTCGGCCGCCTCGGAGATTTTAAATATTATTCAATGGATGGTGCGATAAAAAGAGCACTGGAGCTTTTTGATTCAATTAAATTTAAGGCTGCGATTGAATTTTGCAGGGAACAAGCCCCGAACGTGTCTTCGGGCAGAATTTAGAGCCGCTTTTAATGTGTACGGTAATACAATTTTAATTTATTTGTAAATTTTACAAAGTGCAGCAAAGATGAGGAAAAAATGGAGAAAAACGTCAGCATAATTATTCCTGTATGTAACAGCGAAAAATATTTAAGCGAATGCCTTAAAAGCATTTGTTCACAGACTCTTAAAAACATTGAAATTATCTGCATAAATGACGGCTCCAATGATTCGTCATTTGAAATCCTTTCTTCTTTTGAAAAAAAAGATGAAAGAATTCGCCTTGTAAGCAAGATTAACGAAGGCTTCGGCTGTGCTTTAAATATAGGCTTGAATCTTGCGGGGGGAGAATATGTGGGAATTATAGAGCCGACTGATTTTGTTGATAAAAAAATGTTTGAAAAACTCTATGCGCTTTCAAGAAAATGTGATGCCGATATTGTGAAATCGGCGTATTTTAAATATTTTGAAAAAACAAAAGTCGAATCTGAAAAAAAACAAAAAGTTTCTTTTGAAAAATACTGCAAAGTGCCCACCTGGTTTTTCAGAATTGCCGAATGCCCCTCGTTTTTCAGCTTTCATCCGAGTATTTGGTCTGCAATTTATAAAAGAACATTTTTAAATAACAACAGTATCCGCTTTGTGGAAGCAAAGAATTTTTCCTTTGTCGACAATCCTTTTCAGGTAGAATCCATGCTTCTTGCGCAAAAAATCGTCTATACGGGTTCTGCTTATTATTTCAGAAGGCAAAAACTGCAATGCGATATTCAAAACGAGGTCGGCATTTCAGATTTTGCAAGTCTTTTTAACCGTGCCGATGAAATGTATGAAATTCTTGCAAGGTGTAAAAATAAAGATAGAAACATTCTGGCCCATATTTACAAAAGAGAACTCGGTTTTATCCGCCATACGCTTGAGGCGCACGTAAAAACCGCAAAAGCACCCCTTCCTCTGGATAATTATGATATTAAAAATGTTCCGTATGAAATACAGCTTCGAATTGAAAAGGCGCTTAGCCGAATGGATGAAGACATAATTAAAAACAATCCCGTATTTGATACCCGTGAAAGAAATTTTTATAATTACCTTTCCACAGGTGTTTTAAATAAGGTATAGATAACAACCTTTCTTTTTTTATAAAATCAAATTGTATAAATACCCGACCATTGTAAAAACTGCAAACATAAATATTGCAAATCTTATAATAAGTTCTGTTTTCATTACTCTTGAAATGATAATTAATTCAGGCAAGCTTAATGTAACAATTGACATCATAAACACTAAAACCGTGCCAACCGCTGCATCTTTTTCAAGCAGAACTTTTGCAATCGGAACAATTGCAGTTATATCAGAATACAATGGAATTCCTGCAATTACTGCAAGCGGAACTGCAAACAGGTTATCGGCATTCATATATTTTGTGAAAAATTCTTGCGGCACGTAGCCATGTAAAAATGCACCAATTCCAACTCCCAGCAGTACAAAAAGCCGGATTTTTTTGAATAAATTTTTTGCATAAGCAACTGCTTTAATACCCCTTTCTTTTGCTGTATATTTTTTGGTTTCAGAGTTATATGAGTAGCAACGGGGCGACATTTTGCTTTTGTTATCGAGTAAATAATCCTGCAGGTATTTTTCCCAGCCGAGTTTTTCCATAATCATTCCGCCAAATGTTCCAACCGTAATTCCGCCGACAATGTATATCAAAGTAATTTTCCATCCTATAATTCCTGCTAAAATCAAAATGGCGATTTCATTTATCATAGGAGATGTAATTAAAAAACTCATAGAAACTCCAAAAGACGCCCCTGCTTCAATAAAACCGATAAAAACAGGGATTGAAGAACAGGAGCAAAACGGGGTAACGGCGCCAAAGATTGATGCAAAAAAGTGTGCCAAAAATTTCGGTTGTTTTTCGACAAATTTTTTCAATTTTTCGTTATCAATATAACTTCTCAGATATGAAATTACGACCACAATTATAAAAAGCAGAAAAAGTATCTTTAAGGCATCATATATAAAAAAATGCAGCGCCTCGCCGGCTCTTGTTTTTTCAGGCAGTTTTAAAATTTCATATACAATCAGGTCTGCAAATTTTTCAAACATTGTTAGCCTCATTTCTTTGAATTGACTTGTTTGTGCCAATATGCCATAATCGGAATATGGTATATCAAAGCATCATATTCCAATTTTGGAATATTGTCAAGAGGCGGGCATGTCTAAAAGTTTAAATGAGAAAAAAGCAGAAGTGTTTAAAGCGCTATCAAATCCTGTAAGGCTTGATATTATTGATTTGCTGTCTGAAGGAGAAAAATGCGTTTGTGAAATTCAAGAAGTTTTAAAAAAATATGAACAGCCGCACATTTCAAAAAGTCTTCAAAAATTAAAATCAGCAGGCTTAATTAAAGACAGAAAAGAAGGCTCTAATGTTTATTATTCTCTTAAAATTTGCTGTATGCGGGAATTTTTTGAATGCTTAAATGAAATTTTAAATTGTAAATCCGAATAATCTCAACAAAAGCAAAAAACCTGAGCTGCGAAGTTTTCTGAATAATGCACGGGAAGGTTTAAGAATTTTTTCTTCCCTGCTTTTTGTTCTCTACTTTTATTAGAGGGAAAAGTGATGAAATATTGTTATGTTTGCGGGGAAAAATTAGAAGAAAAGGAATGTTATAATTGTGGCGTTTTGGACGGGCTGTTTCCATTTTGTCCCAAATGCGGCGAATTTCGTTTTCCGTTTTTCAACAGTGCTGTCAGCATGGTAATTTTTAATGCGGACTATTCAAAAACTCTTTTAATTAAACAATACGGAAGAGATTTTAATATTCTCGTTGCAGGATATGTGAATAAAGGTGAAACCTTGGAAGCGGCGCTAAATAGGGAGCTTAAAGAAGAAACGGGGCTTTGTGCCGTTGAATATAAGTTTAATAAAAGCAGATATTATGAAAAATCAAACAGTCTTATTAATAATTTTATTGTACGCGTTAAAAACGAAGAATTTATACTGAATGCGGAAGTCGATTTTGCAAAATGGTATACGCTTGATGAAGCAAAAGAGGCCGTATATAAGAATTCACTGGCTGAATATTTTTTAAATCTTGCAACGGGGAAAATACAGCCTCTATCTGTTTGATTTTTTAAAAATTCTGTTAAAATTATCGGGACAAAGCTGGTAAGTATCAACTAAATCAAGGCTTTTAACCATATGCAACTTCAATAAACTCTTTATTAAAAAATCGCCGTAAAGGCGATTAATGGAGCGGGAGACGAGGCTCGAACTCGCGACATCTTCCTTGGCAAGGAAGCATTCTACCACTGAATTACTCCCGCGAAATATTTAATTCACATTAATAATAATATCCGTTCAAAAAAATCTGTCAATAGTGAAGTTCTTTTTTCTTCCCCCGCTTAAAAAAGCCTTTATTTTGCTTGTATTTATATTAAAATGTTGTCATGGAAAGTTTTAAAGGAGATTTTTGATGAGAGAATTATCACCGTTACACAAGGAAAGATTAAACTACAATCCGAAACTTGCAGGAGCCTTGAAATCAGGCATTAAAAACATTAAAGTTTCAACAGGCAAGGCAACAAGCGCCGTTAAGGATGCTGATGATATCCAAAAATTATTTTCACATGTATATGGTGAGCCCATCGTGACATTTGATGAAGCAAACGGCTCTCCTTTAAATCTGACCGCAAAAAATGTTGGTGTAATCCTTTCAGGCGGTCAGGCACCCGGCGGACACAACGTTATTGCAGGGCTTTATGATGCTCTGAAAGCTGCAAATTCAAGTAATGAACTGTATGGTTTCCTTGGCGGCCCGTCAGGTATTGTAGATTCAAAATATGTTAAATTTGATGATGAATTCATTAACAGATACAGAAATACGGGCGGTTTTGACATTATAGGTTCTGGCAGAACAAAACTTGAAACCGAAGAACAATTTGAAAAGACTCTTGCAACCTGCAAAGCCTTAAACATCGGTGCTATTGTTATTATCGGCGGAGATGATTCAAACACAAACGCTTGTATGCTTGCTGAATGGTTAAAGGCTAAAAATACAGGTATTCAGGTAATCGGCTGTCCGAAAACAATTGATGGTGACCTTAAAAATGACCAGATTGAAATTTCATTTGGTTTTGATACTGCAACAAAAACATACGCGGAACTTATTGGAAACATTCAAAGAGACGCAAATTCCGCCAAAAAATACTGGCACTTTGTAAAATTAATGGGCAGAAGTGCAACGCATGTGGGTCTTGAAGTTGCTCTTCAAACTCAGCCTAACATTTGCTTAATTTCAGAAGAAGTTGAAGCTAAAAAACAATCTTTGGAAAGCATTGTTGATTATATTTCAAATATCGTGGCAGAGCGCGGTAATGCAGGCAAAAACTTTGGTGTAGCGCTTATTCCCGAAGGGTTAATTGAATTCATTCCTGAAATGAAAACAATGATTCAAAACTTAAACGATCTTCTTGCGGTTCTTGAAAAAGATGAAACCTTTGTAAATGCTGCAAATGCGGATAAATATCAAATTATCGCTTCAAAACTTGATTCTGAAAATGCTAAGGTATTTTCAAGCCTTCCCGATATGATTAAGGCACAATTATTGATGGACAGAGACCCGCATGGCAACGTTCAGGTTTCAAAAATTGAGACTGAAAAGCTTTTAATTGAAATGGTAAGGGTCAAGCTTGCACAAATGAAGTCCGAAGGTAAATTTACGGGTAAATTCTCCGATCAGGCTCATTTCTTTGGTTATGAAGGACGTTGTGCAATGCCTTCGAATTTTGATGCCGATTATTGCTATTCATTGGGTTACAACGCTTTTGCTTTGATTTCGGCAGGTTTAACGGGATATTTATCATCCGTTAAAAACCTTACAAAACCTGCTGCAGAATGGGTTGCAGGCGGCGTTCCTTTGACTATGATGATGAATATGGAAAAACGCCACGGTAAAATGAAACCTGTTATCCAAAAAGCGCTTGTTGAGCTGGATGGCCCCGTATTCAAGGCATTTGAGCAGAATCGTGAAAAATGGGCAAAGACTGATTGCTACGTATTCCCCGGTGCTATTCAATACTTTGGCCCCTCTGAAGTTTGCGACATTACAACAATGACGCTTCAGTTGGAAACAGCTAAAAAGCCGCTCGGCGTTTAATAAATTTACGCATAACGACGGTGTACCAAAAATATAAAATGACCTCATAAATTCTATGAGGTCATTTTGCGTTTATTGTATTTTATTTTTTGATTCTGCCTTCTTCGTAGTCAAATTTATCGTTTTTTATAGCTTCCGTAACTCTTTTTGCGGAGATATTATGAAGCGGTTTTGAAAAATTGCACTTACTTGCTAAAACTTCAAGAATGTTAAACGCTATGCTCATGTAGCGGTGGCTTTCATATTCTTTAATTGTTTCAAAATGATTTTCCGTGAGTTCATCTGAAAACATTTTGGCATTTTCATCGTAAAGCCTTTCTGCGGTTTTTGCAAAATCCAGATATGTTTTAATATCTTTTCCTGTTGTCACAAGAAGGTATGCAGGAAGTGTGTCACTGTGCGGAGCGTTTCCGATTTTTTCGCAGTGCATGCGAACATTTGATTTTCTTAAGCCTTTTTTAGCTCTGTTTACTTCGGCGTTTGTTCCGCTTATTACGTATGCGCCTTTAAAATTTGCATTGTTGTTTGCAATTCCGTTTATTCTCATTCCTTTAATTCCTTTAAAATATTTGCGCGAATATATAATGTTGCTAAATAAAAAAAATTGCCGTTTTTAAATTATTTTTGTGTTAAAATCAGCTGTAATGCACTTATAAACAATATTTTGGAGGCAATATGCTTGATAAAGGTATAGGTAAAGTTAAGAAATGGACCGATGAATTCAAAACCTTTGCAATCAAAGGAAATGTAATCGATATGGCTGTCGGTATCATAATCGGTGCCGCATTTGGAAAAATTGTCGATTCTATGGTTAAAGACATCATAATGCCTCCCATGGGCTGGATTATGGGCAGAGTTGATTTTGCAAACCTTTATTTAACTCTGCCGAATTACGAAGGTAAAATTGTGGAATACCCTTCTCTTGAGGCTGCTCAAGCGGCAGGGGCCGTGACAATAAATTACGGGCTTTTTATAAATACGCTCATAAGCTTTATATTTGTTGCTTTTGCCGTATTTTTGCTTATTAAATTTATAAATAAGCTTCGTGCTGCGGTTGAAACAAAGGAAGAAACTCAGGTTGCATCAGATACAAAGGCTTGTCCGAGGTGCTTTTCGACAATTAACATTAAAGCAACCAAATGCCCGAACTGTACCGCAGATATTTAGCTTTTATGGTATCATTATTTTATTGTCTTAGAGAATAAAGGAAAATTTTATAATGCTTAAAGCAGGAATTGTAGGGCTTCCAAACGTTGGAAAATCAACCCTTTTTAATGCACTGACGCTTTCAGCCAATGCCCAGAGTGCGAATTATCCCTTTTGCACCATTGAGCCGAATGTCGGCGTTGTAACCGTGCCCGATGAAAGATTATACACGCTTAAAGATCTGGTTAAAACAGAAACCGTAATACCGACTGCAATTGAATTTGTCGATATTGCTGGGCTTGTAAAGGGCGCAAGCAAGGGCGAGGGGTTAGGGAATCAGTTCTTGCATAATATTAGAGAGGTTGATGCCATAATTCAGGTTGTCCGCTGTTTTGACGATCCGAATACAATCCATGTGAACGGCAAAATTGATCCGATTGATGATATTGAAACAATTAACACGGAGCTTGCTCTTGCCGATATTTCAAGCCTTGAAAATCGTTTAAAACGTATTGCAAAGCAGGTAAAAGCAGGGGATAAAGATGCGGTTCTTGAAAATTCAATCATTGAAAGGCTTATGACCTATCTTGAAAAAGGTGAATTTATAAATGTTAAAGAGATTTTTAACGATGAAGAAATAAAAGCATTACACCATTTTCATCTTCTTATGACAAAACCTGTGATTTACTGTGCCAATGTTGCCGAAAATGAGCTTGCAACCGGGAATGAATACGTTGATCGTGTTAGGGAATATGCTTCAAAACAAAATGCGGATGTTGTTATGATTTGTGCACAGATTGAAGCAGAGCTTGTATCTTTAGGGAAAGAAGAAGCTGAAAATTACCTCAAAGAGCTCGGTGTTCAAAGTTCGGGCATAGAAAAGATGATAAAATCCGCCTATGATATTTTGAATTTGCAAACATATATTACAGCCGGAGAAAAGGAAGTTCGGGCATGGACCATTGCAAAAGGCACAAAAGCTCCACAGGCCGCAGGAGTTATTCATACGGATTTTGAAAAAGGCTTTATCAAAGCTGAAGTTGTATCTTATGATGATTTCATTAAGGCAGGAAGCTGGGCAGGCGCAAGGGAAAAAGGTGTTGCGCGTTTGGAAGGCAAGGAATATGTCGTACAGGACGGAGACATTATGCTTTTCAGATTTAACACATAAAAAACTTTGCCCATGCGTTTAAAAAGTATTATAATTTAAGAAAAAAAGGAAATATGAAAAATGGATAAATTATTTTGTTCTGTATTTGCGTTTTTATCACTAGCATCATGTACAGGCGTTGACGCTATCAGAGGAAATGAGTATAAGCTCATTAAACCGCCGTATGCGGCAGAAGATATTACTCTGGGCTTTGCAAAAGATGAAAATCGCTATTTCGGGCAGGTTTTAAACTATTATTTCGGTAATTATACTCTCGGTGGAAAAACCATCAAACTGACAGCACCCGCTTCAACAAAAATGGCAGGTCCTGTTGAGATTATGGATGCCGAAAATGAATTTTTAAAAGATATTTCAGGTGCCCTTGAAATTAAAACAGAAGGCGATAAATTAATTTTGAAAAATAAAGCAGGCAAAGAGTTTGTTTTCGAAAAGAAAGCACCCGGCGAAAAACAGGCTGACCCGAGAGCCGAAAAATAGGCTCAGCTATAAAGAACCTGATAAATTCCGCTTTGCGCAAATAAAAACTTTTTGATGTTTTGTATATGCAAGATATAATAATCAAAAGGGAATATTGTAATGCAGGTTTCAAATGTTGCTTATGGTACTTTAAATACAGCTTTCTCGGCTAACAAAGCTTCAAATGCGTGTAAAAATAATTTTTCTCCAAGGCTTCTAAATCAGGCGGATACCGTTTCTTTTGGAAGAAGAAGAGATGACGATGAAGATGATACCGCAGAAAGAAGCGAAAGACCAAGGCGCAGAGGTCGTGCGGGTAAAAGAATTTTCAAAGGCGCTTTAGGTATTGTGGCAGCTCTTGGTCTTGCATCAGGAGGAATTCAAGGGTACAATGCGGGCTCCGCTTTTTTAGCTCAAAGAGAACTTGCGGAGGCGTTTAGAGATAACCCTAAAAAAGTTGCACTGGCTTTTGTGGACACTTTCGCCTCAGGTGACAATGGTTTTGGCGCAAATGATATGCATTTTGAATATTTGGAAAGCGGCTTTGTGAATCCGTTTGTAATTCAAGATTGGAGTGAGAGCATGCTTGGTCCTGATTCCAGGGTTGCACTCGACTTTGCGGATGGCGTGTTCTCTTCTGCTTCTCTTGATATCGACGGAGACAAGCACCCTGAAATTACCGTTACAACTGATGAAGACGGTAAACTTGTAATATCATATGATTACGACTCCGACGGCACCGTTGATACCATTGAAACCCTTGCAAAAGAAGGGGAAGAATAAACTTGTTGATAAATTCTCTGTCAGGTTTCTATTTTGTGATAGAATAAAAGCTTGACGGTAAAGGTGAGGAAAATATGAGAGTAAATAATGTTAATATAGGCGCTCTTAACCATAAGGCGCAGGCTTTTCCGTCATTTGGCGTAAAAAAAATATACGACTGGGCAAATGATCCTGATTTTCAAACGCCAAAACAGGCGTTCGACGATTTTATAAAAACTATGGATGGCAGATCTGCTTTCGAGAAGACTTTTGATGAGGATGTTCTTGACATTTTCGAAGGAAGAGATAAAAGGAATGAAAGCCCTGCTGTTTGTACGTTTACGGTATCTGAAGGCAGGGGCAAAACAACTTCGAATAAGTTGATTACAAGGGGCACTGCGGCTATTATGACATTTTATGTTCTTCTGACCGGTTTAATGCCCGGTGGTCTTGCGGATTTATATGCAAGGGGCTGCAGGCAAAAAGAGCTTGAAGACAGTTTTAAAGACAATCCGAGAGCTGTTGCGGAAGAGTTTATTGAATCTTTGGGGTTTGATGATAAATCTTTAAGAATTCACCGTGATATTTTAGGGGCCGACAGATTTGAAGGCAGTATTACAGGTAACGATATCGATTTTATAGAAAAAAGCGGTTTGCCTATGGGGAAAGATTCAAGTCTTGATTATCAGGCAGGTCCGTTTTTCACCGGGCCCGGGACCACATATCAAGCAGCACTTGATATAGACGGTGATAAAAATCCTGAAATTATTGCAACAGCTACTGCGGATGGGATTGTAGAAATATTATATGACTATAATTCAGACGGGATAATTGATGAGTTTGGAATATACGTTTCAAATACGGACACCAAAAAATTTGAAGAGACTAACGGCCAAAAAAGGCTTTTAGAGCAGGTTAAGAAATAAAAATTGCGGATATTCTCAGCTTGCGAGGTATTCAATATATTTTTCCAGTATGGTATAGCCGTTATAAAGCTCTCCCATTGATAAAAGAGAGTTATTTGCCTGTAAAAATTTTAATTCTTTTACTCTGATTTCAAAAATTTTATCGGAATGCTGCCTTTTGATGGCATCGCCGTTATTTGTCCAGTCTATCAGGGTTTCAAGTTCTCGAAACATTGTTCCCGCAGTAGTTTCTTCAAGGAGCTTCATACCGTATTGCTTTAGAAGCGCGCCTTCTGAGTTTGTTATTCTTGAATTTACGGCAGAAAAACTGAAAATCTTTTTAATTATGGCATAATTATTTGCCACCTCTTTTTGTTTGGAAGAAATTCTGCTTTTTCTGAAAAGGCTCTGCAGGCTTATATTCTCAAAAGCCTCCTGTCCTGTCTGTGAAAAATTTTTCTCATACAGCTGCTGTTTGCTTCCTATTGAAGAATATCCTCTGGAATATCCCGCTGAATACCCTTTTGAAAACATATCCGTTTTTGAATTTTCCTTTAAAAACCTCTTCCTTTTTTATCATATTAAAAATTATTAAAAAAGGAAATATTTCGTTAAGTTTCTTATACTTTCTGCTGTTTGTCATAAAACTGCCCCTTATCTTTTATTTGGTGTATAATGGTCGAAGTTGGAAAGTGTTTTATAAGGAAAAGTATTATGGAAAGAACATTTGTGGCTTTAAAACCTGACTCCGTAAAAAGGGGTTTGATGGGCAAAATCATCTCCCGCTTTGAAGATAAGGGATATAAAATTATTGCAATGAAGCTGACAAATGTTTCTTTGGAATTGGCCGAAAAGCATTACGCAGAACATGTCGGCAAGCCTTTTTATGCTCCCCTGCTTGAATATATAACCTCGGGTCCTGTTCTTGCTATGGTTTTAGAAGGCGAAAACGCGATTTTGGGCGTTCGTCATATTGTGGGGAAAACAAACCCCGATGAGGCGGATGTGGGTTCAATCAGGGCAGATTTTTGCACCGTAAAAGAATATAACGCAGTCCATGCTTCAGATTCTCCCGAAAGCGCTAAAAGAGAGATGGGACTCTGGTTTAGTGAAAATGAAATCTGCGACAATTATAAAACTATGCTTGAAATTGTTATGGGAGTTTAGTTTCAGTCCATGCCAAACTCTGCGCCAAATTGCATACCGAATCAAGTCACAAATTTGAACCAAGGCTATTTTAGCTTCAAGGTAACAGCAAAGGATAAAAACTCAAAAGCAAGATGTGGTGAGTTTTTCACACCTCACGGGCTTATTAAAACACCTGTTTTTATGCCCGTCGGTACGAACTCTGCCGTGAAAATGCTTGATAACAGACAGCTTTTAGAAACAGGCGCCCAGATTATTCTTGCAAATTCTTATCATATGTATTTAAAGCCGGGCACTGCTCTTGTTAAAAAGGCGGGCGGGCTTCATTCCTGGATGAATTGGCATAAGCCCATGCTGACTGATTCAGGCGGATTTCAGGTATTTTCTCTGGCAAAGCTTCGAAAAATAACGGAAGATGGGGTGCATTTTACGGATCCTAAAAACGGTTCAAAGCATTTTATCTCGCCCGAAATTTCCATGCAAATTCAAAACGATTTAGGGGCGGATATTATAATGGCGTTTGATGAATGTGCACCGTATCCCTGTACATATGATGAAGCAAAATCTGCAATGGAGCGCACACACAGGTGGCTTGACAGGTGTATTGAAGCACACCAAAACCCGCGTCAGGCTTTGTTTCCAATTGTTCAAGGAGCCTTTTTTGATGATTTGAGAATCGAATCGGCGAATTATATTGCGTCAAAACCAAGCGTAGGCTGTGCTATAGGGGGAGTGAGCGTCGGAGAGCCAACAGATATCAAGAATTATTACGTTAATCTGGTGACTCCTCTTCTCCCCGAAGGAAAACCGCGATATTTAATGGGAGTGGGCACCCCTGTTGATTTATTGAACGGGGTGAAAGCGGGTGTGGATATGTTTGATTGCGTTTTGCCGACGCGAAATGCACGCCATGGAACCTTTTTCACGTTCGAAGGAAATAAAATCATTAAAAATAAAGAGTTTGAGTCGGATTTTGGGCCGCTGGATGAAAAATGTAACTGCTGGACCTGCAGAAATCACACAAGGGCCTATATCAGACATCTTTACAGAGCGTCGGAGGCAAATGCTGCAATGCTTTTGAGCATTCATAATATACATTTCCTTGTAAATCTTATGTTTCAAACGTCAGATGCTATCAAAAGAGGTGAATTTGCAGAGTTTGCAGACAATTTGCTTAAAAAATTCAGCAAAGAAAATGTGTAAAAATGCAGTTTGAATAAATACGGCAAAAACTGTTTTTCGGACGTGTAGCAAAATAAAAATTTCTGCAAAAAAATAAAAATTTTACACCATATCAAACGGTTTTAGACGGACTTCTTTTTTCTCACGGGCTTCTGTTACCCAAATTCTCATAAGCAAAGATTTGTTTACCGCCTTTTTTGCCCATTTTGTAATCAAACTGACATCGTTATCCTGCAAGCCGCCTTCAATTTTTTGACCACCCTCAATTCTAAAACTTGCTTCAAATGCCATAATTTGAACCCTGAAATTAGGCTCTACATTTGGCTCCCAGACTATTATGAGCGACAAACCCTTGTATTTGTAAAGGTTTATACGCTCTCTTTCGCGAATATCATCGCTGAATTCTTCCAAAATATATTCCCTTAGGGAATTTTCAGCTCTAACGACATCTTTACTTTTCATATAATTATAATATTCCCGCTGCAGGTTTTAGTCAAACTTTTAATATGAAAAAGATTTTAAAAAAGCTTAAAATTTTCAAATATCATTTGACATTCAGCTTTGTTTATTGTCAAATAATGGAACAGTAATACAAACAAAGGGAAAATTATGCCTACAATTAACCAATTAGTTAAAAATGAAAGAAAGAAAATAGTTGATAAAACTAAATCTCCGGCGCTTACAAACTGCCCTCAAAGAAGAGGTGTTTGCACCAGAGTTTATACAACAACGCCTAAAAAACCTAACTCTGCACTTAGAAAAGTTGCAAGGGTAAGGCTTACAAACGGTTTTGAAGTGACTTCATATATTCCTGGTATCGGACATAACCTGCAAGAGCACTCTGTTGTTATGATTAGAGGCGGCAGGGTTAAAGACCTTCCGGGTGTAAGATATCACATCATCAGAGGCACGCTTGATACTGCAGGTGTTGCAAACAGAACACAGAGTAGATCAAAGTATGGTGCTAAAAAAGCTAAAGCCGGCGCTAAGAAATAACCTTTAAAGTTTAAGATAGCGTTCGGGAGTGCCTTTTAAGCTTTTAATTTTAAACAAATACGGTGTCTGCCGTGCTGGGCACAAAGCCGTGAAATCAGTTAAGAATAATCAGAAAGGCTAAGTAAATAACATGTCAAGACGTTCAAAACCGGCTAAAAGAATACCTGCGCCGGATCCGATGTACAACAGCGTAGATATTGCAAAATTTATAAACAGATTGATGAAAAGAGGTAAAAAATCTATTGCACAAAAGATTTTCTATTCATCAATGGAAAAGATTCAAGAAAAAACCAAGGAAGAACCCGTTGATGTTTTCAAAAAAGCTTTAACAAACGTTACTCCTTTAATCGAAGTTAAAGCAAGAAGAATCGGTGGTTCAACTTATCAGGTTCCTGTTGAAGTTAAGCCCGAAAGAGGTCAGGCTCTCGGTTCATGCTGGTTAATCGAATCTGCAAGAAAAAGAGGCGGCAAATCAATGGTTGAAAAATTAACTTCAGAAATCCTTGATGCTGCAAACGGTTCAGGTGCTTCAGTTAAAAAACGTGAAGATACCCACAAAATGGCAGAAGCAAACAAAGCTTTTGCTCACTACAGATATTAATAAAAATTCCGATATAGGTATTATAAGTATTAATACCGAAAATAAAATATCAAAATACCCACTAATCTTGGATTTAGTGGGTATTTTTTAGTTTTAAACAGATTAATCTTTTTTAACTTCTTATGATGTTCAAAAAGTCTTTTCTTATATATTTTGCACCAAGCTCTTTTGCCTTAATGGCAGCCGCTTCAAACATTTCATCAATAATTGCTTTTTCAAAGTCTTTTTTAAGCTCTTCAATTCGAATATTTTCAGCCTCTAAATATTTGTCGCCGTTTTCATCTTCCAGAAGCTGCATCTCAAGGTCTGCCAGAGGAAAATAATAATTACCCTCTTTTTTAAGGATTGTTTGAATTACAAATGTACCGTCTCTTATGTCTGATTTTGAAAAATCGCAAAAATCAATGTCAATATCTGCCGTACATGTTTTGCCGTCTTTTCCTTGATATTCAATGTTTTTAGAATACATTGTTTCAGATGTTGAAGTGTCAAAAAATCTCTCGCCCTTTAAAAGCGCTTTTGCGCCTTTTTCATCCAAAATAACATTGATGCTGTCCCATTTTTTCTTCCAAATCATTTCGGGAATCAGCTTGTGTCTTGTCATATAATCTAAAACAGCGTCTTTTCTAAGATAATCGGAGTATCCTCTCCCCGCTCTAAAATTATTTTTAAAATAAAAAGGATATGAACCTGCCATGCTAAGTTCCAAGCGCCCGTCGCACCCTGTCGCTTTACTTTTTTCAATCGCAAGTTTAATAAGCTCTGTGCCTGCCCCTTTAACTTCACCGTTGTTTGATTGTCCGTAAAGGGAGTTTATAAAAATATAGCCTGTTCCAAAAGGATGTGCGCGGCTTATGTTCATCTCACAAAGGGCGCATTTTTTAGTGCAGGCATAGTAAGAGTTTTCATCTTCAATTTCCTGTATTATAAATCCGGGAATATCGTTTCCTTTTGTATCCTTCAGTGCGATACTTTTGATTCTCCGCCCTATTATATCGGGTGTGCCATAGGTTCCCGGCATATGTGTTTCCACAATTTCTGGACTAAAAGTGTCATGTGGCAAGCCTCTTAGTAACGGTGTAAAATTGATGGCAGCTTTTGTTGTTTTTAATCTTTTAATTTTTGATTTTTCACTGTTAAATAAACTGCCAAAGCTTATGTTTGAAATTGCATTCATTTTTTATGATTTTGTATGTGTTTTGTGATTTTTATATAAAAGGTTTGTAAATAAAAAAAATTGCAAAATTTGTATGGAAGCTTTCTCTTGGGCAAATTTTTTATTAAATAAAATTTTTAACTTTACATAACTTCACAAAGGCTAAATATTTTGGACTATTTTGCCGTATTTCATTATATAGGAAAAAGATGAGGCAACAGGTTATGCAATTTAAAAAAGAAGAAAGAAGTATTTTTCCTGAAAATTTTGTTGAAATGCAGGAAATAACAGGCCAACAAGGGGCCGATAACATTAAAAGCACTGATGATATTTTAAGCGAAATAGAGCTCTTGAGTACAAGAGCAGGGCGTTTGAGCGGCCATGTGCTTTCTCGCGGCAGTGAAATTCAGGATGAGGCGGTTACAAGAAACAGTATTTCGGATTTGGTTAAAATGGGACACAGATTGCCAAAGGTTGAATCTGTTGAAAAAATGCTTTCATCTGAAGAATGCGCGAAAGAAGCTGAAATGTTACACAATGATGAAGGAAATTTCGGTATAAAGCCTTACAGAATTGTGAATTTAATTTCAGGGAGTTACCGTTTGCCTGAAATTGATGATGACAGCTTTTACAGGTAATTTGCTTCATTAACTTGCAAGGATTTTAGCTCAAAATATGTAAATTTTATGCGTGCTTCTTGCAAGCTAATCTTTATATGCTAAAATTAATGTGCAGATATTTGTACATTGATTTTAAAAGTTAATTAGTTTCGTGATACAATGCCCTGCCGCGGAAGAGTCGGCTGAGTATCGGGCTTTTGAAAGAATGGCGGTAAGGTTTTTGCATTGTTGAGCGAATAAACAATTGAATGATTTCGGGACGTAGCGCAGCTTGGTAGCGCACTACCTTGGGGTGGTAGGGGTCGCAGGTTCAAATCCTGTCGTTCCGAAATCTTTTTAAAACATTACTGTCGGGATGTAGCGCAGCTCTTGATAAGCGTTAAGCTTGTCAAAAAGAATAAAGCACCGTGTGCGCGAACTCTCAGAAGTAAATTATCGGGATGTAGCGCAGCTCTTGATAAGCGTTAAGCTTGTCAAAAAGAATAAAGCACCGTGTGCGCGAACTCTCAGAAGTAAATTATCGGGATGTAGCGCAGCTTGGTAGCGCACCGTGTTCGGGTCGCGGGGGTCGCAAGTTCGAATCTTGTCATCCCGATATTTTATTGCTTATAAAAGGTGGTAAATCAACCTATATACAGTTTTGAGCATTTTCTCAAATTCTTTTGTATTTAAAGCCATAGTCTGCCTGTTTATGGAATTTACAGGTATATGACCGCCAAATTCGGGGCTTTTCATATACCATAGCTGAATGTTGTTGTCTTGCGCCAGAGTTTTTGCGCGTTCAAAATATTTAAAATCCGTTTCTTTTTCTAATATAAGTATGATTGCCGCCTGTTTTCCCGTCATTTTGGAATAGTACAGGCTTTGTCCCACAGCTTCGGCCCATTTTGGAGCAAAATCAAACTCAACGGCATAACTTTTTGTAATGCAATCTACTCTTGTTCTATCAGGAAGCAGGTATTCAAGATTCCCGCCCCATCTGCTGCACCATTCTTTTTGATAATATTTTTCAGGATAAACATGCGCCGCATTTGCCCTTGTACAGCCAAATGTCAAGACAAGTGTGCAGAATATAAATAAAGTTGTGAAAAATCTTCTCATTGTCATATTTTATAAAAAAATCCTTCTGATAAAAAGCTGTAAAAAAGAAGCCTGAAATTTATTTCCCCAAAGAAAGTCTTGCTATTTCATTTGGGTGGAAACTTGCTCTGATTAAATTTATCTTTTGCAGGATATTATTTGGCAGATGGTTTTTTTGTTTTTGAATTGCAAAATACAATGCTTTTGAAAGTCCGTTTGAAAGGCAAAGATGTCTTTGAGAGAGAAGTTTTCCCGTGCCGATATCCGCAAGGAATAATGAACACCCGTAACCCATATTCTCATCTTTAATTTCTTTTATGTCCGCATTTTCAAAAATATATGGTATATCAATCCAATCCAACATTTTAAACTTTATCAAAAGAAAAATAATGTTGTTTTTTGTATAAATTTGGAAAAATGGGTCAGAGTTTGTGAATTCATCAATTGTTTGTTTATCGGGGTCCCTTTGAAAAATAAAAATTTTTACACGATTTTCTTCAAAGCGCATAAGGGTTGTTTCGCTTTTGAGCAAAAATTCTTTATATATTTTTCCTGTTTTATATTGCTTCATAAAGTTTTATGCGCCTTTTAAAATAATGATAACAGACCCTGTAACCATTATGATGGAGCCTGCGAGTTTTTTCAACAGGTGTTTTTCGTTAAACAGCTTGTATCCTAAAAATACGTTTAAAATATTTGAAAGCTGAAACAAAGAAAGGGCCGAGCCTACGGGTAATCTTGCAAAAATAAAATTTGTGGATAACTGCATTATTAAAACAAGGGCGGACAATCCTAAAAACGGTTTAAAACCGCAGGGTTTGACCTTTTTTATATCTTCTTTTTCAAGCGCTTTTAAAATAATAAATGAAAAAACACACCCGAAAATTACCCAGAGAAAGAAAGAACAAACGGCGTCCGATAAAATGATTACCTTTTTGATAAAAACCGCTTCAATTCCTGTAAAAATAAGAGCTAAAAGACGAAATTGAATATCTTTTCTCTTCAAAAGCGATATGCTAAAACCCTCGTTCGTTGTGTCAAAGATAAAATAGCTTCCGCATATAATTAAAATTATCCCTAAAATCGATGTTAAATTTGGCGTTTCTCTGATTATAAGCAGGCTGAATATAAGCCCCACGACTGCTTTATATGAATTAACGGGACCGAGAACCGATAATTCTCCATTTTTCAGTGCTTCTATTAAAAAAGCATTTCCGAGAGCTCCAAAAATTCCGCCAATTAACGCCCAGATGATTATTTCAATGTTCAGTGTTGTAAAATACATTATAAAAATAAGCGGAATGCAAAACAAGGACAAAAGAAAATAAGTGTTAAAATTTACACACAATGACGATACATTTGAAGAAAGTTCTTTTTGCCTTGCATTTAAAAAAGAGTTTGAAATTATTCTTAAAAGTACAGCCGTTACAGTCAAAATCATAGAATAATTATAGCAAAATAATTTGTTTAGATTGTATCCGAGCTGAACTTTTAGTATTGTAATGAAATATCGGTTTGCAATTAAGAGAATAAAAAACCGTTAATGTAACTTTTTGTTAAGTCCTACGGTTTTTCTTCTAAAGTTTTATATGAAAAAGGACGATAGAGTTCTAGTACAATATATTGTTACGATAGAATTTATAGACATACGGCAGTTTGAGGTAAATTTCCCCTATGAGAAGAAACCACGCACGCAGGCTTCGTGTTGCAATGCGAAGCATAACCATAAGGCTTTTAAGAGTTATGGTGTAAAAGCAGAACAAAAACAACAAAATTGTATCCAAAATCTTGCCTTAATGTGTTCAAAACATACAAGGCAAGTAAAAAGAAAGGAATTTAAGGCATTTTTTATGAAACACCTTATGAAATATTTTTTCTTATTTTTTATCTGTGACTTTAATTATGTGCCAGCCGAAATCCGTTTGGACAGGCTCGGATAATTGATTTACGGGCAAATTGAAAGAAGCGGTTTCAAATTCCGATACCATTTGACCGCGGCCAAAATACCCTAAATCTCCTCCTCTTTGGCCTGAAGGGCATTTAGAGAATTGCTTTGCAACTTTTGCAAAATCTTCTCCACCTTCAATTCTGTATTTAACGGCGTTTGCTTGAGATTTTGTGTCAACTAAAATGTGTGCTGCGCGAACTTGTGTATAGTTTGCGGCATTTGGGTCTATCTGGCTTTTTGCTTCACTCATAAGAACTCCTGTTATAATCATTAATCCTGTTAAAAATAATCCTAAAATTTTATTCATAATTCTTCCCTTTTTTATTTACTATATCATACCGCAGAAATTTTAAAATGCATCGGCAGAATTAAAAAAGTTGCTTTTTTGTGCAATAATATACTGCAATATTTGTTGAAAGAAAGTCTGATGAGTAAAAATAAAACTCTGCTTGATATCATTGGTCCTGTGATGATTGGCCCTTCAAGCTCGCACACGGCGGGTGCTTCAAGAATTGGTTATATGGCAGGTAAAATTTTTGGTGCAGATGTAAGCATGAATCAAATAGGGAACAGCTGCGCGGGTTCTAAAATTAAAAAGGTTAATTTTACCCTTTATAATTCTTTCGCTAAAACAGGTTTCGGACATGGAACAGAGCTCGCTCTTCTTGGAGGTGTTATAGGGTTTTTGCCTGATGATATCAGAATTAAAAATTCTTTTGAGATTGCAAAAAACATGGGGCTTGAATTTAATTTTTCATATAAAGAAGATTTTAATTTTCATCCCAATGCTGTCGAAATTTCTCTTGTCGGTGAAGATGAAAGCAGCAGCATAAATGTCCTCGGGACATCTGTCGGCGCCGGGGAAATTGTGATAAATAAAATTAACGGTTATAAGTTTGATCTCAGGGGAGATTATACAACGCTTATTTTAATCTACAAAGATGCCCCCGGAGTTGTTTACAGGGTCACAAGTTTAATTCAAAGTCAAAATGTAAATATTGCCTCAATGCACTGTGACAGAAACGCTAAAGGACAGGTCGCGTCAATGGGAATTGCACTTGATAACGAAATTTCGGATTATACAATGCAAAAATTATCCGAAATTAATGATATGTACTTAATCAGAAAATTGGATAAAATCAGATGAATATAAAAACGTTTGAAGAGCTTTTATCTACAGTAAAAACCAGAGGCCTCGACATTCCTTCTTTTGTTCAAAAGGTGGAAGCAGAGTTTTTGGAAATTCCTGTATCTGTTTTCAGGCAAAGAATTTTAAAGATTTACAATATAATGAAAGCTGCCGTAAATTCGGGATTAAGTTCCAATGAGCTTTCAAAAAGCGGTTTATCGGGCGAAAATACGGCGATATTAAAGGCTTGTGCGGAAGGTGCCGGCGAAAAACATTTTTCGCTGTTTTCACCTTTTCAAAAGAAGGTTATGCTTTATTCCCTTTCTGTCATCGAGGAAAATGCAAGAATGGGAAAAATTGCTGCCTGTCCGACAGCAGGCTCTTCGGGCATTGTCCCCGGGGTGTTGATTGCTCTTGAAGAAGAGTTAAAGCTTGATGAGGATACTATGATAAATGCCCTTATCGTTGCGGGTATCGTCGGGGAAATTGTGTCTGAAAAAATGGCGCTTGCAGGGGCGGTTGCAGGGTGTCAGGCAGAATGCGGCGTCGCTTCCGCTATGGCGGCATCTTCTGCTGCATATATTTTAGGCGGCTCGGGTGAGCAAATTTTAAATGCCGCTGCTCTTGTTCTTAAAAATATTCTCGGCCTTACCTGTGACCCCGTTGCAGGGCTTGTTGAGGTACCTTGTGTTAAAAGAAACGTCTTTCTTTCAATCCATGCGCTTACTGCGGCAGAACTTTCGCTATCAGGTATTGAGTCTAAAATTCCCGTCGATGAAATTGTTGACGCTATGAAAGAAACGGGTGATTTAATGTCGACAAGGCTTAAAGAAAGCTCGGAAGCGGGTCTTGCAAAGACAGGGACAGGAGTTATGATTGAAAATGTCTTAAGACAAAAATTTTGTGAATGAATTTTTGTAAATAAAAACCGGTTAAAACTACGCTAAAGAGCAAAAACAGTTCTTTTTAAACCTTATTTTGGTATGATTGACTCCGTTAATTGTAATATAAACTTTAAAGGCTATGACGCACGTCCTCTTTATGCACTTGTAATGAGGAATACGGATGGTTTCGCGCTTAACGGGATTACTCGTGAGCTTAGAGAAATTGGCGCAAAACACGGTTTTAAAGTTCTTCTTGAAGATAAATATTCTCCTTTTGAGGATGAAAGTTTAAAAACCGATACGAAAAAAAAGAATATTTCTCTTGTTCAAAAAGCGTCAGAGTTTATCTCGGGGCAAAACAGGCCCTATGTTACTTCCTGGATGCAGGATGCGATTTATTTTCTAAAAGGAAAGATTCTGGTTGATGATTGTACTTCATCAAGTTTTGATGCGCTTAGTGAAACGCTTGGTTTTAAAAAAGAGGAAGTGCCTGCAAGAAATTTTGTTGCAGGAGGAAACTTATATATTTTAAGGGATGGTGAAGATGAAAAAATTCTTGTCGGTAAAAGCGAAAGCATTAAAAACGTTTTGAAAATGTTTCCTAACAGGGAAATTATCCGCTTGCCGCAAGCTGATTTTCATATCGATTTGTTTGTGCGTCCGCTGAAAGAAAATGTGGTTCTTGTTGCAGATGATGATATGACGCTTGATATGTTGAAAAAGGCTGCAGAAAAGCTGGAAGAACTTGTTGAACAAAGTGAGGGTGATGAGAATCTTGATAAGGCGCTTAGCAGGCTTTACGGCGTTATAGGCCAAATGGAAGCAGGACGCCGGAATTCGGATTACAGGAATACGGATAAAGTTATATCGACGCTTGAAGAAAATGATTTTAAGGTTGTAAGAACACCCGGAAGGGTTTATAAAACAAGGTTTGGTTTTTCGGGGTATGGTTTTTCTATTATAAACAAGCTGAATTATATTAACGCGCTTGTTTTTGAAGATAAAAACGGAGAGCTTTGCTATATTTCAAATAAATCAAACCTTGATAAAGAAATCGGGATTACGCCCGGGCTTGCAAAGAAAATCGGACTTGATTTTGAGAAAGAATTTAAAAATGCGATAAGCCCTTATGTTAAAAGCGAAAATGTTTATTTTGTGGAAGGACAGCCGCAAGAAAAAAACGGTTTAAGCAGTCATATTCCATATTTACTTGAAAAGCTCGGCGGCGGAATTCACTGTCTTTGTGCTGAAATTTCAAAAGACACTTTAGAAGAACAGAGTTGTGGACAGCTTTAACATAGTGTTCTATAATTGAATTTGAATAGTGTTATGAGGAGATTTTGATGTTAAAGAAGGCAATTTTGGTGCTTGTTTTATGCGCAGTTTGTTCAATGTTTACACCCGCAATGGCAAAACCCGCAGGAACGCATGGTACGGACGGTGAAGTTTCAGGAAGAAGCGTTGGTGCTGCCGTGTGCTCTTTATTAATTTGGCCCGGTATCGGACAAGCCATAAACAAACAAAATAAAGAAAAAAATGTAACCCACGCTGTTTTAGGCTTAACAGGTGTTTTCAGGCTATGGTCTTTCTATGATGCGCTCGTAGACAGAAACGGCGGTGTTTGGCATAACAGAATATAATTTCTGTTGAAGCTTATCCTTAAAATAAAATTAAAATATACCCGCAAACCATAGAAAGTAAGCGGGTATATTTGTTTGAAACGTTAAATATTTGTATTTGAGGCCGATACTAGTAGTTTTTGGCTTTTACCATAAAATAGCTTTGCGGGTGTGCGCAAACAGGGCAAATGTCAGCTGCTTTGTCGCCTGTGTATGAATATCCGCAGTTTGCACATTCCCAGATAACTTTTTCTTCTTTCTTGAATACTTTTTCGTTTTTAATGTTGTTCAAAAGAGCTCTGTATCTTTCTTCGTGGTCTTTTTCAATTTCCGCTACTTTTTCAAAAAGAACCGCTATGTCGTCAAATCCTTCTTCCTTTGCTTCTTTTGCAAATTTTGCATACATATCGGTCCATTCAAAGTTTTCGCCGTTCGCTGCATCTTCAAGGTTATCCACCGTGGAAGGCACTGCGCCACCCATTAAAAGCTTAAACCAGATTTTTGCGTGTTCTTTTTCATTGTTTGCGGTTTCTTCAAAAAGCTTTGAAATTTGCACATAACCGTCTTTCTTGGCTTTTGCGGCATAATATGTATATTTGTTTCTTGCTTGAGATTCCCCTGCAAATGCTTCCATAAGGTTTTTCTCGGTTTTTGAACCTTTTAATTCCATTGTTTTTCTCCTAACGTTTTATCTGAATTAAAAAATTGTACCACAAATTTAATCAAAGTGTTTTTATAAACTTTTTGGTAAAAATATAAATCGGCGCTAAAATGTTCTTATGATTATAAATACAGGTGCAAGAACGGATACTGTCCAATATTTTACAAAATGGCTTTTAAAAAGATTTGAAGAAGGGTATGTTTTAACAAGAAATCCGCTTTTTCTAAACAAAATTACAAGATATGAACTTACTCCAGAGAAAGTGGATGCCGTTATATTTTGCTCCAAAAACTATGCGCCGATTTTACCATTCATTAAAAAAATTTCAGATAAATTTAACACATATTTTTACTATACAATTACGGCCTATGGCAAAGATGTTGAACCGGGGGTGCCATCAATTGAAGACAGTATGGAAACGTTAATCAAGCTTTCTGAAATTGTCGGAAAACAAAGAGTAGCCTGGCGGTATGATCCTGTACTTTTAACTCAAAAATATACAACGGATTATCATATAAATACCTTTGAATATATGGCAAAAACGCTCGCCCCGTATATTGACCGCTGTATTTTCAGTTTTGTTGAAATGTATAAAAAACTTGAAGCCAATATGCCTGAAATTATTCTTTTGACGGAAGATGATAAAAGACTGATTGCAAAAAATCTCGGTGAAATTGCAAAGCCGAACAATATTGCCATTCAAACCTGCGGTACAAAGGATGATTATTCAAAATACGGAATTAGTGCTTCAGGCTGCATGACTCTTGATATTCTAGGCAAAGCCAACGGAGTTGAATTTAAAAAGCTTAAACATAAAGGTATGCGTCAGGGTTGTGGCTGTATTGAAAGTCGTGATATCGGAGCTTATGATACCTGTTTGAACGGGTGCAGATATTGTTATGCAAATAAAAACCATAAAAAAGCTTTTGAAAATTATAAATTCCATGACCCGAATTCCCCTTTGCTTCTTGGAGAAATTCAAGAAGGAGATGTTATTCAACAGGGCATGCAGAATAGTTTTCTTGTATCAGGTAAAACTGTTTGTCAGCTTAGCCTGATTTAGTATCCAGTGTTGGAATGAGTGATAAAGAAGCAATAAGGCACTAAAAAAGCGCCTTTTGGCGCTAATTATAAATAAATAAAATAATGGCGGGGACGACGGGTATCGAACCCGCGACCTCATGCGTGACAGGCATGCACTCTAACCAGCTGAGCTACGCCCCCATTCCATTATTAAATTTTCAATTATCAATTGTCCTGTCGGACCGTGTTTTGGATTACATTTTTTATTTTATCAAATAAAAAATAATTGTCCAGAAAATTCTTGCGATTACAAAACTTGTTATTGTGCGTATACGCTTACTTGTTTTCTGTCGCGTCTGTGAGGTTCAAACTTCACAACACCGTCAATTAAAGCATATAAAGTATCATCTTTACCGATACCTACGTTTTTACCGGGGTGGAATTTTGTTCCTCTTTGTCTTACAAGTATATTACCGGCAAGCACTTGTTCGTTGCCAAATTTTTTGACACCTAATCTCTGTGCTTCCGAATCTCTTCCGTTCTTTGATGAACCTACACCTTTCTTATGTGCCATTTTTATTCTTCTCCTGCTTCATCTTGTGCTTTTTTGCCTGCTTTTGTGTTGATTTTATTAATCATAACACGGCTGAATTGTTGTCTGTGGCCTTGTTTTTTTCTGTATCCTTTTTTGGGACGTTGTTTGAAAACAATGATTTTTTTTGCTTTATCGTTTTTTACGATAGAACCTTCAACAACCGCACCTTCAACATAAGGCTGGCCAACTTTTGATTTTTTGCCGTTTACAAGCATTACAACTTTGTCAAAAGTTACTTTGTCATTTTCATTGGCATGCAACAATTCCATATCTACGTATCTGCCTTCTTCAAGCTTGTATTGTTTGCCGCCTGCTTCTACTATAGCGTACATTTTGTCGTTTTCCTTTCTAAGGTTTTTAGGGACTGCAACCGTTTAATACGGTATTTAGACGCAGCCAACCTGTCTCAACATTGTAAATATTACATTAAACAAAAACCGCTGTCAAATATTGCGCTCAAAGTTTTAAAACAGAGTTTAAGGCCTTAAAGAAAGCCTAATCAAACATTTCTGTCCAGTGTCCGTTTATGAGCTGAAGATTATTTTCCACGGTTTTATTTCCGTTTGCCGTCTCTTGTAAGCCTGTAATTATGCACTCGGGAACCCAGTTTTCATCAAAGCCCACCCGTGTTGCAACGGATTTGCTTGAATCTGCTAAACGGGTTTCCGAATTTTCCATATATGCAAGCGGTCTGCCGCTTATAAGGCTTAAACATCTTGCTGTTCTTACGGTTTGTTTTTGATCGGGCAGTTTTTCGATTCCTTCGCGGTATGAATCCAGCACACCGTTTCTTGCGGTGATTTCTCTCGCGATTTTATCTATTCCGCCTTCAAGTGTTTGAACACCTTCTTTGTATGAAACCAGTCTTCCTTTTTGAAGAGTTATAACGTTTTCCTCTCCGCTTTCAAGTATTTCTATGATTGTTTGCGGTAAGTCATCCACAAATACACTTCGTCTTAACGTGATGCCGCCGCTGTTCAGAGTTTCCTCCATGGTTTGTTCAAAGTCTCTTGTAGGATTATACGAGATTTTAGCTACAACTTTGCCGTCAACATCTTTGCCGCCGTTTTTATACAGTTGTGTTGCCTCTGTAATCTTTTTTTGAGCATTTTCAAAAAGATTACAAGCTCTTGCTGTCATATCCCGCGCGATTTTTTGAAAATCTGTTGAAAGTGCGCAAATATCTGTTTGATCATTTATCTGAATACGGTTTGGCTGATTTGTGTTTAGAATTTCAAGAGGAGGAAGATTTTCTCCTGACGGCAGTTTCCCTCTTGAGGCAAGAAAAATTCCTACACCGGCTGCAACTGCGGCAGCTGCGAGCCCTGCAAATGTCAGAGCCTTTTTTTTGCTGATTTCTTTTTTGCCGATTGTAAAAACATCTTTTTTTGGTGTCTTTTCAAGTGAATTCAAATTTTTTGCATTTGAATTCGGCAAAGGGGTGTTTGAAATATATTGAAGAGCAGATGTTGTAACGGGTGTTCCTGTCGGCTGAAATCCGGCATTTTGCATTTGTGCAAACGTTTTTAAATTTGTACTGCTTGTATTTATGCCCGTCATTTTACCCTTCCTTTGAGCTCTCTGTTTATTATAAACAGTGTGAATATTTTTTTTTGCCAAGAAGTTTTTATTTTGTGTTTTATCTTCAAGTTAAATCCATACAGCCCTCAAGGGCATTTTTTCTATTTCAAGCCTGTAAACTGCCTCTGCGCCAAGGTCTTCAAAACAAACGAGCTCGCATTTTTTTACGCATTTTTGCAAAACGCATGCGATTCCGCCCTGTGCTTTAAAATACAGTTTATTTAAGCCTTTTATTGTTCTGTCTCCCTTGCCGATTGTTGCAATAATCCCTTTATTATATAAAAGCGGCGCAAATTTATCCATTCTTTTTGAGGTCGTAGGGCCGACAGGTCCTATAATTTCACCGTCTTTTGCGGGGCATGGACCTGCATAGAAAATAATTTTATTTGCTAAATCAAACGGTAAGATTTCATTTGCTTCAATAATTTCCGCCATGCGTTTGTGTGCCGCATCGCGAGCGGTAAATATTACCCCTGAAAGCAGTATTTCTTCCCCGTTTTGCAGGCTGTTCAAGCTTTCAACGTCATCTGTATAAATTTCTCTTGCGTTTATTTTTGTTTCAACATCTTTATATTTAACAATGTCTGATTTATATATGATTTTCCCGCCGCTGATTTTTGCGCTTGCATGGCGGAGGCTGTGGCAGCTCAGGTTTATGCACACGGGAAGAGAGGCAATGTGGGTCGGTGCGGTTAAAATTCTTGTTTCAAAGGTGCTTGGCATTTCTATATCAAGCACGGCGCCGTCAAACAAAGCTTTTTTTGCAAGCAAGGCAGCGGTTTCCGCGCAACCGCCCGCGCCAATTCCTATACACATGGGAGGGCATGCGTTTTCTCCCGCGTTTATTGCACACTCTTTTGCAAAAGCGATAATTTCTTCAAATTCCGTCGTGGGATTAAACATTTTTAAGGTTGTCATATTTTCCGAACCTCCGCCTTTAATTCCAAGCAGAATGTTAATTTCATCCCCTTTGATTATTTTTGTATGAATAATTGCAGGCGTATTGTCCCCTCTGTTTTCACGATTAAAAATTGCATCTTCAACCATGGATTTTCTGTAAAATTTATCCTTATAGCAATCTGAAACGGCTCTGTTTATTTCATCTTCAATGTATTTACCGCTAAAGATAACATCTTGTCCGACTTCAAGAAAGATAACAACCTGTCCTGTATCCTGACAGAGCGGACGTTTTGTATTTTGTGCAAGGTAAGCATTTTTTAAAATGTTTTCTTTTCCGTTATAATTTTTTGTTGATAAGTTTTTATATACACAGTCCGGGAGGTTTGTGTTTGCTTCTTCCAAAAGATTATAAACCGCTTCATATATAATTTTTGTATCCGTGTTTTGTTTTAAAACCATACTGCTTCGTGCTTTCCGTTAAACTCGTTTGTTTGTTTATTTATTTTTAGTCTTTTTATTTGAATTCCGATTAAGGTTTCAATAAAATTGACTTTCACAAAAAAGATAATATCATATATAGTATGAGGATGATACAAAAATTAAAAGCGCTTGAAAAAGCGGTTGTTTTTATAAGATGGGCGACGGATGCTCAATTTGGGAAACTTAAATATGTAGGTTCCGATTTTATTGAGTTTGAAATTCTGGATATGGATTCAATGGAATATGTTGAAACCGTTTTAATTAACTCCCAGCTTATTTTGGAAGTAATTGTTTCGGGCTTTGAAGTTTCAAGGGTTATCGCCGAAATGTCCCACAAAATGGATATACCTGATTTAAACAATATTTCAAATAATTAATTCGGATTTTATCCATAATAAGGCGGGATTAATGTTTTGCTATTCTCTTGGAAGTTCTACATAAAAACAGATTTTATTTTTGTTTTTTGTGTGGTAGATTTTTCCGCGCAATTTTGAAAGAGCTTCTTTGATAATTCCTTCGCCGAGGCCTGTGGATACAGTATTACATTTTCCTGCGCTTTTTTCTGTTCCTGCGCCGATTTTATTTGTAACGCAAACTGATATATTTTTTTTATTTTTCGAAATTTCGATTTTTATTTCTTCTCCGTGCGGTGAATATTTAACGGCATTTGTCAAAACATTTAAAAATGCCTGCCGAACGATTTGTTTATCCGTATTTATGCTTATAATATCAGCGTTGCAAATCAAATTTACTTTTAAGCTTTTTTCAATTATTAAAAAACGAAGTGCAATAATTTCTTCATTTATAATGTTTAATAGGTTAAAATATTCGTATTTCAATAGGTATCTCCCTGTTTTAATCGAATAGTTCTCCATTAAATTTTCAATGTATTCCAAATTGTGCCGATTTACTCTGTAAATTTCTTTAAGAGTATCGTTTTTTGCTCCTTCAGGCATGTTTTCAAGCGCGATACTTATTCCTGCAATCGGAGATTTTATGTCATGGAGAATGTTTAATATAAACTCTTCGTTTTTTTCTTCTAAGCTTTTCATTTTTTATTTTATAGAGCACTTGTATGCTTTTTACATTGTCGTAGCGGGTAATTTTCAAAGTATTTACATATAATTGTGATTGGGTACAATAATAGTTAAAAGAGATAGAATAATTGAGGGAAAAATGATTAAACTTAATTACAAAAATGTTACTCAAGATGTAATCGGCTCTGAATACGGGCTTGATGTTGAAAAAGAATTCTTGGAATATGCTCCTAAAATTGAAAATATCATTAAAGAGTTGAATTCAAGAAAAGATAAACCGGGACAATGGCTTCAATGGATGAATCTCGGTTACAACGAAGAAACCGTTTGGTATGTTAAAGAATATGCCGCAATGGTTGAAGGCCGTTTTGATAACATTTTGGTATTAGGTATCGGCGGTTCTGCTCTGGGCGGCATTGCCGTTACGGAAGCCCTTTTAAAACCCTATTGGAACCTGCTTTCTGCTTCAGACAGAGGCAATATGCCAAGAATTTTCTTCCTCGATAATATTGATCCCGATCAAATCAACGCAATGCTAAACATGCTTGATTTAAGAAGAACTCTTGTTAACGTAATCACAAAATCAGGCTCAACCGCAGAAACCATGAGCCAGTTCATGATTATCAAAGACAGAATGCAAAAGCTTCTCGGGGATGATTACAGAAAAAATATTGTTGCTACAACCGATAAGCAATCAGGTATTTTGAGACAAATTGCAAATGAAGAAGGTTATAAAACATTTGTTGTGCCCGATGATGTTGGCGGCAGATTTTCTGTATTTTCTGCAGTGGGCTTAGTACCTTTTGCGCTTGTCGGTATTGATATTGATGAAATTGTTGAAGGTGTTAAAACAATGGATTTAGCACTTAAAAACACGGATATCAGAAAAAACATCGCAGCTCAAAATGCTTTAATCCACTATTTAATGGATACTAAAAAAGGACATTATTTATCCGTTATGATGCCCTATTCAAGCCGTTTAAAATATGTATCGGACTGGTATGTTCAGCTCTGGGCGGAATCTCTTGGTAAAGAAGTTGATAATAACGGCAATGTTGTTAACGTTGGCCCGACACCGATTAAAGCACTCGGTGCAACCGATCAGCACTCTCAAATTCAGCTTTACAATGAAGGCAAACACGATAAAATTATTAACTTTATTCGTGTTGAAGAATTTGATACAAATCTTGAAATTCCAAAAATCTTTGATTGTACAGGTGTAAATTACCTTGGCGGCAAGACAATCAATGAATTAATTAATGCTGAGGCTGATTCAACAGCGGTTGCTCTGGCTGATTTCAAACGTCCGAACCTTACAATTTCAATGCCTAAAGTGAACGCTTACTATTTGGCTCAATTGTTCTATATGCTTGAAGTTCAAACCGCAATTGCGGGTGAATTGTATAATATTAATACATTTAACCAGCCGGGTGTTGAACAGGCTAAAAACTATACATATGCCCTAATGGGAAGAGCAGGTTATGAAGAATCAAGAGAAAAGCTTACCTGCAAGATTGGAAGATAGCTCCTCGTACCGTTAGGATTGTATTAAAAAGTGATATTAAAAAGTCCCGTCAAAACAAAATACGGGACTTTTTTAAATTTGTTTGGAGGGTTATTCGCACTCTATATCACACGTTTTGTAAGTGTTGTAGCCTTCGTAATTGTAGCTTGCATCAATTCCCTTCATATAAATTTCCCTGTCATCAATTTTATCCGTGAGCGCTTCTTTTAACAAAAGCTTGATTTCGGTTGATTTTACGGGGCTTCTTTCCATTGCAAGAAGATAATCGTTCTTATCAACTCTGCTCCAATCTATAACTTTATTTAATTCTTTTTTTAATATTAAATCGAGCCAAATTCGCATACTGCGCCCGTTTCCCTCTCTAAAAGGGTGTGCAATATTCATTTCTACATATTTTTCAATAATTTCATCAAACGTTTTTTGCGGCATCTTATCAATGTTTTGAAGCGCCTCTTTCAGATATATTACAGGTGCAAAGCGGAAGTTTCCCTTTGCAATGTTTACCGTTCTTGTTTTCCCCGCAAAATCATATATTTCATCAAACAAAAATTTGTGAATTTGAACCAAACTCTCAAACGTTCCCGCGTTTAATTCATTAATCTTTCCGGTTTGAAAAAGTTCAAGCGCCTTTAATTTGCTTATTTTTTCTTCCGCTTTTGCAAGCTCACAGCTTTCTTTAAGGTTGAGTTTATTTTCTAATACCATTAATGCCTCAAAATTTGATTATATTAATAATATCATATTTCAAGCGCAGTTGCCAGATAATGATAGAGCTTTATCAAAATCGGGGCAAGAATGGCGGTTAAAATTGCAACAATGGTAAGAGCTACGGTTGAAATTGCAACCTGTCTGTATTCTTTTCTTTCGGCAAGGCTTGATGTTCCCATAACATGTGAGCTTGCTCCAACGGAAAGACCTATTGCAATATCGTTTTTTATTCCGCATATTTTTAAAATTCGTCTTCCAAATATTGCCCCCAGAATTCCTGTAAAAATTACAGCACATGCGGTAAGTTCGGGAATGCCCCCTATTGTTTTTGAAATTTCAACAGCAATTGGTGTTGTGACGGATTTTGGAAGCATTGATAAAAGTACGGAAAATTTTGTGTGGAAAATTTTCCCTAAAAATGCGGCAGATAAAATTGCAATAAAAGTTGCAAAAATAAATCCGAAATATATTGCGCGTTTGTTTTGAAGTAAAATTTCTTTGTTTTTGATTAAAGGATAGGCGAGGGCAATTGTTGCGGGGCCAAGAAGGAAGGTTATGTATTTTGCACCGGAATTGTATTCTTCAAAACTGATATTTAGCCATTTTAAAAGAAAGATGATGATAATACTTGATAATATTATGGGCGGCATTTTCTTAAACCAAGGAAAACGCGTTATAATCTTTGCAAGGTAAAAAAATACAAAGGTTAAAATAAAATATAATATTTTTAAAATGAAGCTAAACACCTTTTTTACCTGTCCATTCCATAACTTTATCCACAAAAACTGCCGTTAATATCATTGTAATAAAGGTTGCAAGGATGATGATTCCGATAATGCCCGTAAGATTTTGCTTTATAAGTCCGTAGTATGTTGTAATTCCAACCAGAAGCGGCACAAAAAGTGCAGGCAAAATTGAAATTGAAACAGTGCAGATATCCTTCATAAGCCACATTGGAATGATTTTGAAATTTAAAAGAAGTGCAAAAATTATGAGCCCCAAAATTGTAGGCGGAAAATTAACACTAAGCGCCTGTAGAATTTTTTCGGATAGCAATTGAAGCAACAGTAAAATCAGAAATCCAAAAACAACCCTAAAAATTTTCAGGGAAAAGCATTTCCTGAGAAAAACGTTCATCTCGCCTCTTCACTCGCTTCCAAAGTTGCGGCAACAGTGTCTTTCATATTTAATTCTTCACCCTTCAGACACCATACAAGCGCTTCTTTGATTTCAACATTTATAAAATCACCAATTTGGGCTGTATTTGATTTAAAATGCACGACCTTATTGTTTCTGCTTCTGCCTTCAGCTATGCGCTCGTAGCCGTTTTTCTCATCATTTTCATTTATTTTTTCAACCAGAACTTCATAAATTTTTCCGATATCTTTCGTATTTGAAGCAAGTGAAGCCTTTTTTACCGTATCATTTAATCTTGCAAGACGTTCCTTCTTAATATCCGACGGAATAAATTTGTCTGTCATCCTTCCTGCAGGAGTATTCGGGCGCGGTGAATATGCGGCAGTGTTTGAATAATCCAACCTAAACTCATTAATTGCAGAAATTGTATCCAGAAATTCTTCTTCCGTTTCGGATGGAAATCCCGCAATAAAATCTGATGTTATTGTAACATCTTTAATTTTGGTGCGGATTTTATTTACAATTTCTGAATATTGAGCCCTGTTATAGCGTCTGTTCATCGCCTTTAAAACGCGGTCATTTCCGCTTTGCATGGGAATGTGAAAACATTCGCAAATTTTATTCGCATTTTTTACGGTTTCAATTACATCATCCGTAATATCGGTTGGATATGACGTTGTAAATCTTATTCTAAAGCCCCC
Organism: uncultured Vampirovibrio sp.; assembly: GCA_910578465.1. Classification (GTDB taxonomy): domain Bacteria; phylum Cyanobacteriota; class Vampirovibrionia; order Gastranaerophilales; family Gastranaerophilaceae; genus MGBC122484. Next base: position 79,021 of record CAJTPW010000002.1, on the reverse strand, counting down.
TTCAAGTTTGTCCAATTCTGCAAGTAAGTTTGCAAATGTCGGTTTGTTTCCATTTTCATCTTCAGGGAAATCTTTTCCGTAACTGTCTACATTTTGCCCGAGAAGTGTAATTTCCTTAAAACCGTCTTTTATTATTTTTTTTGCTTCTGCAATGATTGTTTCAACATTACGGCTTCTTTCGCGCCCTCTTGTGTACGGGACAATGCAATATGTGCAAAAGTTGTTACACCCTTCCATAATTGGAAGCCAGGCGTTAATTCCTTTTGAGCGGATAATGTTAAATTCTTTTTCAGCAACGGCTTTATCCCTTATTGCACAAATTCTATTGCTTGTACCGTCAGGATTTTTCCTGTTCAACTCTTCAATTAATTCGGGCAGTTCGTAAATATTATGAGTTCCAAAAACCAGATCCAAATAAGGAAATTTCTTTAAAAGACTTTCTTTTTCCTGTTGTGCAACACATCCGCATATTGCAATTTTGATATCCGGTTTTCGTTGTTTCATTTTGCCCCAGACGCCGAGTTTTGAATAAGCCTTGTCTTCGGAAAGTTTCCTTATTGAACATGTGTTAATTATAAGAAAATCTGCTTCATCTTCCGTGCCTTTGGCATAATCAAAATGAGACAAAATCCCCAAAATTCTCTCGGTGTCGGATTTATTCATCTGACAGCCTAATGTTTCAATATAAACTTTCCTTGATGTTGTTTTCATATCTCTACACTATTCTGTGTGCCTGAATTTCTTCAAGTCTCTCCATACGCTCTTTAAGAGCACCTAACGGCATATAATAAGGTTCAACGGTCATGATTTTTGCCGCAATGTTTGGATAGAAATAAATAAATTTCAGCTCGCTGTCGGTCAATGGTTTTTGCGTGTGAACGTTTGCATAGCGGGCAAGCTCCAGAATGTTTCTTGCTTCATCTTCGTCTTTAAATTCAAGCTCGAGGTTCTCATAAACGTTTCTAAAACCTTTAATTCCGGCATATTCACCAACGGTTATCATTCTTCCCGTTTCGATGATTTCAGGTTCGCCTCTGCCCAGCTCTTCGTAATCATAAAGCTCATAGTTTCTTCTGTCTTTAAGGGCGCCGTCAGCATGAATGCCCGATTCGTGAGCAAACGCGTTGCTTCCTACCGCTACCTGATTCATCGGTATCGGGATATCAAAAGCGTATGCCGTATATTTTGCAAGTTTCCAAGCTTTTGTGATATCTATTTGCGGGTCAATTTTATATTTTCCTTCAAACCCGCTGGATTTTAATATTGCAAGAAGGCAGGATACAAGATCGGCATTTCCCGCGCGTTCCCCCATGCCATTTATGGCGGTATTTATCCAGGCGTCAACCCCGGCGTCAATTGCCGCTTTTGCACCCATAACCGAGCAGGCAACAGCCATGCCTAGGTCGTTATGGAAATGCATTTCAATTTCCATACCTGTTTCTTTTGCAAGAGTATAAATTCTGTCATATGCGGTTTTTGGGTCATCATAACCCAAAGTATCGCAGTATCTGAACCTGCTTGCGCCGTATCTTTTGCATTCGTTTGCATATTTTATAAGGTAATCAAGGTCGGAACGAGATGCATCTTCCGCATTTACTCCTATTACCTTGGCATTGTATTCAATAGCCATATTAATCGCATCAAGGGTTTGCTTTAAAATGTCATCTTTTGTCTTTTTACCCTGATATTTGCCGTTAATCATCTGGTCTGACGTAGATTGAGACAGGTTTACATATTGAAGCTTGGGGACATTTTCAAAAGATTTTTGTACATCTGAAGCTAAGGCCCTTGTCCAGCCCGATAATTTTGTTTTGTTTATGGCGCCGCGTTCTACAAGCATGAGGTTTCCGTTCAGATAATTTTTTTCATGCTCTGTTGTCGGGAAACCGAATTCTGATTGGTTAATGCCCATATCATTAAGCATAATATTAATGATTGTTTTCTGAAGTTTTGCTAACCCCAGACGCGATGTTTGCACGCCGTCTCTGTTTGTAACATCTACAAATTTAATAAAGTTTTCGCCCATAAATTTCTGTTTTCCTGCTTCTTTTAGTACTAAAAAATCTTTCTTGTTAAGTAATATATTAACATCTAAAAAAATGCTGGCAATTTTTTTATTTTATGGTTAGAATAGCCATGTATCGGTTTTGTTAATTTGAAAGGTAAAAATGTCATCCGATTATTCGGTAGTTGCCATAAAATTTAGAAGCCCTGCTTCCATCACTGAATTTGGAGCTTCGTCGAGAAGAGCTAAAAAACAGCCCGTGAGGCTTGCAATGACCAGGCAGGATTTTGACAAGACCAATATTAAAAATATGAGCGATGCTCAAATCTTATTAAACAGTTTTGAACACGCGCAGGAAAAATCTAGGAAAACTATGGCAGGAAAGCTTTCAAGCATCCTGCCTTCGTTGTTTATGTTATCTGCCGCTGCAATGTACGGTGCTTTGAAAAAGGGTCCTTTGTCTTCAAAGTTATTTACAGCTTCCGCAACGATGTTTGGTTTCGGTATCGCCGGAGCGATATGTGATAAAACTGACGATGTATCGGACAGAGTAAAAACAAAGCTGCCTGAACTTGATAATATGGAAAGAAAGCATCCTGCACTTGCATTTGCAGGGGATTTTGTATTAAAAAGCGCGTTAATATTGGGCGCTTTTACGGCTTTATCAGGTGCGCGCGTTGCTTTTGAAAAACATTTTGAACCGAGCGCCAAAGCCTTATTTAAAGGACTTGGCAGTGTTGCTAAAAGAATTAATTCATCAAAACTCGGAGAGCAGAGTGCAAAGCTAAGTGAAAAGTTTGGTAAATTTATACAAAAACATCCAAAAATTTCCAAATTTGCAGCAAAACATTCTAATTTTGCTCCCATAGCTTTTTTACTTGGCTGGATGGGTGCTGAGAGCATTGTAGAGGGTAAACTTATTAAAAATAAGTTTAATATTGCAGCTCAAAGAGCAATGGATTTAACCTTCCTCAGGGAAGTTGCAAACCATATGGATACTGTTTAGCCTCCAGTTAATGTAATTTTGTAATTATATTATTTGCGTTATATTTTAGTTTGCCTTTTTGTATATTTGTGCTGCTGCTTTTTTGTTAAGTTTTGTTAAGTTGCTGCTCTTGAATTTAACTATTTGTTACCTATATTTAAAAAAACAATTGACTTTTTTTGTTAAGTAATATAAATAATGTAGGACAAAGTCTGAAAAAAATGTTAATATTCTAATATAAAGTGTTCTTTTTACCCTTTTCGGGTTTAGAAGAGAAGAAATGTAAATCTTTTTAAAGCAATTATTAAAAATTTATCAATAATTTTATAAAAAATGTTTTTAAAGATATAGGAAGTGAATTTCATTTTAAAATAATAGGAATGTAAAATTGTTATTTGGAGGAAACTAAGTAATGACAATTAGTGTGAACAACCGCAAAAAACAGGCTAAAAAATCTTTCGATGAATTAATCAAAGATCTTCAAACCTCTAATTCAGAGAAAGTTCGTTATAACGCTGCAAGAATTCTTGGCGAAATGGGCGATTTTACCGCTGTAGAACCTCTTATTGATGTTCTTAAAAACGATAAAAACGGTTCCGTGCGTCTTTATGCGGCTCGTGCGCTTGGTGAATTAGGCGATACTAAAGCAACCGTACCCCTCATTGAGTCTTTAAGAGAAGACAGAAATGTGGATGTTCGTGTTCGCGCTGCCCGTGCATTAGGTCGTCTTGGCGGTAAAATTGTTGTTGAACCTCTTGTTGAGGCCTTAAATGATGAAAATCCGCAGGTTTGCATTACCGCAACCGATGCTTTGATTGAAATTGGCGATGTTGCTACCGATGCTTTAATTGAATCCTTGGATCATACAAAAGTAAACGTAAGATGCGACGCTACACGCGCCCTAGGTGAAATCGGCAACAAAAAAGCTGTTGAGAAAATTATTAAAATGCTAAAAGATGAATGGGTAAACGTTAGAATTTATGCCGTTACATCTTTAGGTAAATTAGGTGATGTGAAAGCTGTTCCCGCTTTAATCGAAGTTATGGAAAATGCTTCCGAAAATGATTTGGTTAGAGCAGGTGCTGCTGCAGCTCTTGGTGTTTTACGCGACCAGAGAGCACTTCTTCCCTTGAGAAAACTTATTATTGATGCAGAAGAGCTTGGTGAATTGGAAGATACCGCTTTAAAATCTTTCAAAAAGATTATGGCTGCAAACTGGGAAGCTATTCCTGGTGCTGCCCCTGTTAAGAAGCCTGCTCTTTTCTAATATGATTTAGAACCTTAATGATTATTTTCTAAAATGCCTGTATGTTTTAAACTGCAGGCATTTTTAATGTTTTTCCACATGCTGTGTCCTTTGTGATATAATTCTTTTGGCTATGAATAACAAAAAGATTTTTATACTGATTTTTATTTTATTGTTTTCTTGTATCGCTTTGTTTTTCTTAAAAATTTTTTGGTATTTTTCAGATAATGAATCCGATAAAATTTATAAACAGGGAATTGAATTTTTCAAAAAGCAAGATTACCAGAACGCATATTATAATTTTAAAAAAATATCCTTTCTTTCATCATACAGTTTTCCTGCATTATACAGGCAGGCAACCTGCGCTTGGGAGTTAAAAGACAGTAAAACCGCAGTTAAAAAATACGGGAAATTTGCAAGAATTTATAAATATACCGATGTTGCACCGGAATCCATATGGAAGCTTGCTTTGATCGAGCTTGACAGAAATAATAAAAAAAAGGCTCTTGTATATCTGAATAAGCTTGTTGATAAATACCCGGAGAGCGATTTTGCCAAAGCTGCCGCTTACCAGCTCGGCAATATTTATTTTGATGAAGGAAAAACCAAAAAAGCTCGAGAATATTTTATTGAGTATATTGAATATGCTCCGCTTGGCAGGTATGCAATAAATGTTTTAAATACTTTGCAATCTTATAACCTTGATGAATTTTCTTTTGATGAAAAGGTTTATATTGCAAATGCCTATTATGAAAACGGAAGATATAGGCGCTCTTTGAGTATTTTGGATGAAATTCCTTTTGAAGCATCATGGGTTTTGCTTGTGAAAAATTATGATAAACTCAATGATTACGATATGCTTTCGAAAGCCGTTTTAAAAGGTGTTTCCGTTCGTCGCAGTGAACATGCTCTTGATGGAAAAGAAATCCTTGATATTATGGTGCTTTATATAAGAAAGTCAGGCTTGCCATATAAACAAGCTGCCTATAATCTTGCAATGAGTTCAAAAAATACAAAAAATTATCCGCTTGCACTCTTTTTGCTTTCAAAATATATTGATTCCGATTCCAGAATTAAAAATTATGAAAAAATATATACCGATTATCCTAAATCAGTAGTGGCGCCCGATGCGCTCTGGAATGTATTTTGGTATCACTATAAAAACGGCCGTTATGATGAGGCCTTAAAACTCTCAAAGCTTTATCCAGTTGTGTATGCTGACTATAATATTCAGCCTAAAATTATGTTTTGGAGTGCAAAAATTCATCTTAAAACTGGTAAGAAAAAGCTTGCACGTTCAATTTTGCATAATGTTGCATCTAATTTTCCGAATTCTTATTATGCCTTCAGGGCTAATGCAATGTTGAAAGCCTCTAAAAAGCCTTGGCATACAAATGCAAATGTTCATATTAAAAAAGATTCTACCTTTAGAAAGTTTCCTCTTAATCAGGAAACAAAGGAGTATCGCCTTTTGAATAAATTTGTTGAGCTGAATGATTTTGAAGCTATACAGAACTTTAAAATTGATGATAAGTTTCTAAACAGCTGGCTTGCCGCAAAAAATGGCAGGAAATCATATTCCGTTCTTCTTGCAAGAGACGCTATAGCTGAAGGCAATTATGAAATGCCTCTTTCAAACCCTAAATACAAACTTGCATATCCTGTGTATTATTCCGAGTTTGTTAATAAATATTCGGCAAAATATAATATTAATCCGTATCTTATGCTTGCATTGATGAGGGAGGAAAGCTTTTTTAACACTGAAGCCGTAAGCTCAACTGGTGCACTCGGTTTAATGCAGATCATGCCTGATACCGCAAGGATGATGGACCCGAGCCTCGACAGTGCCGAAAAACTCAATAACCCTGAATATAATATAAAAACGGGTATCAGCTATTTTTCTCATTTGATGGAGATTTTTAGCGGCAACGAAGCTCTTTGTGTTCTTGCCTATAATTCGGGTCCCGGTTCCGTTAAAAAATGGCTGTCTCAAAATAAAAACAAAGACTTTGATGAATTTATAGAAAATGTGCCGTTTCCTGAAACCGCAAACTATATTAAAAAAGTCTACTCGTCTTACTGGGTGTATACGAATATTTATTAAGCCTTCATTTGCCTTAAGCATTTAAAAGCAGACATATATATGTTTTTATACAGATATAAACACTATTCCTGAGCCAGTTTTTCAAGCTTTAACTTTTGGTCATATTCCATCAAAAGCTTGATTAATTCGTCAAGTTCGCCTTCAATAACAGTCCAAACATTCAGGTTTTGACCAATTCTGTGGTCTGTTAAGCGTCCTTGCGGGAAATTGTATGTCCTTATTCTTTCGGATCTGTCTCCCGTACCTACTTGAGAACGTCTCAAATCCGTCACTTCCTGCATTTGTTTTTGAACTTCCATATCATAAAGTTTTGCTTTAATAATCTGCAGCGCACGTTCTTTGTTTTGAAGCTGGGAACGTTCTTCCGTACAGAATACCATTAATCCAGTAGGCTTATGTACAACACGCACGGCAGTTTCAACCTTGTTTACGTTTTGTCCGCCTGCACCGCCCGATCTTGCGGTTGAGATTTCAAGGTCATTAGGGTTTAATTCAACTTCCACATCATCAACTTCAGGCATAACTGCAACGGTTGCGGTTGATGTATGAACTCTTCCCTGAGATTCTGTTTGCGGGACCCTTTGAACCCTGTGCACGCCGCTTTCGTATTTTAATTGAGAATATATGTCATCCCCGCCTTTGACTGATATAACAACTTCTGAAACGCCGCCCGCTTCGCATTCGTTAATCGAAAGAATTTTTGTTTGCCAGCCTTTGGCATTTGCAAACTTTAAATACATTCTCATTAAATCGCCGGCAAAAATGTTTGCCTCATCTCCACCTGCAGACCCTCTGATTTCAAGCATAATGTCCTTATCATCCATCGGGTCTTTTGGCAGTAAAAGCACTTTCATTTTTTCTTCATAAACAGGAATTTTAGCTTCATTTGAGGCTATTTCGTTGTTTAAAAATTCTTTCATTGTCGGGTCTTTTTCCCCATGCAAAAGTTCTTTTGCCTCTTTTATAGCATCTCTTGCGGCTTTATAGGCATTATAAGTTTCAACAGTCTCTTCCATCTGCTTTCTTTGCTTTGAAAGATCTCTGAATTTTTCATAATCCGCTATAACATTCGGATCCGAAAGGGTAATCCCAAGCTCGTTGTACCTTTGTTCAATCTTCTGGATTTTATCAAGCATATCTTTCATTAAAGTTATACCCTTTCTGCTAATAATTCGTCTTTTGTTTTAACTCTGCCACAGGTTTTATCTTCGTCGCAATAGCCTAATCTTTCGCATTTTGGAACAAGATAATCGGAAAGCCATGGTTCGGTCTTTATAACTTCTTCACACATCGCTTTTACCATTTGCCTTATTTCAAGCTGTGCTCTTGTGCAAAGTCTTAAATTTGCAAGATGGATTAATTCTCTTAAATTTAAGCTTGCAACAAGCGAGCTTGCTGTTGCATTTGGAAGAATGCTCCTTGCATCTTCTGCGGGGATTTCATTATTCACAAAATCCTGATAAAGATCTGCGGTTTGTTTAATAAAGTTTTCAAATTTTTCTTTTAATTGCGGATTATTCTTAATTGAATTTGGGATAATATAGTCAAATTCACCCTTTTCTTTTACATATCTTTGGGATTTTTGTGAAAAACTTATATGTCTGTGTCGTACAAGCTGGTGAGTACAGGCGCGGGAAACATTCGAAATTGCAAAGGATAACTGGACGTGTTCAATGGTTGAAAAATGACCTGATGAAATTACTCTTTTGATTAAATTGAGCATTTTTTCGTTGTCAGGCGCTTCATCGTAAATTTCAATCGGTAATTTTGCACTATAACAGGTTTTGCAGGCAGTATAGACAGTTTTTAAAATATTTTCCGGTTTTGATATCAAATTTACCTGTAATTTTTTCTCTGCCATATTTTATTGCTCCCCGCTCATAAAGCCTTTGTGTCCGTAACATAAAAGTGCCACAAAAGTGCGGATACAAATAAATTTTGTATCCGCACTAAAACTGTTTTAAACCTATTTTTTGGTTTCGTAACGTTTTTTAAATCTTTCAACTCTTCCTTCAGAGTCAAGAATTTTTTGGTTTCCTGTGTAGAACGGGTGGCAGGCATTGCAAATTTCAACGGTGATGTTTTCTTCAACAGAGCCTGTTTCTATTTCATTTCCGCAAACACATTTGATTGTTGTCTTTTTGTATTCAGGATGTGTATTTTCTTTCATTTTATTACCCCTTGGTTAAATTTGTCTTTGTTATACTATTATATTGCCTAAAAATTTAATTTCAATAGGGAGATTTCGTTTTTCAAGAGGATTACTCTTTTTGTAACTTGACTTTATGTCGTGTCTTTAATAACATTTATAAAGTGAAATCGTTTTGGCGGCATGGCCAAGTGGTAAGGCAGAAGCCTGCAAAGCTTTTACCCCCAGTTCGAATCTGGGTGCCGCCTTTTAAATTTTAAAACGAATTCAAATTTTATTTGAAATATAGGCTTAGTGCTCTTCAAGATTAAACAGCTGCAAGGAAAAACTATGCTGCATTGTTTCCAACACCGCCGTAAACTGCGTTTGTAATCCTGTCATAATCCGCTTCAACAATTCTTGCCGCATAACCTGCATGGTGAATTTTGGGTATCAGATAATCTGCAGGATATTCAATCAATTTATCGAGGCCATCGTCCGTATCGTTGCAAATAAACGTTATGGCTCCGTTTTTGTCTTGTTTGTAATCTACGATTGTAATCTCATGCCCGTTTATAATTTTGTTAGGGGCGTTATCGGGTGTGTTTACATACCCCGGAAGCATTGTGTCGCCTGATGTTTCATTTGTTAAAACATATCCAATGATTACATCATCATTGGTGTTTAATGTGTCGATGATGTGTTTTTGGATTGTTGCAAAATCACATCCCCAGCCTACTAAATTCTGGTTAACATCAACCTTTTGATAAACCATTGAAAGCCTTTCTTCACCTTCGATTATGGTTTCAAGGAAGATTTTTTCAAATTCCCCAAGGCCTTCAGGGTTTGAATTGAATTTCCCTTCACGTTTATCAATAAGAGTATTGTAAGTTTGTTCAGAGCCTGCATGCATTAATGTGGACTGCATAAAAACATCCAAAATGTTTCTTTCGCCTTTGTCCCAGTGTTTGTTTTGAATTTGAGCCCTTATTTTTGCGTTTTTATCAGGAGAAAGGCTGAATGTGAAATCTTTTGAGTTGAAATCTATGGATTGAGGCTTAATTTCAAACATATTTCTTAAAATGTTATATGCTTCAAGGTAGCTCGGGTTGAATGCACTTGCATTTACGGTAAAAGAAATTGACTCCTTCGGTGAAGTGATTTCCTGTGCCCATCTTGCAAACTCGGCAGGGTGTCTCCTTGCAAGGTGAGATTCAAAACTTGCGGAAACACAGGTGCCCGAACTTGTTACATCCAAAAGCGAAGGGTTTTGCCTTATTCTTGGGTCAAGTTCAGGGTCTTGCAGAATTTTAGCTTTTTCTTCAGGCGGAATATCGCCAAAGACCTGAGTGATTGTTTCGGGCGCATAAAGAGCGTCGATTGTCTGGCCTAAAATCTTTGCATTATCAAAATTCAGCGTTCTTTGTTCCGTTGAAATCTTGTAAAGGTTTTCAAGCGTTGTTGAATTATCGTTTGAATTATTCTTTAAAAGGGTGCCGTTTTTTAATAATGTATCAAGTTTTTTCAGCCTTGATATATTATCAAGAGGGCTTGTTTGTTCGGCAGAAGCAGCTAAAACCTGTGTCAGCGCATTATACATCTCAACATCTTTTTGTGATGAAAGTTTTGTATTTATGCCAAGCTCATTTTTTGAAAAAGGTGAATGAAAATTTATGATTTTTCCGCCAAAAGAGGGCGACAAACACGGCGTGCTATGGTTTTTTACCGTATTAACCGCACTTGTTTGTTTTGTTTTATTAACATTTGATCCGTGTTTTAGTGTTTCAATCATAGTTTTCTTTCGCTGCTATAATATTAAAAACCCGCAAAACTAAAAAATTGCTTTTTTGTGAGGTTTTTTGTAAAGTTTATTTTGCAGGATGTAACTACATACAGGGGTGCAAAAATTTTAAGTTTTAACATATGAAATATAAAAAAATTTCTAAAGATTATATAAAAGTTTGTGTAGACAGGCTTACAAGATTTAAACCTGTTTTTGAAAAATACAACAGGGTTTTTATTGATATTGTTAATAAATTTTTAATTTCATCGGAGGGTGACAAGGAAGCTTTTAAGGAAGATAATATTGATACAATTTGCAATATTGTTTGTGAAATTTTTAATTCTTCAATTCCTTTTGAGCATGATTCTTTTGTTTCAGATATTCTTATCAGTGAGGAAGAGAACAGTTTTGTTTTAGATGACGGTGAAAGAAAATTTTTAAATTCGGGGCTGAATTTAACGGGTGCCATTAAATACGTTTCGGACGATGATAATTTGCCGAAGAATTTAAAAAGGCTAAAGCTTCTGCTTGAAAATAAAGACCGCAAGACTTGTGATTTGCGTAAAGAATATTCACTTTTGTATCCTGTAAAAAAAGTTATTTTAACCGAAGGTGCTACGGAAGAAATTTTGCTTTCCGAATTTTCCCAAAAGCTCGGGTATGATTTTAATAAAGAGGGGGTTTTTATTATAGGTGCGGGCGGAAAAAATCAGGTTGCAAGAAAGTATTATAAGATGGTAAATGAAATAAAGCTTCCAATCTTTATCCTGCTTGATTTTGACGCTGATGAAACAAAAGAGCTTATAATGCCCAAATTACGTCCGAAAGATGAAATCTATGTCATTAAAAGCGGTGAATTTGAAGATATTTTATCTTTGAATTTAATAATTAATTCAATAAATGCAAATTTTTCAAACAATCTCCATTGCAGTACGGCAGATTTTAACCCTGAAATAAAAATGACAAAAAATCTTCATATTCTTTTTAAGAATAAAGGTTTTGGGGAATATAAAAAGGCGGATTTTGCAAAAATGGTAAAAAACTATATTGAAAACTCTTGCGGGAATTCTTTTGAAGTAACGCCCGAAATAAAAGAGATTATCAATAAAATAAAAAAGATGTAAAATTTTATTTGTTTATACGGTTTTTAAATTTTAGTCCAAAAGGTTTTCCAGTATTTTTGCATTATTTTCGGCTTGTTTGGGGCTTACCGAATTGCTTTTTCTTATATAATTTCTAAGGGCTTCTCTTACAAGCTCGCTTCTTGTTCTCTGTTCGATATCTGCTAATTTGTCGATTGATGCCAAAAATTTATCGGGCATAGATACAAGTATTCTTGCCATTTTAAGCCTCCGTTTATTTAATGCATATTTACATTATACAGTAAAGTTCTATAATTAACATATTCTGCTTATAGCTTTTGGAGAATAAATTTGCAAACAACAAAAGGAAACAGGCTTCATATCGGTTTTTTTGGAAAGAGAAATGCGGGGAAATCTTCCCTTGTAAATAAAATCATAGGACAGGAAATATCTATTGTATCAGACATTCTTGGAACAACCACCGATGTTAATCAAAAATCCATGGAGCTTTTGCCTGTCGGGCCTGTTGTTTTGATGGATACGGCAGGGTTTGATGATACGGGCGAGCTTGGAAAGCTAAGGGTTGAAAAAACAAATGAGGCTTTAAAGCTTGTTGATGTTGCAGTTATGGTGTTTGATAATTCTCCGCTTTTACCTGCTGAAATTGCTTTTTTAAACAGGTTAAAGGAAAATAAAATACCTGTTTTATCAATTTTAAACAAAACAGATCTGGGTGAATATGACAAAGATATTGTTCGAGAAATTTCCGAAAAATCGGATGAAATTTTAAAGATTTCAATTAAATCTGACAATGATATAGTTTCAAATTTTAAAGAATCACTTATAAAAATTATTCCTGATGATTATATTCAAGATATTCCGATATTGTCAGATATTGTCGCACCGAAGGATACTGCAGTTTTGGTTATTCCTATTGATAAAGAAGCTCCCAAGGGAAGGCTGATTTTACCGCAGGTAAATGTTTTAAGGGATATATTGGATATTGGGGCCGTTTCTGTTGTCTGCCGTGAAAATGAGTTAAAGGAGGCGCTGGACAAATTATCCGCTCCGCCAAAGATTGTTATAACGGATTCTCAAGCGTTTAAAAAGGTGGCTGAGATTGTGCCTGATGATATTCTTTTAACGTCATTTTCAATAATTTTTGCACGCCTGAAGGGAGATTTAACAGCTTTTGTTGACGGTGCCCGCAAACTTGATGCTTTGTATGACAAAGACAGGGTTTTAATTTTGGAAAGCTGCTCACATCATAGTGTGGAAGATGATATAGGAAAAGTAAAAATTCCAAAACTTGTAAGAACATATTCTGGCAAAGAGATTGAATTTGAGCATTTTTCAGGCCATGATTTTCCTAAGAATATTGATAAATATTCGCTCATTATTCATTGCGGAGCCTGCATGACAAACAGAAGAGAGGTTCTAAACAGAATAAATATTGCAAATTCTTACGGGGTGCCGATTACAAATTACGGTATTGCTATTGCAAAATGCCTCGGGATATTGGATAGAGCCATAAAACCTTTTGCACTATAGATACAGCAGTATTAAAAAACCTCCCCAATATAATAATAAGAGAGGTTTTTAGAAAGGTTTAAAATTCTTCTTTATATTTATTTGATTTGAACTTTACCCACCATAAACACCTGAATTTCATACGGTTTTAAATTTACCGACAGTTTTCCGTTCTTTGTTGCTGGCGGTTCAATCATTACAACGGGTGAAACAAAGCTGCTTGCCTTTAATTTTGGAATTATAACATTTGTTTCAACATCGTTTTTTGCGTTCAAATTTCCGATTACAACAACCGCATCACTTTCATTGGTTCTTGCGTATGCAAAAACATCAGGGTGTGTAGTTTTTAAGGGAACATATTTTCCGTCAATTATCAGGTTCTTTGCCCAATATTTGAATTTCATTGCAGTTATATATTTATCTATAAGTTTGTTGTTTGTGCCGCCCGGTCTTTTTGGTGCATTAAAAATGTCCATCTTTCCTCTGTGCACAAAATATTGATCATCATCCGTAAATGTTTTGCCTGCCTTTTGGTTTTCATATTTATAAGTATATGTATCACCTGTTATAAAACCGTCTAAAAAGTAGCTGTTTAAAGGCAGTGTTACATTCAGCCAGAGAATCATATTCCAATAATCTTCGCCGCCTGTTAATATCGGGCTCAATTGATCATGGGTTGCAAAAGAAGCAATTGTGGTTTTCTTGCCTTCGAATTTTTCAGCTATTTTTCTGTCTGTGTCGATGAGTTTGTAAAAATCTTTTGCTTTCGTTATATTGTTTTTGAAGTTTGCAAAATCACCGTAGTATCCGTCAAACCCTGCCCTTAAAAGGTCTTCTACACTTGTGTAAGTTGTATAATCCTTTGCAGGGTTGCTCCATGCTGTGGATGCTTCTGCAAGAAACATAAACTGGGGATCGGATTTTCTAACGTAATCAATAAGCTCTTTCCAGAATTCATAAGGCTTTATTGCGGCAACATCAGCCCTAATGCCGTCTGCTCCAAGGGCAAGAACCATATCTGCAAATTTTTTGTAGTTATCAAGCAAATCTTTATTTAAGGTGCCGTCATTATTGTAAACCTTGAAGAGACGAACATCCGTCCAATCTGCAGGCACTATGGTTTTTCCTTGTTTATCCTTTAAAAATAACTCGGGCTTTTCAAGAGATAAATCGTAAGAGCCGCAGCTTGGCATATCGATAATTACTCTCAGATTTTTCTTGTGTGCTTCCTGAATAAACATTTTTGCTTCGGCAAAAACAGATTTAGGGTCTGTTTTATCATCGAGCTGTGGGTTTAATTCATTAAAGCTGTCCATTGCATATAAAGAACCTGACGTCCCAAGAGCCTTTAGTTTTCCGACTTTTGTTATCGGCAAAAGGTAAATTGTATTTGCGCCTGTTTGTACAATATCATCCAGTCTTTCTTTTGCATTTAAAAAAGTTCCCGGTGTATCTCCAAGCCATGGCTCAATAATGTCATTTCCGTTCTTATCGACAGCGCCGAACGAGCGGATATTGATTGTGTAAATGATTGCCTTGTTGCCCGTAAAAAGAGTTCTTAAATCGTTTATCCAAGGATAAGCCTGAACTGAATTTGCACCCAATGCAAGTGCTAAAAATAAACCCGTAATAATATTAATCTTTCTCATGCCTTATAGTATAATACAAAATAATATTTGGGCAAAATGATAATCACGCCTTGAGAGTTTGTTGTATAATATATAAAAATTCTTAAAATTTATATCGGAGTTTTAAATTTATATGAAAAAAATCAATTCAATTATTATGGAACCGCAGAGTTTCGTATCGGCAAATTTTCTTTCCGCCCTTGCTTTTCTGTTGGTTGCTTTAATTGTAACAATAATTCTTTCCTCAAAATATTTTTACTATCAGAATTTTATAGAAAACGGTGTAAGCAATAAGCTTATTAAAGCAAAAAAGACAATTGAGGTTGTAGATACTGTTAAGACGGAAGTTATAAAAAGAGATATTGCAAGTAAAATCCGCCCTGTTGTCATGCCTGTTGATGAAGGGTATATACAGGCAAGCCTTGATTCTCTAAAAGACAGTATTTTAAAAATTAAAACTTCCCATTTGGATTTTTCCGCCAAGGAAAAAGAGCTTTTGGAAGTGCTCGATATTCCTGATACAACAAAGGAAAAAAATATTGCCAAATATTTCCTTACAACAAATGCGGGAAGCATTGAAACCGTATTTCGCAATGCTGACACCGTAATTGAGGCTTATCTTAAAGCGGGTGTCACGGAAAGCGAAATTGAGTATTATTCAAACGAAACAAGTGTTCTGAATATCTTGGGTGCGACATCAAACACTATGCAGACAAAAGCCGTTTCAGGGATTATTGAACATGTTTTACTTCCGAATTTAATTATCGATGAATATGCAACGGATGTTGCAAGACGTAATGCAAAAAGTATGGTGAAGCCGATTATTGTGACTTTTAAAAACGGCGAACCCATTATAAAACCGGGTGAACCACTGACACAGGTTAAAAAGGATGCCCTTAAAAAATCAGGATACAATCCGCTTGAATTAAACAAAAGCGGAGTATTTGGAATTTTCCTTCTTACGTGCCTTTGTATAGGCTGTTTTCTTTTTTATGTTAAAAAGTTTGAAAAACAATATTTAACTTATCAATATATGTCTATCATTGCTTCATTTGCAATAATTCTTACATACACCTGTATGTTTATTTCATCGTCATCCGCTTCAAATTATGCAATGCCGTTTACCGCACTTACGATTATTGTTGCGGTTTTTACAACACCTGTGCTTGCTTTTGTTGTAACAATTCTTTTGCTTGCACTTATTAGCGCCGTACTTTTTTTGGAACCGCAGCTTTTTGCTTCTTTTACTCTTGCAACTATTGCAGGTGCATATTGCGTTTCAAATATCTGTTATACAAAAAGATCTGATTTAACAAAGTGTGGTGTGCAAATCGGCGCAGTTCTTTTTGCAGGAGCTATTGTTTCTGCGATTTTAGAAAACCATCTTGAAGCATCAGATTTTGCAAACGCTGTTGTGGCTTTAATAAACGGTATTGCGGCAGGAATTATAGCCCTTGGTGTAATACCAATTATTGAAAACCTGTTTAAGATTGTAACGCCATATGGTCTTATAGAACTTGCGGACCACAACCAGACACTGTTATCAAACCTTCAATATAAGGCGCCGGGGACTTATCACCATTCTTTAATGGTTGCAAACCTTTGTGAGGCAGCAGCTGAAGCTATCGGTGCAAATCCCATACTTGCAAGAGTCGGTGCGTTTTATCATGATATCGGTAAATTAAAAAGACCCTTGTTTTTCATTGAAAACCAGTCATATTTTGGGATTGAAAACCCGCATACGAAGCTTAATCCGAGGTTATCCAAAATGGTAATCACGTCTCATACAAAAGACGGGGTGGAGCTTGCAAAAGAATACGGACTTCCTCAAGTTGTGATTAATTTTATACAGCAACACCACGGTGAGGCTCTTGCAGGGCATTTTTACACTCAGGCTGTTGCACTTGAAGGGAAAGAAAACGTTCAAGAAGAGCAATTCAGATACCCGGGGCCAAAACCCAATATAAAAGAAACCGCAATTTTAATGCTGGCAGATGCTGTGGAAAGCGCTGTGAGGTCTTTGAAAAATCCCGGTCAGGATGAAATTGAAAATATGATAAACAGAATTATTACGGAAAGATTAAATGACGGACAGCTTTCAGACAGCCCTTTAACATTGAAGGACATAAAACTTATCGCACTGACTTTTAACAGGATTTTAAGAGGTATGCAGCATGATAGGATTAAATATCAACAGCTGAATGATCTTGATGAAGTAAAAAATAAAATTAAGCTTGCTCCGAGCGCTGAAGAAAAACTCGAAAAGCGTATTCAAAAGAAACAACAGCAAAAAACATCCGATGTGGTAGATTTTGTGCAAAATCAGGAAAAGCATACAGCACCTGAGGCTCAGCAGGAAACAAGCAGTGATGAAGAGAAAAATTAAATATCTTTTTGGTCTTGAAAACGAATATGAAGGCAGTGTAGCTTTTAGTTCAAAGTTTTTTGAAAATTTTGTGCCAAAAATTCTTGATAATCTTTTAACTATACCCGAAGTTTCCAAAAACACCTGTTTTTTCGGTCTTGATTTTAAAACGCTCTCGTTTGACATTCTTTTTGTTGATGATGTTAAAATTCGTGAAATCAACAGGGAGTATAGAGATAAAGACAAAGCAACCGATGTGATAACTTTTGCACTTTTTGCGGACGATGATTTTAAGCCTGTTTTGGATGGTGATATTAATTTGGGTGAAATTTTGATTTCTATTGACACCGCAAGCAAGCAATCAAAAGATGGTGATAACGCTTTTTTTGATGAAATATTGACGTTAATTTGCCATGGAATTTTGCATTTATTCGGATTTGACCATCAAACGGAAGAAGATTACAATTTTATTGTCGGCATTCAAAATCGTGTTCTTCAAGCCGTTTGTGGGGAGTAAATAAGTGAAAAAATTTCAATCAAAAAGTTTTATAAAAAGCGCGAGCCACGCTTTTGACGGGCTCTATTTGGCATTCAGGTCTCAGAGGAATTTTAGAAAACATCTGTATATTGCTTCTGTCGTACTTTTTATTGCAATTCTTCTAAAAGTTTCAATTTTGGCTTTTTGTCTTTTGCTTTTGACAAATTCCCTTGTTTTGGTTTTGGAGCTTTTGAATTCCGTTTTTGAATTTGTACTTGATGCTTATTATAAAAACAGATACTCAAGGCTTGTAAAATTTGCAAAGGATATAAGTGCCGCATCCGTGCTTTTAATGGCTGTAACCTCTATGATTATTGCATTTTTCATTCTCGGGGATAAAATTTATCAGTATCATATGGGAATTGCAGGGATTTTAATTAATATTGGTTAAGAAATAAACTTTTATTTGCCTCTTGTAAATGATATTTGTTTTTTGTAATATTAAAGTACTCACTTTAGACCTCAAGCAGATAAACGTCAGTTTAGCTTAAAAAAAAGGAAAACAAAAATGGCAAATATTAAATCTGCAAAAAAAAGAGTACTTGTTGCTCAAAGAAACAATGAAAGAAATACGGCTTTTAAAACTTCAATCAAAACTGCCGTAAAAAAAGCTTTGGCTGCTGTTGAAGCTGATGAAGCGGCATTAAAGGTTGCTCTTTCAAATGTTTATAAACTTTGTGACAAGGCAGTTTCAAAAGGTATTTTACACAAAAATACTGCTGCAAGAAAAAAATCAAGATTGACAATTGCAATCAATAAACTTCTTGCTTCAAAATAAGTGTAAAATCTTTGAAATATTATTAAAAAGCGGCGAGTCATTAACGCCGCTTTTTTAGTGTCAAAACTTAATGTTCGGTTTTTAGGCGGCTGTAAATTATTCCAAAGGCAGAATTACGGTAAAAGTCGAACCTTCGTTTTTTTTGCTTTGAACTTCAATTTTTCCGCCGAGTGCTTTTATGATTTTATTTGAAAGATAAAGCCCAAGGCCCGTGGAAGACCTTGTCAGGTTTAATTTTCCGCAATAGTATTTATTAAAAATTTTATCAATTTCTTCTTTTTCAATCCCTATGCCAAAATCTCTGACAGAGATTTTAAAACCATCTGTTTTATTTTCAGCGTCAAAGGCAGCCTCTTCAAGACGCACCTCTATTTTATCCGAATTTGCGCTATAACTAAGTGCATTTAAAATCAAATTATTTACAACCCTTTTTACAAGGAAAGTGTCGATATCTGCGCTGAAATCATCTTTCAGCTTTGTTTCAAAAACTATGTTTTTATTATGAAGTTCGAAAATGGATGAAAGCTGGTTCATTATTTCTTTGATGAATTTGTTAATTAAAACCCCTTCCTCTTTTTTAATCGAAATTCCTTTGTGCTCAACTTTATATGTTTCAAGCAGTGCTTCAATTAAATATTTAAGGTCAATATTTGATATTTTTAATTTTACAAGAGCTTCTTTTTGAATGTCCGTCAGGGGGCCGAATTTTTCCGATAACAAAAGCTCATAAGTATTATCCTGTGCAATAATGGGTACTTTAAGGTCATGAGTCAGGCTTGCAATAAAATCTTCCTTCAGGGTGGTTTCTTCTTTTTCGTTTTCAATATATTCATTAATCATAATATCGCGGTCAATTATGCTCTCTAAAAGGTTGTTTAAATTTTTTGAAAGCTCTAATGTAACAAAGGATGTTTTATCATCCTCTATGATTCTTGAATATAAGTTTCCATATCTTGCAGAGGAGACAATATGAGAGGTTTTTTTGATATAGTTTTTTAAATCATTCAAATCGCCAGAAAGTTTAAAATGCTTTATAAGCAAAAGGCAAAAAGCGAAGCAAAATATTCCCGTAAATGCAACGCTAAATAATAAAAATATCATAAACCCTGCTCTTCTTTAATAAATTCAATAGATTCCATACATTTTGTATAAGACGGTTTATCCTGATTTTGATGAAAAATCCTGTAAGCAGCTTCAATATTGTTCACTGCTTCCGTGAATTTATTAAGATAATATTTTGTTACTCCAAGGTTGTAGTATGCTTTGGCAAAGTTTGAATCGAGTTCTATGGCCTTTTTATAATTTGCAACGGACTCTTCATAATTTCCGAGTGCAAAATTGCAAAGGCCCTCATAATAATGTCCTTCGGCATTATCAGGCGAATAAAGCAAAAGCTTCTTTGCGTTTGAAAGCGCAACGTCATATTCGCCAAGGGCCAGCTTATTTTTAATTATGTTGCAGTATTCTTTTGCAATATCAAATTCCATATTTTAATTCTATCACCAATTTGAACAAAATATTAATTTTTTGTTTATTTTTTAAAGGGTCTTTAATTATGGTGATAAATTTAAGTTATTGGGAGAAAAATATCTAAAAAATAAAGGAGATAAAAAATGGCAAAAACAATAGGTATTGACTTGGGAACTACAAACTCCGTAGTTGCTGTTATGGAAGGGGGAAAACCGACCGTTATTGCTAACGCCGAAGGTTCAAGAACAACACCTTCAATTGTTGGTTTTTCAAAAAACGGAGAAAGGCTTGTAGGGCAACTTGCAAAGCGTCAGGCAATCTTAAACCCTGATAGAACAATTATTTCAATTAAACGTCATATGGGCGAAGATTTTAAGAAAAATATTGACGGGAAAGACTATACGCCTCAAGAAATCTCAGCAATGATTTTAAGAAAATTAGCTGATGATGCTTCAAATTATCTTGGTGAAAAGGTTACAAGTGCGGTTATTACCGTTCCTGCATATTTTAACGATGCTCAAAGACAGGCAACAAAAGATGCGGGCAAAATCGCAGGGCTTGATGTACTCCGTATCGTAAACGAACCGACGGCTGCCGCTCTTGCATACGGTCTTGAAAAGGAAAAAACCGAAAAAGTTCTGGTATTTGACCTTGGCGGCGGTACATTCGATGTTTCAATCCTTGAAATCGGCGATGGTGTCCATGAAGTATTGTCAACATCAGGCGATACGCATCTTGGTGGCGATGATTTTGACCAAAAAGTTATGGATTGGCTTGCTGAAGAATTTAAAAAAGCTGAAGGAATTGACCTTAAAGCTGACAAACAGGCTATGCAAAGACTTAAAGAAGCTGCAGAAAAGGCTAAATGTGAATTATCATCAGTTGTTGAAACAAATATTAACCTCCCGTTCATTACGGCTGATGCAAACGGTCCCAAACACCTAGATATGACATTGAGCCGTGCTAAATTCGAAGAGTTATCCCATGATTTGCTTGAGAGATGTAAAAAACCTGTTGAACAGGCCATTAAAGATGCAGGGATTTCTAAAAATGAAATTGACGAAGTTGTTCTTGTAGGCGGCTCAACCCGTATTCCTGCGGTTCAGGCTCTGGTTAAAGAATATACGGGAAAAGAGCCTAACCAATCTGTAAACCCTGATGAGGTTGTTGCGGTTGGTGCTGCAGTTCAGGCAGGCGTTCTGGCGGGTGAAGTTAAAGATATCGTTCTTTTGGATGTAACTCCTTTAACACTCGGTATTGAAACTCTTGGCGGCGTTATGACGCCTCTTGTTCAACGGAACACTACAATTCCTGTTTCAAAATCTCAGGTGTTCTCAACCGCCGATGACAACCAGACTGCCGTTGATATTCACGTTCTTCAAGGTGAAAGACCGATGGCAAAGGATAATAAGTCGCTCGGTATGTTCAGACTTGACGGCATTCCGCCTGCAATGAAAGGTATGCCTCAAATCGAAGTAACCTTTGATATTGACGCAAACGGTATTGTAAATGTTACTGCAAAAGATAAAGCAACAAACAAAGAGCAGAAAATTACAATCACAAATTCCTCAAATCTTTCAGAATCCGATATCGATAAGATGGTAAAAGAAGCTGAAGCAAACGCTACTGAAGACAAAAAGAAAAAAGAAGAAGCCGAAACCAAAAACAATGCAGAAAGCATGATTTCAGCTGCTGACAGAATTGTAAAAGATTTCGAAGGCAAAATCTCAGATAGTGACAAAACAAAGCTTGAAGAGCAAAAAACCGCTTTAAGAAAAGCTTTGGATGAAAACAAAGGCCATGAAGAAATTAAGAAACTTTCTGAAGAACTTCAACAGACAATGTATGCTATTTCACAGGCTGCATACGCTCAAGTTCAACAGGAAGGCCAGGATGCAAAATCTGCGGATGAAAGCGCTGAAAATACATCAGGCGACGCTTCTTCAAGCAATGATGATGTAATTGATGCGGAATACACTAAAGAATAATTCTTTTCAAAGGCAATATTAAAAAATCGGGCTTAAGTTGAAATTAAGCCCGATTTTTATTGTCTGTTTGAGTATTTTTACTCTATGCACAAGCTTTTTGATGTGATAGAATATAAATGCTGTCATTTATATTTAGTTGATTTTCCTTTTAAAAAAGACAAAAGGAAAGGAAAATTTTTATGTCTAAAAAATCAAAACAAAGTAAACCTAAAATCTACAACCCCTCTTCAACAATTACAATGAACGGAAACGTGAAATCTTCCGCAACAAGCACAAAAAACGGCGCAAACGTAAGTTATAATATGAATCCTTACGAACAGGCCGCATATGATTATGCGGGAAAATCTTTCTATGATAATCTCGCAAATATTAACGTATTTTCTGATGATACGATAAAAAGCTTGAATAATCAGGTTAATGCATATTTGAATCAAGGGCTGAATATGCTGAATAATACTTATACGCCAATGATTAGAGATATGCAAAATGATGTTGCAAGAAGGTTTGGAAATACCAACAATTCAATGTTTATGGATAATCTTAATGATATTGAATCAAAGCGCGCTCTTGCTATGAGCGATTTAGTACAGGATGTTTCAAGCAAAAGAAATGAACTTGTAAATAATGAACTTGCAAACAGATATGAATATTTGAATTTCCTTAATGATTATCAAAATCAGGTATATTCAAATATGCTGCAGACCCTTGCTATGAATAATAATTTTCTAAACACGAATAATTCCCATTTAAACGGAAGAAACAATACGACAACCGCTGCATCTTCAAATAATACTCTTGGGGATATTTTAAATATTGCATCAAAGGTTGCAGGTATTTTTAAATAGATATTTGCTTAATTTTAAATTTTGTTAAGGCAGGGATTATTCTCTGCCTTAAATTGTTTTTCACACTTTAATATTTTATAGTATAATAAACGTGGATATAACATGCTAATTAGTTTAAGGAGAGCAAATTGGGATATAAAATTTTATATAAAAAGGAACTTTGCACAAACCAGTATGAAATAAGAATTAAGGCGCCCTTTATTACAAAAAATGCCAAAGCAGGACAATTTATAATTCTTAGAACCGATAAGAATTCCGAAAGAATTCCGCTCACAATTGCTGACTACAACAGAGAAACGGAAGAGCTTACAATTGTTTATATGGCAGTCGGGTATACAACCAAAAAACTTGCAAGTTTAGAGGTTGGTGATGAAATCGAAGATATTGTAGGGCCTTTGGGGCAGCCTACGCATATCGAAAAATATGGCACGGTTGTTTGTTTGGCAGGCGGATATGGTGCTGCGCCATGCTATTTGATTGCAAAGGCATTTAAAGATGCTGGCAATAAAGTCTATATGATTATGGGTGCAAGAAATGAAAATTTAATATTCTGGCAGGATAAGATGAAAGATGCCTGCACGGAATTATTTATTACGACAGATGACGGTACGCTTGGCAGAAAAGGCTTCGTAACCGATGTTATGAAAGAAATTATGGCAAAAGAGACCGTAAACTATGCAATTGCGGTAGGCCCCATGCCAATGATGAAAGCGGTTGCAGATTTAACACGCGGCACGGGGATTAAAACAGAAGTTTCAATGAACCCGATTATGGTGGATGGAACAGGTATGTGCGGTGCTTGCAGAGTGACTGTTGGAAATGAAGTAAAGTTTGCTTGTGTTGATGGTCCTGATTTTGACGCTCATCTTGTAGATTTTGATGAAGTAATGAACAGAACCAGAATTTACAAAGATTATGAAAAAAGATGTGACGAAACAAGCTGCAATCTTCAAAAACAGGCAAGAGCGCTTGAAGAAAAGTTAGAAAAAGCTCGTTAATATATTAATTTAGAAATTGAGGTAGAATATGGCAAACAGCAGTTCAATTCCGATATGTCCGCTTATTTCGGCAGGCAAAGATGTTAATTCCGTGTGTGCGCAGGAAAATTGCGCATGGTACATTCAAAACCTTAAAACTTGCGCTATTTATGTGATGGCACATAATGCGCTTTTGGATGTTAAAGCAAAACAAGGTGCAAAATCTGCAGAATAGTTAAAAAACAGACAATAAACAGGGAGAAAAATAATGTCTACACCAATGACAATTACAGAGAAAATTTTTGCTGCACACGCAGGTTTGGATAGCGTAAAAGCAGGTGATTTAATCAGCGCAAAAGTTGATATCACCCTTGCAAATGATATCACGGGGCCTGTTGCAATTAATGAATTTAGAAAAATTGGCGTAAACAAAGTTTTTGACCCTGAAAGATGTGTTTTTGTGCCTGATCATTTTGTGCCGAATAAAGATATTAAATCAGCAGAGCAGGTAAACTTAATTAGGAAATTTGCCCGTGAGATGGGGCTTAAATTCTTTTTTGAAGTTGGCAGAATGGGCATTGAACACGCTCTTCTTCCTGATTCAGGCATTGTAACCGCAGGAGATTTAATCATAGGTGCCGATTCTCATACTTGTACATATGGTGCTTTGGGTGCTTTTTCAACAGGTGTCGGTTCGACGGATTTAGCCTGTGCAATGGCGTCAGGTGAAACTTGGTTTAAGGTGCCGAGTGCAATTAAGGTTGAATTTAACGGTAAATTAAATAAGTGGGTAAGTGCTAAAGATTTGGTACTCCATTTAATCGGCGATATCGGTGTAGACGGTGCATTGTATAAAACCCTTGAAATAACAGGAAGTGCAATTTCCGAAATGTCTATGGACGGCAGATTTACTATCTGTAATATGGCGATTGAAGCAGGTGCTAAAAACGGTATTATTCCTCCTGATAAAATTACGGAAGAATATTTGAAAGGCCGCTCAATTCGTCCTTATAAATTCTATACATCCGATCCCGATGCGGAATATGAAAGAGTTATAAAATATGATGTGGCAGATATTGAGCCCACTGTTGCTTTTCCGCATTTGCCCGAAAACACAAGACCTATAAGTAAAGTCGGAAATGTTGAGATTAATCAGGTTGTAATCGGAAGCTGTACAAACGGCAGATTATCTGATTTAAAAATTGCTGCCGATATTTTGCGCGGTAAAAAAGTAAACAAAAACGTTCGTCTGATTGTGTTCCCTGGAACTCAGGATATTTATCTTAAAGCAATTGAGCTTGGATATGTGCAAACAATTGTCGAAGCTGAAGGTGCTGTTTCAACGCCGACTTGCGGACCATGTCTTGGCGGCCACGCCGGTATTTTAGCAAAAGGCGAAAGAGCGGTTTCAACCACAAACAGAAACTTTGTAGGCAGAATGGGACATCCTGAATCCGAGGTGTACCTTGCTTCTCCTGCGGTTGCTGCGGCAAGTGCAATCTTAGGAAGAATTGCTTCACCTGAGGAGCTTTAAAACAGGAAAAGAGAAGTTTTAAAAAATGAGAAAAAATATTCTGGCCATTCAGATGAGTGCCGTTAGTGCGGATTTTGATACAAACTGCGAAAAGGTTACATCCCTGTTTGACGATTTTTACTCAAAAGCAGGTATTTGCGGTGTTCAAAAGGAAAACAGGCCCGATATTGTTTTCCTTCCCGAAGTATGGACTCTTGGCTGGGATACGGAATGTTTTCAAGAGTGTGCTTTGAAAAATGAATCCGCTGTTGAATTTTTATCTTATTTGGCAAAAAAATATAATGTAAATATTGTTGGCGGTTCGTATATCAGAAAAATTGACAGCGAGTACAGGAATACTTGCCCCATAATTGATAGAAGCGGTACACTTTGTGCTATGTATGATAAGATTCATCTTTATTCTCCTGATGGTGAAGCAAAAGCGGTGACATCGGGAAACGCTCCTCTTATTGTAAGCATTGAAGGCTTAAAAATCGGGCTTTCGATTTGTTATGATATCAGATTTCCCGAATTATTCAGAAGCTATATGGCATCGGAAAATAAGCCCGATATGCTTGTTAATCTTTCTGCATGGCCAAAAACAAGACGCACACAATATGAGGTTATGGCAAAAGCAAGGGCAGTCGAGAACCAATCTTATTTTCTGGCGCTATCTCAAACGGGTCTTATTAAGAATGATATTTACAATTCGGGTTATTCCCTCCTGGTGCACCCTATGGGAGATACTCTGGCGTCTTTAAATGAAGATGAAGGTTTTATTTTTGAAACCGTTGATACCAATGTTGTCGATAATGTGAGGACAACATATCCAAACCTTTTAAACAGACGGGTAGATGATTTTGGTTTTCATCCGAAGTATGTTGAAATAGGAGCCTGTGTTTGAAATGCAATCTAGGTTTTTTAAATTTATATTTGCTTTACTGTTTGCATTGTTTATAAATGCAGCAGCTTTTTGTGCTCCTATAAATCCTGTTGTAAAAGCTATAGATAATACCGAACTCGGGCGAAACTCCGTTGTTTCAATTGCTGTAAGGGATTTAAAAACAGACGATACGGTTTTTTCAAGACGGCCGAATATCTTTTTAAACCCTGCCTCTTCGCTTAAGGTTTTTACAATGGCCTCTGCTCTTGATGCTCTCGGGGAAAAGTATCATTTTGAAACAATTTTGTATATTGACGATGATAAAAATGTTTATTTAAAGCTTGGTGCCGATCCGCTTTTGACATCATCTGACCTCGATACTCTTGCAAAGAGCTTAAAACAGGCTTATGGCGGCAGAATTAAGAATTTTTACATTGATGATACAATAATTGACAAAGTTCCGTATCCTGACGGCTGGACTGTTGATGATTACTGGCCGAATGCACCCAAGATTTCGCCATATATAGTTGATGGTAATATTGTTTCAGTAAATTTTTCAATATCTAAAAATGGTAAAGGTGTTGAAATTTTTCAAAATAATGATTATCGCTTTTCTTTTATAAATGAGCTTGAAATCGGCGCGGTTACAAACATTATACCTTCCTTAAACTATGGTGAAACCTCGGGCATTGTTTCCTTGACGGGTACTGTTTCTAAAGATATTGTAAAGGATTTTCCGGTTTTGGATACTGCACGTTTTTTTACGGTAAAACTAAGAAAAGCATTGGATGATAATGGGATATCATATTCAAAGCCGTTTTATCAAAAAAGGGTGCCGGATAATGCTAAAAGGATCGCATCTTTCAGGCGTCCTATCAAAGAAGTGCTTTTGTATGTGCTAAAAACGAGTAATAATTTTGCAACGGAAGTCACATTCAAAGTTGCAGGCGGAAGCTGGTTTGACAAAGTGAAAGCTGCGGAAAACGCTTCTGATACTCTTAAAAACGTAAAAAAAGGAAGCTTTGAAGCAGCGAAACTGATGTTTTTTGAATATTATAAGAACGCGGGTTTAAAGACCGATAAAATCAATTTGAAAGATGCTTCGGGCGTTTCAAGATATAACACTCTAAGTACTTCCTGGATGAGCGAAGCCCTTGTTTTTCTTGATAAAAACTCTACAATTAAGAACTATATGATAACTTCGGGCGAAGGAACTTTGAGCCGCAGAATGAGGGATTTGACAGGCAACTTAAAGGCGAAAACAGGGACGATTTTTGGTGTGAGTTCTCTGACAGGATATCTCAAATCCTTAAACGGGGCTGATTATGCTTTTTCAATAATCATTCAAAATTTTGGCGAAAGGGCCTCTGTTGTAAAAGGTCTGGAAGATGATATAGTAAATGGAATATATTTTCTTGAATAATTAATTTTCTTCTTTAAGTTCAAGTGTTTTTTTATTCAAGGTATCAATAAGGTCTTTACAAAGCGTTTTTGAGAGATTTGGTTTATCTAAAACATACCCGCTCAAGAATAAGAATTTTGAAATCTTATAGTTTTCTTTAAATATGTTTTTAAAATTTAAAATTTTATCATAGATTTTAATATCAATAAACTTTTTGTTCTCGCAAAGAAAAGACATCAGCTCCATTAAAACAACATAAGCGCCTTTAATTTTATCTTCTTCGATTAATTTTTGTATCTTCATTAAAAGAAGCTCAATTTCATAGTATGTGTTAAAAAGGTGTAGTCTTTTTTTGGGGTAGAATTCTCTAAAATATTTTATTGTCGTATCATATCCCGTTTTTGCCATTTCGGCTTTTTTATCCGCAGATATCATAAAATCTACAACGGAAACATCGGGCAGATTTATCTTGATGTAGTCGAATTTATCCTTATCTTTGTATAAATCCATAATATAATCCGTTGCAAAACCTGTCATTGTGTTATATACAGCATTCAGATAGCTGGCAGTTCCTGTGATGGTTTTTTCTGTTTCATTATCTTCAAGCCTGAATTCGAGAATTCTTCCTTCGGTATTTTTAATAGTGTCGCTTACGCGCCAGAGCGGAGTGCATTTAATTAAATCCCCGTCAACAAGGCAATCTTTACCATCCATAACTGGCTTATAAAGCCCCGGCATACTCACGGAAGCTCTTACAGCGCTTGCAATTTCCGAATTCGGGGTTTTTTGTTTTGAAAATTCATGGAAATTTAAGTATCTTAAATTAACGGAGAAGATAACCAGTTCTTTGTTTAGTCTTTCAAAAGTAACAGGCTCCATTTTACCTTTTATATATGAACTTCCATAAAATCTGCTTTCAATTTTGTCTTTTATCCAATCATAAAAATATCCGCCTTTAGAGAGCGCAAAATCTTTTCCAAGGCTCAGATTTATGTCTTTGAAAAAATCTATATTTATGTCTTCAAAAATTTTATTGATTTCGTCTGCGTTGTATCCTGCAACATAAAGAGAAGCTACAACGGCACCTATGGATGAACCTGCCCATCCTGTAATATTGATATCCAGTTCTTCAAGGGCTTTAAGGGTTCCTGTATAGGAACAGCCTCTAATTCCGCCCCCTCCAAGTATACAAAAATGTTCAGAATTTTTATTATTCATTTTACCATTTTATACTTTTTTAAAAAATTTGCATATCCCATATGACGTACAAATTTTATTTAATTATGCCATTATTTGCATTTTTCTTCCTTTTTTAAATATAATAGTGAAGTAGGGAATTTTATAGAGGAATTTAAAAGTATGTCAAAGACTTTGGCTCAAAAAATAATTTCAGAACACGCAGGGCACGATGTTAAACCCGGTGAATTGGTTATAGCGCGTGTTGATGTTGCTGCCGTGCAGGATGGCACAGGACCTTTGACCATTCAGGAATTTAAAAAACTCGGGAAAGAAAAACTTGCAAACCCTGAAAGAACAATTCTTTTTATAGACCATGCCGCACCGAGCCCGAGAAAAGAACTTTCAAATTCTCACCTTGTAATACGTGAATTTGCAAAAGAATACGGTGCCGTGCTTTCGGATATTGGTGAGGGTGTTTGTCATCAAAGGCTTATTGAAAGTTTTGTAAACCCAGGGGAAATTCTTGTCGGGGCTGATTCTCACACTTGTACTTCAGGCGCTCTCGGTGCTTTTGCAACAGGTATGGGCTCAACCGATATTGCGGTTGCATTTGCTCTCGGTAAAACGTGGTTAAAAACTCCCGAATCATTTAAAATTGTTGTAAACGGTGAATTTCGCCCTAATGTTACAAGTAAAGATTTAATGCTTTATTTAATCGGTATGATTGGTGCAGACGGCGCGACATATAAAGCACTTGAATTTACGGGTTCAACCATTAAAAATATGTCAATGTCTGAAAGATTTACTCTTGCAAATATGGCTGTCGAAGCGGGTGCAAAGTGCGGACTGTTTGAAACCGATGAAAAAACGCTTGAGTTCTTGAAAGACAATGGCCGTGATAATAAATTCAGGGAAATAAAAATGGATGCGGATGCCGAATATGAAAGAGTTATAGAAATTAAGGCGGAAGATGTTCCATGCACTGTTGCTTGCCCGCACACGGTTGATAATACAAAGCCTGCAAACGAATTAAACAATGTAAAGCTTAATCAGGTATTTGTCGGCACCTGCACAAACGGCAGAATTGAAGACTTAAGAGTTGTTGCGAATGTCTTAAAAGGAAAGAAAAAACACCCTGATGTGCGCTTAATCATTGTTCCAGCCTCACCTAAGGTTTTCAAGCAAGCGGCAGAAGAAGGATTACTGAATACGTTTGTTGATGCAGGTGCTTCATTCTTGCCTTCAGGCTGCGGACCTTGCGTTGGGGTTCATGGCGGAATTTTGGGAGACGGAGAAGTTTGTCTTGCAACGCAAAACAGAAATTTCCAGGGTAGAATGGGTAATACCAAAGGGTTTATTTATCTTTCTTCACCGTACGTTGCCGCAAAATCAGCAATTGCAGGGTATATAACCGATTAATTCCAATTGATAAAATTTTCTATGGAAATAAAATGTAAAACAGGATGGTTTTTGTTGCCATCCTGTTTTATCATCCTAATTTGACCTTAATATAATTTTAAATGTTTTTCTTACACTTTTTAATACAATTCCACAAAAATATTTTTTATAACATGGTTTTTATAAATTATTTTTTCATGCCCTAAAAGCCTTGTTTTTCAATATCTTCAATACTTGCTTTTTAAATATTTTAATGGTATTTTAGTTAATGAAATCGGGAGATTTGAAAACTAAATAGACTTTATGTCGTCACGGGCCTGTTGGCACTCTGCCGAAGAAAAGTTGACTAAATGTCAAGTTTTCTGAGAGGAAGGTAGCGCAAAGCTAACGCAAGCCCAATGATAATTGAATAAGAAAAGTCGTCACGGGCCTGTGGCGCAGCGGTAGCGCAGGGGACTCATAATCCCTTGGTCGTGGGTTCGAATCCCTCCGGGCCCAAGTTTTACTCCCGCGCCGGGAGTTTTGTATTTTGGAGAGCAGGGAAGTGGTACCGGAAAAGATAGATTTAGTCTATACTTGGGTTAATGATAAAGACCCTGCTTGGAGGGAGAAAAAAAGTAAATTTGACTCCGAAGCTTTTTCTTGCGATAAGGATGCAAATTCGTCTTATCGTTATTTTAATAATGATGAACTTAAATATTCGTTGCGTTCCGTCCAAAAAAATATTCCCTGGATAAATAAAATTTTTATTATAACTGATAATCAGAAACCTGAATGGCTAAACTTAAATAATGAAAAAATAAGAGTTGTGGACCATAAGGAAATTCTTCCTGCTGAGATTTTGCCGACTTATAACGCCTGTACGATTGAAAACGCAATTCCGAATATAAAAGAGCTTTCTGAATATTTTATCTATGCAAATGATGATATGTTTTTTTGGAATGAAGCTGCTCCAGAATTTTTCTTTGAGGATGAAAAGCCCGTTTATCGCGTGGATAAAAGACTTTACCCCAATAAAAAATATAAGCACCTGTACGGCTCCATGGTGTATATGGCTTATTCCCTTGTGAAAGAACGCTTTGGTGTATCTTTTCCTTATTTTTCGCATCATAATGCGGATGCTTATAAAAAAAGTCTGTTTCTTGAATGTATGGAAGAATTTAAGAAAGAAGCTGATGTTACGTCAAAAAATCGTTTCAGAAAGTCTAATGACCTTCAAAGAATGATTGTGACATATTATTCTTTGTACAAAAAGGCGGCTGTGCTAAAGAAAGTTGGCATCTGTCCTATTAAACGGTTTTTTGGCCTAATTCCAGATTCTGAATATTTTGATATGCGGCCTTCCAATGTTAATAAAATTGCAAATTCCAAAGCAAAATTAATGTGTATCAATGATTCAAGAAAATCTACGGATGCTGCAAGGACAAAAATTAAAGAAATTCTTGAAACAAAATTTCCCGAAAAGTCAGAGTTTGAGGTTTAAAAAAGGGGATTAAGTGGAGAAGAAAAATAGAAATTTTATAAAATCTTTTTTGAAATTTTTATATATTTTTTCAAAGAAAATGTTTTCAGTGAATATTTTTGATAATCATCTATCGATTTATATTTTTGGAATTCATATAAAAAAGAAACTTTCTCCTGTGCAGGTTGATATTACATTGTCTGAATACGGCTTAAACAAAGAGGTGCGAAATCCAAGGATTATAGCTTCATTGACTACTTTTCCTGATAGAATTAATACTGTTTCAAAAACAATAAGCACCCTTTTAAAACAAACCTTAAAACCTGATATACTTATACTTTGGCTTGCTAATGAACAGTTTCCAAGCAAAGAAGAAGAGCTTCCAAACGAACTCTTAAAATTAAAAGATTTTGGACTTACGATTAAATGGTGTGATGATATCAGGTCTTATAAAAAGCTCATTCCTGCCTTAAAGGAATTTCCCGATGATATAGTCATTACTTTCGATGATGATGTTTATTATCCTTTTGACACTGTTGAAAAATTGTATAATTCCTATCTTGAATATCCAAATTGTATTCATACAAACAGAGTGAGGCGCTTTTTTATAAAAAACAATGAAATTATGTCAAAAACGGCAGCCGATATGTACTGGGTTAAATTTAACGATTGTTCGTTTTTAAATAAAATTACAGGTTGCGGAGGGGTTTTGTATCCGCCCCATTCTCTTTGTGATAAGGTTCTTAATGAAGAAGAATTTGAAAGAATAGTTCCAACGCAGGATGATGTTTGGTTTTGGGCAATGGCTGTTTTGAATAATACGAAAATAAAGCTTGTTGGCGGATATGATATCCAGCTTCCAACGGTTGAAGATACGCAAAACTGCGGGCTTAGCAAGATTAACTCGAAAAAAGGCAAGGGTATTGATTCTTTAGATGCGGCAAGAATAATTGCAAAAGAATATCCTGAAATTTTGGAGAAGCTGAAAATGGAGGATAAAGCCTGATGTTTGTATATCTAAGGACATTTGCTTTCTCTTTTTTAAATTCTCTCTGTAAAATTTTTCTGGAAGTTTTTATTTTTGACAGGCAAATAAGAAGAATTTTAAAGGGCAAGCTTGCAAAGTCTTATCTTAAAAAATATGTTAAAAAAGCATACAAGGCTAAGCTTCCCGTATTCACCAATGCGGCCGGCGAGGCGCAAAATGAGACAACCATCTGGCAATATTGGGAGCAGGGTGTTGAAAATATGCCTGATATTGCAAAAGCTTGTGTTAATAGTGTTGAAAAATATAAAAACGGCTGTAAGCATATAATTTTAGATAAAGAAAGCGTAAAAGATTATGTCAAAATTCCTGATATTATTTGGAAATTGAATAAAAAAGGGGTTATAAAATCTGCGCATTTGTCTGATGTTGTTCGTACATATCTTTTGTGTGAATATGGCGGAGTTTGGATTGACGCTACAGTTCTTTTGACGGATGATTTACCGGAATTTATTACAAGTGCGGAGCTTTTTGTTTTCCAAAACGATTTAAGGATTGATTTGGACGGACTCAATATGGCAAGTTATTTTATTGCAGCCAAACCTCATAATGAGATTTTAGAAAGAATAAGACTTATCTTAGAAAATTACTGGGCCGAAAACAGATTTTTAAACAATTATTTTATGTTTTTGCATGCTTTTACTATGGTGACCCAATTTGACAGCAACTCAAAAGAAAAATATGGGAAAATTCCTTTCTTTAGCTTTATTCCTGTTCAGATGTTTCAAAAAGAGCTTCTAAAGCCTTATAATAAAGAGAGGATGGAGCAAATAAAGAGAATTAGTTTTATACACAAGCTTTCATACAAAGCTCATGTGCTTTCAAAAAATGCACCAATGGTAATCAAAGATACATTTTATGAAAAATTGGTTGAGGGAGAACTAATTTAATGCCTAAGATTTCCGTTATTATTCCTGTCTATAATGTTGAAAAATATCTTGCAAGATGTTTGGATAGTTTGATTAATCAAACTTTTGAAGATATTGAAATAATATGCATAAATGATGGGTCAACAGATTCTTCACTTTCTATTTTGAAAGAATATGCAAGCAAAGATAAAAGAATTATTGTAATTAATCAGGAAAATCAAAAACAGGGCGCTGCAAGAAACAGGGGAGTTGAAAAATCCTGCGGTGAATTTATAACTTTTATTGATAGTGATGATTGGGTAGATTTAGATTATCTTGAGAAATTGCACAGCGCAATAATAAAACATGAAGCTGATGTTTCAATTTCTTGTGTTTCAAAAGAAAGGGCAAACGGTTCAAAATATTATTTTTTAAACAATAAAAAAGAAAAGTTTATAAAAGATGCATCAAATATAATAAATGAACTTATTATTTTAAATAAATGGTATGTTGTTTGGGGAAAACTGTATAAGCGCAGTGTAATTGAAAATTTGCGTTTTATTGAGCACGCTTATTATGAAGATATAAGATATTTGGTTCAGGCCGGCGTTAATATTAAAAGTGTCGTAAAAGTGCCCAAGGTGTCATATCATTATTTTGCAAATGACGCTTCAACCGTAAGAAGCAAACCTTCGCCCAAAAAGACTAAAGACAGAACCGAAGCTACGCTATGGACTTATAATTTTGCAAAAGAGCATAATATCAAGCTTCCCGATCAGTGTTTAGATAAGGAAAAGCATTTGTTATATAAAATCAAACGCTGTGTAGATAAAGATGTTTATTATTTTCTCGGAATTAAGGTGTTTGAGAAACTGAATAAAAATGAAGAACAAAACGAGGTTATCAATAATTATGATGGGTAGAATATTTTCAATTAAACCTATTTGTGCAGGGCAGTATATTAAAATAACAATTTTTGGTATAAAAATTAAAATAAAGCCTTTAAGTATGGGTTTTCAGAATTTTATTTCAAAAATTGTTGCACGTGAAGTTTATTCTGCAATGGAAGTTAAAGAACTTCACAGAGAAACATTTTCAAGATTTTTAGATTATAATGTCGGCAAAAATGTTGCAATTTGGGGCTGCGGACCTACTATAAAACACTATAATAATGAACTCAATACCGTAAATGTTGCACTAAATAAAGCGTTATTTCTTGATAATACCGATTTTGCATTTTCTTTTGCCCAGGATGCTGCTATCCTAAGAACCTGCCCGGGGTATATTGATAAAATCAAAGCAAAAAAAGAAGTTGTTAAATTCATAGGCAATTTTTTGCAACCGCAGCATCATTTGAATATGCCTGTAATTAAGGAGGCCGAAAAGTATAATATATTCAAATATTATAGCGCGGCAAGAATGTGGCTGCCTGCCATGGATTTTAGTTGGGAATTGTTTCCTGACATAACTTGTCATCCGTTGGCGGATTTTTCCTCAATTTCTTTTGCAGCATTGCATTTTGCTTTGTTTACTCACCCTGATAAGATTTATCTAATAGGCCTTGATAGTAACATTGGCGGGGTTAACTTGTTTGATTGTCATAACCCTGCTTTTAACAGTAAGAAAGGTGGCAATTATGATATTTACAACATGCTAAGAGGATATAAAAAGTTTAAAGAATTTGCAAAAATTTACTATCCTGATGTTGAAATAACTTCCGTAAACCCCGTTGGTTTAAAAGGGCTGTTTAAAGACGTGTATACCAAAGATTATGTTAATGAACATCCGGAACTTTTAAAAGAAAATATAGAAGTAATTTAACTTTTGAAGTTTCCACTTTCGAAAGCTTTTGTGTTAGAATATTTTCATTATTGAGACGAGGAATTTGCACGAATGTTAAATGGAAAAACCATACTTGTTACAGGCGGTACGGGGAGTTTTGGTAAAAAATTTATAAAAACCGTATTTGAAAAATATCCTGATGTTAAAAAAATCATCATTTATTCAAGGGATGAATTTAAGCAGTTTATGATGTCAAATATGCCTGAATTTTTACAGCATAAAGAAAAACTTAGATTTTTCATTGGTGATGTTCGTGATAAAGAACGCATGATGAGAGCTTTTGAAGGTGTAGATATTGTAGTTCATGCTGCCGCTTTGAAACAGGTACCAGCTTGCGAGTATAATCCTTTCGAAGCTATAAAGACAAATATTCATGGTGCTCAAAACGTTATAGACTGTGCAATTGATTGTGGTGTTAAAAAGGTTGTGGCACTTTCTACCGATAAAGCTTGCGCTCCGATAAATCTATATGGGGCAACAAAGCTTTGTTCCGATAAACTTTTTATTGCGGGCAATGCTTATTGCGGCTCAAAAGACACCCGCTTTTCGGTTGTAAGATATGGAAATGTTGCAGGATCCAGAGGTTCTGTAATTCCATTTTTTCAAAAACTTGTTAATGAGGGTGCAGAAGAACTTCCGATAACTGATATGCGCATGACAAGATTTTGGCTGAAACTAGAACAGGCTGTAGAAATGGTCCTTGAAGCCATAGAACATATGCAGGGCGGAGAATTGTACGTAAAGAAAATCCCCTCAATGAAAATGCCTGATTTGGCGAAAGCAATTGCACCGAATTTAGCTGTCAAGGAAATAGGCATAAGGCCTGGGGAAAAAATTCATGAACAAATGATTACAAAAGAGGATGCACCCAATACAATTGAATTTAAGGATTTTTATATCATTTTGCCACAGATTGATTTAGAGAATATTGAATATAAATACCCAAATGCTAAACGCGTGGCTTCTAATTTTGAGTTTCATTCAGGCAATAATGACCGTTGGCTCACAGTGGATGATATGAAAAAGCTGATAATGGAGATATAGCTTTGCAAAATAAGTCTCCGCTAATATCTGTTATTGTTGCAGTTTATAATATGGAAAAATATCTTGGAAACTGTCTTGACAGCCTTGTTAATCAAACATTTAAAGATATTGAAATAATATGCGTGAATGATGGCTCTAATGATAATTCGCTTTCTATATTAGAAGAATATGCGGCAAAAGATAAGCGCGTTATTGTTATTAATCAGGAAAACAAAGGGTTGGGCGGCGCCAGAAATACTGCTCTTGATGTAGCTTGTGGCAAATATTTTTGCATTGTTGATTCTGATGATTTTCTTGATTTAGATAGTCTTGAGCTCAGATATAATGCTATTAAAAAATACAATTGCGACTGTGTTTTTGTTGATTACAATATTGTTTCTGCAACAGGAAATTTTGTTGGAAATGTTGCAAACCCAAGAGAATATAATAAGATTTTAAGCACTGAGGATATTATATTAAAAGACACTTTGTACTCTTGGCAACATCTTTTTAACAGGGAAAAAGTAAAACATATACGAACGATTGAAAATACTATTTATGAAGATTTTTTCTACAATGCTCAAATTTTTATGCATTTGGATACTATTGTGCATATTCAGGGCGGCTGTTACAATTACAGACATTTGAAAAATTCTTCTGCGGGTGGCGACAGCTTAAAAGTATTGGATGCCCCGCTTTTGTTTAAGTATTATAATGATTTGATTAAAAGGTATAAAAACCATCCAAAGATTAACATTTTAAAGACTGCTCGCAGAAAATTCCAAAATTTTATGATTAAAAGACTTTTTCAAAGAGTGCCTTTTGACATAACGTACAATGAAGTTTTTGGTGTTTATTTAAAATCACTTAAAACTTTAGCAAGCTTTTCGCTTTTGTTGATGTTCAGTTTGAAAATGTTCTTGTTTAGTTTCTATAGGGTAAAAGGAAGAAAATACTATAAATATGTAAAATTATTCGGTATTAAATTTAAAGTCAAAAGAAAATACTTAAAAAATCTAAGAAAGAAAAGAAATGAAAATATATGGATATGGAAAACAAAATATAACAGAAGATGATATTCAAAGTGTGCTTGAGGTTTTAAAGTCTCCATATTTAACTTGTGGACCAAAAGTCAAAGAGTTTGAACAAGCAATTTGCGAATACACTGGAGCAAAGTACTGCGTTGCAGTAAACTCTGCAACTTCGGGGCTTCATATTGCTATGTTGGCGGCAGGTGTTGGGGGTGGTGATGAAGTTATAACAAGCCCGATGACCTTTTTGGCGAGTGCAAATTGTGCAAGGTATTGTGGGGCAGATGTAAAATTTGCTGATATTGAAAAAGATACAGCAAATATTGATCCAAATGAGATTAAAAAACATATTTCAAATAAGACAAAGGCAATTGTACCTGTGCATTTTGCGGGACAAAGCTGTGATATGGAAAAAATCTCAGAGATTGCAAAAGAGAACAATTTATTTGTAATTGAAGATGCGGCGCATGCAATCGGCTCTGATTACAAAGATGTAAAAGTAGGCTCTTGTAAATATTCTGATATGACAGTTTTTTCGTTTCACCCTGTTAAAACAATTACAACTGCGGAAGGCGGTGCTGTTACAACCAATAGTAAAGAATTGTACAATAAACTGTGTGCTTTTAGGTCTCATGGTATGTATAAAGATGGTGATATGGCTAATGATTGGCATTATGAAATGCGTGAGCTCGGATATAATTACAGAATGACAGATGTTCAGGCTGCACTTGGTGTTTCGCAGATGAAGCGATTAGAAGAATTTAAAAAGCGTCGTAGAGAAATTGTTGATTATTACAACAAAAACCTGGGTCTATCTCATTTGATTGAGAAAGATTTTTCAAACGCTTGCTTTCATCTGTACCCTGTTTTAGTTGAAAATCGCGAAAAATTTTATTTTGCTGTGCGCAAAAAGGGTTTAAATCTACAGGTGCATTATATTCCCGTGCATACCCAGCCTTATTACAAGGCTCAGAGTTACAAATGGGGTGATTTTCCAAATGCGGAAGAATATTATAAACACTGTATTTCGTTGCCATTATATCCCGAGCTTACGGACGAGGATTTAAAAGAAATTGTGCAAAGAATTAAGGAACTACTATGAACAATATAGCTATAATAACAGCACGCGGTGGCAGCAAGAGAATACCTAAAAAAAATATAAAAGAGTTTATGGGAAAGCCAATGTTGGCTTATGCAATTGATGCGGCATTAAATTCCGAAATTTTCGATGAAGTTATGGTCTCAACCGATGATTTTGAAATTGCCGAGATTGCCAAAAAATTTGGGGCAAAAATTCCTTTTATGCGCAGCGAAAAAACTGCAAATGATTTTGCAACAACTGCGGATGTTTTAAATGAGGTTATTTACGAATATAAAAAACAAGGGATTAACTTTGAAAAATTCTGTTGTATATACCCTTGCACCCCCTTCTTGACGGGGGAAATTTTAATAAATGCATATAAAAAATTTGTAGCATCGGGTGCAGATAAATTAACTCCTGTTGTAAAATATTCTTTTCCAATACAAAGAGCATTCAAAATAAATAATAATGGTTTTTTAGAATATAGAGAACCATTAAATGCTTCAAAGCGTTCGCAAGATTTGGAGCCGATGTATCATGATGTTGGGATGTTTTATTTTTACAAAACAAACAAAATACAAAGTGATAAAATAGCAATGTACAAAATGGATGAAGCCGTAATTCAAGATATTGATACTATGGATGATTGGAAAACGGCAGAGGTAAAATACAGAGTGTTATATGGTGCATAAACTTGGTTTAAAATTATGGTCTGTAAATACAGATTATTATTATAATGAGGCGCAAAAGCTTTATAATGAAAGAGTTTATGATTATATCGAACTTTATGTTGTGCCCGATACTTTAGATACTTTGGCAAGCTGGAAAAAACTTCAAATTCCGTTTACAATCCACGCACCACATTTTGCCCATGGTTTCAATATGGCAAAAGCGAAAAAAACAGATTCTAATAGGATAATTTATGAAGAAATTAAACGTTTTGCGGATGAATTAAATGCACCTTATATAGTTTTTCATGGCGGTATCGACGGCGATATAAAAGAGACAGCAAGGCAGCTTGCAAGTTTTAATGAACCGCGTGCACTGATTGAAAATAAACCGTATGTTGCCCTTCCAAATCGTATGGGCGGCGAGTTTTGCAGGGGATATAATATTGATGAAATTAAATTGGTTATGGATATTGCCAATTGTGGTTTTTGTTTAGATTTTGGTCATGCTTTTTGTGCTGCTAATTCTCTTAAAATGGAACCATATGCTTATTGCGAAGAGCTGTTGAAGCTAAAGCCTGATTATTTCCACCTTACGGATATTAAGGATGTAACATCTCCTTATGATTCGCATCCGCACTTGGGAGAGGGCAAACTTGATATAAAACGGATTTTAAATATGATACCTGACAGCAAAGGCATTACTTTTGAAACTGTTAAAAATACAAAAGATAACTTAGATGATTTTAAAAAGGACATGAAATGGTTGAAGAATATAGGATAAGGCTTGCCAATATATCTGATATTGAAAAGGTATTCGAATTATCCAATAATGACATTGTGCGGGAAAATTCTATTAATCAGCAGAAAATCACTTGGGGTGAGCACAAAAAGTGGTTTAATCAAAGGATTAAAAATATCGAATATCCGTTTTATATTGTAGAGAATCGCGATGGCGAATTTATTGCTCAAGTAAGGTTTGATAAAAAATATGATGAAGTCGTAATTTCTTTAAGCATTGTCGAAAGCCATAGAGGTATGGGGCTTGGAGAACAGATTATTAAAAAATGTGTAAAAATGTCTGGCATAAACAAGCTTAGTGCATATATTTTTGATAAAAATATCGCCTCAATTAAATCTTTCGAAAGAGCTGGGTTTAATGATAGCCACTTGTTGAAATTTGAATATGTGCATAACCGAAATAAATAATAGATAATATGAAATATAAAAAATAGAAAAATTTTTATGATATAATTGTGTCAATTGAGGTGTGCGTGTCTGTTTACATTATAGCTGAAATGTCCGCCAATCATTGCGGGGATAAGGAATTAGCAAAAAAGATTATTAGATCAGCTAAAGAAGTTGGTGCTGATGCAATTAAAGTTCAAACATATACGGCTGATAGCATTACTATTTATTGCAGCAG
The DNA here is from genome assembly GCA_910578465.1 of uncultured Vampirovibrio sp. Lineage (GTDB taxonomy): Bacteria > Cyanobacteriota > Vampirovibrionia > Gastranaerophilales > Gastranaerophilaceae > MGBC122484. The sequence goes on along the minus strand of CAJTPW010000002.1, from coordinate 38,768 downwards.
GAATGAATTTCAAATAGAAAAAGGTCTTTGGGCTGGACAAAATTTGTATCAGTTGTATCAAAAAGCATATACTCCTTGGGAGTGGCAAGGTGAATTAAAGAAATATGCCAATGAAATTGGAATTGATTTCTTTTCAACTCCATTTGATTATACAGCTGTTGATTTTTTGGAAAGCATCAATGTCCCAATGTATAAAATTGCAAGCTTTGAAGCAATTGATTATCCTTTGATTAAGTATACTGCCAAGTTTGGTAAACCTATGTTAATTTCGGTTGGCATTTCTTCATCGGGTGAAATTCAAGGTGCCATAGATGCCTGTAAATCGGTCGGGAATAACGATATTACAATTTTAAAATGTACTTCCGCATACCCCGCTCAACTTGAAGATATGAATCTTATTGTAATAAAAGATATGATAAAAAAATTTGGTTCACAAGGAGTAAAAATCGGACTTTCTGATCATTCTATGAATATTGAGCCCGTTATTGCAGCAGTTGCCCTTGGTGCAACGGTTATTGAAAAGCATTTGACATTAGACAGAGCTCTTGGTGGGGAAGACAGCGGTTTTTCTCTTAATTTGGAAGAATTTAGGGAAATGGTTCAAGCTGTTCGTAATACGGAAAAAGTTTTAGGAAGGGTAGATTACAGCATTAATGAGAATAACAGAAAATTTGCCCGTTCACTGTATGCTGTAGCAGATATTAAAAAAGGTGAAAAAGTGACATCTAAAAATATTCGATCTATAAGACCTTCTAATGGTTTGCATCCAAAATATTATGAAGAAATTATGGGCAAAACCGTTAAATGTGATATCAAATTTGGAACACCGTTAAAATTAGAATATTTTGAGTAAATTGTGTACAATTGTTTAAAAAAGGACTTTATGCCGTTTGAATTTGAAAGATTAAAAATTGAAGATGTAATTTTAGTGAAACCGAAAGTTTTTGGGGACAATCGCGGGTTCTTTCTTGAAAGTTACAAAAAATCCGAATTTTTTGAGAACGGAATTGATGTTGAATTCAATCAGGATAATCATTCAAAATCCTCCGCACGTGTGCTTCGCGGACTTCATTATCAGGCGACACCTTATGCTCAGGCAAAACTTGTAAGGTGTTCTAAAGGTCGAATTTATGATGTTGCTGTTGATATCAGACCAAATTCGTCAACTTTCGGTAAATATGTTAAAGTTGAATTATCCGAAGAAAACAAGCAAATGCTCTATATTCCTGCAGGTTTTGCCCACGGGTTTGTTGTGCTTTCGGATGAAGCCGAGCTTTTATACAAGGCAAGCGGCGAATATAACCAAAATGCCGACAGGGGTATTTTATGGTGTGACAAGGATATAAATATCAACTGGGGAATTGATTTTGAGCCTGTGCTTTCCGAAAAAGACAAAAATCAGCCTCTTTTAAAGGATGTTAACAAGGGAGAAACGGTTTAATGAAATTATTGGTGACAGGTGGTGCAGGTTTTATCGGGAGCTGTTTTATAAGGCATATTTTGAAAAAGTATTCCGATTATAAGGTTGTAAACCTTGATGCATTAACTTACTGCGGAAATATTGAAAACCTTGATGATATAAAAGACAATCCAAACTACACTTTTGTTCAAGGGAACATTTGTGATAAAAATCTTATTTGCGATTTAATCTCCGATATTGATTGTGTTGTAAATTTTGCTGCAGAATCCCATGTTGATAATTCCATTAAAAACCCGGGAATTTTTGTTGAAACCAATGTCCAAGGGACTTTAAATCTTTTGCAGGCTTCGCTAAAAGCAGGAATTAAAAAGTTTTTACAGGTCTCAACCGATGAAGTTTACGGGACACTTGGAAAAACAGGATATTTTTATGAAACAACTCCGCTTGCGCCAAACAGCCCTTATTCGGCAAGTAAGGCGGGTGCTGATATGCTTGTTCGCGCATACCACGAAACCTACGGGATGTTTACTTTAAATACCAGATGTTCGAATAATTACGGCCCTTATCAGTTTCCCGAAAAATTAATTCCGTTTTTTATTTCCCGCCTTTTAAGGGGTGAAAAAGTGCCCGTATACGGTGACGGGTTAAATGTTCGCGATTGGCTTTATGTTTATGATCATTGTGAGGCGATTGATACAGTACTTCATAATGGAAAAAGCGGCGAAATTTATAATATCGGCGGGCATAATGAAAAGACAAATCTTGAAATTACAAAATTGATTTTGTCTGCCATGGGTAAAGATGAAACTTCAATTGAATATGTACAAGACAGATTGGGTCATGACAGGCGTTATGCAATTGCAAATGATAAAATAAACTCGGAACTTGGCTGGGCACCTTCAATTACATTTGAAGAAGGGATAAAACTTACCATTGAGTGGTATTTGAATAATCAAGAGTGGATGAAATCTGTCCAAAATAAAACGCTGGATATGGCAAGAAATTTGGTATAATTGTAAAAAATCTGATACAATTGTTATGCAGTAAACGAGGCGTATTTGACCGGGAGAGGGAGAGCAATGAAAGGAATAGTTTTAGCAGGAGGCAGCGGGACAAGGCTTTATCCAAGTACAATGTCCGTTTCAAAACAGCTTTTGCCCGTTTATGATAAGCCGATGATTTATTATCCGATTTCTGTTCTTATGCTTGCAGGAATTAGGGATATTCTTATTATTTCAACTCCGCATGATATTTCAAATTTTGAAAAGGTTCTCGGGGATGGAAGTAAATTCGGGGTGAAGTTTTCATACAAGGTTCAACCAAGTCCTGATGGTCTAGCGCAGGCTTTTATTCTCGGGGAAGAGTTTATTGGAAACGATGCTGTTGCCCTAATTTTAGGAGATAATATTTTTTATGGCCCCGGGTTTTCAGGCATGTTGAAAAATGCAAAACAAAATGCGAGCAAGGAAAATATTGCAACAATTTTCAGCTATTATGTTAAAAATCCTGAAAGATTTGGTGTTGTTGAGTTTGATGAAAACGACAGAGCTGTTTCAATTGAAGAGAAACCTGAAAATCCTAAGTCTTCATATGCTGCAACTGGTCTGTATTTTTATGATAATAAAGTTGTTGAGTATGCAAAGAGTTTAAAGCCATCGGCGCGCGGTGAGTTGGAAATTACGGATTTAAACAAAATATACTTGAAAGAGGGCAGGTTAAACGTTCAGCCTCTGGGAAGAGGGTTTGCCTGGCTTGATACAGGAACACATAAATCTCTTTTACAGGCTGGACAATATGTTCAAACAATTGAAGAAAATCAGGGCATAAAAATCGCCTGTCTTGAAGAAGTGGCGTACAGAGCAGGTTTTTTAACAAAAGAAGAAATACTTGAAAATGCCAAAAAATATAATGATAATGAATATTTTCATTATGTGAAAAATATCAGGTAAGGAAAAAATATGAAAAAAGCACTTATAACAGGAATTACAGGGCAAGACGGGAGCTATCTTGCGGAACTATTGCTTGAAAAAGGATATGATGTTTATGGTATCAAAAGGCGTTCAAGCTCTTTTAATACCGATAGAATTAATCATCTTTATCAGGATGTTCATAATACGGATTCCCGTTTTCATTTAAACTATGGTGATTTAACCGATTCTGTGAGTTTAATCCGTCTTGTGCAGGAAATTCAGCCTGATGAAATTTATAACCTTGCAGCACAGTCTCACGTTAAAGTATCTTTTGATTCCCCGGAGTATACGGCAAATGCTGATGCTCTGGGCACTTTAAGGCTGCTTGAGGCGATAAGAATTCTGGGTTTAGAGAAAAAGACAAAATTTTATCAGGCGTCAACTTCGGAATTATACGGCCTTGTGCAGGAAACCCCGCAAAAAGAAAGCACACCTTTTTATCCGAGGTCTCCTTATGCCTGCGCAAAACTTTATGCTTACTGGATTACGGTAAATTACAGAGAAGCATATAATATGTTTGCCGCAAACGGTATACTTTTTAACCATGAATCTCCAAGAAGGGGCGAAACTTTTGTTACAAGGAAAATAACCCGTGCTGCAGTCAGAATAAAGCTTGGGCTTGAAGAAAAGCTTTATCTTGGTAATCTTTCATCCAAGCGCGATTGGGGGCATGCTAAAGATTACGTTGAAGGCATGTGGAGGATTTTGCAGCAGGAAACACCTGAGGATTTTGTGCTTGCAACCGGTGTGACAACAACCATACGTGATTTTTGCCTGATGGCTTTCAAGGAAGCGGGTATTGAGCTTGAATTTAAGGGCGAAGGAATTGATGAAAAAGGATATGACAAAAATACGGGAAAAATTCTTGTAGAGGTTGACCCGAGATATTTCAGGCCGACTGAGGTTGAACTGCTTCTCGGTGACAGCGCAAAGGCAAGGGAAAAACTCAAATGGGAGCCGAAATATAATCTTGCAACGATGGTATCGGAGATGGTGAAAGAAGATTTGGAGCTTGCAAAGAAGGAAAAGACCTTAAAAGATAACGGATATGAGGTTTTGGTTTCGCAGGAGTCTTAAAAAAACATAAAAAATAAAAATTGAAATTCTTTTCAAAATCCGAACTTTTAAATAATAAAATGTTTAAAAAGTTTAAAAGGAAAGTTTTGAAAGGAATTTTTATGACGATTGTTGAACCTATTAAAAATAAGGACGATATCAAAAAGGTTGAAAACGTTCTTGCAAAGAAAAACGGACGCGATTTATTACTTTTTGTTATCGGCACAAACTGCGGACTTCGAATTTCGGATATTCTGTCTCTTGATGTTGGAGATGTAAAGGGGCAAAGCCACATAAGGATAATTGAAAAGAAAACAGGCAAGTTTAAAAAATTTCCCGTCAATGCAAAATTGAAACCAATGTTTGAAGAATACACAAAGGGTAAAAACCCTGATGAACCTTTGTTTAAAACGGTTTTTCAAAACAGAATGCAAAGATTTGCCGCTTATTATATTGTGCGCTCCGCCTGTAAAGAAGCAGGGCTTCAGGAAAAGGTCGGAACGCATACTATGCGAAAAACCTTTGGTTATCATCATTATAGAAAATTTAAAGATGTGGCAATTTTACAAAAAATATTTAATCATTCTAGCCCCGAGATTACATTAAGGTATATTGGAATCGAGCAGGATGAAATTGAAAAAAGCTATGTAAATTTTATTTTATAGCGTAACAAAACTGCCCTAAAAACGTTTATAAATCACATTTTATTCAATTTGTTGTGATTTAACCGTACTTTTGAATTCTAACATAAATATTGTCTTTTTTGCAAAGAAAACTGTTGTTTTTATTAATTTTTATTCAAAAAGTTATATTGCCCTAAAAGCTTCATATGGTTTGTTTTTTGTTTATCTTTTTTCAAATATTACAAGTTATAACAAAATTTAACATAATGCGTTTGCGGTGTTTATTTGTGATACTATTACACTTGGCGTTTTTGCCGAATGGCAACATCACATTTTGAATAAAATGTGATGAAGCTACTGAACAGTCGTCTTATAATTTGTGGCCAAGCGGCTGATAGACGGGTAGATAATGTACAAATTATGTTGCGAAATTTTTAATAACAATATAAATGAAGTATTTTTTAAAGCGTAAGGTGGCTAATGCCTAAAGTTTCAATAATCATACCGTTCTATAATACCGAAAAATATATCGGAAAATGTCTGGAAACCGTTGTTAATCAAACCTTGGACGATATTGAAGTAATTTGTGTCAATGATTGTTCAACGGATAATTCCCTTGATGTTGTGTATGATTTTGCAAATAAGGATAAAAGGATAAAGGTTATAAATAATCCTCTAAATCTAAAACAGGGGGCTTCGAGAAATATCGGAATCAAGATGGCAACAGGCGAATACATCGGTTTTATAGATTCTGATGATTGGATAGATTTGGATTATTTTGAAAAACTTTATGTTGCTGTAAAAAAACATAATTCCGATATTGCTCTTGCAACAAATGTAAGAATCGGTAACGGAAAAACCAAAAAAAGGCTTATTATAGAAAAGGAAGAATTTAAAACTAATTTGCAGGAAAAGTTTGATATTTGTTCTCTTGTGAAAAATCCTTGTCCCACAAATAAAATATATAAGCGAATTTTGCTTTTGGAAAATAACGTTTTTTATCCTGAAAATTGCTATTGTGAAGATAAGCTTTTTACGGTGCAGGCTGTATATTATGCAAACGGGGTGGTGAGTGTTCCTGGAGTGAATTACTATTATTTTAGAAATCCTGATTCTACCGTAAATTCAAAATCCAAAAAACATTTAAAACAATTAAGAGAAGATAAAAATGAGGCGCGTCTTTCCGTTGTAAAATTCTTGCGCGAGAATAATGCGGATATCAGGGATAAAGAGTTTTGGGCAGTAAGCAGGGAAAACAGAATTTTTTCTTTTCCTTTGATTACGCTTAAAGAAAGTTTGCATACTAAAAAATGGTGCTTATTTGGCACCGTACCGATGGCGGAGTTTTCTTTATGAATAGTAGCGTTAATCTGATTGTTGGGGCGGGATTTTCAGGTTCTGTAATTGCAAATTTAATTGCCAATATACTGAATGAAAAAGTTTTAATTATTGATAAAAAAGACCACATTGCAGGAAATTGTTATGATTACCGTGATAATAACGGGATAATGATACATAAATACGGTTCTCATATTTTTCACACGAACAGTGAAGAAGTTTGGGAATTTGTCCGCCAATTTACTGATTTTAATCAATATATGCACAAGGTTTATGCCGTAATTGATGGCATTAAAACAACTATTCCTTTTAATTTTAATACTCTTTATGACGTTTTTCCTGCAGCCCTTGCAAAAAGACTTGAAGAAAAGCTTCTTTCAAATTTTAAATACAATACAAAAGTTCCAATCTTAGAATTTCAAAAACAGGATGATGAAGATTTAAAATTTCTTGCAGAGTATATTTATGAAAAAGTATTTCTTCACTATACAACAAAACAGTGGGGGGTGTCTCCAAGTGATGTTGATAGCGCGGTGACTGCAAGAGTGCCCGTGTATTTAAGCAAGGATAACAGATATTTTCAGGATAAATATCAGGGTATTCCGCTTGAAGGATATACAAAGATTGTAGAAAAAATGTTGAAACATCCGAATATTGAAGTAAGGCTGAATACCGAGTTTAAAAATGTGGAAAAGGATAATTTTAAAAGAATTTTCTATACAGGTGCAATTGATGAATTTTTTGATTACAAGTTTGGCGAGCTTCCCTACAGAAGTGTGAATTTTAAATTTGAAACCAAGACATGTGAATTTTATCAGAAAAATTCTGTTGTTAATTATCCTTGTAATTATGACTTTACAAGAATCCATGAATATAAACATTATTTAGATGATAAATCAGATAAAACAGTTATCGCAAAAGAATATTCAGAAAGTTTTGAACTTGGCAAAAATGAAAGATATTATCCCATCCCCACGGAGGATAATATTGCGCTTTATTGTAAATATCTTGAAAAAGCAAAAACACTTGAGAATGTTTATTTCCTTGGAAGATTGGGAGATTACAAATATTACGATATGGATAAGGCAATTTTAAGGGCAATGCAGCTTTTTAACGAGGTGAAAAATGCCTAAGGTTTCAGTTCTTGTTCCTGTTTATAATGTTGAAAAATATCTTAAGCAATGTCTGGATAGTATTATCAGGCAAACATTAAAGGATATTGAGATAATTTGTATAAATGACGGTTCAATCGATAGCTCTCTTTCTATTTTGGAAGAATTTGCAAAAAATGATAATCGTATAAAGATTATAAATAAAGAAAATTCAGGTTACGGTGCTTCTATGAATATGGGGTTGGATTTAGCGATTGGAGAATATATTGGAATTATTGAATCTGATGATTTTGCAGATGAAAAAATGTTTGAGGATTTATACGATTTAGCGGTTAAAAATAATGCAGATATTGTAAAATCTGATTTTTATTATCATTTTTCAAATGAAAATATATCAAGAAAAGCAGGCAAAATTTTATCGAAAAACAAGGCTTTCAGCATAAAAGACGATACGTCCGTTCTTAAAATACTGCCAACAATTTGGAGCGCTGTTTATAAAAGAAGTTTTTTGAATGAAAATAATATCAGGTTTTTGGAAACTAAAGGTGCAAGCTATCAGGATACTTCATTTGCTTTTAAAACTTTAGCCTGTGCCAAGAAAATATATTTTACGCAAAATGCCTATGTGTATTATAGGTGTGATAACGATAATTCTTCCGTAAAATCAAAAGAAAAAGTATTCTATATCTGTGATGAATTTGATGAAATCACACGATTTTTGGAAGACAACCCCGAAATTAAAAATATTGCAAACAAAGAAAAGCTCAAGCTTCAATTTAGCAGGTATAAATGGAATTTACTCAGAATTGACGAAGCCTTCAGGGGTGATTTTTTGGATAAATTTCAAAAAACATTCAATGCATTTTATGAAAAAGGTGAATTTAATCCGAATTCTGAGGCAAGACTTCTTTTAAAAGATGTGGGAAGGTTTAAAAAATATATTGAAAATCTTTCTCGAAAACAGGCCCTGAAAGAAAAAAGGCAAAAGATGTTTTCAATAAGGATAAATCCTTCAAGAATAAGCATCGTTCTTTTTGGAAAACATATACTGGAGGTTGGATAGATGCCTAAAGTGTCAATCGTAATGCCTGCATATAATGTTGAAAAATATTTCAGACAATGTCTGGATAGTATTGTTAATCAGACATTGGCGGATATTGAAATAATCCCTGTGGATGACGGATCGCCTGATAATTGCGGAAAAATTATGGATGAATATGCTGCCAAAGATTCCCGTGTTAAGCCAATCCATCAAACTAACGGCGGTTATGGAAATGCGGTTAATGCAGGAATTAACGCGGCAACGGGCGAATATATCGGAATAATTGAAACAGATGACTGGGCTGAACCCGATATGTTTGAAAGGTTGTATAACCGCGCTAAAAAAATGGGTGCTGATGTTTGCAAGGCGGATTTTCGATATTATCTGGGTAATAATAAATTTAAGAATAACAATACTCTTTATAAAGCTTCAAAGGAAAATCTTCTATTTACCATAAAAGAAAACCCGCTTTTAATGCGTTGCCATGTTAGCATTTGGTCATCAATATATAAGCGTGAGTATTTAAATCGGCACAACATTCGTGTTTTGGAAACAAAAAACGCGAGTTATCAGGACATGCCTTTTGCAGCTTTGGTATATGCAAAAGGTGCCAAGATAACTCTTTTGCACGAAGCATTAATTAATTACAGGTTTGAAGACGGGATGAATTCATCAACCAAAAGATCTGATGAGAGATTAAAGGTGATGCCTATAATGTGCCAAAAGGCAAAAGAATATTTTGTAGAAAACGACTGTTGGGATGAAGTAAAAGAAGTAGCATACAGGCATTTTTACAATTGTTCCGTCGGGATGTGGAAGGCTACTGATGAAAATCATAAAAAAGCACATTTTGATGAACTTGTTAAACTTTTTGGCAATATTGAACAAGAGAACGTGCAATATAAGTATATAAACCGTAAGCAAAAAGAGGTTTTGAAACTTATAGTTGCAAATGATTTTGAAGGTATGATGAACCGCTATAAAAAAGTATCTTTTAAAGATTTCTTGAAAAAGGTGATATTAGGGAGGTCTAATGCCTAAAATTTCTGTAATTATTCCTGTTTATAATGTAGAAAAATATTTGAGAGAATGTCTGGATAGTGTAATTAATCAAACTTTTAGAGATTTGGAAATAATTCTGTTAGATGATGGCGGCAAGGATAAATGCCCTGAAATTATTGATGAATATGCTCTTAAGGATAAACGTATTATCGCAATCCATAAACAAAACGGAGGTTATGGTCAAACTTGCAATATGGGTTTAGAACGTGCAACAGGAGAGTATGTCGCAATTGTAGAACCGGATGATTATATTGACCATAAAATGTATGAGGATTTGTATAAAATTGCTGAAGAGTTTGATTCAGATATTGTTAAATCTGGTTTTTACAACAATTATCAAACACGTTGGATGACAAAAATAATAAAAGATGAGTGGAATGCGAAAATTCCTGAGGATAGAAGCTTTACTATAAAAGAGCATCCGTATTTTATGTCATATCATCCAAGTATTTGGAGTTGTATATATAAGCGCGAATTTTTAAATAAGAATAATATTCGATTTGTTGAGGCTCCCGGTGCAGGGTGGGCTGATAATCCGTTTCAGGTTCAGACAATGTGCCTGGCCCAAAAGATAAACTATACATCAAACGCTTATTATTACTGGCGAAAATTAAATTATTTCGATTCTGATGATTTGAAAGATTACACTATACCATTTAAACGAAGTGATGAAATTCACAATTGGCTGCTTGAGCACAATATCGACGATAAGGGCATTTTGCTTAATCTTTATCTTAGAGAACTTGTTTATATTGAAATTGTTCTTGGAATGAAAAAAATATCGGATGAAAAGGATTGCTTTGCTCGTATAAAAGCAATGACAGACCGTATGGATAAAGAACTTATTTTTCAAAGCAAGGGAATTACCAAGAAATCTAAGGTAAAAATTAATAATATATTTAACTATCCTTTCTTAATGCGAAGAAAAATAAGGTTCAAACGATTTAAACAAAACCTCATAAGTATCAGGTGGAATAAAAAGGAAAGGAGAGTAATTTTGTTTGGGAAAGCAATATTAAAGAAATAAGGGGACTTAATGCAACCTAAAATATCAGTAATCATACCTGTATATAATGCGGAAAAATATCTGAAAGAATGTCTGGATAGTGTTGTTAACCAGACATTAACAGACATAGAGGTTGTTTGCGTAAATGATGGTTCAACAGATGGTTCGTTAAGGATATTAAAGGAATATAAAAATAAAGATAGCAGATTTATTCTCATAGATAAGAAGAATGAGGGTGTTGGCAAGGCTCGCAATGACGGTATTAATAAATCATCCGGAGAATTTATTGTATTTATGGATTCCGATGATTTTTATCCTGATAACCATGTTTTGAAAAGCTTATATGATGCTGTTAAAAACAATAATGTTTTAGTAGCTTGTGGCGAGTTTTCGGAATATGATGGAGAACAGGTTTTTCAAAAATATTCCGGTGTTTATGAAAAATACTTATTTAAACAAGATGGAATTATTGATTACAAAGATTTTCAGTTTGATTATGGATACATTCGTTGCATTTATAATGCAAAGTTTTTGAAAGATAATAATCTATGCTTTCCTGAATATATAAGATTTCAAGATCCACCATTCTACTGCAAAACTATGCTTTTAGCAAAGAAATTTTATGCCTTGCACAAGAATTGTTATGTGTACAGGGTTTCTCATAAGCAAATACAGTGGAATAAAGTTAAAATATTTGGTGTGTTGAGCGGATTGAATGATAATTTAAAACTGGCCAATAAATATAACCTTAAAATATTAAAGGAAATATGCAAGTATCGACTTTTGGTTGAATATTATGAATTTTTTAATAATAATCTGGATTTTAGAAATAGAATTTTATTTATTAAAAATTTATTTTTATTGAAGCCTAAAGATTATATTAAATTTATATTTCAAAAATTGTTTTCAATAAGGAATAATAAAACTCATAAGGTTTTCACAATTTTGTTTTTGAAAATAAAGGTAAAAAAGAAAGGTGCTAAATAGTGTTAAATATAGGAATAATAGGTTTAGGTGTAATTGGCAGTGTTATGAAAAAATGGATTGAGAAATTTAATCCGAATTGCAATTTTTTAATCTCTGATCCGCCAAAAGGGTTTAATGATGATTTAAGTAATGCGGATATAATTTTTATCAGCATACATATTCCAACGGAAGATAACAACACGCAGAATTTATCCTTGTTAAAAGATATAATTAAGAAATGTCCAAATAAACCAATTTTTATTAGGACAACTCTTTTACCGGGAACTTGTGACAAATTGTCGAAAGAACTAGGCAAAGAAATATTTTTTATGCCGGAATTTTTAACTGAAAGAACCGCTTATGAAGATTTTTGTCAGCAATCTATGATATATACGGGATATGAAAAATTGTTATCACAAATATTTGTAGGTAAACATTACATAACAATGTCAAACTTAGAAGCTGAAATTGCAAAATATTCTCATAATGTTTTTGGAGCTGTCAAAGTTACGTATTTCAACGGTATATATGAATTGTGTAAAAAATTCGGATGTGATTACAATAATATCAGAAGAGGTACTCTTTTAAGCGGTTACATTAATGAACATCACACAATGGTTCCGGGGCCCGATGGAAAGTTCGGATATGGTGGAAAATGTTTTCCAAAAGATGTTAAAGCATTTATGAATTTTGCAAAACAGGAAAACCTTGGTCAATTGCTGGAAATAACAAATAATATAAATGATATTTATAGAGCTGAAAATAATGAGAAAGAATGTGCGCATATATAAAATCTGTTTGTTATGAGAATTAAAAAAGGTAGACTATGAGAATTGGCTTAATACAAAAAATTATAGATAAAATCAGAATAAAAATTATAAATCACAGAATATCAAAAGCAAAATATATTCATATAATGTTTAATGATAAATTTAACAAGCCATTTGTTGATTTTCTAAATCGAAACTTTGATACAAAAAAACATTTAATATTGTGCAAAAAGTGGTATGATGAATTTGAATTTCCTCAAGGCAAAAATGTTATTCGAATAAAAAGATTGCATGGGCTTGATTTTTCAAATGCTGAAAAGGTAATTTGGCATTCTTTATTTCAAGAGGTTTTTTATTTGTATGACCATAAAGATATATTGCGTGAAAAGGTTTATTGGATGATATGGGGTGGGGATTTGTATAATGCTCCAAGGGATAAAAAAAATGACTTTGTAAGAGAAAACTTTAAAGGATATATTACCGATGTGGATGGTGATATTAAAGTTTTAAACAGTAAATATAATTGTAAAAATAGAAACTTTTTTAATGCCGGCTATACTTTTCCTGTAACCGAGGATATGATAAATAATGCTAAAAAGAATTTTCGAAAAAGAGATTCACTTGTAGTGCAAATAAACAATTCGTGTGATAAATCTACTTTAGAAATGTTAGCTGTTTTATCAAAATTTAAAGATAAAAATCTCATTGTAAAAACAATTTTATCCTATGGTGAACTTGAATATAGAGACAAAATTATCAAAAAAGGTTGCGAACTTTTTGGAGATAAATTTGAATATCTCGATAAAATTTTATCACCGCAAGAATATGCAAATTATGTATCGGAAAATAATATTTTAATTTTAAATCAAAACAGACAGCAAGGCCTTGGGAACAGCTTTCTTGCATTAAATTTTGGACAAAAATTATTCATTCGTTCTGAGATAAGTACTTTTGAACATCTTATGTCAAAAGGATGTATAATATTTGATACAAAAAAAATAGTCGATTTGGAGTACGAAGAATTCTTTTATATGGAAGAGGAAACCGGAAAAGAAAATATAAAAAATTCTTTAAAATTTTTTAGAGACGATTATATGGCCGAATTATGGAAAGGGGTTTTTAATGAAAGATAAAATCAAGTTCTTTGGTAATATTTTTAAAGAAAGTTATATGAAGAATTTTTGGGAAATAATTTTTAATTCATCCTCTGGAACAATGAAATATTGGCAAAAAAGAGCAAAGCAATACGGAAAACGTTCCGTGTATAATATGACCCACACTTTGGAAGAATTGGAGGCCGTTGATAGATTCCAGGAAGAAATATATTTGGATGTTTTGAAAAAATATTTAACAGGTAATGAAAAAACAGCTCTGGATTTTGGATGTGGACCGGGCAGATTTGAGCCCATGTTATCAAAACTGGTAAAAGATAAAGTTTATGCAGTTGATCCGATTTCAACGTTAATAAAGTTTGCTCCAAAAATAGAAAATGTTGAATATCAAATATTAAAAAATGAATATATTAATCTTCCAAATGAATCGATTGATATAATATTTGTTAGTTTGGTGCTGGGTGGTATTACCAACAAGCGCAAACTGGAAAAGGTAATTACTGAATTCAAAAGGATTGCCAAAAGAGATGCAATATTTTTTATTGTAGAAAATACAGCCAAGGAAGAAAATTCAAACTACTGGCACTATAGAAGCGTTGATGAATATGTTGAATTATTGAAACCGCTAAAGCTTCAGCTGGTAAAGCAATATGAGGATGTTGGCGAAGAAATAAGTATTATGGTTGGAAAAAACAATGATTAAAAATTTAAAACTCAGTATTTTAATGCCCTCGTATAATAAGGAAAAATATATAAGTGAAGCTATAGATTCTGTATTAATGCAAAAAACTGATTTTGATTTTCAGTTAATTGTAACAGATGATTGCTCCACAGATGCAACATTGCAAATTTTGGAAGATTACAGACAAAAAACCAATAAGCTTGTCGTTCTTCCTTCTTCAAGTAATCAGCGACTATTGGCTAATATTATCAAAGCATATAAGTATATGGATACTCCTTATTTTTGTTGTTTGGATGCTGATGACTATTATACTGATGAAAATTTTCTACAAAAAGCTGTTGATTTTTTGGAAAAAAATTCGGAATACAGTATTTATGCTGCCAACACTGTTAATTTGTCTTTTGGTAGGACTTCTAATCAATACAACATTTTGAAGAGGATTTTTTGGACTCTACGTTTGAGGATATGCTGCAAGGAAGGGCCGTATTAGGAAATACCATCTCTTCTGTTTTTAGAAATAATTATATTACAGACGATGTTATTAAATTTCTGGAAACCAAAATTGGTGACCCCTATATTGAGGTGGCATTTAGGGAAGATGATTTTAGGAATAGAATTCATTTGGCAACAGGTAAGGCTCATTTTGTTAACGAAGTTGTAGGTGTATATCGTTCAACACAGGAAGGCTTGTTTCAAGGAAGCAATATTCTTAAGAAAATGAATTTGAAGGTTTCATCATATATAGAAATGTATCATTACTTTACACCAAAAAGGAGTGAGTGGCTTAATTTAGCATTGGAAAGAGTTCTTGAATTTGGGCATACTATAAGAAATGACCTCAATAAGATAAAAGATTTTCCTATGATTGATATAATTCAATTTATTAAAATATTAAATGAACTGAGTTTGTTGTACCCTGTAGAATTTCAAAAAGAAATGACACATTTTATTGAGTTTGATTATAAAAAGCCTAAAAAACTTAAGTATAAGATTTTTTATAAAGTATACAATTATTTAAAACGTAAATTATTGAAAAAAGGATATATATAATCTGGAGGTAAATGACATATGGCTATATATTTTAATAAACCGTTTGTGACAGGAAAAGAATTTGAGTATATGAAAGATATAATCAATACTCAGGGTAAATTGTGCGGCGATGGAGTCTATACACAAAAATGCCATACATTTTTAGAAAAAAAACTGAATTGTAAAAAAGCACTTTTAACACATTCATGCACAGCTGCATTGGAAATGGCGGCGATTCTTATTGATATTCAACCGGGAGATGAAATTATAATGCCATCTTTTACTTTTGTCTCCACTGCGAATGCGTTTGTATTAAGGGGCGGCACCCCTGTTTTTGTCGACATTAGGCCGGATACTAAAAATATTAATGAAGACTTGATTGAAGCAGCGATTACTGAACGCACTAAAGCCATAGTTCCGGTGCATTATGCCGGCGTTTCTTGCAATATGGATAAAATTATGGAAATAGCAAGGCGTTATAATTTGTTGGTGGTTGAAGATGCTGCTCAGGCATTGGGAAGTAGATATAGAGGTAAACATCTTGGAACAATTGGTGATATTGGTTGTTTTTCTTTTCATGAAACTAAAAACGTAGTTTCCGGAGAAGGTGGGGCAATTGTCATTAATAACGATAGATATGCGGAACGTGCCGAATTTATTAGAGAAAAAGGTACAAATCGTTCGAAATTTTTCAGAGGGCAGGTTGACAAATATACATGGATTGATATTGGTTCAAGTTATTTACCATCCGATATTATTGCAGCTTTTTTATATTCTCAACTTGAAAATACAGATAAAATCAATTCAAAAAGGTTGCATATATGGAATGAATATGACAACTTTTTAAAGCAATATGATGATATCATATACAGGCCTCATTGTCCTGATGATTGTTCTCACAATGCTCACATGTACTATGTATTATTTAAAACCATGCAAGAGAGAGCTGATTTTATAAACTTTATGAAAGAAAATAATATCAGTACACCTTTCCATTATATTCCATTGCACTCTTCTCCTGCTGGAGAAAAATATTGTCGTGTTGCAGGGGATATGAAAGAGACAAATAAAATATCTAATACTCTTGTGCGTTTGCCAATGTTTTACGAACTTAACGATGAAGAAATGTATGTTTTAAAATCTAAAATCAGCTTTTATATGCAAAAAAACAGAATCCGATTTAAAAATCAAGATTGTAATTTGCTATTTTGAATTAAGTTAACTGAAAGGCATTGAAAATGAAACTTAATACAACCACAGCTAAAAATTCTTTTAAATACAGCTGGCTTTTGAGCCGTATTTGGCCGTATATAAAGCCTTATTGGTTTAGAATTTTACTTGGCTTTGCAATTGCAATTCCCTTGGGCCTTTTGGACGGTGTTACTGCGTTTGCCCTAAAACCCTATATGGATTATGTTGTTGGCGGAAAGGAATTTGCCCTAAGCTGGCATGGGATTAATTTTACAATCACAAGTATTCAAATGTCTTTGCTTCTGCCCGTTGGTGTTGTGCTTTTTGCAGCAGTTCAGGGTGTTTTGAGGTATCTGAACGATTATATTTCAGCATGGACTTCCCAGCGAATTACAAACGATGTAAAATTTGACCTTTTCCACAGACTCATCCATATGCACCCGCAATTTTTTGATGAAAACTCTTCGGGCATTATAATTTCAAGATATATGGGAGACCCGCAGACGGCTTCCGCGGGCATTGTTGAGCAGCTTAAAACAATAACAACGGCATTATTTGGCGCTCTCGGGCTAATTGCCGTTATGCTGTATTCCTCTTGCCGCCTTGCAATAATAGGCGTTTTAGTGCTCTGTATTGCCTTTGTGCCTGTTGCCTTAATCAGAAAAAGGATTAAAGAAGCCTCAAACAAAAATATGGTAATTGGCGGAAATATTACAACAAATATCAATGAAACATACAGCGGCAACAAGGTTATGGCTGCATATGCGCTTCAAGACAGGCAGGAAACCTTCTTTAGAAAACAGGTGACAGATTCATTTAATATCAATATGTCTCTTACAAAGCGTGCTGCTTGGATGTCTCCTATGATGTATTTGATTGCATCCTTTGGTATTGCAACGGTTTTAGGGTACGGTACGTTTTTAATAAATTCGGGACAGATGACAGCAGGGGCTTTTGCTTCTTTTGTGACTTCGCTTTTGCTTCTCTATAAGCCTGTAAAGACTCTTGGGAACACGCTTACGGGGATACAAAATATTTTTGTTGCAATGGGCCGTGTGTTCGAGCTTTTTGATTTAGTGCCTGAAATTAAAGACTGTGAAAACCCGAAAACTCTTGCGGGGCTTCAAAACAGTATTGAATTTAGAAATGTAAATTTTGAATACATTCCAAACCATCCCGTGTTGAAAAACTTTAATCTTTCGGTTCAAAAGAATGAGACCCTTGCAATAGTCGGGAATTCAGGCGGGGGAAAATCCACCCTTGTTAATTTAATCCCGAGGTTTTACGACATTAAATCGGGCTCAATTAAATTTGATGGTGTTGATATCGGGGAGTTTTCACTTTCCTCCTTGCGGCACAACGTCTCCATGGTTTTTCAGGATAATTTCCTTTTTTCAGGCTCCATAAAAGAAAATATTTTGATGGGAAACCCTGATGCTTCGATGGATGAGCTTAATCTTGCAATTCAATCCGCACACCTTGAAGATATGATAAATGAGCTTCCCGAAGGGCTTGAAACTATGCTTGGAGAACGTGGACTAACGCTTTCGGGCGGACAAAGACAGAGGGTTGCAATAGCCCGAGCCATGCTAAGAAACGCACCTATAGTGATTTTAGATGAAGCAACAAGCGCCCTTGATAATGAATCGGAAGCTATTGTTCAAAAGGCGATGGATAATCTTATGCAAAACAGGACCGTATTTATAATTGCACACAGGCTTTCCACCATTAAAAACGCAGACAGGATTGCTGTAATAAACGAAGGAGAGCTTGTTGAGCTTGGCACGCATGACGACCTTATGAATATTGAAAACGGCCATTATAGGGCGCTTTATGAAATGCAGTTTAAAAAGCAGGAAAGTGCTTCAATTGTTTAGTGTATGATAAGAAAAAAACAGGAAAACACATGCACAATAAAGTTTCTATGTCATTATTTGATAAGCTTATCTATAAAATTCGAAACAGAAACAGAAATATAGCTTCAAGAGAATATTATTACTGCCCTTTTTGCGGCAAGGTAACAAAATTTATCGACGCAGGAGTTCCGCCAAGGCCCCATGCTGCCTGCAGTGTTTGTTATTCGCTTGAAAGGCATCGTTTTTTGTTTTATGTATATCAAGAGTTTTTAAACCGCAAAAATGCTCCGGGCCCCTTGAATCCCTTAAATATTTTGCATACGGCTCCTGAAAAATGTTTTTGCGAAATCTTTTCAAAACGCAACGATATAAATTATATGCCGATTGATTTAGAGCCTGATAATTGGGATTTTGTTAAGTGCAAAAAAGAAGATGTTACAAGCCTTACTTTTGCTGATAATTCTTTTGATATTGTGCTTTCAAACCATGTTATGGAACATATCGAAGATGAAAACCGCTTCCTATCCGAGCTTTTAAGGGTATTAAAGCCAAACGGCGTAATTTATCTTACATTTCCGCTTGATTTTACCCGTGCTGAAACTTTTGAAGATAAAAACATAAATACCCCGGAAGGCAGGCTGAAATATTACGGGCAGGCAGACCATGTGAGAATATACGGCAGGGATATTCTTGATAAATTGAAGCACAATTACGGTGCTGAAATCAAATTTGCGGAAGATGTTGAAATTAAACATCTTAAAAAACTCAAAATACCAAAACGCGAATTTGTTGTTATAATTAGAAAATAGAATTTTTCAATGTTAAATGAGAGTTTAAAATTTTTATGAATTCAATCGGAGTTAAAACCGAATTAAATAATGAAGCACCCTTGTTTTCTGTCATAATGCCGACATATAACAGAGCATTCTGCATTAAAAATGCAATTCAGTCACTTCTGGAGCAAACATATCAAAAGTTTGAGCTTATAATAGTTGACGATGGCTCGACTGACGGCACGGAAGAGCTTATTCAAAGTACATATGCAAGGGAAATTGAAACAAGAAAAATTATCTATAAAAAGCTCAAGAAAAATAGAGGAGTATGCCATGCCAGAAATATTGGTCTTAAAATGGCAAAAAACCCTTGGATATGTTATCTTGATACCGATAATAAAATGCTTCCTTCTCATCTTCGGGATTTTGCAAATGCAATAGTTCATAATCCTTTCAATAAGACTTTTTATGCTTGTTTTAAAAATATAAACGACGGGCGGATAGTGGGCTATAATTTTAGCTACGAACTAATTCTTGCGGGCAATTTTATTGATATTGGTGTTTTTTGTCATCATAAGTCCCTTGTAAAAAAGTACGGCAATTTTGATACAAAGCTAAAACGCCTTGTCGACTGGGATTTGGTATTAAGATATATAAGAAAAGACCCTCCGTATTTTATTAATAAGGTTCTTTTAGAATATTCAAATGACGATTCTTACGGGCGAATTTCCGCTTCTGAGGATTTTGACACGGCAAAAAAATATGTTTTAAAAAAGATAGAAAAAATAAATCTTGGTCTTAAAAACCGCATATTTTCCTTTAAAAATCTGCCTTCAAACGGAAAGTGGTACAGGGTTATATGGCTTTTGGGGATAAAAATAAGTTTCAGAAATAAGCGCAAAGAAATACTTGAAGGCGTTAGGGAGCGAATTTCCCTACTTGAAGAAAAGTTTGATAAAGGTATTGCAGAAGCGTTTGCAGATATTAAAGCGCTGCAAAATAAATTAGGCGCTTTAGAATTTGATACAACAAGCGCTGAAACTCAAAAAACACCGCTTACCCCCCCCATTTCGCAAAATGGAGACGGGACAAAGGCTATACAGGGCGAATGCGAAACGGTTATCCCTGTTGTGCTTTCTTCGGATGAAAATTACGCACCGTATATGTATGTTACGCTTCTTTCCGTCCTTGAAAATGCAGATAAAACTTCGTTTTTGGATTTTTATTTGCTTGTGCCCGATAATTTTCCCTGTTATCTTAAGTCTTATTTTTTTGATTTACAAACACGATATAAGTGTTCTAAAAATTTCAATATCAATTTCATTAATATGGGCACCGCTTTTTCGGATTTATCTCAAATGATTTCCCATATTACAAATCCGACATATTACAGGCTTAAAATGGCCGAAATGCTTCCTGAGCATTATAAAAAGGCAATTTATCTTGATACTGATGTTATTGTTGAAAAAGATTTATCCGAATATTTTAATACCGATTTAGGGGACAATTTTATTGCAGGCGTGAAGGCTGCGGGGTATTTGATTCATCCTGACAGGAAATATTACAGAGAAATGGGGCTGGATGATCTTTCTCAATATATCAATGCAGGTGTGACGCTTTGGAACCTCGAAAAGGTGAGGAATGAAAATATGGTGCCAAAGCTTTCGGAGCTTGCAAAAAATAACTACAGAACAGTTGATCAGGACGTTGTTAATATTGCATTTTATAATAACATTAAACACGTGCCTTTAAAATATAATTTAATGACAAAATACGCGCCTTTTGATAGTTCCAATTCTTTTTATAAAATTGAAGATTTAACTTCGATTTTTGGAAAAAATGAAATTGACGAGGCTCTTAAAAACCCTGTTATAATTCATTTTGCAAGTAAAATAAAGCCGTGGAATAATGAAAAAGCTTTTATGGCGGATATTTGGTGGAAATACGCAGCTAAAACACCTTTCTATACAGGTTTTCTTTTGGATTTAACCGCATCAAAACTGAAAAAACATTCCTAAGCCATACAGTTGCCGTGAAAACAGAAGGAAAGAGGATGAAAAACAAAGAGAAATGGAAACCCACAATATATTCCGTCGATAAATGCGGCAAATTGTGTGTCACTAATGAATTTCTAAAAAACGGCTCTGAAATTGTCTTAAGGCTTCAGGCGCAAGTGTTCGGACCTTTGATTGAAAAATACGCCAATGGTAAATTACTTGATTTAGGGTGCGGAGATGTTCCTTTATACGGGTTTTATAAAAAGTTTGTAACGGAAAACATCTGTGTGGACTGGGCTTCAACCCTTCATAAAAACGAATACCTTGATTTTGAATGCGATATCACAAAGGAGTTGCCCTTTGAGGATGCCTCTTTTGATACGATTTTAAGCACACAGGTTTTGGAGCATATTTACAATCCGTTCCCTTTGTTTAAAGAATGCAACCGCATATTGAAGCAGGGCGGGGTTTTTATCGTGTCCTCAAATATGGCATATTGGGAGCACGAACAGCCGAACGATTATCTTCGCCACACAAGGTTTTTCTATGAACGTATTGCAAAAGAGAATGGTTTTATGATGGAAGAAATTGTTCCTATTGGTGATGGTTTGTGCGTTATAGCGGATATTTCACAAAAAATTGCAAGGTTTGAAAAGATGGGCAAAATGAAACTTTTGTTCAGGCTTTTGTACATTTTTACCAAATTTTTATTTGAAAGATATAACCAAAAGATGGGTAAATATATACTGGGGCAGGAGCCTCTTGGCTATTGTGCGGTTTTAAAGAAGATTTAGAAAAAAGAATTGCCCTGATATAAAACAGGGCAATATCTTTTTAAGATAAGGTTTTTAAAGGGCAAGGCGTCTCTAACCCGTTACTTTGGCAGGTTTTAAACATCTTTTCCGTCAATTTTATTAATAGGAACACTCAGAGCGGAAAGAATTAAAGAGCCTAAAAGCGCACTCCAAAAACCTTCTACATTAAATCCCGGGGTCAGATAACCTGCAAGCATAAACAACAGTGCGTTTATAACGAGCGAAAAAAGCCCCAGTGTTAAAAGGTTAATAGGCAGTGTGATTAAATACACGAGCGGTTTTAAAATTGCATTGATAAGCCCGATTATTACAATTGCAATAAGTGCGGATTGTATCCCTGAAACGCTAATCCCGGGGATAAGCCATGCGATAAAAAGGATTACCAATGAATACAAAAACCATCTTAAAAGCGTATAAAGCATACTTTTAACATCCTTTCTTATACACATATTTTTTCAGAATTTTTTTGAAATTTAATTGCCTGAAAGTTTAATCTTTTGCGAGGTAAAACCTGAATTTTTATTATGTTTTAAAATTGAATAACTCTTTATCCGTGCACCTTTTCGCATTTTTGGCCCCTTTTTAAAATTTATGGTAGAATTTACATATGGCTATATTAAAGATTTTAAAATACGGAGACCCGATTTTAAGGCAGAAGGCTAAAGAGGTTTCAAAGATTTCAAAGAAGGTCAGGACCTTAATTGAAAATATGATTGATACTATGTATGCAAATAATGGTGTCGGGCTTGCTGCGCCGCAGGTTGGGGAAAGCCTTCGCATATTTGTAATTGATGTTTCAAAAGATGATGAACCGTATCATCCGATTGTTTTTGTAAACCCTAAGATTATTAAAAAAGAAGGTGCAATGTGCCCTAAGGAAGGCTGTTTGAGCTTTCCTGAAGCCTTTGTTCAGGTTAGAAGATATTCTGAAGTAAAAGTAAAAGCGCTTGATATTAACGGCAGACCTTTTGTGCTTGAAGCAAAGAACGGCGAGCTTTTAGCCTATGCAATTCAGCATGAAAACGATCATCTTGACGGCATTTTGTTTGTCGATCATGCAAGAAATATTTTTGATGCAACCGAGGCTCTGAAGGCGAATAATCTTCCTCAGCTTGAAGACGATAAACTCTTGAATGAAGAGGCTTTAGAGGAGCTGATTTTACAAAAAGAGGCCAATAGCAAGAGTGAGGAGCGTTAAACCAAGTGACCATCAGTCTCATATTCTTTGCCAGTCCGGATATTGCGCTTCCTTCATTTGAAAAATTAATTAATTCACCTGATTTTGAGGTAAAGGCGCTTGTAACACAACCCCCAAAACCTGCTAAGCGAGGGAAAAAGATACAGGACTCCAACGTGAAAAAGCTTGCTATGAGCCATGGAATAGATGTTTTGGAGCCTGCAAGAATCGCTAAAGAGCCCGATATGATTGAAAAATTAAAATCGTATAATGTGGATTTCTTTGTTACGTTTGCTTTCGGGCAGATACTCAGCGCCGAAGTTCTTGCTATACCAAAGTTTCAAACGATAAATCTCCATGCAAGCCTCCTTCCAAAATATCGGGGAGCCAATCCTATATGTGCAGCCTTGCTTTCGGGCGATTTAGTCACGGGAATTACAACTATGGTGACGGTTTTAGAGCTTGATGCTGGTGATATTTGTCTTACAGAGGAGATTTCGGGCGTTGATAAGATGGATTTCCCCCTTCTCTCAAGGGAAATAGCCGAAAAATCACCTGATTTAATTATGAAAACTTTGCACGGGCTTTATAACGGCAGCCTGAAACCCTTGCCGCAGAATGCGGATGAGGCAACATTTACGTGCAAGCTTAAAAAAGAAGATAAAGAATTGGATTTTAAAAATCCCGTAAAAGCCCTCCATAACAAGGTTCGTGCCCTGTGTGAAATAAACACATGCCACTTTTTATATAATTCTAAAATTATCAAGGTTTTAAAGACAGATTTTTGCGAAAATTCAGATTTTGGGGTTTGTAAAAATTTTAAGCCGGGTGAAGTCATATCGGTTGAAAAGCAGGGTATTACTGTAAAATGCGGGGATAATGCGATTTTAATTAAAACCGTAAAACCCGAAGGAAAACCTGAAATGCCGGCCTACGCCTGGTCTTTAGGGTCTAAGATAAAATCGGGAGATGTTTTGGGATGTTAACTAAAAGCCTTATTTGGAGGATATTTTAAGGATGTTTACACGGGGAATACGAGGCGCAATAACGGTTTTAGCTAATACACCGGAAGAAATAGAAAAGGCTACGGTTGAATTAACCAATGAAATTTTGGCTCAAAACTCAATAATGACAGAGGATATAGCCTTTGCAATTTTTACCCTGACAAAAGATTTGAATTCTGCTTTTCCGGCTAAATTTGCCCGTTTGAGTTGCGGTTTTAATCAGGTTCCAATGATGTGCTATCAGGAGCTGAATGTCCCAAATTCAATCAGAATGTGCCTTAGGGTGCTTTTTACAATAAATACCGATAAAACCCAAAAAGAAATTAAACATATCTATTTAAAGGGTGCAAAAGCTTTGAGGGCAGACCTTGAGCCTGATAATAAATAAAAATTAGAATGGAAAATAATATGTCAAAAATTGTTGAAAAAAAATTCATAGAATACCCGTTTTTAGCAGAGCCCTTAAGGCTTATAACCTTTGATAACGGGCATAAGCTGGTGCTTGCAAAAAAAGAAAGTCCGATGGTTAATGTGAGCACATGGGTGAAAACAGGTTCAATTAATGAAAATGCTGATAATAACGGTGTTTCGCATTTTCTTGAACACCTGATGTTTAAAGGAACTCACAAGTATAAGGCTGGCGAATTTGACTGTACGCTTGAGCGTAAGGGCGGCATTATTAACGCTGCCACCTGGAAAGACTATACTTTTTACTATGTAACAATTCCAAAAGCCCATCTGGGACTTGCTTTGCATATGCATGCCGATATGATGGTCGATCCTGTTTTGCCTGATGATGAAATAGGAAGAACATTTGACCCTGCAGGGCTTCCGCCGAAGGATGGGCGCGAAAGGTGCGTTGTTATTGAAGAAATCCGTATGGGACAGGATAGAAGCTGGCGCAAGGTTTATGACAAATTGAACGATGCTATGTATGAAAAACATCCTTATAAAAGGAATGTAATTGGCACAAAAGAAATCATAGCACAGATTTCAAGAGATGATATTATGGCATATTATCAAAATTTCTATGCGCCAAAAAATATGACAACCATTATTGTCGGTCAATTCGATGATGAAGAAATTATTCAAAAGGTTCAGGAAGAATTTAACTTCCAAAATGCAGCCCCCAAAAAGCTTCTGGTGCCTGACGACAGAACACCCGAATTGAAAATTAAGGAGCCGAAAATTCTTGAAGAGACGGCTGAAATTCAAACAGGATATATTATGGCGGGCTTTTTAGCGGATAAGGCGGGCAATTTAAAGGAATCTATCGCCCTTGATTTAATTTCCGTAATTTTTGGGGAAGGAAAAAGTTCCAGATTGAACAGAAAATTTATTGAAACCCCTGAAAAACCTCATTTTTATCAAATAGACACCTGTCATTACCAGTTTAAAGACGGGGACAATTTTTTCATTGAGGCAAATTTTGAAGCGGAATTCAAGGATGTTGTAATCTCTGAAATCCGTACAGAGCTTGATTTGCTTGTAAATATAACGGATGAAGAATTGAATAAGGCAAAAAAGCGCCTCAAAGTAAATTTTGCGGAAGGTGCGGAAACCGTGTCTGAAATTGCGGATACCATAGGGCATTACATGACGGTAATGGAGGATGTATCGCTTGCAAATGAGTACTTAAATCTTCTTTCTGACATTGATACAGCTTATCTGGAGAGTGTTGTGTCAAAATATTTAACAAGCGATAAGTGTTCAATAAGTATCTTAATGCCAAAAGCCTGAATTTGTAAGCTTTTTCAGGATATTTAAACGGCAATATAAAAGGAGAAAATAATGAAATTAATCCAAAAAGATGGAATTGATATATTGATTAAAAATACGAAAAATACGCCCAGAATGGCTGTTTGTCTGTATTTTTCAATTGATTTACCCGAAAAATTTGCAGGGGTTTATACGCTTTTTTCAAAACTTCTCTTAAAGGGTACTAAAACCCGTTCCGCAGAGCTTTTGGCCGATATAATCGAAAGTAACGGAATTGAAACTTCCGTTAAATGTAAGCAGGATTATTTAAAGGTTTCAACCCTCTTTTTGAATGAAGATTTTGACCTTGCGCTCGATGTTCTTGCGGATATTCTTCAGAATTCAACGTTTGAGGCGTTTGAAAAAGAGGTTTATAAATTAAAGGGTGAAATTATTTCCGATTTGGACTCTCCCCAAATAAAAGCCTCTGACGCTTTCATAGAGGGAATTTATGACGGTCATTATTACGGAAATTCTTGCTCTAAGACTCTTCAAGATCTTGATAAAATTCAAAAGCAGGATGTAATTGATGTTTTAGCCCAAATTATGAAGGCAAAAAAAGTAATATCAATTGCGGGGGATTTTGCGGATGAGGATAAAATTGCAGAATTTTTTACAAAGAATTTTTCTTTTATGAAAACATATGAGACAAACTCTCAAATTCCTGATATATTTGATTTTCAGGGGAAAAACGGAAAAGATAAAATTGTAAAAATTGCAAAAAATGACGCAAAGCAGGCACAAATTTTTAAAGGGTGCCTTGTTGGAAGCCAGTTTAGTGAAGATTACCCCAAAATTGTTGTTATGAACAATATTTTAGGCTCATCAGGGCTTTCTTCCCGTCTTTTTGTCGAGCTTCGTGACAAGCAGGGGCTTGCATATACCGTAAGGAGCGCACTTGAGCCCTTAAGGCATTCAACGCTTTTCTATTTTTATATTGGAACCGAACCTAAAAATATTCAAAAATCACTCGAAGGCTTTAAAGTTGAAGCAAAAAAGCTTATGGACGCTCCACCCAGTAATATTGAGCTTTTGGGGGCAAAAGAAAATATTATGGGCAGGCTTGAATATTTTTCACAGACAAATGCCCAGATTGCAAGCATTGCAGGATACGATTACATTATTGGTCTCGGGCTTAACTATGAAGAAAGATACAGAAAGATGATTGCCGATGTATCGAAGGAAGATGTTTCAAATATGGCTGCAAAATACCTTCAAAATCCAAGCATGATTTCTGTTTTGGCGCCTGAAGAGTATCTTAATTTTTAAAATTTGTTTTTTAAGTATTAAACAGTTTTAGAAAAGTTACAAATTTGCATAAATTTAAAGTGTAAATTAAAATAATATAAATCATAGATAGAATAATACAACTTTGTAGCGGAAAATAGTATTTTGAGCACTGATATAAAAAATATAAACAGAGAGATAAATAAACTTAAGAAAAAAGGTGAAATTCAAAAAGCGATTGAATTTTGCCAGACTATTCTTATGAAAGAGCCAAACAGGTCTGATTTACATGTAAGGCTTGGCGATCTTTATATGGATTGGCATTTAGATGTTTATCAGGCAAAACAGTATATTGATGAAGCTATAATTCAATATCAAAGGGCTTCTGAAGTCTTAATCGACAATGGTGAGATATATTTTAAAATCGGTTTTGCCTTTTTTCATAAAGGCGAGTTGGATCGTGCGATAAATTATTTTAATCTGGCTTTGAAAAACGGGGCAAACAAGGCGCAATGTCATTATATGCTGGCTAATTGTTTGAAGAAAAAAGACAGATATACAGACGCCCTTGAAGAGGCGGATACGGCGTTAAAATATACGTTTTTCAGGTCTTCAAGGATACATTATCTAAAACACAGACTTTTAAAGGTATTGTTCTTTTCATCCTTTAAAACCAAGCTGCAAAGTAATATTGAGCTTTTATTGTCATATGTTTTTCTTCCTTTCGACAGGGAAGCGAAGAAAGATTTTCTGCAGAAGCTTAAAATTATTGTTATTTTTCCTGATTTAGTAAAGGCTTTTTATGTTTCAAAAATAAAAGATTATGAAGCAGGAATAAGCTATTATACAAAAATGATTGATAAAGTTCCAGGGTTTACGCCTTTGTACTGTCTTTTGGGAGATATTTACAGGGCAATCGGAAAGCATGAAGAAGCCATTATTGAATATAAAATGGCAAGGTGGATTGATTCTCTTTGTTTTTCGGCATATTCAGGGCTTGTTCAGGCATATGAAGAAATCGGGGATTACGATAATGCTATAAGTACATATTTGAAATTTATCTCAATTCATCCGAATAATGCTATTTTGCACAGTAATATTGCAAATCTTTATTTTATGAAGGGTGAATATGAAAAAGCTGTTTCACACTATCAAAGCGCTATAACCCTAAATCCGAAACAGGATTGGACAAGCATTGTGGCACAGACGCTCGGGTATGTCCAGCAAAACGTTATTAAAAATACGGACGCTGCAATTGAAGCGTTTCAGGCTGCGTATCTTTTGACACCGAAAGAATTGGACATCTATATCAGTCTCGGCTCTGCTTTTTATGATAAAGAAGATTATAAAAATGCTCTGATAATTTACAGAAGGGCTCTTGAATTGGAACCGAACAATGCTAAAATCCATTGTAATTTGGGATATTTATACTGGGGTATGGGTGAATTGTCCGAGGCTGTAAAAGAATATGAGCTTTCAATTAAAAATGACCCGGGGTACGCTATTGCTCATAACAATCTGGGGGTTATTTATCTTGATGATTTGGCACATATAGGACAGGCGGCTAATTGTTTCAGGGCGGCAATTAATGCGAATCCGAACTATGCACTTGCATATTATAACCTTGCAAGGTCTCTTTCAATTAAGGGAGAAAAGGTTGAAGCGGCGAAGTTTTTCCAGATTGCTTATGATATAAACAGTATTACAAACGAAATTGATCCGATGGAAATTCAAGAAAGATTGAATAATCTTTTTGAATAGTGCCGAAATGATATCGGGGCGGTTAGTTTAAAATCAATCGAATTTGTTGTAAAGTCTTTTTATGTTAGCGGTTTTTATATTAAAAAGAATAATGCAAAGCCTGCCTATTATAATCATTGTGTCGATTATAAGTTTCTTTTTAATACGTTTATCTCCGGTGGATCCTCTTGCCGAGTTAAAGTTAAACCCTTCGATTTCAAAAGAAACCCTTGAACATGAAAAAGCACGTCTCGGTCTTGATAAGCCAGTTTATGTTCAATATTTATACTGGGCAAAAAACTTTATAAAAGGGGATATGGGAACAACTGTTACAGGTGAAAAAGTTTCAGATAAGATTAAAGAAAGGGCCGCAAATACGGTACTTCTTTCTTTGAGTGTGCTTTTTTGGACCTGGATTATAGGAATTCCGATAGGAGTAATGGCGGCTTTAAATTACAGAAGTGTTTTCGACAGGCTTTTAACCGTGTTTTCATCGGTTGGTATGGCCATACCTTCGTTTTTCTTTGCCATATTGCTTTTGATATTTGCACAAAAAACAGGCTGGTTCCCGATTGGAGGCCTTACAGGGAGCGGATTTTATTCGATGAGTTTGTTTGAAAAAATACTGGATGTTATGCATCACCTTTTTTTGCCGACGCTTGTTTTAACGACAATTTCTCTTGCAGGCCTTTCAAGGCAAATGAGAGCAAACTTGCTTGATGTTTTGGATTCTGATTATGTAAAGTTTGCACGCGCCAAGGGGTTATCGGAAAACAGGGTTATTATAAAGCATGCACTTCGAAATGCCGTAAACCCGCTTGTTACAATGCTTGGTTTTGAGTTTGCAGGGCTTTTATCGGGAGCAGCTTTGACCGAGTATGTTTTTCAATATCCGGGACTTGGCAGGCTTATTTTGGAAGCTGTTTTAAAATCTGATATCAATCTTGTTATGGCAAGCCTTATGATAGGCTCTTTTATGCTTATTCTGGGGAATATTTTGGCTGATATTCTTTTAAAATTAACCGATCCGAGAGTGAGGGTGGGTTAATGGTAAAACTTTTTAATACAAGAAGATATAAGCTTAAAAATCCTGAGCTTCGACGCTTTTTAAAAGACAAAATCAGTGTAGCTGCACTTTTAATTCTCGTTTTGATGTATTTGGGAATTTTGTTTGCAGGCTTTTTTGCAGTGTATGATAAGGATTATTCAAACAGAAAACTATCATATGCTCCCCCTTCAAATGTTTATTTTATCGATAAAGAAGGGAAATTTACAAAACCCTATACATATAATTGGAAAAGAGAATTTAATAAAGACACCTTAAGTATTGAATACAGACAGGATAGGAGCCATAAATATTATTTAAAATTCTTTAAAAAAGGATTTGAATATAAATTTCTAGGTTTTATAAAATGCAAAAGGCATTTTATATCCGTTGAAGATGGCGGCGAACTCTATCTTTTGGGGCTTGATATTAACGGAAGAGATAATTTTTCAAGACTTTTATACGGCGGGCAAATTTCTCTTACAATAGGTTTTCTTGCTCTTTTTATATCATTTCCCATAGGGCTTTTATACGGTGGAATTTCAGGATATCTTGGCGGCAAAATTGATAACATTATGATGCGTTTTGCGGAAGCCATAATGTCTGTTCCGAGCTTTTATCTTTTGATAATTCTTGCAGCAATTTTGCCCTCGGGCATGACAAGTTCGCAAAGATTTGCCCTTATAACAATTATTCTTGCATTTATCGGCTGGGCAGGTTTTGCAAGGGTTGTAAGGGGTATGGTGCTTTCAATAAAAACGCAGGATTACGTAAAAGCGGCGCTTGTGTCCGGGTGTTCAAGGACAAGAATTATCCTGAAACATATTCTGCCTCAAACTTCAAGCTATGTCATAATTGCAGTAGCTTTATCCGTCCCGAGCTATATCCTTGCAGAATCAGGGCTAAGCTTTTTGGGGCTTGGAATTCAACAGCCGGATGCAAGCTGGGGTAATATGTTAAAAGAGGCACAGGAATTTGCAAACATTATTTATCGCCCATGGCTTTTAACCCCGGGATTTTTAATTTTTGTTGCCGTTTTGTCTTATAATCTGATTGGCGATACAATTAGAGATGTGCTCGACCCGAAAAGCAAAATCAAAGCATAATTTAATACGGGTTTAGAATATGTATTTTAAGGGAGTGTCGGATGAATCACCTTGATTATCTTCAAACGATGAATTTTGAATATGTACTGTTGCTTCGAATAGGCGCGTCAATTCTTTTTGCGTTTCTTCTTGGCTTAGAAAGAGAGATAACTGGGAAATTTGCAGGTCTGAGGACACATATCTTGGTAAGTGCAGGTGCCTGTGTGTTTACGCTCTTATCCATATATGCTTTTAAAATGCATATTGTGGAAGGAATTTCAGGTGTTAATGACCCTGCGCGTATTGCAGCCCAAATAATTACAGGTATCGGTTTTATAGGTGCAGGTACGGTTATGCGCCATGGGAACAATATTTACGGGATTACAACTGCGGCGACTCTTTGGATGTGCGCTGCAATCGGTATGGCTTGCGGTACAGGGATGTTTTCCGTTGCGGCTACGGCTTCTATTTTTTCATTAATCGTTTTGATTTTGGTCAGACGGTTTGAAAGAAATTTCCTTTCAAGCAAGTCTTACGAGGCAAAGGTTTTAGAAATAAAACTTGTTTCTCCCATTTTATATATAGGGGAGATGAGCGAACTGGTTGATAAGAATTTTGATAAAATTCAAAAAATTGAAAGAAAAATTACAAATGATGAAAACGGAAGCAAAATTGTTATAAAAATGCGAATTTTATCAAACTGTCCGCTTTCCGATGTTAATGATATCTTTAAAGATAAAAATTACATCGAAAAGATTGAAATTCAGGAAATTTACGAATAATTTAAAAAACAACGAAGTTTGATGTGTACAAAAGTCTTTTGTGGCGGGCTTATACGATGGATACTGTACTTAAGATTTTGCTTGTGGTATTGTTTAATTAGTAAAAATATAATAATTGGAGCAAAATGAGAGTCCACGAACTTGCAAAAGAATTAGGCGTTACTGCCAAGGAATTAATGGAAACAGCAAAAGACAAATTAGATATTGTCTTTAAGTCGCACAGTGCAACGGTTTCGCAAGGAAATGCCGATAAAATAAAGGCTCATTACGCTGCTCCGACAGAAAAAAAGGCTAAGCCAAAAGCTTTTATTGTAAAGAAAGCAAAGGTTGAAAAGCCTGTTGAAGAAGAGGCTAAGGAAGAAGCTAAGGAAGTTTCGGAGCCGAAAGCGGTTGTGACCAGAGTCACAAAAACAAGTATTGAAAAACCAAAGCCGCCTGTAGTGGAAGCTCCAAAGGAAAGGCCAAGGCTTGAAATTGTACGTCCTGCGCCAAAAGTACAACAAAAAGAAGAGGAGCGTCCGGCTTCCCGTCCTGTTGTGCGCCAGCATGAAAATAAAATTCCCGATATTGCTTCTTTAACGCGCAAAAATTTTGGCAAGAATCCCGCAAAGGAAGAAGCTAAAAACGAAGATAAGAAGGATACAAAGCAGGGGCAAAAAGGAAAACCTGCAGCGGAAGCTCCGAAGACTCCGATTAAAAGGCATATAATTTCGCCTGATATGTATGCAAATCAGGATTTTAGAAATAAAAAGAAGAAAAAAGATAAAAATTATAAAAATAAGGAAGAAGAACAGGAAAGAATAAGTCTTGAAAAGGCCGTTCAATCCAAACACAAAAAGCATGTTCAGGAAGAGGCACCTGTTGAAGAGGTAACACAGGTTGTTATTAACCGTCCGATGACCGTGGGCGAATTGTCCGATAAAATCAAGAAAACGCCTGCAGAAATTATTAAATTCCTTATGATGGAAAAAATCATGGTGACCGTAAATTCACCGATAGATGTTGAAACAGCGCAAAAGGTTGCGATAAATTTTGATATCGAGCCCTTAGATGAAGATATTGAAGCTTTTATCGAAGAGGAAACCGAAAAAGAAGAAAAGAATAAAATTTTCCTTGAAGCGGATGAAAAGTCTCTGGTTAAACGTGCTCCCGTTGTGACGATTATGGGCCACGTTGACCATGGCAAGACAACGCTTTTAGACAGTATACGCGCTTCAAAACATAAAATTGTTTCAACCGAAGTCGGCGGTATCACCCAGAGCATTGGTGCATATACCGTTTGGCAGGATGATAAGAAGATTGTATTTATAGACACCCCGGGGCACGAAGCGTTTACGCAAATGCGCGCCCGCGGTGCAAAATCAACTGATATTGCAATTTTGGTTGTTGCAGCGGATGACGGTGTTATGCCGCAGACGGTTGAAGCCATAAATCACGCAAAATCAGCCAATGTGCCGATTATTGTTGCGGTAAACAAGATGGATAAGCCTGATGCAAATCCCGATAAAGTTTTACAACAGATGACAGAATATGGACTGGTTCCTGAAGATTGGGGCGGAGATACAATCTGTGTGAAAGTTTCGGCTATTCAAGGCAAGGGGATTGACGAACTTCTTGAATACATTCTTCTTGTTGCCGATATGCAGGAATTAAAGGCTCTGAAAGATTGCCCAGGACGCGGTGTTATTATTGAAGCCAATCTTGATAAGGGCAAAGGACCTGTTGCAACTATGCTTGTACAAAACGGTATTTTAAGGGTCGGTGATTCGATTGTTGTGGGTACCGTGGGCGGAAAAGTCAGAGCTTTACTTGATGATTCAGGACAAAGAGTTAAAGAAGCAGGCCCGTCAACTCCTGTTGAGATTTTAGGTTTAAATGAAGTGCCTCAGGCAGGCGATTTCTTTGAAGTTGTTCAAAACGAAAAAGTTATGAAACAGATAGTTTCCGAAAGAAAACAAAAAGAAAGAATTAACAGGCTTGAAGCCATGGCTGTTTCGCATGTTAAGAAAGAAACACTTCTTGATGATGAGATAAAGAATTTGAATCTGATAATTAAGGCAAACACAAACGGTTCTGCTGAAGCTGTTTCTCAGGCTATTCAAAATGTTAAATCTAGTAAAATTATTCCAAAAATTATGCATGTTGGTGTCGGTGATATTTCGGAAGCCGATGTTATGCTTGCATCTGCAAGTGATGCGATAATTCTCGGTTTTAGCGTAAAAGAAGACGCAAATGCTCTTGCTGCGGCTGATAGAGAATTTGTTCAAATTAAAAAGTATGACATCATCTATCAGGTGTTAGAAGATGTGGAAAAGACCATGCTTTCTCTTCTTGAACCCGAAATTCAAGAGGTTGAGCTTGGTACTGCGGAAGTTCGTCAAATATTCACGTTTGGCAAAACCGGTAAAATTGCAGGATGTTACGTTCTTGAAGGCAAAATTGTCCGCTCTAAAACTGCTGTTGTTAAAAGAAACGGCGAAGAAATTTACAAGGGCGAAATCAATCAGCTGAAACGCTTCAAGGACGATGTTAAAGAAGTTGCGCAGGGCTTTGAATGCGGTATTTCTTTCTACAAATTTAACGATCTTCAAGAAGGCGATATCATCGAAGTTTCAACAACAAAAGAGGTCGAAAGAAGCTCGCTTGTATAGTTTTGGTTTGTCTGTGCTCTTAAGTTTTTAAGTCTTTAGGATATCGCACAGCAGCTAAAAGTTACAAAATGCAACAAAGCCTCCAAAGCTTGCCGTTTATTATAATTTAACAAGGAAAAACACCATGACACTTAGAAATGAGCGGGTTCGAAAAGCCCTTATGAGAGAAATTTCGGATATTTTGCTCCGCGAGGTTAAAGACCCGCATATCATTGGAATTGTATCTATTACTGATGTTGAGGTTTCTCACGATAATTCTTATGCAAAAGTTTTCTACAGTGTTATGGCGGATGATGATAAAAAGCAGCAGACCGTTGAAGCCTTGAAAAAAGTGACCCCCAAAATTCGTCATGAAGTCGGAAAACGCATTCGTCTGCGCCATACTCCCGAATTAAACTTTATTTTGGATGAATCTTTAGAGCGTGGCCTTAGAATTACAAAGCTTATTGACCAAATTTCAAAAGGCGAAATCTGATTGTGTCATCAAATGAATTAGAGCGCACAGAAACAAATTTAAGCCCCGTTCAATCTTTTGAGGGTATAAATTATGCTAAAACGGAAAAACCCCGCTCTAACGAACGGCAAAACGCTGCTAATGAGCCTTTTTGTTTTTTAAATATCTATAAACCGAAAGGCATCACCTCTTTTGATGTTATTTATAAGCTTCGAAAGCGCCTCGGAATAAAGAAAATCGGACATTCAGGCACGCTGGATCCTCTGGCTGACGGTGTTATGCAGGTTGCTATCGGCCGTGCCACAAGGCTTTTAGATTATTTATCATCGGATAAAACCTACCATGCCCGAATAAAATTCGGCTATTTTTCAACCACGGGCGACGCCGAAGGTGAAATCATGCCTGCTAATCCTCCAAAATTCAGCGAGGATGATTTGCAAAACGCCTTAAAATCAATGATTGGCGAAATCGAACAAACTCCGCCAATTTACAGTGCCATAAAAGTCGGCGGCAAAAAGCTTTGCGACCTTGCAAGAAAAAATGCCAAAAAGCTAAGCTCCAAAGAGGTTTTCGCAGATTTTGAAATCTCTAAAACTCTCGAAAATCCCAACAATTCTAAAAACCCCGAAGCCCCCGAAAATCCCAACAACCCCGAAAATTCTAAAAAACCGGCGCTTGATATTGAAATTCCAAAACGAATTGTAACAATTTATAATGCGCGCATTATAAACTTAATAAAAATTTACAAAACCGATGAAAATTCGCAAATACAAGAAGCGGAACTTGAAATTTCTTGCTCAAAGGGCACATATATCCGCACCTTTGCGGAGGATTTGGCAAAAAAACTCAATACGGGTGCCTATCTGACATCGCTTACGCGCACAGTGGCGGGCGAATTCAAAATTGAAAATTCAATCAAAATTGAGGATGTAAACCTTTCTTCTGACGGCATCCTGCCTCATTTAGCCCTTCAAAACAAAACTTATACCCTTAATTTTGAAGAATATAAACTTGTGTTAAACGGCGTGAGCTTTGCTCCGAGTGGTGAAAAACCCCCTGAAAATGTGCCTTTGAGCCTAATTTATGAAAATAATCTTGTCTCAATCGGCATTTTGTCAGATAATAAAATTGTTTGTAAAAAGGTTTTTAAATAAGCAAACAGAGTGCCGACAGACACCTTTAAGGAGTTTTAAATGGGAATTTTTATAAGAACGCTCGCAATCACACTTCTTTTTTGCCTTGGCTACTATGCCTGGACCTATTTTGCAAAGGAAGGTTACAGCCCCGAATTGAATATCACAAAAGAGGCTAAAAACATCGTCACGCAAGACAAACCTCCAAAAGAAGATGAAAAGCAAAACCCTGAAAATCAGATGCAGGATGTACGCGTGGCCTTTCTTACAAACGAGGGCACAATAAAATTTGTTTCAAGAAAAGCAAAACACAAAACCCTCTACACGGTGCTCGGGCTTTTGATGAAAGGACCCACGGAGGAAGAAAAACATCAGGGAATTTTTACGGAAATTCCTGAAAATGCAAGACTCATCTCCGTTAAGCGCAATGAAGAAGAAAATTCCATAATATTAAATTTGACGAAAGAATTTGGCGAAGGCGGCGGCACACAGTCTATTCAGGCTCGTCTGGACCAAATTGTGCGTACAACTACGCTTTATGCAGGGAATAAACCCGTATATCTTTATCTTGACGGAAAAAAAGCTCAATATCTTGGCGGCGAGGGCATTTATATCGAACAGCCAATAAACCGCAGATAAATTTCTAATTCTCCAAACGGTTCCTATGGTGCTTATTTGTCAGTTTTAAATTGCCCAAAACGGTTGTACAATACTGTTTAGGGTAGTACCGTGCCTTCTCCTGCACACTTATTTTCACTGGGAAATCGGTAGGAAAGGAGGCGTGCTATGAAATTAGGAATAATTTCTTTGCTATTTTTCCTCGTTGAAAAATGCGAAAATAAAAGCCCAACACTACAGATGTTGAGCATTTTCCTTAAATCATAGGGTACTGAGCGAAGCCTCCAAGAAACCAAACTTCTTCGGGGGCTTCCCCCTATACCCCTTATTATTTACCCATTCTCCCCCTTTGTCAAGTGCTTCAAAAGCACCGTTTATTAAAAAAATAGCCTTCAGTCCCGAATGTCGTTTATCAAAAAACAGCCGTCAATCCAAAACACCGTTTATCAAAAACCCCAATACCCCCCGATCGGGTAATAGCCATTCTTCTCTCCTCCATCTATATTATAAATATCAGCAATGTGTGTAATTAAAACAAAAAGGAGGTTAAAAGCTTTTTTCAAAAGCAGCAGGATATGTGCCTTGAAGGACACTCCAAAAAAAGGACACTCCAAAAAAAGGACACTTCTTAAAAAAAGGAAATTCCTTAAAGTGGAGCAGGAAAACCAAAAAGGCCCACGCGAAAAAAACGGAAATTTTTCATTTTTATCTTGCCTTATGTATTTTAAAAGCAATTGAACAAAAACAAAGCCTTAAATGGTTTATCGGTTTGATTTTAGCCTTAAAGATAAGAAGTAAATTGCAAAAAATGTATTTTTTGTCCCCGTTAAAATTTAACCTTTAAAACAACAAAACTCTTTTGAATATGTTATGTATGCGGGAAATCTGCATATTTTGGCACCCTTGTTTGTTTTTGCCTAAAAAAGAGTCTTTTTTTACAAAGTTTCCCCAAAAACTCCGAAGTCAAAATGTCAAAGCATGGTAATGGTTGTTTCCATGCCCGAAAAAAGGACGTGAAACTTTGTAATTGTCGTGTGTAAATTTTTGTATTTGCCCTTTAGCCCTTTTATAAAAAAATGAAAATTTGCCTGATAAAAAGGTTTTGTACCAAAAATGTAATTATTAATTTTTCTTTACATTCTGATTTTTTATCAAACTTGAATTGTAAATGAAATATTGTTATTATTATTGGTAACGTTGTTTATAGTTGTTTTATCGAAAATAAAGGTTACAAGGTATTTTAAATGAATGAAATTGTTTTTTTGTGCGTTTGCGCACTTTCTGCAACGTTCTATTTTTGCAGAAGATTGGTTTTAAAACCAAAAGCCTTGCAATGCAGGGAAAGGGGCAGTTTTGTCCTTGAAAGGTTAAAGGCGCTCAAAGCTTTCTCATTGGTCGAGATGTTGATGGCTTTGTTGGTTGCGTCTTTGTTGCTGGCGGCTTTAGCGCCCGTTATGACAAAGAAGTTTAATGAAGGTTCACTGAATATTAGCGGTGTAAACCATAAGCCGAGTTCGGGAAGTTCAAGTTGTACTGTTGAAGAGTTCAACAATAATGAATGTTCGGTTCCGGGTGATGCTAAGACGATTAATATTTTGATTGCATCAGGAGGCGGAGGCGGCGGCGCAGGCGTTATTGGGGATTACAGTTCTTCAAGCCATACGATTTCGGGGAATGTGTTGAATATTGATAGCACAATTCAGAATGT
Source organism: uncultured Vampirovibrio sp. (assembly GCA_910578465.1). GTDB lineage: Bacteria > Cyanobacteriota > Vampirovibrionia > Gastranaerophilales > Gastranaerophilaceae > MGBC122484. The sequence continues at coordinate 566 of CAJTPW010000002.1, read as the reverse complement.
TGTCGTTGAATTGACAGGCGGCGGCGGAGGCGGCGGAGGCGGAAACGGTTCGTCTTCGGGTACGGGTGCTCCGACAAGTCAGGCAGATTGTGAGCCTTTTGGGGTTTACGTTACTGCGGCGCAAAATGGTGGCAAGGCTGTTTGTGTTTCAAAGTATAACCCTGCAAATGGTGGTGATGGCAAGGCAACACCAAAGTCGAATGTAAGTGGTGTAACGAATGTAAATGTTGGAACGAGCTGTTCGGGCGGAAATTGTTGTTGGAACGGTGCAACGTCTACGACATGTCAAAGTTCGGGCAACGGATTTACGTATTCGGGTTGTAATAGGACGGTTTGTCAGTGGAATGCGGCAAATACGATTTGTCAGAATTGGAAACCGACGGGAACAACTGCGGGAAGATTGCCGACACAGGCGGAATTGGCAGCTTGGGCACCTCATATTAAGAATGTTTCAAGTACGAAATCAGGGGTGTTAAACCAGCCAAACGGTAGTTTTCCGGGTTTGCAGCTCTGCGACTACAATTCAGGTTACGGCGCCTTGCAGTGCCAGAATGTCTACAGCTGCC
>CAJTPW010000001.1 GCA_910578465.1 uncultured Vampirovibrio sp. | reverse complement strand
TAGTACGCCAGGACCATCAAGTTCAACTCCTGGACCGTCAAGTAGTACGCCGGGACCATCAAGTTCAACTCCTGGTCCCTCTAGTTCAACTCCAGGACCATCAAGTAGTACGCCAGGACCATCAAGTTCAACTCCTGGACCGTCAAGTAGTACGCCGGGACCATCAAGTTCAACTCCTGGTCCCTCTAGTTCAACTCCAGGACCATCAAGTAGTACGCCAGGACCATCAAGTTCAACTCCTGGACCGTCAAGTAGTACGCCGGGAGGAGGAAGTTATACTCCGCCATTTAATTCCGATACACCTGTAATAGAACCTAGCGATACACCTTCTAGTACTCCAAGCAGTATACCTTCTGAGACTCCAAGTGGTACGCCAAGCGAATCGCCAATTCCTAGTGATTGCTTGCCACCCCCGCCGCCAAGCAATTCTGCAACGGCAACAAAACCTAACACTGTTACCGGTAACAATGGACCAAATGCAGTTACTCCACCAGCAACTACACCATCTGCACCGGGCGGCGGTTCTACTCAAAGCAGCACTGCTTCTACGGGCGGAACTCCGAACGTAGAGTCAATTGGTCAGGCAGATCAGAATAGTACACCTGCGCCTGCACAAAGTTCAACTCCTACACCAAGTAACACCGAAAATAAGGTAACGGATAGTACTTCGGGTGCAATTACAGGAGCTGATGACACTGTAGAAAGAGGAGGAGCTAAAGCTGCAGAAGCCGCACCTCAAGCTCCGCAGGCTAGTGAACCTCAGGCAAGTGCACCTGCTGCCGCACCAGCTCCTGCGTCTGCACCTCAGGCAACAGAGCCAAAAGCTGCAGAAATATCTGTAAATGAAGAAGCAGCCGCACCTCAAGCTGAATCATCCGACAAGACTGCAGAAGCGATACAACAAAAAGCTGATGTTGAAATAAGAAGTACCGAGCAAGAAGCTTCTCCTGCTTCTGCCGAAGTCAGCGAAGATGGCGAAGAAATCATTATCGAAGAATAACAATAAAATATCGATAATAGATTAATACTTAAAACAGAGCGTAAATAAGCGCTCTGTTTTTGTATGTATGCACTTTTTAAAAACAATTACCTGTTCTTGTAAAAAAAAGTTAATCAATTGTTTTTTCAATTGTGCCGCCGCCAAGAACAATATCGTTGTTGTAAAAGACAATTGCTTGCCCCGGCGTTATAGCGTTTTGCGGCTCTTTAAATTCTATCTTTGCATATTCTAATGTATCAAGGTTATCTAAAATTATTTCACATTTTGCCTTTTGTCCTGCAGATCGGATTTTTGCTTCAGCCTGCATTATTTTCGGAGGCAAATTTTTCTTATCATCTTTATTAAAATATGTCCAGGAAATGTCGCTTGCAATAAGTCTTTTAGCATATGTATATTCTTTTTCCGCAACTATTACCGTGTTTGTTTTGGAATCCAGTTTTATAACATAAAGCGGATTGGGATGAGCTATTTTTAAGCCTTTTCTCTGTCCGATTGTGTAGTTAAAAATGCCGTCATGTATTCCAAGCACTTTGCCGTTTATATGAACAATTTTTCCTTGAATTTCTTTGGCATTGATTATCTCGGCATAATCACCTTTATAGAAGTCCTGACTGTCGGTTTTATCATGTACAATTAAGCCGTTTTCTTTTGCAATCTTTCGAACCTCATCTTTTTCGAGATTGCCAAGCGGAAATAAGATATTTTGAAGCTTTTCCTGCGTTAATTTATAAAGGAAATAAGTCTGGTCTTTTTTTTGATTTATTCCTTGCTTCAAAACATATTTGCCGATTTGTTCGTCATATTCTATTCTTGCATAGTGGCCTGTTGCAAATTTATCAAATTCTATTCCTGCTTTTTTTGCAAGAGTCGGGAATACTCCAAATTTGATATTCGGGTTGCATAATACGCAGGGGTTTGGCGTACGCCCGTTTTTGTATTCACTTTTAAATTTACCGAAAACAAGCTCATCGAAAGCCTTGGAGCAGTCAATAAGGTGAAAATCTATTCCAAGCTTTTCGCAAATTGTTTTTGCGTCTTTTATTTCTTTTTCTTTATCAGTGCCGTAACAGGAATTTGCAATTGTTTTAATTTCGCCGTCATAAATTTTCATCATAGCACCCGTAACATTATATCCGGCCTGTTTTAGCATTAACGCACAAACGGCTGAATCTACACCGCCCGATATGCCAACAAGAACTTTTGTATCCTGCGGTTTCTTGTTTTTAAAACAGCTTATCCAATTGTCTTCAAAGAATTCCATAGTTGGAATTCTATCATAAAAATTTGACACACGTGTCCAAAAGAGTATAAAATCAAGGAATGTTACCTGAGATTGATGAAGAAAATTTTAATAATGTGACAAATGAAATCCTTGCTGATATTTCCGCTTGGCGCAAGGGCATGATACATTATATAAAAGAAGAAAATCCTGAATTAAATTCGGCCATTATTGAACTTGCAAATAAAACGGATTTAGACCCCAAAGCTGTTGCAACAGGTGCATATATGGCCTATATTTTAATTGAAAATGCTTCCAAAAAGCAGGATGAGCTTTTAAATTTTGAAGAAGAATAAAGCGTGCCGATATTTTTTTGTGCAAATGTTACATTTTATGAATAGACGTAAAAAGTCTTTTTATTTTGGTGTAAAATGTTTTTATGAGTACTGAAACTGAAAATTTAAATATCCAAGCTGCAAAAGAGGATATGCCTTTTATTGCAAGGATTTTGGAAAATATAAGAGAAGTTATCGCATATGATAAACAGCAAAAGCAACCTCTTATTTTAAGAATTAATGAAGCTTTTATTTTTAAAATTGCCCGTAAGGCTATTTTAGAAAAAAATTCAACATTTTTGATGTCAATTGCGGGCGAATCGGCTTCAGGTAAGACGACGCTTGTTAAAAATACGGCAAAAGCTTGTATTAAAACGGATACTGATAATGCTTATACGGTAATTTGTTGCGATGATTATTACAAGGACGCTTCAAAAGAATTGAAAGAAGCAGGAAGCTATGAAGAGCTTTTTAAAACGGGCTTTAGCTTTGATACACCTGACGCTATTGATTTAGGGCTTATGAAAGAGCATTTGATTAAGCTTAAAAATGGTGAAACGGTTTATTCGCCTTTCTATGATTTTGTGACCTGTGAAAGCAAAAAAGATACCGTTATTAAAAAACCTGCAAAGATTATTTTAAATGAAGGTTTATATGTTTTAAACGAATGTATGCGTGACATTGTTGACGTTAAAATTTATGTTTATACACCGTTTGAAATAATTAAAGAGCGCTGGTATGCCCGTGCCGTTACGCGCGGCAAAATCGGCAAGGCTGCAGATATGCAGTTCCATGATGTAAATCAAACGGCTTTCAGATATATCCGTCCTACAATGGAAATGGCTGATATTGTAATAAACGGTCTTACTACGCAGCAATATATTGAAGAAATCGCATTGATGTTTATTGATGCTATTGTTAAGGTCTTAAGGACAAGATAATCTGACGTTTTTTCTTAATTTTTTATCGTTACATATCTTTTCGATATGTTTGACACTAAAATAAAATCTAAAACGGTAAAAAAATACTTGACAACAAGCCTTGCTCTTAATAAGATAATTACAGCCAATGGGGCGTCGCCAAGTGGTAAGGCACCTGGTTTTGGTCCAGGCATCTCGGAGGTTCGAATCCTTCCGCCCCAGCCAATAAAATTATAAAAGACGGTTAATGCCGTCTTTTATTTTGTTTGCTATGTTGAGTTTTTAAAAATCAGTATCCGTAGCTTTTTTCTATTGCTTTTAGTTTTGGTATAAAATTTTTATCGAATTCTTCGTCCCAGCCGAGTTCTTTTTTGTTCTCTGCTGTAAGGTTTTTGTACAGATTTTTAATTCTGCCGAATGTTATAAGGCTTGAAGGCTTAATGCAGCTTGGTGTATTTTTAGCTTCAGGGTTAAATAAATAATTGAACATTAAAGCTGTATCTGTTTCGTACGTGCCAAGTTCACAGCCAATATATACATTATCTTTTTGCATTGTTTGAATAAAGCTTATAAATCTTTCGATATCTGCTTGTTTATGTTTTTCGTAAACTTCTAAAGCATCATTCACAGCCTTTTTGACAGAATTTTCATCCATACCAAGTATTTCGTCATATAATCTGGTATTGGTGCGTACAATATCGTCTTTATCAGTAAACATCTTGCTTTTGTAAAACGCTTTTCCCATTGGATATGAAAGATATTCAAGGCCTGCTTCTTTGCACATATCTTCCGAGCAATATCCCGCAAGGTCTATTATACGTTTAATACCTGCTTGTTTTAGAGCAGCAAGATTTTCCTTATTTATATCACACATAGCACCCCTGTATGATTCGCTTCCCCATATTGGTGAAACATTATAGGCATATACATTTGCCATCAATTCTCTATTTATTTTGGAAGCATCCCCTCTTTGCAAACTTTCTTCGAGGTTTATTGAGTTTACATGCTTTTGCTTCGGTGCTTTTAAATCCAATTTTATTGTATCTTGACTTACTTTGCAGCCTACAAGAGAACCAATCAGTTTTTTTAGCTCATATTCTTCAAGCCTTCCGTTATATTTTTCGCCGTATTCGCTCCCAAATAAACGTGTTTCAAAATGTTCCCTAATATATTCACGCCTTGCTGAAGATATTTTATCATCATAGCCAAGGCAAAAAGCTTCTGCTTGAATGTAATCATTCTTTTTACCTTTATATGGTATATTTGTGTAACTTTTTGTATTTCTTATTCCTAAAATCTTCATTGTGGTTGTATAAACCTTGAAAACGGAATTTTTTGACAGAATCCTTTTTTATTATTTGCTTGTAATTTTATCTTTCAGTTCTATATCTTTTTTCAATTCATCAATAAATTCCTGCCTGTAGAGGTATCCTAAATGCCCGCCGTTACTAATTAATACGGTATTTTTGCCTGAATATTCTTTCAGTTTTCTAAGCTGCCCCTTATTTGCAAAATAGTCATCAATTGTGTGGTAAATTTTGTAGTTTGAATTATTCTTCAAATATTTTGAAATTGAGTGCAGGCTTGCTTCGTAGGCAAGATTATCTATTGTTTTATTTTCATCTTTAACAAGATATTTTTGCGCATAATCTCTGAAGCTCATATTGTTGATTTCGCCATATAGTGCACTTTTATCTGTTTCTTTTGAATTTTCTATTGTATAGATTAAATCGGAAAGTTTTTGTCTTAAAATAAATCCCGTAATTAACTTGCCCTCATAATCGGAAAACGGAAGTGTTTCTAGTTTAAAATCAGGCTCATCTTTTTGGTTAAAAAGTTTTAAAATTTTTGCTGCCGTAACTGCGGTCTTATGTTTTAAATTTGAAGGATTTTTATTCCAATCATCATTGTTTTTATCAAGTTCTTTTAGTGCAAACATAAGCTCAACAGGCGGATTTATAGAAATAAAGCTGTCAATACCAAGAGTGTTTTCCTTACTTTCTTTGTCTGCAACAAAAAGTGTTGTCATAGCGCCGAAAGATGTTCCAAGAAGTACTTTTTTGGTAAATTTTGTTTCATATTTTTCTTCAAGTGCATTTAAAATTTTTCCTGTGGCGATTTTTAAATTCTCTGCATCGCGACTCGGGAGCCCAGGTCTATAGTCTTTAGGCATACTTTTAATAAATTCCCAATGGAAGTGACTGCCTTGGATTACAACCGAATACCCCGCATCATAAAAAAGCTTTGCAAGTACAACAGAATGGTGTGACATTATTCCTTCACCTATTGAGGGGTATAAGATGGCAACAGGAGCGGATTTATCTCTTTGCATTATGTATCTGTATTTATATTTTTCGCGCTCGGGTGTGAGTTCTATTGATGAAGTTCTTATTCGTTTTGCAAAACTTCTGTTCCATATTGAAAGTTCGCTCCAGATTGATTCATCAATACCAGGAAGATCAAAGAGTGCTGTTCTCATCGAATCTACAACGGGGGATTGTGGTTTAAAGCCCTCAAGAACGATATCAGGCTTTAGTTCTTCAAGCGTGCTTTGAATGGCTTCTTTTAATGTGTCATCGGTATATGTACCGCCTTTTAACACCTCATTTGTTGCAATTTTGTCCGTTTCCGTATCTGTTTTATTTTCTGCTTCGGGTTCGCCGCTTACTGTTAAAAGCTCTTTATCATTTTCAGGTGTTTTTTCCTGATTTTCTTCAGGTATTTCAAGTACTTCGCCCTCACCTATAAGACTTGCTGAGCCATCGCTTGAAGCCATAAGTTCTGCGCCGCTGTCAACCGTCACCTCTTCGATTATTTTTGTTTCTTCATCCAGAACTTCTTTTCTATCGAGGTTGGAATTTTTAATGTAATTTTCCATACCGTAGAGCTTTCTTGTAATGTCATACGGGTCTGCGTAGGTTCGCTCCATATAAATGCTTAAAGGCTGCATAAATGATGTTCTGTTTATAAACAGTCCCATTTTAACAAGTGCTGCAACTGGGCTTGCAACATATGTTGTGGGGTCCAGACCTGTTTCAATTAATCTTCCCGCAAGCGCGCGCGGTGTTGTTGCATTGATTACGGGCAAAACAAGAAACGGGCCCCTTTTAATCTTGCATTTTGAAAGTCCTTGTTCTATATCTTCTTCTTGCGGTTCAAGTTTGAAAAATCTTTTTGCGGGATCATACATACCGCCAAGACCTATGGTTGAATTTGCAAGAAATCTTAATGTCTCGGTTTTTGCTGCTTTTAAGTCTTTTTGAAGCAGTGTGCTTACGAGTCTTTTTGGGTATTCAATATTTTTATATGCGTTTTGAATTCTGTCCATTCCATACTTTGGCATAATGGACGCCCAAACAACATGCATGGGGCGAAGCGCATATTTATTTAATTTTGCATTGAAATTGAACATTTTTCGGTTAAATTTTTCAAATTTGTCATGGCCGATGTATTCCCTACAGTAATCAGGGTAGCGACAGGGAGTTGAGGTTTCTTCAGCCCCAAGCGCGGGAAATACGGGGCTTATAAAATTGATAATAAAAAATGCCAAAAAGACAACGATATATTTTTTGAAATTATTTTTAAACATTAGCTTTCCTAACCTGAAATTTGGTAAATATGCACAATTAATTTATGTTTTTTAAACATATTTTTCATTGCGCGACAGGTTAGGGAAGAGTGTGTATATAAAAAGTTTAAATTTTTAAAAAAGCAAAAATGTCGATGAGGGGACTTGAACCCCTACGGATTGCTCCACATGCTCCTGAAACATGCGTGTCTACCATTTCACCACATCGACATTTTAAAGATTATTAAATTTTCCTAAAAGATTATACCACAAATTATATTTTTATATTTTGATTTTTACAATAACCTTTTTAACTTTTTTTGCCTCATTTGAAACGTTTAAACAGGGTTTATGGGCATCTTTTGGTGCAAAGAAGGTAAAATATCCTTCAGATACCATAACATTTGATGACGGGCATTCTCCAAAGGCTACGTCTTTATTGTCATCATATTCTTTTGTAATTTTTAAGTTTTCAAGGCTTCCAAAACCCATAATTTCGGCTCCTGAAATGACATATTGGATATCGTAATATTGCCTGTGTACTTCAAATTCGGCATCTTCGGGACTTTTGGTATAATATTCCTGCAAATTTGCAAAAATATCGTCATTAAGTTCATATTTTCCGGGTTTTAGGGTTTTCCAATCCGTAGATTTTATAAATTGAAATGCTTCTTTGATTTTTTTAGAGAGCGGGTAATATAATTCTGCATTTTCAAGATTATCAAATATCATTGTTTTCCTCCAATTGAATTTTTAAATTTTAAAAGGCGCCTTTTATTTTGGCGCCCCTTAATTTTGTATCTTTTGAAAAAAATTATTCTTCTTCATTCCAAGAGTACATTTTTCTTAATTTTTTACCTACTTTTTCAAGGTCATGTTCTGCTTTTAAGCGTCTTGTTGCAATAAAATGAGCGCGGCCGTTTTTATTTTCCGCAATCCATTTTCCTGCAAAAGTACCATCCTGGATTTCCGATAAAACTTTTTTCATTTCTTTTTTGGTTTCTTTTGTGATTATGCGTTTTCCGATTTCATAATCACCAAATTCTGCGGTATCAGAAATTGAATAGCGCATTTTTGAGAAACCGCCCTGATAAATAAGGTCAACAATCAGTTTCATCTCGTGAATACACTCAAAATAAGCATTTTCAGGGTCATATCCTGCTTCTACAAGAGTTTCAAAGCCTGCCTGCATTAAAGCTGTAACGCCGCCGCAAAGAACAGCCTGTTCGCCAAAAAGGTCGGTTTCTGTTTCAGATCTGAAGGTTGTTTCAAGAACGCCGGCTCTTGCGCCGCCGATACCCGCTGCGTAAGCCAAACCTGTTTGAAGAGCCTTTCCCGTAGCATTTTGATGTATTGCTACCAAACAGGGAACACCCTTGCCTTCTGTGTATTCGCTTCTAACTGTGTGCCCCGGGCCTTTTGGAGCAATCATAATAACGTCTACATCAGCAGGAGGAACAATCTGTGCAAAGTGAATATTGAAACCGTGAGCAAAAGCAAGAGTTTTGCCTGCTGTTAGATTTGGCGCAATTTCATTTTTATAAATGTCGGCTTGTTTTTCATCAGGAAGTAAAATCATGATTAAATCAGCCATCTTGGAAGCTTCTGCCACTGTTGCAACTTTTAAGCCTGCATCTTCGGCTTTTTTCCATGATTTAGACCCGTTATAAAGCCCAACTACCACGTTTATTCCGCTTTCGTGTAAATTTAGCGCATGAGCATGACCCTGGCTTCCATAACCGATAATGGCAACGGTTTTGCCTTTTAATAAGTCTAAATTACAATCTTCCGCATAATAGATTTTTGTCATATTTCCCCTCCAAAATAAATCGTACATTTGCCATTTAAGTGTAATCCTATCACAAATAAACGTCAAGTTTTCGATTAATTTACAGGAACTTTTGGTATAATGTAAGAATAAATTATAAAGGCTTAGTAAGTTATGACAAAAATTGAAGATTTTAAAATTTTATTTAGTACATTTACAGTATATGGCGGCGTTTTGGAGGACACTCTTATAGATAATTTCAGGTATATTTTGGACGTATCATTAAGAGAAGAGTCGATTGATGAAGTTGTTGCTGCTTGGTCTGATATGGTTAATTGTCTATACAATGAAGAATACCTTGGTGATTGGGCAAAATATATAAATAATTTAATTCTTTTTGATAATAATTATTTCAGTCTTAAATGCGCAAAAGGTGAATATGACAGTTTAAATAACAATATTAAAACCGCGGGCTTCAATGATATTGATGTTTTAATTGAATTATCCCGCATAGAATGCAGTGATTTTAAAGATATGCTTTATTTTAAATTTCCTTATGATAAGGATATCATTGATTCTCTGGCTTCTTTTGATACGATTTCCAAAAAATTAAGCAGGGAGGAAATTGTTGATTATTACAAAACAAACGGTATTGGATTTTTTGCAAAATTTAAGGCATTTAAGTTTAATTCCGATTGTGACATTGAACCTGTCTGCAATCCTGACGATGTTAAGTTACAGGATTTGAAGCATTACAAAGACGAACAGAATATTGTAATTGAAAACACCATAGGCTTTTTAAAGGGTAAACCTTATAATAATGTTCTTTTATATGGAGACAGGGGAACAGGTAAATCCAGTACGGTTAAGGCAATTTTAAACGAATATTGCAAAGATGGTTTGCGTGTAATTCAGGTGTGCAAAGAAAATCTGGCACATTTGGATATATTAATGAGAAAAATTGCAAATATTCCGTTAAAATTTATTATTTTTATTGATGACTTAACATTTAATGAAAACGATGATAATTTTGGTGCACTAAAAGCGGTTTTGGAGGGTTCTCTTGCAAAACAACCTGAAAATATGGTTATTTATGCAACTACAAACAGGAGACATCTTGTAAAAGAAAGTTTTTCCGCACGCGAGGGTGATGAGATACATCTTGCCGATACCATTGATGAAACAGTTTCTCTGTCGGACAGGTTTGGTATAACCGTAACTTATACTTTGCCAAACAGGGATAAGTTTCTTGATATAGTCAGAGAAATAAAAAAAGACAGGGGGCTTCAAATTTCAGATGAAGAACTCATTTTTGGAGCGGAAAAATTTGCACTTTCAAAAGGAAACAGAAGTCCAAGACTTGCAAAGCAATATATTGACTATTTGCAGGCAAGACTCGAGTTGAATTTGGAGCACTAAAGTCAATTGGTTTTAAACTTTGATTTTATTCTTGTTTTTGGTAAAATTGGTTTATTAGGAAAAATATTTAGGAGTTTATAAAATTATGAGTCCCGAAATGCTCGCTCTTTTAGAAGAAGGTTTAACGGTTTTAGCAATAGGTTTTTCATCAGTTTTTGTATTTTTGGTAATTTTAATTATTGCCATGAATATTCAGGCAGTTGTTATCAGATATTTAAACAAAGTATTTCCTGTAGCTGTTGCGGAAACATCTTCACCCAAGGCTCTAAAAGCTGCTTCAGATGATGCGGAAATTGCAATTGCAATAGCATGTGCTACATTAAAACAAAATCACGGTTAATTAATAATTTTTTCAAGGTTTTGTTTTATTTCATAAATTACAGGGGGCCAATCGCCCTCTTTTTGTTGTCTGAATATTTGAACGCTGTCATACCAGGGAGTTGATTTTGTATCGTCAAACCAGCGCCAGTCTGCTGAATAAGGGAGCATAAGATATGCTTTTTTGCCTAATGCGCCTGCTAAATGAATAACGGAAGAATCAACGGATATTACTATATCCATTTCATCAATTATTGCAGCAGTGTCTGAAAAATTTTTAATTTCAGAAGACAAATCTTTTATGCTATAGCCTTCAAATTCAGTTTTAAAGGTGTTTTCAGGCTGCAGGGAATAAAAGTTTACATTTTCAATTTCAAGAAGCGGCAACAGTTCCTTGAATGGCACTTTTCTGTTTCTTAAGGTTCTTTTATCTTTTGTATTTCCTGCAAAAAACAGGCCAATATTTAACTTTTTATCTCCTTTTTCTTTGCCGAATTTATTTTGCCATTTTTCCGTATATTCAGGCGGTGATAACAAGTATTTATTGCTCGATGGAATATGTTCAAAATCAAGATTAAAAATTAGCGGAAGATCCATCAAAATTGTACCTGCATTGTATGAAATGCTGTCAAAAGTACCCATTTCAAGAACTTTAAAATGCGGGAAATTATAAGTGTAAAGGTCCAGCAGCTCTTTTGGAACTATTATTATGACCTGCTTAAAATCTTCAGCATTAATAAAATCCAGATATCTGGTAAACATTATAATGTCACCGTAGCCTTCGGTTGCACAAATTACAAGCGTTGCATTTTTATCTGCTCCACCCTGCCACCAAAGTTCCATATCCTTTGTATATTTTTGTCTGGTATAGCTCATATAAGGTCTATAGCCGCTGAAATCTTTTTGTATAAGATGAAGCAGTCCAAATGCATGATTAAATTTTTCAAAATCCGTTGTTTTGAATTTTTTGGTCTCCATTAAAACTTCAAGCGATTCTTTGTATCTTTTTTTGCGCTTTAAAATTATGGAGAGGTTGTAATACGGGTCTAAATTCGGCCTTATATCAATTGCTTTTCTGTAGGCTGCTTCAGCGTTGTCAAAATCATTTGTATATTCATATACAAGTCCGAGGTTATTGTGTGCCACAAAATCATCGGGGCACATTTCTATTGTTTTTTTAAAGTATTTTTTTGCAATATCAAATTGTTCGCAATCAAAAGCCAGATTTGCTATTTCTCTGAATTTAAAAATATCATTTTCATCAGAGTCTATTGATTGTATTAAATATTTTAAACATTCTTCTTGCTTATTCAGTTTTCCGGCACACTTTGATATGGTTTCAAGAAGGATTTTGTTTTCATCTTTACTAATATTGGAAGTATTTACAATATTTTTTAAATGTTCAAACGCTTTTGAAAAATTTTCTGCCTTATAATAACAAAGCGCAAGGTCTGTTTCAATGGGAATAGAAGATTCCAGAAGATAGGCCTGCTCTAATGTTTTTGCAGCAAGACTTAAATCTCCTTTTTGCATATACATTGCACCTAAAAGATGATATGCTTTAGATTCCTTTGGATGTCTTGTTAAATAAAGCTTATAATATTCTTCGGCCTGTGTAAAATCGCCTTTTTTATGGCATTCTATTGCCTTTTTAATTATTTCCATAAAATTATTGTAGTGTTTTTACGGGGTAATTCCTACTATGTAAAGTTTTATTACAAATAATTTGCTACAATCGGCATAAAAAATTTGCGCTAGCCGCGATTCGAACGCGGGACCTATCCCTTAAAAGGGGAGTGCTCTACCTGCTGAGCTACTAGCGCAAATTTAAATCTTATTATTTTAGCTGAATATTTTTCTATAAACAGCTTTAATTTTTAATGTTCACCTTTGCAAAACTCACAATATATATGTGTTTGCTTCGACAATATATACAATATCAAGAACATAATTTAACGTCAATATATTTTTTAAAATTATTCAAAAGGGTAATTTATTTCAAAAAACTTTTAAAATAGGCTGAAATTATGAAAATGCGCGCTTTAATATTATTGTTAACATTTATATTTTTGCCTTTGCCTTTGGCTCGTGCTTCAAATTTGTGCTCAGCATGTTGTACGTTTGGAGATTTTTTTAAAGCGGATTATCAAAAACTTATGGAACATATAAAACCTGATGATGAAACAAGACGCTTTTTTAATATTCTTTTAAATGCTTATCTGATTAAATTTGAAGGGCTTGATTTTGAATACAAGGCAAAATGTGATGCTCTTAAAAACGATGAGAACTCAGGTGATATCAAAAGATCCTGTTTGGGTGAACAAAAAAAATACATAAAAGGACTTACGGAAATCGCAATAGAAGAGTACGATAATTTTTTAGATGATTTAAGCTTTGAAATTTGCGGATGTGAAAATGCAGAACAAAAAAATATTAAGAAAAATAAAAAGCGATACAAAAAAGCTTTAAAGAAGTGTATTGTAAAAAACTGCAAATAAATAAGCACCCAAATAAAAATCAGGTGCTCATTTATATATTTTGCATAAAAGATTATTTAAAATTTGCAATCAGCTCGTTAATTTTTGCCTCAGCAAGCTTTATTTCCTCAACCCTTGCCTTTGTGGCTTCTACTACATCTTTTGGTGCTGATGAAATAAATTTTGGATTATTAATGCGTCCTTCAAGAGATTTTAATTCAGCTTCAAGCTTTTGCAATTTCTTATTCTGCCTTGAAATCTCTTCCTCAACATCAATTACACCTTTTAGCGGCACAATGATTTTTGCATTTCCGACAACTACGCTTGCAGATTGTTTATCTGTGCTGCTTACAGACGTAAATTCAACATTATCAATTTTTGCAAGGCGTTTTAAATATGGAATAACATCTTCAAATAACTCTTTGCCGCCATCAATTTGTATATTTATTTTGGCACCAGGAATTATATTGAACTCGCTTCTGATGTTTCTTAAAGAACGTACAGCTTCAAAAAGCGCTTCCATTTGGTTTTTGGCATCTTTAAATACGAATTCGTTTTTGAATTCCGGAAACTTTGACAGCATTATTGCTCTATTTTCCTTGTTTGATGGAATTAACTGCCAGATTTTTTCTGTTATATGAGGCATTATAGGGTGTAAAAGCCTAAGTGTTTCATCCAGAACATAGGCAAGCACTGCTTCGTTTTTCTCAATTTTAGAAAGCTCAACATACCAGTCACAGTATGAATTCCAGAAGAAATCATAAAGTATTGAAGCAACTTCTCCTATTCTGTAGTTTTGGATATTTTCATTTATAAGTTTTACCGTTTCATTTAGCTCATTTAAAATCCACTTGTCTGCCGCTGTAAATTTTGCAGGGTCAAGTTCGAGTTCATCCTTGTTTTTTGTTAAGTTCATTAAAACAAAACGCGAAGCATTCCAGATTTTGTTTGCAAAATTTCTACCGTATTCAAACCTTTCATCCGAAAGCTTTATATCCTGTCCTCCGTATGTGCAAAGGCTTGCAAGCGTAAATCTTAAAGCGTCACAGCCGTATTTTTCAATAATTTCAACAGGGTCTATTGTATTTCCTCTTGATTTGGACATTTTTTGACCGTTTTCATCTCTGATGAGACCGTGAATGTAAACGGTAGAAAATGGTGCTTTCCCTGTAAATTCAAGCCCCATGGTTATCATTCTTGCAACCCAGAAAAATATAATATCAAAACCTGTTACAAGGGTTGTTGTCGGGTAGAATTTCTTAAAGTCGGCACTTTCGGTATCAGGCCAGCCCATTGTTGAGAATGGCCATAAACCGCTTGAAAACCAGGTGTCCAGAACATCTTTATCTTGTGTATAGTTTTCAGGGTCAGGATTTTCAAGTGCAACAACCATCTCGCCCGTTTTATTGTGATAGTAAGCGGGAATTTGATGTCCCCACCATAATTGCCTTGAGATACACCAATCGCGAATGTTTTCCATCCACATTAAGTAGTTCTTTTCCCATCTTTTGGGTACAAACTCAATTGTACCGTTTTTAACGGCTTCAATTGCAGGTTTAGCCAACGGTTCCATTTTAACAAACCATTGTTCGGATAACAGCGGTTCAATTGTGGTGTTACATCTCTGGCATTTGCCTACATTGTGTTCATGCGGTGTGATTTTAACCAGAACTTCATGCGCTTTTAACATTTCAACCGTGCGCTGTCTTGCTTCGTATCTGTCTTTCCCATGGAGTTCGGGGTGAACTTCAGCGCAAGCAATCATTTTGCCTTCTTCGTTTATTACTCTTATTGAAGGCAGTTTATGACGTCTGCCAACTTCAAAGTCATTCGGATCATGCGCAGGAGTAATTTTCAGTGCACCTGTACCAAAGCTTTTATCAACATATTCATCCGCAATAATCGGAATTTCACGTCCTGTTAACGGAATAATACATTTTTTTCCGATTAAATCTTTATACTTATAATCATTTGGATTTACGGCAACAGCAACGTCTCCAAACATTGTTTCAGGGCGGGTAGTTGCGATAACTATTGCACCCATTTCATCTTTTAGCGGATATGAAATTTCCCAAAGGTTTCCATCTTCTGTTTCATATTCGGTTTCAATGTCTGAAATTGCACTTTGGCATCTCGGACACCAGTTTACGATATATGAGCCCTTATAAATGAGTCCTTTATTATATAAATCCACAAATACCTTTTTAACAGCTTTGGAACATCCTTCATCAAGAGTAAAACGTTTTCTTGAAAGGTCAAAACTTGCACCTAAAAGTTTGCACTGCTCCAAAATTCTGTCTTTATGTTTATTTGCCCAGTCCCAGGTAACTTCCAAAAATTTCTCTCTGCCGAGGTCATGACGGCTTTTACCTTCTTTTGCAAGCTGTTTTTCAACAACGTTTTGTGTTGCAATGCCTGCATGATCGCAGCCCGGGAGCCATAGAGCTTCATATCCCTTCATTCTGTGATATCTTGTTAAAATATCCTGCAGGGTTTCATCGAGGGCATGACCCATATGTAAAATGCCTGTTACGTTTGGAGGTGGTATGACTATTGAATACGGCGGTTTTTGGGATTTATTATCCGCCCTAAAGAAAGAATTATCTTCCCAAAATTTATAAATTTCTTTCTCGCTTTCCCTTGCCTCATAGGTTGTAGGGAGGTTTTGAATATCAGAATTGGTCATACGGGTCCTCATTTACTATATTTTTACAAGAATAAAATACCATAAAAGTATTAGCCTATAAAGTATTATCCAGAGAGTGTATATTTTTTGCGGCAAAATTTTATTACTCTTTTAGGTATGAAAAGATGGGCAGTTATAGCATTTTTAACTTTTAACTTATGCTTTTTGAGCACAGAGGCATTTGCCCATAAAAATATTATTAACGATTTAAATTCACCGCTCGATACCTATTGCAAGGATTGTGACACAGCAAAAGCTGATGTTGATATGGAAATAATTGAACACTTTAAAGAGGAGCCTGTTTTTGTGAGTCTTGATGAGTGCATCGGAGTTGCGCTTTTAAATAACTTTAATATTAAAGTTTCAAATTCGGATTATGTGAGTGCCAAGTGGGATTATAGAAATGCACTTGCACAGTTTTTACCCGAAGTTAATTTTGAAGGATACAGTATATATTATAACGGTCAGGTGCTTGTCGGAGGCGTAGTACCCGATCATGTGGAAGAGCTTGCATTATCAGGTACATTGCGTGTTGCTCACGATTTAACACAGGGCGGTGCACAGATTTTTGAAGCAAAAGCAAGAAAATTTAAGGTGCGTGCAAATTTAAACAGGTTGGATTTTACAAAAGATGAAGCAATTTTGGAGACTGCAAGAGATTATTATGAACTTTTGAGAGCAAAAATCAGTATTGAAATCCATCTTAAGAATCTTTATGAAAGAACGGCACAGCTAAAACTCACGCAAACACTTATGGAGGCAGGGCTTGGAACAAGATTTGACGTTGTAAGGTCAAAAGGCGAACAGGCACTTGCCGAGCAAAATTTTATGGTAGCATTGAATAATTTTAGAACCGCACAGGCAAAACTTGCAAATATTATGGGAATCGAGGTTAATTCACATCTTTTTCCTATTGAAATTGAAGTAAAACCGTTTATATTGGTGGATGAAAAACTTTCAACGGACGAGCTTTTTAAAATAGCGGAATTTTCAAGAGATGATGTTAAAGCCCTCAAAGCTGAAATAAAAACCTTAAAACAGCAAAAATATAAAGTGTATACTGATTTTGTTCCAAAGCCAAGAATTGTTTATCAGGGTCAATTTCAAGGTACTGCAAGAGCCGGTGTTTACTCAAACAACGTACTCGGGGCTTATTTGGATGTTCCTATCGGTTCAAGACTCGGTGTTGGAACCGTCACAAAAGCAAACAGCATTCAAGGACAAATTGACAGCATAAGTTATAAACTCGAAGTATTGTTAAGAAATATTAAAGAAAATTTAATTTCAAATTATTGGAAAGCTCAAATATTGAAGGAAAGAATCGAGATAGCCAAAAAACAGGTAGAGTATGCTTCTGACAGTGTTACTTTGGCAGAGCTCAGACTGGATGCGGGAGAAGGAATATTGATTGACGTAATTCAGGCACAGACAATAAAAAACAATGCGCGAATTGAACTTTTAAGTACAATTGTTGATTATAATATTAACCAAATTCAACTTTTATATGATAACGGTACAATTTCTTATGAAAATATTGTGATAAATTACAAACCTTAGGGAATATAGTATATGTAAAAACAGTTTTGATGGATAAAATCACGAGGTATTTATTGTTTCAAGAAGACTAGACCGCTTTATTTTCAAGAGTTTCCAAAAAATTGACATATTTTTTGTAAAGTTTTGTAAAATATATACTAAGTATTGAAATCTGATATATTAAAACGTTTTTATTTATGAGTAAGTATTCTTAAGATGTAAAGGAAAATTGTAATGACAAGTTTTAATGCAGACGCTCTAAACAAAATCGCCGCTTCAAATGCATTTTTAAATGCTGCAGGTAATGTTACCCACGGCGAAGGCGAAAAAATTGAAACACTGGATTTTGGAGGCAATGGAAACGGTGTGGTGGTAACCGATTCTGACGGTGAAACATTTGAACTGTCATTAGAAACGGTTGCAGAAGAGCTTGGAATGTCAGTTGATGAACTTAAGGCTCAATTAAAAGGTGATGAAGCAATCAAAGGACCTGAAGCTGCTGCGCCGGCTGATAAAGTTGCAGATGCTGCACCTGTTGAAAAGACAGCTCCGACTGAAGAAGTTGCAAAAGCAGGTGATGTAGCTAAATTTGAAAAAGAACTTGCAGATTTGAATGCTAAAAAAGAAGCCGAATTGGCTGCAATGACCGATCTTGAAAAAGAGATTGAAGAATTGGCCAAAGATATTGAAGAAAAAATAGCTGAAGCTGCAGATAAACAAGAAGCAAAAGTTGAAGAACACAAAGAAGAAGTTCAAAAAGCTATTGAAAACAACGTTGCTCAATATATTGCAGATAAAAAAGCAGGCAAAAATGTTACTCAGGAAGATTTAAAAGCAGGCATTAATGCTTCTTTAGCAGCACTTCCAAGTATTGCAAGCGTTGTATCAAACCTCTTTGTTGCAAACAGTGAGCTTAACGTATTGGACGCAAATATTGCCCGTTTAAAAGATATGGCAGGTAATATTAAAGATATCGACTCACAAATTGCAACCGCACAAACTAATCTCAATGCGGCAAAAGAAGCAGAAGCAGCAGCTAACTGCCCACCGCCTACAAGCTGTGACCCGATTGGCTTCCAGGTTATGGAAGACGGACAAGAAGTTCAATACGACTTCTTTGTTGACAAAGACGGTGACGGCGAATTAAGCAATCCTAAAGAATTCCTTGGTGCCGAAGATGCAGAAGACGGCTGGAACGAAATGCTTGGCTTAAATCAAGACGGCGATGGTAAAATCACCTATGAAGAATTAGCAAGCGCTAAAGTTGGCGAAGATGGCACCGTAACATTCAATGAAGAAAATATTCACGGAAAATCCGATGAAGCTGAAGCTAATAAAGGACAGCTAATGGTTATGCGAACCGTTAAAAATCCTGATGGCACAACAACTCAAGAAGCTATGACCGTTGAAGAAGCATTCGGACC
Source organism: uncultured Vampirovibrio sp. (assembly GCA_910578465.1). Classification (GTDB taxonomy): domain Bacteria; phylum Cyanobacteriota; class Vampirovibrionia; order Gastranaerophilales; family Gastranaerophilaceae; genus MGBC122484. Next base: position 669,180 of record CAJTPW010000001.1, on the reverse strand, counting down.
GGATAGCAGATACGGCGGAAAAATTGATATTGGTGTTGCAAAAAGCGAACCTACTGATGCAAGCTCTAAACCGTTTGATTTTGATAATGAAAATTATGACAACAAAATGCTCGGTAACTTTAACTTGACTCTTGGCGACAGCGATGAAGCAATCGAAGGATATCAAACATTAGATGACATTAACTACTTAAATGACAAGTATGAATTCTCTGACAATGATGAAGTCGGCGCAGTTGATAAAGCTCCTGATGCAGTTGCAGACGCTGATAAAGCAGATGGAGAAGAAGATCCGTTAGCAGTACACAACCTCTTTATTGAAGCTTACGAAGAAAAAGCAGCAAGCTTGAGAACAAGCTTAGAAGACCAATGGGCGCTATACAATTTAGATGAAGAGCTTTTAGGTATTATCGACAAAAATGCCGCAAGCGTGGCAGAAGTTGAAGCAGCCAAGGTTGATAAGGAAATCGAAGCTGAAGAAGCTGCTAAAGACGAAGATGAGGCAAAGGTTGACGATACAGATGAAGCAGGTGACGCTGCCGATGTTGAAAAACCTGCCGATGAAGCTGCTGATCCCACAGAAGCAGAAGGAACAGGTGAAGAGCTTGATGTTCTTCCCAAGAAAACTGAAGAAGTTTAATGCAAGAAACTGAATATACTCGAAGACGCCCGAACAGCGGGCGTTTTTGAGTATATATCCATTTTATGATATACTTAATAATATAGTTTGGTTTAGGATTATTATGAAAAAAATATTAATTTTACTTTTGTGTGCTATATTTTTTCCCCCCTGCACTGTCTTTGGTGCCGAAGTTTCGCTCGATGAAATGATAGGCCAGATGATAATATTAGGATTTAACGGAAACAGTGTAAATTCGCGCGGATTTAAAAATATTGTTAAGGATTTAAACAGTGGCAAAGTTTCGGGTGTAATATTTTTTGAGGACAATATAAAAAATCCTGAAAATCTCTATAAAATGACAGAAACCGTGTATAAAAGCACAATGCAAAACAGGCCTTTTATAGCAATAGATATGGAAGGCGGACAAATTCAAAGAATGAACAATAAAAACGGTTTTAAAAATTTTCCGTCTGCTTCAGAAATTGCTGCTGCTGATGATTTAAAAAAAGCGAACGAAACTTACTCAAATATGGCTGAAATGCTTAATTCCATGCTTTTTAATTTAAACTTCGCACCTTGTGTTGATTTGGATTTAAATGAAAATTCCATTCTTCATAAAAAGCAAAGAGCTTATTCAGGTGATTCTGCAAAAGTTTCCGCCTATGCCAATGAATTTATAAAAGCCCATTATGACAAAAACATAATTACTGCGCTCAAACATTTTCCAGGACATGGGAGTGTTTCAGGGGATACACATCTCGGTTTTGTTGATTCAACCAAAACGCACAAAGATATCGAGCTGTATCCGTATGAAGATTTAATGTTTAAAAATGATTTGCAAATGGTTATGGTATCACATATTTTCAATGAAAATCTTGATACGCTTTACCCTGCAACCCTTTCATATGACACGGTAGGTTCGCTTTTAAGACGGGAAATGGGTTTTAAGGGCGTTGTTATAACTGATGATCTTGATATGGGAGCAATTAAGCATAAATTCGACCTTGAAGAGACCGTAATTCAAGCGATAAATGCAGGTAACGATATTTTGCTTTTTTCAAACAGAAAACCAAATAATCCGAATTTAGCCGATGATATAAGTAAAATAATTAAAAATGCAATTCTTGAAGGCTTGATTGAGCCCATTAGAATTCAACAATCTTATGATAGAATTACAAAATTAAAGCGTATGCTTATTATAAACGAGAAGAAGTAGGATTAAAATTTTCTGCCTGACTGTTTTAAATATATTTAAATAAAGGTATAAAAATTCCCGCTTAAATTCATTTTAAGCGGGAATTTTAATTAAATTGATATAACCCTTATTTTGAAGCGTTTTCAACTGCAACAGCAACTGCAACGGTTGCGCCAACCATCGGGTTATTACCCATGCCGATTACGCCCATCATTTCAACGTGAGCAGGAACTGAAGAAGAGCCTGCAAATTGAGCATCACCGTGCATTCTTCCCATTGTATCGGTCATACCGTAGGAAGCAGGGCCTGCAGCCATATTGTCAGGGTGAAGCGTTCTTCCTGTACCGCCGCCTGATGCTACTGAGAAGTATTTTCTACCATTTTCATAGCACCATTTTTTATAAGTACCTGCAACAGGGTGCTGGAATCTTGTCGGGTTTGTTGAGTTACCGGTGATTGAAACATCAACGCCTTCTGAAATCATAATAGCAACGCCTTCTGAAACATCATCAGCGCCGTAAACTTTAACCTTAGCTTTTTCACCGTTTGAAAAAGGAGTTTCTTTTACAACGTTTAATTTACCTGATTTGTAATCATATTGAGTTTCAACGTGAGTAAAACCGTTAATTCTTGAAATAATATATGCGGCATCTTTTCCAAGACCGTTCAAAATTACTCTTAACGGTTCTTTTCTAACTTTGTTTGCGTTTCTTGCAATGCCGATTGCACCTTCAGCAGCAGCAAAAGATTCATGACCAGCTAAGAAGCAGAAGCATTTTGTTTCTTCTCTTAAGAGCATTGCACCCAAGTTACCATGACCGATACCTACTTTTCTTGTATCGCCAACAGAACCTGGAACCGCAAATGCCTGCAAACCGAGTCCGATAGCTTCAGCAGCATCAGCAGCGGATGTGCAGCCTTTTTTGATTGCAATGGCACAGCCTAAAGTATACGCCCAAACAGCATTTTCAAAAGCAATCGGCTGAATTCCTTTTACGATTTCTTCCACATTAATCCCTTTAGAAAGGCATAATTCCTGTACTTCTTCAAGGGATTTAAAACCATATTCGGCTAAAACTTTATCAAGCTTTGCCTGACGTCTGTCTTGTCCTTCGAATTTTATCATATTATTTTTCCTTATTTTTTAGTCAATGTAATTGTTTGGATTTATTTATTTCTTGGCAAATTATTCTTTGCGCGGGTCTACTTTTTTTACTGCGTCGTCAAATCTGCCGTATGTTCCGATGTTTTTCTCGAAAGCTTCTTTCGGATCAACGCCTTTTTTGATTTGTTCCATCATTTTGCCAAGGTGTACAAACTTATATCCTATGATTTCATTATTAGAATCCAATCCAAGTTCTAAAATGTATCCTTCAGCAACTTCTAAATATCTTGGTCCTTTTTGTTTTGTTGAAAAAATTGTACCAACCTGAGATCTTAAGCCTTTACCAAGGTCTTCAAGACCTGCACCAACAGGCAAACCGTTTTCGGAAAAAGCAGTTTGTGTTCTGCCGTAAACGATTTGAAGGAATAATTCTCTCATAGCAACGTTTATCGCGTCACATACAAGGTCAGTATTTAATGCTTCAAGAATTGTTTTGCCGGGAAGAATTTCGCCTGCCATAGCAGCAGAGTGTGTCATACCTGAGCAGCCAAGTGTTTCCACAAGAGCTTCTTGAATAATACCGTTTTTAACATTTAATGTAAGCTTACATGTACCTTGTTGCGGTGCACAGCAGCCACAACCGTGAGTCAGGCCTGAAATATCTTCGATTTTCTTTGCCTTTGTCCAATCGCCTTCTTGAGGAATTGGAGCAGGTTCACCTTTTACACCCCTAGCTATAGGGCACATTTGCTCAACTTCGTGAGAAATTTGTATTGTACTCATATTTGTTCTCCCTCTCCAGAGTAATAATTATTCATCTTATGCCTATTTTACTATGTCAAGCTGAAAAAGCAAAAAAATTCTTGCACATGTTTTTTTGGTAATACTCACCGTTATTTGTATTTAAACCATGAAGATACAAGCATTTAATAACCCGTATAACATTTTACAATCCGACAGAAAAAACAGAGTATGCTTTAGAGGTATTGCTAATATTCAAGCTGCAAACAGTCCTGATGTTTTTGAAAAAAGAAAGCATGGAGTATCCGTAGCAAAGCAAAGTATTTTGTCCAGAATTTTTAGCGGAAAAACTCAAAAACAACACCCTGCTTATACAAAATTTCTTGAAAGAAACAGTAAATTTAGCGTAGATGATTTCTTAAGTTTAAGTGAAGAAGACAGGTTTGTAATAAAACAAGAAATAGGTCTTAAATGCCTTCTTCCTGTTTGTACAAATGTAAATTTTGCACGCGGTATTAAACAGTTTTTGGATGAAAAATACGGAAACAACGAATATGTTTTTGTTTCAATCGGAAAATCACCCTCTTTGATTGCTAAGGTGCTTGAATATATGGGGGTTGAAACCAAATATTTGCCAATGAGCAAGCTTGGAAGGAAAGATAATCAATTTAGTGATATTGACAGTACGTTTTTAGAATACAAGTTTGATAAATATGGTGATTTTATGCGAAGACAGGGAATTACGGCTGAGAAGCTCGGTTCGGAGAGTAAAAAGTACATTTTTTACGATTACACATTCAGCGGAGATACCTTAAAAAGGTTTGAACGCATTATGAAGGAAAAATTTGCTTTGCCTGATGATAAAATAGAATTTAGAAGCCTTGATGAAGATATACTGAGACTTTTTGAGGGAAAAATCATTATTGATGATATTGATGCTGCTCAAGAATATGTTGAAACTTATTTTAACCATGGAGTTGCAGAAAAATATTCTATAATTAGAGGTCTGCCTTATACAAGAGTGGATATCGCAAACTATGAGCCCGATGCTCTTGCTAAGTATGATGAACAGGATCCCAAAATTTTTAATTTTCTTGTCATGGATAACTTGAATTCCTTGGGAATCTTACAAAATAATCCGCTAAACTCTTCTTCTTTGTAGTCCTGTTCAAAAAATGACTTATAGCAAAAAAAATTTTGTACGTGTTTTGAATAGTTATTATTAAAAGTTTTTTATTACAACACGGGAAGACAATAAATATGAGAATAAATTTTAATCCTATTGCACAGGTTTCTTCAAGATATAATTTCAATTTTGGGTTAAATCCAATAAAATTAAACAATAATTTAAACTTTAGAGGAAGCAGTATATCTGACACTTTTGAGCCCTCTAAGAAACCTGATGAAATAAAAGGCAATCAAGTCAAAACCCTTCCGGTTCCTGGTTCTTTAGAAAGTTTTCAAGCTCAAAAAACAAAGTTTACCGTGAGCGATTATGATGAGTTTTCAAACGAAATCATTAAATCACAGGTTAAAGCTTTAGCCGATTCTGTTACATTTGATATTGCCAACAGAAGCACGCATATTGCCGTTAAATTTAAAAAAATTCTTGATAGGACATACGGTAAAGATAACTACGTTTTTGTTTCTGTAGGCACCAAACCTTCGCTTATTGGTAAGGCGTTTGAATTTCTGGGTGTTGAAACCAAGTATCTTCCTGTTTCAAAAAGAAAAAAATGGGGCAAAGTCTTAAAAGAACAAGATTATAGACTTTATGGAGATTTCTTAAAATCGCAAGGATTAGATGCAAATAATGTAAAAAATTCATCAAAAACTTATCTCTTCTATGATTATACAAATGGAGACGGCCGTTTTGAAAACTTTGAAGAAATGATGAGAACAAGATACGGATTGACGCAAGAAAATGTTAAATTCAGAAGCCTTAACAGGGATCTTAGAGAAATAAAAAACGGAACTGATCTTGTTGAAGGATATATTAAAAAATATTTGGTAACCCCCGGGATTACGGATAAATATTCAAGTATAGGATATTTGCCCGATTATAATTTTACAAAACCTGATTTTGCATCCGAAAAACTTACAAGACATGATGATATGGACGCTAAGCTGTTCAATTTTCTCGTACTTGATAAATTAAGCACAATAAGGCTGCTTGAAGAAAATCCTGATAACGAAGACGCACTATAGTTAAATTTTAAATGCATATAACTAGTGGCAAAGCGCATGGGCAAAAATTTCTCCCACGGCATGGTTGTATTGTCTTCCGTCATCCTTTGTAAAAAGATTTTCAAAATGACTGTTTGGCGTCCCGTCTGTTGAATATGATGGATTTGTCATCATCAAATGATGTGTATTGGTGTCATAGCGCAGGGGAAAGATATCATGCATTTGCATAAAACTTGGTAACTTATCCGAAGGAAATTCATTTGCAAAAAGCGATGTTCGAATTCTGTTGAGTCTTTCTTCGTAGGTAGCACCGCCCGGATCGTTATCGTTTGAAACTTCAACGCCCGGAGCATATTCGCGATTATATTTTAACTGTTCAGACCAATGTTTAACGGAATTAAAATCATTGGGGTCCACAAAGGCGGTGCCTGATGTCAGACCAAGATTTTTATATCTTTCAAAATCGCCCGTGCTTTTTTCGCCGACGAAGCTTAACGTAAAAGAACCCGAACGCACTCTTATTTCATTTAAAATATATTGCATTTGTTCGTAATTCGGAAGTCTGCCGACACCTGTATAGTGTTCACATTCAAAACCTCCGATATGCTTCGCGGAATCTATAAACATTGCTTCAAAACCAAGTTTCATCAGCTTTACGCATTCATTTATAAATAGTTCCTGATGTTCGTAATTATCCCAGTTAAATGGAATATCCGTGTCTTCACCTGTTGCAACTTTCATTTGTCCTTCTGAAATTGCAACTCTAAATCCTGTTTTTATTCCTCTAAAATGTGCAAGATCGTTAAAGGCTTTAAATTGCTCTTCGGGAGAAATTTTATCTTCGATATCCTTGCAGATAATGTTTTTACTATATTTTCCACCTAGCTTTATACCGTAAATTGAATTTTCTTCAAACGGTCCTTTGTTATATCCGTCCCCAAAAATATTCGGGAAAATCTGGGATAAAATTACACAGTTTGCCCAGCTTTTTGCTGAAGGCGGAATTGCAGGCAAAAGCTTAATTGATGAGAGTATTCCGTTTTTACATTGGTCTCCGTACATCTCTGCAATCGCTCTGTTGTTTATTTCGATATAATTTGCACTTCTGCCCCAGGTATCTCCATAATCGGGGGAATGTACAGGGTCGGGGAATTTATTGTAAAATGTGTGACATTCGCAAAGGGTTACGATGGAATTTACGGCGTCTTTTATACTTCTTTTTAAAAGTTCTGACGGCAAAATATTGGCTACCCATTTTTTAAAACAGTGATTTCCAATTCCATGGTATGTGTGCTCTTTTGTCCACATATCTTTGGAAAGTTCGGTATCAAAACCAAGTGCCGTAAGTAATTTATCTGTTGCATTCATCATAATAAGATTTTAGAGTAGTCCGTAAATTCGAGAATTCACCAATTTATCAATATATTTAGGGTATAATTATTTCTGTTAAAAAATTAAGGAAATTTTATGCACACAGCCAATAGTGAAACTGCACCCTGGAGAGAATCCAGCTTTAAGGCTTTGATACCTTTTATTGTATTTGTTATTTTCTATTTCGGATTTTCAATTGCTACACAAGATTTTTCAAAAGTCCCAATGACGGTTGCTTTTATAATTTCATCTGCTACGGCACTTATTTTAAACCACAAAGAAAAATTGAATAAAAAGATTGAAATTTTTGCTCTTGGAATGGGCAATAAAGACATAATGATTATGTGCCTTGTATTCATTCTTGCAGGGGCTTTTACGGCAACCGCACAGGCAGTTGGCGGAGTAGATGCTGCAGTTGAAATTGCAAGATATTTTATCCCTGCCGAGTTTATGGTATCGGGGCTTTTTGTTGTATCCGCATTAATATCTCTTGCCGTAGGTACTTCCTGCGGAACGATTGCGGCCGTTATTCCTATTGCGGTTGCTTTATCACAAAGCTTAGGGTTTAATCCCGTAATTGTTATAGGTGCAACCATAGGCGGTGCCATGTTTGGCGATAATCTTTCTTTGATTTCGGATACCACAATTGCATCAACAAGAACACAAAATGTCGAAATGCGGGATAAAATGTTATGCAATTTAAAAATAGTTATTTTGCCTGCATTTTTATGTGTGCTTTTATATATGCTACCTGCTTTTACAAGTATTCAGGCAAACGGTTTAAATATGCCCGTTGGTATTGAATCTTATATTAAAATTGTGCCTTACGTTTTGCTTTTTATCCTTGGTGTTTCAGGTATAAATGTTATGTTTTTGCTTCTTATCGGAATAATATTAAACACAATTATCGGAATTCACTATGGCATGTTTGATATTTGGGGTGCATTCAGTCAAATAGGAAACGGAACCGTTAGCATGGCAAACACCTTAATTGTTGCCATGCTTGCAGGAGGGCTCCTTTGTATAGTCCGCTATAACGGCGGAATAAATTATATAATCAAACAAACTCAGCACCTGATTAAAAATAAAAAATCATGCGAATTTGGAATTACTTTTTTAGTTGGCATTATAAATCTCTTTACTGCAAATAATACTGTAGCAATCATTACCGCAGGACCGATAGCAAAAGAGCTTTCGAATAAATACGGTGTTGATTCAAAAAGAACTGCAAGTCTTTTGGATACGACATCCTGCTGTGTACAAGGAATGATACCTTACGGTGCACAAATATTAATTGCAACAAGCCTTGCATCTTCTGTCTCAATAAGCTCTTTTTCAATAATGAAGGGGCTGTATTACCCTGCTCTTATGGGAATAGGGCTATTTGTTTCGCTTTGCCTTGTAAAAAATGATAAGTAATAGTGTTGCATCCTGTGAGGCAAAAGGCAGTCAAGCATTGTATTTAACAAGAGATAATCTGGCACATGAAAAAATAAAAATATGCCGATGGCCGGACTCGAACCGGCACGTAGGGTGAGCTACGTCAGATTTTGAGTCTGATGCGTCTACCAATTTCGCCACATCGGCATATTGAATCAAATATGTTATATGCCGGCGAAATTGGTTGCCATATCGTAAGCGCATTGCTTACGCAATACTCGACCACACCAGCATATTGAATTTTCATTGTGCATTTTACATATTAACGTAAAAAAACTATAAATTAAGCGTACCAGAAAAACAATTATTTTTCCAGTTCTTTCTTCAAAAGTTCGTTCAAAAGCTGCGGGTTAGCTCTGCCCTTGGTTTCTTTCATTATTTGCCCTACAAAGAAACCGAAGAGCTTATCTCTTCCGCCTTTATATGCAGCCACCTGCTCCGGATTATTCGCAACAACTTTTTGAACAATCGGTAAAATTTCATCCTCATTTGAGATTACGCTTAAACCACGTTTTTCAACCAGTTTTTCAGCATCTTCGCCTGTTTTTAGTATATCAACCACAAGAGATTTGGCAATATTGTTTGAAATAGTACCTTTTTCAAGTAAGTTCATAAGCTTAACGAAATTTTCAACCGTAAGTTTTGAATCTTCTATTAAGATTTTTTCTTCTTTTAAAAATGCGGCAATTTCGCCCATAATAAAGTTTGAAGCAGTTTTCGGATTGATATTTTGTGTAATTGCTTTATCAAAGAAAAGTGTCATTTCAAGCTGATTTACAAGAACGTTTGCATCATATTCGGAAAGCCCCAGACCTATATATTTTTGGAGTTTCTCGGCAGGAAGCTCGGGCATGGTTTTACGTACTTTTTCCACCCATTCTCTGCTTATTTCCAAGGGCATTAAATCAGGCTCAGGAAAATATCTGTAATCATGTGCGTCTTCTTTTCCTCTCATGGAAGAAGTTATGCCTTTGTTATCATCCCAGAGTCTTGTTTCTTGAACAACTTCCTCACCGCGCTCAACAAGTTCAATTTGCCTTTCAAATTCATATTCGATTGCTCTTTGAAGCGCTCTGAAGCTGTTAACGTTTTTAATTTCAGCCCTTGTGCCGAATTCTTTTTGGCCTTTAGGACGAATAGATATGTTTGCATCACAGCGCATTGAGCCTTCTTCGAGGTTACCGTCACATACACCTATATATCTTAAAATATTTCTCAATTCTTCCATATATTCTCTTGCTTCTTCGGAAGTTCTCATATCAGGCTCTGATACGATTTCAAGAAGCGGGGTTCCGGCTCTGTTTAAATCAACAAGGGAATATGAAGAACCGTAAATTCCTGCAGCACCTGCGTGAACAAGCTTTCCTGCATCTTCTTCCAGATGGGCTCTTGTAATTCCGATTGTTTTATTTGAGATTTTTATACTTCCTTTGCCGCAAATCGGTTCATCGTATTGCGAAATTTGATAACCTTTCGGTAAATCGGGATAAAAATATTGTTTTCTGTCAAATTTACATCTGGATGGAATTTCACAATTTAAAGCAAGACCTGTCAGGATTGCCATATCAACAACCGCTTTATTTAAAACAGGTAAAACTCCTGGCATACCAAGAGTAATGGGGGATGTTTGACTGTTTGGTTCATGACCGAATTCAGCCCCATCAGGCGCAAAAATTTTGGTTTTGGTTTTTAATTGGGCATGAACTTCAAGTCCTATAACCATTTCATACTTTTCTTTTAATTCTTCAAATTCCATTGAATGCTCCTTTGTATGAGAAATAATCTTAAAATCATTCTAGCATAAACATTTTGCATTAATTAAAGTAAAGTAAAATTAATATTTCTTAATAATGTTTCCAAAAATAGCACTTATTTATGCGTCATGGCTTTTATTATTATATAGAACAAGGATTTTTACGATATATGAGTGCAGGATTTAACCCACAATATCAGCAATACCAACAATATCAGCCGCAGCCCGTATATTATCAGCAAACGGCTTCGTATCCTGCCATGCAATCTCCTCAGTGTGCGCAAAATCCTTCAGCTTCGGTGGGTGCGGTTAATATTCAAATATTCAACCCGACTGCAAATGCGGCACCGCAAATGCCTGCATGTCAGCCGCAATATCAAGCTTACCCCGCAATGCAGCCTGCAGTACCTATGTATCCTTCAGCAAGCCTTTATGAATCGAATTCAGGGATGCAAAATCCGTATCCAATGAATTACAATGCACCGATTAACCAAACAAACAACACAACGAACGTAAATAATAACAACAATAAAACAGACGACAAGAAAAAGGAAGATAAAAAGAAAGAAAAGGTAATCCTGACTGATAATTATATAATGTCGCTTGAAAATTATCTGAACAATCAGGACCCTAAAATCAGATTAACCGCTGCAAAAGAACTTCTTGAAAGATTTAAGGAAGATGATACAAGAAAAGCGGATCCTGCTTTGACGGCTCTGTTAAATAAAGTTATTCAAGACCCGAAGGCTTCCGTAAGGTATGTAGGTCTTACAACTCTTGATGTGGGATATGCAACAGGAAATCAGGAAACCGTTGAAATATTAAAACAGCTTCAAAACAGACCTGATCTTGAATATGGTGAAGATTCCATTCTTGCATCTCAAATACTTTTGAAATTATCAGGTCAGAGGGTAACAGTGCCCGATAACAGCGCCAATAATTCTCAAGGGGGTGTTGCCTGATGACAATGTTTAGCGTAGGAACCAAAATAGCATCAACCCTTGGTGTAGCATCAATTGCACTTGAAGCTCATGACATTGCAAAAAGAAATTCTAAAAAATCTATGGCGCAAGCCTCTGTAGATAAATTTGTCAGCGATCAAATCGGTGGCATGAAATTAAACGAAGACAGCGCAAAGCATGGAGCAATTAAAAAATTCTTCCAAAATCTTGATATAACGGACAGATTTTTGGAAGTCGGAGGTGCTGTTGGCGGATATCTTTCAGGTGCGGGAAAATGCCTTAAGAACAATATTTTTACGGTTGGCTTCGGGGCACTTGGCATGTTTGCAAAATCTAAGCCTGTACAGGTGATTGCTCTTGCAGGCATGGGAATATCAATATTATTTGATACAATCGTTAATGCAACCAACATTTTCGAGAAAACCGATTACCTCGATAAATAGCTTTTGTTAAGAAATGTAAACCCCTCAAATGCAATAATAACTTAAAAAAAGAAAAAATGTTAAAAAAATAATTCGGTAACAAGCAATTAATATTATTTAGGACACTTAAAGAAATACAAGCATAGCAACAAATATTATTATTTCAAAGGAGATAAAGATGATAGGACCACAATACGCTCAAGCATACACACAGGGAACACCGAGTGCAAGTGCTGTAAATATTCAAATTTTTGAACCAAAAGCGTATGCATCACCACAGCCTGCAATGCAGCCTAATTATACAAACCCGATTTATAATTACCCGCAGACCTCAATGTATGCTCCGATGTCTGCTCCACAGTATCCAATGCCTCAAATGATGCTGCCTCAGTACCCTGCGTATCCACAAGCACAAGCTATGCCACAACCAATGCAGGCACCTGCTCAACCTGTTGTAATGCAACAGCCGCAGGCTCCGATTTACACTGAACAACCGCAGATTTACACCATACCTCCGCAAGTTGTAACACAACCTCAGGTACAGGAAATGCCTGCTCCGGCAATTGCTCCGCAACCTCAGCCGCAAGTTGTAACACAACCTCAGGTACAGGAAGCACCTCCTGTTAATGTTCAGCAGCCTGCTCAGCCTGCTCAAGCAATAGATGTAAATGCTCTTGTAGCAGGTCTTCAAAGTGCAGACCCCTCAGTTCAGGAAAAAACAATAACCGAAATTGCAAACTTTAGCCAGGGCGAACCCGCTCAAGCACAACAGGTTTTAAATGAACAAATTATGACAAATTTGGCAAACATTGTAAGTCAGGATATCTCACAACTGCAGGGTCCGTCTCCCGAACAAACGGCAGTTTTGGAAAAAGCTGCAAGAGGCGAACAGTTAACTCCTGAAGAAACACAGCTTGCTCAACAGCTTGCACCGCAAACAGCTGCAGCAAAAAATAAAATAATTTCAATGTTTACACTGGCTATGCTTCAAAAGAACCAAAGAGATGAATTAGAAGCATATATGGCTTCTCAGGGCAACACAAACATTAAGCCCATTCAAATGCAAGACTTAATTGGTTTCAATGAAATTCAAAATGCAATTCAAACAAACCCGAACCCCGAAGTAAGACTTGCAGGCGTTCAGGCAATTTCCTTTGTTGCAAAACCTGAAGATGCTGCAACGGTGTCAGCAATACTTACCCCGTCATTAACAAATGACCCTGAACCATTAATTCAACAAGCCGTTACGGAAACTTTAACAAAAATCGGTGCTGAAGTACCAAAAGTGGCATAGAAATAATCTTTAAATGATATAAAATGACCGTCAGAGTTTTGGCGGTCATTTTGTTTTAAATGCCGCATTTGATAAGTTTAATTACAATATTTGAGCATTTTAAAGTTTTATTGTTTAATTAATATATGAAAGATGACGATAAAATAAAGCAATTTACGCCAAGAAAAGTCAAAAGCGGATTTTTCAGCAACAAAAATAAACTTGCCAAAATCAAGAATTATCTTGGTTTTGAATATGTTAAATTAAAAAAAGATGTCAACGGAATAAGCTTTAATAAAAAGAGTCTGGATGACTTTGCAGACGAACTTAAATACAGTGTTTCCATAATGAGAGAGATTAAAAACGAAATATTTCTCTATGAATATTTTATCCCGGGAAACAAATTCAAAGAATTTATGGAAGAATATATCAAGGGTACCATTGAAGGTAAAATAATCCAAGTTGAAAAACATATACAGGACAGTTTGGCATGAGTGATTTAATCAACTTTCTGGAAGAATATTCACCTGTTTTATACAATTGCGAAAGACCTTCAAGATATATTGGAGGTGAGTTTCTTGCAATAAAAAAAGACTTCAATAAGGCTGATGTTAAAGTTTTAATGGCATTTCCCGATAAATACGAAATTGGAATCAGTAATTTCGGGCATAAAATTCTGTATCATATTATAAATAACCATGAAAAAATGCTCGCAGACAGAATTTATGCTCCGGAAAAAGACTTTTGCGAACTTCTTGAAAAATATAACAAGCCTTTATATTCTCTTGATTTAAAAAAACCGTTAAACTCTTTTGATTTTATAGGTTTTGCGCTTCAATACGAAATGTCTTACACAACAATTTTAAAAATGCTTGATATGGGAAAAATTCCCGTATTATCTAAGGATAGAACAAAAGATAATCCGATAATCTTTGCGGGCGGTCCTTGTGCATACAATCCAATTCCCTTGAGTAAATTTGTTGACCTTTTTTTAATAGGTGACGGGGAAGAGATTGTAATAGAAATTGGCGAACTTTATAACAAAATTAAGGATAAAGACAGAGAAGAAATTTTAGAAAAATTGAGCGAAATTGAAGGGGTTTATTCGCCTGTTTATTCTTCAAAACGAGAAAAATCTGTTAAAAAACGAATATTTAATCTTAAATATGAAGCTCATCCCGTAAAATCACCAATTCCGCATTCTCAAAGCGTACACGACAGGGCAACGGTTGAAATAAGGCGCGGTTGCGGCAGACTGTGCCGTTTTTGCCAAAGTGCACATACTAATTTACCTGTTAGAGAAAGGAAAAAAGAGGATATTGTTGCTCTTGTAAAAGATTATGTAAAAAATACAGGATACGATGAATATTCGCTGCTTTCACTTTCATCAAACGACCATGGAAAAATTGAAGAAATCATTGAAGAATTAAATATACATTTTAAGGATACTGATGTCAGTGTATCTCTACCAAGTCAAAGAGCAGACAAATTTTCCGTAAAGCTCGGACAATTAATCCACGGAGCAAGAAAAGGTTCCGTTACAATCGCACCCGAAGCAGGGAGCCAGAGAATGAGAGATATTATCAATAAAAACCTTAGCGAAGAACAGATAATATCTGCTACTCTTGCAAGCATTGAAAACGGTTGGGACAGAATAAAATTCTATTTTATTATCGGACTTCCATTTGAAGAATATTCAGACCTCGATGCACTTGTTGAACTTCTGGATAAAATTAACCGTACCTGCAAAGAAAGAGGTTTTAAACTTCCAAAAATCACCTGTTCTATTTCAACGTTTGTACCAAAGCCCTTCACTCCGTTTGGAATTTGTGCACAAAATTTGCCTTCTGAGATTAAAGAAAAAATTGCACATATAAGAAACAAAGGTGCTCATTTAAAGAATGTAAAATTCAATTTTCATAATCCGATTATTTCGCAGTTTGAAGCCTTTTTAACAAGAGGTGACGAACAAGTGGGTGATTTTATATATAAAATGTATAAAAACGGCTCTTACCTTGAATCCTGGGAAGAAAATGTCACTTATGATAATTTTTACAATACAGCAAAAGAGTGCGGTATCGATATTAACAAAGAAACTGCAAGAACCTTTTCTTATGATGAAACATTGCCCTGGGATATGATTGATACAGGAATAAATAAAGAGTGGCTTGAAAACGAATATGAGCGCGCTAAAAAAGCTCAAACTACCGTTCCATGTGATGTAAAATGTTCAAATTGCGGTGTTTGTACAAATTTCAATACCCGTAAAGTATTGGATAAATAAAAACTCAAGCGAAAAAACACTTGAGTTTTTAACTTTATTGATTATATGGAATACTATTTCAAATTCATCATATATCCTTCAAGGGCTTCTATTTTGGCGGCATTTTTAATTGCATCTTCTCTCTTAAGTGCTTTAACTGCCTTAAGCAAGTCATTTTTTGCCCCTTCTTTATCTCTCAGATAGATTTTGGTATAAGCTAATGCCTCCCAGTATGAAGACCTGTTTGGATAAGCTCTTACGGCCTTTTCGAAGTTTTCTTTGGCATCCATATATTTACCTTCTTTATAATAAGAACTTCCAAGAAGGTAGTATAAAAATTTGCCCTTAGGATAAATTTTTAAAGCTTTTTCATAATTTAATCTGGCGAGATTGAATTGTTTTAATTCCGTATAGATAATGCCTTTAAGTGCATAAGGTTCAAAATAATCTGGCTTTAAAGTTGTTGCCTGATTTAAAGCTTGAAGGGCTGCCTGACTGTTTCTGAGTTCATAATATGCTGCACCCATATTAAAATATTCAAAATATAAAGGCTCTTTTTTAGCGCGGATATTTATGGTTGAATCCTTAATTATTTTATCGCATTCGGCACCTGTTTTACATATTTTTTGCCTGTTATTTATGAGTTCTTTGTATTTTGCATCTTTTGCAAATTCAAGATATACAAAAGTTCCGACAATAAGAATAAATATTATAACAAAAGCCGTAAATGCATTTCTATGACTTTCTGTTTTCATAGTTTTATGAACAAAATTATCATCAACAATATCAGAAAGGTAATCGGGGTTTTCTTTTATAAATTTATTATTCAAAACCATTTTTGTAAAATAATCAAAATTTGCAAATATGGCTGTATATATATGAATCAATATTAATAAGTACGCAATCGGAAAATCATAGTAATATATAAGACCGATTTCGAGCAGAAGAAGAATTAGCCCCTTGATAAACATAAATTTTGCAAGATAATACAGGGGTCCGAAAATAAGAGCAAAGAAATTAAATGCCGTAAAAAATTTAAACCTGTCTTCGGGCTTTAAACCCATTACATTTTGGCCATATCGCCAGGTATGCACATTATTTGACTTGCCCTGATAAAAATTGTGATAATAGGCAACCTGAATTTTTTTGAAAACATTTTTCCAGCCGTCACTTACTTTAAGTGAGTCAATAATACCGTAGATATTTTTGTTGTGCATATTTATTCTATCCCTTAAATTATCGGTTGTCGCTCAATTTTACCACAAAAGTAGACCCGCTGCCTAATTTTGATACAACATGGATTTTTCCGTTGTGCAAACTAACATATTCTTTTGTGATTGCAAGCCCTAAACCTGTTGAGGCAGAGGTTTTTGTATATATATTATCAATTTGTGTGAACTTTTTAAATATGAAGTTATGATACTTTTTTTCTATTCCGATACCGAAATCTTCAACCTCTAATACAAAATATTCCCTGTCTTTTTTTGTTCTAACAATAATTTCACCCTTTTGTTTTGAAAATTTTATTGCGTTACCTATTAAATTAAAAAGAATTTGCTGAAATTTCTGATAATCTGCATTTAATTCTTCCTTATAGCTGTCGTTATATATAATCCTGATTTCTTTTGCATCCAAAAGTGAAGACAAAAGATTGATAACCTCATTTACGGCATCTTTTGGATAAAATTTTGAAAGGTTTAATTTCATTGAACCTGATTCAATTTTAGAAAAATCCAAAACGCTGTTAATCAGGCCAAGCAGGTGAATGGACGAACGGTTTATATCACCGATATATTCCGCCTGTTTTTTGTTTAATTTTCCAAAGATTTGATTTAAAAGAACATCCGAAAAACCTATTATGGCATTAAGCGGTGTTCTTAATTCGTGGGATACGTTTGCAAGAAAGCTTGTTTTTGCATTATCTGCTTCAATCAACTTATTATTCTGTTTTTTAATTATTTTGTAAGCTTCTTCTTTTTCCAAAATTGCATCTTGTAAAATTGAAAGCTGGGATTTTAAAACATTATTAAGCTCAAAGTCTTTAATAACATAGGAATAAATGCTGACAGAAAGGTTTAAAAGAGCAATTTCCTCATCGCTGAAAGGTTCTTTTTTGACAAAGAAAACAAACCCGAAAATCGAATTTTTAATTGAAAGCTTTGAAAATAAGAAATTATATTCCGCATATTTTAAATTTGCTTCCAAAAACGGCTTAACACAAGGCTTTTTTAACACAAAAGTTTTTTCGCTTTTTAAATTAAGCATTTTCAAAAGCTCTGAATGTTTTTCCTTTGAAAAAACATCTGCAACATTTTTATCTTTTGATAGAAATGCTTTTTTTGAAATTGAAATATCATCCAGAAAATAAACGCCCGAAGCTTCGCAAGAAAACTCCGCATTTATTTCATTAAGCATCTCCTGATAAAAGCTGTCTCCTTGAGGGAGACAGTAATCCTTATTTATAGCATTCGACAGCTTATTTAAAATTTGATATTTTATTGTCATTTAAAAACTTAAAAGATTATTGTACAAGAAGTTTATACCCGCCCTTAACAGCATTTTGAAGTACATCTTCGGTAATTTTTGCCCTCAAATTTTTAATATATTTATAAACATAATCAGTAGGTAAATCTAAAATTTTAGCCAATTCTTTTGCATATACAATCTTTTCCGTATTTGCCAAAAAATAATCAAGAACAACCTGTTCTCTTTGTGTAAGAGGTTTTTTAAACGTAAATTGCTTTTTTGCACCTGAATTCAAACCTTGCTCTTTAATTGTCGCATTTTGCATATCGACAGATTTTTTCGCCGCAGAAACAACTGCAAGCTTTGGTTTAACGTTAGAAATTTTTGAAGAAAAATCAGGTGCGTTGTCTGCTTTTTTATTGTTTGACAGAACTATATCAATAATATCTCGTGTTTGCTTTTCCTCTTTTAATACTTTTCCGAGCCTCTTTGCATACTCTTCAAGCGTAATCTTTTCCAGTGAACTTCTCCATTGTTTAATCTCTTCTTTGCTTAAGTATTCACTCATTGAACTTCCCCTTTAAGATTTTTCTATATTTCCGTCCTTCACTTATTTATTTATACCACAAGGGAATGTCTAAAATCTCGAAATATTGAGTAAAGTAAAATTTTATTTATTTTATTAAAAACATATTGACAATTAAAAATGAGCTCCTCAAAAGAAGAGCTCATTTAATAAGGTTTTAATTAAAACCCGTTAGTCTTGTGCGTGTCCTGCCGTACCTAAAACATCTCTCATTTTATGGATAACCATTTCTTTAACAGCAGTTCTGCCGGGGCCCATATATTCTCTTGGGTCAAATTTTTCAGGATGTTCAACAAAGAATTCTCTGATTGTTGATGTCATAGCAAGTCTTAAGTCTGTATCAATATTGATTTTTGCAACACCGTTTTTAGAAGCATAAGCAAGCATATCTTCAGGAACACCTTGAGCATCGGGAAGATTTCCGCCAAATTTATTGCATTTTGCAACAAATTCTTTTGGAACTGATGATGAACCGTGCAATACAAGCGGGAAGTCATATCCTGCAACTTCATTTACGGCTTTTTTAATTTCAGCCAATCTTTCAAAGTCAAGTTTAGCTTCGCCTTTGAATTTGTAAGCGCCGTGGCTTGTACCGATTGCAACAGCCAATGAATCACAGCCTGTTTCTCTGATAAATCTTGCTGCTTCTTCAGGGTCTGTGTATGTTGAATCTTTTGCAGAAACTTTAACATCGTCTTCAACACCAGCTAATTTACCGAGTTCGGCTTCAACCGAAACACCGCGTTCGTGAGCATATTCAACAACTTTTTTTGTTAAAGCAATGTTTTCTTCAAGCGGGAATCTGCTTCCATCAATCATAACTGATGAGAAACCGCCATCGATACAAGATTTGCAAATATCAAAATCAGCACCGTGGTCCAAGTGAAGTGCGATAGGCACCGTAGTTGTAGCAAGAGCAGCTTCAACCAATTTGATTAAATAAGTTTGGTTGGCATATTTTCTTGCACCTGCTGAAACTTGAAGAATAATCGGAGATTGAGTTTCTTCGGCAGCTTCTGCAATACCTTGCAAAATTTCCATATTGTTTACGTTGTAAGCACCGATTGCATACTTGCCGGCAAGCGCTTTTTTAAACATTTCGCCGGTTCCAACTAGTTTTCTTTCCATAAAAATAACTCCTAATTTAAAATGGTATCAAATTAAATTTATAACAAAATCAAAGATAAAACAAGAATAAAATTTCAAGCCGCTGCCTTAAGATTTTTTGTAAAAATTTGTAAATTTATATATAAAATTCCTAAAGAATATAAAACCTGAAAACGATAAAGAAATTATATGAAGGAATATTGGTGTGGAAAAACCGCATTTTCCTTTGGTTTTACAGTAAAGAATAAGGAGCAAGAAATGAGTGACGGTTTTAAAATAACAGGGAACTGGAATTTTGACGGCAAAAAAAGTATCAACCCGAAGGAACTTGACGCCGCAAAACTCGAAAAAATGGCTAAAGCAAGCAAACTTCAGGGCAAAGTAGATTTTTCGGACGGCATAAACAATAAAGAAGCCGAATATATTATGATGGAGTTCGAAAAAGACGGTCTTGTTGATTTTGACGACTTTGATATTAACGATGATGACGTGAAAACTTTTTTATCAAATAAAGGTGTCAAAGACCTTGGAAAAGCACAAATTGCAAGTATGAAAAGCGCCATCAATGCAATTGCGGATAAGTTTGGAGAAGGCTTCAAAACAGCCAATACTGCAGAAGACTACACTGCAATTCAAGACATATATTTGACCGGCGGAAACCCTAATGCCAGCATTTCCATTTCCCCTTCAAAGATAGACCCGAAAAATCCTAACGGTGCAACACAAACAATCACTGCTCCCGGTGTCAATAAAACCAATAATCCTCAACAGGGATCAACATTAAGCGAATTAATTAATAACGCTTATGCTTTAAACGACATAGCTAAAAATAACGGGTTAAAAGATACCGAAGGCGTTTTGCATAATCTTGTGGATGAATACCTGCAATCTAATCCCGAACTTGCTGCAAGAATATCCGAGTTAAACGGCGGCAAAAACATTAAGGATTTAAGCTATGATCAAATTTTAAACACAAATCTCTTTAAAGAAGGCGAACAAACCGCATTTAAGGTTATTGCCCCTGATTTCAATCTGCCGACACCGAAGGGCGCTGCCAATGTTCCTGAAAATATGCAGGTTGCACAAAAACAATACAGCACCCAAAATTCTAAAGTTGACATCCTGAATAACGGACAAGAATTAGGCGAAAATCAATATGCCAATGTAAGCGACGCCATTGCAGCGCAATATGGTCTTGATAAAAATGATAAAAACTATGAAAATGCCCTTAAAACAATAGCGTTTCAAATTGCAAACGACCCAAAAAACGCTAAAGCTATTGAAACCTTTATAAACGGCCTTCCAAAAGATGAAGCGGTAAAATATTCGAACGATAATTCACGTGTTGAAGCCCTTCTGGCAGCAAACAATATTGAAGGTTTACATTTGCCTGATAATGTTCTCGTAAACAGTATTGCGGCAAAGGACGGTAAAGAATACACGTACACTACAGGAAGCGCTGTTTATCAGTTGTCACCACTGTCGCCCGTTGATGGACAAGCTACAGGTAAAATTGAATTAGCGGCAACTTTTGACGGCAAAGAAACTGCAGGTAGTGTTGCAAATCTTGAAGACATATTGAAATATTCCCAAGACCCGAGAACGGGCGTTGCCTTGAATGTTTTAAACGACAAGGGCGAAGTGGTTTCAAATATAAAAGATGAGGCCGCACAAGGTATGGCAACAGCCTATATGATGAACAGTATTAAAGACAACCCTGCGATATTTGCTGCTTCGCAGGAAATTAACGGCACTTTGCAAATGTTCGGTGCATATGAAATTAAAGATGAAGCAGTGCTCGCAAAAATGCAAGAAGGGCTTGATGCGGCCAAAAAAGAAGGTCTTTCAAATGAAGATGCAGCTGCAAAAGTTCGTGCCGATTTAATTAATCAATTTGGTGATGTTGACGGTGACGGCAAAGGAAAACTTGAAGATTTCCTTGAAAAATATGGCAGTGTTAACCTTGATGCTGCAAAAAGTATCAACTTCTATGATGATAAAGGCAATATTCGCTTTAAAAATGCTGACGGAACACCTGTAAAATACAATGTTACGGAAACTTATGTACGCTTTGGTACGGCAAAAGCCGTAAATTCTAACAACAGCACAAGTAATGACAAAACTCCGGATGATCCGTTTAAACCGACCCCATCAACCACTCCTAGCATTAAGCCTTCTGAGACCCCAAGTACAACCCCCAGTGTCAAACCATCGGAAACGCCTTCTACTACGCCAAGTATTAAACCTTCCGATACTCCGAGCAATACTCCGAGTACAAAACCGTCAGGCACACCATCAACCACACCAAGTGTCAAACCCTCATCAACTCCGAGTACAAAACCAAGTACAACACCTTCAAGTGCTCCAAGCAGCACACCGAGCTTTAACCCCGGACCGCCTGTGACAGAACCTGAAGATCCGACACCATCTACAGAACCCATACCGAGCAGCGAACCTCCTGCTCCAGGGCCCGAGCCGGAACCCATACCGAGCGATTGTCCTCCTCCACCACCACCAAGCAACGGTACATCAAGCACGGAAACGGATACAGTGGTCACCACACCTCCTGCAGCAAATGAAGAACCCCCCGCTCAAGCAGAAAACTTTACTCCTGCGCCCCCGCCACCTCCAAGTGCTCCGTCAGGCGGTTCGGTTAACAATATAACAGGCGGCAGCAGCAGCGGAGGCGACAATAAACCCGTTGAAAACATAGTTCAGGATCAAACATCCACCACTATAAAAGACAGTGATGATGTAGAAAAACGCAAAGACGATTAAAGATTAAATAATCAAAAAAGCAGGGTGTAAAAGCCCTGCTTTTTGTTGTGAATTTTTGTAAACAACAAGTCTTAAAACCTTAAGAAAAAAGAATAATCACCCGATATATATAAAGTGGAAAAATAATAAGGAAAAGTGGCAAACAATGAACAGAATTAACCCTTTTGATTTATCTTTTAATCAGGGAGCAGGAAAAGCAGGAAGTATTAATGCTCCTGAGAAAATTAATCAAAATGATAAACAAAAAGAAATACAAGAAGCCCAAGGCGCATCCGCCATTCAAAAAAGCGATGAAAGCACAATGCTTGATACAAATTCTCTGGTAGATGATACCGAAAGTTTGGATATATCGGAATTCAGTGAGCAGGGCAAAAGCGAAGATATAAATCCAACAAACAAAACAACAGAAAACGAACCAAAACAAGATGACAGTGAAAATAAAGGTGACGATAGAGAAGAATTAATGGCTCAATTTGAAGAACTTGCAAATAATTTCTTTGATAAGAAAAATCCACAGGAATAAAATATATAATATTAAATAAATATTTTTCAAACAGGTGTTTTAAACAGCACCTGTTTTTTATGAAACCTGCCAGCTGTAAGTATTTTCAAATTTTTGTAAAGTTATGTAACAGATTTTGTAAAAATTGAAATTGGATAATTCTTATATACTTTATATATATGAAAGGTAAAAAAACAGGAGCAACCAAAAGTGTCAACAGATGCAATCAACAATAAAATAATTCCTCAAACGACACAAGTGCCTGCAGGCGGTGCACAAAGCGCACCTGCTGCCCAGCAAACACCTGTGGAAGAACCTTTATTTGGCGGAAGCGAAACTGCAACAACTACAACAGATACAGTTGCAACTACAGGCGGCGACACATTTACACCGAGCACAGGCACTTCATCAGCTGAGTTATCAGCACAAAAAGCTGCTGTTGAAGGCAATAACGATCAGCTTAAAGAAAGCGAAGCTTCAACACAGACAGCAATTGAAAACTGTGAAGCAAGAATTGAAAACCAAGAAAATTTAATCACTTCTTTAAATGAAACAAATGAAACTCTTAAAGCTGAAAACAAACAGTTAAACGAACAAATCAGAACCGCAAACGGTCGTATCAGCCAGATTAACGGCAGAATTAACGAATTAAACAATCTTATCAAAGAAAACAGCGGTTTTGTAGGCGGTTTAATTAACGGTGTTAAAGGAATTTTCGGTAACGGAGTTGATGTTAATGCTCTTAGAAGCGAACTGGCAGCATTAGAAGCAGAAAAGAAGGAGCTTCAAGAAGCTAATAACGAAAGAAGACAACAAATTACAGAAAACGGCGGCACAATTGATGAAAACAACGAAAGAATTGACCGTGTAACAGAATTCAAAGAAGATAACGAACAAATAAAAGCAAATCAGGAAGCAGCTTTAAAAGAAATTCAAGAACAATATCAACAGGGCTTAATAACAAAAGAACAGCTTGAACAAGCAATTGAAGCAGCTTATGCGGCAGAAGCAGCCGAAAAAGCTGAAGCTGAAAAACAAGCACAAAATGAAGCTGCAACAACCGAAACTGCTGCACCTGCTGAAACTACTACAGAAGAACCCAGCCAGGAACAAATTGACGGTGCAACAGCAGTCTTAGGTGATATTCTTACTAACGGTGAAGTATCTGTTGATACTATGGAAGCAGTTGGCGACGGCATTGCAGCTCAAGACCCGACAACAGGTGAATTTAACGCCGAAGTTTTCCAACCTGCGTATGAAGAATCAGGTTTCGCTCCGGAAGAAGCAGCAAAAAGACTTGATGCGATTGAAGCACTTGTAACTTATGAAGACCTTGGTTTCGGTCTTGGCTTGGATGTTGAAACTTTCCAGGAATTAACGGCAGACAAACTTGATGAAGTAATTGAAACAGCAATCGTACAAGATGTAATCAAGGCAACCAGCACAAAAGTTATCGGCAAAGGTGCAATTATTACAAGCAAAAAGGATATGCAAAAAAATTCCAAAGCCGTAGACAATTTCATTTCAACATACAGTGCACTAAACAGCTATTATCAGGCAAACGATGTTGAAAACCTTGAAGTAAGCTCATTTTTGAAATTAAGCGGCGAAAAGCTTAACGGAATCAGCAACGGTTATACAATCGGAACAGATGAACTCAATGAGATGACAAACAATGCAGGCGCTATGATGACAACATTAAGAACTGCAGTGTCTCTTGATGAAGCAGCAGGGAAAAGTGCAAATATCCAATTCCAGGAAAACAAACATAAAACCGAAGATGCAATCAACAATGCAGAGCACAAGCTTGGTGAAAACAATGATGAAAGTACAGTTGATGAATTCAGAACAGAATTTTTAAACTTAACAAGCAAATTCAACAATTCAGATGCTGACAGCGCAAAACAGGTAAGCATTAAAGCTATGGAAGCATTATATCAAAGAGCATTAAGAGCTGATGATGGTGTAAATAAAGATCCGTACAGAAAAGACATCAATGTAGCAGCTTAATAAATAAAAAGTTTATTCTTCATTAAAACCCGAGAAATCGGGTTTTTTATTTAATATCCAAAAATAGAGATAAGCTTATTCAAATGCGCCTTAAAATATTTTAATAGTGTTTACACTCCTTGAAAAAATTTGTATAATTTACAAATAAGCTAAAACAAGGAGATTTTAATGGAAAATTTAAAAGTAGCAATCGGTTGCGACCATGGCGGTTTTCACCTTAAAGAAAAAATTAAGGAATATATGGAAGTTCACCATATTGAGCACAAAGATTTCGGTATATTTATAAAAGAAGCAAGTGATTACCCGGAAGTTGCAAAAGAAGTCTCAAAAGCGGTTGCTTCAGGCGAATTTGACAGAGGAATTCTTGTTTGCGGAACAGGGCTCGGTATGAGCGTTACTGCAAACAAAACAAAAGGTATCAGAGCCGTATCAATTGAAAATACATATTCCGCACGTGTTTCAAGAGCGCACAATAATTCAAACGTACTTTGCCTTGGCGAACGTGTTATAGGTGATTATCTGGCACTTGATATTGTTGATATCTGGCTTAAAACAGGTTTTGAAGGCGGAAGACACAAAAAACGTATTGATATGATTGAGTAATTTTACTGCGGGAAACCCCGCAGTTTTTGGATTCAAATATTTGACCAAAAGAATTAGCTTAAATTTATTTGAGAAAAAATTTGTTGGTGATAAACTTAAATTAACGAATTAGTAATCCGATTTTAAGGAAGTTTATAATGTTTGAAAGATTTACCGAAAAGGCAATCAGGGTAATAATGCTTGCTCAAGAAGAAGCAAGGCGCCTTGGTCATAATTTTGTCGGAACGGAGCAGGTATTGCTTGGTCTTATAGGCGAAGGCTCCGGCGTTGCCGCAAAAACTTTAAAATCTATGGGCGTAAATATTAAAGACGCTCGCGCACAGGTTGAAAAAATAATAGGCAGAGGCTCAGGGTTTGTCGCTGTCGAAATCCCTTTTACACCGAGAGCTAAAAAGGTTCTCGAACTGTCATGGGATGAAGCCAGACAACTCGGACACAACTATATCGGCACGGAACATCTTCTTCTGGGGCTTATCCGCGAAGGCGAAGGAGTTGCGGCAAAAGTTCTTGAAAACCTTGGCGTGGATTTAAATAAATGCAGAAGTAATGTTATAAAACTTCTTGGTGAATCAAGAACGAGCCAGGGCGGCCAACAGACAACAACAACAGGCGCTCCGCAGTCTAAAGCTAAGACACCGAGCCTTGATGAGTTCGGTACAGATTTGACTCTTGCCGCTCAGGAGCAAAGACTTGACCCCGTTGTAGGCCGCGAAAAAGAGATTGAAAGAGTAATTCAAATTCTGGCACGACGCACAAAGAATAACCCTATACTTATAGGGGAGCCCGGTGTCGGCAAAACTGCCATTGCGCAAGGCTTAGCAATGAAAATTATTGATTGTGAAGTTCCTGATATTCTTGAAAACAAAAAGATTATCCAGCTTGATATGGGCCTTCTTGTTGCAGGGACAAAATATAGAGGCGAATTTGAAGAACGCCTTAAAAAGATTATGGATGAAATCCGTCAGGCAGGAAATGTTATTCTTGTAATCGATGAAATGCACACACTTATAGGTGCAGGTGCAGCAGAAGGCGCAATTGATGCTGCAAATATTCTAAAACCCGCCTTGAGCCGCGGTGAAATTCAGGTAATTGGTGCAACTACGCTTGATGAATACAGAAAACACATCGAAAAGGATTCAGCTCTTGAAAGACGTTTTCAAATGGTTCTTGTGGAACAGCCCTCAATTGATGAAACCATTCAAATTATCAAAGGCTTAAAATCTAAATATGAAGATCACCACAAACTCTTTATATCCGATGAAGCAATTGTTGCAGCAACGGAACTTTCAAGCAAATTTATCACAGAAAGATTTCTGCCCGATAAGGCAATCGACCTAATTGATGAAGCTGCTTCAAAAGTTCGCTTGAACGTTTCAAGTCTGCCTCCTGAAGGAAAAGAGCTTGAAAAAGAGCTTAAGGCAACGATTAAAGAAAAAGAAGATGCAATCAGAAATCAGGAGTTTGAAAAAGCTTCCGATTTACGCGACCTTGAAGCACAAATTAAAGACAAGATTCGAGAATATCAAGATGCCTGGAAAAACACACAGGATGCAAATAAACCGACCGTTGGGGTTGATGAAGTTGCGGCCGTTGTTTCAACAATTACGGGTATCCCTGTTACAAAAATAACCGAAGGCGAATCAGAAAGACTTCTCAAACTTGAAGAAACACTTCATGCAAGAGTAATCGGTCAAAATGAAGCCGTTGTTGCACTTTCAAAAGCTATCAGACGTGCAAGGGTAGGACTAAAATCTCCAAACAGACCAATAGGAAGCTTTATATTCTCAGGTCCAACAGGGGTCGGCAAAACCGAGCTTGCAAAAGCTCTTGCTGAAGCTGTATTTGGATCTGAAGACAATATTGTAAGAATTGATATGTCCGAATTTATGGAAAAACACACAACATCAAAGCTTATCGGCTCTCCTCCGGGGTATGTGGGCTACGATGACGGCGGACATATGACCGAAATTATCAGGAAAAAACCGTACTCTGTTGTGCTGTTTGACGAAATTGAAAAAGCACATCCCGATGTATTCAACATAATGCTTCAAATTCTTGATGACGGACGTTTAACCGATTCTAAAGGACGTTTGGTTAATTTCAAAAATACAATTATCATAATGACATCAAACGTTGGTGCCAGTATGATAACATCAACCCAAAAGCTTGGTTTCTCGGTTTCTCAAGATTCAAAGAAGGATAAATACGAAAAACTTAAAGATACGGTTATGGAGGAAATGAAAAAATCCTTCAGGCCCGAATTTTTAAACCGTATTGATGATATTATCGTCTTTGCACACTTAAGTCAGGATGAAATAAGAGAGATTGTTGATTTAATGCTCAAAGACCTCTTTAAACGTCTTGATGAAAGAGAACTTAAAATCGAAGTGGGAAATGATGTTAAAGATTATCTTGCAAAAGAAGGGTATAATGAAGCCTATGGCGCGAGACCTTTAAGACGTGTTATCCAGAAAAAAATCGAAGACGTTCTGGCAGAAGAAATTCTTACAGGAAAATATCAGGCAAATGATACTCTTGTAATGAAGATGGATGAAGACAAAATAGTTATCGAAAAAAAATAAATTGATTTTAAAAAATAAAACAGAGGCTTGAAATCACAGCCTCTGTTTTTTAGTACAAATTTGAGTAAATTTTTATTTTCTTTGTGTTTTATATTTTTGTTTTGTGTATAATAGAAAATACACCAAAATACAGCATACAAGAGCAAGGACAACAAATGAAAATATTAAGAAACTCTTTATATCCTAACTTTAAAGGTGCTCTTCTCTATACCAGAGAAGTTCCTATGGACAGAGCAGAAGTAATGTGCCGCGAAATCGCCGCAGAAATTGCACGTGACAGCGTTTTAAAAAAACCTCACGGTCCAAAAAAAGCTGCTCAAAGCAAGGATATTCCTGAAAAAGAACCTGATAAAGCCGCTGTTGATACCGTTCCGGTATTCAATGATTCGGACTTTCTTTTAAAGCTAAGAAAAGCTTCAGGCATTGAAGAAGAACCTGATTCAAAAAAGACAGATGATGATGGCAAAAAAAGATTTACAATGCCTGCATGCGGTAGTAAAATTGATATCAGAGCATAAATTCGGATAGATTTATTAAGCAAAATATAATTTTTAGAAGTTTTATAGAATTACAAACGTAAAAAGAGGAATCTTTTATGAGAATATCAGGCAATTTTAATATACCAAAACCAAATTTTAGAGCGTTACATGTACAAGAAAGTGCCGTAGATTTGGTAAAACAATATATGCATGAAAGCCCGGATTTTTGTGATACGTTTCAAGAACTTACGACGGCAAGCGACAACAATGATGACGATATTTTAATCGGAACATTTAATCGTGGCAAATGCTTAAACTACAGAGCCACAGATCCGTTTACCAATGATACAACCTGTTATCTTGCTGCTCACGATGACCCGCAGGTTGGCGCCAAAAAAGCTCTTGAAAGATACCTGAAACATTCAGCTGCCCCTAAACCCAAAGCAGTGAGTACTGAAGATACAAGCACAAAGCTTGACACCCGCATTCAGGGAAATGGTGGCAAAAGACGTAAGCTTTTTGGTATTTTTTAAAAATTTGGTTGCATAATATATATGCTTTTAATAAAATAAATATATCAGGCAAACTGCCTGATACCAATGGAGAGGTGTCCGAGTGGTTTAAGGTGCAGACCTGGAACGTCTGTGTGGGGGCGACTCCACCGAGGGTTCGAATCCCTCCCTTTCCGATTTTTCTTAACTCGTTTACAACAGCATTTTAGCGGTATCGTCTAGGGGTCAGGATAGCAGATTCTCATTCTGTTGACACGGGTTCAAATCCCGTTACCGCCGATTTTGATTATTAAAAGCAAAATCTTTTTTTCAGAAGCATTATATATGGGCACAATAAAAAAGGATGACCCATGAATTTAAGAATAAACAGTATAAACTTTAGAGGATATGACGCCGCTCCGCTCAAAAGGATTTATATAGAGCAGGAATATTCCGCTCCGTTTGCAGATGAATTAAAAGCAGTCGGAATGACCGAAGACATCAAGGTTGCAACAATTCATGATAACCTTGAATGGGTTCAGGATGATAAAAGTATAATAGAAAAAGCAGGCGGACCGTTTCTTATTTCCTCCGATAAAGCAAGCGACAACTTTCTTTGCACAATAAGAAGCAGATACAAAATGCCCGCAACGAAAACCCCGGGATACCTTACAGGCGGAAATGCATTTATAGGAAAATTTCCAAACGGAGAAAAATGGCTTATTTCCGGAGAAAAGAATAAAACGCAAAACAAAGAAGAGATTTCAAAAACATATGATATTCCGCCGGAGAATATTTATTTTCTGCCGCAGCAAAATTACCATCTTGATATGTTTTTGCGCCCTATCGGCTATCCGTTTATTCTTGTAAATGACCCTGAACTTGTAATGCAAAATATCGACAAGCTTGACGGCACGGAGGAAGAAAAAGAAACTTTCAGGCAAACTACGGCAAATCACTATAAACTTCAGCGCATATTCGCATACTACTGCGATGTTAATGCAACGGTTAAAAAACTTGAAGAAATAGGCTTTATTCCGATAAGAATTGCAGGAGATTACGGCGAATCTTTTAATTTTATGAACGCAATTGTAAACAAACATAAAAACGGAACAATTTCATATATTACAAATTCAAGCAAGTGTTCCAATAAATTATATTCAAGCATTGAAAAAACATTTGCCGATGATTTAAGGGAAAAAGTTCCATACCTTGATAAGATTTATTTCATTGAGGGCAAAAAATCGCCCGCAAGAGATACAAACTATATTATGGAAGCCTTGGCATATGGCGGAGGCGGAATACATTGTATGACAATGGAAGAGCCAAATTTTAAAACCTGGGCATAGATTATTGAAACATAAAATATACAGGCCTTCAAAAAGGAAAATATGCTATAATTAAGTCGTTATGAAAAACTTGATTTTTAATTCCGATGATTTTGGTCTAAATGAAGAAGCGAACCTTGCCATTATGGAAGGCTATTCAAAAGGAATACTGACTTCCACCTGCATTGCCCCAAACGGCGAATTTTACGAGCACGGTTTAAAAGAAATTCTTCCCGAAATTCCAAACATTGGAAAAGGAATTCATTTAAACATTGTTGAAGGCAAAAGTCTTACAAATCCCTCACTTTTTACCGATAAAAACGGTAGATTTAATAAAGGATTTATCTGGTTTTTATACAACTCGAACAATAAAAAACTTTTATCCCAGATTGAGCAGGAATTTAGAGCACAAATTGAAAAAATAATTGCGGACACAGAAATTGACCATATAAACTCCCACGTTCATATCCATGCAATTCCAAGCATATTTAACCTTGTTTTAAAGCTTGCACTTGAATACAAAATTAAAAACATCAGGGTGCAGTATGAAAAACCTTATTTCGTGCCAAAATTTAACAAAATTCTAACCCTGAGATATCCTATAAATTTAATAAAGCTTGAATTATTAAATACATTAAGCATAACAAATAAGAATACAGTTTTAAAATTAAACTCAAATTCAAAAAAGATAAATATTAACGATTATTTAATCGGGGTGAATTTTACGGGAAATATGGATAGGGATACTATTCTGGCGGGGCTTTCTTCTCTTCAAAATATTGAAAACAAGACCGTGGAAATTCTTGTGCATCCTAAATATTTAACTTGTGATGAATACAAATTAAATTATAAAGAGCTTCTTGCAGTCACTGAACCTGAATTGAAAACCGAAATTCAAAAGCTTGGCTTTAAACTTACAAATTATAAAGAACTGGATTGCAATGTTTCAAATGAATTTGTAAACTGTTAGCTTTATGGCTCTGCAGTATTATTTTTGTTAAATTTTAGCCTTTTATACAAAATTTCATATAAAATATTTTTATGGTTAAATTTGCAAAATACTTATTCTTCATATTCACTCTGACATTGATTTTACCCCTTTTGTGCCTTTTTATTTATTCAAATAAACAAATTTCAAAAATGGAACTCGGGGCCTCACACCATATTCTTGACGCTGTTTCAAGGGAGATGATTTACAACATCGAAAGCCTTCTCAAAGTTGAAACTGTTAACGCAATGAAAAAACTATATATGCCGCAAATGGGCGGGGTTACGAAGGAAGAAATACAAAGCATTTTTTCTGATGCAAAAGTAGATTTTTTATCCGAATTTCCTGATGAAATAATGTACTACTATGAAACCGACAAAACTCCGAAGCTTTACAGTACGGTAATTATTCCTTTTATGGAAAATGGGATAAAAGGAATTAAAATTACAAAAGAAGTGACACCTGATATGTTAAAACCATCAGGGCCTTTTAAGCTTGAAATTTATGCAGGAAATAAAATTAACAGTGAAAGCTTAATAGGACATTCGGCACCCGATAAAATTCCAAACAGTTTATCAGCATTTAAAAAAGACTTTAGCAATATTCCTCTCGGACTTCCTGCCAACAAAAGCATTTCATATAAAATATTCACCTTTGATAAGAGCTGTGCAAAGGATGAAATTACGGTTTTGATTAAAACAAGCTGGCATATTCCCCCTGCAAACCCGTATGAACAGCGTGCCGTGCTTTTTATCATAATTGCAGGAGTATTTTTAAGTATATTTATTGCAAGACAGATTAATATAAATTTCGTAAATCCGTTTTTGAAGCTCTCTGCAGCCTCCAAAAGAGTAAAATCGGGGGATTTAAATCTTGTTTTAAAGGTCGGGGTAAACCAAAAAACAGTTCAGGAAACTTATAATAACTTTAATGAAATGGTAAAGGGCTTGAAAGAAAAAGAAGAATTAAGATCAAGCTTTATAAGAAACCTGACACACGATT
This sequence comes from uncultured Vampirovibrio sp., assembly GCA_910578465.1. Taxonomy (GTDB): domain Bacteria; phylum Cyanobacteriota; class Vampirovibrionia; order Gastranaerophilales; family Gastranaerophilaceae; genus MGBC122484. Next base: position 636,927 of record CAJTPW010000001.1, on the reverse strand, counting down.
TCAGGACGCCGTTAATCGCACAGGAGCGAGCTTTAGCTTTGATTTCAAATAAATTTTCGGAACTGAAGCTAAAAGATGAGATGGAACTTGCAAAAAGTCTTGAGAAAAATTCTTCCCATCTTTTAAGAATGGTAAATTTAATTTTGGAATCATATCAGTTTAATTTGAAAAAAAGTGATATTACATACGAAGAAGCTGATTTAGCAGAACTTGTTCAAGACAGTTTTATAAAAATTAAACCCCTTGCAAATGAAAAAAACATAAACCTGAGTAACGAGCTTTCAGAGGGAAAATTTATCATAAATACCAATAAAACCTGTCTGGAGAGGATTTTTATAAATCTTTGCGCAAATTCCATAGACAATTTAAAAACTGACGGCGAAGTAAAAATTTCAGCAAAAATAAATGAAAATGAGTGTAAAATATTTGTGGAAGATAATGGTGACGGTATTGCAAAAGAAGATATTGACCATGTTTTTGACAGATATTATACTTCAAAATCTTACAACAGAAGACTCGGCTCGGGCCTCGGGCTTGATGTTTGTAAAAAATTGACGGAACTTTTGGATGGAAAAATTGAAATCGAAAGTGAAGTCGAAAAATATACAAAATTTACGGTTACACTGCCAAAAAATCATACTGCATAAAGGAAGAAAGAATGAGCATAAAGGTTATTCTGGTTGAAGACCATGAACTTACACGAAAAGGAATTTTGTACGGGCTAAAACCTTATACGGACATCAAAGTAACGGGTGAATTTGAAAACGGTAAACTGGCTATGGATTTTATGAAAACATGTACACCTGAAAATACGCCTGATGCAATTCTTATGGATATCGCTATGCCGATACTGAACGGAATTGAAGCAGCCAAAAGAATAAGAACAATTAATCCCGATGTAAAAATAATAATGCTTACATCAATCGATGAAAGAGAAACCGTATTGCAAGCGTTTAATTGCGGGGCAAATGCTTATGCTATGAAAAATATCAGTACGGAAAAACTTGTTGATGTAATTAAGATGGTAATGAACGGAGAAGTTTGGATTGCACCGAGTATCGCAAATTATATTCTGGAAGCGCTTTCAGGTTTTGCACCCATTGACGACACTTCAAAAACTTCAAATAATTTTAATCTGACAAACAGAGAAAAAGAAATCTTAACATTAATTTCAAAAGGTATGAATAATAAAGACATTGCAAACAAGCTTGTAATCTCGCTTTATACAGTAAAAAACCATGTGAAAAGCATCATTCAAAAGCTCGCCGTTGAAGACAGAACACAGGCAGCAATTTTAGCATTGAAAGAAAATATCGTATAGCTTTATCAGCACCCCCTATGCTCAAAACCCAGGATTTTTACAAATTAAAAACATTTAAAAAGCCCTTGTGAATATCACTCGGGCTTTTTAAATTTAGCTTTCTGAAAACATTAAATTTCTAATTGTTTTCCAGATATTCTTTTGCAGCTTTTGCCTCTTTTGCAAGCAATCTTGCTTCCTTTTCTTTTGTTTCAGCTTCTTTTTTGGCTTTATCTGCTTCGGATTGCATTCTGTTAGCGTCTAATCTTTCCTGAGTTTTACCGAAAACTTCTTCGGGGCCGCAGGCAATCGGAGGAGTCTGCAACCTAACAGGTCCCGGTAAAACAATTTCAATATCTTCTACGTTTGGAGCTGCCTTGATTAAAATAATGATTTTATCACATGCCTCTGCAAGTTCTTGTCTTGTCTTGTCAGCCTTTTCTGTAGCTTTATCATTTTTTGCTACGGCAGAATCAAGCTTTGCTTTTGCAGCATTTGCTTCGTTTCTGTTTTTGCTTGCAAGCGCAGCACGTGCAGCGTCTTCAGTAGCGTCACTTGCACTTTTTGTTTCATCCGAAAGAGTGCCAGCTTTTTCAACAAGTTTCACAAGAAATGCGGTTTCTTTTTCGGAAAGTCCTGCTTCTTTTGCATAATCAAGAAGTATATTTGCCTTTTTAATTTCGGTATCAAGATAATATGCCGCATCCTTGGAAGCGTAAACATCTTCATTTAAAACTTTACGTCCTGCAATTCTTGTCGGCTTACATACATCGGCCTGCTCAGCTATTTTTCTTGCATCAAGTGCCTCAGCAGCTAATTTATCTGCAAGCTTTCTGGCATCTTGCGCTTCAATTGCCGCTGTTTCTGCATCGTCAATGGTTTTAAGAGCTTCATAAAGTTTGGTTGCTTTATCTGCCTCTGCAGCCAATTTATCCGCATCAGCACGTCTGCTGTTAGCAGCCGCTCTTGCCATAGCAGCTTTAGTATTGGCAGATTCAGCTTCCATTTGATATAAAGATTTACCATAAATCATTTCATAAGTATCATAAATAACATTTGGTCCCATTTCAATCTGACCTTTTTGCACAGGAGGTAAACCAAGTTTTTCAGCTATGGAGCCAAGCTTCTTCATACTTTCATACAAGTCATCGTATGTGGTTTGCAGTGTATTAAATTTATCTTTTGCATCACTTGTAGCTTCTGTTGTTTTTGCGATAGATTTTTCTATATTTTCAGTGTTTGGAATCCAAACACCATCTTTAGCAGCGCCAAAAACGTTGCTTGCAAGCTCAGATGTTTCTGTTGCAGATTCTTTTACACTCTGCATAGCTCCATCCGCTTCTTCAATCGCAACTTTAACATCAGCAAGGCCGTTTCGAGCTTCGCTTGTTAAAATTTTAGCTTCTGCTGCTTCATCTGCACTTAGTTCGCCATTTTCAACAGCTTCTTCGATTTTTGCAACATAGTCTTCGAAATCAGGAACGGAAGTATCAGTCATTTTAAGATATTTTTCCATTCCCTTCGCAATTTCAGAACCGTCATCGGCTATATTCCATACGGGTTTCATTTTATCATATGCATTCGAAACTAATTCGGCCTGTCGTGCAACTGCCTCAAGCTCATCGGCATGCTTTTCTGCACTTACGGCACTTTCTTCAGCTTCTGCTGCTTCTTTTGCGGTACGTTCCATGTTGTATCTTGAAATATTAAGACGTTCCTGTACAGTGAACGTAATAGGAGGTGGAGCTATGGACTGAGCAGGGCTGTATGGTGGCACATCTATGGTAACGGCGGGGGTCGGCACGGTGGCAGCTTCTTTTTCCGTATTAGCTGCTTTTGCAGTTGCAACACTTGTTAGGGCAGCAAGAGCGGTAAGAAATGAAAATACGATACTTGTAGCTCTGGAACCGCGTCCGTTAAAAGAGACAGTGTCGCCCGTCATATTATTTACAGGTGTAGAAACTTGTTTTTGAGCTCCTGTTTTTAAGCGGGTTGTGTTAAATACATTGGCTTGTACATTTGAAATTCTCATGTGGTATTCCTTACTAAGATAAAACTAACTACATTTATACAATAACTGCTCAAGCGGAAAATTTTCGGGGGGGGGGGGGTAAAATTAACAAAAATTTACAATTACCGTAAAATCAAATTTAAGTTTTACTTTGAAATTATTTTTTCTTGTGATAGAATTTCTTTGTTAACTTTGGGCCTGTAGCGCAGTTGGTAGCGCAGGAGACTCTTAATCTTTTGGTCGTGGGTTCGAGTCCCACCAGGCCCACATTTTAAACTCCCCCCGATGGGAGTTTTTTAATATAAAATCAAATAATATGAAGGGTTTAAAATGAGACGCGCTGCAGTTTTTGCACATTACAGCAATACTAATGAAATTGAAGATTATGTGGTTTATTATTTAAAAAACCTCAAAAACTTTGTTGAAACCCTTGTTTTCGTTTCAGACAGCAGTATTAAAGAAGAAGAACTTTCAAAGATAACTCCTTATGTGAACCACATTATTGCAGAGCCGCATGGAGAATACGATTTCGGTTCATATAAAAAAGGATATTTTTATTTAAAAGAAAACGGAATTTTAAATTCAACGGATGAGCTCATCTTTGCAAATGACAGCTGCTATGCGCCATTATTCCCTTTCGGGGAAATGTTTGACGCAATGAAAAAAAATGGGGCAGATTTTTGGGGAAACACTCAAAATTACACGGAAAAAATAACCCACAAAAACCTTGAACACTTGCAAAGCTATTTTCTTGCATTTAAAAAAAATGTTTTTAGCTCCAATGTTTTTGATGATTTTATTACAAATATTTCAAAAGAAGAAAAAAAAGGCATAATCATAGAAAAATATGAAATCGGCCTGACGCTTGCATTACAAAAAGCAGGCTACAAATATGATTCATACTGCAATACAAGCAAAATAAGAAACAATACGCATTCCCATTCTTATTCCTCACTTGTTCTAAATGACCGATCACCGTTTCTAAAAAGAGGACTGCTTCTTTTAAAGCCAAAAGATTTCCCCTACCCGCTTTTCATTAAAAACCTGATTAAAAAGACGGAATATGATTTTGAATTAATCGAAAAAGACATAAGAAAAAACAGGACAAAGCTTCCGATATTGCAAAAATCCTGTTTCTTCCTGACATCTTTAATAAGAACCATAAAATGGCGTGTAAAAAAGTTATTTGAATAAACTCTATACCCGCGTTTTGCTTTTTTTAGATTTCTTTTTAGACTTATCCGTACCAACAGCCCACCTTAAACCGCCTGTAAGAGAAACGCCCGTTCTGCCGCCCATTCTCATCATGGATTGCAAGAAACAGGTAAAATTATCGCCTTTATTTTTCTGTACGCCAACACCATACTCAACATAAGGGTCAACATACATTTCAGGCAGTTTAATTCCGTCTGCTTTGACATTAGTCTGGTTAAATAAATTCCAAACATATGAACCGCTGATGTAAGGCTGCCAACCGCTTTCGGTATTGGCAATTAATCTCATTCCTGGTCTTAATTCAAGTGCACTTAACGGAGCAGAATCAAGCCTTGCACCGCGAGCATTCGTATAATCAAATACATTTGCAAAATAATAGCTTGCAGATGTTATAGGCTGAATTATAAATCTGCCTTCGCCAAATTCCATATTATATCCGTTTCTTAAAGAAACACCCGCATTTGCTGATATAACATCATCTTTCCCTGCACTTTCGCTTATTCTGCCAAGACCAACGCCGCCTGAAGCAGAAACGGCAGTCCAAAAGTTTTTCTTATAATAAGATTTTGTAAAACCTAAAAGCCAGCCATTTGTTATAACATCAACATCGTCATATCCAAGGCTTGAACCAAAGTATGCCAGATATGAAGAAAGCGTGCTTGTCCAGCCTCTCTTTGTTTTTCTTGCTTTTGAATCATACCCTACAAGAGAACCGTAGCTGATATTATCAACATCGGGACCATGCTTAAGGTTTATCTTTTCAAACACCGTATAGGGACGCAACCAAAAACCTTTGTTTTCAAGCTGTTCGTCGTATCCGGGTAAAAGTCCGTTAAATTCGCTGATTGCATATTCATTACCGTGCAAAAGACTAAATCTTTCTTTTGACGGAAGTTTTGTAAATGAATCCGAATGCTCAAAACCATAGTTCATCACTTCCCTAACCCCTGCTTGAGCCATAGCCTGCATTGTAACCGAAGCAGCAAAAACAGAAGGATTGTATGCCTCATATGAATTATTTCCGCCTGAAGAGCTGCCGCCGACTTTTTCAAATTCAAGCCAGCCTTCATCATTTAGCATAACATCATATTTATAAAGTTTACCGAGCGCCTTTTTGGCACCGTCACCAAGGCTTATAAGGCTTTGAATTTCATCAGAATCAGTCAGCTTGATTTCAGAAAACTCGGAATTAGCGTCCGTAATTACATTGATATGGTTTATATTGATTATTGCTCCATTTTCGCTTTTAACGGTATTTGCACTGAACTTATCCGCCGTACCCGCAGCAAGGTCAGCATCCACGGCTGTATTTAACGAAGCTTTTAAACTTAAATTACCAAAATTATAGGTTTGTATTACACCGTTTGCAACATTCAGGTTTGAAGCGGCATTTACGTTAAACGCTTTAGCATTATCAAAAAAGGTGCCGTCTTTGCCAACCTCAATCGTTCCTCCGTATAAATCCACGGTGCCCTTGTATTCTGTCATATCGGCATTCAATACAACTTTTCCCGTATTTTCGCCATGCGGGGCATCCTCTGGTATTCTGTTTGTATACGGCCATTTTTCTTTATCCCACGTTCCTTCTTTATTTATTGTTATTGAAGCGTCATTTGAAGATGTAATTTTATCGTTAAATACAATACTCTTTTCTGCTGCAGAATTCAGATTTAAAGTACCGCCCGCACTGTGAATTGCATTGCTCTCGCCATTTGCCGTGTTGCCTTCAAAAACAACATTATCGTTCAAAGCAATAACATTTGCGGTTCCGCCTTTTGCAACAAAAATCGCACCGCCAGAAGCAGCAGTACCTGTAGCTTTGTTGTTTGTAAAAGATGTATCAGTAGCGGTTAAAATTGCCTTGTCAGCTACATAAGCCCCGCCTCCTCCGTATTTCACATCCCCGCTGTTTGAAGAAGAAGATGAAGCAGCATTTGAATCAATAACTGAATTATTCAAATTTACAAAATTAAGCTTGCCTGCATAAATAGCACCGCCCATTGCCCCCGCATTTGCGATACTTCCTTTTGATACGGCCGTGTTATTTGTAATTGAAGAATTATCGATATTAACAGTCACAACATTATCGGTCTTAGCGACATCTAAAGCTGCAATTGCGCCACCTTGTGCAGTACCTTCCGATGTTACGCTGTTGTTGTCAAATGCTGCCGTTATGAAGTGTTTTCCCTTGCGATTACCTGATGCGGAGCTTGTTGCAATTGCGCCGCCGCTTGCAATAACATCCGAAGCCGTATATTCGCTTACCACCTTGTTACCCGAAAAAACGGTTTTATCAATGTTTGAAATCGAATTTGAAAGATGCACGGCGCCGCCCGAAGCGGATGAACCTTCTTTAAGAGCAAGGGCACCTTCTTTAAATTGGATTTCATTATCCTTAAACACCGTATCTTTCACGTTTAATGTTGCGTTAAATTTTAAATTAGGATTTGAAGCAAGATCGCCTATTACGTTATCACCTTTGAATACGGCGCCGCCCTTTGCCGTTGTGGCATAGTTATAAGAAGCTGTGTATTCATCAGTCGGGTTGATTATTGTTTTATTTGATACAAATAATGAATCAGCAATATCAACATCGTTTAAAACATAGAGGGCACCGCCTGAAGCGCCGGGTTTTGTTCCTGTTACACTATTGTTTTCAAATACTGTCTTATTAATCGTGTGCGGTTTAAATTCTACACCCGTCTCAGGCGTATAACCGTTGGCCCAAACTGCACCGCCTTCTGATTTTGCGCCTGAAACATAATTATTCCCGAAATATGAACCTTCGATTTGTAATCTGCCCGAATCATTTGAAATGGCACCGCCGTTTGCAGAGTAGCTTGTTGTTACAAGCGGGTTTCCCTTGACATAGTTTTTTGTAAAATAGCTGTCTTTTATACTGAATATCCCGTTTTTCTGCTGGCTGAATATGGCGCCGCCAGAAACCGTACTGTATGATTTAAGCCATTCGCGGCAATTTTCCGTTACATAACTGTTTGAAACAGTTAATCCTGCGCCATCTGCAGCGTTGTTTCCGTAAAAAACAGCTCCGCCTTTAGCACCGGTTGTTCCTGCGGTATTTTTATTTCCTTTTATTACGGTGTTATCAATTGTCAGCCTATCTCCCGAATATATAAAGCTGCCGCCCTTGGAGCCTCCTGTAGATGTAAAACCGTGTATTGAGCCGCTTTCTGATATGTTATAGCGGATTGCCTCATTTTTTTCATTCAGCTTAATAATACTGTCGCCTGTTGCACCGCTAAGTAAGGGGGTGAGCTCAAACTTGCCGACATTTAAAATTTTATTATGAAGCCCTGTGCCCGTAAAAGAGCTTGTATATCTTAACCATGCGCCCGAAGAACCGTTTGATGTAAAGCCGCTGCCGTTGATTGAAAACCCTTGCCCGTCAATTATGGTACCTGCGCTTGAGGTATTGGACATATTTTGAATATTGCCGCTCACTGTTGCATTTCCGGTTAAAACCGTTTCTTTATTTCCTATACCGTCAAGCCTTGCTGCAAAAGCTTTGTTTGAACCAATAGTGTTAAACATAAGCATAAAATGCAACACAAAAAATACCTTAAATATTTTTGCAACAAATTTACTACACACTTTAACAATTCCTTTTTTGTATTTATCTAATTAAGTAAGATAATTATAAACAAAACAAAAAAGATAATGCAATTATTCAATATAATAAAACTGCCCCGAATTTATTAAACTTGAGACAGTTTCTTTAAATATTTTCAAAGAATTTATTTTAAATATTCTTTTAAAAATTGTTCAATTTTATCGAACGGAATTTTTTCAAGGTTATCATATAAATCTACATGATTTGCACCTTCAACAATCAAAAGTTCTTTATTTTTGCCCTTTAATTTTTTAAAGGTATCTTCGGAAAAATATCTGCTGTGAGCATTTTCGCCGTGAACCAGAAGAACAGCGTTTTGAATTTCATCACTTCTTTGCAGAATCGGCATATTTATAAAAGAAAGCGATGAAGTTAAATTCCAGTTTCCGTTTGAATTTATGGAACGTTTATGAAAACCGCGCGGAGTTTTATAATAATCAAAATATTCTTTTATAAACTGCGGTTCTTTGCCTGTTAATTTTTCAGGAAGTCCTGCTGCAGGTGAGAAAGTACCGTTTTTGAAATCTTCCGTTCTTTGTTTATTTAATGTTTCTTTGAGCTCATAGCGTGCCTTTTCATCCATAACATCATCATAACCTTTTGCATTTACTCTTGTCATATCATACATTGTTGATGCAACGGCAGCTTTAATCCTTGTATCCATAGCGGCAGCATTTATAGCAAAACCGCCAAAACCGCAAATACCAAGAACGCCTATTTTTTCAGGATTAACGTAAGAAAGATTGCTTAAATAATCAACTGCGGCGCTAAAATCCTCCGTATTAATATCGGGAGAAGCAACATGCCGCGGTGTTCCGCCGCTTTCACCCGTGTATGAAGGATCAAAAGCAAGAGTTACAAAACCTTTTTCTGCAAGGGTTTGAGCATAAAGCCCCGAAGCCTGTTCTTTAACCGCACCAAAGGGCCCCAAAACTGCAACTGCGGGCATATCGGATTTTGCATCTTTTGGAATGTATAAATCTCCGACAAGTTCAATTCCGTAACGGTTTTTAAAGCTTACCTTTTCAATTTCAACCTTATCACTTTTTTTAAAAACCTTATCCCATTCATTTTCCTTTAAAGTTTTAGCTTCAGTCATAAGCACTCCTCCCATAATTAACAATAAAAATAACGATACAATTAAATTCAATTTCATATTAAGCTCCTTTAAAATGATTTTGAATGCAATCTAAAACAGTTTTTCCGTAGATATCGTGCATGCCGTAAAATATATGACTTGCACCTTTAACCTCAATTACTCTGTTTCTTTCAGGATGTGCCGTCCATAAATTCAGTTGTTCCATAAAGCCTTTGGGGCTATCTCCCGTTACGGAATCTTTTGAACCGATAATAAAGCTGCCATTCGGTTTCATATTACGTAGGGACGCGGTTTCACCCCGCTTGCTTAAAATGGGACAATTTTTAAGATTATCAGCATTATAAAACCCCAAAACGGTTTTTGCCTTCATTGGTGAAAACCCGCCGAACAAAAACGGTAAAATATCATCCCCACGGCCTTCTTTGACCCATTTTTGTGCCAGCTCAAAACATTTTTCAACATCAGGCATAACATTCCACCAATGTATAATATCAACCGGAGAAGAGATTATAAAATAATCAATAAAATCATCTTTTGTGTTTCCGAGGTAATGAATGATTTTATTTGAACCAAGAGAATGTCCGCCAAGAATTATGTTTTTAAAACCAAGTTCTTTAGCATATTTTACATAGGCTTCAACATCCTCATAAACCATTTCAAAATTATCATCAAATGTTCCCGATATTTTTTGTTTTCCCGTTGAAAAATCCGTATATGCAAAACAGGAAAAAGAATCATGAGCATGGCCTATGATTGTTGCAATGCCATTTTCTTGAAGAAGTTTTCCAGTTGAGTACAGAAGTTCGTTTTGAAAAATATTAGAACAAATCCCCGTGAGCATAACAAGAACGGTATCTGTCCCCTGTGCATCAAATATGGCCCCTTTTAGCTCCAGCCCTCTTTTTGTATTTACCTTTATAATTTTCATATTTTCCCCTTCGTCATATCGGTTTTTATAATTTATAACAGTATCTTTATATCATTTAGAGTTAACTCTAAGTCAAGCAATTTGCTTTTAAAATTTTTTTATTTTCGGATATTTCAGGTATAATAAACAAACGGGCAGGAAAATTCAGGCGAGATGTCCAATACATCAGTAAAAGAAACTTAAAACGAGAGGAAACCCTGTGGAAGAAGCACTTTTCCCGATTGTTGCACAAATAAACGAATATTTATCCAATTACATACTTATAGCGCTCCTTGTAGGGGTTGGTGTTTGGTACACTTTCAAAACAAGGTTTGTCCAGATAAGATGTTTTTGTGAAGGAATAAAAAATACATTTGGAAAAATTCATATTTTTGATAAGACCGAAAACAAAAGTATGACTTCTTTTCAGGCTCTTGCAACAGCAGTTGCCGCACAGGTGGGCACAGGAAACATTGTAGGCGCCTCGGGAGCCATCTTAATCGGGGGCCCGGGGGCAATTTTTTGGATGTGGGTTATAGCCTTTTTCGGTATGGCAACAATTTATGCCGAAGCCACCCTTGCAATTAAAACAAGGATAAAAGAAGCGGACGGGACAATTAAAGGCGGACCTGTTTATTACATTACAACAGCATTTAAAGGACGTTTCGGGAAGTTTCTTGCAGGTTTTTTTGCCGTAGCAATCATCCTTGCGCTCGGCTTTATGGGCTGCATGGTACAGTCAAACTCCATAGCTTATTCAATGCAGACTGCTTTTGGAATTGAGCCATGGATTATAGGGGTATTGCTTGTTGTTCTTTGTGCAGTTATTTTTGTTGGCGGAATCAGACGCCTTGCTTCGGTTACCGAAAAAATTGTTCCTTTTATGGCATTGTTCTTTATAATCGGCTGTCTTGTCATTTTAATTGCAAGAATTCAATACATACCTGAAACCTTTGGTATGATTTTCCATTATGCCTTTGCTCCACAGGCAATTTTAGGAGGCACTTTCGGACACGCCTTGAAAACCGCTTTAAGCCAGGGTGCTAAACGCGGACTGTTTTCAAACGAGGCAGGTATGGGCTCCACCCCCCATGCTCACGCACTTGCAAACGTTAAAGACCCGCACACGCAGGGAACTGTTGCAATGATTGGCGTTTTTATAGATACATTTGTTATTTTGACTTTAAATGCTCTCATTGTGATTTCAACGCTTTATACAAATGACGGTGTACTTTCAAACGGCTACACGGAAGCCGTTATGGAGATATTAAACAAGACAAATCTTGTGCAAACCGCATTTGGAAGCATATTCGGCAATTCGTTCGGTGCAATATTTGTTGCCGTTTGTCTTCTGTTCTTTGCCTTTTCGACAATTTTAAGCTGGAATTTATTCGGTAAAATTAACGTCATTTATCTTTTTGGAAAAAAATATCCAAAAGGCGCAAAACTGGTTTACACAATAGCTGCCCTCGGGTTTATAATGCTTGGCAGTCTTGTTTCAAGCGATTTTGTCTGGGAATTAACGGATATGTTCAACAACCTTATGGTTATTCCAAATACAATAGCCCTCTTTGCCCTTACGGGAGTTGTTACGGCAATAGCTAAAACAAAATAACGCCACGAATATATTTTTAAATTTTTCAATCTCCTTCTTTGCAATATCCGTTTTACACGGCTTTTTCACATTGCAAGGCCTGATTAAATTTGCTATAATGCATACGACACAGGTTTACTACAGGAATTGCATTAATGGCTGATGAAGTTTCACATATTTTTACACAAAGAAAATATTACGATAAAACCGAAAGGATTTTAAATATATATACTCACCCCATTGGAGGACTGGGCAATCGTATTAAAAATATTATAAGCCGTATAAGATTATATTCAGGCTGCTATGATACTGTAGATATCCATTGGGCATTTGGCGGCTCCATATATAACAGATTTTACGATTTGTTTACCTTAGGTGATATATTTCCAAGAATTAATGAGATAAACCATTCTGTGTTTATAGATAATGAATGTAGGGAAGAAGATTTATGGAACCTTCTTTTAACTCCTCAGGAACAAGAGCAAATCAGAGATGTTATACCCGGCGGGTATATTGATTTTGAATGTCTTCAGGTTAATCCCAAATTAATTCCGCATTGTATAAAAGACATTTATATCCCTTATTTTAAGGCGCTAAAACCTTCCGAGGGAGTGCAAAGGCTCATCGATAAAGTCAATTTTCCTAAAAATTGTATAGCAGTACATATAAGGCATTCCGAAGACTGGAGAGTATGGCAAAGGTGGGCAGAAGGAGACATCGGACTCTTTATTGATGAAATGAAAAAATACGATGGAAATACATATTTTTATCTTGTATGCCATATAAAAGAAGTTGAAAATTTAATGGTTCAAATATTTGGCGATCGTATAATCACACTTCCTGATAAAGATTACGATAAAAAAGACAACAAACAACACGTTGCCGATATGTATTTATTGTCCAAACCTCAAAAAATGATTCTTACATATGGGTCAACCTTTAGCGAGTGTTCCTGGTGGCTTGGTGAATGCAAACAAGACATTACCGTAATAGGTAATCACGACAGATGGAATAAAGGAATTATCAGCGCCGGTACCCTATAAATCGGATAAACAACTTGCCATTGTAAATAATATTTACAAACACCTAAATAATAAAAAACTCCCGGACATGGATTCGAACCACGATTGAATGATCCAGAGTCATCCGTCCTGCCGTTAGACGATCCGGGAATAACGAGTTTCCGTTTGCTTGAAACAATATCTGAAACCATACCAATTGTACAACGTTGATTTTTTTTGTGCAAGAGGTAATGAATTTTAGGCTTCTTTGCGCTGTTTCCTATATTCTGCGGCAGCTGTAAAAATAACGTCAGATGAGGAATTCAGCGCGGTTTCAAGACTGTCTTGAATTACACCTATTATAAACCCAACACCTACAACTTGAATTGCTATATCGGGCGAAACTCCAAACAAAGAGCAGGCAAGCGGAATCAAAAGTAAAGAGCCCCCTGCAACACCTGATGCTCCGCAAGCTGCAAACGATGCCACCAAGCCGAGAATAAGCGCCATAATAATACTTACATTAATTCCAAGGGTATGCACGGCAGCAAGAGTCATTACGGTAATGGTTACGGCCGCGCCGCTCATATTTATCGTTGCACCGAGAGGAATCGAAATTGAATATACATTTTTATCAAGCCCGAGCTTTTCACAAAGCGCCATATTAACGGGAATATTTGCGGCAGAACTTCTGGTAAAAAATGCGGTTATGCCGCTCTCTTTAAGACAAGTCCAAATAAGAGGATAAGGATTTTTTCTTGTTACAACAAAAACCACAAGAGGATTTGAAACAAAATATACAAAAAGCATACAAGAAACCAGAAGTAAAATAAGTTTGCCGTATTCCACAAAAATTTCCGCTCCGCTTGATGAAACCGCTCCAAACACCAGACCCATAATTCCAAAAGGTGCAAAATCTATAATTTTACAAACAACTTTTGCACTGGAGTTTGCGATGTCCGCTAAAAACTTTTTTGTTCCTTCTGTCGCAACACTTTTTATTCCAAGCCCAAAAAGAATGGCCCAAAAAAGTATCCCGAGATAATTTCCTGTCGACAAAGCAACAATGGGGTTTGAAACGATATTTACCAAAAGATTGTGTAAAATTTCCGTCAGATTTGCGGGAGAAGAGGCTGCGATTTCACCGTTTGAAACGAGGGTTAAAGCTACAGGAAAAAGAAAACTTAAAACAACCGAGATACAAGCAGCAAGAAACGTTGAGAAAAGATACAAAAACACAATAGATTTAAAGCGGCCGTCTTTTTTAACCTGCCCGTTTGCAAGAGAAGTCATAACAAGCACAAAAACAAGAATTGGCGCAATCCCTTTAAGAGCACCTATAAAAAGTTCGCCAAGCATCTTAACAGGTTTAAAACCGGGAAAGAAAACTGCCAGAAGGACGCCCAAAACTATACCTGCTGCTATTCTTAAAACCAGATTAATTTCAGAATATTTTTTAAAAATAGTTGAAAAGAAATTTTCTTTCATACCCGTGCTTATCATTCCTGCTTTTTTGCCTGCCGAAATCAAAATACCATAAACATATTCTATAAAAAAGAACCTATAAGACTTACGAGCGCATTTTAAACCAGAACAGGCGACAAAATACTGTCAGAATAAGAAATACAATTATCGAAGAGCAAAAACCATACGCAGGATTAATATTAAATGCGCAAAATACACCGGCAAAGCCCCAGACAACAGTTACAACCAAGCTTATAACAATGTTAATTCTTGATAAAGAAAATTTTCCCGAACCCGACCAATGAGACTTTATATCTTTCTGCTCAAACGGTTCAGAGTATAAATTTCCATATTTGTATTCTTCCAGAGTGTTAATCCAATTTTCCCAATTTTCCTGCCAATACTTAGAGCCCCTGTTTGCCAGATACCAGGCAAACGATAAAAAACACCCCAGTATGCAAATTATGGTAATAAAAAAGAATTTATTTAACATCGGGTGTAAAATAAAATCTGTTTTAAGCTTCAATATTACAATCGGAGCATAAAACGCCAGCGCAATAAACCCCCAAAAATATAGGGCTCTTTGCCAATAAAGCTTAATCTCAAAATTTCTTATTTCCCATGCTTTTTTAAGTGCATTTTTAATTATCTTATTTTCATATTCGGTAATATCTTCGCCGGATTTAACTTCTCTTCCAAGTAATTTTGATATATATTCAATTTTTTTATCCGTACCCATTCAATCTTCCAATTATTACAGTATGATTTTGCTATCGATTTAACACTAAAAAACTCCTCAGGTTGGACTCGAACCAACAACCTACCGGTTAACAGCCGGTTGCTCCGCCATTGAGCTACTGAGGATTATCGTTTTTATTATTTAATTGTTTTAAAATTTTGTTATTTGATTATTCTAAAGCTGCTCTCAACCCGCAAATACGAGTTAAATGAACTTCTCTATGAAACTTATTATATCAATAAAACTATTTTTTGCAAGCGTAAAATTAAATTTTGGTAAAATTTTAATCAAATTTTCATTCAAGTTCATTATTTTAAAATAATAAATGGCGGAGGGGTTTAATGTGCCTCAAAAAAATGCTATAATTATCAAATCTTAATGTAAAGGAGAATAAAATGTGTAAAAAAGATAATTCAATCTGCTTTGCAATCGGCATATTAACAGGCATTGTGGGCGGAATTGCCGCAGGGCTTCTTTATGCTCCAAAACCCGGAAAAGAATTCAGAGAGGATATTAAAAACACTGTAATTGACGTTGCAGAAAAGTATTCACCTGAAATTCAAAAAGCAAAAAAGCAGGCTATCGATATCATCAAGAGTTCAAAATATAAAATCGAGATGGAATATAAAAATTTTCTCGACAATATGAAAGCGCAAAAGCTTGCAAATGCTAAAAACATCGAAACTGATGTTTACAATATGTAATTTTAAAGTAGTTTAAAGGGGTAAATGATGGATTCTACAGTGCAAATAGGTTTAGTGGTATTAATTTACACAACAGCAATTTTATTAACATTGATAACAATATTCTTAATAAAATTAATATACACATCTACAAAGCTTGCAAAGACGCTGTCTCGTACCTCTGAAATGATTAATAAAGAGCTGGAGCCCACTTTGTGCGAATTAAAGGAAACTTTAGGCTCCATAAACTCAATTGCAAAAAACGCTGATAATCAAATAAACAAAGTTAAAGGCGCTTTTGAAAACTTTATGTGTGTGCCTTTCAGAGTAGGCCAAAAAATGCGCGGACTCTTTGAAGGCCTTAGAGAAGGGCTTTCAGCAGGCATCAAATTATTCAGAAAGTAAAAGAAAGGAAATAAAATTATGTCAGTAGGAAAATTTGTAACAGGTTTTGTAATCGGCGGCGTTGTGGGTGCTGTAATCGGTGTTTTACTTGCTCCGCAATCAGGCGAAGAAACCAGAGAACAGATTTCAAAAACAACCAAAGACGCCATGAATAAAGCTTCTTATGCCGTTAAAGAAATCCAAGAAAAAGCTGATGATATGGTTTCAGAGGTTCAGAAAAAAGGCGAAGAAATTATCGATAGAATTCAAGGCCTTATTAATAAACAAAAAGAAGGTCAAATGTAAATAACGCCTTAATTTCAAAACGGATATATTGCCCCTATGGCTTGATTATAAAAGCATAGGGGCAATTTTTATATCCTAAAAGTTTTACGTCACAATTATAAAAAGCTTGCAACAGAAGGATTTCAGAGATTTGAACGATATTTTTTAGTAACGTCTTGTTTTTCATAGGGGCAAAAAGCATACGTAAAAAGGGTTTCAAGATTTTAAACACGTCAAAAAGCGGGGTGTAAAATTTAGAAACGTCAAAAAAGCCTTCATAAAAGCTATTTCAGGTTTTTGAAGCGTTACATTAAGCTTTATCATAGCGTTTCAGGTTGTTTAAAATTTCCTCTTCGCTTATCCCTGCTGATTTTGCGATGTCAGAAATGAGTTCAAGCGCAAGGGCAGGCTTCAAACGGCTTTTTTCCAAAAATTTAAGTATAATTTTAACGCCATTTAAATTTACGGCAAGGCTTCTTGTCAGATACAGTATGACTTTCGCCCGTTGCAAATCTTCTTCGCAATAGCCGCGCCTATTAGTATCGCTGCGTTTCGGGCACAATAAACCTTCCTTGTCATATATTCTCAAAGTCTGAATATGCACCCCTAAAATTGACGCCATTTCGCCGATTTTATACAATCGCTCCTCGTCCTTTTTTATCTCGGAAAATTCCAATTTCAAATTTCTCCAAATAAATCATAATCAGAAAAACCTGTAACTTTAACATCCCAAATATCCCCGGGTACAAGGATTTCAGTAGTTTTAACATATACAAGTCCGTCAACGTCAGGCGCATCCTTGTAGCTTCTTAAGATTGCGCTCCCATCGTCCATAACCTGCTCTACAATACAGGAAATCCTTTTTCCCACAAGGTTTTCATTGATTTTATTTGAGATTTCTTTTTGAAGTTTTAAAACTTTATTTTTCCTTGCTTTCTTCACTCTTGCAGGTATTTGCGGCTTTAAACCATAAGCATAAGTACCTTTTTCTTTTGAAAATTCAAAAACACCAAGCCTGTCGAACTTTGCAGCCTTTACAAATTCATAAAGATGATTAAATTGTTCTTTGGTTTCTGTCGGATAGCCTGCAATCAGCGTAGTTCTAATGCAAACACCTTTTATTTTTTGGCGGAGTTTTTTTATAAACGCTAAAACGTCAATCGCGGGCCGCCTCATGGCTTTTAAAACCATCGGGTGTGAATGCTGGAGGGGAATATCGACATATTTTACAACTTTATCAAGCTTTGCAATAGCATTAATCAATTCATCGTTAAAATTTGTCGGATATGTATACAAAACCCTTATCCAGCTCAGGTTTTCAATCTTATTCAGCTCTTCCAAAAGTTTTGCGAGCACAGGTTTTTTATATAAATCAATCCCGTAACTTGATGTATCCTGAGCTATCAATATAACCTCCGAAACCCCTTTATTTGCAAGGATTTTAGCCTCATTCACAATTGCTTCCATCGGTCTTGAAACATAAGGACCGCGCAATTTTGGAATAACACAATATCCGCAGGCATAATCACACCCTTCGGCAATTTTTATATATGAACTTGAGCCTACTGTAATCTGAACCCTTTCTAAGTTTTCAGGATATTTGCAAACAGGATTTTTTGAAACCGAAAAATTCTTTTTTGTGCTTTCAACAGGGCTTTTTACAGCTTTTTTGTCTGTCTCCAAGTTTTCAATTATATCGACAATTTTTTCGATATCAGATGTCCCGACAAAGCCAACAGCTTCAGGTATTAAGGCTTGCAGCTCTTCTCCATGCTTTTGTGGAAGACAACCTGCGATTATCACCTTTTTTTTCGCCCCTATCATTTCAAAAATGCTTGAAACACTCTCCTTTTCAGCGTCATAAATAAAAGAACAGGTGTTTACAACAACAAATTCCGCTTCATTATCATCCGTATCAAGCGTAACCAGATAGCCTTTTTTCTGTAAAGCACCCGCCATAAGTTCAGTATCCACAAGGTTTTTAGCGCATCCGTGGTGAAGTATTGCAATTTTTTTCATCTTTTTTGAGATCATTTATCTTTCCTTTCAAAGATATGCACGGCAAAATCCCCGTTCTTACAGTCTTTGCAGGATGTTGCCCGAAATTCATACATATTGTTTAAGGCCGCACAAAAATTCAGCCCGTAATCCCTGCATATAAAGGCATAGCCGTATTCTTCCGTGTTTCTGTTTGTAATTAACAGATATTTGGGGAGATTTTCCATAACGGATTTTATCAGATATTCTTCCCCGTAAGCATCAAAGTCAAGCGGCGTAAAGCTTGTGTTGAAATATTTATACTCGTTTTTAAATACAAAATTGAAAAACAGGCCTTCAGGGAGCATTAAAAAACTTTCATTTTTCTTCAATTTTTGTTCAAGAAACCTGATTGCAAAATTTGAAGGCTCTGCAATCGCTTGAACAGAATACATCGTCCCCATCGGCGTTTTTACGGGCACAACCTTTGTGAATGCATAATATTTTACCGTATAAAATAAAAAAAACGCGCTTAGTACAATATTCAAAAAGTTTATACCGCAAAGATACCTGCTGCGGCTTATTTGTGTCGGTTTGAAAAATAAAAACAAAAGAATATAAAAAGAAAGCAGAACACAGGGAAGATAAAATGTACCGTATACATCCAAATTCAGGTCAAATAAAGTTTTGAGCGAAATTAAAATCGTGAAAAATACAAATAAATATTCGGGTATCTCTTCTTCAGGTATGGAAAACAGGCGTTTTTTGACCAGCAAATAAACAACCCGTCCAAAAAAAGCAAGAAAAATAATTAGCGGAAACAGAAAAAATACGGGACGAAAGCAAATAAGCGAAAATATTAACAATAAAGACAATGTGCCATATCTTAAAATTACATATTTAACTTTACACAAATAAAATGCCGAAAAGAAAAAAATTCCAAACATTATAAGCGAAAGCATTGAAGGCTTTAAAAGCTTTATCAATTTTTCAGGCACAAAATGAAAACCTGTCTGTGTTTTATAAAAATATTCAAGAGAGGGCGCATGTGCCATATTTGATATCATTTTGAAGTTAAAAAGAAAATCAGACACCGTAACCTTTTGAATTAAAAGGATTAAAATTAAAGCAAAAAACGGCACAAAAAATGAAAACAAAATGCATAAAATATTTTTACTGGAAATATTTTTCCGATATAAGAGCAAAATCAGGGGTAAAATAAGTATCAAAGGTAAGAAATCGTATTTTGAAAGTATGCATAAAGAAAGGAAAAATGCCGTCAAGTATAAAAATTCAGCTTCTTTGGTATCTGAATATTTAAAGATAAAAAACAGAGCCAAAAGCGAAAATACAAGCGCATAAAGCATTGCATAAGAATATGGAAAAATGTAATTAAAAATATGCACCGAAAAAACGCACGAAACAAGAACGAGAAACGACATAAAAAAAGCCTGAGCGGCACCGAAAAAACGTTTTGAAAAAGAATAAAACAAGAACAGAAACATATAGGCAAAAAAGGCGCCAATTGCTTGCATAACGCCAAAAGAAGCCCCGAAAAGTTTTACTACAAGAGCATTTATATAATATGGAACAGGGCCGTAAATACAAACAATATCTTTAAATAAAACTTTGCCCAAATCTGCCATCGCAAAAGGAATGTAGGCCTCTCTACCGCAATCCACAACAGGATCACCAAACCTGCCCCAAAGCAAAACAAGCGCACCAAAAAAAATTAACGACAAGATACTGAAATATCCGTTTTTTTTAAGCACAGCCCACGTTTTTTTCAAAACTTCCATACCAGAATTTTAGAAAAAAAACAGCAAAAAGGCAATTTTTGCAACATTTTTGTTTTTATTAATCTAGGAAACATCAGAAAGTAAAAACAGACAGGGATTTTTATGACATATTTACCGAATTCTATTGAAAGATGCACGCCAATTGTAGGCTTTGACCCGTATGCATACATTATGGACAGGCCTTCAAACTTACATATAAATAAAATGCAAAGCCCGTATCAAACGGATTATTTTGCGGTCGGGCCCGATAAGCGTAAAGACAATACTTGTGAAAACCCTGACGGAGCAAAGAAAAATGGTGTTTTCGGCACCGCCGTTAAATTTGCAGTAGGTGCTGCAGCGATAGGACTTGCGATATTCGGTATTTCAAGGGGCACAAGAGCTCTTTCTACTGCAGGAAGCGCGGGAGCAGGCAGCGGATTTTTAAGCAGACTCGGGACTCATTTGCAAAATGCTGGAACCTGCGTGCTCAGGACAATCGGGAACGGTTTTGGATTTGCAGGAAGACAATTAACAAGGCTTGCAAACTTTATCACATCGCAGATTACACCACCCGCACCTCCGACACCATAAGTCGCTAAAGCATATTTAAGTAAACAGGGTTTCATAAAATTCCGCTTAACACTTTTGCCTTTAAAAAGAAAAACATTATCATATAGATTATGAGAGGTTTATTCTTTAAAAATTTTACAATCTTAAGTGCGGTTATTTTAACGTATCTTTTTTCTTTTAACCTGCCGCCTGTGTATTCTGAGGATATGACGGATTTTGATTATGATTTTATAGATAACGCTTTTTCAAACCCGAACCCGACCACAAATAAACAATTTGAAGAAGTCATGCAGCGTTTTGAAAAAGAACCAAACGGCCCGATGTATAAGCTTATGCGGTTTTTAAACAGAAACAATCCCGAATATGATAAAAATTTAAAAAAACAATATGAAGACCCCAATAATCAGCCGACAAGAATAAAAGATATTCCGGCAAGCAAGCCGACAATCACAATCGGAGCGGATTTTTATGATTCAACGGGAAAAGTTCTTGAAGCGGGGCACTATCAGGTAGATTACAAGGAATTGAACGGAAAATATACGATTTCATTGCTTCAGGGTACAACAAGACTTGCCGAAATCAAAGCAATACCGTATGAGGACGATTGGGAAACCCCTGCCGTTGTATATTCAAGAGCCGTAATGGTTCAAGATGACCTGATTAGAATTATATACGCTAACATTGACCTTACAATTCAAGGATACGTAAGGCTAAAACGCTGATTGAGTTTGCAACGCCGCAAAAAAGATAGTTGCAGGCAGCTGTAATTTGAGGTTCAAAAGCTATTTTACGGCTTTTTTGGCTTTCAATTTTACCGCAGCGGAAATCAGCCCTACAAAAAGCGGATGCGGCTCTTCGGGACGTGACTTAAATTCAGGATGGAACTGTGATGCTACAAACCAATCGTTCTTAGGATATTCAATCATCTCGGCAAGAAGCCCGTCCGGAGAAGTGCCCGAGAACACAAGCCCTGCTTCTTCTATCTGTTTTTTAAATTCATTGTTTACTTCATACCTGTGGCGGTGGCGTTCTGACACAATCTTTGCACCATAAGCTTTTTGAGCTTTTGAACCGTCTTTAAGATGGCAGGGGTAGGCCCCGAGCCTCATTGTTCCGCCATATCCCGCAACACCTTTCTGTTCAATCATAAGATCAATTACGGGGTATTTGGTACCTTCGGCAAATTCGGTACTGTTTGCATTCTCTAAACCCAGTACATTTCTTGCATATTCAATAACCGCACATTGCATTCCAAGACAAAGCCCAAGGAAGGGGAGGTTATTTTCGCGCGCATATCTTATAACATTTAATTTTCCTTCAATACCGCGAACGCCAAAGCCCCCGGGTACAACAAGCGCATCAACATCTTTCAGCATTTCATGCGCATCATCCATTGTAATACATTTTTCTGATGCAAGCCATTTGATTTCAACCTTACATTCATGCTGGAGGCTTGCATGTTTTAGAGACTCAACAACTGATATGTAAGCATCGTTTAAATCCGTATATTTGCCTGCAAGCGCGATTTTTAAGGTATCTTTGGGGTGTTTAATTTTATAAACAAGTTTTTCCCAGTTTGAAATATCAGGTTTTTTATCTTTCATCTGAAGCTGTTTTAATACAACCCCTGCAAGGTTTTGAGCTTCAAGAGCAAGAGGTACTTCATAAATAGTGTCCATATCGCGGCATTCAATAACGCAATCCTTTTGAACAGAACAAAATAGAGCTATTTTATCTCTTTCGGTTTTGGGGATTTCCTGTTGGGTTCTGCAAACAAGAATTTCAGGCTGAATACCGTAACTTCTTAAGGTGTAAACGCTGTGCTGAGAAGGCTTGGTCTTCAATTCGCCCGATGTAGGCAAATACGGAAGCAGGGTCACATGGATTGAAAGCGAATTTCCAAAGCCTTCTTCCGCTCTAAATTGCCTTATGGCTTCAATAAAAGGTAAGCTTTCAATGTCACCGATTGTACCTCCAATTTCTGCAATCAGAAAATCAGGATTAAACTGTTTTGTGGCCTTTTGAATTCTCGCTTTAATTTCATTTGTAATATGCGGAATTGTCTGCACGGTAGCACCGAGGTATTCGCCCTGACGTTCTTTATTAATAACGGTTTGATACACACTTCCCGATGTTACATTATTTATCTGGTGCAAAGATGTATTTGTAAACCTTTCATAGTGGCCTAAATCAAGATCCGTTTCGGCACCGTCATCCGTTACAAAAACTTCTCCATGCTGAAAAGGGCTCATAGTGCCCGGGTCTACATTTATATAAGGGTCAAACTTTTGAATTGTAACGGAAAAACCGCGTGCTCTTAAAAGACGCCCCAGACTTGCCGCAACAATTCCCTTGCCGAGAGAACTAACAACACCGCCCGTTATAAAAATGTATTTTGTCATATCTTTTTCCCAAATTTCCTTACTTTACCAAGCCTATAAAATTAAAGTCCCCAAATTAATTGATTTTGGGGACTTTGAAAAATTCGCCTTCAACATCAGGAGCGTTCGACATCAGCTCTTCGCGCGTCACCTCATAATGTTCGACATCTTCTCTCATAACGTTTGAAAAATCTATCGAATGGCTCATGGGTTCAACCCCTGTGGTGTCAACCTCATTCATCATTTCGACATATTTTAAAATATCACCGAGCTGACGTGCAAACTTTGGCTTTTCTTCTTCCGTAATCTCAAGCCTTGCAAGCTTTGCAACGTGCTCAACATCCTTAATTTCAATCATAAAATTTACCCTTAAATCTTTAATAATATTAAACAAAAAACGGGAGAAATTGTAAATAGAATGTAAAGAATAAATAAATAAGGAAAAATTACGCTATAATCAGGGAATGGAAAAGAAAAATATTTTAGTAGTTGAAGACCATGCCCTCACGCGTTTCGCCCTTGTTGCCTCTTTAAAGGATGAGGAATTTATCGGGGAAATTTTTGAGGCAGCGGAAGCCTATGAAGGGTATAAGATTTTATCCGAAAAAAAGGTTGATGTAATTTTAATGGACCTCGGGCTGCCCGGTATAGACGGCATTACGGCAACAAACGAAATAAGAAAAACCGATAAAGACGTAAAAATCATTGTCATAACATCGCATAATGAAGAAAAAGAAGTGCAAAAATGTATGCAGGCGGGAATTAACGCCTATTGTTCAAAAGATATCAAGCCCGATAAGCTTATTGCGCTTATTAAAGACGTTATAAACGGCGCCATCTGGTTTGATTCTAGCATTGCAAAATATATTTTAAACATGACAAAAGATACTCCGCAGGAAGTTAAAAAAGAAGCCGTTTATAATTTAACAAGCAAGGAAATGATGGTTTTAAACCTTCTTGCAGAAGGCAATTCAAATCTGGAGATTGCAAAAAAATTAAACATTTCCGTAAACACGACAAAAGTTCATGTTTGCAGCATTTTACAAAAACTTTCGGTTGACGACAGAACACAGGCAGCAGTTAAGGCCCTGAAGGAAAATATTACGGGCTAAAAACGCGCCAAACTTGAATAATAAAAACCGTAAAACAAAAGACCATAAAACCCGATTAAAAGGATAAAATTAATGGCAACACCATCACTTGGAAATATTTTATTAATTGATGATAATCCAAAACTCTTAAAAGACGTGCTTCCCATGTACGGATATCATACGGACACGGCAACGGACGGACTTCTTGGAATCGAATATCTTGAAAAATACTATGAAAAGACGGATTTGGTTCTTCTGGATATTATGATGCCCAAAATGGACGGCTGGGAAACTTTAAGGAAAATAAGGGAGAGTAAAAATTACAGTACAATCCCTGTTATTATGCTCACCGCCGTAGATGAAGACTATAAGCAGATTTCAGGTCTTAAAACTGGGGCGGATGACTACATTGTAAAGCCTTATGTGCTTCCAAACCTGCTTGCAAGAATTGAAGCACTTATCAGGCGTTCAAACTGGAACGGACACAAAAAAGAAAATATGCCCGTTTCAAAAGAAACAATGGAAAATATTTCAAGGCTCACACAAAGGGAACTTGAAATATTAAAAATGGTAAGCAAAGGGGCTTCAAATGCGGATATTGCAGAAAAACTTTTCGTAAAAGAAGTGACTATAAAAACTCATTTAAACAATATCTATAAAAAACTTAACGTTGAAAACAGGGTTCAGGCAGTACTTTTAGCTATTGAAACGGAAATTGTCAAAAATTAATTTTACTCCGACACTTCACAAGTGTATAAAAATATGGCAAAATGAGATGTACCCATTTTAAAAATATGTCTAGAATTTGATAAGGAAAAATAAATGAGGACTTCTAAAGAAGAATGGATTGAATTACTTTTAAACAATAAAGACGAATTTTTGGCAAAAAAAGCCGAAGAAAAAGACGGTTTGGATTTAAGTGAAACCGAATTTCCTGCGGGATGCCTTTGTGATATTGATTTATCCGATATTGATTTTTCGGGCGCAAATTTTACGGAATCCTCAATCGTAAATGTGAATTTTTCAAACTGTGACTTTACAAGTGCTGATTTTTCAAGATGTAAAATTGAAGAATGTGATTTTTCAAACTGCATTTTAAACGGCACAAATTTCAGTTATGCAAGCCTTAACTTCTGCAACTTTAATGAAGCGGATATGGCAGGATGTGTTTTAAATGAAGCCGAATTAACAGATTCTGATTTTGCCACAAGCGAAAATCTTTCTGCCTGCCGTTTTGACGAAGGAACAATCTGGCCTGATACGGAAAAATTACCCGAAGACTTTGATTCAACATACAATTACGACCTTTCATCGTTACAAGATGACGAAGAATCAGGCTCTTCAGGAGATTTTGAATATTAATCCCGTTTTTGGTTTATTCGTTGTTAAATTTTTTATAATTCTATTAATTTTGCGAGTTTATAAATTTATGGGCTCGCAAAATTTTTTGTGCTATAACATTATTATGTTAAGAAGACTTGCGGTAACAATACTTTTGATGGGGGTATTTTTACCTGATACGGTTTTTGCGGATGAAATTCTTCTGCAAAATACAAAGAAACACGAAATCGAGCTGGACAATCAAATCAAGACTTTAAAAGGAAGTCTTTTTGTAAATGATTCCGAAAGCGCACAGATTATTGTCGGAAAACAACAGGAAGCCGATATGCAGGACCTTGAAGACATTTGGACAGGAACCGTAAACAGCAACCCCCTGATTAAATTTACCCTGCAAAAACTTGCAATCCCCGAGGAAGAGCGAAGGATTCATTCATCCCTTCTTGCGCGCAGCATGAGCGCAATTATAAGCGGGGCTTCAATGCTGCCTTCGTTTATGGGAATGAACTACGGTATCCAATCCGCCTCTTTTGCTTCCGCAAGGCTTGCAAACAATCTTTTAAACAAAAAAAATACAAAAGTGCTGCAGGAAACACCTCTCACAGACACGGAAGTTATAGAACTTGCAGGGCTCATCGAAGATTTACAAAGCGAAATTGTAACCACATATTACTGTTACAAACACGTTTTACAAAACCTGAAAGACACAAGGGCCGAGCTTATTTTGTTAAACAAGAATTATAACACCGCCCTAAAAAGTGGAGATTCCCTTGAAATCGCCGTTTCGAGCGCAAGGTGGGAAGAAAAGCAAATCGAAGAATACCGCCTGAAACAGGAGGCAAAACGTTATTATTTAATGCTTCAAAGGCTTGCAGGCAAAGAAACCGTAGATAATTTAAACGTTGCAATGTACGATTTAAGCACCTTGAATGTTGACCCGAATGATATTGATTTTTCAAAGAAAGAGATTAAAACAAAAACGCCATGAAAAAAACAACCGCAAAATTAAATAAAGTTTTTAATTTCACCTTGAGAAAACAAGTTGTAGCCTGTACCCTTGCCGCATATCTTTTGTTTTTTACGGGAAAAGCTTATTCAGCTGTGAATTATGAAAATTTTGCACCTGCGCCCTTTTCAAACAGAATGGGGGTTGGCGTGGATATTGAAAATAAAAAGGAAATTCAGGCAGCCGCCGTTAAAAAACAGGAGAAAAAGATTGAAACAATCAGCCGCGCAAATGACATCAAGGGCTTAACCTATGCGGATTTAAGCTTAAAGCAAATTTCAAAAGATGTTATTGAGGAAATGGATATTGAATCTCCTGAAATCCTTGCAGACCTTAGCATTTTATACAACAATGCAATTCAAAAAAGCGAAACCATAAAATATGCAATCTATAAGCTTTCAAACCCCGAAGAAAATAAACCTGATGAAAGCGCCATAAAAAGGCTTTTAAGACCGATTGCAAGCTTTTCTACAATTGCAGGGACCGCGCTTTCTGCCAATCCCTATATGGCAAGCGGCGCACTCATCGGAGGCGGGCTTATGAACGCATTTTCCGGAGACGATAAAGAAGCAAATTACAAATTTACAAAAGTAAATGACGCGGATATGGTGCTTTTGGTTCGAAAAATTGATGAATTGCAAAAAAATCTTTTAAATAATTATGTAAACTATATTACACAAAAAGAGCTTCTTCAGCTTTCAATGCAAAACCTTGAAAACAGAAGAAAAGTGTACAATGCAATGCAAACAGGCGCAAAGAAAGCAACAAGAGAAGAGCTTATTGTAGCCGATACATACTACAGAAATGCTCAAAACACCGTAAAAAAAGCTCAAGCGGAATATAATCTGAGCCGTGTAATCCTCGAAAACCTTGCAGGCAAAGAAGCCCTGAAGGAGATTGAAAGCAAAAAATAGGCTGCTATTGTACAAACGCGCCAAAGACTTTGTACAAATTTTCAAACACTGCGGTTATTTTTCGGCTTTAATTATCCAGATTGCCGCATTTTCAGGGTCAGTGCCTGCATTTAAATCGGGCAAAGTATCACGCCCGACAGCAGTTCTCAACTCGGGATATTGTGCAGGGTCAATAAATTGGCCGCTCACAGGCATCCAGCCTTTAGGATAATTTGTCCCAAACCAGGCAACAATAACACCCACGGGAGTATTATCGATATTATTCACCTGAATGTTTGCCGCTTCGCTCGGCTTTGATGTTGCAAGAACAGGCGCCAGAACGGCAAGCATAATTGATACAACAACAAGTGCCATCATAACTTCAAGCATGGTAAATGCTTTGCTTCTTTTAAATGTATGCTTTTTCATAAACAAAATCCATAAATTAATTCAGTACAACAAAATAATAGTCCAAAAAAATATTCAAAACAAGTATCGCATAAATTTTTATCAACGCCTGAAATAAAACCGATAACAATCCGCAAAACTATTGCATTAAAGCATTGGGATACAAATTTTCAGCCCCGTATGCTCTTAAATATTCTAAAATTGCCCCTCCTGTTTCTTCGGTCGGGTCAAAATATTTTGAATTCGGAAAATTTATCTGCTTATGGAGCATTTTGCATAACGGCCCAAAAGCGTCGGGTACAAGGATTTTTCTGTAAATCCCCGACAGCATTACCTGAATATCGGGAGAATTTGTATCATTAAATTTTGAAAGTAAAGGGTAAAGTTCGTGAAGTCCTTGCACATTGTTATCAGCCATTTTATCCACAACCGAAAGTGCTTCTAAAATACCGTTTTCATCGATTGAATTCTCAAGATAATCTTTTAAATACGGGAGTGCTTCTTTTCCTTTGCTTACAAGGGCTTCAACCCTGTTTAAATTATAAACACAGTAATTTCTGGTCTCATTCGCCCTTTTAACACCCGAGCCCAGAGTTTTAACATTTACTGCTATTTGAGGATTAAAATTTACAGGCATAAAATTCTCCGTTCAACACTTTAAATTGACCATATATACACTCGCAAAGCAAATTTCTAAGCATAAACAAACGGTGGACCGTTTTTAATTTCAAGCAAAATATTATCCGCCATGGTTTTAAGTTCCGCATTTGCAGCACCCGAAGCAGCTTTTAAATTAAATTCATCCATCAAAGGCGCAACGGCACTCTGCTTTTTGGATTTAAAATTTCTTATTTCAACATCTATAAGGCGCTCCTGTAAATCCTTTTCAGTATTGGTGTTTTCCCTGATTACCGCCGCCTCCTTAACAGCTTCAATTGCTTTTTTAATTGAATAACCCGCAGCACTTATCGTGGTAAAAGCAAGAAAGAGATGGCCCGCAAAAGGATTTTCAGGATTCATAATCCAGTTATACAAATGCCCCCTGTTCTCATCAAGATAGCAATAATATTGTATCTGCCCGATTTTACCTCCAAGCGTCTCAGGCGCGTCACCATAGATAGATTTAATCCCTGTCATAATATCCAAAACATTTTGATTCATATCATCTTCACTTAAAAATGAAATCTTTTTAAGTACGGTTTGAACCTCAAGAGAATCTGCACGTTTAATTTGCAGCAGCTTTTTTAACCTTGCAAAATCCGTCGAAAAAGTATCATTTTCCTTGTTTTGCATACCTGAAAGATTTTGTACAAGCTTCTCAATCTGTACATTAATTTCATCCGTGCCATTTTGAACAAACCTTCTTATCTCGTTATCGGCAGCGGCTACATTTTTAAACATCTTCTTTCCCATAAAAATCCCGAGAGCAAGCGTGCTTACGGTAAGCCCGACAAGGGTAAGCGGGGAATTTTTGAAGTTTTTAAAATCAAACTTTTTATCCTCTGTATTATTTTTGGATTCACCTTGCCCGTATAAATTTTCCGTCCCGTTTTGAGCAATTTTCCCTCTGAAACCGAAAAATCTTAGAAACGGGCTCCCAACAAACATATTTTCAGCCGAAGCAGAATTTTGTTTAGAAGTTAAAACGTCGTTAAAATATTTTGCCTTGCTTGAAAGCTCATCACGCACAACATCCAGCTTTCCCGCAAACGTTTTTGTTTCAATTTCAATAAGGCTTTCCTGTAAATCTTTGTTTGCGTCGGCTTCTTTTTTCTTTACCCAAATATCTTTAACACCATCTACAAGGCTTTTTCCAATTAAGGTCGCACCGCTCATTAAAAACACTCCAAGCATTGCAAGAATTGTCTTTTTATTAGGATTTCTAAGAGCCATATAGGCTGCAAATTCAGGTTCCTGCCTTATATTCATATTCATCGCAAGAATAGGAAGCCTTTCTGCCTTTAAAATATTTTTATTGTTCAGTGCCTGAGCCGATTTATGAAAGACCGACGTAAGGCCAAGCCCGCCGCCGATAAGGGCGATGGCGCTCGCAGCAAGAGGCGCTGCGGATAAAAGCAGAGAAGAATCTTTCTTTTTAGAGTTGCCGTCAATAATTCGAGCCCCTATACTTGCAGATTTTAAGGGAGTACTTGAAATAACCAGAGCATTACATATATCATCCATATTATAGGTATTTTGCTCCGGATTTTGCGCAATTTGCCCGACATTAACATTCTGCCCATCCTCTTTTATAAAATTATTCACAACGACACCTTCAAGTGTCTTATTTACCTGTTTTTGCTGGCTGCTTGTCTTGTTTCTGTGCTGACGGGCCAGCTCTTGTGATTTTAAATTAAAATAGGCATTATTATTAAGATTGTTTATCATTATTGTCATCTTTAGGTTTTCTTTCCGTTCTTATTAAACTTATTAAAAATTCTTTAATTGAAACTACATCTTTTGCCTTAAATGCACAATTTCGGCATTTATCTTTTCGTCTTCATCAAAATTTTCCGCCCCATCTTCGCCACATCTCAAGCCAAAGATATTTAAAATTTTATAAACTTTTTTTGTGAATTTTTTGAAAGTTTCAGACACCTGCTTTTGGATAAAATTTTTAATTTCGCCAAAAACGCCTGCTAATTTTTCTGCAACAATATAAATTTCTCTTTGGATATTTTGAACAAACTTGCTCATATTGTTTACAAAATTCGGAAAATTTTGAATAATATTTAACAACGGCTTTAAGATATTATTCACTGTTGCCCCGAAAACCCCTGCAAGCGGCAGCGGCAGAATATTTTGAATTTTGTTTAAAATACTTAAAAGCCTTTCGGAGACTTGATTTAACATTTGTTTTGAATTTTGCAAAAACTCTGCCTGTCTTTGAATGTTATTTTCAGCTTCAAGTTTTCTCCTGTCAGCTGCTTTCATCCTCATCCAAACAGCATAACATTCACCGTATGACATCTCATTTTTAGGCGGTTCCGCCTTTTTTGCCACCTTTGCACCTCCTCCGCCCATTCCGCTGCAAACAGGACAAGCACCTGCAGGAAGACCGTGGGGACAATTATGAACAGTATTTGGTGATATTGGAGCAATTGTTGCCATTAAAAAATCTGCTTTGCTTTCTCTTTTGAAACCTGAAAGCCGCAGCAGATAATAAAACTTATCATTTAATCTTTAGAAAATCCGCAAAGATTAAACAAATGAAGCATTCCGGCTTTACGGCTGCGGCCCAGCTAAGGAGTTTCACCTTATTTCCTTGTTTGTGTTTATTTATATCAAAGTTTTATATCACAGAAAAAATATTCAAACAATAAAATTTAACAATATGTTTATAAAAGCTGATTTTGTAAATATTAGCCCATATTCCCCATTTAGGGTAATATATTATTAATATAATTTCGGGGTAGAATTTGAACAAAATGATTTTTATATCGTTATAAAATATGAAAACATATTTATAAGGGAGAAGTTTTAAGCTTTGCAAAAAATAAGGAGAAAATCTTCAATATTAAATTTATGCCTTATTTTAGGACTATTTTTTACAGGCATTGTAACACCCTCCTTTGCAATTGAGGAAATTAAAGAAGGGGACATTTTATCCCTTGATGATTGCATTGAAATTGCACTTAAAAATAATCCGAATATTCAAATTTCAAAAAACAATGTTAAGCTAATCGAAAGCAGGGTAGGACAGGCAAAATCCGACTATTTTCCAACCCTTGGAGCAAGCGGCGGCTATACGGGAAATACAATCGATATCGGAAATAATTACGGAGGAAACGACTATTACTACAGCGCAGGGGTCAGCCTCAGGCAATTAATTTTCAACTTCGGAAAAACAAATGCAAACATAAAAATGCAAAAATTTAATAAAATTGCATCAGAATTTGACTTAACAAACACAATCCTGCAAACCGCATACAATGTCAAAAACGCATATTACGGCGTTTTAGCTTCCCGCGCAAAGATTGATATTGCAAAATCAAATCTTGAAATAAACAAAAGGCAGCACGAACAAATCAAAGCATTTTTTGAAGAGGGATTAAAATCCAGAATTGATTTTGTGAATGCAGAGGTAAATTTAAGCAATTCCAAAATTGAACTCATAGGAGCGGAAACGGACTATGAAAATACCCTTGTAAAATTAAACAATGCAATGTATGTTGCGTATGCGCCAAATTATTCGATTAAAAACACAGAAACCTTTAACTTAAAAGAAAATTGGGCGGATGTTAAATTTTTAAACATCGGAAACTATAAAAAACTTGAAGAAGAAATTAACACAAAAAATGTCGAACCTCTGAATTTCACAAATGACAAAAGCAGCACACTGTTATCAACAACGGTTGAAAAAAACGATATTTTAAAAGATTATACTTTTATTCCGCTTGAATTAAGCTTTGAAGAAGCACTTGATTTTGCAAAAGAAAACCGCCCCGATTTTAAATCATATCTTGCAACAAAAGACGCTATGACAGAAGCGCTCAAATATGCAAAACGTGAATATTTGCCAAATTTAAGCGCAAGCGCAGGATACACGTGGAGAGAATCCAGCGCACCGACCACAAGCAGCTTTAACTACGGTGCAACAATCGATATTGCATCGTTTAACCCGATGAAAACAAAGTATAAGGTAGATGAAGCCGAAACACAGCTTGAAATTGCAAAGGAAAATATAAATTTAATCGAAAAAAATATTTTCTTCGAGGTGCAGGATGCTTATATTAATATGGTACAGTTTGAAAAACAGATACCTTTGTATAAAAAGAGAGTTTATCAGGCGCTTGAAAACCTTGAACTTGCTGACGGCAGATACGGGACAGGACTTTCCAATTTTATCGAACTACAGGATGCAAGAAGCCGCTATCTGAATTCACAGCAGGAATATGTGCAGACAATTTATAATTACAACATTGCAAAAGCAAAGCTTGAAGTTGCAATGGGAAAAGAAAGACAGCTTGAAGAAGCGGAAAATACTAAAGAAGAAATTGAAAATAAAACAGAGAAAAACAGTAAGAAATCTCTTTTCAAAGGAAAAAACAAATGAATAAAAAAATTATCGTAATAATTTTAATATGTCTGTCGGTAATTGCCTTTGGCATTTATTTATTTAAAGGCGGAAAACACAAAGAAAGCTATGTCACAGCCCCGCTTGAAAAAAGAACGATAACACAAATTGTCGAGGCCTCGGGCACCATAAACCCCGTGCAAACGGTAAGTATAGGTTCACAGGTTTCAGGGCAGATAAGCGCCATATACGTGGATTATAATTCGGAAGTTAAAAAGGGCCAGCTTCTTGCCGAAATTGACACATCCCTTTTTGAAGCACAGGTAAATCAGGCAAGAGCAACAATTGACAATGCCAGAGCAAATTTAGCCAAAATTCAGGCAACAGCTGCAAACGATAAATTAACCCTGACGCGATATAAAAACCTATACAAAAAAGGTTTTATCGCAAAAAGCGAACTTGATTTGGCTGAAAGCACATATGCGGCAGATGTTGCACAAATTCGTGCTGCACAGGCACAAATCAATCAGGCGCTTGCAAGCTATTCAACGGCCGAGTCAAACCTTCGATATACAAAAATCACTTCACCTGTGGATGGAGTTGTGGTTTCACGTGCGGTAGATGTCGGACAAACTGTGGCAGCAAGCTTTCAAACCCCCGAGCTTTTTTCTGTGGCACAGGATTTAACACAAATGCAAATTGAAGCAAGCGTATCCGAAGCGGACATCGGCAAGGTTAAAAAGGAACAATCCGTAGAATATACACTGGATGGATACCCGGACGAAACATTTACAGGAAAGGTAAGCCAGGTAAGGATTTCACCCACAACCGTTTCAAATGTAGTTACCTACAGCGTAATTATTGATGTTGAAAACGATGACTTAAAGCTTATCCCGGGTATGACCGCAAATGTTTCGATAATTACATCCAAAAAAGAAGATATTCTGTGCGCGCAAAATGCAGCACTGAAATTTACTCCGAACACTGACGGCAAAGGCCCGAAGTTTGATAAACAGGGAATATGGACACTCACAGACGGGAAACCCGAAAGGGTTGAAATTGAAACAGGCTTGAGCGATGAAAGTTATACCGAAATCATTTCAAAACGCTTAAAAGACGGGGATTTAATAATAACGGGTCTTGAAGAAAAAACAAAAGACAAAGGCAAGAATGCGGGCGGCCCAAAAAGAATGCCGAGAATGTTTTAAAAAGGTTTAAAATGGTACTCAAAAAAACACTTATTGACGCAAAAAATATTGTAAAAACCTACATTACGGGCACCGGTGAAGATTGCACATTCTATGCCCTTAAAGGAGTATCGCTTCAGATAGAAAAAGGCGAATTTGTCGCGATAATGGGTGCTTCAGGCTCGGGAAAATCAACCTTTATGAATATTATAGGCTGCCTTGATAAGCCCACATCGGGCGAATATTACCTTGACGGTGAAAATATCGTCGGGACAAGGCTTGATAAGCTTTCTGAAGTGCGAAATTCAAAACTTGGCTTTGTTTTTCAGGGGTTTAATTTGATTTCAAGGACATCAGCACTTGAAAATGTCGAGCTTCCCATGATTTACAAAGGAATACAGCCAAAAGAGCGCCGCGAGCGTGCGATGGATGCCTTAAAAATTGTAGGGCTTACGGGCAAAGAACACAATATGCCAAACCAATTATCGGGCGGACAACAGCAAAGAGTAGCAATTGCCCGTGCAATTGCTAACGATGCGCCCGTGATTTTGGCGGATGAGCCCACGGGAAATCTTGATACAAAAACAAGTTACGAGGTTATGGATTTTTTTGTAAATTTGAATGAAAAAATGGGCAAAACCATTGTCCTTGTAACCCATGAAGAAGATATTGCAAAATATTGCAAACGCACGGTAAGGTTTAAAGACGGAAATATTGTAAGCGACAGCCTGAATACCGAAAGAACCTCAAAAAGCAGGGAGGCCCGTATATGATAGATTTTTCATCCACATTTAAAATGGCCCTTGTATCCTTAAAAGTAAACAAAATGCGCTCAATTTTAACAAGCCTTGGAATTATAATAGGCGTAAGTGCTGTTATTATTATGCTTGCAGTGGGACAGGGAGCGAGCGTTAAAATTCAAAAAGATATGGCTTCAATGGGGAGTAATCTTTTAATGGTGTCATCCGCTTCGGTTACATCAGGCGGAGTACGCATGGGGCAAGGAACAAGGCCGAGTCTTACCCTGAAAGATGCCTATGCAATTAAGAAAAATTGCCCCTCCGTCGGCTTTGTTGCGCCATATTCAAGCGAAGCAAAACAAATAACATACGGAAATCAAAACTGGTCTACAAGTATTGCGGGCACCACCAAAGAATATATGAAAATAAGGGATTGGAACATAAACCTCGGACGAAACCTGACGGAAGAAGATATTTCAAACATGTCAAAGGTTGCAATCATCGGAAATACTGTTTCAAATGAACTTTTTGGAGACCTTGATCCGATAGGAAGAACCATAAGGATAGGCGGCGTACCTTTCAAGGTGGTAGGCCTTTTGGAGAGCAAAGGGCAAAGCTCAATGGGTCAGGATCAGGATGATTTTGTAATAATCCCGATTACCACAGGCCAAAAGAAGGTTTTTGGCACAAGCTTCCCGGGTACAATCCGAATGATAAATATTAAAGCAAAAAATGCCGATTCCGTTTACAAGGCAGAAGAAGAAATAGCCGAACTTTTGCGGCTGCGTCATAAAATAGGTAAAAAACAGGAAGATGATTTTCAGGTTCGAAACTTAACCCAGATGATGGAAACAATGAAAAGCGCCGTTAAAACAATGTCTCTTTTATTGGGCTCGATTGCAAGCGTTTCGCTTCTTGTAGGCGGCATAGGGATTATGAACATTATGCTCGTATCCGTCACGGAAAGAACAAAAGAAATCGGTATCAGGATGGCAATAGGAGCAAAATCCAATGATATTCGAATACAGTTTTTAATAGAAAGCCTGTTATTATCCGTCATAGGCGGAATAATCGGCCTTATTGTCGGAGTTTTCGGCGCAAAATTGATTGAATTCTTTGGTTCCATGACAGTTTATATAAGCACATTTTCAATCGTACTCTCACTTGGGTTTTCAGGAATTATCGGCGTCGCATTCGGATATTACCCCGCATACAAAGCTTCATTATTAAACCCGATTGACGCTCTCAGGTATGAATAGAGTTTATCCTTAATTTTTTCTTTTGTTAACGGATAAATAATTAAGGCATTTTTGCCTTCATTAGCCTTTTTACAGTGATACATAAAAAATAAAGCCCTGTATAACGAATCATACAGGACCTTAAGGTCAAAAAGGGTGAATTTTTTATTAAAGCCATTGGGCTTTAAATTTACTTTCTCTTAGTGTGTTCTTATGTGGTTTGTTTTTAACTTTTCTCTTTTGCAGTCACTCGTGTTTGTTAAATTTTTCTCTAACCTCAGACTGGAACTCCATTATTGCAAATCAAATTTAAAATGCAACCCTAAGCTCTATTTTTGTTACATAATTTAACAATTAATTTTAATCCCTCTAAATAAAATAAAAAGCCCGTCATACAAGGCTTTTAAGAAGTTTGCTCCAGACCAGACTTGAACTGGTACGAGGTTTGACCCTCATTGGATTTTAAGTCCAACGTGTCTACCGATTCCACCACTGGAGCAAAACGGTTTATATATAAATTCTATAATAAAAAGATTGGCTTGCAAGTGCTTTTGTTTTAATTCATCCGTTTTGCGGATAAACAAAGTGAAGGCCTGCTATTTCTTTTCAATAAGTTCGTTAATTTCGGCTACCATAACTTCAGGATCAACGCCATGAACTTTTGCGCCTGCTTCCAGATTTTCAAACCTTGCAGCAGCACAGCCGATACAGCCCAGACCGTATTTTGCAAAAACTTCCAAGCTTTCGGGATACTGTTGAACAATATCAATAATTCCCATATCTTTAGTTACTTTTCCCATAATTCTTTGCCTTTTTCTTAATTAATCATTAAACATTATACTATGAAATATTCAAATAAAACAAATATTGAAAATTCGGATTTTATCGGGCTTGCAAGCACATTTAAAGAGCTTCGCCGCATGGAATTTACATTTAAAAAAATTGAGCGTGCACCGTTTAAAGCGCTGCAATATCACATTATTGATCTGATTCAAAGTTTTTATTTATCATTTTCTCAAAATCAGAAGGCTTAATGTCTTTAATAAAATTCTTAAATTCCATGGCTTCTTCTTCATCTTTTTGAGAATCAACGGAAACCGCCCCGTTTAAAAGCACGTTTGAGGTCACAAAAATTGATACTTCGGCCCGAATTGCAATCGCAATCGCATCAGATGGCCTTGCGTCAATTTGGATTTCTTTTCCTTCATCATTTTTCAAATACAGTGTTGAAAAATATGTCTGTTCATCCACATCGTTGATTTCAACCCTATCAAGCGCATATCCTGTTTCTTCAATTAAATTTATACATAAATCATGCGTCATGGGGCGTGACGATGGGATGTTTTCGATTTTTCTTATAATAGAGCTTGCCTCTGCGGAACCAATCCATATAGGCAAAGCACGCCTGTTTTCCAAATCATTTAAAACAACAATAGGAGAGCCGCTTCTTGTATCAAGCGCTATACCCATAACTCTCATTTCTATCATATAATACTCCTTAATAAGGAATATTATACTATAAGAAAATAAAAAATACTCCGCCGATATTCACTTTTGCGGAGTATTTTATTTAAAATCGTTTAAAACTCAGATACTGTTTTTATAATCTTCAAGTTCCTGAACTTTATCGAGATACATTTGGCTGAGCTCATCGGCCGTTAATTCTTCGCCGTTTTGTACCACCGTTGTTCCCTTTAAGGCTGCCTGCCACATATTATAGAGCTGCTGCGCTTCCTGCTGAAGGATATTGATTTTAGCTTTTTCATAATCGGAATATTCTTTCTTTGTGCCTAAAGTATTACCCGTGTTATTCGGTTTTAAAATTTCATTTGATTCATCCATATCTTCAAAAAGATTATCAAGATAATCGCCGTCAATTCCTGATTGCTGTGCAATCGTAGAGTGTTCATCGGTCACTTCAAGTTCTTGAAGAACATCTGCAACTTCAACACCCGTTTGCTCATAATAATATCTTTCAAACGCTATCATTTCTTCATCCGTCAGACCTTCAAGCGCCGCTTTTAATTCATTTCCCGCGTCCCTTGCAGCCTGTGCGGATTCATTATTTACTTCGTTAACATCATTTTTATCGGAAGCAGCTATTGCACTGCCGCCAAAGAAACCTGCTATAGCGCCTATGCCGCCGCCTACCAGAGTTCCTATCGGGAAACCTCCGATACAGGTGCCGATTGCAGCACCGCCTGCAGCACCGCCAAGGGTCACACCAACTTTTGTACTTGTTGTGTCCGTTGTAACCGTAGCAGCATTTTGGGTTTCATGAACTTTATTTATAAGTTTTGCAATTTTATCAAACTTACGTTGAGCACTCTTTGTATCAGCCAGTGCGTCAATTTCTTTGCTCTTTGTTTTATCAACAACCTGCCCTGTTATAGGATCAAGTGTTTCATTTGAACCGAGACCGTATGTGGAGCCGTAGGTTGAATTTGAACCGTTAGCAGCATCCAGTCTGTTTAAAATATTATTACAGTTATCAGAGAATGAACCTCTCCAGCCGTTGTCTACAGGAGTGGTTACGAGGGAATCGCCGGAGAAATCAAAAGTCATACCGAGGGAGTCGCTTGTCCAAATGCTTCCGCCCTGAGTATCTCTGTCTTGAATTATTCTAAACTTACCCGTATCATCATTCTGATAGATACTGTAGCCGTATTGGTTTAACACTTCGGCGCTTGCAGCAGAAATATTTGCCATGCCGGGCGTGCTGTATAAACCTGCAACATATCCGATTGTTTGTCCCTTAGCGTTGCCAACTTCGGCAGCCTTAACAGGATTCCAAGCTGAGTAAGTCATTTTCTCTCCTAAGAATTTTTTATATCCTCGTACATTAATAAAGTATTTTTACTTATAAAAATTGCGTAAATTGTATATACTTTTTATAAAAAGCTCGCACAGCTTGGATTTCAAGGCTTAATATTTTGTAACATTTTATTTAAAGAAGCTTTTAGTCAGGCGAAAATTTTTATGATAATATTGAAGCCATGCTAAAAGGACCGTTTTTAAGTAAAGATTTTATAGGCTCATGCATCGAATTTAACGACGCTAAAACCGTTTTAATGGGCATGCCTTTTGACGGTACGGTAACAAACCGCCCGGGGACAAGGTTTGCTCCTCAGGCAATAAGGCTTGAAAGTATCGGAATAGAAACATATTCCCCGATTTTTGATAAAGACCTTGAAGACTGTAAGTTTTACGATGCGGGAGATTTAGACCTGCCATTCGGAAATACACGCAGAGTACTTGATATTATTAAAGAAAACACGACACAGATTTACAGCGCAGGCAAAAAGATACTCGGCATTGGCGGCGAACACCTTGTAACATTGGCTGAAATTGAAGCATTAACGGATTTTTATAACGATATTGCCGTTATACAATTTGACGCACATACGGATTTAAGAGAGGAATACCTCGGTGAAAACCTGACTCATTCAGGGGTTATGAAGCAAATTGGAAAAATAATCGGATTTGAAAACATAGCACAAATCGGAATACGCTCAGGCGAAAAAGAAGAATTTGAGTTAATGAAAACCTATTCTACGCTCAAATTTCAACACTTGGAACTTGATAAATTCAAAGATAAAAATATATTTATAACAATCGACCTTGATGTTTTGGACCCGGGGATTATGAGCGGAGTGGGAACTCCTGAAGCAGGCGGTTTAAGCTATAATGAACTTTTAGGATGGTTGAAATATCTTAAAAACTTCAATGTTATAGGTATGGACGTTGTGGAATTAGCCCCCGACATCGATACAACCAAAAATTCAACCGCTACGGCATGCAAACTCATAAGAGAATGTTTAATGATTTTATAGTTCTTCAAGGGTTGTAATAAAGATTCCTGCAGCGTTTTCAAACGCCTCTTTGCTTTCTGAATTATCTATGATAAAATCTACAAGCTTTTTTTTAGCTTCTTCATTCATCTGTGAATTAATTCGAAAAAGTGCTTCCTCTTTTGTTAAACAGTTGCGCTCCATTAACCTTTGAAGCCTGATGTCTTCTTTTGCCGTAATTAAAACGGTTTTATCAAAATATTGATTAAACCCTGCTTCAAATAAAAGAGCAGCCGAAACAAAAACAACGGACTCATCCTTGTGTGCGGCAAAAAAGGCGTTCAACTCATCCAAAATCAGAGGGTAAATAAAACTCTCAAGCTCTTTTTTAAGCTCTGCATCCCTAAAAACAACGTCGGCAATTTCTTTGCGGTCTTTAGTATTAAATTTTTTTAACAAAAAATCCTGCAGCGCCAAAGAATTCTCATAGAGAAAATGAGTAACGTTATCAAGGCATAAAACCTTATAGCCTGCGTTTTTCAAGCACTTTTCAAATAAACTTTTACCTGATGCAATATTACCCGTGACCGCAATTTTTAGCATAACTTTATTTTACACAAGAAACATAGTATAATCCATAATATATTTTATACGGAAAGACTTTAATATTTTAAGGGGAGAAAATAAAATGACTTCAAATCCTATGACAAATGACAGGATTTATGAGGGCGCAATAGTTTCCGACGCGCCTATGACAGTTGCCGGAACCGTAAACAAAACTTTGGGGCTCCTTGCGGTTGTTGTTCTTGTTGCAAG
Source organism: uncultured Vampirovibrio sp. (assembly GCA_910578465.1). Taxonomy (GTDB): domain Bacteria; phylum Cyanobacteriota; class Vampirovibrionia; order Gastranaerophilales; family Gastranaerophilaceae; genus MGBC122484. The sequence continues at coordinate 596,380 of CAJTPW010000001.1, read as the reverse complement.
CTATACCTGGCATTTAGCCTATACAGGCATGGCTGATAAACTTCAAGCCATTATGATGACAGGGATTTTTGGCGGCTTGATTTTAGCAATAATTGCAGCTTTCAGACCGCAAAACGCAAAACCTCTGAGTATCGGATATGCAGCATGCGAAGGGCTTGCTCTTGGCGGAATTTCAGCATATATGAACGCTGCATTCCCCGGGATTGTGGCTCAGGCAATTTTAGGTACATTTGTTGCAATGGCAGTTGTTTTATTGCTGTTTAAATCCAGAATTATCCGTGCAACGGAAACTTTTAGAGCGGTTATAGTTTCTGCAACCATCGGTATTGCAATAGTTTACGGTGTCAGCCTCATTATGAGCTTCTTCTTTCATAATACGGCATTAAGCGCCATGATAAATTCAAGCGGTCCGTTAGGCCTTGTGATTTCAGGGCTTGTAATCATAGTTGCATGCTTAAATTTTATCCTTGATTTTGATTTTATCGAAAGAGGCGTACAGCAAGGAGCGCCAAAATATTTAGAATGGTATGGCGCATTCAGCCTTCTTGTTACATTAATCTGGTTGTATTTGGAAATTTTAAGACTGCTTGCCAAATTACAGAGCAGAAGATAGTTTTAGATGAAAATCTGGAATATAAAAACCAAAAAAAATGAAGACAAAGCAGGAAATTCTTCCAAAAAAGAAGATGACCTGCTTTGTGCTCTTTTAAAATCAAGAGGCCTCACGGAAAGCGAATTTGAAGAATTTTTAAACCCGCTTAATTGCGCTCTTTCAAGCCCTTATATTTTTGCTGACATGAAAAAGGCAGTGGAGCGCATTAAAAAAGCAATCTCCAATAAGGAATTGATTTTAATATGGGGGGATTTTGACGCAGATGGCGTCACATCAACCTCCATTTTATATAAAACCCTAAAAGCACTGGGTGCAAATTTTGACTATATTATCCCGGACAGAGAAAAAATGGGCCATGGGATAAACAGTAAATTTATTTTGCCCTATATTGCAAAGAAAAAGCCAAAAGTTATGATAACGGTAGACTGTGGCATTTCAAACAACAAAGAAATAAGTTTATTGAAAAATTTCGGGGTCGATGTAATCTTAACAGACCACCATAAAGCACCTGATATCCTTCCCGAAGCATTTGCCATAATAAACCCGAAAGCACCGAACTCTTTGGATGAAAATTTAAACATCGCTGAAATTAAAAAAGTATCCGAACTTGCAGGGGCAGGAGTAGCTCACAAGCTTGCAACAGCACTTTTGGAAGAAATTGATACACCCGCAGAAGCGGATATTGAAACATTAAAAAATGAAATCCTTGTGCTTTCATGCGTTGGCACAATTGCTGATGTTGTGCCGCTTTTATATGAAAACAGGGTAATTGCGGCAAAAGGATTGGAGCTTATAAATAAAGGCTGCCACAGGGGAATTGACCTTCTTTTTAAAACAAACAGCAGACAGGAAGGAAATATTTCAAGCTATGATGTTGCTTTTATATTATCGCCCAGAATAAATGCTGCAGGGCGTTTAAAAACAGCGGAGCCTGCATTTAAGCTTTTAACGGAAACCGATGAAACAGCCTTAAAAACAGCACTTAAAGAACTTGACAGCTACAATAAAATCCGACAAAACCTCTGCGATAAAATTTATGAAGAAGCGCTTGATGAAATTTCCAAAAACAAAAATTTTAAAAAAGAAAAAGCAATTATTCTTTTTAATGAAGACTGGCACGTAGGTGTTATCGGAATTGTGGCTTCAAAGCTTGTGGAAAAATTTTACAAACCCGCATTTTTAATCACAAAAGATGATGATAATATGGCACGCTGTTCAATTCGCGGTATTAAAGAATACAATGTATCCGAAATTCTGGATGAAAACGCCGAACTTTTTGAAGGATACGGCGGACACAGCCTTGCAGGCGGCTTTTCGTTTGATTTAAACAAAAGAAAATTTGAAGAAGTTAAGTCTGCCCTTTTAAACACACTTAATTTAAAAGAAGATGTAAAAATCAAGGGTGCCGTGCTCGATATTGATATGGAGCTTGATGCGGAAGATATCACGGAAAATTTAATCGAAACACTTGAAAAACTTGAACCCACAGGGCAAAACAACCCCGCGCCCATATTTTCACTAAATGATATAACCCTTGTTTCCAAAAAGACAATGGGCAAAGAAAATAATCATATGAGTTTTAGAGGAAAAAAAGACGGGTGTGACTTTAACTGTATCTGGTGGCGACATCCCGCCATTCCCGTTATTGAAGGCGAAAGCTTTAGTCTTGCTTTTGAACCGAAAATTAATGTTTTTAACGGTGAAACCTCAATAAGACTATACGTTCATGATTTAAAATCAAAACATGTCTCTGAAAATATAGAATCTGATATAAAATTTTACGACCACAGAATGAAAAAGGGAATTTTAGCCCAAATTGAAGAATATGTTAAAAGGCCGAATATCGATATTGATATTTTTGCAAAGAAAATTAAAACAAAAACCCTTTTGAATGAATATGAAACAATTTCATCCAAAATTTGCAGCACAACATTAAGCGCCGAAGATTTAATGTTTTTTGATTATCCCGCAAGCATAGATGAATTTATCGAAATTTTAAAGGAAAAACAAACGGGCAAAGTGCATTTAATGGCAGAAGAGCTTGATGAAAACATTGAAAATTATATAAAACAACTTATCGGAATGTTGAAATACGCTACAAGCAACAAAAACGGCGAAATTTCGATTTCAAGCCTTGCTGATATGACAGGAACAAATGAAACGTTTATTCAAGGCGCATTTGATATCCTTGAAGACTTAAATTCGCTTGAAACTATGGATATCGACAGAGTTAAATTTATTGCACCGCCACATATGGATAATTTTTACGGACATAAATCTTATGAAAATTTAAAGGCTGAATTTGACGAAATTTTAAATACTAAAAAATATATCGCCCAATTATCTTTGGACGATATAAAAAAACTTTTGGCGGAATAATTTATTTTTCAAAGGTTTAACCGTATCGGATAAAGCCTATATAATATTATTATTCAACATTTTTTTCATTTTCTCGATGTTTTTCATCTTCTTTTGAAGAGCGGAATATTCCCTTTTGAGTTTGGATAATTCAGCTTTTCTGTTGTTTACATCGAGTTCTTTTTGCTCTACAAGTGCTTTATAGGTTGCAAGCTGTTCCCGAACATCAACCTGTGCCGATTCAAGGTTATTTACAGCACTTTTAAATTTCTCATTTGAAAGCGTATCGGAAGGACTCTGCGTATTTACAGCTTCAACCTCTGCATTTTGAGGCACAGTCCTTGCTTCCGTAGGCTTAATATTAACTTCCTGAACGGCAGTTTGATTTTGCTGACCGTTAAAAACAGCGTCATTCGCAAGGGTCACACTTGTAGTGAACCCAAAAAACACAGCAAGAAGCAATAAGTTTATAGCTATTTTTTTTGACATATTTTTCTCCTCATAAAAATTTTCAAATCGAATACTAACATCCTACATTTTATGAGGATAAAATGTCAAATTTTTTAAATATCTTCAATCCAAATGGCATTAACGGGACAAACAAGGGCTGCATCTATGCAATCCTGCTCATTTCCCTGTACTTCGGCATCATTCACATGCGCAATTACATCCACGGAAAAAACATCGGAATTTATCGCTTCACATGCGCCGCAAGCTACACACCCGTCCATTATACAAACGTTCATAAAACTTTCCCCTTATTAATCTTTGTTGAATTTTACAAACATTTTATTTCGACAGGAAAATTTTTTAATTACCCCAAAAGGTAAATTTAACGACTATTAGAATACCTTATTAAATGCTGAAAAAATTTACAAGCAAAACGGCAAAATATCATCAGGCATTAAGCCTCTTTAAAAACCTCTCACACTGCAAAACCGCATCATACCCTAAAATTGTCCCCAGAATAAAATCCTCATAAGGATTTAGTGCATTTAAAGGCTTCAAAAAAGACTCCAAAGTTTTAATGCATTCTTTCTTCCCGAAAAATACATTTACCTTGCTGCAGTCAAGCGGCTGCAGCAAAAAAGCAATCCCGAGTTTTTTAAGTCTCTCTGTCACTTTTGGTAAAAGAAAATCTTCAAGTGTTACAAGTGCAACAGGTTTCGTCCCTTTGGAAATTTCATACAAATAAGTATCAAAAATCCTTAAAGTTTCCATATTATATATTCCTCGTCTCTCTTCTCCTACAAGGAATATGATGAATAAGACATATATTTTGTTCCAAAATTTCGAATTTTAATGCTGCTTATTTCTAAAAAGCACCCGAAGCCCTGCCTTAAAATAATTTTTAAACTCGGCAAAAGTACGAATTTGAAATAACATCATTAAAATATATTTTGGCCTTATGTAATAGCTTTTTACAGCGTTTTTATGAATTTCAAAAACTCTCTCCTTAGAAAGATGGTGCGTATTTACACTCGGATAAAAATACGGTAAATCATAGTTTAAATCTCCGAGGTTATGTTCTTTTACATAATCATAAAATCTGGAACCGCACAGTGCCGTTGCCGTATAATAGCTTACAAACTGAGTATTCAGCTTTTTTGAAAATTCAACCGTCTCTTTTGCCGTCTCCTCGGATTCCCATGGAAGCCCAAGAACGTAATAGGCATAAACTTTTATACCTTTTTTCTTAAAAAGTTTTACGGTATTTTTAATATCATCAAGGGTTATTTTTTTACCCATCTTATCAAGCATGTACTGAGACCCGCTTTCGATACCGATTGAAACAAGGCTGCAGCCCGCTTTTTTCATCAACTCAACAGTATCTTCATCTGCGGTATCTGCCCTTGAATTAGTTGAAAAGGTGATTTTCATCCCCGAATTAATGATTGTATCGCAAAGGTTGTGCACCCATTCTTTATTCAAATTAAAAATATCAGACCAGAAAATAAAATTTTTAATCCCGTATTTTTCATAACATTCTTTTATTTCACCTAAAATATTTTCAGGGCTCCTATAGCGAACCTTTGCACCTGAGACAGGAGTTGCAAGACAAAAGAAACAATGAAAAGGGCAGCCCCTTGAAACCTTTATTACAGCCTGAAGTTCACCCGTATCGGGACGCCTGTATATGTTGTTATCAATTAAATCCCGTGCGGGGTATGGAAGTGCGTCCAGATTATCATTAAAAGGCCGTTTTGGGTTTTCTAAAATAACGTTATTCGCAACCCTGTATGTTATACCTTGAATTTCATTAAGCGGTTTATTTAAAAGAATATCCTTCAGGGTTAATTCCGCTTCGCCCATTATTGCAATATCAAGTGCAAAAAATTTTTCAAGGGTTTCTTTTGCAAGTATATTAAAATGTGCACCTTTCGCAACGGTAATAATATTTGGAAATTCACGTTTAACAGCTTCGAGCGGTGCCAAATCCGAATTCAAAGTCGGAGTTGCAGCATTTAAAACAAGATAATCAGGCTGAAATTTCCTGATATCATTGATTAAATCTTCAATTGTCTCGTTTTTAAGACTGTAATCCTTGATTTTGGGCTCATACCCTGCCTCGCGGGCAATTGAAGCCAGATACATCAAATCAGACGGGGGCAAAGGCGGAATAACAATTAAATCATCCGTCGGCTGCTGACACCTGTCTTCCCTGTTCATCACGGGGGATGGCGGGTATATTAAAAAAATCTTTTTTGCATTATTTGTGCCGTTATTTTCCATCAATAAATTTCCTTATTCTAAAATTCAGTGTTTTTCTTATTATAAAATTTAAAATGCCTCTTGGAATAAAACTTGAAAAAGCTGCAAAATAAGCATCTCTGCCTATCAAATAAGAGTGTCTCGGATATTTTGCACAAATCGCCTTTTTTATAACCCTTGCAACATCATTCGGGCTCACACCCTTTTTAACATTATCTTTTGCGTTTTGAAGCAAAAATTCGCCCGCTTCTTCATATTCTCCGTCAAAGTTTTTAAAATTGTCTTTGTTTAAATCAATGCAATACTGCCAGAATTTTGTCCCGACAACCCCGGGCTTTATTGAGACCGTTCTTATTCCCGTCTCAATTTCAAAAGCATTCAACAAAATATCCGCCCCCGCTTTAGAAAGACAGTAAGGCGAAATAAACGGAAATATGCCGAATGCGGCCATTGAAGAAACATTTATCACACGTGAATCCTTGGATAGATTAGGATAAATATTTTTTAGAAGCCTTGAAAGTCCGACAACGCAAGTTTCAAGCTGGCGGGTTAAATCTTGTGCGCTAAGTTTTACAACGGGAGATGTTATTGCAAGTCCCGCAAAATTTATAACAGCGTCAAATTTAACACCCTGAATACTCTCTGTTAGTTTCTCAAAAGATTGTTCATCACAAACATTGAGAAACAAAGGGGTGAAATTCCCGCCGCCCTTTATGCTTAAAGAGCCTTTCAGTATATTTTTCCTGTATGTGGCAAACACATTACAGAAAGGCAAAAGCAAGTTTATTAAACTTTTTGCAATATCGGAGCCTGCCGCAACAATTAATACATTTTTCATAAAATATAATTTAGCAAATTTTTCCCCGTTTTGTCCTGTTTTTAACAATTTGACACACAAATATGTTCTGTGGTAAAGATAAGGTATGGAAGAGAATTTAGACATAATCACCATCGGGGAGAGCCTGATAGAGCTATCTGCACATTCCTCTTTAAAAAGCAGCACATGCTTTGATAAATATTACGGGGGCGATACTCTTGTAACAGCCATTGCGGCGCTTCGAAGCGGCTCCCGTGTCGGATACATCACAAAAGTCGGAAATGACAGCTTTGGTGAATATTTGCTGGATGCCTGGCAATCGGAAGGTCTTGATGCAAGCAGGGTAAAGCTTTCAAACGAACCGAACGGAATTTATTTTGTCGGAAATAATGAAAACAAAAGAGAATACGGCTACTACAGGCAAAAAACCGCTGCAGGCACACTTTGTGTTGATGATATAGATTTCGATTATATTAAACGCGCAAAACTTATTTATGCAACAGGTTTTGCACAAACGCTTTCTTTAAGCGTCAGAGAAGTCGTAAGCGAAGTATTCAAGTTTGCAAAAGAAAACGATATTTTAACGGCATACGACCCGAATTGTCAAAAAAGCTGCACCAATAAAGATGAGGCACTTGAAAATTTTGAACTTATAAGAGAATATACCGACATTATGTTTATTGAAACCGGTGACGGTGAAAATATGTTTGAGACCACAAGCGCAAATATGCTCATAACAAAACTTGCAGACCTTGCAATCAAAACCGTTATCGTAAAAGACAAATATAAAGGCGTGTTTATTTATGAAAATAATGACACAATAAACATTCCGCCGCTTGAGTATGATATGATAGATGCAACAGGCGCTTCAAATGCTTTTAACGGAGCATTTTTAAGCAGATTTTTAAACGGCGAAACAGCCTGCGGGGCAGGAAAGTACGCCGATGCACTCTGTTTATTGCAGATGCAGAATATGGGTGCGGTTAAATCAATCCCGTTTAGAGAGAAAGTAGAAGAATATTGCGAGAAAATTTATGGGTAAAAAAGTATTAATTTCAGGCTACATCGGTTTTCAAAACTTCGGCGATGATGCGATATTGGGGCTTTTAGTCAGAAACCTCAGAAAAGCAAATTGCAACATCACAGCTCTCTCGTCAGACCCTGAGAGCACAGAAAAGATGTTTAAGATTAATGCCTTAAATTATATGAATTTCTTTCAAATTCTCTGGGCTATTCTTGATACAAAAGTCTTAATCTCTGGCGGTGGCAGCCTTCTTCAAAACGGTACAAGCTCTTTAAGCCTTTTGTATTACCTTGCAATTATTTTCCTAGCAAAGCTTTTCGGCAAAAAAGTAATAATCTTTGCTCAAGGCATAGGTCCGATTTATGGCAAAGGATATCAGTGGATTTCTAAGAAAATAATTAAAATGTGCGACCTTATTCTGGTGCGTGATGTATTCTCTCAAAGAATTTTAAAGAAATGGGGGATACATTCAAGATATGTCCCGGATCCCGTTTGGGATATTAAAGTTCCGCCTTATGAACCCATGGGTTATGTAGGCGTTCAGCTTAGAAATTACAGATTCCTGCACCCTACTCTTCTAAAAGAACTTGCAAAATATATAGGCGTTTATTTTGGAGACAGAAAAATTAAAATTTTCTCTTTCCAGACTTCACAGGATTCGGAACTTGCATATAAATTTGAATACTGGCTAAAGGCACAATGCTCGGATATTGCAACTGAGGTTGTAATACCAAATTCTCACAATCAGCTGATTGAAGAATTTTCCCACCTTGAATATTTGTTTGCAATGAGATACCACGCGGTTCTTTTGGCTCTTAAAATGGGCGTTAAGGTACTTCCGATTTCATACGATGTTAAGGTTCAAAACCTTGCAAGCGAATTTGATATCCCGTATATTGAAGCCTGTGAAGAATCGGATTATTATTCATACATAAGAGATTTAAAAAACTACACAGAAGATGAATATTTTGAAAGAAGAAGGGCTGAAACCTTCGATTGGGAAGTATTAAACAGATTCATAAAATAAAAAGGGATGCAACCCTGATTTTCAGACTAAGAGAGAGGCAAAAATGATTATTCCAAGCATAGACCTTATGGACGGAAAAGCGGTTCAATTAAGGCAAGGAAAAGAAAAAGTTCTTGAAAAAGAAAATGTTATAGAGCTTGCAAAATATTATGCAAGATTTGGCGAAATTGCCGTAATAGATCTTGATGCCGCAATGAACACGGGAAAAGACAATGAAGATATCATCCGTCAAATTTGCAAGATAGCGGAATGCAGGGTAGGCGGCGGAATTCGCTCTGTTGAAAAAGCAAAAAGAATAATCAGCTACGGTGCAAAAAAAATAATAATCGGAACTGCAGCAGATGAAGCCTTTTTATCAAAACTCCCGAAAGACAGAGTGATTGTCGCAATAGATTCAAGAAACGGTAAAATCACTGTGGATGGCTGGCAAACAGATACCGAAGTTTCCACACAGGCACATGTTCAAAGATTTGGCGATTTTTGCTCGGGCTTTTTATATACGATTGTTGAAAAAGAAGGAATGCTTCAGGGTACAAATCTTGACGCTTTTCGCGAAATAAGAAAGATTACAAACAAGCCGATTGTTGCGGCAGGAGGAATTACAAGCATTGAAGAAATTCGCGAGCTTGCAAAAATGGATATTTCCTGCCAGCTTGGAATGTCAATATATACAGGAAAAATCAATCTTGAAGATGCGTTTTGTGCCTGTCTTGATTTTGAAAAATCAAAAGACGGCTTAATTCCGACCATTGTTCAGGATAAGAATACAAAGCAGGTTTTAATGCTTGCATATTCAAATAAAGAATCCGTTTTGAAATCTTTAACAACAGGGTGCGCCACATATTACAGCAGATCCAGAAAGGAACTCTGGACAAAAGGCGCAACATCAGGCAACACACAGGAACTTGTATCAGCAAAATTTGACTGCGACAAAGACACTATTTTATATAAAGTTATACAAAAGGGAAATGCTTGCCATTTAGGCACATACAGCTGTTTTGAAGACAAAGATTTTTCTTTATATGAATTATATCAGTTGATTTTGGACAGAAAGAAAAAAATGCCCGAAGGCTCCTATACAACAAAGCTTTTTAACAACGAATTTTACCTGAAAAGAAAGATTATGGAAGAAGCCTTTGAAAGCGTAAATTTTGAGCTTGGAGACGGGCTTGGCTGGGAAGCGGCGGACCTTTTATACCACCTGCTTGTTTTTATGGCAATGCATGATGTTGCACCGAATGACATTATAAACAACCTTGCTTCCCGCGCAAAATAAGCTTTATTTGGCATTTAACCGAAAATAAATAAATTTTGTGCACAGCTTTTTATAAAAAATCTGCAATGGAAAATGAGCCGAAAATATGAAGATATACACAAAAAAAGACCTTAATAACGAAGATTTTCTAAAGAGCTTCTATTCTGAAATAGAATTTGAAGCCTTAAATGATGTTGCAAAAATCATAGAAGATGTTAAAACACGCAAAAATTCGGCATTGCTTGAATATTGCAGACGCTTTAACGACGGAGATTTCGCAAACGCTGATGATTTTTTGGTAAAAGAAGAGGAAATCGAAGAAGCATACAAAAAAACCGATAAAAACACAATTATAACCATCGAAAAAGCTCATAAAAACGTGCTTGAATTTGCAAAAAGGCAGTTTGAATGCATAAAAGAACTTGAAATAAAGCTTGGAAATTCGGTTTTGGGACATAAAATCGTACCTCTGGAGAGGGTGCTTTGCTATGTCCCGGGCGGAAATTATCCGCTTCCAAGCTCCTGCATTATGACCGTAACCCCCGCGAAAGTTGCGGGCGTTAAAGAAGTTTGCCTCACGTCTCCAAGAATAAAACCGCAAACAATCGTCGCCGCTCATATTTCAGGCGCCGATAAAATTTACAAACTTGGCGGAGCACAGGCTGTTTCCGCTTTTGCATACGGCACTGAAACCATCCCCAGTGTTGATAAAATTGTAGGGCCGGGGAATAAATTTGTAACATTTGCAAAAAAATATGTTTACGGAAAATGTGATATAGATTTTCTTGCAGGCCCGTCTGAAGTGCTCATTGTTGCGGATGAAACAGCAAATGCCAGCCTTATAAGTGCTGATATGCTGGCTCAGGCAGAGCATGACAAAGATGCAAGAGCATATTTGATTACAACGAGCAGTAAATTGGCGGATGAAGTTGAAAAATCCGCCAGAGAGCAGCTTCAAACTCTGAAAACGAAGGATATTGCAGAGATTGCCTTTGAAAAATCCGTCTGCATTGTTGTAGATAATATTGATGAAGCGGTGGAAATTGCCAACTTAAGAGCGCCCGAACACCTTGAGCTGATATTTAAGGATGCGAACAAAAAAGCAAACGATTTTACAAACTACGGTTCACTTTTTATCGGGCAAAATTGCGCGGAAGTTTTTGGAGATTATTGTTCCGGCACAAACCACGTGCTTCCGACAAATAAGGCTGCAAGATATACGGGCGGCTTGAGCGTTTTTGATTTTATTAAAATTCTAACCTATCAAAATATAGACAAAGAAACAGCTAAAATCCTTGCACAAACAGCTTCGGACCTTGCTGAAGCCGAAGGACTTTTTGCACACAAACTCGCATCAGACTTAAGAAAACAGTGAATACCCGCAAACTGCCCTAAATTGATAAGATTGAGGGCGAATGCAATTAAGGAAAAACGGATGAAAATCAGAATTAATTTTTTGGATAAAGAAAAACAGTACAAGCTTTTTGGCTTTTTGGTGAAAGTTGCATTTCATATTAAAAAATATTTTTACGACTGCAAGGTTATAAACTACCCGAAAAACCTGAACGGATGTCTTTTTGCGCTCTGGCATTCAAGACAGTGCGGTGTGTACGGCATTCCTGAAAGAGAAAAACTTCATTGCCTCATAAGCCGCTCCAGAGACGGCCAAATCATCGCAACGGCAGCGGAATCCTTAGGAATTAAAACCGTAAGAGGCTCGCAAAAAAGAGGCGGGGCACAGGCTTCTCTTGAAATTTTGGATGTTTTAAAAGAGGGAAATAATGTTGCCATAACAATCGACGGTCCTTCAGGACCAAAAGAGGTTGTAAAGAAAGGAATAGTTGAAATCGCAAAACTTTCAGGCGTCCCTATTGTTCCTTTTGCATGGCACAGCCCTTCAAAAGGCTTTATTAAGCTAAAAACCTGGGATGATTTTTGTTTCCCGTTGTTCTGCAAAAAGCTGTGTCTTCTTTGCGGTGACCCGATTTATGTAGATAAAGATGCCAATGAAGATGAAATTGAAAGAATAAGATTACAGATTGAAAATACGCTGAAAACCTTGCAGGACGACCTTTCTAAGCATTTTAAGGAATATTTTTATAACAGTAAAAATATCCAAGATAGCAAATAAATCTTTTTATGGGGTTTAAAACTATACAAAGGGCGTTTAGCCGCAGGAAAGCTGTGTCAAAACCGCTAAACGCAAACTAACCTAAGTTACCTTCCAAAACGAAAGGATTTTAAGAGATGATTACCCCTATAACAAATACGGGCTTAAACTTTAAGGGCAAAGTCAGCTATATTGATAAAGAAGCTGCGGCAAAAAGCATAGCTTCAATCCCAAAAGAATATCAAAATGCCCTAATAGACGGACTTAATAGACTAAAAACCAATATCGAACATGATACAACCGATGAAGCCGATTATGTTCTTAATGTTTATGATTATAAGCAATACGACAGAAATTTAAGAGAATCTAAAGGTGTAGTGGTGGGCATTAGCAATAGAAAAGACCAGCCCAAATATAAATGTTGTTTTCCGCCCGAATATTTTTATGCCAAAAAAATAGATATGTCCGATTTAAGATATGCCGATTATGTTTATTATGATATAGACACAGCTATGGCAGAAATACAGGATGAAGCCGTTTTTAACAACGAAAAGGAAGGTTTTGAAAGATTAAAAAGCTTTTTTACAAAAAAGCATCCAAAACCCGTGAATACAAACGGTACAAAAGAAGATATTCTAAATAAACTGGTATAAAATGAAAGTTATTTTAAATACTTCTAATTTTAAAAACCCTTGCAATATAAAAACACAAACCTGCAGTGCGGATAGCAAGCCCAAGCATTCAAACAACAACACAATTTGGAATGCGCAAAATGCATCCTGCAAATTAAGAATACCGCAAAACATTAATTTTCAGGCAAATTTTATGCCGCTTGGTTTTACGTCCAAAAAAGGACGTATTACAAAAGAGGATTTTCCTCTGGCACAATTTGGCGAAAAGTTAAGATGTCCATGCTGCGGAGACAGAATGAAATTCTTCAATGAAACAGAAGCCAAAAAGCTTTCTCAAAGCATTGCAAGCAAAAAAGGCAAAGAGCTAAACGCTGTGCTTCTGGAAAATCTTAATGAAATTCAAACAGCAAAAAGAACTCTTGCCCGTGAAATCGCGGAGGCAGCTTTACAGTATCCCAACAAAGATATTTCAGAGCTTTTAAACACAATAAGCGAACCTTATATGGACAAGCTTCGGACAAAGCAGATAAATGTTGCTGCAGAGCTTGTAAATCAATTATCGAATTTAAAAACCAAAGATAAAATCGCAATAAAAAAATGGCGTCAAACACAGGTTCACAGAATAATGCACGCAAAAGAAGAGGGGGATTTCAGAAACAAATATTTAATTGCGTCTTTTATCAGGTTTGCAAAGAAAAAGTATATTAAAATCAACAAGAAAAAGGTGTACGAATATTTTGAAAAACTCCCGAATTCAAAAAGAGACACTGAGGCTTTTGTTGCCAAATATAAAAGAAGAAATGCAAACGAGACGGCATACAGACTTTTAAAAAATGCCTCCCCGACAATTGAGCACATAGTTCCGTTTCATACAACAGGTGATAACAGTTTTTCAAACCTGATGATGATGTGCAGCGATTGCAATAACAACAGAGGCTCTTTAAGCTATAATGATTTTTTAAAAATGCGCCCCAAGATGAAAGATAATCTTGATAAATACTTTGCAGACATTATAAAATTATTGAGATCTCCATCAACACCGCTTGAAGTAAAACAGGCATTGCAAGACTATACAAAAAACACAAAAAAGACTCTTAGAAAATATACAAACGGAAAATTATATTCAAGAAACGAACAAACAAGCTCAAAGGCAGGTTAACTTCAACAGATAATGAAATAAAAATACAAAGCCTAGCCTAATTTTTTTACAAACTCGGGAATTTTATAAGCTTCAATTGTCCCGGGAATTACCTCCCAACCCGTTAAAGCAGCCTCCAGCTCTTCCTTTAAATCCGCCAAAAGACCGGGAATTATTATCCTTTTGTTTTTAACCTTATTTAAAACACTGTTTGCACTGACCACTTTTGAAGCAATTTCTGCAGTAATTTTTTGCGCAGACCATGCCGTTAAAACGCTCATCCCCTCAGATGGCGTTATCACAAGATATGAACCCTTCGGAAGGTTTGAAATTTCATTTGCAACAGCAAAATAGCTCAATGCAAAATTAGTCGTCAAAAATACATAAGCATCTTCATTCGGATTATTAAACTCATATACTTTCGATTCAACCTGCAGTGGCATTTCAGGGTCAGTGTAAATATTTTGCCTTAAAATATAAAGGGTGGTAAAAAGTGCTTCGTCAAACTTATCAAAAAGAAGACAGGAAGCATATTTACAAATATAAGCACTTGCTTTTGCACAGAGGGTCCCGATATTTTCATCCTTAAGATGTATGAATACAGGTTTTGAAAACGCGCAATCTCGTTCAACTATTGCTTTTTTTCTAATGCTTATAAGGCTGCAGAGAGTTTCTTGAAAATTATCGTCAGCCACTTCTTCCAAGGTATTTAAGGCTTCGTTTGAAATAAAATTCAACCCCGCATTTTTAATTTTTTCTTCCGCTTCCTTGCTGTAATTTTTAAGCAAAACCCCTTCGATAGTAAACTCTTCGCCAATATTTTCAATCTTATAATCAGAAAGACGCTTTAGGATTTCTTCAAAATCAGGAGCTTCAAAATCAAGTACAACAAGCAAAGGGGGGGGATTAATAAAAGTTTTTTCATGGCGGAACATAACTTTTTCGCCGCCAACGGTTAAATCTTTTTTACTGCCCTTAATTACAACAGTTTCTTGCTGGATTTTTCTTGAGTGCGAAAGCTTTTGAACCAATTCTTCAGGTGCAAACGGACATAAAGCTACATCAGTCTCGCCCTTCGAAAGTTTCACCGCAAACATCATACAGCCTGCACAGCCGCATTTTTTACAGTTTGCATTCTCTGTTTTTTTTGCAGCAGGAAGGATTTTAAAGATGTCCATTGTTCCAAGAGCAGTCACAACAAGCCTCCTTTTGACGCCCTGCCTGCAAAACCCGCTTCGGATTTCAATTTTTCACAAACAAGCGGAGCCATAGCTTCAATTGTTCTTGGATTTTGACAGACGATAATATCGGCCCCCGCACATAAAAGCGCAGTTGATGTAGCAATTTCAACCGCGCAGGAGCGCACTTTTAAGCTGCCTCTTGTATCCTTAAAATCATCACTTTTTGATTCTTTTGATTTAAAGCTTTCTTCTCCTGAAAATACGATTATGGGCGGGTTTAAAACCTCATCACCTTCTTTTTTTGCAATTTTTAAGCGCTCAATTATACTGTAGCCGTAATCAAGTCCCATGCCAACACAGCCTGTATCCGTGTCCATTATTATATTTTCAGGATTAAAACCCAAATCTTTACAAAGAATATTCAATTCTTTCGTAAGATTTATATCGATAGGAGCCCTCAAAACAAGTCTTATATCAGCGCCGCAGGGTGATTTTAGAATACTTTTTACAATAGGTTCATAGTTTAAATCCTGTGCAAAAGCAATAATAGAAGGTCTGTTCACCATTTCCGCAATTTTTGGCAAAAATTCGGCATCGAAAGCCTTTTGCCCGGAACCTCTTATAATTAAAGGCAATTCAGCCTTAGCCTGAATATTTTCAAAAAGCTTAACGTTTTCATCAATTTTTGCAAAATCATCGTCAATGTTAAAATACACGGAAATATAGTCCGCACCGATAACTCTCGCCTTTTTTTGAACTTCTTCAAACCACAAGAGAGGATTGCGTATAATATCATCGCCCCAGAGCTCAACCAGCGGCTTTGGAAAATTTTCCCGTATATTTATAAGAAATTCTAAAGCAAATTCAGGCTTTAAAAACTCCATAACCTACGCGCCTGCTCCAAGGGAGCCTTCATTTCTCTGAGCTCTTATTTTATCCATAATCTCCACAAACTCCGTATCATCAAGAGTTTCGCGCTCAAGAAGCTCGCGGGCAATTTTCCTTAACATATCTTCATTTTCGCGAAGCAAATTGCGGGCAATTTCATACCTTTCATCCACAATTTTCTTCACCTCTTTATCAATTTCGGCGGCAATTTCATCAGAAAAATCCTGCGTATGGCCAAAATCACGCCCCATAAAGACATGCTCCTGACTTTTCCCGTATTGAAGATTGCCCATCTTTTCGCTCATACCATAAACCGTAACCATTTTACGCGCAATCGCGGTTACTTTTTCAAGGTCATTAGAGGCGCCTGTTGTAATATTTTCAGGCCCGTAGATAATTTCTTCGGCAACCCTGCCGCCAAGCGTCATGGTAATTCTATCCAAAAGCTGGTTCTTTTTCAGCGTCAAATGGTCTTTTTCGGGCAGCACGGTCGTAATGCCGAGCGCCATGCCTCTTGGTATAATTGAAACCTTATGAAGCGGATCGCAATTATCCAAAAGCAGCGCCAAAAGGGCATGTCCGACTTCATGGTGTGCCGTATTTTCCTTTTCCTCATCAGAAATTATTCTTGATTTTTTCTCAGGACCCGCCATAACCTTATCTATGGCTTCATCCAGATGCTCCATCGTAATTTCCGTATTATTATGCCTTGCAGATAAAAGCGCGGCTTCATTCAGCAGATTTTGTAAATCAGCCCCCGTAAACCCTGGAGTTCTCTTTGCAAGCACCTTTAAATCCACATCCTTTGCAAGAGGTTTATTTTTGGCATGGACATTTAAAATCTGCTCACGGCCTAAAATATCGGGTCTGTTGATTATAATCTGGCGGTCAAAACGTCCTGGCCTTAAAAGCGCATTATCAAGGATATCAGGCCTGTTTGTTGCGGCAAGTACGATGATATTTGTGTTTTCATCAAACCCGTCCATCTCAACCAGAAGCTGGTTCAGGGTTTGCTCCCTTTCGTCGTGGCCTCCGCCCATACCTGCACCCCTTTGACGGCCGACAGCATCAATTTCATCTATGAAAATAATACACGGCTGATGTTTTTTTGCCTGTTCAAAAAGATCGCGAACACGGCTTGCACCAACACCGACAAACATCTCAACAAAGTCCGAGCCTGAAATAGAGAAGAAAGGTACCCCTGCTTCACCTGCAACAGCCTTCGCCATAAGGGTTTTACCTGTCCCGGGGACACCAACCAAGAGCACGCCTTTTGGAATTTTAGCTCCCAATTTAGTATATTTTTCAGCATTTTTCAGAAAATCAACAATTTCTTCAAGCTCTTGTTTTTCTTCGTCAATGCCCGCAACATCCTTAAATGTCACTTTCACTTTGTTTTCAAGCATCATCTTGGCTCTTGATTTACCGAAATTCATTGCGGCAGAGCCACCCTGCTGTATCCCTCTTAAAATCAAGATAATCAAACCGATAAAGAAAATAGGGATTAAAATAGAGCCCAAAGTCCCCAAAACCGAGCCATCCTGCGGTTTTTTCACTATTACTTCCACATCATATTGTTCAAGCAAAGGATAGAGCTGAGGATCATTTTCAGGCACCCTCACCTTGTATTGAATGCTTGCAATCTCTTGTCCCGTGGGGATTACGAACTGTGAAGCAAAATTATTGGAAGCAGATTTAGTATCATCCGCAACAGGTGAATCAGCAGTTTTAGACTTATTTTCAACATTATCATCAGCTTTAGGCACGGCAATAACAAGGTCTTTAGAGATTATAGCAGACTTAATCTCGCCGTTTTTAACCTTTTCAATAAATTGGGTGTAGGAAATTTCGCTTGTAGAGGTCACAGGACCCGCAAAAACCATTGCAAGCACAATAAGCGCAATAATCCCGACAATTATATAGACTCCTAAAGACTGATTATTCTTCATTTTTAATCCTTTTTAAAATTTTAAATTCTCCCTGTTGCCATTATATCAAAAGAATAATAAAATGTTAATTACAAATACTAAAAGAAGAAAAAGCAAATGGCACTCGTATTCCTGTCCCTAGGCTCAAATAAAGGTGATAGACTGTCGCAAATCCAACAGGCAGTTAACTTTTTGACCTCGGATAATTCAATAAATTTAGTTGCAAGCTCCGCCTTTTATGAGACGGAACCTTGGGGTTTGAAAAACCAGCAGTGGTTTGTAAATGCTGCAATAGCCGTTAGGACTGAATTACAGCCTGTAGAGCTTTTGAGAATCTGCCAGAGTATTGAAGCAAAAATGGGCCGAAACCGTGACGTGGAAGAGCGATGGGGCGAAAGAACAATAGATATAGATATATTATTCTATGATGATTTAATTTTGCAAAACGAAATTCTTGAAATTCCCCATAAACACGTGCACAAAAGAGCTTTTGCGCTTGTTCCCCTTCTTGAAATCTGCCCGAATTTTATCCATCCCGTGCTTAAAAAAAGCATTCTGGACCTGCACGAAGCTCTGGAAGCCCCTGAGGACGTGTTTTTATACGGTACAATCCCCACTGATGAAGCTTATGAAACAAATTAAAATTGCAATTGTCGGGACGGGGCCAAGCGGCGTCTATTGCGCCTTACAGCTGATTGAAGAATTTCAAAAAACAGCCTTTGAGGCTTATTCCGTAACGTTTTTCGACCCGCTGCCGACGTTATCAACAATTTTACCCACCGGAAATGGCCGCTGTAACTTAACTTACGCCGAGGAAGATTTCAAAACTTTTGCAAGCAACTACCCGAGGGGTGAAAAATTCCTGTATTCAATATTTTCCAGATATTTAACGGAAGAAACCCTTGAATACTTTAAAAAAATAGGTGTTAAAACTTTTGTACAGCCCGATAACAGGGTTTTTCCCGTATCTGAAAGCACCAAAACCGTTCGCACACAAATGATTTCGGCACTCGAAAAAAGAAAAGACGTAAAAATTTGTCAAAAAACCGTAAAAAAACTTGAAGAACTGGATGAATACGACGTTACGGTACTTGCTACAGGCTCAAAAGACCGTTATAACTTAGCAGGACAATATGGTCATACCGTAATTCCAATAAAACCAGTACTTTGCGGGCTTAAGATAAAGGACAAAACGGAAGATTTCCCTGCAGGAGTCAGCATTCACACCGAAAATGGCGGCATAATCTTTACCCACACAGGATTTTCGGGTCCTGAGATTTTTAAAATATCTTCAATAAATGCAAAAAAATCATTTCCATATGAAGTAAAAATTCCAATAATCAGTTCCGACAAGGTTTTTGAACTTATTGACATCAATCCTAAAAAATCTTTCGGAAACATAATTTCAGAGCTCATTCCAAAATCTGCCGCAAAATATTTATTTAAAAAATACGGAATAGATTTCGATAAACAGGCTGCTCACGCCAGAAAAGAAGAGATTGAAAAACTGCAATACCTTGAATTCACTGCGACAGGACCTGATGGCAAAGGTGAAATCGTTCATGCGGGCGGGGTTTCACTTGATGAAATTAATAAAAACTGCCGCTCAAAAATCTGTCCCAAACTGTGGATAATCGGAGAAGCTCTTGATATAGATGGATTTTGCGGAGGTTTTAACCTGCAAAACTGCTGGAGCACCGCAGCAATTGCAGCGCAAGACATTGTAAAAAACTTTACAACAGAAACATAAAACAGGTTTCTATGGGCGATATTTAGCGCCCTGACAGGTATTTCGCTCCCAAAGAATGCGATCGATTTTATTTATAGTCTCAAACTTGTTCCTTGCCCAAAGGGGTGCAATTAATGTGGTCGAAAGCCCGCTTCCGCCTACTCTGTGGACCGTAGTTTTAACGGGAAGAATTTCGATAATATCGGCTACAAGATTGCAATATTCATCTTCAGATAAAAGCGGGATAGGGTTTTTAGCATAAATACGCGCCAGAGGGGTATTTTCAAGCACCGTCAGACAATGAAGCTTTATACCGTCAATATTAAGTTTTGAGAGAATTCTTGCCGTTTGAAGCATTTCCGCAGGCGTTTCCCCGGGTAAGCCCAAAATAATGTGTACACAAACTTTTATGCCCCTGTCTTTTGCCAGAATATAGGCATTTTCAAAAGTTTCATAATTGTGGCCGCGGTTTATAAGTTTCAAAGTCTTGTTATGAGCGCTCTGCAGGCCTAATTCAAGCCATGGATTTTTATACGATGAAATTAAATCAAGTTTTTCTTCATCAAGACAATCAGGCCTTGTCCCTATTGAAATTCCGACCACCCGCGGGTCTGAAAAAGCGTCATTATAAGTGTTTTTTAAAACATCCAAGGGAGCATAAGTGTTTGAAAATGCTTGAAAATAAGCTAAAAAAGCCTCTGCTTTAAATCTTTTCGGCAAATTTTGAATGGCGGTTTGAACCTGTTCTTTAATTGAAAGCCTTGAAGAATGCGCCTGAGAGAAGCTTCCCGACTCATCACAAAAAATACAGCCGCCTTTTGAGATTGTCCCGTCTCTGTTCGGGCAGGAAAAACCTGCATCAAGCGTGATTTTATACACTTTTTTGCCAAACTTTTGAAAAAGGTAATCATTAAAGGTATAGTAGCGTTTTCCCGAAGTCCTGTCAGGATTTACGGCACAAGAATTATCCAAAATGGACATTATTCCTGAACTTCATCATCCTGCTGGGGCGGATAAATATAGTGTTCACCGCATTTTGGGCAAACAACTTCCTGCTGTTTGTTATCAGAAAGTGCAACAACTTCAAAAAGCTCTCTGCAGCTTGAATTTAAACATCTTATAGCCCATGTCGGTCTTACTATTCTTGCCATAATAAACTCCTCAAAAAAATTTTATATAAGAATATTTTATAATATATGAAATAAAATGGCAATAAAAGTTATGATATAATAAGAAAAAGATTGCACAAATTTTAGGGAAAAAGTATGAAGATTTTAATTTCAAATGATGACGGAATAACGGCTTTAGGTATAAAAGCCCTGATGACAACATTAAGCAAAGAGCATGACGTATATGTTGTTGCCCCTGATAGGGAAAGAAGCGCCGCAGGACACTCTTTGACACTTCACACACCCATAAGGGTTGAAGAATTGGAATCAAAATTTGGCGCAAAAAGAGTCTGGGTAACTTCAGGAACCCCTGGAGACTGCGTAAAACTGGGCCTTATCGAGCTTTTAAAAGAAGATGTAAAGCCGGACCTTGTTATTTCAGGCATAAACCATGGTCCAAACCTTGGGATTGATATTCTGTATTCAGGAACGGTAAGCTGTGCTATGGAAGGCGCTATGCTGAATTATCCGAGCATTGCGGTAAGTTTGGCCAGCATGAGCTGTGACCCCGTATATTTCGATGTTACGGCGGATTTCATTTTGAAATTTTTACCGAAAATTGAAAAAATCAAATTCCCTGAAAAAACAATTTTAAACATTAACACACCTGCCCTTGAAGAAGCTGATATTGCAGGGGTTGAAATTACAAAACTCGGTTCCAAAATGTTTACGGATGAATATGAAAAAAGGGTTGACCCCAGAGGCAAAGTGTACTACTGGATGGCAGGGGAACTTACAACAAAGCACGAAGAAGACGGAACAGACATAAGCGCCGTTCGCGCAAACAGAATTTCAATTACACCCGTAACGTTTGAAATGACCCATAAGGCAATTATGGCAGAACTTGAGAGGGAATTTTGCAAGGATGGTATCTGTGATTGGTACGGATACGGCGCAAAGCAATAAAATTCGTTAAATTTACAAATTTAAAGCGCTCGATACCATATACAAACATCGGGCGCTTTTTAGTATTTGAAATCGGCATTTTTGTTGTACAATTTGTTTATTGAAGGATGTTTTGAGGTTTTTTATGAAAAGAGCATATATAAGCGTTTTTGATAAAACAGGAATTGTCGAATTTGCAACAAAACTTGTAAAAGCAGGCTATGAAATAGTTTCAACGGGAGGAACTTTTGACCTTCTGAACAAAAACGGCATAAAAGCTGTTGAAAGCGCTAATATTACAGGTTTTAGAGAGCTTATCGACGGAAAAGTTAAATCTTTGCACCCGAAAATTTTTGCAGGAATTCTTGCAAACCTAAAAGAACGCGAAGAACTTTTGAGCGCTGATTGCAAGCCTTTCAATCTTGTTTGCGTAAACCTTTATCCTTTTGAAGATTACAGAGGAAAAGATATCGAGATTGAAACACTGGTTAAAAACATTGATATAGGCGGCGTTGCGCTTTTAAGAGCCGGTGCAAAAAATTATGAGAACGTGACCGTGATTTCCGATATTAAAGATTATGAAATTGATATCGAAAATATTGACCTTAAAACAAGGGAAAGGCTTGCAGTAAAAGCATTTAATCGAACATCAAAATATGATTTTGAAATAGCGACAGAACTTCAAAAACGTTTTATGGACAAGGATGAAACAGAGGCAAACAGCCCGCTTCAAGATAGTGAAGTATTTTATCTAAACAAAATTAAAGATTTAAGATATGGTGAAAACCCGCATCAGGCAGCCGCACTGTATGATTACGACAAAACTATTGATTATGAATTTTTAAACGGCAAAGAATTTTCATACAACAATATTTTGGATGCAACCGCAGCGCTTAATATTGCGGCAGAATTTTTTGATGTAAACGCATGTGTAATTATAAAACACACAAATCCGTGCGGTGTGGCACTCGGGAAAACGCTTCTTGAGGCCTGGCAAAAAGCGCTCGATTGTGACCCCTTAAGCGCGTTTGGCGGAATTGTGGCATTTACAAAGCCTGTTGATTTAGAGATTGCAAAAAACCTGACCGCTATGTTTTTAGAGGTGGTTATAGCCCCCGATTTCACGGACAGCGCGGTTGAAGAGCTTAAGAAAAAGAAAAATTTAAGGGTTGTAAAATTAAATACACCATTGGAAGAATATATGAAATTCACACAAAAAGAAATTCGCTTAACCCCGTTTGGTGCGCTTTTACAAGGTAAAGACGACAAAGAGCTTGACCCTGAAACCTTTAAAACCGTTACAAAAGAAAAACCGACTCAGGAAATGGTTGAGGATATGGTTTTTGCGTTTAAAGTTTGCAAACATTTAAAATCAAATGCAATTGTTGTTGCAAAAGATTTAAGAACCATAGGGCTTTGCGGCGGGCAAACAAGCAGGGTCGGCTCTGTTGAAATTGCCCTGAGGCGCGTTTGCGACAGCGCAAAAGGCTCTGTTATTGCAAGCGATGGCTTTTTCCCTGCAATCGATAACATTGAAGTTGCGGCACAGGAGCGTGTTGCAGGAATTATCCAGCCCGGAGGCAGCATAAAAGACCCCGATGTAATTAAAACCGCGGATAAGCTTGGTCTTGTAATGATAACAACAGGAATAAGACATTTCAGACATTAATAAAATCGTTTTTAGGACATTTGGAAAATTATGAGCCAAAAAACGATAAGAATCGGCTAAAATCAAGGAATATATTATGACAGAAGCATTAACAGCAAACAAAAAAGCAATAATGGGACTTTCGATGGGCCATTTTATGGTCGATTTATACGCGTCCGCCTTAATCCCCTTATATCCTTTTTTGACGGCAAAACTCGGGATAAAGCTTTCCACAATAAGCCTTATACTTGCCTGCGGACATTTGTTTTCATCCATGATGCAGCCCCTGTTCGGATTTTTTGCAGACAGAATGCGCCATAGAACCTTTATGGTCTGGGGCCTTGTTATGGGTGCCGTTTTTATTCCGCTTACGGTTGCTATGAATAATATTTGGTTTGTAGCATTGTTTCTGCTTATCGGAATGTGCGGCAATGCACTTTTTCACCCGCAGGTAACAAGCCTTGTAAATACGTTTAACTTTAACAACCCTAATCTTTCAAAATATATGGGAGCATTTATGGGGCTTGGAACAATCGGTTACGCTCTGGGGCCCGTTATGTCATCTGCGCTTGTTGAACATTTTGGCCCGTATTCGCTTTCCTATATAACTGTTTTAGGGGTTACAACCGCTATTATTCTTTATTTTCAGGTGCCAAAAATTCCCGCTTCAACAATTACAAAGACAAAAGAAAATTTCTTTAAAATAATGAAAGAAATTTTAAGAAAGAAAACATATCTTTCCCTTGTATGGATTGCAATTGTAAAATCAGGCATGAGCATAAGCTTTGGAACATATGCACCGTTTATGCTCAAAGACAGAGGCTTTACATTGAGCCAGATAGGAATAATCGTATCGCTTTTCTTTATCTTGAGCGGAATTTCAATGCTCACAAGTTCTAAAATCGAAAAGAAAATCGGGGCTGAAAACATTATAAGGCTTTCATTCTGGACCGTGCTCCCCTTGATTTTGCTTTTCATTTATACGCTTGATAAATTTCCTCTCTTTGCAGTCGGAATCTTTATTTTAACGGGTTATTTCACCTTCCTTTCGGTTTCCGTGACAATTGTTGCGGCACAAAACCTTATGAAGGAACATAAAGGTGTAATTTCAGGTGTTATGCAGGGCTTCAGCTGGGGCATAGGGGCCTTAAGCCTTGCTCCTATGGGATATGTGGGAGAAATTTTCGGCATTGATAAAGTTATGATTTCAATGGCGCTTTTGGCCTTCTTTACAGGCTTTTTTGGCATTACAAAAGACTTAAAACAAGTATTTAAAGAATGCGTATAATGCCTTAAATACAACATATCTCTAAGCCTTGCTGATTTTATTAAGAAATGTTAAGAGCTCCCGAATAAAACGGGCAATTTTTTAATAAAAAAATACTTTATTAATTCAGGAAGAGGCAAGTAATAAAAATACAAAGCCTTAAAGGATAAAGGGATATAATTTTATAGGGAGATAAAGGATTATGGCAATAGGTGCAAGAGACAGAATTGATGCAATGCTTGTTAGAAAATATGCAATGCAAAAAGTAGATAACCCGATTATACAAACTTCGATGGTAAACCCGGAAAAAATGTATGAGGCGATGAATGACTATGCACAAATGCATTTGAGTATGCTAAATATTCAACAAAGACTGAAAGATACCTGCATAAGTGCAATTTCAGGAAGTATTCAATATACAAAAACAAGAAACATAAAGCTTAAAAAGCCGCCCGAGCTCGTTGGGGCTATGCCATAGATTTTATGGTAAAATCGGTTGTATGAAGATACTTTTAGCGTCAAATTCACCGAGAAGAAAAGAAATTTTAACAAAAGGGAATATTGATTTTGCGGTTGTAAAATCAAATTATAAGGAAGAAAGCTTTAAATTTTACAATGAAAGCTTTATAAAGAAAAATTCTTTGTACAAAGCTCTGGATGCCGCAAACGGTATTGATTTTTCTGCGGTTATCATCGGAGCGGATACAATGGTAATCCTCGAAGAAGGTATGTGTGATGTGTGTTTATTAAAGCCTCAAAATTATAACGAGGCTTTTTTAATGCTGAAAAAACTTTCAGGAAAAACACATAAGGTTGTAACATCAATATCGCTTGTGAAAACTCCTGCATCTTCAAAATCAAACCCCGTGGAAAATGCTTTTGAACACCTGACAGAAATTGAAGAAACTTTTGTCACGTTCAGAAAACTTGAAGATGATGAAATCAGGCAATATTTGGACATTTTCAAACCGTTTGATAAGGCGGGAAGCTATGGGATTCAGGACTTTTGTATACAAGGTAAAACCCGTGGTAAATTAACTCTATCGGATGTTTTTAAAACAAAAGTGCCGAATATGGAAAGCTTTATAGAAAAAATCGATGGCGATTATTTTAATGTGATGGGAATTTCTGTTAATAAATTAAAAGAAATGCTCGCAAAATTATAGCCCGCTTGCGCATTTGGCGTTTGTGTAGTTTAATGGTTTTAGAAGAAGAGGCCAAAATGCTTGAAATTTTCAAAACACAGGAAGATAAAACCCTAAAGGCTTTGGGCCTTAACGATGCCGAATCGGGCTCCTGGTTTAATATGATAAACCCCAGTCTCGAAGAAATTCAAAAGGTTTCTCTCGTATTGGATTTAGATGAAAGTTTTCTGAAAAATTCTTTGGATATGGATGAAAGGTCTCGTATTGAATTTGAAGATGGCAACCTTCTTGTAATTACAAACGTGCCTTTTATGGATGATGAAGGGAATTTTGATACACTGCCTCTCGGTATAATTTACACCCCTGAAAGCATTATTACGGTTTGTTCGATGGAAAACAAAATCCTCGGTTCCTTTTCGCAGGAAACCTCAATGTTTTTTGATACAAGAAATAAAACCAATTTTATGTTAAATGTCTTATTCCGCGCAGCAAAATTTTACCTAAGATATTTAAACATTATAAACAAACATTCAGAGCGAATTGAAGATTCACTCAAAAAAACAACCAACAACAAAGCGCTTTTCCAGCTTATGGAAGTGCAAAAATCCCTTGTTTACTTTACAACGGCACTGAAAGACAATCAAATCGTGCTTCAAAAGATTTTAAGGCTTGCAAATTCGCCTGCAATGCAGGGAATTTTAAAATTCAGTGAAGATGACATCGACCTTCTTGAAGATGTAATCATTGAAAACAAACAGGCAGTTGAGATGGTTGAAATGCACAGAACCATCTTAGAGAGCATGATGGACGGTTTTGCATCAATCATCAACAACAACGTTAACGTTATTATGAAATTTTTGGCAGCAATAACAATTATTCTTTCAATCCCCACTATGCTCGGCACTTTCTGGGGAATGAATGTTGTGGTTCCTTTCGGGCAAACCCCGTGGGGCTTTTTAATCATAATAACGCTGTCCATCCTTGCTGCTTTTGCGGCAGCTGTATTTTTCAATAAAAAAGGTATGTTTTAAACCCTGTATAATACGGCAGTTTTACCTATAAGTATTATCTTTCCCGAAATAATGTCTCATCGGAAGAAAAAACTATAAGTCCGTTTGCCGCAACTTTATTCTTTACATACCTGTAAAATCTCAGATTGCCTTCCGCCTCAGGAAGCTTTGCTCCGCAAAACGGCCTGAAACCGTAAAATTCATTTGAATATTCCGCACCGTCTGATATTAGAAAACTCCTGTCATAGCTTTCAATATCATTTCTTCTAAAAGTAAACATTCTTTCGGCATTAAAATGATTGTCCAAAATATAGTTTTCGCATTTTTGACCGTATCTTTGAAGTTTTCCGCCTGCAAATTCAAAATATTCTTTTGCCTTGATAAAATCAGACCTTTTTATATCTTCACATCCCGTATAAACATAAAGTTTTTCTTGAAGATTATCTTTTGGTCCTGTTTTTTCGCATATGATAATATTTGAATTTTTATAGTCCTTTATAACGGATAATGTTCCTTTTTTAAAAAATGCCTCTTTTATAATGCGCTTAGAATCATCAAATTCAATTAAAACATTATCTCTTTTGATTACACTATATGGCAAAATATCCAAACCGCGAATATTGTTAAAAAAGTCCATATTTCTTTTTGCATAACTATACACGGCTTTGCCCTCTTTTAAAACAAGTGAAGCTTCCTGTGCAATTTTTCCTGCATTATCTAACAAAACCTCTGTTGCGGGAGATTTTACTCCAACGTTTGTATCGGTTGCACCAACTGCCATTTCATGCAAAACCCCATGCTCTCTTACATATTTTTGAAGATTTATAATTTGAGCAGTAAAATGCAGCGGTGCTGCAGGTAAAAGTGAGTTATCGGAACCATACAAATCTTTATTTGAAAAATTCTGAACGGGCGGCAAATTTTGAACGGACAGTTTTCTTGTTTTACTGCCCGCTTTGCCGTTCAAAGCTGTATTTATATAATTTACTCTCATTTAAAGTTCCAAAACACTCGTAAAAACAAAGGTATTATGAAGTATCGCGGATTAATATAAAAC
Source organism: uncultured Vampirovibrio sp. (assembly GCA_910578465.1). Lineage (GTDB taxonomy): Bacteria > Cyanobacteriota > Vampirovibrionia > Gastranaerophilales > Gastranaerophilaceae > MGBC122484. The sequence continues at coordinate 568,787 of CAJTPW010000001.1, read as the reverse complement.
CCGTGAAGAAAAAACTTTGCTCTAAAAATTATTGATTTTTTCCGCAGCAATTTTTATATTTTAAACCGCTTCCACAGGGACAGGAATCATTTCTGCCTGTTTTTTCCGTATTTTGAAAGGGCTCGTTTTTTGCTTTTTCACCATCTGCAGGTTCTTTGCCGCCTTCAATATTATCCGAAATTTCGGCTTCGTTATTTGTGGAATTTTTTAATGCCTTTGTAAGTTCCGTCTCAACAGGCACATCGCTCAAAGCAAAATCCGCTATTTCATCATTCTCCTGACTTACAATTTGTACGCCGAATTTTGTTCTCATTAAATGTCTTACGGTTTCTGATTGAATATCGGACATCATTGAATTGAATAAATTAAACGCGCCTTTTTTGTATTCGATAAGAGGATCTTTTTGCCCGTATGCCACAAGCCCGATACCGTCTTTTAAATCGTCAATGTTTGCAAGATGGTCAATCCATTTGGCGTCAATCACCTGCAAAAGAATGTCTCTTTCCAAAGAGCGGATAACGTTATCATCCGAAAAAGCAACTTGTAAGGGCTCATTAAGCTTATATTTTTCAATTACCGCATTGAAATTATCAATAGTAAGTTTTTCGTGATTTTTATATCCCTCTTTTGTAAGGTTTTTAAGATGTGCAGACATTTCATTAAACCTGAAATTTTTGATATCGTCTAATGAAAGAGAAGAAAGCTGCGGGAAAACCGAGCGAATTTCATTCATCAACATATTTAATTCTTCAGGAACATACTCAGCAGGAGACATTTCAGGCGAAATGTACTGCCTTAAAATTTTATCCACCTCTTTTTCAATCATATAAACAATATCCGGGTTCAAATTCTTTGAATTCAGAACTTTTTTCCTTTGTGCGTAGAATTTTTCCCTCTGAATATTTATAACGTCATCATACTCAAGCACGGATTTTCTTATATCAAAATAGTGTACCTCAACCTTTTTCTGAGCCGATTCAATCTGGCGCGAAATTATCGGGGAATTTATCACCATATCATCGCTCATAAACTGGGCAATGATGTTCCCACCAAATTTTCTCATCAGATCATCTTCCAGCGATAAGAAAAATTTCGTGGACCCTGGGTCTCCCTGTCTTGCCGCACGCCCCCTCAGCTGGTTATCAATACGGCGGGATTCATGGCGCTCTGTTCCTATAACATGCAATCCGCCAAGTTCAATTACTTTCTTGTGTTCTTCTTCGGTTATAGCACGGGCGCGGGAGAGCGCTTCTTCTTTTTTTGTCTCGTAATCATTTGTATTTTCAGGCGTAATCCCCATTGAATCAAGCTCTTCTTTTGCAAGATACTCGGGGTTGCCGCCAAGAAGAATATCTGTACCTCTTCCTGCCATATTTGTTGCAATGGTTACAGCACCGACACGCCCTGCCTGCGCAATAATATAGGCTTCCTTCTGGTGATGTTTGGCATTTAAAACGTTATGCTTTACACCAACCTGATTCAAAAGGTTTGAAATCAATTCGGATTTTTCAATACTTATCGTACCTACAAGCACGGGGCGACCGATTTTAGACATTTCAACGATTTCATTTACAACCTCTTTATATTTAACAGCCTGTTTGTTAAAAATGGCGTCGGCCTCATTTATCCTGATATCAGGCTTGTTTGTAGGAATTGCGGTAACGGGAAGATTGTAAATCTTGCCAAATTCAGCTTCTTCAGTCATCGCAGTACCTGTCATGCCTGATAATTTCGGATAAAGCCTGAAAAGGTTTTGGAATGTTATGCTTGCAAGAGTCTGGGTTTCATCTTGAATTGGCACGTTTTCCTTTGCCTCAATTGCCTGATGAAGCCCGTCAGACCAGCGCCTTCCCTGCATAAGACGGCCCGTAAATTCATCCACAATCATTACTTCATTATCGCGGACAACATAATCCGTATCTTTGATAAATAATTCTTTTGCCTTCAGGGCCTGCAAAAGATGATGCGCGTATTGCATTTGAATATCAAATAAATCATCGACACCCAATAATTCCTGCGCCTTATCAATACCATCTTCCGTAAAGATTATGTTCTTATTTTTTTCATCAACTTCATAATGAGTAATCTTTTCCAGCTGCGGCGCAATGCGAGCCATTATTTTATAAGTTTCGGCAGATTTTTCAAGACGCCCCGAAATAATCAAAGGCGTTCTTGCTTCATCGATTAAAATACTGTCAACTTCATCTATAATTGCATAGTTATAAGGCCTTTGAACAAGTGCGCCGACAGATGTTGCCATATTATCGCGAAGATAGTCAAATCCGAATTCATTATTGGTGCCGTATGTTATATCGCAATCATATGCGGCCTTTTTCTTTTGAAAATCAAAGCTGTCCGAAGAGAGAATAACACCAACAGTAAGGCCTAGAAATTCAAATATTTTTCCCATCCAATCGCGGTCTCTTTGTGCCAGATAATCGTTTACGGTAATAATATGCACGCCTTTTCCCGTGAGCGCATTTAAATATGCGGGCAATGTTGCAACAAGGGTCTTACCTTCCCCTGTGCGCATTTCCGCGATATGTCCTTCGTGCAAAAATATACCGCCGATTAACTGCACATCAAAATGACGCATGTTTAAAACCCTGCGGCCTGCTTCACGAACTGTTGCAAAAGCTTCGGGGAGAATTTTATCCAAAGCTTCTTTTTCAAGAGCGCGGTCCGTTTTATAATCCGAAGAAGTTTCTCTTTTTGAGAGAATTTCTTTAAATTCGGCGGTCTTTGCCTTAAGTTCATCATCAGAGAGCTTCATAAACTCTTCTTCAAGGTGATTAATATGTTCAACCACAGGCATTACCTTAGAGATTTTACGCTCGTTCGGATCTTTAAAAACTTTAAGCAATACATCTACAACGCCCATTTATTTATTTTCTCCCCAATAAAATATATTTTAAATAAGTGAAATACTTTTATAAAAGCAATACACTTTCCATTAAAAATCTTAACACAAACATAAAAAATATACCGCCAAATTGGATATTAAGGCAGACAATTAACAAAACACAATATTATTTCAAAAGCTCACGGGCTTTATACCAACCGCATCCTCAAAATTGACTAAAATGTTTCAGCGGATAGAATTAATGTAATCGGGTAAAATTAAAAGAGGAGGTTTTTTGTGGAGAACATACATCAGTTTGCACAAAACAATGCGATAATGCTTTCTGCAACCATTTTAATCGTTGCATATATTTTTATCGCCTGGGAAAAAATTTCAAAGGTAACGGTTGCACTTCTCGGTGCCTGTGCTACCTTGTTTTTAGGGCTTTTAAGCTCTGATAAAACACCTGAAACACTTGGACAATACTTTATCAACTACATCGATTTTAACGTTATTTTCCTTCTTGTTTCAATGATGATAATTGTACACATTTGCGCACGTTCAGGCATGTTTAAATGGGTTGCAAACGAAATGTTGAAAGCAACAAAAGGGAAGCCTAAACTTGTATTATTTGCTCTTGCCGTATTTACGGCAGTTGCAAGCGCATTTTTGGATAACGTTACAACGGTTATCCTTGTTATGCCGATAACATTTGTTGCCTGCAAAAAGCTTGATTTAGACCCTATTCCGTTCTTAATCACGGAAATTTTATGCTCAAACATTGGCGGAATGGCAACCCTTATCGGCGACCCGCCGAATATTATCATAGGCTCTGCCGCAGGCTTCAGCTTTATGGATTTTGTTAAAGAGTTAACAGACATCGTTGCATTGATTTTATTTGTAACAATAGGTGTTTTAATCTTCTTATTCAGAAAACAATTAAAAAGCACACCTGAAAAAATGGAGATGGTGACAAAAATTGACAACTCAAGAACCATTCTTCATAAAGGTCTTGCAATCCGCTCAGGCATTGTATTGGCGCTTGTAATTTTGGGCTTTGTAACACACGACATCACCCACATTCCGACATATTTAATCGCAATGATTGGTGCTGCTGTTCTTATGATATTTGAAAAACCGTCAAAACTTCTGGTTAGCGTTGAATGGAACACAATTTTCTTCTTCATCGGCTTATTCATTATAATCGGCGGATTAGAAGCTGCAGGCGGTATTGACCTAATGGCAAAATGGCTTCTAAAAGTAACGGAAGGCTCTCAAGCTGCTACTTCAATGATTATTCTTTGGGCATCAGGCATCCTGTCAGGTATTATCGACAACATCCCTTATACTGCAACAATGGCGCCTATGCTTGCAACAATCCAAAACATCGAAGGGGTTGAATACACACATCCTCTCTGGTGGTGTTTATCACTGGGGGCATGCCTTGGCGGAAACATGACAATAATCGGTGCTGCGGCAAACGTTATTGTATCCGAAACCGCACACAAACATGGCTGTCCGATTTCATTTATGCGCTTTTTAAAGTACGGCTTCTCTATCACAATGCTCGCACTTTTAATGAGCACAGCTTACATTTACTTTAGATTCTTACATTAGATTTTTTATTTTAAAGGCGGGTTTTAATATTCAAAGAAGCCCGCCTTTTTTAAATTCACTTTTTTAAATTCAGGTGACAAAATTATGATTTTTTCAGACAACGATGAAAACAAGCCTTCTAAAAAGGACAAAAATTTAAAAAAAATGCCCGACAAAACAAAAGATTTAGAGGCAGTTTCAACCGAGTTTGATGAAACATACGAAAAAACCATCCGTCCGAAGACTTTCGATGAATACATAGGACAAAAAAGCCTGAAAGAAACGCTTAAAATCTCAATTGAAGCTTCAAAAAAGCGTAATGTTCCCCTTGACCATCTTTTATTCTACGGTCCCCCAGGGCTTGGGAAAACCACCCTTGCAAATATTATTGCAAATGAGTGCGGTACTGATATTAAAATAACATCAGCCCCTGCTTTAGAGCGCCCGAGAGACATTATAGGAATTTTAATGTCCTTAAAGGGCGGAGAAATTTTATTTATTGATGAAATCCACAGATTAAATAAGGTTGCAGAGGAAATTTTATACCCTGCAATGGAAGATTTTTCAATTGATTTAACAACAGGGAAAAGCCAGACCGTTAAGACTATGCGGGTTCCCGTGCAAAAATTTACCCTGATTGGTGCCACAACAAAAGCGGGTGCACTTTCGGGCCCTCTAAGAGACAGATTTGGAATAATTCACAGGCTTGAATTTTACACACCAACCGAACTTCAAAAAATTGTAAAAAGAAGCGCCAAAATTTTAAACGCGGAAATTGATGATGAGGGGGCAATGGAAATTGCGCTTCGCTCTCGCGCTACACCAAGGATTGCAAACAGGCTGATTAAAAGGGCGGGCGATTATGCGCTTGTAAAATCCGACGGGAAGATTACAAAGAAAACCGCAAATTTAGCCCTGAATAACCTGAATATTGACGCCCTTGGGCTTGATAACACGGATAGAGCCTTATTGAAGCTAATAATCGAAAAATACAACGGGGGGCCTGTCGGCGTGGAAACGCTTGCAGTGGCTTTGGGTGAGGACATCAGAACTATTGAAGATGTTTATGAACCGTATTTGCTGCAATCGGGGCTTTTAATGCGCACTTTAAGGGGCAGAACGGTTACAAAGCAAGCCTATGAACATTTGGGATACAAAATCCCCGCGGGGCTAGACAACGGACAAATGGGGCTGTTTGATTAACTAAACAGCGACAAAAAGCATATTATAAACCAAACTCACACAGTTAAAAATACCGAACAACTCACTTAAAAATCAGACAGTTCTTTTAGAAAAATGTTTGATTTTGCAAGGATTTTCTCTCTTAAATTAACAGTATCTGTAAATGAAACCTGTAAATATTCAAGTACATCCTGATTTACTTCCATAATATCAGGCTTAACTGATACGATTCTGTCTGCAAGGTATACAATTCCTGCTGCAAAAGGAATTTTTGCCTCTTTTGGGAAATGATGATACCTTATCGTATCCACAAGGATTTTTGGCATATTCCATTTCTCGCAAAGTCTTGCGCCGATTTCACAGTGCGAAATTCCATACAGCTCTTTTTCCTGCTTTAAAAGAGTCTCATAGTCTCCTTTAGATTCATTATGCAGTTTAATATATTCTTCCCCATGCTTGGATTTAAAAATCACCATTCCGATATCGTGTAAAAACCCAAGAATAAAGGCGTCATCAGCGTTTATTGTTTTATATTCTTTTGCAAGAAATTCGCACGCCGTAGCACAGGCAATAGAGTGTGAGAATAAATTTTTTGGACCCTCATCGTCATAAAATTTCTGCAAAACAAGTGCGATAATTATATTTTTAACCTTCATCGCCCCGAGCGACATAAGCGCCTTATTAATTGAAGTTAATTGTCTTGATGTGCCCGAAAAATAGGTAGAATTTACAAGTTTAAAAGTTTTACTTGCCAATATTGTATCCTGCAAAAGCAAACGGGACAGCGCCCTCGTATCAGCCTGCGGGGCGCGAATGGCTTCAAGTGCGCGCGCCATAGGCTCAGACAATGGCGGCATATAATTATCATATTCTTTTATAATTTCATCAATTTCAGGCATTTTACCCTTTGTTAAATTTTATAAACTTTGCCAAAGCCCGCCCTACCTCCAAAGGCCCGCCAAAACCTTTAATATACTTAAACTTGCAGGTGTTTTTTGATACTCATCAAGCTACCGCCTGCGGCAAATATCACACCGACCAGTATAACTGACAGGACAACAAGCCCCTGTGCAAAACCAAATACGGGAATTGCAAAGAACTCATGCATTTTCTGCAAATACCCCTGAGTAATATTTATCGGAATAACTGCAATTAAAGCGCCTGCAAAACCATATATAGCCCCCTGGAGCACAAGCGGACACTTGATATACCAGTTGCTTACACCCATCAGACGCATAATTTCAATCTCTTCTTTCCTTGATTGAATTACAAGCTGAATAGTATTGTTAATAATGGTAATCGTCAGCAATGACGCTACAATCATAACAACAAGGGTAACCGTATGACTTATTTTATTTAAAACCTCGGCCTTTTGAGCCAAATCCTTCGCATACCCTGTGTCTTGAATATCGGGAAGCTTTTTTACCTCATTTAAAACAGTATCAATGTTTTTCATACTGTCTACTTTTACACGCAAAACATCAGGAAGCGGGTTTTCAACATCAGGCATATTAATTTCGCGCTTCATATCATTCCAGGATTTTTCCTTTGATACAAAACCTACGTTTTTCACGCATTTCAGTTTTTTAATATTTCTTATGGTTGAATTAACATCAGCCTGAGGCTCAAGATAAACGCTCAATTCAAGTGCGCCGCCCATCTCTTCCACAATACTTGAAAGAGAAAGGGTTGTTCTGAATATAACCCCAAAAATCGTTAATATTGCAGCCATTGTCGTAATAATTGCAATATTAATCAAAAGGCCCGACTGATTTATGCCCTTAAATGTTTCGGCAATAATTCTTGCCGTAATTCTGATTTCCGTTAACCAATCTTTGGGTATATGAGATTTTACCTTTTGTTTTAATCTGTTTCTTGTTGAGCCGTTAGTCATAAGTTCCCGCCTGTACGTCTTTAATTATCTGCCCTTTTTCAAGAGTAATTACGCGTTTTCTGAAATGATTTACAATAGCATGATCATGCGTAGATACTAAAATTGTAATCCCCCTCTGGTTTACCTGCTCTAATATTTGCATAACTTCCATAGAGTTTTTAGGATCAAGGTTTCCTGTGGGCTCATCTGCAATCAAAAGCGGCGGACCGTTTACAATGGCGCGGGCAATTGAAACCCTTTGCTGTTCACCCCCTGAAAGTTCCGTTGGTTTTGATTTTGCCTTATCCTCGAGCCCTACAACCTTAAGTGCCCCGTAAACCCTTGCTTCGATTTCTTTTGAAGAAATACCCATAGTTCTTATAACATATGCAATATTATCATACACGGTGTGGCTTTGAAGCAGTTTATAGTCCTGAAATACAATCCCCATACAGCGTCTCAGGTTTGGGATTTTATTCGGGTGAAGATTTGCAATGTTTATCCCGCCGACTAAAACCTGTCCCCTTGTAGGTTTTTCTTCCATATAAAGCATTTTCATTAAGGTAGACTTGCCTGCACCGGATGAGCCCACAAGGAAAACAAATTCACCCGGGCTAATGTGCAGATTCACATTATAGAGGGCAAATTTATTCTTATATTGTTTAATAATATCTCTTAAAACTATCATATGTCTTTTCCAATTATCTTAATTATTTTAAAAAGGCCTTAATTTTTTCGTACAATTTCTCTGCAGTAAGCCCGTATTGCTCCATTAAAACTCTCTGTTCGCCGCTTTGCCCGAAAACATCATTTGTACCTATGCGAAGAACCCGTGCAGGATAGTTTTCCGAAAGCGTTTCACAAACAACAGAACCTATACCGCCAATAATACTGTGGTTTTCAACCGTAACAACCCTGCCTGTTTTTTTAACACTCTCAATCAAATCTTCTTTTGCAAGGAACGGCTTAATTTGCGGAGTATGGAGAATTTCAGCCGCAATACCGTCTTTTTCAAGCATTTTAGCGGCATTAACAGCTTCAATTAATGTTTCACCGTTCGTTACAACCGTAACATCTTTGCCTTCCGTTATTTTTAAAGCGCATTTAGGGTTAAATTTGTAACTTGTTTCATCAAAAACGGTTTTTAAATTTGTCCTTGAAACCCTGATATAAAAAGGCCCGTCAGTACGTGCCGCATATCTTACCGCCTCTTTTACCTCATTGTAATCGGAAGGAACAATTACCGTCATACCGGGGATTGAACGCATAAAAGAAACGTCTTCGAGCGCCTGATGTGAAGCACCATCCTCGCCCACCGTTATTCCGCCGTGTGTTGCAACAATTTTCACATTCAAATTCGGATAACAGATGGAATTTCTTATTTGATCAAGACATCTTGCGGTTGCAAACATTGCAAATGTACTTACAAACGGGGTTTTTCCTGCTATTGCAAGTCCTGCCGCCGTTGTCATTAAATCCTGCTCTGCTATCCCTGCGTTAAAAAACCTTTCAGGGAAGCGTTTTTGAAACATGCAAGTCTGTGTGGAGCAGCTTAAGTCTGCGTCCAAAACAACAATATTTTTATCTTGTTCACCAAGCTCCACAAGGGTTTCGCCATATGCTGCCCTTGGAGATTTAACTTCCCCATCAACTTTAAGAAAAGATGTATTAAGCCCCATTATTTAATCTCCTCCATTGCAGCCTGAAGTTCAGAATCCTTTGGCGCCTTGCCATGCCAGCCCGCGTTATTTTCCATAAAGGAAATTCCTTTGCCTTTAACCGTATTTGCAATAATTGCAGACGGTCTGTTTGAATTTTTAGCCTTTAAAAATGCTTCAGTAAGGGCTTCTTCGGAATGTCCGTCCACTGTTTGAACATCAAAACCGAATGCCTCAAGTTTTTTATCCAAATTTCCGAGAGATTTCACATCATCGCAGGAACCGTCGATTTGAAGATTATTCTTATCCACAATTACAACAATATTATCAAGCTTTCTGTGAGAAATCGCCATTAGAGCTTCCCAGACGCTTCCTTCCTGCATTTCTCCATCGCCTGTAAGGACAAAAACCTTTGCAGGGTTTTTATCCAGCTTTAAAGCAAGAGCAACGCCCGATGCCATTGAAAGCCCCTGTCCGAGCGAACCTGTGGAAGCTTCAATACCCTCCAGAGCATACCTTGTTGAGGGATGTCCTTGAAGTCTTGAGCCGAATTTCCTGAATGTCATAAGCTCATCAGGGCTGAAAAAACCTGAACGCGCAAGAACACTGTATAGACAGGCGCTTGCATGACCTTTGGATAATATAAATCTGTCCCTTTTATCAAAATCGGGAGATTTTTTCCATTCAACAGGAACATTTAAAATCTTTCCATAAAGCACCGATAAAATTTCAACACATGATAAAGAACCGCCCGGATGACCCGATTTCGCCCCGTGAATCATTTTTAAAATGTCACATCGTACGGTATTTGTAAAGTCTTTAAAAGAAACGTTTTTTAAAACATTATCGGACATAAAATTTATTTTTTACCCCCCAGAGCTTCTCCCGCTGCTTCCATTATACTGTGAAAAAGGAATAATGGCAAAGTTGGAAATATTCGTTTTATACGTTCAGGCTGTTTGATTGTTCGATAAAGCCATTCAAGCCCGAGCTTTCTGTATACGGGCGGTGCAAGCTTTACACAGCCTGCCATCACGTCAAATGTACCGCCAAGCCCAATGGATGCAACCCCTTGCAGGCTTGTTTTTAATTTATCGTTAAAAAATTCCTGTTTTGGCGCGCCAAGAGCAGTGAAAACAAGGTTTGCACCAGATTTTTTAATTTCATCAATAATTAAATCTTCATTTTGAAAATATCCGTCATGACTGTATACAATGTTCAAATTCGGGTATTTTGCCTTTAATACTTCAACAAGTTTTGCGTTAACCTCGGGTTTTGCCCCGATAAGAGCAAGTTTGTATCCGTTTTTATCCGCAAGCTCAATTAAACTCTGAGCAAAATCCACCCCTCTGATTTGCTCCTGATTAACACCCTTAAGTTTCAGTGCAATTTTAATCCCGACCCCATCGGGGACAACAAGTTCAGCATACTTTAAAACGTTTGCAAAATCAGGATTTTTCTTTGCAGCCTCAATCATTTCGGGGTTTATGGTCACAATTTGAATATTTTCACCGTTATCCAAAGACGTTTTAACAAAATTTAATGCTTCATCGTATTTTAAAAGGTTTACATTAAAACCTTGAATTTTAGCAGTTTTCATCATAGCTCAATCATATCATAAAAACTTTTCAAAGATTGACTTTCGTTCATTATTTTATACAATTAAAGATGAAAAAGACGGGGTTAAAACTCCGATTATAAAAGGAAATTCAAGGCAAAATTATTATGAAAAACGAAAAAAGAAATGTTGGAGTTATAGGCTGCGGAATCTGGGGAAGAAATATTGTAAGAAATTTTTACAATCTTAATGCTTTAAATACTGTCTGCGATATTGACAAAGACAACATCGAGATGATTAAGAAAAATTACCCGAATGTCAATGTCACAAATAATTTTGAAGACCTCTTAAACAATAAAGAAATTGAAGCAGTATGCGTTATTACCCCGAGCCACACCCACTTTACAATTGCTAAAAAAGTTTTAGAGGCAGGAAAACACGTTTACATTGAAAAACCTGTTTCGACAATTGCCGATGAAGTTTCAAAACTTAAAGAACTTGCCGATTCAAAAGGCTTAATTTTAATGGTGGGACACCTTTTATTGTATCATCCTGCCGTAAACAGACTTCAAATGCTTATAGCGGAGGGAGTTTTAGGAAAAATTAAATATGTTCAAAGCGACAGATTAAATATAAACTATTTTAAAAACGACAGAAGCGTTATGTGGGATTTAGCGCCGCATGATGTTTCTATGATAGCCCATATTTTAGGAAAACAGCCCGTTAAAGTATTAAATGCAACAGGCTGCTGTAGCGAAGATGATAACATTTACGATATCACACATCTTACAATTGAATTCGAAGACGATATCATAACCCATGTTTCAGACAGCTGGATACATCCTCAAAAAAGGGTTACTCTGCTTGTTCGCGGCGAAAAAGGAACTGCAATTCTGGATGATACTTTAATGGAAAACAAATTGCAGGTATTTGACAACAAAACGCCTGCGCAAAAGAGCATAGAAATTTTCGATTACCTTGAAATTGAGCCCTTAAAACTTGAATGTCAGCATTTTATCCACTGTATTGAAACAGGAAAAACTCCGCGCTCTGACGGGGAAAACGGTTATATTATAACAAAAGTTCTTGAAGATGCGGAAGAAATCCTTCTTGATTCAACGAGAAGAAAGAAACTTGACAGCGTTGACTTTGCACTATCAAGGTCTAAAAAATAACGGTTAAATAAAAAGATTTTACAAAAAAGCTTTAAGGCTCCGATAATTCGGAGCCTTTTATTTTATTAAGATTACATATGTTCAAATTTATTCAAATCAAGATTTCATTTAAAAATCCCCATAAAAAAACAGAAAGCCGCTTCGGGTGGAGGTTGAAACGTCTTCCTGTTTTTTTGTTTTGTAAGGATTATAGAACAAACCTTGACGGGGTGGTGGAGGTGTCAAAGCCTGCTCAACCTTACTTTCGCCAATGAAGTCTCCGGTTAGGCATTGGCGGTGGTAACCGGAACCTTCAATAAGTATTATAGCAATCTTATTATTTTTTTCAAGGAAATTTTCAAAATTTCTTTTAATATTTTTTAATAAGCTCTCAATAAGCCTGCAATAGAGGTATTTGAAGCCGCTTTAAGATATTAAATTGCAAAGTAAAAACTAACCGCCAAGCTTTTTAGCCTTTTCCATCGTTCTTTTAATTGTTTTAAACAGTGTCTCATCAATGTTTGAGTTTGCTAAAACATTGTTCCCCACTTCCGTGCAGCCCCCCGGTGTTGTAACCGCTCTTATAAGCTCTTCCGGGGTATCGGGTGTTTCAAACATCATTTTTGCAGAGCCTAAAGCGGTTTGTGCTGAAAGTGTCAAGGCTGTTTCATAATCAAGCCCGAGCTTTTTGCCCGCGTCTGCGATTTTTTCAATGATGTAATAATAAAAAGCAGGACCTGAACCTGAAATTGCCGTCACAATATCAATATCTTTTTCGTTAATATAAATTGCTTTACCAAGCTTTGAAAACATATTATAAACAAATTCCGCATCATAATCATGCGCAAAATTCCCTTTGCAAACAGCACTCATGCCCTCGGAAATTAATGCGGGGGTATTTGGCATAACTCTTACCACTCTTGTATTCGGGAGATTATTTTCATAAACTTTCAAGGAAACCCCTGCAAGAATTGAGATTACAAGATGATTTCTAACCTTGTCTTTTATTTCATCCAATACATTTTTAATTACAAAAGGTTTTGTTGCAATTAAAACTATTGAAGCCTTTGACATCAACTCTTCAAGGCTTGATACGGGCGTAATATCCAAATTTTTTGCACCGTACTTTAAGGCATCCTGATTAACATCAAACCCTAAAATATTTTCTTTTGGCATAAAACCTGATGATATAATTCCTTTAATAATGGCGCTTGCCATTCTTCCAAGGCCGATAAACCCGATTTTTTGTTCACACATCTTGTTCATAAACTTATACATTCTCCTCTATTAAACTTGACAGTGGAATATGTCTAAACTATTATATTTCATACTGATAATAGAAAAATGTCAAGGAGAAAATAATGCGTCGCACACTTGAAGGCACAAAGAGAAAAAGACAGAGAGTAAGCGGTTTTAGAGCAAGAATGGCAACAGCTCAGGGACAAAAAACCCTCAACAGAAGACGCGCTAAAGGTCGTCACACTATAGCAATCACAGCTAAAAAACGTGCTTAAAAAAGAATTCAGATTAAAAAAGAACTCATCATTCAAGGCAACATACCTTCAAAGGAGAATTGTCTCTGATGAGTTTTTTGTATTATATGGCGGCAGAAATAAAGAAAACACCGAAAGCCCCACAAAGACAGGTTTTGTGGTAAGCAAAAAAATCCACAAGCGTGCGGTTAAAAGAAACAGAATTAAAAGGCTTGCAAGGGAAGCATACAGGCTCGCTCAAAAGCAGGGAGAAATTAATAAAAGCAATTCGTTTCAAAGCCTGATATATGTTGCTAAAGATGGCGCACTCGAGATGGATTTCGATAAAGCAAAATTAAGTGTTACAAAACTTATAAATAAATTAGCAAACAAATTTATTTAGGAGTATTATAAATCTATCATGAACAGTTTGCTTGAAAATATAGAAACAAATAGTGATAAAATACAAAAGCCAAACTTTGAAACCCGCATGGGAAGAGAATTTCTCGCGTTTTATTTAAAAACAAAGTTTAAGCAGATAATAAACTGGGATAAAAAATCGGGACAGAACCTTTTTTTACATATCAAAGAAGATTTTATCGAAAGGTTTTTAAACAGGCTTATAATGAACCCCAAAGACAAAATCTTAGTAGGGATTACGGGCGAATCCGCATCGGGAAAATCCACAATCTGTCAGGAAATTATAAAAACAACCCACAGACTCAATCTGCCCGTGACAATTTTAAGTGCCGATAATTATTTTAACGACATCTCTACCCTTATTAAGAAATACGGAGATTTCGACAAACTCAGAGATTCAGGCTATGACGTTGACGCGCCCGAAAATTTCCAGCTTGATTTAATGGCAAAAAACCTTGAAGAATTGAAAAACGGATGTGATATTTTAGCGCCCAAATACCTTGTAAACGGCACAGGGGTGAGTGTTCCGTCAGGGCTTCCCGTTAAAAGCAACAAAATAATTGTGGTTGAAGGTATGGCAACAATGCTTGAGCCTGTTAAAGACATTTTTGACATTAAAATTTATGTTGAAATTGATAATAAAATAAGAAAAAAACGCTTTATAAGCCGCGCAAAAGACAGAAATCAGGACAAAGAAAACGCACAAAGACACTGGGAATATGTGATAAAAGCTGGTGAAAGATATATTCAGCCTGCAAGAAGCGAGTGCGACATTATTGCAAGTGGCGAATGCGATTTAACTTATTTCTCTGAACTTTTAGAATACATAAACCTCGCAACGAATAGTTTTGAAGAAGAGGTATAGATTTATATCCTGCCTGCAGATTATATCCTAAAATATTCTTCAATGCTTTCAACCAAAGGTTTTACGTTTTGCTGGAGGGCGGGATAGTCAAAGCTGTTGTCTATTTTGTAGTTCCAGCCTGTGTACCCGTCAAGCGCGATTTCGGTTAAATCATTCTCGTTTGTAATAACCCCGCGGGTTTTGCGCGCCTCTAAACTTGCTTCAACCCTTATCATATAAGCATTATTCTCTTTAAAAACATCAAGCTCATGCTCAAGCCTTAAATCGGGGACAATAATATCTTCATCCATTTTTAAAATTTCATTCAGCCAAAAATCAGGGTCCTGGCGCCTGCCCCAGTCTCCAAGCTCAATAAGGCCCGTGCGGTGCGTCCCCTTATCAGCCTCAATCTGCTCATAAATAAGCCCGTTTTGTTTGCCATACATTATTTTTATGGCATCGCCTATCCCTATTCTTTTAAAACTTTTTAATTCGGCAAGTAAAAGCTTTGCTACAGTGTCTTTTCCCGAATATTGTTTCCCTGAAATTACGATTAATTTTTTCATAATGCCTAATTATATTACATATTAAAACTTGTTGAAATGCACTAAACCAATGATTTTTTTAAAGGCGCAAAAATAAAAATCCGCCTTTAAATATTTTGGCGGATTAAAATCATAAACTTTCTCCATAAAGTCCAAGTAGCCGTTAAGCTAATAATTTTTTATTCAAAACGCACTCTGTGCTTGAATTTCACTTACATTTATATAAAAACATTTAGTATATACAAATTGCAGAAATCGTATATACTGTTACAAAACTTAATATTCAAAAACAAAAAAGGCAATTTTTTAAACCCGATTTTTTTTATTAAAGTGTAGAGATTAAAAAACCACACGAGAGATTACAAAAACAACTTTAGGAGAGTACACTTATGGGCTGGGTAACATTATCGCTCAGAAAAATGACGTTGAAACAGAGGATATCAAACCTTGAATATCGTCTCGTTCAAATCAGTCAGGAGCAACAAACTTTAGCAAACCAATCTTCATATGCTCAAAGATACCTTGGAATGATGCAAAACCAGAGTACTTCTCAACTAAACGTTGACAGACTTAATTACCTGAAACAGGCAAGAAGTAATTTCTCAGGCGACTCTTCAGATTATCAGGGACAATTAAACCTTCAATCAGCATTAGATGAAATTAACTTAAACTACAGCTTTGAAAAAATGAATATGGAATCTGTCTTCCAAGCACAACAAGACAGCATGCTCCAGGAAATAAATACAAAACAACAACAGCTTGAACTTGAACAGGAACAGCTTCAAACACAGCTTTCCGCAGCAAGGGCCGAAGAAGAACAAATGTCCGAAGCGATGAATCAGGATATTAAAAACGGCGCAATTAAGCTTGTATAAAAATTAATTAACTTTTAATTAATAAAAGGATAGGGAAATAAGGTTTATGAATTATGCCCAAAATTTAGAGCCGCAGGCTTTATTTTGGGCATTTTATTTTTTTAAGTTTGTTTTCATCCCGACACGCTTTGTTTAAAGTATAATATCTTTTATGCGAAAAGTTTTGAATGATATTAAAAAACTGAACATAAAAGTTTTGGATAAAAAAGAGGACATTTACCCATATGCCTTTGATACGGCACCATTAAAGGATAAAATTACACCCCCTCTTTGTGTTTGTTTTCCAAAAAACACAGGTGAAGTTCAAAAACTTGTAAATTTTGCACGTGAAAACGGACTGAATATTGTCCCGAGAGGTGCCGCCACCTGCCATACATCAGGCTGCAAACCAAATGAAAAAAGCATAGTTTTGCACCTTTCTTTTATGGACAAAATAATCAAACTCAACAAAGAAGATTTAACAATTAAGGTCCAACCCTACGTTACAGTTAAACAAATCCAAAAAGAATGTGAAAATTCAGGGCTCTTTTTCCCGCCCGATCCTTCAAACCTTGCCGTATCCACCGCAGGAGGCGCCGTTGCATTGTCTTCCGGAGGCCCGAGGACCTTTAAATACGGCACAACAAAAGACTATGTCATAAATTTAAAAGTTGTTTTGCCTACGGGAGAAATTTTAGAAACAGGATCAAACGTTGCAAAAAATGTTACGGGATACAATCTGACCCAGCTTTTTACAGGCTCCGAAGGAACACTCGGGGTTATAACGGAAATTACATTTAAACTCATTCCAAAACCTGAAAAAAGACTTGTGACTTTGTGCTATTTTGATACGCTAAAAGAAGCGGCGCAGGGGGTAAACAATGTTATAAATGCGCTCATTGTCCCGTCTACGCTTGATTTATTGGATAAAAACACTTTGGAAACCATTGAAAAATATAACCCGACAGGGCTTTTAACCGATAAAGAAGCTGCTCTTTTGATTGAAATTGACGGGAGCAGCGCAAAAATCAAGGAAGACAACGAGAAATTGTATGACGTACTTCAAAAATCAGGGGCTTCAAAGATTATTCAAAGCAGAGACGAAGAAGAAAATGAAAAAATCTGGAAAGCAAGACGCTCTGCGTATGCTGCCGTTACAAAGCTGAAACCGAACGTTGCAACGGAAGATGTTGTTGTAAACAGAAGCAAAATCGTTCCTTTGATTGAAGGAATTCAGGAAATCTGCAAAAAATACAATATGACAGTCTGCATTATGGGCCATGCGGGAGATGGCAACATTCACCCGAATTTTGCACTGGATTTATCTGACAAAGATGAATTGAACCGCTTTGAAAAAACAAAAGAGGAGCTTTTCAGGCTTGCAGTCAGCCTTGGAGGAAGCCTTTCAGGTGAGCACGGGATAGGAAGCGAGAAAAAACCGTATCTTGAGTTTGCTCTGCAGCCCTGCGCAATAAAATATATGGAAAAAATTAAAAAACTTTTCGACCCTGAAAATATTATGAATCCGAACAAGATGTTTTAAAATGAGTATAAATGTAATTTCAAACAAAATAACAGAATATAAAAACTACGCAAAGCAGCTTCTGGAGCTTTCTTTGCCAATTATTTTAGGAAATGTCGGAAATATGCTGATAGGCGTTGGCGATGTAATTGTTGCAGGACGCCACAGCACGACAACTCTTGCTGCTATCAGCATAGCGTCTGCCATTTTTATGACATTTTTAATAGCGGGAATAGGCTTTATGGCAAGCATTTCTCCTGTTATTTCAAACCTCAGGGGAATGAGAATTCCGTCTAAAAACCTGTTTAGGGTAACCACGGTTTATTCTCTTCTTATCGGGCTTTTATTCTTCATTTTGGTGCGGCTTATAATTTTAACCGTTCCCCATATGGGGCTTGCTGAAAATTTAGCGTTTTATGTTGTTGAATACCTTGAAATTTCAAGCTGGGGAACTTTTGCAGGGCTATTATTCGTAGCATTTAAAGAATTTTTACAAGCCTATGAAATCGTTGTTTTCCCGAATTTAATCGTTGTTGCGGCAATTTTTCTAAACGTATTTTTAAATATAGTTTTTGTTTTCGGGTACTTAGGATTTCCCGAGATGGGTGTTAAGGGCCTTGCGGTTGCAAGCCTTATAGTGCGCTGGCTTATGGCAATTGCCCTTCTTATATACTGTGTACCGTTTTTTAGAGGAAAAGCACAAAAATACAAAAGCTACATTAAAGATTTAATCAAAACAGGCTGGCCGATTTCTCTTGCAATGTTTTTTGAGTTTTTGGGCTTTAATATAACGGCGGTACTTGTCGGGAAGTTTTCTTCCGTCTATGCAGCCTGCCACAACGTAATCGTTACAATGACAGGGGTTACATATATGGTTCCATTGTCAATTTCAAATGCAGCGGCAATTAAGGTGGGTTTTGCAAACGGCGAAAAAAACATTTCAAACATTAAAAAATATACAATCACAAGCTATATTTTAATTATAGGCTATATGCTCACGAATATGGTGCTTTACGGAGTTTTCCCAAACCAGCTTCTTTGGATTTTTACAAAAGACCCGAATGTCGTGCAGACCTGCCTTCCTGTTTTTGCCGTCGTTCTGTGCTTTTTACTGTTTGATGGTATGCAATGCGCTTGCGTCGGCTCACTCAAAGGCTTAAAGGAAACAAAACCCATAATGTGGACAATGGCATTTGCTTATCCGTTTGTAAGCATTCCTGTCGGGTGTATTCTTGCATTTGGATATAATATAGTTTTAAAAGGTTTCTGGATAGGGCTTGCCTGTGGAATTTTTATTGCCTGTGTTATTTCAAACACAATTCTTCTAAGGAAATTAAAAAAGATTACAAAAGAATATACAAAACAGGCTGTTTGATGCCATTTATGTTGATAAAACATTACCTGCCAAGCTTTGCAAGAAATTTTTCAATATTTTCTTGAGGATTTTCACTGTTCATAATAGCTCGAACAACGGCAATCCTTGAAGCTCCCGCTTTTATTACTTCATCCGTATTATCCGGTTCAATTGAACCTATTGCAAAAAAGGGTATATCGACATTTTCGCTCGCCCATTTTACATATTCAAGACCGACAGGAATTCTTCCGGGCTTTGTAGGTGTTTTAAAAACAGGCCCGACACCGATATAGTCCGCTCCATCTTGCATAGCGCGCATTGCATCATCAGGGCAATGGGTTGAAATCCCTATGATTGCTTCTTCTCCTAAAACTTCTCTTGCGGCCTTATATGAAACATCATCCTGCCCTAAATGCACTCCGTCAGCCTTAACAATTTTTGCAATATCAATTCTGTCATTCACAATAAAAAGCGCACCAAAAGCCGAGGAAAGCTCTCTTATTCTTTTCCCCAATTCCACAATATCTTTTGCGGGACGATTTTTCTCGCGCAGCTGAATAATATCAACACCGCATTTTAGAGCAAGGGCCACTCTGTCCAGAAATTCATCATCGGAATTAAAACTGTCCGAATTTGTCACAAGATAAAGCTTCCTGTTTTCAAGCAGATATTTTTTAATATTCATCTTTAATTCCTCATACATTTCTTTTTCGATTGTATAGCTTGCATACCTCGGCTCATCAGGAAGATTTCCGTATTCTGCTAGCATTCTTAAAGCCTGCTGCAGCCTTTTTATATTGGATTTAAAAACATTTTCAACGGTTATTTCCCTATTTTCTTTTGTAGGATTCAAAATATCGGTACCGACATCATTTTCCGTATCACGCGAAGAAAGCAGGGCGGAATATTCACCGTCAAAAAAACTGCACACAAAGTGCCGCATATTTTTCAACTTTGTACTTAAAATCTCGTTATTTAGATAAAATCTTGCGATTTCCTCCAATGCACGAAGCGCCTCACTTGCTCTGTTAATATTGGCATCAACAATTCTCTTCAAGTTTTTATATCCCATATACTGCCAAAGTGATTATATAACAAAGAACGTGGATAATTAAGAGCAAATTGTTTATTTATAAACTATGAAACTCAAATTCAAAAACGACACAACGGAAGAACTTATAGAAAAAGCCCAAAATGATGATTTTGAGGCGCTTGAAGAGCTTGTTCGGCGCGAAGAAAAAAATATATACGCCACACTGTATTATCTGAATGCAAGGTGTGACGACATTTCGGATTTAACTCAAGAAATCCTCTTTAAGGTTGCAAAAAACATTAAAAAACTTAAAAACCCGAAAACCTTTAAGGCCTGGTTAAATCAAATAACCGTGCGGCAATTTTACGATTCACTCAGAAGAAAACGCAAAATTCCGATAAAAATCGTGTCTGAAAACGAGTGTGAGGAAAATACAAAAGAATTTGAAATACCCGACAATTCCACATGCCCGCAAAACTGTGTGCTTAATGATGAACTTGACCTTGTAATCAAAAAATCAATCGACAGATTAAAAGAACCCTTCAAAATGGCTATTGTAATGAGGGAAATTCAGGGCTTAAGTTATGATGAAATCGCCAGAGCAACAAATTCAAGCATAGGAACCGTCAAATCACGCATTGCAAGGGCGCGCTGCAAATTGCAGGAATATATAAAGCCGTATATATGCTAAAACACGGCATATAGCCTTAAATATGCACAAACGGTACAAATAAGGATTTTAAAATGTTAAAAGGAAATTTAACCTGTACAATAATAGGAAAGCTTTTGACCCATTATGTCGAAGACAACCTTGACGATAAGTGCAAAAATATGGTTTCGATACATCTTCGAAACTGCCCGCCCTGCATGGAAAAATATGCCGTTGTAAAAAGGCTGTTTAGCGAAGCGGAGAAAAAAAGAAAAATAATAAAAGAGAAAGAAAGAATGCAGGAGGAAATTTCTTCATATCTTGACGGGGAAATGAATGAGAAAGAAATTGCCGATTTTGAACAAAAGCTTATAAAAAAACCCGAATACGACAACAATCTTGTTCAAACAATGAAAATGAAGAGGATTTTGAACAATTCTTTTTACAAAACAAAATACAACCTAAAAACGGATGTATCAACAAAAGTTATGGAAAGACTGAAAAAATCAAGGAGCATTTTAAGCGGAATTATAAATCTTTTTGCCTATTTTTTCAGACAAAATTCCTGACGAAATTATTAGGGATTATCTTCACCTTCAAGCGAATTGCTTACTTCGACTCCGCTTTCTTTTAAAGCACTGATGAAGTTATCTGCAGCAAGCTTTTGAACTTCCTGCGGAACCACTCTTAAAAGCTCAACAGTCTTTGAAAGAACAGGATCATGGTCATACCATCTGTTCCCTAAAATCATAGGTTTTACCATATCATAAAACCTGTCTACAGCTTCTTTTGAAACCTGTTCTTCAACCTTTTTTAAGAAACACTCGGCCTGCGCCCTGAGCTCATTTGGATAAGATTTTAATAATTCTATCACCTGCATTAATAATGGGTCATGATCATACCATCTTTTATATGTACCTGCCATAGTGTCCTTTCAATTTATAATTCTATTTTGAATGAACAACCTCATTATTGTCAAGTGCTTCGTAATCCTTGGCATCATAGGGCACCCTTTGGACATTCACACCAAGCCCCTGCAGCTTTTGAGTAAATTTTTCATAACCCCTGTCTATATGGTGAAGTTTTTTCACTTCACTTTCCCCTTTTGCCATAATTGCCGCAACAACAAGTGCAGCACCCGCTCTTAAATCGGTAGATTGAACAGTGGTCCCTACAAGAGTATCAACCCCTTTTATAATTGCATGGTTTTTAGACTGCCTGATATTTGCACCCATACGCCAGAGTTCCGAAATATGCATAAATCTGTTTTCATAAAGGCTTTCCGTTACAACACTCACACCGTTTGCCGTAGATAAAAGCGTCATTGCAAGCGCCTGCAGGTCGGTAGGAAAACCGGGATAGGGCTGTGTTATAAAATTCATGGCTTCAAGCCTTTTATCCGTTGATACCTCCATTGCATAAGGTTCAACAAGCCGTATCTTTGCACCCATTTCCAAAAGTTTGCCCGTAAAGATTGTTAAATGATTCGGATAAACATTTCTTATTATCCCCTTCCCGCGGGAGGCAAGAATTGCGGACATAAAAGTCCCCGCTTCAATTCTATCGGGAATTGTCGCATATTCTACCCCGTGTAAATCACTTTGTTTTACACCTTTTACAACAATTTCGCTCGTTCCTGCGCCTTCGATATCGGCACCCATTGCAACAAGAAAATTTGCAAGGTCTACAATTTCGGGCTCCTGCGCAGCATTTTGAATTCTTGTTGTACCTTCGGTCAAAACCGACGCCATCATAATGTTTTCAGTTGCACCAACGGATGGGATGTCAAAACAAATATCTTCACCGACAAGCCTTGAAGCCTTGGCATGGACATAACCGTTGTCCAATTTGCACTCACAACCTAATGCCTGCAAACCTTTAATATGGAAGTTTACACGTCTTTCACCAATCTGACAGCCGCCCGGGAGCGCAACATAAGCTTCTTTCATCCTGCCAACAAGCGGACCCAGAACAACAAAAGAGGCTCTCATTCTTGATACAAAAGCATCGGAAGCACGAATGCCTGTTAAATTCGTAGCGTCGATTGTCAAAAATTTTTCATCTTTATTATAAGTAACTTTTGCCCCGAGTTCTTTTAAAACATCGAGCATAATTTCAACATCGGATAATTCGGGTACGTTTCTTATAACCGAAACATCCTCACAAAGAAGAGCTGCTGCCATAAGTTTTAAAACTGCATTTTTCGCGCCGCCGACAGCCACTTCGCCTTTAAGCGGAGCCCCTCCCTGTATAACTAATTTTTCTTGCGCTTTGGTCATATTGTTAATAACATTCAACATAAAACTGCCTGAATACTATTGTAATACAAGAATAAATTAATTGACAGTAAATTAAATAATGTAAATTATATTTCTTATAAAGGTTTTACAAGAACCGAGTCCATGTTATTTGAATTTCAAAATAAAAAGAAGCTAAATCTTGGCATCAGCAGAGGCAAAAACTTTTTGAACTTCTTCTCTGTCATCAAAATGAATAGTTCTGTCGCTTAAAATCTGATAGTCCTCATGCCCTTTTCCCGCAACAATAACCACATCATTGCTGTTTGAAATTTTAGAAAGAAGCTCTATTGCAAGATGGCGGTCAGGCTCTACAAAAACGGTTTTTGGATTAATCAATTTCAAGCCTGATAAAATATCCGTTATAATCTGCTGAGGATCTTCAGAACGAGGGTTATCAGACGTTACGACTATTTTATCGGAAAGTGCCTGAGCAATTTTTCCCATTTTCGGTCTTTTTGTGGCGTCTCTATCCCCGCCGCAACCGAAAAGACAAATTAAATTACCGTTTTTCGGGGTAAGCTCGCGCGCCGCACGAAGAATATTCTCAAGCCCGTCAGGCGTGTGTGCATAGTCTACAATCACCATGGGATCGGAATTTACAATTTCAAAACGCCCTGCAACGGATTTTGTACCTTCGAGCGCATTTTTACAAGTTTTCATACTTATTCCGAGAGAAATCCCCGTACCGATTGCTGCAAGTGCATTATAAACACTAAACATACCGTTCAAATGAAGCCTCACTTCTTCCGTCTCATCCCCGCAAACACAGGTAAAATTCACCCCGCGCGAAGTAAATTCAATATTTTTTGCCATAAGCTTTGAATTCTTCTTCACACCGTATGTTAAAACGTTTACACCCTTGGGAACCTCGGCCAAAAATCTTTCTGCCCACTTGTCATCGTTATTTATAACGGCAAACGCACCTTTTTGAAGTTTAGAAAAAAGTTTTGATTTTGCCTTGAAATAGTTTTCCATGGTTATATGAAAATCAAGATGATCCTGGGTTAAATTTGTAAGCACGGCTCCTGAAAACCTGCAGCCTCTGACTCTTGACTGTTCAAGCGCATGGGAGCTCACTTCGGTTACAACATTTAAAATATCCTGTTTTAAGATTTTGGATAGAGTTTTTTGCAGCTCAGGTGCCTGCGGAGTTGTGTGCTTTGCCTCAAGATAATCATCCGATGAAGAAAGTTTATAGCCAAGGGTCCCTATAAGAGCACATTTTTTCTGGTCTTCCTCTATGATTTTTTGCACAAGATGAGTTACCGTTGTTTTACCGTTGGTACCCGTAACGCCAACAAGATTTAATTCAAAAGAAGGGTTATGATAAAAACAGCAGGCTAAATCCGCAATTTTTTGCTGGCATGATTTTACAACAAGCTGTGGAATTTCAATATTCAAAGGCCTTTCAACCATAAGAGCAACTGCCCCTTTTTCAAAAGCCATCTGCGCAAAATCATGCCCGTCCACATGTTCACCCTTAAGACAGACAAAAATTTCATGGCTGTTTATCGTTTTGGAATTGTATGAAATCCCTTTAATATCAACATCTTTATAATTTAAAACTTCATTACAGTCAATAGCTTTAATTATCTTGCCAAGTTCCATAGATTTCTCCTTTGCCCCTTTTAAACAACATTTTAGAGGCAGTCAGTCTTTAATAATATTCTAAACCTAAAAAAAGAATTTGTTAAATTCTTGATAAAACTACATATTTAACAGCTTCTGTTAATTTTCGGTCTTAATTGGATGGTCTCTGTCGGGGTTTAAATTCATAATTCTTGCAAGCTCTGTTGAAATATCCTTAAAAATAGGTGCCGCAACGGTTGAGCCCCAAACGTCTCCCTTTGCACTGTCAATCACGATATATATAAGCACCTTGGGATCCGTGGCAGGCAAATATCCTACCATTGATGTGTACATTTTATTTGTATAGCCTACACCGTTATCTTTCGGGCGCCTTGATGTACCTGTTTTTGCAGCAAGTCTGAAATCTTTCATTTTGGCAATAGATTTGCTTCTGTCAATAGATTCAACCAAAATATCCGTTAAATCTTTAGACATCTCGGGCGTCATAATCCTTCTTCTTATGATTTTTTCCTCGGCTTCTTTTGGGGAATACTTTATAATATGCGGTGTTACCCATTCTCCGCCGTTTGCAATGGCGGAAACCGCAGCGGCCATTTGAATTGCCGTAACCGATGTTCCGTAACCGTACCCCATTGAGCCATGAGTTGCACTGTCCCAGTTTTTAGGCTTAGGCAAAATCCCTGCAGACTCTCCGGGCAGGTCGATACCTGTTTTTTGCCCGAAATTAAACATTTCAAGAGTATCGTAAAACTCCTGATCGTCCATTTTTTGTGCCACCTTCACACTGGCAACGTTACTTGAATGCTGAAAAAGATAGACAAGATCTATAAGCCCGGGGGCTTTATCTTCCTCATAGTCGTGATTTTGAATTTCCCACCATCCGATTTTTATCTTACCTGTATCAAGAATTTTTGTATATTTATTAATCTTGCCGTTAATAAAAGCGGAAGCTACCGTAATAATTTTAAACGTGGACCCCGGAGGATAGACGTCCGTCAAAGCCCAGTTTTTCATCTCAAGAAGAGAATATTTTCTGTAATTATTCGGGTCGTAATAGGGATATACAGCCATAGCAAGGATTTCACCGCTTTTTGGATCCATTGCAATAACGGCACCTCTTAGCGCATAGGTTTTTTGAATGCCTCTGTATAAATGCTTTTCACACACATGCTGCACCGCGGAATCTATTGTTAAATTGAGCGTTTTGCCTTTAATCGGCGCCGATACCGCTTCGGGGTTTGTGGAAAGATTATAAATTAAATCTCCGTTTGGAGTTTTTTCAAACGTTATGGACTTATCAAAATATTCAAGATAATCTTTTGCAATGTATTCCACCCCTGCTGCAACATCCGCATCCGAATTATAATACCCCAGAACATGGGCTGCAAGACTCCCTTGAGGATACGCCCTTTTGTTTTTAACCTCGAGCGAAATTTCTCTGAGCTTCATTGCCCTGATTGCTTCTGCCGCTTTTCTTGTAATTCCTTTTTTAATAAGTATCACACTGTCATCCGAAGATAAATTGTGAACAAGTTTCACTTTATCTCCGCCAACATAAGGGAAAAGCTTATCAGCAAGCTCTTGCGGGCTGTGGTCGTAATATTTAGGATGAGCATACAAGTCAAAAGAGGTCTCATCCACGGCAAGTTTGAAACCGTTTCTATCAAGGATTTCACCGCGCAAAACAAAAAGTTTTGAAGCTCTCTGGGTTTTTGCTCTTTCTTTATAGTGTCTTATATCGAAAATTTGAAGTAAAAAAAGATAGATTAAAAAAAGGACAATAAAAGCAAGAAAACAAAACTGCAAACAGCCGATTCTTTTATCAAAACCTCTGTATTTATCTTTTTCCAAAACCTTATATACTCCCTTTGGGCAAGCTCCCGAAATAAAAAGTTAATAGCCCATAGACCAGCCGGGCACAGGAGAAACGTTTTTGTTTTCCAAATCAACATTGGGAAGATTGGCAGCGGATAATTCAATCACCTGTTTTGCGGTTTGAAGAATTTTTGTTCTTGAAACCTGTCTGTCAACATTTGAAAATGATTGGAGAATATCAAGCCTGTGCTGCATATCTTCATTATCATAGTTAATTGCAAGAGTTTCTTTTCTGATTTGATTCAGCTGAATTTCACCGTTAATTACAAAGTAATAGCTCACAAGGCAAACCATCACAAGGAGAGCCAAAACGCCGCATAAAAAGTTGTTAATTCTTGCTATTACCATTTCTTTATAAGATTTTTCCTGTACAAAGTATCCGCTGATTATCTGATTTTGCGGGGCACTTTGGTTTCCGAGCTTTTTAGGCTGAATCTTATTTTGTGCGTTTCTTTCCTTAATCGTATTTTTAACGGGGTTTGATAAAGGAGATTGTACACCGGATTTATACCCGAGTGCCCTGCCTGACTCCATCGGCCTTTCGGCTTCATGAGACATATTATTTTGAATATTGCTGTTTTTAAATGTCAACAGGCTCAAAATCTTCTCTCCCTTTACCTATACCCTCTTTGCCACTCGAAGCTTTGCACTTCTTGAGGGTGGATTTTTTTTGATTTCATCCTCAGATGCCATAACAGGCTTCTTTGTAATGATTTCAACAAGTTTTCCTTCACATTCGCATTTGGCTTTAGTTCTATCACATCTGCATTCGCGTGCAAAATTTTTCAATGCGTTTTTAGTTAGTCTGTCTTCCAAAGAATGAAAACTTATAACACTAATTATAGCACCCGCATTTAATAATGTAACCACTTCATTCAATGTATTTTCAAAATTTAACAACTCCGAATTTACCTCAATCCGCAAAGCCTGAAATACTCTGGTTGCAGGGTGGATTTTGGATTTAATTTTTGGTGTGGAATTTACAATTAATTCGCTTAATTGTGAAGTTGTATTAAGCGGGCGATTTTCGACAATTGCCCTTGCAATCCTTTTAGAGAACCTTTCTTCGCCGTATTTGGAAAATATCCTGACTAAATCATCCAAACTATATTCATTTACAACATTCCATGCTGAAAATTCCTGCTCCTGATTAAAACGCATATCAAGCTTTGCATCCTTTGTAAAGCTAAAACCGCGCTCTGCCCTTGTAAGCTGGTGATAAGAAGCTCCCAAATCAAAAATTATTCCGCCCGTTATCTTTTCTATGCCAAGTTTTTCAAGGTTTTCTTTAATATTTACATAAGAATCGTTTACAACAGTAACGTTTTTATACGGCTCAAGCTTCTTTTTTGCAGCATTAATCGCATCTATATCCACATCAAAAGAAATTAATCTTCCCTTACTAGAAAGCCTTGAAGCAATAAGCGCGCTGTGTCCGCCGCCTCCAAGGGTTGCATCCACAAAAATTTTATCCGAATTTTCTTCAACACAAAGTGCATCCACCGCCTCGTTTAACATTACGGTAAAATGTTTAAATTCGCTATCCTGCGTGTCATTCTTAAGTTTTACTTCAGGGGAATTATCCATAAAAAAATAATACTACAAAAATTTTTAGCACCAAAAAGTACGGATAAAAACATTAACAAAATGTAAAATTAATCAAAAAACCTGTAGTAAAAAAGCGCCTTGATTGCCATAAGGCCGTCTTTGTAGGTAATTTTCTTGCCTTCTTCATAGCTTCTTGCATTATATTTAATCGGCAATTCCTTAATTTTTGCGCCTTTTTTTACAAGCTTTGCAGTGATTTCGGGTTCAAGATCAAACTTTCTTGAATTTATCTTCATATCCTGCACAAATTCGCGCTTCATCGCTTTATAGCAGGTTTCCATATCCGTAAGTTTTGTTCCGTATAAAAGATTTGTTAAAAAGGTTAAGAATTTGTTTGCAACATAGCTTAAAAACATAAAGTCTTTAAAAGGAGTGCCTAAGAACCTTGAACCGTATGCAACATCCGCTTCGCCATCTTTTATAAGTTTTAACAACGGCGCATAATCAGACGGATTATATTCAAGATCGGCATCCTGAATAATTACAATATCACCCTTTGCAGCCTTAAACCCTTCATAAACGGCAGAACCCTTTCCGCCGTTTTTTTCTTTATACACAATCGTGTATTTTTCTTCGTATCTTTTTAATATCTCGCGTGTGGAATCAGTGGAACAGTCGTCAACTATTATAAAGTTTTTGTTTAAACCGCAAAAATCAGTGTTTTCCAAGATTTCCAGAATGTTCTCAAGAGTTTTTTCCTCGTTGTACACAGGGATAATGATATCTACGGTTTGCAATTTGATTTCCTTTAAAATAGCTACTTTCTAAGGATATCAAATTAAAAACAACGGTGGCAATAAAATAAAATTTCTTAACAAAACTGTTTTAAACACACTAAAACAAAATTAAAATTTCGGCGTTTGTACGCTTGATAAACTTGAAATTACCTTTCCCGTCTTGAATATGAAAAGACCTCTGTATAAATAGCTGCTCCTTGTTATATACCCTTCATTTGAAGCGTTACAGATAATTTCCATATTTAAAACCTTTTTCCCGAAAAATGCTTTGTTGGATTCAAGCCTTGCAATGTCCGGAGCATTTTTCTTATAAGATAACTCTAAACCTCTTTCAAGATATTTTTGTGCGCGCGAATTTATTAAATCCAAAACATCCGAGTTATATGAAGAACATATGTTTGAATTTTTATAAAGGGCAAGGTTTGCATTTATTTCATCGTTAAAAGTCTGTACACCGTATAAGGTTTGAAGATATATTGCAAATTCCAGAATAATAAATGCAAGGAAAAACGTCAGTATAAATGTAATACAAAATTCTATAATACTTTGCCCCACATATTGCCTTCCGCCTTTGTGCGCAAAATATTTTGTTTTTTCTTTATTTTGTAAACTCTTTTGCATTTTTAAATATTTATAAATTTCTTAAGCCTTGCAATCACGGTTTTTTTATTAATTTCAGGATAAACAAGGATTTCTTTATAAAAAACATTATACTCGTTTATTATATTAATTGGAATGCTTTCCCCTTTTTGCAAAAGTTCTGCAATATATAAAATAAAATCATCCTGTTCTTCACGATACAAAGCATCTTTCGCTCTGATATCCTCATCGGCCTCCAAATGCACAAGAATATGAAAACAAACATTGACACTTTCATCAACAGTGTTTTTGGGAAACTTAGAGACGGCTTCAAGTACTGTTATATTCCCAGAAAGCACGTCAAAAAGCGTATCGGATACCTTTTTTCTGAGGTTAATAATCTCTTCTTTTGAAGGGGCGAGGTTTTCTTGTTTTGGTTTAACATAAAGAAAAGTGTTGAGCCTTTGAACAATATCCTGCCACAATTTTCCCCTACAGGCAGAGTTAAATTCTTGTTTCAAGACTTTTAAACCTTCACCTGAGACATTGTTGAAATATTTGAGGCAATAGCTGCAAGTTTTGACATATCCCCGCCGCAATATTGAGTTGCAATTTTTTTCAAAGAGGTTGTAATTATATCGTTGCTTGAGTATGCGGTTCTATAGAAAAATTTTTTACCCTGTTTAATTCTTAATAAGATTTCTTTTTCATAAAGCCTGTCCATAACGGTTTTAATTGTGGTATAGGCTCTTTTGGTGCTGTTTGTTCTATTAATATATTCAAAAACATCTTTGACGGAATTTTTATATATACCGCATTTTTCAAGTTCCCACAAAGAATTTAAAATTACGCTTTCAAGTGACCCATGTTTCAAATTCATTATCAAAATCCCTTTTTATTAATCAACACTTAACGTTTTGACAGCAGCAGAACCTTAAAATAAGTATTTGCCTGCTTAAACCATCCATGATTTTATTACTACTATTATAACACTTAAGAAAAAATTTAAAAGCAAAATTTTCAGACAAGTATAGTGAAAAGTTTACAAAAGTTTACAGCAGCCAATATTAAAGCCCGTTAATATTCAGCTTATGCATTATATGTAAATTTTGCCGAAACGGCATCTTCCTGCGTAAAACCGTTTTTTAAATAAAAATCACACGCCATAGGATTTGAATAAAGGACAAGCTTGCGCCCCTTGAATATTTTTTTAAATACATCCAGTATTCCTGTACCTATGTGTTTAAATTTATAGGGTTTAAAGTAATTATCCAACGGCGATTCAGGCTTTGCCTGCAAATATTCAATCTCCACAACGTCCTTTGTTCCATCTGTTACGGATTCTGCAGTATTCACCTGTGCAAGAGCAATAATATCTTCCGCTTCGGGCTTTTCAAAATTATCCTTTTGAGTTGTAAGAGCATAAAACTTTGTATTTTCGCTCTCTTCTTCCGCTTTGCACGTTGCACAATAAGACATATAAGAATATATCATTGCAGGATAAGGTTCCTTGGTCTTCCAGGCTTCAGAAACGTCATAAACCGCTTCAAGGTCGACACTGTCTTTTGGATTAAACTCAATAAAAGAAACTTTCTCGGGAAGCACTTTTGCATCCTTAAACATAACTTTTTGAACAATCGCAGGACTTATATACCTTGCACCGAATGAAATCATATATTTTACCCGCCTTTCATAAGTTCTTCTTCAAGTTTTGTCATAAAGGCTGTAAATTTGCTGTGTGGCAGAGCTTTTTTCAAATCTTTTACGGTCCCTTCAATATAGCGCTTACTTTGGGGCAAATGCACACGAAACACAACTTTTTTATAAGAAAGCGTACCGCCTGCCTTATTTTTTGGCACAACAAAACTCACCATAGCATTTGGCGGAAAGTTAATCTTTGAAAGCTCGGGGCAAATATCTTTAAGATAGCCCAAATAATTATTTGCACCCGGGATTATTTCCCTTGGCGCATTATAAGGATTGTTCTTTTCAATTGTATTCATAGAAACAACATCCGTATAATCAGGGGGCATTTTTTCAATATCGCAGACAATATTGAAGCTCGGGTCTATAAAAATGGCACCGTCGAAAAGACTTTGCCCGTCAAACCCTTCAATATCATTAAGATTTTTGCCGTATTCAAGGTTTTCTATACCCTTCATTTGAGCATCATTTATTTCGTTCCTTTTTATCATAACGACACAAACATGTTCACTAAAACCGTATTTTTTCTCGGAAAAAGATATAAGCAAGGGCATATAATCCTTTTTGAATTTTTCCCGAAGAAAGGTGCCCGTCTTATGCGCAAGTTCTTCACAAACACCCGTCAGCTCGCCATTATCGTTATAATATCCTTCAAGAAAGAGTTTTCCTGTTTCTCTTTTAATTTTAAGTTTGTCAGGGTTATCCAGAATGTCTGCCTTTCCATAATGGCAGCGTGCACAAAGCTCCCGCGCCTCACGCTTTACATCATCGGGTTTTGCTTTTTTTCTTGCACAAAAAGGAATAATGGAGGCTGCAGAGGCATAATTTAAAAGTTTAAAACCTTCTTTTAAGGGGACGGAAGAGTATTTTGAAACGCATAAATCAGTGTCTTGTCTTTTATTTGGGAGCGTTTTAGAAGACGTGACATTTTTAAGAGGATAAATTTTCATAGCCTGCATATAAACCCGCTAAATTTTTATTTTTGCGGATTTTTTGATATAATGCACCGTAAGGTTACGGAAGTTTAGAAAGTATTCAAATGAAACAGTCTTGGAGAAATTTTATAAACTCATGGACACTGCAGTTTATGACATATATTGGCGCAGGAATTTATTTTTGGCAAAAAAGCTATATGGCATCAATGGAAAATATAGAAAAATTCGGCGGAATGATTTTTATATTTTTTGTCTACCTTATTTATTTTGCAACAATTTTTGTTTTTTACATTCTTGAAAACAATGCTTGGAAAAACGGCAGCAAAGATGCTTTTAACTTTAAGATTTCTGAACTGCCACTTTATTATCAGCTGTTTTTTATAACCGCACTTTGCTTTGCATTCATACCGTTAATCATAGGAATATTAAACTTTATAAGCTATATGATAAAATATTAACCGCACCTATTTTTCAATGTTTGAAAGTTTACTCCAGCATAGTTTTGCTTCTTAGTTTCTTGTGATAGGTGACAGCAAAACGGTGCGCCTCATCCCTTACGCGCTGAAAAAGATGAAGCGCAGGGAATTTTACACAGATATACTAAAGCACCGGAACAAAAGTCGAATCTTGAGGTATTATAGTTTCAATAGGCGTATGCGCAGGCAACTCTGCCTGTTCGCCTTTAACAAAAAGAAAAAGGGCAAGAGGCCACAGGAAAAATATACTTATCCCTGCTAAAACTTTGGGATACAACTTTGCTTTTCCTTCCAATACTTCATCCAAAACAACTTTGTATTTTTTACCGTTAATATCAAAAATCTCGCCGTCTTTTATTGTAAGTTTTCCAGGTATACCAAGAAAGGCTGCCTTCTTTGCAAATTTGACGTTCAAAAATGCTCGTCCACCCTCTTTAAAGATAAGAACATCTTCAATTTTAATATTTTCATAGACCCTGCATTCAATTCTGGAACCGGTTTTGTTTTTCTTGCTTGTGGCAGGGGTGTCAAGAATAACAGGAACAACCGTTCCCGTCTTAATCAGTATTTTATTCTCTTCTTTGTTGTTGTGTTCGGCAGCTTCATTATTTTCTTCTTTGGAAATCGCAATGTCTTCATTTGCGTTAATATTAATCACATCACTGCTTGCTGCTGCAAATGAAGTATACGAAAACAGGATCGGATTTACCGCATAGAAAAACAATATCAAGATACATACAATAACCTCTTTTTTAAGTTTCATACTCAAAGCCCCCTACAGTAATAATGATAAAAAACATAATACCATTTATATTATGATAAATCAAATAATTTTATCACAATATAAATGGTTATTTTAATTTAAAAGTAATGTTTATTATTAATATATGGATTTACGTAAGCCACTGGGCAGCAAAATAAAATACTTTAGAAAACAAAAAGGTTTGACGCAAGAACAGCTCGCTGAAAAAATCGGCATAGAAACAAATACTTTAAGCAACGTTGAAACAGGGAAAAGTTTTATGTCATTTAAAGTATTTCAGAAATTACCTGAAATTCTTGAAGTACAGCCGTACGAGTTTTTTATATATGATGAAAATTTAACTGTAGAATATAAAGAACAGCTTGCAAAAAAAATCAAAAAGAATAAAAATTCCCGTGTATTGTTTTTAATTGAAAATATTTTAAAACAAATCAATTAACCTTTTAGTTATCCGCATTGTTTGCGGCCGCAAAAACCTGAATATTTATTCAAGCATGCTCTTGCTTCTTAGTTTCTTGTGATAGGTGACAGCAAAACGGTGCGCCTCATCCCTTACACGCTGAAAAAGATGGAGCGCAGGAGATTTTACGGGGAAAATCACAGGTTTCGATTGATTAGGCTTAAACACTTCTTCTTCCCTCTTTGCAAGAGAAACAAGGTCTATTTTAAGTCCGAATTCCTGCATAATCTCATAAACACTTGACAACTGCCCCTTGCCGCCATCAATTATGATTAAATCAGGTGCAGTATCATCCCCGTTTTGAATTCTTTTAAATCTGCGGGACAAGACCTCTCTCATGCTCTTAAAATCATCCACTTCGCCCTTTTTAATCGTCCTTAATTTATAACGACGGTATTGAGATTTTTTTGGCATTCCGTTTTCAAAAAATACACGGCTTGCAACAGTATTTGTACCTTGAATATGTGAGATATCATAACATTCAATCGTGTGCGGAAATTTTGCAAGCCCGAGTTTCTCCTGAATGTAGGCACCAACTTCATTATAGTCATTTTGAAGCTCTGCAAGTTCCTTAAGGCGCAGCTGCCCGACATTAAATTCGGCGTTTTTCTGTGCCAGTGCCAATATTTCTTCTTCTTTTTTACACTTTGGAAGAGCAAGTTTAGTCTTCTTGCCGCTTCTTCCTTCAAGCCATTTTTCATACACAGAACTGTCCTCGGGCAGGGCTGTCATTATTATATCCTTTGGAATATCCGTATCATTCAATATTGAATAATATTCACGCATTACGGCTTTTGAAACTTCGGCAAAATCTGTCACGGGAGCGTTTGTTTCTTCGTTAACCCGAACGTCTGAAGTATTTCCCAAAGTTTCTTCCGCAGGCTCATTAAACACCTCCGAATACTTTGAAAAATCAAAATCTTTTTTATTAATAAGGCGCCCTTCGCGAACTTCCAAAATACTGACAGAATACAGGTTTCCATCCTTCACAATTCCGATAAAATCCTGATTAAGCTTAGAATTCTCAGAAACTATCTTTTGTTTTTCCATCGTCTTTTGGATGTCAAGATAAGAATTTCTATACCTTGCAGCTTTTTCAAATTCAAGGTTTTTAGCATATTTTTTCATTTCATTTTCAAGCGCCCTTAAAAGCTCTGACTGGCGCCCCGAAAGAAACATCATCGCATCCTTTAAAATCTTTTTATACTCATCAGAAGATATCATCTTTTGGCAGGGCGCCGTACACTGGCCTATGTCATAATAAAGGCAGGGTCTTGAATTAAACTTTGGTGTTTTACATTTTTTCAAAGGAAAAATTTTTCCAAGAAGCTCTAACGTTGCCCACATTGCCCTTGAATCCGTATACGGACCGAAATATTTCCCTTTTTGCGGGTTTTTATTCGCCTTCCTCACAACGGTAATCCTCGGGTATTCTTCATCCGTCACAAGGAAATAAGGAAATTTTTTATCATCTTTTAATAAAATGTTATATCTTGGCTTATATTTTTTAATGAGTTCAGCCTCTAAAATCAAGGCCTCAACTTCGCTGTCCACAACAATGCACTCAATCTTTGCAATCTTTGGCACCATAACATTTACTTTGATTGAATCATTCGATGTAAAATAACTTTTCACGCGGTTAAACAGGTTTTTTGCTTTGCCGACATAAATAACTTCACCTTTTGCATCATAATATTGATAACACCCGGGCAGCCTGGGCATCATCTTCACCTGTTCCAATACAAATTTTGACACATTATCTTTTGGCATATTTTTTATAAATCCGAAAAACAAACAGCTGCAAAACTATGTCTCGGGAATAATTTCAATTATATCATCTTCTTTTATAAAAACAGGCTCCCCCAAATATTCAACCGTATATTTTGCCCCAAAAACAGGGGGTTGAATTTTATTTGGGATAATATTTGTAAAATGATTTAAGATTTTTCCGTTTGTGCCGATAAATAAAACATTAAAAGGAATGACGCAAAAGAAAGAATGAATAGAGGCGCAATCCTTAAAAACAAGGGCATTACAGCCGATTTCCTTTTTAAACATTAATCCCTGCAGACGCTCTAAAAAAGAATTCATAAGCCTCGCCTTTTCAAAAAGCACTTTACCGTTTAACAAAACTTTACAAAATCTCATATAATTTCCTACTGCTCTCTTTAAAAACAGAAAAACACTGATATAATTAAATCATACTATAATTGTCGCATACAAGAAAATTCAAAAACATCACCAAATTACACACCCCAAAAAGTCAAAAGGCGCCGTTTAAACAACGGTTAAACTTGAAGCCCTTGAATCCGCAACATAAAATGCAATTATTTAACAATGAGGCATAAATATGGCAGAAAATATGGTTTTAGAATTCAGAATTGATGAAACAAACGTACGAAGCGCCTGGCTTAAAACGCTCTACGACCTTATTGACGAGCTAAATTGCAAATGTCAGACTTTTTTTGAAGAAAAGTACAACGCGGCAAGAAAATGTTTTGCACAAACAAGAATTATAAAAATAACCGGCTCAAACCCGATGCTTGGCTGGCTTAAACTCAGGATGGAACGGTATGACCATTTTGTAAATTCACTCAATGAATATGCCGAATTCTATTCCTCTTCGATTGATAACAAAGAAGAAGGCTGAATTCGGCATAAATAAAAGATTTTACCGTTACACGGTTTTAAATTCAACGTTCATAATTGTGTTTGTTGAATAGTGCATTTGTGCTTCCTGAACAACGGTTTTAAACTTTTCTTTACCTAAAGCGATTTCATAAACAGCTTCAGGAGCATTTTTGTATGCCATTTTGAATTCATGAGCATTAATTTGTATGCTCTTTGATTCCATACCTTTGCCGTAAACAGTAGCGGGAAGAAGACCTTCTGCTCTTAATTGGCGCGGGTTTTTATCTTGCACTCTGTCATTTGCTTCAAGTTTTACAATTGTTTGTTCGCTCATTTTTATTTCTCCAAAAATTAAATTATTTGTATTAATATATCCTATGTTACTCTATTATATTTGTAAAATAGCAAAATGCAATTTAAAGTAAGAAGAATTTTAAGCAAAAACATTGAAAAAGAGATTTCAGATATTGGCTTTAGCCCGTCATATCTCGATTTTGGGACACAAAAACACAGATTTTTAAATATTAAAATTTATGATTTAAAACCTGAAGCAGCAACGATTATAAAGCAAACAGCACTGTCATGCGGAACGGATGCCGCCGTACACAGGGGCGTTTTAGACCACAGCGCAAAGCTTTCCGATGTTATTCTCTCAGGAAGCGTGTCTCAACTAAAAAATGCGGCGGAAAAATTAAAATTTCAGCAATTCTCGCTCGGTAAAATTTCAATTGAAATTTCAAAACAAATTGAAATTTTTGAAAAAGAGTTCAGCTCTTGTAACAGCAAAATTTCACCCGAAATTATGGGAATTTTAAACCTTACGGAAAATTCTTTTTCAGACGGCGGCAAATTTTTGGACCCGAAAAATGCGATAGAACACGCATATAAAATGATTGAAGAGGGAGCTGAAATCATTGATATCGGGGCAGAAAGCACGCGCCCAATGAGCGAAGCCGTCCCATCCGATATTGAAATTAAAAGAATAACCCCCGTTTTAGCAGAACTTCGAAAAAATCTCGCTTGCAATAGGGTTAAAATAAGCGTCGACACAAGAAATTCCGCTACGGCACAAGCTGCGGCAGAGCTTGGTGCAGACATTATTAACGATGTTTCGGGCCTCGCATATGACCCCGATATGGCAAAAACCGTAAAAGAAACAGGCTTGAAGGTTGTAATAATGCACTCAAGAGGGACACCAAAAGATATGGACACCCTTTGCAATTATAAAAACGTAACGGAAGAAGTATATTTTGAACTTTTGAATAGGGTTCAAAAGGCATCGGATATTGGAATTGAGGCCCAAAATATTATAATCGACCCGGGGTTTGGCTTTGCAAAGAATAATGAACAGAATTTTGAGCTTTTAAAAAAGGTTAAAGAGTTTAAAAGTATGGGCTATAAAGTTCTTTGCGGACTTTCAAGAAAAAGATTTATTAAAAGCCTGATTGGCACCGAAAACCGCACGGAAGCTGATTTAGAAGTGCTTGATGAACTTACGGCACAAGCAAGCCTTTATTTTGCATTAAACGGAGTTAATATTGTCCGTGTGCACAATGTGGCAAAAACCAAACAGGCACTTAATTTAGCGGAAAAATTATTTTAGAGCTGTTTTGTTTTTTAGCCTTATTTAAGACTTCACTGAATTTTTCTATAGGCTCAAACCTGTATCCGCAGCCTTCTGCAAGAGTTCCGCCCATTTTTAAAATCTCTTCCATAGGATAATCGCGGCAAATTTTTGCACGTTTTTTATGAATCTTGCACATTTTTGTGTTTTCATCAAGATTTTTACAGGCAAAAAGCAGGCCCGTTTCGTCTTTTCCTATTATTTCAAGGTCAAAATAAAAGGGATGAAGCGGTTTTAGCCTGTTAAAAAGTTTTTCATCCGAAATAAAACCTTTCCCATGCTTAACATAAATATTCTTACAACACCTGCCGCAGCAATTGCATTCGCCGACCCTGTAATATTTTCTCCTTAAAATCTTAAGAAAAACAAACTTTTTAATACTGCTCTTTATATCATCTAATGTAAACATTTGTAAAGCTTTAAAACCTTTACACCGAAAGCTACTGTCCTATCGGCAAATTATAAATCAAAATCCGAAAAATCCTCTCCATCTTCAAACACATCATCCGAAGAAGAGTTCAAAATATCGGAAAAATCAGCACTTTCAAGGTCTTGCAGAAAACCTTCATTTTGAATTAAGTTTAAAACCGCCTTTTCATCTTCAATAGAGACGGTATTTTCAAGTTCAACAGCCCTTTTAATTTCTTCTTCCGTCACATTTTCAATATCTTCAAGCACAATGGAAGAAAACCTTCTTACATCCTCAAGGCGCTCGTAGCGCTTGATTGCATCTTCCAGAATTTCTATTTGTTTTTGAGTTATTACAGCCTCGGATTCAAGCGATGTTCTTGGCACATAAGGATTTATAACCACAAAAAGCTCATCTGTGAAGGAATCAGTGCGTTTTACAGGGAGAGTAAAATTTGAATTTATTATCTTAGCGCCATGCTTTTGCATAATATAATTCTAGCATTTTTGTGATATATTGGCTATAAATACAAGCCTTAAAAAGGTCGATAAGAAGTATTAATCAAAGAGAGGATAAAATGAGTAAAAACAGAGTTTTATTGTGCATATTGGATGGCTGGGGAATTTCCGAAAACAAAAATTATAACGCCGTCGAAGCAGCTCGTACACCGAATTATGACGATTTTATGAGCAATATGTCCCACACGGTAATCCATGCTGACGGGCTGAATGTCGGTCTGCCGGAGGGCCAGATGGGAAATTCCGAAGTAGGCCACCTGAACATAGGCGCCGGAAGGGTTGTGTATCAAGAGCTTACGAGGATTAATAAATCTATTGATGAAGGAGAATTCTTTCAAAATGAGGAATTCAGACGTGCAATAGACCATATAAAGGCTACAGGCGGGGCTTTACACATAATGGGACTTACATCATCAGGCGGTGTGCACAGTTCCATGAAACATTTAGAAGCCCTAATTAAGCTTGCAGCGGACAATTCAGTAAAACGCGTATACGTACACACCTTCTTAGACGGGCGTGACACACCCCCGAGAAGTGCTGAAACCTTTGTGGCGCAAGTAGAAGATATGTTAAAAGCCAAAAATTTACCACCCGTTGCAAGCGTGATAGGCCGATACTACGCTATGGACAGGGATACAAGGTGGGATAGAGTGTCAAAAGCCTATGACTGTCTTGTTTTAGGAGAAGGCAACAAAGCCGAAAGTGCCTTAGAAGCCATAAGAGAGTCGTATAAAAAGGATGTAAGCGACGAATTTGTTGAACCTACAGTAATTGGCGGCGAAAGAATTTCCGACGGCGATTCTGTGATATTCTTCAATTACAGGCCTGACAGGGCAAGAGAGATTACAAAAGCGTTAACATTCAGTGATTTTGACGGTTTTGAGAGAAAGAAAGCCCCGAAAGACTTGTTCTACGTGTGTATGACCCAGTATGACGAAAATTTTGATTTAGCTGTCGCATTTAAGCCGCAGCACCTCAAAAACATTCTGGGG
Organism: uncultured Vampirovibrio sp.; assembly: GCA_910578465.1. Classification (GTDB taxonomy): domain Bacteria; phylum Cyanobacteriota; class Vampirovibrionia; order Gastranaerophilales; family Gastranaerophilaceae; genus MGBC122484. The sequence goes on along the minus strand of CAJTPW010000001.1, from coordinate 529,030 downwards.
CAAGTATTTGACGACAATAATATCAAACAATTCAGAACCGCGGAAACAGAAAAATATGCTCACATCACATTCTTCTTTAACGGAGGAGTTGAAGAACCCGGAAAACTTGAAACAAGAAAACTTGTAGCCTCTCCAAAGGTCGCAACATACGATATGAAGCCTGAAATGAGCGCTTATGAAGTTTGTGACAACGTTCTTGGGGCGCTTGATAATGATGATTACGGTTTTATTCTTGTAAACTTTGCAAACCCTGATATGGTGGGCCATACAGGTGTAATGGATGCAGCGGTTAAGGCTTGTGAAGCCGTAGATGATTGCGTCGGAAAAATCGCCAAAAAAGCTCTGGACAAAGGGGTTAAGATGGTTATCACGGCAGACCATGGAAATGCGGAGTGGATGTATAACGAAGAAACAAAAGCACCTCAAACCGCCCATACCACAAACATTGTGCCCTTTATAATCGTTGATAAAAATAAGTACAATTTAAGACAAACAGGCGCCCTGTGCGATATTGCACCTACAGTACTTGATTTGATGGAAATCAAACAACCTGCCGAAATGACTGGAAAATCAATGATAGAACATTAATTCACCCGTAAGACTCTATCAATTAAGTCGCCAAAATATATATCAATAAAATTTAAAAACCTGTAAGACCGCTTCACAAAAGGTTATACAGGTTTTTTATTCTTCAGGTAAAGATAAATAAGTGCACTCAAGGATATCAAAAGCATTAAAACACTTACAAGAAGGGCAACAGGAACCCCTGAAATATCTAAAACACTGTCTGTTCTAAGGTTTTCTATAAAAATCCGCCCGAGCGAATAGAAAAAAAGATAGCTTAAAAATATCACTCCATCGGTCTTAACAAGGTATTTTGCAGCCAATTTCCTCACCACAAAAAACAGTACTAAAAATATTAAAATATCCCATAAGGATTCATATAAAAAAGTCGGGTGAAAATAGCTCTGCGACAGGTATTCAGGCGGTCTCTTAAGAGGTTCGACATACATTTTCCACGGTAAATCACACGGACGCCCGAACGCCTCCTGATTAAAAAAGTTTCCCCACCTTCCAATTGCCTGCCCGATTGCAAGACCGTATGAAATCACATCCGCATAAGGAAACAGCGGTATTTTTTTAACAACCTTAAAGAAAATTATCCCTGCAAGAATTCCCCCAAAAATCGCCCCATGGATTGCAATTCCACCATGCCAGATTGCAAAAATTTCTCCTTTATATTTTAGATAATAATCAAGGCTCAATAAAACATAATACAAACGGGCGCAAAGTATTGAAAATATTATTAAAAACGGGAAAAAATCCGTTAAAAGCTCTAAATCCACCTGTTTATAATACTTTTTTGAAATAAAATACGAAGCTAAAATCCCCGCAAACATCCCAAAAAAAAGCATTATACCGTAATATCGGATATCATAGCCAAAAACACTGAAAGCAACGCCTGAATCAGGAGCCTGAAACATTAAAGTACCTTAACCCTTGCTTTTACCCTATGATTTGCTTTCCAAAGATTCAGCATTATTTTCCTCTTCAACCATATATTTTCTGCATTCGGCAATTTCCGCCTGAAGCTCTTTAATGTGCTCCGTTATGGTGTCAGCATCTTTTGAATCTTTTGAAACTTTCAAATATTTTTCATATGCTTTTATTGCTTCATTAAGCTTATTTGCTGCAAATTCAGCACTTTTTGAATTTTCTTCAGCCTGTTTTGCTTCATCAATTTCATCCGATTTTTCACCGGTATTGCTCAAACTTTCGGTTTCCCTCTGAAGATTTTCATCGCTGACGGTTTCAAGCTTTTTATACGCTTCCCCTTCAAGCACAACACCTAATGTATAATAAGCATCAGGATTTGCGGGGTTTAATTTTATGGCTTCATTCAGCTGATTAACGGCCTTTGAAAATTCTTCTTTATGAGTATATGCAACCGCAAGATTGTACCTTGCCTCAAATATGGATCCGTCCAAATCCACACTGGATTCAAGCCTCTTTATAGCCTCATCATAATCACCTTTATCAAGATATTCTTTAGCTTTTGTATTTAATTCCTGTATTGCAAAATTATTTATACACGCGCTTGACATCACGCTTACAAATAATACCGCAAGAAAAACCAAAAGTTTTTTCATATAATCACAAATCCTCTTTTAAGTCCTCTTTTTTTAGAAACTTCTCCCAAGTTTGAATTACACCCATTCTATCCGTAATTTAAAACATGTGCAAGCAACAATCGGCTATCAGTCTTAAAGCCCTAAAAATAGCTAATTCAGCCAGTTAAAACTCTTTACAAAACTATCCGCGTTCAAGTCTCCTAAAATTTTAACCGCAAACAATCTGAAATCCCCTGTTGAATTTGAAATGTCGGGTATCTTTTCAACATTTTGGACCAAATCTTCTTTTGAATCTTTACCGAATTTATTATTGGTAACAAAATTTACAAGCGAATTCACGGAAGCATTTCCGACAGGACCCAAAAGATTTGAAATTTTGGTTGAAAGTTTGCCTAAAACCTCAAAATCGCCTACATTTGTTGCGATATCGTAGTTTCCGCTTGTATAGATACTAAGGTTTTCACCTTTTGAATAAATATTCATTTTATCAACTTTGCCGTTTTCTACAATAAAATCGCCTGAAATCTTTTTGAATTCTCCGGTTTTATAAGGAATTAAAACTTCAATAATATTGTTTATCGTAAAGCCCATTATACCACTTTTCACAAGGTTTCCCGCCCTTAAAAGATATTCAAGAGAACCAAGTTTTGGCATTTTTCCGTCGTATATTGCAAAATCTACATTTGCCTTAACCGTATTTATACCGCCTGCCGTATTTAGCTCCCTGCCTGTCAAAGAAATTTTGCCGTTTGTTTTGCCAAAAATCTGGTTTTTAGTGCCCAAAATATCGGTTACAAGGGTATTTGCATCGCAGTCTTTAATTTCGGAATTAATCGTAAATCTGGTTGTGTCAAATTCGTAACTGCCGTCTGTTCTGACTTTTCCGCCAGCAATATCAAAAACTATGTCGTTAAATATAAATACGCCTTCTTTTGTATGTCTGAAATTCCCTGAAAAATTCTGCGCTTTAACGTTATTATATTGAATTTCATTAGCCTTAAAGCTCCCTTTTTTAACCTCAAAATCGGTTGGCGAAATAAGTATTGCCTGTTTTGCCGTAGGGTCTGTTGATTTTTGAGCCCTTGCAAACTGTGAAAGCCCATTTATAAAAGCGTTTAAGTCTATTGTTTGAGATGAAATTTCGGCACTGTTTACAATAACGGGAAGCGTTGGTTTATTCACAATTTCGGTAACAATTTTAACATCCGAACCAAACCCTGTTCCGTCAAACACGGCTTTTATAAGTTTTTCATCCAATATTAGATCAATATCTCTTATTTGAGAATGATACAAAGGCATATCAACATTTGAAAAATTCACATTGCCCCTTGCCTTGGGTTCAAAAACAGGACCGCTCAACAACATATCGGCAGTAAATGTTCCCTGTTTTAGAATGGATTTTTTAAACGCAATATTTAAAAGCCTTGCAGGGGCAGGGTTTGGAGTATAAAATTTTAAATTTTCCAAAAACAATTTATTGTCTCTGGTTTTAACATTGCCCGAAAGCTTTAACATTTCATACGGCGTTTGTTTATTATTTTGAGAGAGAATAAATTTCAAATAATTTATATTTTTTATACTTATTTCGTCATTTTTAAAATTGATTCTGGAATTAATTTCCCTCTTGTTTGCAATATCCCCAAGGCTTGCACCCATATAATACAAATCGGTCCCAGGGTTCAAGACTATGGAAGAAAAAACCGAATAATCATCAGGCTTGCCTCTGAGTCTGCCTTTTAGAGTAAATTCCCCTTTGGTTTTCAATGGATATTGAAGCATAGGATTTAAAAGTTTATCAAGGCTTTCTTCATTCAAGTTTGTTGAAACATAAACATTAAAATCAGGTTTTTGGGTGTTAAAATTATTTAGGATTGCATCCAGATAAACAGGTGTATGTCCGTATGACATATTTAAAGCATTCAATTTCATTTGACTGTTTGAAAACTTTAAATCTCCGCTGTTTAAGAATATTGGCAATTCACGCTTTTTATCATACAATGAAATATTGTTTAAATTTGTATGTCCAAAAAACCCTTCTTTATTATATTGAAAATCGCCGTTTAAATTTCCTTTGAATTCAGAAAAATCAGCCAGAATTTTTTGAATATTTTTATCATCAGCACCGCCTGCAAGCTCAAACACTTTTGAAAACGGAAGAGAAACAAGTTTAAAACTTAAATTCGGAATAAAATAATCATCGAAAATTTTATCGGTTTCCCCGTTGGTTACAATATTTGCACCCCAGATAGTTTTATTCAAATTTTTAAAAATAATTTTTTGGTCTTTGAATTTCACTTCTCCTGAATTAAACAAAACATCGGAACCGTTATAATTCATGCCTGTTGCCCAGCCCTCAAGCGTGAATTTTTTCATATCAATCATGGTATCATCGGGGTTTACTTTCCCTTTTGCACGAACGTTTGCCGCAAATTTAAAGTTTATTTTGTTTAAAATTTCATAAAGTTCGGGAGTAATTTTATTCTTTGCCTGAAAACCTTCTTGATTATCGTAGAAAAATCTGAATAAATCTTTTGATTTTGCATCTTTTGAACTGAATGTTAAATCCACAATTTGAGGCTGCTCCGAGCGCTTTTTGGAAGCTTTTGTATCAGGAGTAACCGTACCCTTCATATTGAAAGGAGACGAATAAACATCAGCATTCAGGTTCATTGTGACATAATCGGTAAAATCAAGTGTCCCTGTTACTTTTGATGCTTTGATTTCAGGGAAAACATCAATATCATTGTTTTTAAATGTTATTGTGCCTTTTGCCTTAAGGTCATCAGAGGGTTCCATTTTTGAAAAATCCGTAAAATCTTCCTCGGACACAGGCGACACCTTGCCCCAGAGGCGCATTTTAAAATCAATATTACCTTTAGGGTTTGTATAGGCATCAAGAAATTTTCCGCCGTTTAAAAGAGCAAGCACCATATCGCTTGTTTTTACAACTCCTAAGGCTTTTTGCGCATTTACATCAAAAATATTTACATATAAATCAAGATTACCCGTAACATCAGAACTGCCATCGATTTTAATTTTTGCACCTTCAACAATCCCTGTTGTATTATCAAAAATTATCTTTTTATCCTTAAAAAGAAGGTTTAAATTGCCGTTAAAAAGCTTTGTATTAAGCCCTCTTAGAGCTGCGGTACCGTTTTTTGTTCTAAAGCAACCGTTCAATTTGGCGCTTTCCCTTGTGCCTTCCGTTTTAAGGGAAATTTCACCGTTGCCGCCAACCGTCATAAAAGGCAAAGGCCCGAGCTGAAAGCCGAAAATTTTATGTATGGGGATTAAAATTCTGTGCGCAAATTCGATATCCACACCTTTTGATGATTGAATATCAAATTTTGCAAAAGGCAATTCTTTAATTTCCGTTTCCCCTTTAACCGTAAGCTTTTGCCCTGCGGGAGGAAGATTTGCATCCACATTAATATAAACTTTTTCCCCTTTAAAGGTACAATCGCCCGATGAAGTTTGAACACCCTTCGGTCTTTCAATTAAATAAACATCATCAAGCTTAATATAGCCGTACATATTCGGATATCTGAAACGGTCTTTAATCTGAAATTTAGCATTTACATTGGCATGTGCATTATATTTTTTCAAATTCGGGATATAATCCTGCTGCATTTTAATTAAATAATCAGGAGCAATTTTTAGCATATCGGAAAGTGAAGAATTTCTGATTTCAAAAGTGATATCGGGGTTGAGGTTTTTCAAATCGGAAATATTTTTTAAAACCCCGTATGCTGAAATATCAATATTATTGCTATCCGCAGGGAGCGTTCCGTTTTTTTCAAAAGAAGTCTTTAAAAATCTCAGATTGTCTATAAATATCTCATTTTTTTGAAAACTTGTTGTTAAATCAAGCGTACTCTTTCCTTTAATGTCAACAAAATTATCATGCCCGTTTTTTCTGATATTCAAAAAAACATCCTGCATATCAAGCTTAAATTCAAGCGGATTTTTAGAAAGACCTGCGCCTTCTTTAGGCAAAATAACAAGTGAGCCCTTACCCCTGAGAGCCTTCATATCTTTTGATACAAGCTCTGAAACATAAGGGTAAAAATAGGAAAAATCAAGGTTTTTAACGCTTGCCTGCAGCCTGTAATCTTTAAAATCAAGATTCTTATTTAACGGAAATTTGAGCTTTGCATCAATTGCATATGGTGAAACCTGTGTCTTGCCGCCCTTTGAAAACTTCAGCTCGCCTTCCGTTTTAATATCCGCAACGCTGTTTAGATTAAATTCCGTTGAAATAAGGTCCTTGCCCGCAATTTGCGCATTAAGCATCACGGAATTATCTTTATAAGTTATTAAATATTCATCCAGAAGCACAAGTGCATTTTTTGCAACAAATGTGAGGGGGAATTTTGAATCCTTCTTTATATATTTTTGAAAATTAAAGCTGCCGTCTTTGTATCTTTCAATGTTAACCTTTAAATTTGAAGCTGAAATTTCCCTAAATTCAATTTTTTTAAACAAAAGAGGAAAAATCTTTATACCGACTTTTGCATTATCCGTTTCAAAAATAGAAGCGCCGTTATCAGGCTCTTTCAGGGTGATTTTTTTTGTGGATAAATTTAAAGAAAAATCTTTTGTTGTCTGAATAACAGGATTATCAGCTTCAAGAACAAGATTTGTATTTTTGTTTACAATTTCCTTAATATTTTCAATATCTGCAAAATAATTTACAACTTTTCCCAAATTTACATACAAAAGAACAGCCGAAACAAAAACAAAGCAAAAGGCAATGTTAAAAAGCCTTAGGGCAACTTTTAACTTTGATATTTTCTTTTTTTCTTCTGCCTTGTTTTCCATAAAAAAATTATAAAACACTTTGTGTGTTTTTTGCAAAAAATGAAAAATAGCTTAAAATATATACTATGGCAAAAAAAATTTTAATTCTTATTTATACGGTTATTCTAAGTGTAATTATTTACACGGAAAACTCTTGCACCAAAGCACATTCGGCTGCTTCATTTGAAAACAGCACAAAAATCTCAAAAGGTGTCATGCTTCAGGCATACCCGATGAAAACAATATCCACGGCTTCATTCAACGAGGGAGATATTGTATATTTTATAAACCCGACAGACCTCTGGGCATATGAGACAAAAGTGCTTCCAAAAAACACTTATTTCAGGGGATATATCGAAATGCTAAAAATGCCTGTAAAGGGTGTAAATGCAGCAATTACAATAAAAATAACAGAAGCAATTTTACCTGACGGCTCAATCAAGAAAATGAACGCAACGGTAACACAAAACGGAAATGCTCAAATCGGCGGAAATCTTACTCCGCCTGCTTCATACAATAAAACCGTACACCCGAGAGAAGGAATGTACTGGAAAAGAGCGGGCGTGCTCCAATATGTCCCGAGCGGAGAATATGAAATGGGGCTTCATATCACTCTTCCTACAAGCGATATTATTTACATAATGCTTGATGAAGAATACGACAGCAGTGCAGACAGTATCAAAAAAGAAAATATGCACAAATAAGCATTAATACTTGTAACATAAAAAGTGTCACAAAAAGTGTATTTTTAAAATTTGTATTATACTGTAAAGTATCATATACGGGAGATTTAAAAGAGGAGGCAATAATGAGCAAATTATATTTAAAAACAGGTATTTTTACTTTGTGCGCTTGTCTTTCACTGTCATTAAGCAGTGTATACGCAGCGTCAAACTTTTCATACTCGCAAACAAACACTCAAAACTCCGGCACGCTTCAAGGACAGGTAGTATATGTTCCCGCAGGTGTTACCGCGCCCGCAATTCTTGCTGCCCCATTAAATTCTGAAAATGCAGCCGTGGGTTCCCTTGTTACGGTAACACTGCCCAATGCAATCACATACAACGGAAAAACCGTTGCGCAAAGCGGAAGTGTTATAACAGGAACGGTTGTAAAAGCAAAAAAAGCAGGGATTGCAAACAGAAACGGCCAGATAAAAGTAATATTTAACAATTTAAGAACTCCGCAAGGGTATAATATTGCAATTAATGCCGTATTTAAAACGGATGATAACTCGGGAATTTTAAAAGGCGGCACAAAACTTGATTCAACAAAAGACTATGCGAAAAATACTGCAGCAGGTGCGGCTTCAGGGGCGGCTCTTGGCACTGCAATGGGCGCTCTTTCAGGCGGCTCCGTCGGTAAAGGTGCGGTTTACGGCACGGCAGTCGGGGCTACAATAGGCGTGGCAAATGCCGCAAGACAAAAGGGAGAAAATGTTAATATCCCTGCAAATGTAATTCTCGATATTTATTTTACCCAGCCAATCACGGTTTCAGCACCCAATATTTACAATTATTAACCAAATTAAGCCCCGTTATCCTATGGGGCTTAATACAGCAAATTAGCAAGTAAGGCTATTTTATTTGTTAAGAATATGTAATAAATAATAGTCAAAGACAAAAAAACAACGGAAGAACATGACACAGTTAAGAAGTAAATTTGATTTTGAGGATACGGACGAACCGACAAAAGGCGGGCTCAAGACGCTGCCAAACTCTTTTGATGATTCAAAAGACGAGGTTTCCTTCGCAAAATCCTTAATAATATCTTTAATATTACACCCTTTATGTGTATTTTTAATTTGGCTTACCATACTTGCACTCACTCTTTTGGGGCTCGTAATACCGAGAGCGGACAGGCCCGATTGGAAGAAAAAAGACCTTGAGTTTGTAATCGTTACAAACGAGGCTGATCCTATAGATAAAAATACAAAATACAGGTCTGACAGAAATTCAAGGGCCGGCGGAAAACATGATCCGACAAAACGTGTATCGGAACCTTCTCCGGCACCCTCACCTGCACAGGTGCCAAGTCCTGCTCCCGCACCTGCACCGAAACAACCCGTGCAAAAACCTGCGCCCGCACCAAAAACAGTGCAAAAGCCGACTCAAAAACCTGTTCAAACACAGGCACCGCAGGTACAAAAACCCGTGCAAAAACCTGCACCGCAACCCGCAAAACCGACAGCACCGGTGCAAAGGCCTGTTTATAAACCGACCGCAGAACCTCCAAGGCCCTCAATGCCAAAACTTGCAACGGCACCAAAAAGTCCGTTCAGCGTAGCTGTTCCAAAAACCGAAGCTCCTGTAGGACCAAGACCTTCCGCAGGAAGCGGAATATCAACGGGAACCCTTGCACAGGGCGGCGGCTCTTCAAGAGGAACGGGTACGGGAATGCCGTCTCCGCAATTATCCCCGTCAAGAGGAAGCGGTTCATCAGGCTCCGGAACAACTTCCGGCACAGGCAGACCCGGCACAAGAGGAACAGGATACGGCACGGGCTCTATGGGAAATCCGGGCCCCGGTAATCCGTCAGGACCTCCCGGAATTGACGCAATCAAATCACCCGACTGGGGACCGTATATGCGCGAGCTTGAACGCAGAATCAAAAGAAACTGGAACCCGCCGAAAGGTGATGCTTCAAAACGCGTAGTAGTACTCTTTAAGATAGGAAGAGACGGAAGGTTGCTTTCAATCAGAGTAAGTAAATCTTCAGGTTCAATTTCAAACGACGATGCCGCAAAAGCAGCAATCGAACTTACCGCACCGTTTAAACCGCTTCCGCCCGAATTTAAGGGAAGCAATATAGATATTGAATTTACGTTTGACTATAACGTACTCGGTGCAAGCTACAGATAAAATAGGCAGATAGAAGATAAGGAAAAAATAAAGGATAAAGCTATGGATTTATTATTAGAATCAATGAAAATGGACTGGCCCGTTTTAACCCCGATATTTATTTGTTCGGTGCTTGTTATTGCGGTTGCAATTAATAAACTTGTTTACTACAGAAAAAACGAAAGAAACATCGGTGAATTTATTCAGAGCCTTCAAAAAGCGCTTGCAAAAAATAATATCGGTGCAGCTCAAAGAATTTCCGTTCAGCTTGGCGGCATAATTTCGGAAATGGTAGATGAGGGTCTTAGAATTTATACCGAGCAAAGATCAGGTTTTTCAAGAGCATATGATATTTCATCATCTCTTGCTACAAGAAAACTTGAAAAAGGATTAAATATTTTAGGTACAATCGGCGGTGTAGCACCATTTTTAGGGTTGTTTGGCACGGTTGTCAGAATTCTCTACACTTTCCAGGATTTAGCCGTTCAGGGTAACCAGTCTGCCGCAGTTGCAACAGGTATCGCATCAGCCTTGATTGCTACAGCATTCGGTCTTGGTGTTGCAATCGTTGCGGTAATTTTATACAACTATTTCCAAAGTGTTGTAACCCGCTTTGAATCAGACTTTAAATTAATTAAGCTTGTATTCTTAAGCTTTATCGATTCCGATGAAGAAATTAAGATGAATGATGCAGGCACAATTGCTTTATAAAAACCATTAAAAAGGACGCAAAATGGCAATCAGGACAACAGGTAAAAACGAAAAACGTTCAACCTTTAATGAAATTAACATAACACCTTTAACGGATATCTTTCTGGTATTGTTAATCATAATGATGGTAATCGCACCAAGTTTTCAATCAACGGATAACAATATTAAAATGCCTGAAATTAATTCGGGATTATCCGTTGAAGAAAAGAATGCCACGGTTTCTTTAACAAAAGAGGGCGAGTTCTTTTTAAACGGTGAAAAAGTTCAGGATGAAACGGCGCTTGAAGAAAAACTTGTTCAGCTGACATCAGGCGCAGCCGATGAAGACAAAAAAGAAGTGGTTGTTAAAGCGGATGAACACGCTAAAAGCTCTGAAATCATGAAGATTATGAGAGCAGCGCAGGCAGCAGGTTTTGAGAAACTTATAGTTGCAGGCGAGCCGTTATCTAAAAAAGAACAGGACAAATTAAAAGAAGAAAATGCCGAAACAGAGGGGCAAAGCTAAAAAATGAAACGACAGACCTTTAATGAAATTAACATAACACCTTTAACGGATATCTTTCTGGTATTGTTAATCATAATGATGGTAATCGCACCAATGCTTGACCAGCAGGGCTTAAACCTTGCAATACCCGATTATGTTGAAAAAACGGATGACAAACCGAATGACAACAAAATCCTTACCGTTGTTGTAACGGAAGATAACAAATATTTTATAGACGAAGAAGAAATATCCGAAAAAGCCCTCGCTATGAGACTTAAGGAAAAAACAAGAGAATTAAGCGGGGCAGGAGGGAGCTTTGCGGGCCTTATGATAGAAGCGGACGGAAATAGTGACCACGGGGCTGTTGTAAAACTTATGGATACAGCAAGAAATACGGGAATTAACAGTATTTCAATAACGGAAATTTAAAAACATTAAGATAAGGAAGTGAGTGAAAAAGTGAATATGGATTTTACAAGCTTAAAAGACAGTCTGAAAGACAAATTAGGCAATATTTTAGATATAAGCGATGAAAAAAAGAAAAAAATTAAAAAAATCTCCGTAATTTTTGCGGGGGTTTTTGCGGCAATTTATCTTGCATTTCTGCTTATTTTGCCAAATATTATAGACTTAAATAAATTTACACCGATGATTTCAAAAGAAGTCGAAAAAATGAGCGGCTTTAAATTTGGTGCAGAAAACCTAAAACTTGGCACCACCTTGAAATTCGGGGTAAAGTTAAAGGCTGATAAAATCAGTTTAAATTATAAAGATGATACCCCCTTGTTTAATTTAACAAAGCCCGAAATTGAAATAAATCTGCCGACAATACTTATCGGGCACATTAATCTGGATAATATAAAAGCAGATACGGCAGACGCTTACCTTGTTTTTACAAAGGATAAAAAATATACGGTAATGGAATATGTCGATAATATTCTAAAAGCTGCCACCCCACAGGAACCGAAGCAGGAAGAAGAAAACAAAGGAGCGGAGTTCAATTTTCCGATTGAAATCAGAAATATTAACGTAAAAGCGAATAAAATCGCGCTTCATTTGATTGATGAAAATGTAAATAAAACTTATATTGCACAGCTAAATAATTCTTCCCTTTTAATGAAATCTCTGGAAGGCCCTTTAACAATTAAAACCGAAGGGTTTATAGGAATTGAAGATACTGACACAAAATTTGTTAATATCGATGTCGATTTCAAAACAAAACTCCCAAAGATTACTACAGCAAGCGAAACTGCACCAAAAAAAGAGGAAGAAGAATTTGAACTTCCCGATATAAACTTTAACCCCCTGAAGACCCTTGAAGATTTCAACTTAAGGGCGGATATCAACACAAAACTTGATATTAAAAATATTGAAGATTTCAAGGCAAAAGGTGATTTGAATATTCAAAAATTCAGCCTGAAACTTGCCGATATTCAGCTTCCAGACAGCTACGTAAATTTGAATTTTAAAGATAGAGACATAAATATTTTATCTGAAGTATTTGTATCAAAAGAAGAAAAAATTCAAACCAAAAGCACAGTAAGAACAGGTAAAAAATCCAAACTGGATTTGGATTTAAAGGCTGATAAAATCACGCTTAAAAGCATAAAAGATTTAATTGGCGCGGTTCTTAGCATTTGCTGTATTGAAAACGATATTAAAAATATGGCGGCAACGGGCTATATCAAAGGAAACTTTGACCTTAACACTAATTTTAAAACAATAAAATCAGACGGCGAATTAAGACTGGTTGATGGAAGCATAGCTTACCCCAAAGCAGGCTTAAATTTAAGCCAAATGCGCGCATTTTTGGATTTTTCCGAAAATGCTTTAAATATTAAAGATACAAGCGCCCTTGTGAACGGTGCAAAATTTGATATTAAGGGTGAAATCGCCTCAAATTCCGATATAAATTTAAGTATTCAATCAGATCCGCTAAAAATAAAGGATCTTGTAAATCTTGCGGTTGAATTTAAAGCCGTAAATAAAAAAGATATTGCAGATTTTGAATTTACGGACGGCGCCTTAAAGCTTCTTGTTAACGTTATAGGTGATTTTAAAAACATTAAACCCAAGGCCGATATTAACCTGAACAATTTCAAAATGTTTGTAAAAAGCGCCAAAATGCCAATCGGAATTGAAGATATAAACATTGTTGCCCGCCCGAAAGGCAAGGATGACATTGATGCGGAAATTAATGTTAAAAATATAAGCGCTTCTATGCCTGAACCGAAACTGAATTTCAGTGCTCCAAGTGCAAAAATCACGGCAGATATGTCAAAAATCATAATCCAGCCTGCAAGCGCAACACTTGAAGGCACAAAAATTAACGTATCAGGGGATGTTGCAAACTATATGACAGCGCCCCAATTGAACATTAAAATAAACGGAAACGTACACCCGAATACCGTTTTTGCCTTCATTCCAAAGGAATTCAGAAAAGGTGTTTTATATAAAGGAGCAATGCCATACAGTGCACTTGTTTCAGGCACAATTGAAAATATCAAAATCACGGGCAGCTTAATTACAGACCCTGCAAACTTCATAAGCATAATAGATATCCCGTCAATCAGAGGTGCACAAAACACGCTGAACCTTGATATGGCACTAAAAAATGATGTTTTGGATTTAGTTGAAGCTGCTATAAAATCAAACGGCACAAAGCTTGCAAACGTAAAAGGACAGATAAAAAACATATACGCAAAAGAACCTGTCTTATCAGGTCTTAATATCAGTCTTCCAAATAAAACAAACATAATAATTCCGCCTCTTGCAAACACAAGTCTTGATGCAAGCGGTGACATAACCCTTTCAGGCGGAGCTTTTTCACCTGAAATCACAGGAAATATCAGCATAACAAACCTGAATTATCCTGATTTTGGATTCACGCTTGAAGATCTGGCCCTAAACTTTAACAAAACAACCCTTTCAGCTAAAGCCAAAGGTGCCAGGGTTGCAAAATCAGACTTTGCGGGCGATGCTAATATTTCATTAAATTTCCTGAAGGGTGTAACCATAAACAGCTTAAATTACAATTCAGGATTTATTGATACCGACGCCCTTATTGTGCTTGCAGAAAAAGCAATGAGCACAATGCCTGCTCCTGCGCCTTCCGCATCATCAGGAAGCTCTGCAGCCCCTGCCGATCTCGGTGTAGTTATAAAAGGAGGCGGCGCAAGAATTGACAAGTTAAAATCGGGCGGGTTAATTGTTGAAAACATTACTTATGACCACACACTTTTAAATAATGTTTATAATTTAAACAACCTTAATGCCGTTTTTGCACAGGGAACAGCTCATGGCACCTGCTCTTATAATGTAATGAACGGAAAAATTGCCGTTGATATGCAGGCTGAAAACATTGCCCTAAAAGACGCATCAAAAGCTTTTCTCGGTATTGAACTTGCTAAAAGCGGCACTCTTCAAGGTAAGGCAAAACTCACCCTTTCAGGAGCGACCTTTGAAGAACAAATGAGAACATTAAACGGCACGGTTTCATTTGATGTTAAAGATGGCGAATATGGTGAAAATTTAAGCTTCGGCAGATTTATAAATGCTGCAAACGTAATGGGGGCAGGCACCTTTGCTTCATCATTAAGTTCAATAACATCAAAGGTAAATTCCGTAAATACACAGGAATTTAAAGATATAACAGGGCTTTTAACCTTTAGCAACGGTATTGCAAATGTTGCAAACTTTAAATCTCAAGGGCCGAATATGAGCCTTTATTCAACAGGTTCTTACAACATTTTAAATAACCATGCAAACCTAAAGATAACAGGAAAAGTGTCTTCAAAAGTTGCAGGTTTCTTAGGAACGCTTGGAACGGATAAAATCCAGAGCACGGTTGAAAAAGCTACCGCAAGCGCTGAAAAAGCCATAAACAAGGTGGCGGATAATTTAAGTACAAAATATGCCGACAACAAGGGTGTTCAAGCGGGTCTTGCAATCCTCGGCGCGATTAAAAACGCTCAAAACGGTGGCAATACGGGTGAGACCGCTCAAAGCGAACAAAAAACCGCAGGGCAAATTGTAACAAGCATTATAAAAGAAAAAACAAACCCGCTCTTCGGCCCTATTGCTGCGGGAGATATAGCAAACATACCGCCCTTATCAACAGGCGAAACGGAAAACACAAAGAATTTTCAGGTTGCAATAAACGGGCTTATCACAAACCCGAAATCAATCAAATCCTTAAAATTCCAGAGTGTGCCCCAAAATACAAACACCAATACAGGCGCACAATAGCGCAAAATATTTTAGATATTCAAATGGAAAAATCCCTATGCGGCTAAAGACTGTGCAGGGATTTCTCCTTGCACGGTGCCAAGTGTATTCAAATATCCCATCTGATTTTTTATGGTATCTTCGCTTGCAAGAATGGAATACAGAGGTTTATTTGAGAAAATATGCATGGCTGCAGCCTGAATATCGGCAGGGGTCATCTTATCAATAGCCTTTATATATTCATCCATTCTTTTAACACCGTATGGCTGGTGTAAATTCATTGCAAGCAGCGCTGTTTTCGAAGCGGGAAGTTCAGTTTGTCTTGCATACCTTTGTTTTAAAATCATTTTCGCACTATTGAGCTCATCCTCGCTCACAGGCTCCATCATAAGCCTTTGCGCGTGGTCATCAAACCCGATTAAAGACTTTTGCAGATTGTCATATTTTATATCATTTTGTTTTTTATCATCCGTTGTGGATAAAATAGACATGGTTAAAACACCCGTGTCTTCGAAAGATTGGACCGTGCTTGATACTCTGTATGCAAGTTTTTGTTTTTCTCTTAAATCTTGGAAAAGCCTTGAAGAAGGCGAACCGCCAAGAATTGTATTTAAAAGTTCAAACTTTACTTCATCATCAATGTTTCCGCTCATTTTAAAAGAATAGGTTTTATTTATCTGTGCCTGATTTCTTTCTTCCGTGTCAATTAAAACCTGAGAAATTCTGTTTTCTTTAAAACGATTGTAAATAGGGGTATATGCAGGTAATAGCTTTTTAAAATACATATTCGGCGTACTTATTT
Organism: uncultured Vampirovibrio sp.; assembly: GCA_910578465.1. GTDB lineage: Bacteria > Cyanobacteriota > Vampirovibrionia > Gastranaerophilales > Gastranaerophilaceae > MGBC122484. The sequence goes on along the minus strand of CAJTPW010000001.1, from coordinate 513,034 downwards.
TTGAAAACACTTCATTTTTTAGTTCCGGCCTGTTTTTAAACGGAGCACTCACAACAAAAGCAGAGGTTGAATTTTGCATCATGCTGTTGTAGTGGTTTATAACGTCATTTAAAGTAAGGTTTTTGAGCCCTTGAAGAATTACTTCGGGCTTTGCAAAATAATCACCGAATAAATTATCCAGAATATTATTTGAAGCGTCCTTACTTAAAGAATAGAAATAAGCTTCCAAATCAGCCTTAACCTTTTTAAAATCCGCTTCCGTAAAGCGCGGGGAATAAAGCGCTTCTTTCATAGTCTCAATTGATTTTGAAACGCCGTCTTCAAGACAAACCGCATTTAATGATATCTGAAAACCGTTTGAATCGGCAGCAAAAGTCACGCCGTTGAGTTCCGCATCGGAAATAAATTCATCCCTGCTTTTTTTAGCTGTGCCGTTATTTAGAAGCTCGGTTAAAACATAAGGTACGGCAGGATTTTTAGGCAAGGATTCCTTGGATGTTAAGCGCCATTCAAGATAACAGGGTTCTGTAGGATAATCATTCAAAACAACATGGGTATTATCAGGCAAAACCGCTTCTTCAACATCGGTTGCAGCAATATCCCTTGCACCGAAAGACAGCTGGCCGCCCACAACGCCGCCCGTTTTTACCATAGAAATATTTTGTGCTCTGTTATTCAGAGCCTGGAGCGAATATTTGCTTTTTGAATAATTGGTTACGATTTGCTCTTCGGAAATATTTGCAGGGTGCACAACCGCAATTGAAGCCTTGTTTAAATCCACGAAATTTCTTGCGGCAGTTTGAATATCATAAGGGGTAAGCGAATTAATCACATTTTTATACTCTGAAATTGACTTAAAATCTCCATCCAAAAGACTTGTACCTATGGTATCGCAAATTGATGAAGAATTTTGGAAATTAATTGCAACTGATTTCAAAATTTTATTCTTAAGAATTTTCATTTCATTTTCAGTCGGCGGATTTACTGCAAGATTTTCAATCGTCGAATAGAAAATATCCAGAGCTTCCTGCTCCCTACCAGATGGCGTTACCATTTGAAACAAAAATGCCTGCGGGTCTTCTTTTTTGAGTCCGACTTTTTGCATTTGAAAATCGGCATAACCGTTCACATCTTCAAGCCCCCTTGTGAGCCTTGAATTTACGCTTCCCGTTAAAAATATACCGAGCGCCTGTGCTTTTATATTGCCTTTAAAATCTCCGGAAACAGGGCCCGCAAAAGCCGCAAGGGTTGTGGTGCAGTTGTCGTTTGGAGATTTATAATCAACACGAACGGAAGATTGTATCGGGGTTAAGGTCTCTTTTGTTCTAAGATTTTCAGAATTTGCCACGGGCTTTTGTGTAAAATTTTTAGAGATAAGCTCCATGGTTTTCTTAAGATCAACATCCCCGACAACAACAGTATAGAGGTTATCAGGCGTGTAGTGTCTTTGATAATAATCCGAAACTTTTGCTCTGTCGAGTGAGTTTACGGTTTGGATTGAGCCTGCAACAAGGTTGTCCGATTCGGACTTTATCTGAAAAAGATTTCTTATAACGTCATTTGCGGCAACGGTTATCATATCATCATTCACCATGCTGATTTCAGAAGTCACGGGGCCTTTTTCTTTTTCAATCATCTCAGACGGGAAAAGCGGGCGCGATATCATATCAGCATGCATGGAAATTGTTTTTTCAAGATCAGAATCGCTCATTAGAGCAGATTCAATATAATAATCCGTCTGGGCATAGTCTGTCGAAGCGTTTGTACTTGCCCCCATTTTGCTTACTTCATTAAAAAATTGCCCCGGAGCAAGGTTTTGGCTGCCGTTAAAAAGATTGTGCTCAATAAAATGGCTTATCCCTCTGATTGAGTCGGTTTCATTCATTGAGCCTGAATCTACAAAAGTTTTGACGATTGTAGAGCCTTCTTTTGGCATAATGGCAACCTTTTGCCCGTTTTGAAGCATATAAAGGTAAATATCATCACCGTACGGCGTTTTTTCGGTGCCAAGAAAGCTGTATGAAACAGGTAAATTCGGATTAATGACATTATTATATAACCCGTAAACAGGGCTGTATACAGGGTTTGTCACGCCGTTTGTTGAAGGCATGGTTGAAATTTGCGGATTGAAATAATAATATCCGTTGTTAACAGGTGAAAAAGCGCCGTATACGACAGAAGGTGAATTGCCCGAAGAACCTCGGGAAACGGCATTTGCAGGATACATCCGCGTATTTTGAATATCATGATTGTTTATATTGTTCAAACTCATATTTTAAAAGGCACCTGTATACTTATTTAATAAAACCTTAAACTTGAAAATATTGCATAAAATATGAAAATATTATTAAGCTTTTTTAAGTATGCAAACTTTATGGTCATTAAATGTGCATTTTTTTAATGTTTAAAGTATGATAAGTAAAGGTTCTCAAAAGTTTTAAGCACTTTTTAAAGGGCAAACGGGAACAGTATCGGAGACAGTTAAGATGGCAAAAACAACAGGAATTATAAAAGAAAAAGAACTTGGAATGCCGAGGGCGCTTACATATTACAATTATTTCCCTTTTTTATACGGCTTTTTTACAAACCTGGGATTTAAAATCATACTTTCGGACGTGACAACCAAAAAAACCCTGGTGGAAGGCGCTTCTCTTGTTGTAACCGAAACATGCCTGCCTATTAAGGTTTATGTGGGCCATGTTTTAAACCTGCTTGAAAAAGGTGTAAAAAATATTTTCGTTCCATCCATTCAATCAGTTGCGCCAAAAATTTATAACTGCTCCAAAATAAGAGGGCTTCCCGATTTAATCAGGAATGTTGTGAGGGGCGAATATAATTTAATCGAGGCAACTCTGGATAAATCCGAAAAAAATCTCGGGCTATTTGAGTTTTTAAAAGAGGCCGTTAATCCCTTTGGAATAACCGATGAAACACAAATCAAAAAGGCCTTGAAGGCAGGTTTTGTGCTTCATAACAATTTCAGAGTAATGATGCAGCATAATTTAACTTTTGAGACCGCACTCAAAAATGCAAAAGAAGGCAAGGTTGTAATCAATTCCAAAAAAGAAGAAAATAACGGCATAAACGTTGCTCTTGTTGCACACGGGTACAATATTTACGATAAAAGAGTATGCATGGATGTCTTTAAAAAACTCAAAGATTTAGGCGTAAATGTATACAGCGCACTTCAATTAACCGATGAGCAATTAAAAGACGGCATAAACACGCTTGAAGCAGAGCTCTACTGGGCAAACCAGCTTGAGATGACAGGTGCCGCAGGGCATTATTTAAAAAGCGATTCGATAGACGGGCTTATCACAATTACGGCATTTGGTTGCGGACCCGATTCGCTGATGATTGAAGATATTAAAAGAAAATCCAAAAACTTTAATAAACCGCTTTTAAATTTAACAATAGACGAGCATACGGGAGAAGCAGGCTTTGTTACAAGACTTGAAGCATTCTGCGATATGCTCTTTAGAAAAAAACGTACCCTTAATAAAGATTTTAAAGATGAAAAAGAATTTTCCTATTCTTCTTCATCCTCTACATCTTCATAACCTTCTTCATCAAGAATGGCTTCAGCTACAAGGTTAAATTCTTCATCGTCTTCAATTGTTTCAAAGACGTATTCCGAAGCATCCTGTTTTAAACGCATTAAAATTACTTCGCTTTCTTCTTCATTGACCTCGTCTGTTTCGGTTTCAATAGGAAGCAAGAGCGCGTAATCAAAATCGTTCACGGTAACAATATCAAGAAGTTTCAATTTTACTTCTTCTCCGTTTTCACCAACGGTTGTAATTATTTGCAATTCTCTTTTGTCCATATCGTCAAATCTGTTCATTATTGTTCTCCTAAATAATCTTCTAAAATTATACACGCACTTCTCATATCCACAAGACCTTTATTTTTGGTATATTTGGCTCCTTCAAGCTTCAGAGCTTCCTCAGCCTGAAAAGAGGTAAGTCTTTCATCCCTGTAGATTATTTCATATTTTTCTTTCAGGGGCTCTATGAATTCAACATTTTTCTTTGCCTGAAAACCAAAAGAACCGTCCATATTATACGGAACCCCGATTAAGATTTTTTGTACATTATTTTCAATACAAAGCTTTTCAATCAAATCAAGTGCTTTTTTATCGTTTTCTCTTAAGATGAGTTCACTTTTTGAAACAAAAAGCCCGAAAGGATCGCTGAACGCAGCGCCAATCCTTTTGTCGCCAATATCCAAAGCTAAAATCCTGTTTAATTTGTTATCCATTTTGTCTCAATCAATTTTAACATCTTTTTTGAATTAAAATCAAAATTTTCAAACTTTCTTTTCTTCAAAAATATATTTTCTTGCTTTGAGGCATTTTTCACCGCCTCAAGGTTTAAGAAAAATTCATATATACTTCTTTTGATTGAAAATTCGGCAAACATAAGAAAAGAATTTTCACCCGTGTTTTTAATTTTGGCTTCGTTGTAAATTGAATAAAAAAGGGATGAAAGATTTTTAAAATCCAAACATTTTAAAAAATATGCCTGATATAAAAACCTTGTTTTGAGCTCATTTAACAATAAAATTACATTTTCGCTTTCTAAAAATTCTTTTGTTAAATTTTCGATTTTTTCAAACTCATCTTCATCTAAGGCAAGAATTTTATTTGTTAATCCTAAAAATTCAGGGCATATTTCTTCGCTTGCACGAAAGAACCAGCTCACCCCGTAATCTGAATTTAGAGCCCTTTTAATATCCCCGCTGCTCAATTCTTGCATAGAACAAAGATTTTTCTTCATATATTCAAAAAGCTCTGTCTCCAAAGGTTCTATATCATACATCAGCTGACGCCAGCAAAAAAATTCGTATGGAATATCAGCATTCTTTTTTAACCCGAAAGAGGTGAGCTCATCTGTCAAACTCTTCGCAAATTCAGGTGTCAGGGGAATTTTTTCCGTATCCTTAAAAAAGCGGGATAAAATATTTTTATATTCTTTTTTGGAAATATTTGAAAAACCGAAACAGGATATCGGACCGTATTCCAAATTTAAAACGGTAAAAAAGGTTAATACACTGCCATTTTCATACTCTCTTGCAAAAACAAAAGAAAAGTTTGAACTTCCATCAATTGACGATACAAAAGGTGTCAGCGGCTTTGAATTTTTAAATAATTCTTTATAATATTCAAGCGTGGTTATTTCTTTTCTAAGACCCGCAATTTTAAGCTCATTTTTTGTCTTTTTTGCAAGAGACGCGATATGAACATCATCTGATGATTGAACAAGCCAGCTAAGAGGCGCATAAGCAAGATATGACTTTGATTTTAAAAGCCCCTCCATGCACATTTTAAGTCCCTCCTTATCATCAAGAGAATAAATGAGCGGAGTTAAAATATTTGCAAGCAAATCGCCCGAATAATCATTTATGATTGAATCCAGAAGAATATCTCTGTCATTTTTTGAAACACCGTAGTAAAAATCCAAAAAATCAATTTGAGCTTCGGGATTCACCTCGGCCATTTTTAAAAAACGTTCGGTCTCTAAATCTATAATTGTATCAGGGTCTTTTATATAAAGATGAATTAAATTCGAATCAACAGTTATACCTGCCTGCGTCAGGAGGTTTATTAAAAAAAGTTTTTTTTCATCACTGACATCGTTTTTTTCAAGAAAAACAAAAACGCACTTTTCAAGAACACAATGAGCCAAATGAAGCGCCAAAATTCCCAGAATACCGTCAAAATAAACAATTGTGCCGTCAATTTCTTTTAAAATCGTTGTGCACAAAAAAGTTTTATCCTCAATTTGGGATAAATTTGAAATAGCAGCCTCGATATCCTTATCGGATACGGCAGGAATACTTCTTAATTTTGAAATTTCCTGCAGAATATGAGCCCTGATTTGAATTTTGCTTTCACTCATTCCGTGCTTCAATCTTACTTATCTTTAACACCCCACAAAAGATCTAAAATCTTTTGCGCCTGACCCGATAATACGCCATCCTGTAAAATCAAGTACTGAACTGCAATTAAGACACATTCGGAACAAATATTAACATCGGGCCCTTTCACCATCTTTGGCACTTCCGTATTAGGGCGCTTGCAAAAACTGCAATATTCAAGCGGCGGCTGCGCTTTTTTCTCTTCTTTGCTTTGCTTTTTTCCAAAAGTTACTACCTTTTTACCTTCGGCCACTTTGTTTTCTCCTATTGTTTAAATTTTGGCAATACTAATTTTTATTTTATTAAATTTTTAAAGTTTTTTCCAGAATGTAACCAAAAATTGCAATTTTATGCTTTTTCCTTGCCTCTGAGTTTTTGCGCTTTATACTGTATAAGCGCATTATTATACATTTTTTCCCTGAGCTTATCCGATAAAAATTCATTTTCTTCAAAGCTTTTTCTCAGTCTTTCAAACTCTTCTTTTTCACTATTATCCAAACCAATCGTTTCGTAATCTTTTTCTGTATAATAGCTTGGAGTATCGATATCAAAAGCTTTTGAACCGTTTGATTGATTTGTGTCTGAATTAATACTGTTTTTTACACTCTGCCAATTTTTATAATCGAATCTGATATCATTTATTGTAAAATTTAACCCCTTAGCATAAGGTTCAAGTTTTTTTAATAAATCAGCCTTATAAAAAGTCAGCTCCTGCACAACAGCAGAGCTCATGACCGAAACAAAAAGTGTTGTTTTCTTAAAATCATAAGGAATGGAAATTTTTTCAAACCTTTTTCCGACAATGTTTCCCCAGAAACCAAAAAGCATGCTGCAGGATACGCATTTATTAAGAGCCTGTTCATACCTTTTGTCGGCAAGAACAGACTCGTTTAAAATATCCGCAAGTTTTGTAAATTCACTGTATGTCAACTTTTTACCTTGCTTTTAGTAATTTATTTTTGTTTATTTTCTACGCTTGAAGCGCAAGAGTTTCGGCTTCAAGCTTTGCTGCCATTTGGGTTTCTTCCCAGGGAACAACAAAATCGGTTCTTCCGATATGTCCGTAGGCCGCAAGCTTTGAATAGAATCTGCCGCCGTTTTTAGCAGGCAGGTTTCTTAAATCAAACTGCTTTATAATTGCATTCGGTCTCAAATCAAAGTTTCTTTGAACGATTTCGCTTAATGCTTCATCTGAAACTTTTCCTGTTCCGAATGTATCCACAAGAACTGATACGGGGCGGCTTACACCGATTGCATAAGCAAGTTCAATTTCGCATTTTTCAGCCAAACCTGCCGCAACAATATTTTTTGCAACCCATCTGGCAGCGTATGCAGCGCTTCTATCCACCTTGGTCGGGTCTTTTCCAGAAAATGCGCCGCCGCCATGACGAGCGTATCCGCCGTAAGTATCAACAATGATTTTTCTTCCCGTAAGACCAGCATCTCCCTGCGGACCGCCGATTACAAACCTTCCTGAAGGGTTGATTAAATATTTTGTTGAGCTGTCAGGCTTAATTGCCTCATTTTGGAAAACATAGTCTATAACATATTTTATAAGGTCTTCACGAATAATTTCCTGAACACGTTTGTTATCTGAAACTCCGTTAATTTCAGGGTCATGCTGGGTTGAGAGAACAATAGTATCAATTCTATAGGGTTTTCCTTCCCTGTATTCAACAGTCACCTGAGATTTGCCATCGGGCCTTAAATAGTTTACAATGTGCTGTTTTCTGATTTCTGCAAGTCTGAAAGACAATCTGTGCGCCAAAGATATAGGCAGAGGCATCAATTCGGGGGTTTCATTGCAGGCATAACCAAACATAATCCCCTGGTCTCCTGCGCCGATATCATCGGTTTCTGATGTTGAAACGTCCGAATTATCGTTTCTGGCTTCAAGGGCTTTGTTTACACCGCCTGCGATGTCTGTAGACTGTTCGTCAATACTTGTAAGAACAGCGCAGGTCTTATAGTCAAAACCGCCGCCTTCTTCGCCTTTGTATCCGATTGATTTAATTGTGTTTCTTACAACAGATGGGATATCAACATAGCAGCTTGATGAAATTTCGCCGCAAACAAGCGCCATACCTGTTGTTACGGTGGTTTCCGCTGCAACTCTTGAATTCGGGTCTTTTGTTAAAAATTCATCCAGAATCGCGTCTGAAATTTGGTCGCAAACCTTGTCGGGGTGGCCTTCCGTAACAGATTCTGATGTAAATAAAAAGTTTTTAAGTGCCATAATTCTTCTCCTTAATTTCTATTTTAAGCCGGTAAGGTTTTTAATTCCGACCCGGCCCTATATTCTACGGACAATTTCCGTATCAAAAACATTTTATTACAAAATTAGCAGAAAACAAGGAAAATTTACGCAGCATATTTTTTACGCCAATCAATTGATAAAAAAAATACAATTTATTATTTTTATTTTATAATCAGATTAAAGATACAAAGAATATTAAAGGACGAAGTTTTATGGAATTGACCTATAAAAAACAAAATTGCACGGAAGTGACAGAAGAATTTATCGGAAAAGAATGTACGCTTGCAGGCTGGGTTTCAACAGTCAGAGACCTTGGCGGCATTATTTTTGTTGAAATAAGAGACAGAAGCGGCTTATTTCAAGTCGTTGCGGACCCGAAAGTAAACCCCGAAGTTTACGAGACATTCGGCAAATTGAGAAGCGAATTTGTTGTTCAGGTTAAAGGGATTGTTTCAAAACGTCCTGATGACACCATAAATGACCGCCTTAAAACAGGGACGATTGAAATTTACCCGAACGAAATTAAAATTCTGTCCCAATCGAAGGCTATTCCTTTTGTTTTGGACGATGAAACGGTGTCTGAAGATATAAGATTAAAATACAGATACTTGGATTTAAGATCCGAAAAAATGCTTAATAACCTCAAATTAAGACATAAAATCGTAACGGCCATAAGAAATTATTTGAACGGGCTTGATTTTATGGAGGTTGAAACCCCGATATTAATTAAAACAACACCCGAAGGCGCAAGAGATTATCTTGTTCCAAGCCGCGTTTTTGACGGAAAATTCTTTGCCCTTCCGCAATCTCCCCAAATTTTCAAACAGCTTTTAATGGTAGGCGGAATTGAAAAATATTATCAAATCGCAAAATGCTTTAGAGATGAGGATTTAAGGTCTGACAGACAGCCCGAATTTACACAGGTTGATATTGAAATGAGCTTTGTAGAACAGGAAGACATTTTGAATATGACGGAAGGTCTTTTGAAAGACGCTTTCAAGGCTGCAGGGGTTGAAATTCAAACTCCGTTTAAACGTCTCACATGGAAAGAGGCGATGGAAAAATACGGTTCCGATAAGCCTGATACAAGATTTGGCCTTGAACTTTTCGATGTAACCGATATTATGCAGGCTTCCACCTTTGAAGCATTCAAAAACGTAATTAATGCAGGCGGAACCGTTCGCGCAATTAAAATCCCCGGGATTGCAGGATATTCAAGAAAAGAAATGGATGATGTTCGAAATCTTGCAATAAAATTCGGTGCCAAGGGCCTTGCATGGGTAACATACCTTGAAGACGGCAGTGTTAAATCACCCGTATTTAAGTTCTTAAACGAAGAGCAGATAAACGAAATTCAGACACGTGCAAATGCTGAAAAAGGCGATATCGTATTCTTTGTAGCAGATAAACCGAAGGTTGTTTTTGATGTCCTTGGCCGTTTCAGACTATACTTTGGCGACAGACTCGGCCTGATTGACAAGGACAAACATGACCTGCTTTGGGTTGTGGATTTCCCGTTGTTTGAATATTCCGAAGAAGATGACAGATTTGTATCCGTTCACCATCCTTTCACAATGCCCGCACTTGAAGATGTGGATAAGCTTGAAAACGATAAAGGCAACGTAAAATCAATCGCATACGACGTTGTTTATAACGGAAACGAACTTGGCGGCGGCTCAATCAGAATCCATGATGCCGAAATTCAGGAAAAAATCTTTAAAGCTCTCGGCTTAAGTGATGAAGACATTAAAGAAAAATTTGAATTCCTTGTAACGGCATTCCAATACGGAACACCTCCGCATGGCGGCCTTGCACTCGGGTTAGACAGACTTGTAGCACTTTTAACAAGGTCTAATTCAATAAGAGATGTTATTGCATTCCCGAAAAACTCTCAGGCAAAGGATTTGATGACAAATGCACCCGGAGTTGCAAGCGAGGAACAGTTAAGAGAACTCCACATAAGGCTCAGAAACCCTGTAAAACTATAGGTAAAAATTTAAAAATAAACTTTAAAAGCTCCCTTGAAAAAACATTTTGGGAGCTTTTAAATTATACCCATAAGATCCTGATGATTTATACGAAAATTAGTACGGATTAGGATTTTCGATTATATATCTGTAGATAATTTTTGAAGCCTGCTGTATGTAATCCCTTGCAGAATAATCATTGTGAGGTCTTTCAGTTAAAATTACAACAATATATTTTCTTCCGTTTGGCGCATACACAATACCTGCATCGCCAAGCATTTTCCCGATATCGCCCGTTTTATGCAAAAGCTCGGCCTCTTTTGGAAGCCCCGCCTGAATTAATGTTCTGTTATGAACATTTGACATATACTGTTTTATTGCATATCTTGAGTTGTCATTTAAAAATTTAGGGTTATCCAGATTATACAAAAGAGTTGCCATATCTTTTGCACTGATTGTATTTGTGCCCTTTAAATCAGGAAGCCAGGTTGTCATCTGGGTTGAGTGTAATCCCCATTTTCTTGAGGCAGCATTTAAAGCTTCCATTCCGCCGATTTCATCCAAAAGCATATTTGTTGCGGAATTATCGGACTCTTGAATCATAATCTTTGCAAGATGGTCAATTGTGTAATAACTGCCTGTTTTATAATATTGAAGAGTGCCCGAGCCTGTTGCCTTATGGATATCATCAAAAAGGAGTTTAGAGCTTAAATCAATCGGCTTATGACCTGATTTTTTCAAGGACTCTGAAAGCCTGAACATTTCAAATAAAATCGGTAATTTGATAATACTTGCAGACGGATACGTATCGTTTGCATTAATTTCCGCATTTCTTGACTGCGTATAATCCCAAACATAAACGGAAGGTTTAATTTGAGGATATCTTGCACCCAGATTTTTCAACTCTTCTTCCAGAATGAACATTCTTGTTGATGTGACAAGGGGCACCATTTCTCTTTTTTGATGTCTGATTGGAACAAGAAGCCTTTTGCCGTTAAAATCCGCATTTGAAAGATAGTGCAATGTCGGAGATACAAAATTTTCAGCCTTGAATTCAAGATTTCTGTTTAAAAATCGGTTTAAAATCATCGGCTCGAAATATTTAGTAAAGTTGTAAGGAACGATATAATATGCAACAAGCCCGAGAAAAATTAAGCTCACCAAAGCTTTTAGAGGATTCAGCTTTGCCTTTTTCTTTCTTTTCGGAGTAAGTTTTCTTACTTCCGCTTTTCTTGGAATATCATAATGGTTATACCTGTCAGGATATGCATAGGCAGCATTTCCGCGATACTGATATGCACCAAAATTCATGCTGTCGGCATTTGATAAATTCGCATAAAAATTTTTTCTTAAAGGCTGGGGCAATACCTTAAACTCCTATCTTATGTTTACAGTTTATAAAAAAACTTAATAAAAATTAATAATTCAAACGTATGAAAACAAATAATAAAAATAAACTTTTTGGTGGAAAATATGCTATACTGAATTTTAACAAGGATATTAAGACATATAAAAAGGTCACTTTTAGGAAAGTATGAAAAAATACTCAAAGATATCAGCATTAATGCTTTGTATGGCATTTTGTACAATAAGCCCGACCCTTGCGGCAGATATTGTAAATCTTCCGACAGAAAGCATTAAAGGTAAATTTTATTCCGTTACGGAAGGACTTGTGGTTTTAGACCAAAAAGGCATAAAGAAAAGCTATATCAGGGTTGAAAATCAAAATGACATATACAGAGATTATATTGTTTACAGAAAATCTCCATTTTCAGGCAGCAGCGAAAGTACACCCTGCAAAGTTGTTTTTCTTGACACATGGGTTGTAAAAATCAAACTGCCGAACGCAAATACGGTTGAAATCCCGAGATATAGAATTAAAGATTTAGAAATTAATATATAAGGAAAAAAATATGAACGTTATTATCTACAGCGATGAACAACAAAATAATTTTGAAGAAATGCTGATATCAAACGATGAGGCTATGGTTAGAAGTTTTCCTACCGCAGAAATCACAAATTACAAAGACGTAAATCCTTCCGTTATGATTTTTGATATGCCGCTTGAAAAGGTAAAAGAAGTTTGCGCGGTGACAAAATTTGATTCGGGGCTTCTGGTTGTTGTTGATGAAATTCCTGAAAATTTAACTGTCCGCGCGGAAGCATTTGATTATATCAAAAGGCCTGTTAACCCGATAGAGCTTGGCGTCAGAGTTGAAGCACTCGGAAAAGTTATGAAATATAAAAACGGTCTTAAAACAATTGCAATAACAGACGAGCTCACAGGTCTTTATAACAGAAAATACCTTCATTCAAGGCTTGATGCGGAAATTTCCCGCGCAAAAAGATACGGCACAAGCCTTTCTTGCGTTTTAATAGACATTGACTTCTTTAAAACGGTAAACGATATGTACGGCTACGATTGGGGTGATGTTCTTTTGAAAAAGATTGCCCAGATGCTTGAAGCGCTCATCAGAAAAGAAGATATTTTAACCCGCTACGGCGATGAAGAGTTTCTTCTCGTTCTTCCAAACACATCCGAAGAGCAGGCATTTATCTTTGCAGAGCGCTTCCGTCGTGACATTGAAAAAATGGAATTCATTCCTGCCTCCGAAGATGAAAGACACCCGATTACAATTTCAGGCGGTATTTCAGCTTATCCTTTCCTTGAAAATGTGGAAGAAAATTCAAACACAATAATAAGATACGCTGAACATGCTCTATACAGCGCCAAAAAACGCGGAAAGAACCAGATAATTCAATTCTCCAAGATGAATTTGGAATTTTAAGAATTTGGAATTTTAAAACATTTTAGATAAAATAGTTTATGAAAGTTTGCGCGCAAAGAAATTAAAACACTTTGCGCGCAAAAAATTAGGCAGACTAAAAGCATAATTAAAGGTAGAAAAATGCTCACAAAAAGAATAATCCCATGCCTTGATGTTAAAAACGGCGAAACAGTAAAAGGTGTAAACTTTGAAAATTTAAAATACGCAGGCGACCCTGTAGCTTTAGCTAAAAAATATTCAAACGAAGGTGCGGATGAACTTGTGTTTTTAGATATCACCGCGACAAATGAAAAAAGAAAAACCATAGTAGAACTGGTTGAAAAGGTTGCAAAGGAGGTATTCATACCGTTTACCGTAGGCGGAGGAATATCTGATATTGAAGATATCAGACAAATTTTAGCAGCAGGCGCGGATAAAATTTCATTTAATTCAAGCGCGGTTAAAAACCCTGAAATCATAAATGATTGCGTTAACTATTTCGGCTCGCAATGCATTGTGGTTGCAATTGACGCCAAGAAAATTGACGGCGAATATTATGTGCACATAAATGCAGGACAGAAAAATACAGGGTTAAAGCTTCTCGATTGGGCAAAAGAGGCCGAAAGCCGCGGTGCAGGCGAAATATTATTAACGTCAATGGATTTTGACGGAACACAGAAGGGCTTTGATATTGATATGAATACCCTTGTTTCAAATAACGTAAATATTCCTGTCATAGCTTCAGGCGGTGCAGGTGCAGACAGTACACATTTTGTTGATGTTTTCAATAAAACCCGCGTGGATGCGGCACTTGCGGCGTCAATTTTCCATTTTGATACCTTGCCTGTAAAAAAACTTAATGAGGAGCTTCTTTTAGCGGGGATTGAAACAAGAAAAGCATAGCCTCTGCATTTAAAACATTTAAAAAACCGACCTTTGAGCGGTCGGTTTTTGTATTATAAACTTTTTTATTAGCTGAAGTATTTGAATGAACCTTCGATGTTGTTTGAAATAACTTTATCAACAGACTCAACTTCGGTTTCAATTGCTTTATGCTGGGTTTCAACCTGATTTAACTTAATTTCAAGCTGTTTATCCAAACGCTGCACTCGAGATAAAGCCTGATCGTATTTTGCCTTTGCACCGGCATCATCGTCCGTATAGTAAACAAGGTTATATTCGGATTGACCTGCAGGAGAGATGGTGGTCCAGGTGTCTTCATATCCTTCCGTCAGAGTGCCGTCATCTGCAGTTGTATGATCTTGAGTTTTAATTATATAGATACCCATTTGAAGATTTCTCTGCAAGGGACCGTCAGGCGTAGTACTTGAGCCGTCAGTTTTTGCAAGCCCGTCAAGGTCAACCGTTTTACCTGTTCTTGTATCTACAATCTGGAAACGATCTGTTCTAAGAGGCCTGCCTGAATCATCGGTACCATTATAACGCGACCTTAAAGCAGCAACTGACAACGGAACTCTTTCACCCGTCTTTTCACTGCCTGTTGTGGAAATCATATAGATTTGGTTATTCGTCTTTTGAGAATAATCATAGGCTATTGTTTCCTGCTGCATTGAAAGCAAGGCACGCTCCTGAGAAATAACCTGAGCCTGAAGCTCAAGATTGCTCTTTCTTGCTGTCAATAACAGTAATCTACCTTGGCTTGCTGCTAGTCCCATTTTTTATACCACCTTTGTCTTTTGGTTTTACTATCTTACATGTTAATAAAAACATTTTGTATATACTAAATTCATATTTTGTATATATCGTTACATTTCTTAACTTAATTTCCTTCATTATGTATAAGAATGTAATTACAGTATTGATATCGGACTGCAAAATCGATAACTTTAGTGAATTATAGCACAAATTTACATTACTTTACAAAATATAAAAAAAGATACAAATTGCCCTTTTTTCTAATAAACTATACAATAATAAATATCGCTGAAATATGCTATTTTAAAATACTTTGGAGTGCTTAACAAATGACGGATACAATGATTAACAAAATGACAAAAAATAAAAGATTTATGCTGACCCTGCTTGCAATCTTCGGATTAATTTTAACAGGTGAGCTTATACATATATATTTTAAGGTAAATTTTAACAGCGAATTTAACCCGAGTTTTTGTTCGGTAAACAGCCTTATAGATTGCGACGGTGTTGCAAAAACACACTATTCAATGTTTCTTGGGATTCCTCTTGCAATCTGGGGAGCCTTTTTATATTTAACAATTCTGTTTTTAACATATGTTGATAAAATAAATGAAAAGCTTGATATAGAAATCTTAAAGGTTTTCAAAAATCCGCCAAGCTATATTGCAACTTTAGGGCTTATTTCCTTTTGCTGTTCTATGATTTTAGCTTTTATTTCAATATTTACAATCCAGAAAATATGTTTCTTATGTTTTGTAACATACTTTATAGACCTTTGTATCGCATTTTGCGCAAAGAACAAAGGATTTTTTATATCAGACATCAAAACAACAGTTCTTGATTTTATTTCAGGAGCTAAAAAATATCTGCCCTTATTTCTGATTGTATGTTTTGGGGGAATTTGGTTCCTCGGCTATATGCAAACTTCGCTTGTTTTATCCCCCGCACTTAAAAGCGAAAAAGAAAATAAGGAGATGATAAAATCTTTTGAAGAATTCCAAAAGATGGAAAAAAATATTTACGCAATCAAAGGAAATACTCTTGGAAACCCTGACGGAGAAATCGTTATATATCTTTACAGCGATTTTCTTTGCCCCTTCTGCAAAGTTACAAACACGATGGCACACAAACTTGCAAAGGAAGAAAAAGACGTTATCATATATCATATGAATTTCCCGCTCGATGCCGAATGCAACCCTGCATTGAAACAGACAGTCCACCCGGGCGCCTGTATGCTTGCAAGATACGCACTTGCGGCAGAAAAACAGGGGGCGTACTGGGATATGTCGAGCGCAATTTATGATAATATGCCTCAAAGCGAGGAAGCTGTTTTAAATCTTGCTGAAACAATTCAGATAGACAGAAACAAGCTCTACGCGGACGCACATTCGGACGCCGTTAAATCAGACCTCTCAAAGCAGATACAAAAAGCTGTAAACTTTGGTATCGCAGGCACGCCAACCATTGTGATAGACGGTATTGAACACAAAAGCGCACTTCCATATTACAAATTAAAAACCTTTGTAAAACAGGCAAAAGCAAGACATAAAAACGAAAAATAATCATTTGCGTTTTTGTTGGAGTTAACAGAAGTGGAATTTTTCGAAAAAATCAAAAGCCTGCACAAAGAAGAACTCAAGGAAGAAGACAAGAGAATCCTTGTACATTGTTGTTGCGCCGTGTGCTTCGGATATCCGTCCCAGCTTTTAAGAATGCTTGGATACATTCCGACCGCATATTTCTTCAACCCCAATATCTACCCCAAAAATGAATATGACAGACGCCTTGAAGAGCTCAGAAGCTATTGCAAAAAATATGATTTTGAACTCATTGAAGAAGATATTGAAGGAGATTTGAGCCCGAAATATTTTTACAACAACATCAAAGGACTTGAAGAAGAACCTGAAAAAGGATTAAGATGCAACAAGTGTTTTGAACTGCGCCTTATGCAAACGGCAAAAAAAGCCAAAGAATTAGGGTTTAAAAAGTTTACAACAACCCTGACGGTAAGTCCGCATAAGGTTTCAGAGAATATTTTTGCGGAAGCTTTTAAGGCTGCAAAAACAGAAGGGGTTGAATTTGCAAGGTTTGATTTCAAGAAAAACAACGGTTTTAATATAACTCAAAAAATTGCAAACTTTAATAATATGTATAAACAAACCTACTGCGGATGTGAATTTTCAATAAAAAAGCCAAAAGAAGATAAAAATGAGACAGAGACACCCGCAAAAACTGACAATCTGGACAATCAAACTGCAGAAAGCTAGGAAGATTTACGTCTCAAAAGCTTCAACCTGTCTTTATCCTCTTTTGAAACCCTGTAAGATTCAATGATTTTTGAAATTGATTTGTTGTGAATAAAATCCTCTAAATCATTCTTTTCAAGGCGCACATATGTTTTTTGCGGAAATTTGACGTAACATATTGAAATCGCCCAGGCAATTGCCATTCGGGCATAATAATAATCCGTCTTCAAATTGAACAAAATATCTAAAATTTCATCAATAAATTCGGCATCCACAAAGTGGGATAAAAGCATAACAACCCCAAAACGAAGCTCATATTCATCTTTTGACTTTAAATAAGGGGAAAGAAATTCAAAAGCTTTACGTTTATCCTTTTTTACAAACTTTAAACCGTTACAAAAACAATCACAAACAGCCCAGTTTTTAATCCTCGGGACAAAATCCGCTGTTAATCCAAGCATTCTATTAAAGTCTTCATCTTTGACATAAGAAAGAACGAGACCCGCTAAAAGCGTATCCTCCATATATTCTTCACCAACAGCATTCAAATTTGAAAAAAGTTTTTGCCAGTCATATTTTGCAATCTCTTTTGCAATTTTTCTTAAAATCGGCAAGCGTACGCCCAAAATATTATCCACACCAGGAATTAAAGCGGATGAAAATTTTTTATATTTCACATCTGAATATTTTTTAAGTTCAGATTTGGCAAATTTGCAAACATCCATAATCTTACCCGAGAAGACTTTCTATTGCAGACTTCATACCGCCTGATTCAGAATTTTTATACACATAATTTCCTGCAACAAAACAATTTGCACCGTATTCTTTGCAAATTTTTGCGGTTTCATTGTTTATTCCGCCATCCACCTGAATTATAAGCTTTGAATGCGCCGTATTTTGTGCAATATCACAAACGGTTTTCACCTTTTTTGCCGCATCTTCCATAAATTTTTGCCCCGAAAACCCCGGTTCTACCGTCATTACAAGAACCATATCAACAAGCGGAATATACTTTTCAATTTCACTCACGGGTGTTTTCGGCTTAATTGAAATACCCGCCAGAACCCCTGCATTCTTTATTATTCTTATGCAATCAAGTGTTGTATCGCCTGACGTTTCAATATGAAAGGTTACAATATCGGATCCCGCATTGATAAAATCGGGGATATATTTTATCGGATTTTCAATCATTAAATGCGAATCAAGCTTTGCATTTACTTTTTCTTTTAAAGATTTTACAACGGGAGCACCTATTGTAATATTCGGCACAAAATGTCCGTCCATAACATCAATGTGGCACCATTGCGCGCCAAATGCTTCCGTTTTCTTAATTTCATCCTCAAGATTTGCAAAATCGGCAGATAAAACAGAAGGCGAAACTATATTTTTATATTCAATTCCGCCAACCGATTTAAACAGCTCACCCGATATGCCCATTTTAAACAACCTCCACCTTTAAAAATTCAAGCGCACGCTTTGCTGCGGCTTGTTCGGCGTCTTTTTTGGAGCGCCCCTCGCCTTGTGCAACAAGAATATCGTTGTAATAAACTCCTATAATGTAGGTTTTATCATGAGACAACCCGAATTCATCCAAAACCTTATAAACTGGCAGCTTATGGCTTTCACCCTGTGTATACTCCTGCAAAATTGCTTTATAGTTGTGCAATTTAGAATTTAGAATTTCATTTTCAAAATTATCAATCAAAAAATCATAAACAGCTTTTAAACCAAGCTGTTTATATTCAAGAAAAATTGCCCCGAGGAAAGCTTCAAAAGCGCAGGCTAAAATCGAGGGTTTTTCCCTGCCGTTTAACCCTTCTTCATTTTTCCCGAGCAAAATAAGTTTTGACAAACCGATTTTTCCTGCAAAAACCGAAAGTTCTTTATCCGATACAACCCAAGACCTGTGTTTGGTTAAATCCCCCTCTCTTAAATCAGGAAATTTTTTAAAAAGAAAACTGCTGATTGCAATTTTTAAAACGGCATCACCCAAAAACTCAAGTCTTTCATAGGATTCAAGGATATCGATTGAATTTTCGTTAGTATAAGATGTATGCACAAATGCACGGTTCAAAAGCTCACAGTCTTCAAACTGCAAACCGTATTTTGAAACAAAATCAATTAATTCTTTCTTTCTTTCAGCAGAAATTTCCATACAATTACACACACTTTTGAATATAGGTAACCAAATCCAAAATTACATTATTGCCGCTTGTAAAATAGAATAAATAATAATATGCAACAGGAAGAGCGAAAACATAAGAGTCGGCTCTGTCTAAAAGTCCGCCATGCCCCGGGAGAATGTTGCTTGAATCTTTAACGCCTGCATCTCTTTTAATTAAGGATTCGGATAAATCTCCAAACTGAGCAAAAACCGTTATTAAAAGCCCGCCAATGACAGCTTCCAAAAGGGTCAAATTTGTATAAAAAACACCGAATGCGGAAACAAAAATTGCAAACAAACCGCCCCCGATTGCACCTTCTACGGTTTTTTTAGGACTTATAACTTTTGATAATTTAGTCTTGCCGAATTTGGAGCCGAAATAATATGCACCGATATCTGTTGCAACAACAATTAAAAACGTGTACAAAAGATAATAAAGACCATCATTCAGCCCCGGCACAAAGAAATTTACACTCTCTGAATTTATCTGTCTTAACAAAAGTATATGGCAGGGAAGCCATCCGCCGTACATAAAACCGAGTGCTGTGGTTGCAACATTTGCAATATAGGGCTGACGCCCCATAAAAAGCACCACAAGAAATGATGCCATTATTGCAAAAGCGAGAACACAGGGCACTAAATCAAACCGTCTGAAAAAAATCAACAAACCGAAAACAAGACTTGTAGCGCATATTAAAGAAAGGCTCGGGTGAAACCCTTTGTTTCTTAAAATAAGAACATACTCTCTTGTTGCAAGAAAAAGTATAACCATTAAGAAGAAAAACAAAGGCACACCACCCGCAAAAATGCAAACAAGAGAAATGATTGAGATTATAACCCCCGTCACAATCCTTGTTGCTTTATTTTTCTTGTTTTCAGCGGATGTATCTTCCATAATTAAACGGTTAAAACCTCTTTTTCTTTTTCTGAAACGGTATCATCAACGATTTTTATATATTTATCGGTCAGTTTTTGAACGGAATCCTGCGCATCGCGAACTGCATCTTCAGGCATATTTTCAGCCTTTTCAAGCTTTTTAATATCATCGGATAAATCACGACGGACATTTCTTATTGCAACTTTTGCACTTTCACCCATCGCTTTAACATCTTTTGTAAGCTCTTTTCTTCTATCCGCAGTCAAAGGCGGGAACACAAGGCGCACAACAACACCGTCTGAGTTTGGAGTAATGCCAAGATCTGCTTTAATTAAAGCCTTTTCAATTTCTTTTAAAATAGTTTTATCAAAAGGAGCAATCACAAGTGTTGTGCCGTCCTGCACGGTAACTTGAGAAAGCTGTCTTAATTTTGTAGGTGTTCCGTAATAGTCGATTAAAACTTTTTCCAAAATAAGCGGATTTGCTCTGCCCGTTCTGATTGTTACCAAATCTTTTTTAAGCTGGGCAATACATTTTTCCATTTTTTCGGTGCCCTGGGTTTTGATATCATCTACGCTCATTGAAAATCTCCTACTAAAGTGCCTACGTTTTTGTTGTCTAAAATATTAATTATGCTGTTCTCCAGTGAAAAATCAAAGACCACAATGGGTATATTATTCTGTTTACACAATGAACAGCTCGTTAAATCCATAACCTTTAAACCTTTAATAATCACATCATCGTATGTGATTTTATCGTATTTAACAGCTTCGGGGTTAATCCTCGGATCATCCGAATAAACACCGTCTACGCCGTTTTTCGCCATAAGCATGGCTTCTGCTCCGATTTCGGCCGCACGGAGCGCTGCAGCAGTATCCGTTGTAAAGAAGGGGTTTCCCGTCCCTGCCGCAAAGATTACAACACGATTTTTTTCAAGGTGGCGAATGGCTTTAAACCTGATATAGGGTTCCGCGATTTTATTCATCGTAATTGCAGACTGCACACGGCACGAAACCCCGAGCTTTCTAAGCTCGGATTGCAGGGCAATAGCATTCATCACCGTTGCAAGCATACCGACATAATCACCTGAAGCTCTATCCATGCCAAGTTTTGAAGAATTTTTCATCCCTCTGAATATGTTTCCGCCGCCAACAACAACGGCAATCTGAACACCAAGGTCATGTGCCTTTTTGATTTCCGTTGCAATCATCTCCACGGGTTTCGGGTCAATTCCAAACTCCTGCTCCCCAAGAAGGGCTTCACCGCTTATTTTAAGCAAAATCTTTTTATATTTTAAATCTGTTCCCATAATTTAATTCTTTTTAAAACTGTTTTCAAAAGTGCACCGATTAAAAACATTATACTAAAAAATAGCCTCGTTGCATAATCTTTTGTATAATATTGTTATGGATTTAGGTACAAAAAATGCAAATAATTTAATTTCAAAAAATTTCGAAACCGCAAAAAGTGCGACAAAAGCTGTTGTGGATACGGCAGATGTTGAAACTTTTGAAAAACTTTGTGAAAAATCAGAATTTTTATTTGATTTTATAAAAGAAAAAATAATAAAAAACCTGTGTTGTGCAGTTACAAAGGAAAACCTTTCCAATATTCTTAAATTCACAAAAATTTACAGTTCTGATTTTGAAGATTTTATTGTAAATTCATGGGTAAAATTTGCAAATGAAGATTTAACCGATGAAATTTTAACACTTTTTGAACAAGGCACAGAAGAGCAAAAAACATATGCTGCGGCATATTTTTACCATATTAACGACCCACTTGCGGTTGAGTTTTTGGAAAAATATGCATTTTCGAATTTTGACCCTCTGGCACAAAATTGCGCTTTTGCCCTAAAGCGTTTCGGGGATAAAAATCTTTACAATGAGGCAATTTCCGTGCTTCAAAATGCGGTTTCAAATTCAGAGGAAGATTTTGAAAATTATAAATATGTAAATTTTCTTGTTTCATACGGCGATAAAAGTGCTTTTGATGTGCTTTTTGAATATTTCAAAAAAACCTGCACAAAAGGCTTTCTGGCTTCATCCATGCTTTATTTAATAAGTTTTGGCGAGCTTGTTGAAACAGGTAAAATCAAAGAAGCTTTTGAAATTTTTGACGTCATTTTAAGTGCATACCCTGAAGAAATTTCGCTTGAAACCGTTTTTGATTATGAAATTTTAGAATTTATCAAATATATTTGTAAAATATTAAATTCCGATATAAAAAACGGCAATATAAACCCTGCATACGCAAAAAGAATAATATTAAAGGCAAAGTATAAATTTAACCTGATTTCAAGAGAAGATATCTACACATTTGACCTTCCAAAAGATGTTAAAAAAGAAATTGTAGCCATAAGCGAATATATAAATGCGCTTGATATTCCGCTTTTTGATGGGCTTGAAGAAGAACTTTGTACAAAAGACAGAGAAAGAATTCTTGAAACTTTTGATATTATTTTAAATTTCGGCAAAACTGAATTTTCCGATAAAATTGTAGAAACAGTTTTAACTACAGAATTTGAAGATGTCATTTCAGAGGGCGTAAAAATTTTAAAAACTTTTGGCAAGCTTGAACTTATCGAAAAAGAAGAAATTTTAAATAAAATTAAAAACCAAAACCTGAAAGCCTTGACTGAAAGTTATTTTGCCTGATAACAACACCCGTTAACATTATCTCCTGCGGGGTAAAATCTTATCCCTCTTATCGCACAGGAAAATTAAAGTATTATCTCGCTCTCATCAAACTCAACTCCGCCCTCGGAATTTTGAGCAGCCCCGCCGTTTTCGCCGTTAGAGCCTTCGGCATCATCGTTCAAATTTGCAGGGTCTGAAAAATCTCTTTTTACGTTGCCCTCAACCCTTTGCATATTGTTATCAAGCTTAATGTACCTCGCATCTTCCCAGCGAAGGTCAATATATTTAATTTTTCTTCCGTATTTGCTTTGCGCTTCGGGTAAAATTGTTGCAATCCATTTTGTTCTGTTGTAAATCGACTCGTTGATTTCACCAAGACGAAGCATAATATCACCTATTTGAACATAAACATCTTTCGGGTTTCTTAAATCAACATATTTTACATCTTTTTTAGAATATGCTTCGATTGTTTTTATGAGCTTTAAAATCTCATCAACACGTTTTTTATCCCAGTGTTCATAATCATCCCCCCTGATACCGTATGTTAAGATTTTTGTCGCCTGAAACTTCTGGGGAATAGGCATATATTCTCTGTCTATAAAAACACCGTCAATTGTAATAGCGGAAATCGGCTCCGTCTGCAAATTCGGAGCAATTAAAAACACGGGAACCCGCTCCTCCACAAGGACATTCAGCCTTGCAGGAAACCAGTACCGTCTGACATAAACTTTTTTTATCGGCTGAAGCTGCGCAATATTTCTTTCAAGCTCCCTCGTGTCAAGCCTAAAAACCTGCGTGTGCGGCAATTGCGTCTGTTTTACAAGGTCAATAATTTTATACTTCGGCGTGATTAAATTTCCCTCAATTTTAACAACCGAATCATCTGCCATGGCAAGTAAAACAGGGTCTATAAACCATTGCGGAAGTTTTAAAACCCAAATACCGAAATAGATAAACCCGAAAATAAGACCGACACGAACAAGCGCCCTAAAATTTCTGATGGCATTTTTTGCAGAGATAATTCTGCGCCTCATCTTGTTTGCGCGCAGTTTTCTTCTGTAATAATATTGCTGCTGTTCGTTATTGTTTATCATCTGTCGCTTTTTCAAGATTTTTGCTTTTGCCCGTATCTATTTTAAGGCGGTATTTAAAACAAGCTGCACAAGATTATCGTAATCTATTCCCATAGCCCTTGCCTGTGCGGGAAGATCCGATAAATCCGTCATGCCGGGGTTTGTATTTATCTCTAAAACGTATGGAATATTATTGTATACAAGGAAATCCACCCTTGAAACTCCGGAACAATCGCAGGCTTTATGCGCATGCACAGCCATTTTCTTAATTTCGTCAGTTAAGGTGTCGGATAATTCCGCAGGCAAAATAAATTCGGTCATCCCTTCCGTGTATTTTGCCTCAAAATCGTACCAGAGAGTCTTTGTTCTGAATTCCAAAATCGGAGTTGCAAATGTTTCGTTTTTATTTACATCTTCTAAAACACCGACCGTAATGCTTTTTCCTTGCAAATATTCTTCAAGCAAAATTTTCTTGTCTGATTTTTGGGCAACCCGAAGCGCTTCTTTTAATTCATCAATATTGTCAACTTTGCTCATACCGATACTTGAACCTTCCGCAGAAGGTTTAACCATCAAAGGAAATTTAAGACCTTCAACAGCTTTTTCAACATTTAAATTCTCATCATACTTAATGCAAACGGATTTTATAATATTGAGTCCTGCAGCTTTAAGAACATTTTTTGTCATTTCCTTATCCATACAGATTGCACTTGATTTTACATCACAGCCTGTATATCTTATTCCTAAAATTTCAAGCAGCCCCTGAATGCAGCCGTCTTCACCGTATTTTCCATGGAGAGTATTATAAGCAAAATCATACCCGCCATCTAAAAGTTTTTCAACCGCTTCTTTTGTGGCGTCGACGATTTCGGCATTTTTATACCCTAATCTTTGAAGTGCTGCAAGAACGTTTTTTCCGCTTCGAAGCGAAACTTCTCTCTCATTTGACATACCGCCGCACAAAACCGCGATTTTTGCATTTTTATCAACCCCTCCCGTAAGTTTTTCGGAGGTATTTATCTTTTCATTAACGTGTTCCATAATTCCAATTCCTTCTTATCGGAGCCAATATACACAACCTCGGGCTCCAGCATAATATCAAACTTATCAAAAACGCTCATCTGCACCTGACGCATAACGTTAATATAATCCATGCTGGTTGCTTCGTTAAAATTAATAATGAAGTTTGCATGGTTAAAATATACCATTGCGCCGCCTTCAAGATGTCCTTTAAGACCTGCTTCATCAATTAATTTACCCGCAGAAATTGTCTGTCCGTCTTTTGTCGGGTTTTTAAAAGCACAGCCGATATTGGGCTCCTTAAAACCGGGCTGGGTATTTTTCCTCTTCTCAACCGTTTTATCCATTGCTTCCTTTATCGCAAGGTAGCTGTCAGCCTCAAGCAGTTTAAATTTTGCGGACAAAAGAACATAACGGCCCGGATTTTTCTTTATAACGGATGTTCTGTACCCGAATTCCATTTTATCTGCGTCGAATTCTTTAATTTTATCTTCCTGCATATCGTAAACACAGGCAGATTCAAAATAATCAGAAATTGCTTGAGCATCCGCACCCGCATTCATAGAAACGGCACCGCCCAAGGTAGCAGGAAGACCTGCAAGAAATTCAAACCCCGAAAGCCTTAATTCAAAAGCCATTGTCGCAAGTTTTGGTGTTGCAACACCTGCAAGAGCCGAAATATACGGAGGTTTTACTTCAACTTTATCAAGATGCTTTGTAATTATAACAGGCCTTTTAACCCCTGCGGAAGAAAATAAAATATTGGAACCGTTCCCGACAATAACGGGATTATCAAGGTTTGCAAGCAAAAGCTTAATTTCATCAAGCGTCTTTGGAAAGTATACATCATCGGCAACGGATGAAATTCGAAGCGTACTGCAAGCCTTTAAATTATAATTTATTCTGTGTTCTATTTCTTTCATAATCTTTCTCCAAGAAGCTTTCCAAGCTTTGTAACATCCCCTGCGCCAAGCGTTAAGACGATATCACCGTCTTTAATATATTCTTTTACAATATCGGGTATTTCATCAATTTTCCCGCCAAGATATACGACATTTTCAGCCATTTTAGGATATTTGTTTTTAAATGTTTTCACAAACGTTTCGGAATTATATTCGGTATCTTTCATATCCCCTGCGGAAAAAACATCAAGCACAATCAATAAATCCGCTTCATCAAAAGAATTTAAAAAATCTTCAAAAAGGGCTTTCAGTCTTGTATATCTGTGGGGTTGAAAAATTGCCGTTACTCTCTTTTTAAAAGACTTTGCGGCATATTCCTTTGCAGCCTTCAAGGTTGCTTTAATTTCACTGGGGTGATGAGCATAATCATCAATAATTTCAACGTTATCATTTTTAAAGACCTGCTGAAACCTTCTGCCCATGCCCGTAAACCCTTTAAAATACGGAGCAAAGTCATTAAAATTATATCCTGCTTCAATCAAAGAAGAACAAACAGCAAGCGCATTGTACACATTGTGAATACCCTTTAAGGAAGTTGAAATACGCCCGAGGTTTTTACCATCTTTTATTACATCAAATTTTGCACCGCAAGAATTAAATTCGACATTTTGAGCCGCATATTTTACTTTGCACGGATTGTTTTCAGAAACGTCTTTTACCGAAAAACCGATAATCTCCGGTAACTCTTTGCAATCAAGCATTTTAAGGAGCTCTAAAACTCCCGTATCGTCAGAATTTATAATAATTTTCGAATCTGACGGCAAACTTTGAATAAGGCCCTTAAAAGTATTTAAAACATCAGACAATCCGTTTTTATAAAAATCAAGATGATCAGCTTCTAAATTATTTACAACAAGAAATTTCGGCGAATATTTAACAATTGTACCGTCGCTCTCATCAAGTTCTGCCACAAAAAGTTTTGATTCAATATCGGCATTTGCATTCGTATTCAGCTCGGGAATTATCCCGCCCACAGCATAAGCAGCATTTGCGCCCATTTTGGATAAAACATATGAAGCAAGACCCGATGTTGTGGTTTTTCCATGGGTACCTGCAAAACCGAGTGTTGCAGGAAATTTCTTCGTAAAAGCCAAAAGCATATCGGAGCGGTGTAAAACCTTCAAATTAAGCTCTTTTGCGCGAATCAATTCGGAATTATCTTCCTTAATTGCGGTTGATATTACAATATTTGCTCCATCAGGCACGTTTTCAGGGTTATGACCTATAAAAACCTTTGCACCGAGCTCTTTTAATTCCTTTAAATATTTTGAATCCGACATATCGGACCCTGATACTTCAAAACCGAGTTTCAAAAGAATTTTGGCAAGAGCACTCTGCCCTACGCCGCCCATTGCAATAAAATGAAATTTATCCCCCTTCTTAAGTTCAAATGACATCTAAACCGCCTCCTTTGGAGTGATAACATTTGAAACGCCATGCTGTGTTTTTCCCCAATCCATAGTTTTTTTGGTAAAAACGATTTTTAAGATTATAAACATAACAATCGGAAACCAGATGGTTACAACATAAATTGCTGTGATGATGGCATGGAAAATTGCCTTAAAAAAGCTGTAGTGGCTGTATTTTCGAAGACTGTAGATAAGGCCTGATGCAAAGAAAATTGCCGTACATACAACCAGAATTACGGATGATAAAATGTCGTTTGAATACCCTTTAACCGTTCTGAATGCCTGAATACAAATTTCTGCCACAAGCCAGAACGGAAGCAGAAATTCTGAAATATAGGCTATTAAATCAAACCCTACACGAAGGGTCATATCTTTTGTGAAAATAATATCTTTTGCATATTCAAGATAACGCCTGATGGAGCCTTCAACCCATCTTCTTCTCTGGCGCACAAGGGCAGGGAATGTTATAACTCCCTCTTCATAAACCGTAGCCTCGGGGCAGAAACGAATATCCCAGCCTTTTATATGAAGCCTTGTTGACATATCAAGGTCATCCGTTATGGTTTCGTTGTTCCAGCCGTTAATATCTTCAAGCGCTTCTCTTTTAATAATTTCACCGTTTCCTCGAAGCTCAACCGCACCGCGCACGGCGTCTCTGCCGATTTGAAGGTGTGTGTCCATAACATATTCGTTATACTGGCATGCGGTAAGAAAATTCTGTTTTGCATTTATAATATTTTTTCTTGCCTGCACGGCGCCGACATCTTTGGGTTCAAGCTTAACGACAAGCTTTTTAATAAAATCGGGCTCAATCCTTGCATCCGCATCAAACACAAGAACAGCATCCCCTTTTGCAATTTTCATCGCATCGTTTAAAACTGCGGATTTACCCGGGAAATCCCCCTCTTTTCTTAGAAGGATTTTAACCTTATCAAATTTTTCTTCAAGCTTTTTAATAATTTCAGGGGTAGAATCGGACGACCTGTCATCGATTAAGATAATTTCATAAGTCGAATAATCAGACTCCAGAATGTTTTCAACCGTTTTTTCAATAACATCTTCTTCGTTATGGCAAGGCACCATAATTGATACAAAAGGCTTGTATGAGGTTTCCGACGGGGGCGGATTTTTCCTTAGTTTTCGCTTCTGATGCTTTACGGCAACATACATATATGCCATATAAAGAGACATGAAGGCAATCAGAAAGATGATAGCCCAAAAAGTGTCAAAATAGTTTTGAAAAATTACCAAAAAAGCTAATAAAAAACACAATATTAATACAAGTGAAATTCTATCTTTCATTACCCCCTCAGGTGCAAATATGCATTGTTTCCACATTTTCCACAATTAATATATTACCATAAATACTAAGAAATAATAGAAACGTTAAAAAAAGTTAAAAAAATGCGGACACGCCCCTGATAAAACAAGAATGCAATTAAAAACCGCCCCGATTACAAAGGGCGGCTTATCAATTAAATATTTTATGATTAAAACTATTCCAGATTTTTTGCTGCGGCGTTTTTTAAATCAAGGATATCGTCATACTTTTGCTCAATTTTTCCTTCGTTTTTAGCGCCGTCTTTTACAATGCCGTTCAATATAAACTGCCCCGCCGTGCCTGCTGCAAGAATTACAGCGCAAGCTATCGGGTGTGCCTTAACAACACCGCCTGCAGCAGAAAGGCCTTCCGCAAGCATATTTGCGGCACTTTTTACCACATTGCTTGTTGCAGCTTTTTCAACAAGATTTGAAACACATTTTGGAAGGTGTTTTGAAATTACAGCTGCTCCTATCTCTAAGCCTGCAAGTCCGCCTACTGCACCCGTTCCTGTAAGAAGAACGGCTGCTTTGCCTGCGGTTTTTGCCCTGTTTACAAATTTGTCTCTCGATTCACTAACGATATCTTTAACAGAAGCGCCGTCTTTGAGCTTCTTTGCCGCCCTGGTCGGGTTTGTGCCTAAAGTTCCTGCTGCCAAGTTTGTTGCTACTGATAATGCCATAATCTTTTCTCCTTTTCTTTTTTTAATAACTCCTTATGCACTAATAAAAATTTAGGGTGTGGAGAAATTGCCAAAATTTATGCAATTTAATCTCATTTTTTTATAAATATAGAGTTTAAGCCTCATTCAAGCTTTACAAAAATTAATATAATATGAGACTATACATCTTAAATAAAACTTTTTATGAGATTTAACATCTAAAGTTTTATAAGGGCGGAGTAAAAAAATATGGGCATTAAAAAGGGACTCGGGTTAAAAATAAAAAGAATGCGCACAAAGCTTAGCCTTACACAGGAAGAGCTTGCAGAAAAAATCGATATCTCCCAAAGAACGCTTGCAGGAATTGAAATCGGCGAAAATTTCCTCACGGCAGAAACCCTCGATAAAATTATAGAAGCACTGAATACCACGCCCGAAGAGCTTTTTAAGGTAAGTCATTTTAAAGAAAACGAGAAGCTTTTGGATGAAATTATTGAAGAAATTAAAACTTTTGAAAACGATAAGAAAAAGCTTGAAAACATTTATAAATACATAAAATTTGTCGTGAAAGAATAAAACCGAATTTATATCATACCCCTAAAACCGCAGTGTGAAGCAAAAAAGCAGAAACATAAAATTTGTCCTCATATATTTAGTGCATTTAATGGATACAAAGCACAAAAAACAGGGCTAAAATATAATTGAAGGATTTTAGCGGAGATAAAAGATATGAACAAAGACTCTGAAATTTTTCTGCCGCAAACAAACGGCGAAATATCCGATTCTATTGTACAAAATTGGACACTGCAGGCTTATGAATGCTGGTCAATCCGCTGTAACTGCAGTCTTTGCTCAATTAACAGATCAAAATATTCTTTTGTCTGCCAAATGCCAAAAATAGTTAAAGCCCTTTTGAAAAAACAGGGAAAGCCAAATTTAAGAATGATTCAAGAGGCTGCAAAAACAACCCTTATTGCATAAGAAACCCTTTTAATTCCTTTCTTTATACGCAATGCGCAATTTTAAGCAAACAAAAACACCGACAATCCAGTCGGTGTTTTTAACTTTTATTTGATTACTCGCCTGTTCTGTCAAGAAAAGACTTTAAAGCCTCATCCGTGTTTTTTGGCGAATTCAAATCCCTGATATCAAAATCTTCTTCACCGCGTGATGGAAGAGGCGGGTGAAAATAGTTTTTCGTAAACAGTAAAATAAAGTAAAGAAGCAAAGATGCGATAACAACACCCAGCATTACCTTTCCAAACATTGAAATCAGCTTTATTAACTCAAGCCCTGTATTTGGAACAACGGTTTTTGTAAGCTCTTCATTTGCATTTGGGTCAAAATCCTTATCTTCAACCCTTAAAGGCGTTGCTTCACCGAGCTGTTTTTGCTCTTCAGTAAGTTCTTCTCTGATTTTTGCCTCTTCTTCCGCCTTTTGACGTTCTTCTTCCGTCAATTCTTCATGGATTGGCGCTTTCAATTGCACCTTGTTCGAAGCGTCAATATTGCTTTCGGATTGAATTTCCACGCTATCGGGGATTGGAGGATTTTCGGCAAAAACTTGTGCGTTTATGCCAAAAAGCGCAATTAAAATCAAAAGAAAAAGTTTTAACATTTCATTTCTAAACATTTTTTCTTACTCCTCAGCCGTATTTGCAGCGGCTTTTGTTTTTGCTGCAGGCTTTCTGCCGCGTCTTTTGGGCTTGGCGGAAGCCTCTTCTTCTTTATTTTCGGTATTTTCCTGTGCCCCTGCCGCGTTTGCAGGTTTCGGATTATCAATGTGCGCCACGGGAGATACTGCAAGTTCAGCCTTTGCAGCTTCTTCATTTTTTTTCATTGTTTTCTTTGTTTTTCTTGAAACCTTTTTGGGTTTTTGTTCAGCTTCCCCATCAGATTTTATATCTGCCTTATTTTCGCTTTGCTGTGCATTTTCGGGCTTTTCTTCAAAAATATTATCAACAATATTATTTACAAGCTCTTCCGTGTTTTTGGTTTCGCTTTTTTGTTCGGCACTCCTTTGTCTCCGGGTGTTTTTGCCCTTAACTGTTTTATTTTCGGCAGGCGCATTTATTGGTGCCTCATTTAAAGCGGGTTCAACGTTTTGAGGAGTGGAAACATTTTGTTGATTTTCATTTTCAATCGCATTATCGTTTTGAATATTTTGCCTGTTTTCGGGCCTGTTTTCAAAATTATTCTGGCCGTTTTCGTTTCTGTTAAATTTCTTGTTTTTATTTTTGAAATTATTTCTGTTGCGGTCGTTTTGCTGTCCCTGCCCTTGATTGTTGTTGTTTTGCCCCTGATTATTATTAAAAGAGCCGCCCCCGAAAGGACCTTTAATTTTATTAATCTTTGCACGAAGCTCGCCCTGAGCGTTTGAATTTAAGAGTTTTAAATCTTCGATAACAAAGCCCTGACCACCGCATTTGTCGCACTTTTTGGTAAAAATTTCAGAAAGGCTTTGCCCCTGTCTGTGACGGGTAAGCTCAACAAGACCTAAATCAGACAGCTGGCCAATTTGAGGCTTTGCCTTATCCTTTTCAAGCGCAAGCTCAAAATATTCAAGAACTTTAAGCTTATCCATTCTTGATACCATATCGATAAAGTCGATAATTACCATGCCGCCTATGTTTCTAAGCTTTAATTGTCTTGCAATTTCATCTGCAGCCTCTAAATTTGTTTTTAAAATCGTTTCCGCCTGTGAAGAAGAGCTCGTGAATTTACCCGAGTTTACATCCACAACCGTT
This sequence comes from uncultured Vampirovibrio sp., assembly GCA_910578465.1. Classification (GTDB taxonomy): domain Bacteria; phylum Cyanobacteriota; class Vampirovibrionia; order Gastranaerophilales; family Gastranaerophilaceae; genus MGBC122484. Next base: position 481,348 of record CAJTPW010000001.1, on the reverse strand, counting down.
AAAGCCTCTGTCTGCTGGATAAAAAGATATCCGCCCAGAGGAAGATTTACCTTGGTTTGCAGTGCATTTTGGATTTCTTTATTTATGCCCGATGCAACCAAAAGCGGCTCCGTGCCTTTGTGCATGGTCACTTTTACCTTCATATTCCAATGTTGAAGGAGCTGTGTTGTACGATGAAGCGCAAATGCAGTGTCCACAATAATTTCATCCACATCTTCAGTACATGCTTCACGAATAATTTTATATAAAAGCTCTTGGTCACGATGAAGCAAACAGGGCGGATTTGCAGTGTCTGCCGCATTTACGATAGAATTCCACTTTTCGAGTAAAATTTCCAAATCTTCCTGAATTTCAGCCTCGGACTGATTTTCGGCTTCCGTACGAACGATAACACCCACGCCCACAGGTTTCAGGAGGCTTACAATCGATTTAAGCCTTGCCCTTTCTTTGCTTGAAACAATTTTTCTTGATACATTAACCCCTTTTTCTTCGGGCAAAAGTACCAGAAATCTGCCTGGAAGACTCAAAGCGGTTGTCACTCTCGGGCCCTTATGTCCTGTCGGCTCTTTTACAACCTGAACAATGAGTTTTTGTTTCGGTTTTACCTTATCTTTGAGCTGGCCCTTGCCCATAATGTCATCCGTATGAATAAAGCCCATTTTATCAGGCATTCCGACATCCACAAACGCCGCATCAATTGAAGGCAGAATGTTATCAACGACGGATAAATAAACATCACCCAGCAAAACATCGCCCTTTGATACGAAAAATTCACTGACTTTGTTATCCTCTAAAACCGCACCGATATTATCTTTCTCGGATATTACAATTTTCTTGGTCATAAACTTTTTTCCTTTATAAATTCTTCCTTAACGGGGCTTTATGCAAGTTTTATACGAATTTAAAAGCCCTCTTATAAAATCTCTGCCATATTTTTATCAAAAAAAGACAGTCTTTTTATTTCAAATATTGCATCTTTATTAAACAGATATTTCAAAAACTCATCAGCACGAAGAGCAGGCAAAGTATCATCCTGACCCGCTTTTAGAATAAATCTGAATTTACCGTCCACAACTTCGGCACTTTTAACAGAATTCCTGTAATTGACTTGTTTTATAATACCTTTTTTCGTTTTCTTCTCTATGAATAAATCATTTGAAGACAAACATTTTTCTACAGTATATATTAAATCCTCAAAATTTGAAATACCCAACGTTTTGTTTACTATGTTGTTTTTGGGTATTTCAGCCTCATAAAGCGCCCACTGGATTAAATTATCCAGAGAAACCATTCTTCTGCCGTCACACTCAAGCTTTTTTAAATTTAAAATTCTTAAATTATCGGGAGCAGCCGTTTTGAAATCTTCTAAAAAACTTTCCGAAAGAGGCTCTACAGTAATAAAATTCAACAATTCACAGTTTGATTCTATAAAAAGCGGAAGTGCGGGCGAAAAGGAAATTTTCGGCACTTTGTTAAATCCTTCGGTCAAAGCAAAGTTAACCCTTGCACGCCTTAGGGATTTTAAAATAAGATTTTGCCAATCCAGATGAGACAAAAACTTTAATTCATTAATCTTGCTTAATTTTAATTGATATCTAAACTCTTTTTTGCACATTTTTAATGTTGCGGCGTTTGTTTAAAAGCGCCTCCGGTGTGCCTTTCGGCATAACTTCGTCAATAACTTCATTATCCAAAAAACTGAATTCTTTTATTTTTGAAAGCGAATAATTGAGCTGACAATCCTTTGCCTGCCTTATCAGGGAGCCAAATTCTTTTTTATCAGTAAAAATATCCGAAAGCGGGCTCAAAAATTCCATAGGACCATTCTAGCATTTTGCTTTCGGATGGGCAAAACATTAAATATTTTCTTCAAAAAACTTTATAATCCCGTCCTTATAAGCCAAAACCTTGCAAGAAAAGGGATATACGGGAACTTTTAAAAGTCTTTCGATTTCTTTTTGACGCTTGAAAACCTCGTTTCTTGAAATATAATCGCATTTGTTCAAAACCGCAATAGAATTGATACCGTTGATTTTCAGCCAGTCAAACATTTGCATGTCGTTTTTTTGAATTTCATGCCTTGCATCAATAAATTGAATACAGCATTTTAGCGTATCGCGCTTTAAAATATACTCTTCAAGACTCTTTTGCCACCTGTCCTGCTCTGTTTTGGAGACTTTTGCATAGCCGTAACCTGGTAAATCCGCCAAAATAAAATCTTTTTTATCGGTCATAACCTGGAAAAGATTGATAAGCCTGGTTTTTCCGGGGGTATTGGACGTTTTTGCAAGCTTGGAATTATTTACAAGGGCGTTAATAAAGCTTGATTTTCCAACATTTGAGCGTCCCAAAAGAGCAAACTCGGGTAACCCCAAAACGGGACATTGAGCTAAATTTGGAGAACTAATTAAGAATTGTGCTTGCTTGATTTTCATTAATATTAACTTGTCTTAACTCATTCATTTTTCTTTTATAAACTACCGCAGAAAGCAGATTATAGGCTTTTTCGGAGTTTACAACATCAATTTGCACAGTATCATCAAAAAGACTCACGTTTATTGCATTTGAGTTTAAAAAATCGCTTTTTAAATTTGTAATTCTTATAATTTTATTTTTAAGAAGCGAAAGGGGCTGTGCTATAAAGGTTTCAAAGGATTTTAAAATTATGTTTCTCATTTAAATTTTCCTGAAATTCTACTAAATTATACCAAAAAATTAACTTTTTTGTATAATATTTTTAGGCGAATTTTACAAAAATTCTTAAACAGGATTTTTTAGTGAAAAACCCTGCAAATAGTGAGTTTAGAAGGAAAAAAGATGTACAAAGAAATCACCCCGAACGGCTACGGCATTGCAATTGAAACCGAAGATAAACCCTTATACAGCGCACAGAGCGAATTTCAAAAGGTTGAAATCCTCTCCTCCAAAGGATTGGGAAATATTTTAACACTGGACGGACTCATGATGACAACCGTTGAGGATGAATTCTTTTACCATGAGATGATTTCGCACATTCCGCTATGCTCTCACCCTTGTCCTGGAAGCGTTTTGGTTATCGGAGGAGGAGATGGCGGCACGGTACGTGAAGTTTTACGTCATAAAACAGTGAAAAACGTTGAACTGTGCGAGATTGACGGCCTTGTAATTGAGGCAAGCAAACAATTTTTGCCCACAATTGCGGGAAAGCTTGATGATAATGGGGTAAAAATCTTTGTAGAAGATGCTATCGAGTACATTAAAGACAAAAAAGCCTGTTATGACGTGGTTTTAATCGACTCGACAGACCCGATGGGCCCGGGCGAAGGCCTTTTCACCGAAGAATTTTATACAAATGTCAAAGAAAGCCTTAAAGACGGCGGAATCGTTGTGGCGCAATCAGAATCACCGTTTGCAAACCCGAAAGAAATGAGGATGATGTACAGACTTTTACATAAGGTATTTAAGACCGTAAAACCTTATGCGGGGCCAATTCCAACCTATCCCGGCGGATATTGGAGCTGGGCATTTTGCACGGATTATACTATGGAGGCTAAAACCATTGCTGCGCCTGAAATTCAAGACATTGAACGCGCAAAAGAAATCGAAAAAACTGCAAAACTTTATAACACGGAATTACACAAAGGAGTTTTTGCGGTTCCAAACTTTGTAAGGAAAATTGCGGAAGATGCGTAAAGTTGTTGCAACAAAAGGCTTTTCGGCCCCTTTAAAAGGTGAAACCATTGTGCCGCCTGATAAATCAGTGTCCCACAGAAGTCTTATCATAGGTTCTTTAACGCGTGGAAAAATTAAAATTTCAAACTTTCTAAAAAGTGCCGATTGCCTTGCTACGCTTGATATTTTAAAAGCACTCGGCTGTGAAATTGAATTTTTAAATGAAAATACGCTTTTTCTTAACGCCCAAAATGCTTATAAGGAGCCTGTTTCGGATTTGTATTGCGGCAATTCGGGTACAACCATGCGGCTTATGACGGGTTTACTTTCGGCACAAAACATCAAATGCCGCCTCACGGGCGATGTCAGCCTGTCTAAACGCCCGATGAAAAGAATTATAGAACCGCTTTCCGCTATGGGAGCAAGGATAAAAAGCAATGAAGGCAAGGCTCCACTCACCATTGAACAGGCAAAACTTAACGGAATTGAATACATTAGCCCGATAGCTTCCGCTCAAGTGAAGTCTGCCTTGCTTTTAGCGGGGGCGCAAACCCGAGAAAGCGCAACAACAGTACTTGAACCCCATCTTTCGCGCGACCATTCGGAAAGAATGTTGAAATTTTTCGGCTCTAACATTAAAATATTCAGGAAAGACAATCTTTTTGGCTCTACCATAAGCTATACTCCATTGATACCAAAGGATTTGACGGTAACAGGCGACATATCATCCGCGGCATTCCTGCTTGTTGCCGCTGCAACCATAAAAAATTCCGACCTTATTTTAAAAGGAATAGGGCTAAATCCCACGCGCACAGGGATAATTGACGTACTAAAAGCCATGAATGCAGACATAGAAATACTTTCAAGGAATGAAATTTCGGGCGAGGAAATCGGCGATATAAGAATTAAATATTCGCCCGACCTCAAAGGAATAAAAATTGAAGGCGAAATCATCCCGAGACTTATTGATGAAATTCCGATTATTGCACTTTTGGCAACACAGGCCGAAGGTAAAACGGTAATTAAAAATGCGAGCGATTTAAAGAATAAAGAATCTGACCGAATAGCAAGTGTAGCAAGGGAATTGAAGAAATTCGGCGCAAAAATAGAACCGACTGATGACGGTTTTATAATTGATGGAAAAAACGGCGGAAACGGCCTTCTTGAAGGCAATTGCGAGGTTGATTGTTACCATGACCACAGGATTGCAATGATGGGATATATTGCAGGATTAATAAGCAAAAAACCCTGTCGTATTAACGATTTCGAGTGGGTGGAAACCTCATTCCCAAACTTTCTTAAAACTTTTGAAAACCTGCAAAGCTAGTCAAAACAAGGATTTTGAATGTTTTATTTTGATAATATAAAAGGCAAAAAAATCTTAAAAAGCAGCGTACTTATTGAATTTGAGCCAAATTTTCAACACTTTTTTACAACAAAAGAAAGTTTCATAAAAACAAACGACCCGAAACTTGAAAATGCCGCAAATTCAAATCTGGAAACGGTTTTAAACCACATCGGCGCAAATCGGGAAAATTTTTTCAAAATAAAACAAACCCACAGTACAAATATAGTAATTTGCCCTGAAAAACCCGCTTTAAATAAGGAGAATAAGGATACGGACAAATCCAAACCACCGGAAATTTTCAATGATACGGACGGAATAATTCTCCACAAGGCAGATACCGCAACCGTTTTGCATTTTGCAGACTGTACACCCGTACTTTTATATGACCCCAAAAACCATACGGCAGCAGGACTGCACGCGGGCTGGAGAGGCACTGCAGGCGCAATTTCAAGAAAAGGGGTGTCCCTTATGAAAAAAGAATTTAATTCAAATCCTAAAGATATAATTGCTGTAATCGGCCCCTGCATAGGACAAGAAGACTTTGAATCGGGAATGGAGGTTTATGAAGCGCTAAAAAACACTGTTCAAAATCAGGAAGGGCTTTTCAAATTCAAAGAAACTCCCGAAGGAAAGCTCACCGGGAGCTTACTTGTAAATTCGGACAGTGCAAAATCTTTCCCCGATCTTGCAAAGATTAATGCCGTGCAGCTAATGGAAGAAGGGGTAAAAACCGTTGATATATGCCATTTTAAGACATATAGAAATAACGACATTTTATTTTCTTACAGAAGAGAAAACAAAACAACAAACAGAATCAGCATGGTTTTAAAATTGGGATAAAAATTATTTAAACAAGTTTGAAATTGTATTATGGATAAAATCTTTAAAACCGCTTGCAGCCCCTGTATATTCGCCATCAAGAGCTTTTGCCTCATCGGAACTGCAGATTTCTTTTATCGCAGACATTGAAAGCTTATTAATATCATCCCTGATTTGATAAATAATCTTTTTAAAGTCCTCAAATTCAAGCTCTACAGCCTTTTTATCCTCTTTGAAGTCATACATTTTATAAAATTCTTCGCAAGCCTCTGAAATCCAATCTGCAAGCAGTTCTTTCTGCGTTTCGATATATGTTTTCATAACATCATGGGTGGGGAAGATTTGAAATTTTTTAAAAGAGTTATCAATAACAATCATGTTTCGAATGGTTATAGTGCGCATTACAAGGCCTTTGTAGAAATATTTTTCTTCAAACTCCTCCGGCATAAAGTACCCGAACGGAAAGAAAAGCTCCGAATTAACACTCACATCAGCCAATTTGCCAAGAAGCTCTTTTGATAATATTTCAAATTGTTCCTTTTTACTTTGCAAAAAATAAACTCCGTCTTGTTTTAGGTTTAGTATACCATTTCTTCCAAAAATTTACCTGCTTATTTTGTATTATTTTTATATTTTTTGACATTAAAAATTACATCAGGCCTGTTTGTGTTAGATAATACAATTTCCCTGTATTCGTTTTTATCAATATCAACGCCCATATTTTTTATATCGATTTCAAACTTTTTATTTTTCTTTTTTTTATACATAAGCGTTATTTTCAAATGCCGCAACCAAGCATTTTATCAGGCAATAATTTTATCTGCAACGTTAAACAATACGGAAACATCGTCATTTTGTACCGCAGAATATATACAGTTATAAATCTCTTCAATATCTGCCTTTGATGGAGTTTTCAAAGCAGTCGGAATACAGATATCGTCAGTTTTTTGAACACCAATAAAGCCTTTATTTGCAGTTAAAAATTCTCTGTAATTTTCCAAAATCTTTATATATAAAGGGTTTGATACGTATGTTTTGTTTAAATAATACTTCGCATCACGGTTTAAGCCTTCTTTTACAAAACGAAGCAAGAAATCTACTTCAAAATAAGATTCATCATCAAATTCCGTATTTAAACAAGGGTTGTTTATGATTTCTTTACCCTGAATTGATTTTAAATACACACCCCAAAGCATACAGCCAAGATAAAAAGCAACATTTTCCTCTATGGCTTTTAAAAATTTAGGATAGAGAATTGAAAACTGAAACTTTTTCTGTTTGACAGAAATAATGCTTGTAAAGGCCGAATACATGTACTCAATATTCCCCGAAACTCTTGCGACAGAGGCAGAAAAACCGGGGTCAAAAAGCACTTCGTTTTCCGATTTAAAATCTAAAATTGACATAATGTTATTTTAATTAGAAACTTTATATTGTGCAAGTTTGTAACCTTCTTATAATATGGAAAAAGAATTTCTGAAACAAAAAAATAATAAAAAAGCCTGCAAACTCGAGCTTTTGGCACCCGCACAAAATAAGGAATGTGCATATACGGCTATAGATTTTGGTGCAGACAGTGTTTATATAGGCGCAAACCTCTTCGGGGCAAGGAAAAATGCCTGCAATTCCCTTGATGATATTAAAGAAATTATAAATTATGCACACAAATTTAATGTAAAAATTTATGTTACAACTAACACAATTTTAACCGATAACGAGCTTTTGGAAGCAATTGAACTCATTAAAAAGCTACATAAAATCCGGGCGGACGGAATAATTTTTCAGGATTTTGGAATTTTACAGGCCGCATATGACGGCAAACTGCCCGATATCAAGCTTATTGCAAGCACACAGTGCGATAACAGGGAAAAAGAAAAGGTAAAGTTTTTTGAAAAGCTTGGAATAGAGCGCGCAATTTTGGCGCGGGAATTGTCTTTAAGTCAAATTAAAAATATCTGTCACGACACAAACCTTGAAATAGAAACCTTTATTCACGGCGCGTTATGCGTTTCATACTCAGGGCAGTGTTATTTGAGCCACAAAATAGGTAAAAGAAGCGCAAACAGAGGCGAATGCGCACAGGCATGCAGAAAAAAATACAGCCTTATTGATGAAAAAGGGAAGATAATTGCAAAAGATAAATACCTTTTAAGTTTAAAAGATTTTATGGCAAAGGATAGCCTTGAAGAACTTATTGATATTGGTGTTACATCATTTAAAATTGAAGGCAGGCTGAAAGATTCAAATTACATAAAAAATACCGTACTCTATTACAGGCGGGCGCTTGATGAAATATTAAGAAAAAAAGGACTTAAAAAAAGCTCTTCGGGAAAAATTTTCCTGCCTGAAAAAAAAGAAGGGAAAGTATTTGAACCAAACCCAACAAAAAGTTTTAACAGAGATTTTTGCGATTATTTTCTATCAGGCAAAAGAACGGGCGCAAACTTTAAGGATAAAAACCCCGTTTTACAAAAAGGAATTTGGAACTTTGATACACCGAATTCAAAAGGTGAATTTTTAGGACGGGTAAAATTTGTCGGCAAAAATTATTTCACGATTTCACCTGCAAGAAAAGGGGTTGAAATCCACCCGCAGGACGGACTTTGCTATGTTGAGAAAGAAAAATTATGCGGCCTGCTTGTAAATTCCGTTAAAAAAGAGTATGCAAAAAAAGATGGACAGTGTATTGAAGAAAAAATCTACCCGAATGTTATGCCGAAAATTCAGATAGGTTGTGAAATCTTCAGGAATAAAGACTCGAAATTTGAAAACGCGCTGAAAAACTTGAAGGCAAAAAGGCAGATTGGTGTAAATTTTAAAGTATTCAAAGGATATATCGAAGCACAGGATGAGGATGAATATCTAATAAGATTTGAATTTAACGCAAACGAGCCCGCTAAAAACAAAGATGCCCAGAAAAAAGCATGGGCTGAAGCGCTTCAAAAAACAGGGGGTTCGGATTTTTATACAAGCAGCGTTGAATTTACGGATGATGAAATTTACTTTCTTCCAAAAAGCGAGATTAACGAACTTCGAAGAAAAATTCTTGAAAACCTTATGAATTTAAGACTTGAAAGCTATATGCCCGAAAGACAAAAACAAATCTCTCCTGCAAAATTTCCTAAAAACGAAGGTGACTACAGACTAAATGTACACAATAGGGCAGCTCAAAGTTTTTATGAAAAATGCGGCTGCAGCGTCTTAGAGACATCTTTTGAAGATGGAAGAAAACCGCTTAAAAACCACATTTCCAATACCTGCCAACAAAACCCGAAAGACGCACAAAACGCCATGAGCATTAAAAAGGCAGAACTTATGCGCACAAAGCACTGTATCAGATACACCCTTAATATGTGTCTGAAAAACAGCCCCAAAGAAACAGGTGCACTTTTTCTTGTTGATGAAAAAGGACAAAAATATCCGCTTAATTTCGATTGTAAAAATTGTGAAATGGTAATAAAAGAAAATTAACGCGCCATATAAAACCCATATAAAACCCATATAAAACCTGTACAAAACCCATAAACAATCCATATAAACACCCGCATAAATACCCATATAAAAGCCTTATCCGCTCATTAAAAATCAGTTTTGTTAAGCTTTGTAACAAAATTTTTCCTTTGTGAAATAGGGAAAAGTATATCGTTTTTATATATGTACGAGGAGCAAATTAAAAATTTGCAAAAAAGAACAAAGGAGTAGTAGAAATGAGCGAATTTGGCAGCTTATCAGGTATTTCTTCAGTTAGCGGCGCAAGCTACGCCAGAGAAAAAGACATGCAAGACACAACAGGCGTTGCAGCACGTTTTGACCAATCCGCATTCGGAAACAACGTTGATCTTAACAAAGGTCAGGTTCCGGAAGGATGCAGAGAACTTGGCTGGGGCTAGAAATCAAACAGCCAAAAGATTATCTCAAAGTCAGCGTTAATTTCAACTAGCAAAAAGTACTTAACAAAAGGGTTACTTTATCAGGAATTAAAATGGCGCCTCTCTCTTCACCTGCCATATTTTAAGTCCTGAAAACGCAAGAAAACGGAGTTTTTATGAGCGAAGCAAAAGTGGTCAACTTTCTTCTTGCGGGTTTGCTGATTATGACAATCATTATGTTCTCCTGGACATTTGTTTACATTAACAGTACACTTGGCCAAAGCAATGTATCTGCACCAATTGTATCAGCATTCAGCGCGTAAAAAATTTAAGAAGAACCAACCAAAAAAATACCTCTGTCTTAACGGACGGTGGTATTTTTTTATATTTCAAATGTAAAATTTTATAACAAAACGAGATTATTAAAAAAACTTTTGGCAAAGATAAAAAATCAGGATTTTTATAAAGATACACAAAAAAAGGAGAAAACCTGATGATTACACCAATAAGCATGGTAAATTTTAAAAACTTAAACATAAATTTTAAAGGGAACAAACAGGATACAGGAAGAACAGCAGCCCCTATTAAAGAAATAAATGCAGATACTTTTACCCTTAGCCAAGCAGGCAAAGAAGAAAGCTTTAAGGCAATATCTGCAAAAGATTTTCCCGAAGAGATAAGTGTGAGTAACCTTCCCGAAGTGGTAAGCACTTCAATAGCCGTAATTAACGAAGTTGGAGATTTATATAAAAAGGGCGAAAGCACAAGAAAAGACGGTTCAAGAACCCAAATCGTAGATATGGAACACAACGACAGAGAGCTGATGTATGAATATTCTGATTTTGCACAACCGACAAGAAAAAGCATCTTCAAGGACGGAAAACTTTATGAAGTAAGAATCCCCCTGGAGAACAATGACAATGAAACAAGACAGATTATCATACAAACTTACGAAGACGGTAAAACATTGAAAATGTTTGAAATCACAAGTGGGGATAAAAGCGGCAAAGGACATATAGAAACAAAAATCAATTTTGATGAAGACGGGCATATTGCATCCTTTATGGGTTAACCTTTAAAAGCTTTAAAGATAAAAACCTTTAAACACCTTTAAGCAGGGGCTTTACATATTATTTTGATTTGATAATATTAATAATACGCCATCTGAATAAATTGAAAAATTAAGTTTTTTCAATTTTTACACCACAAAGGAGATATAATGATTTCAAAAATTAGCATTAACAATATCAATAATTATCCGCATTTCGGTCAAAGAGCACAAACGGAGCCCTCAAAACAAACTGAAACATCGCGCAATATTGACATAATGCAGGCAATGGAAACCGCTGCAAAAGCAAATGCGGCTCAAGCCCTTGCAGCACAATCAATTAGCAGAGAAGATGAGATTAAAGCTCTTAATGAAATCCTTAACAGTGCGGCACAAACAATCAAAGAGGTGGAAAGCCTTTATGAAGAAGGAAGCACAACAAGAGAAGACGGCTCCGAGGTAAAAATTATAAATACGGCCGATAACAAAAGTATAATGTATGAATATTCGGCAGACGTTGAAACAACAAGAAAAAGTGTTTTCAAAGATGGAAAACTTTATGAGACAAGAATTCCCGTAAAACAGGGTGAAGAAGTTGTAATCAGGACAAACATACAAGGCAGCGAACTGGACCCTGAAACAGTAAAGCAGCTGCCTGTTCATGAGTGTGAAAAGTTCTTAAATTCCGTTACGGAAGTAAGCCGCAAAGGACAGCCTGTATATCTTGAAATCGTACAGGGGGACGGCATAGCAAAATTTGTTTCGAGATTTAAAGACGGAAAAATTATGCTTCAGGAAGAATCTTATAACGGCGAGAAACCCACAGTCTGGTTTTTTGACAAGGCGGGAAACAAAACAAAAAAAGAAGAACCAAAACCCCGTAGTGGAAAAGCTTAAAGCCTGTTTTTAAAATAAGATAAGCAGCCGGTGAAACTTTATAAACAAAAAATTAAACCCCTGAAGATTACTTCAGGGGTTTTAAACTTATTAGCCATATTTTACGCTTTTATAATAATTTATAAAACGCAAAGAGACTTATTTCTTTTGAACCTTAATAGCTGAATCCGGGCAAACAAGTGCACATGTTCCGCATGCAATACATTCTTCAGGATTTGGTTCAACAGCAGGAGTTTGGTATATACCAACTTCTTTAGACCATTTTAAGCACTTTTTAGGGCACTTAACGATACAGAGGCCGCAGCCCTTGCAAAGGTCTGTAAAGCAATACCAGTCTGCTTTTCCCTTAGCTACGTTTTCAACTTTAAAGCCTTGATGTTTAACTGTTGTCATTATACACTCGCTTTCTGTATCATATTCATACCCATTTCAAGCGCCTTGTAGTTAAGTTCGCGAAGTTCGGGCTTAGCATCAAATTTCTTGCCAAGCGCCATTTCCATTGCGTTCTTAATATCGTCCAGTTTAAGAACATTTGTTGCGCTTAATAATACGCCGAGAACGATAATGTTAAATACTCTGGCGCTTAATTGTTCGTTTGCGATTTTGTTTGCTTCAACCGCGATGATTTCTTTTGCTTTGCAGGTCGGTTTTGTTTCACAAACTGATGAATCGTAAATTACCGTTGAATTTTCGTTTACATAGCAGGAGCATCTGTCAATTGCTCTGTCTGAAAGCATAATTACGATATCACCTTTTGAAAATCTCGGTTCGCCGATTTTTTCATCGGCAACCTGACAGAAAGCGATTGATACACCGCCTCTTTGTTCTACACCGAAATTCGGTATGTATAGGATTTCTTTACCTGCTTCATAGCCTGCTTCAACGAGGATTTTAGCGATAGATTGAACGCCCTGTCCGCCTTCACCGGCTAATACTATTCTTGTTCTTGCCATAATTTTTACTCCAATCCTTCTCTTTGAACAAACTCTTTAACTTCGAAGAATTCTTCCATGGTTTTAAGTCTGTCCCAAGTGCCTTCGTTATTTGTTCTCCAGTTCAACGGACAAATTGAAAGAACTTCAACAAATGAGAAACCGCCTTTTTCAACGTTTTTAAGCGCTTTTGTAAAGGTTTTCTTCAGGCTTCTTAAGTTTGAAACTGAAGCTCTTGCAACAAATGCCTTGTTAGGATCAACAATTGAAGCAACCATTTCGGCACCTTTAGCAGGTTTACCCGTCACTTCGCAGTCTCTTCCGTAAGGAGTTGTCTCTGTTTTTTGTCCCGGCATGGTAGTCGGAGCCATTTGTCCGCCTGTCATACCGTAGTTTGTGTTGTTTGCAAGAACAATCAACATATTTTCACCGCGAACCGCAGCGTTTACAAGGTGCTGAGAACCGATTGCAAGACCGCCGCCATCGCCCATATAAGCAATACCGATTGTTCCGGGGTTTGCACGGGTTACACCGTAGATAACAGGTGTCGTTCTTCCGTGGTGAGTCTGAACGGAGTCAACGTTCATATAGTTCCAGGATAGAAGCGAACAGCCAATGTCGCAGCCAAATACTGCTTTTTCCTGAAGATTTAAATCATCAAGAGTGTGGGCAAGAGTTTTTAAAATCATACCATGACCACAACCGGGGCAGAATTTGCTGGCGCCTGCTTCGGCGTTTTGAGCCTTCGCTAAATCCGGATTAACATCTAGTGTTTGAATCATTTATTTATCCTCTTATTTCTTTTTACTTTTTTGTCATAAGTTTTGCTTTTTATATCCGCACTTAAAGTTTATACTATAAGGTTTTACCCGAAGCGCGGTCAAGCAATTTTACACGGTTGCAGGAGTTTTAACCATTTCTTCAACTTTGTGAACGATATCGTCCCCTGTAACACCAACACCCATTTTAAATAATGTTGAATAAGGTGTTGTTAATCCGTAAAGTTTTTCCAATACCATTTGAGCAAGCTGTCCGTTTGCAGATTCAGTGAACAATACTTGTTTTGCTCTTTGAACCGCAGCTCTTAAAGGCTTAACGGCAAGCGGTCTTAAGGTAATAGGTCTGAATAAACCTGCTTTAACGCCTTTTGCTCTTAATTCATCAACGGCAGTCATTGCGGAACGTGCAACAATACCGTGAGCAATGATAAGAACTTCAGCATCTTCTGCTTTATATTCAAGGTATTCTTCAATTTCAGGAGAAATTCTGTCAAATTCTGCCTGGTAAGAATCGAGAACTTCCATAAGCTCTTCTTCAAGGTTAAATGTATTTCTGATGTGGTTTGCTTTTCTATCCACGTCAATTTTACCGGGGGCTCTTAAAATTGCAGGAGTCGGTTCCATTTTAATACCGCGTGAAGCAGGATCATAAAGTGTAACAGGCTCTCTCATTTTGCCCTGATAACCGTCAGCAAGCATGAAAGTAGGGAATCTGTATTTCCAAGCCGTATTGAAAGATTTAATCATATAATCGTATAAATCCTGGTGGCCTGCTGTTGAATAAACAATTCTGAAACCTTCACCGTTTCCGCCAAAGCATGTAAGTCTTGTTTCCTGTTGAGCATAAATAACCGTAGCTGTTGACGGGCCACCTCTTTGCATAACGGCGCAAACAAAAGGTATTCTCATCATTTCAGCCATGCTCTGTGCATCCTGCATGATAACGTTCCCGGGGCCTGCCGTTGCAGTGAAAGCTCTTTTACCTGCTAAAATACCGCCAATAGTAGAAAAACCGGCTGAAATTTCATCTTCCGTTTGAAGAAAACCGGCTTCTGTTTTTGGAAGCAATTTACACCAGGTGTGCATAATTTCATTCTGCGGTGTAATCGGATAACCGTACATAAACTCTGCTTCAGCAGCGTTTGCAGCGTAGGCAATGGTTTCATTTCCGGTTAAGAACATTCTAGTGTCTTCTGTGATAAGTTTTTTAACCATTATTAATTCCTTACTTTTGTGAACTAAGTACAATAAACTTTCTACTACAAAAACAAGGAATATTCAAGCAAAAATTGAAGAACGGCTATTGCATTTTCACACTGATATCACCAAGAAGTTTTTCCGCTTCTTCCGCCATTCTGCGTACTACTTTTTCTCTTCTTGCGCTGTCAATTTCTTCCTTCATTTTGGCAATATTGTTAAAATCAAGCCGCGGCGGAATTTTTGAACCTTCCGGAAGCGAAAGAAACGGGCCTTTATCTTTGGAACGTTTTGTTCTTTCGTATGCATACGCCTGCCTTGTATATGCGGCAAATTCGTCATATCCGTCTTTATTGATTTCAGGATCAATTTTTGCAAATGCCTGTCTGAGCTTCCCGTACCCCGTCGGGAGTCCCTTGCCGCTGAGTCCCTTGTAGCAAATATCCTCTATTTCTTTAAATGCAGCAACCTTCGGGCTTAAAATCTGTATTTCGCCTTTAATACCTCCAGGTAAATCTACCCCGATATGTACGGCACTGTAGCCAAAATCGGTCTTACTCGTCGAATAGCTGAATTGTTTAGCCTTCTTCTTTGCAACCGCAGCAATTTCATCAAGCCTTTTTTCGCTTATATAGTCATATTTTTCGGGAGGATTTAAAACAGGGTTTCTGTATATTTCAATCTCGGATATTTTAATCCATCCGTTCTTTACAGCCTTAAAAAGCTTATCTGCAACATATTCGCCCGATTTTTTATCGGAATTTGAAACAAGAATTCTAACCCCCACAATATCGTGGATTCTTTCTATCGCATCCTTTTTGGAGGATATCAGCATATGTCCCATTTTTTCCGCAAGGGATTTTGAGCTCTTTTTTCTGGAAATTATTGCAAGAACAGGTTTTTCATTGGAAATATTGCTTAGCAGCTCGGAATCATATGTAAAATCGAAATTTTCATCATCCGCATCCAGAACACGCATTCCAAAAATCGAAGATATGTCGTTTTTAAGTCTTTTATATGCAAAATCAACTTCCCCTCGAACGCTTTCTGCAAGGTGTATGCTGGTTCTGCGCGTATTATCCAGTCTTTTATTCTGCCTTGTTTTTGTAGGTTTTCGAACTTTTCCGACCGCCGCGTCCTTTTCAGCCCT
Source organism: uncultured Vampirovibrio sp. (assembly GCA_910578465.1). GTDB lineage: Bacteria > Cyanobacteriota > Vampirovibrionia > Gastranaerophilales > Gastranaerophilaceae > MGBC122484. The sequence goes on along the minus strand of CAJTPW010000001.1, from coordinate 465,658 downwards.
TGTTTGTTTTGCAGACTTTACCTGAGCGCCTTTTTTCTGAGAAGCAGCCCCGAATGATACGGTGTCTTTTGAAAGCGGAGCAAGATTAGCCCCAAAATTTGCACCCTTAAATGCAGTGTTATTCTTCAAAACATCGTATATATATATATGGGCCAAGTCGGCCGGACGAGCAGCTTTATGTTGAGAATCAGCATTTGCCGTCTCATTTTTTTGTAATTTTTGTGCATATTTGTTTAAAAAACTGATTTTTGGTAGAACTATCATGGTTTTTATATAAGGCTTGTGAATAACTTTTTTTGCGCATGTGCAACATACATTTTAAGCGCCATGCATATTAAACAAATCCTAGAATTCTATATCTTTTATATGATTAATTTCAGGTTCCTTTTTACCGATATCTCCCGATAAAAAAACGGATACAGCATCAATTCTGTATCTTTTGAACCTGCATTTTGAATTTTGAATATAAAAGAGGGCGCATTTTCTTATTTTATCAAGCTTTTGTTTTGTAACAGCTTCAAGAGCCGTTCCAAAAGCATTTGATGTGCGGGTTTTAACCTCAACAAAACACAGTACGTCTTTATCAAGGGCGATAATATCAACTTCTCCGTATCTTGAAAAACGGTAATTCCTCTCAACTATTGCATAACCGTTTTTGATAAGATAATTTACGGCTAAATCTTCCCCGTATTTACCTTTGATTTTGTTTGACATAAAATGATTTTACACCAAATAATTTATATGGAGTTTTTAAAAAAATGGAACTATTGAAAAAGACAGCAGTTGAGATGAGAAAAGCGCTTCTTGCAAAAGAAGTTTCAGCTGTGGAACTTGTTAATGAAACATATAAAAGAGTAGATGATGTTGAAGAAAAAATCGGCGCATTTAATTCGCTCACAAAAGAATATGCGCTAAATGTCGCAAATGAAGTGGATAAAAAAATTGCCGCAGGTGAAGAACTCCCTAAAATGGCAGGTATTCCGCTTGCTCTTAAAGACAATATAAATTTAAAAGGATATAAAACAACCGCATCAAGTAAAATTTTGGAAAATTTTACATCACCGTATAATGCAACGGTAAGCAAAAAGCTTGCAGAAAGCTTTGTTCCAGTTATCGGGAAAGCAAATTTGGACGAATTTGCAATGGGCTCATCAAACGAAAATTCTGCATTCGGTAAAGTCCATAACCCTTATAATCTGAACAAAGTCCCCGGAGGCTCTTCAGGCGGTTCGGCAGCATCTGTTGCAGCACTTGAATCCGCAGTGGCTCTCGGTTCCGATACGGGGGGTTCTATCAGGCTTCCTGCAAGTTTTTGCGGCATTTCAGGGTTTAAACCCACATACGGAAGAGTTTCAAGATACGGTCTTATCGCATTTGCTTCCTCTCTGGACCAGATTGGCCCGTTTGGAAGATGTGTTGAAGATATTGTAGATTTATACGAAACAATTGCAGGATACGATGAAAAAGATTCAACATCTTTAAATATGCCTGCAGGGGATATTTCAAAAACATTCAAAAACGACATTAAAGACTTAAAATTCGGCGTTATCAAAGAATTAATGGCGGAAGGCGTTAATGATGACGTTAAAAGGGCGATTGAAGATGCCGTAAAGATTTATGAAAAGCTTGGCGCAACCGTTAAAGAAGTGTCTTTGCCTTTATTGAAACACTCTATCGGCGTTTACTACATCATTGCAACAGCAGAAGCAAGCTCCAACCTTGCCCGTTTCGATGGTGTTAAATACGGATACAGAACATCGGAAGCCAAAAACCTTATGGAAATGTATACAAAGACAAGAAAAGAAGGTTTCGGCGACGAAGTTAAAAGACGTATAATGCTTGGCACATATGCTCTTTCAAGCGGCTATTACGACGCATATTACAAAAAGGCACAGCAATTAAGGCGCTTAATTAAAGAAGATTTTGACAGAATCTTTAAAGAAGTGGATGTTTTAGTAAGCCCCACATGCCCCACAACCGCATTTGACATCGGCTCAAGAAACGAAGACCCGCTTGCAATGTATTTAACGGATATCGGAACAATTTGTGCAAACCTCATCGGCGCTCCTGCAATCAGCATTCCTGCAGGTTTTGACAAGGACGGTATGCCTGTCGGCATGCAATTAATTTCACAAATTTTACAGGAAGAGCCATTATTAAGAGCGGCTTACAACTTTGAACAAGAAACCGATTTCAATACAAGGTTTGCTAATCTGTAATAAATTTTATTCATAAAAATGAGTCTCTTTATTGCGCTTAAAACAACGTAAAAGGAGACTCATTCATTTAAAGGTGTTGTTTTTTTGAAAAAATCATTAAACTTAAATCAGGTTAGATTTTAGGAAATTTTAAAATGGCAAACAGATTAAACGGCGCCTCCCTTTTTACACAGGCAATTAACGGCCTTATAAGCAACTATGCATATTTAATGACAGGGGTTGACGGAAAGGGATTAAGCCTTGAAAACATAACAAACCCTTCAAAAGATGTAGATAAAAGCCAATTAAATTACGCATTTACAAACTATCTTTCAACAAATTTCGGAAAAATAGATAAAGACGGGGACGGCATAATTTCAAAAGATGAACTTCAAGCTTATACAAACAATATGTCATCAGGCGGACTTACGTATCAGCAGCTGTGCGAACTTTGCTATACATCTTACGGTTCATCCTCTACCCTTCTTGAAACCGTTTTAAATAACTTCTCGGAAATTGATAAAAACGGGGACGGCAAAGTAACAAATCAGGAAATTGCAGCCTTTGGCATTGAAGAAGAAATTGATGAAATGAAGGATAATTTTCCAAAACACACGGCAAAAGGGATGAGTATTTTTTACGAAACATCTGCCGATAAGGAAATTGAAAAAGAATCATAATATCTGCCCGAATAAACTTCAAAATAAACTTATTTTAGGCAAGCAGAACAGTATCAGGGCAGTTTTATAAAATCCAATTTGCAACGACCATAAATCTTTTCTCTAAAGGGTAATATCTCTGTGCCGTTAAATCGGTATCTTTGATTTGCCCCTTTTTTATTGCATTCCGTTATAATAACTCCATTTTTTGAAAGACAATTTAAAGCCGCCTCAACAATTGGCAAATAGTCAAAATCCCATGGCGGATCAATATAAATTACATCAAACTTCTCATTCTCGGTTGTGCAAAATTTTCCGGCCAATTTTGTGCTGTCTCCCCTGAGTAAAGAAATATCAGCACTAAATTCTCTGTATATCTTCTTAACGGCAGCAAAAACGGAAGGCTGTTTTTCAATCGCAACAACTTTTTTAAACCCCCTGGAATAAGCTTCAAGCGCCATTATGCCTGAGCCTGTAAACATATCCAAAAAGGAGAGCTCACAAAAAACATCCCCGTTTAATCCTTTTTGCATAAAATAAGAGTTCAGAATATTAAATACACTTTCTCGAACTTTTGACAGCGTAGGTTTTACGGGGTTTTCATACCCTATAGGAGTAGCTATATGTCGTCCTTTAAACTGCCCGCCTGTCAAATGCAAAGTTCATTCTCCCTGTTTATCCTGATATTACCATGAAAAAAATTGTTATAATAGGCGGCTGTGCGGCAGGCCCAAAGACCGCAGCCAAAGCAAAAAGGGTAAATCCCGAACATAAAATAGAACTTTACACAATGGAAAACATAGTGTCTTATTCTGCCTGCGGAATGCCATACTATATCGAAGGCTCGGTACCTTCTGCGGAAAATTTAATTATAAGAAAACCTGAAGATTTTGAAAAACAGGGAATAAATATATTTTTAAACCATAAATGTACAAAAATTCTCCCAAACGAGAAAACAGTAATTTTAAATGCTGGAGATGAAAGCAAAAAAGTAAGTTATGACGAGCTTGTGCTTTGCATAGGTTCAAAACCCTACACTCCAAAAATTAAAAATATAAACCTCAAAAACATTTTTCACTTAAAGGTTTTAGAAGATGGGATAAAAATCAAAGAAAAGATGGGGCAGTCAAAAAACGTTATAATGCTTGGTGCAGGCTATATTGCGATTGAACTTTTGGAAGGTTTTGTAAAAAACGGACTGAATGTCACAATAATAGAGCGCGGCAGAGAAATTATGACCCAGTTTGACCCTGAAATAAGCGCGATAATAAGAGAACACATTATCCAAAAAGACGGTAAACAGGTGCATTTCATTATGGAGGATGAAATTGTCGAATTCCTCGGAAAGGAAGAATTCGAAGGGGTTGTAACCAAAAACGGCAAAACCCTGCATGCGGATTTTTGTGTTATAGCAGCAGGCGTTGTACCAAATGTGGAACTTGCAAGGGAAGCAGGAATAGAAATAGGTATAACGGGCGCCATAAAAGTTGATAACAGAATGCGCACAAATATACCGCACATTTGGGCCGCAGGAGATTGCACGGAAGAAACCTGCCTGATTACAAGAAAACCTCTTTATGCAGCACTCGGGACGATTGCAAATAAACAGGGACGCGTTGTCGGCATTAACGTAAACACGGATGAAAACGGAGTATATGAAGCTTTCGAAGGAATTTTAGGCTCTGCTGTTACAAAATATTTTAATTTTTCAATGTCGACAACAGGTCTTACCGAAACCGCAGCAAAAAGATATGCCCAACATGCAAATATAGAGCCGATTTCAGCCACCATTACAAAAAGAGACAAGGCAGGTTATATGCCGGGGTCAAACAATATTACAATAAAAGTTGTTGCAGACAAAAGAACAGGCGAACTTTTGGGCGCACAGGCAGTTGGCGCAGGTGACGCAGACAAAAGGATTTACACAATAACATCAGCCCTTAGGGCAAATTTAACCGTGAGTGAATTTCTGCACCTTGATTTGACCTATTCACCTGCCTTCTCATCAACAATTGACCCGCTTTTAACGGCAGCATATAAATTGAAAGATTTGATCGATAAATAAAATACACCCGAAAAAAGCGGTGACACACTTAAAAACTCAAATTTGGTATGAGTTTCTATCCTATATAATCAAAGCCTAAATCAAGCGTGGGGGCTTTTGCAACAATGGCGCTGGTTGAAATTATATCAACACCTGTTTTTGCAATTTCTTCAAGGTTTTTCATGTTCACATTGCCGCTCACTTCAACAATTGCCTTCTTATTAATAAGGCTTATGCATTTTTTAATTTCATCAATGCTCATATTATCAAGCATAATAATGTCCGCACCTGCATTTAAGCATTTTTGAACCTGTTCAAAGGTATCGCATTCAACCTCAATCTTATGCGCATGTGAGATATTACTGCGAACCTTCTTTACGGCATCTTCGATTGAGCCGCCCATAAGTGCGATATGATTGTCTTTCAACATTACGCAATCGCAAAGATTAAATCTGTGCAAATGCCCGCCGCCAACTTTTACGGCATATTTTTCAAAAAGCCTGAAATTAGGCGTGTTTTTCCTTGTATCAACAACTCTTGCGCCATACGGTTCGGCGATATCCTGAAACTTCTTTGTAAAAGTTGCGATGCCTGACATTCTTTGAATATAATTTAATGCAAGTCTTTCGCCCGTTAAAACATATCTCGGGTATCCGACAATCTTTGCCACAGGCTCACTCGGAGTGATTTTGTCGCCGTCTTCTTTATAAAATTCAATCTTAACATCATCTTTTGCAAGAATTTCAAATACAAGCCTGAAAGGGTCGCAGCCGCATAAAATCCCTTCCTCACGGGTTCTTAAAAAGATTTCAAACCTTTTATTTTTATCAATATCGGCACAAATAAAATCCGTTGAAATATCCCCATAGCCCACATCTTCTTTAAGTGCAGACACAATGTGGTCTTTTATCATAAAATCATTCAATAAAAATTTAGCCATCTTCTCTTCTCTTGTCTATATTCTTGAAACTTCTGCAATCCTGCTTTCAATCCGGGGTAAAACCTCTGAAACATCTTCCCTAAAATGTGCACCGATGGAATTTTTTCTGTTTAAGGCTGCCTCTGCAATTAATTTTGCCGTAATTAACGAATTTCTAAGTTCATACCCCTCCTTTGAAGCATAAACTCTGGAATTTCTTGTAATTAATTGAATATCATCAAGCACACGGAGCGCATTTGAAAGCCCCGCTTCAGAACGCACAATGCCCGCATTTTCCCACATTGCTTTTTTCAACATGCGCCTTAAGATGCCTGTTTCGATGATATCATTTAAAATATCGGCATCATACAATTCCAGAATAGATTTAACATTGCCGTCAAAACTCTTCGGCGCATCAAGATTTCTGTGTGCAAGGATTTCGGCAAGCTTATGCGCACAAACAACACACTCCAGAAGTGAGTTTGAGGCCAGCCTGTTTGCCCCGTGAAGCCCTGTTCTTGAAACCTCGCCTATTGCATAAAGGTTTTCAATAGATGTTTCCATATTCAAATTTACCTTCACACCGCCCATAAAATAGTGTGCGGCAGGTGATACCGGAATAAGATTCTTTTCAAGTTCTATTCCGCATTCAGTACAAATTGAAGTAATTGAAGGAAATCTTTTTTTAAATCTTTCAAGCCCGATCGGAGAAATATCCAAAAATACATTTTTTGAATTCGTGCGCTCCATCTCATGAAAAATAGCCCTTGCAACAACATCTCTCGGTGCAAGCTCCGCTTTTTGGTGGTATTTATGCATAAAAGGCTCTTTATTTATATTCAAAAGTTTTGCACCTTCGCCCCGAACAGCCTCTGAGATTAATGGCATATTCTTTGCACCGACAGGAGTTTTGAGCGCCGTCGGGTGAAACTGGACAAATTCCATATCGGACATCTCGGCCCCTGCAAGGTATGCAAGTGCAACCCCGTCTGCCGTTGCAACATCGGGGTTTGTCGTATATTCATACACTTGCCCAACGCCGCCTGTTGCAAGCACAACGGCATTTGAATAAATAGCCTCGTAAGAATCGGTGTTCGGATTGTAAATTAAAACACCTCGGCAAACTTTTCCGTTGTCACAAAGAAGCTCGACCGCAATTGTCCCTTCATAAACCTCGATTGAATCGGATTTTCGAACAAGTTCCGCCAGTTTATCTTCAATAACTTTTCCTGTTGAATCCCCGCCCGCATGGAGAATTCTTGGCATTGAATGGGCCGCTTCAAGCGTAAATGCAAGGTTTCCGTCTTTGTTTCTGTCAAATTCCACCCCGAGGCTGATTAAATCTTCAATAACAAAGGAAGAATTTTCCGAAATAAATCTTGCAACATTAAAATCATTAAGACCGCAGCCTGCCTTAATTGTATCCATAACATGGGATGTAACGTTATCGTTTTTATTAATTTCAGGCATGACAGATACGATACCGCCCTGCGCCAGCCTTGAATTACATTCATTTAAGGCAGATTTTGTTACAACAAGAATTCCGTCTTTTAAATTTTTGTTTCTTGCGGCACAAAGCGCCAAATACAAGCCTGCAGCGCCTGAACCTATTATAACCGTTGAATATTTAGAATATTTCATTGAACTTTCCGTATTTTATACCGCATAAACCCGCCAAACAAACTGAAAGTATGCGCCATGCCTCTGGTAATCGGATTTTAAAGGTACAATATAATTTTAATACAAAAAAGGGTTTTTACAATTTTTACTCCAAAAATTGTCTCAAGGGTACTTCATAATGGATTTGTGAGGGAAACAAAACCTTTCTCACCCTACCCGTTTTTATTATTCACACCGTATCCAAACAGTGCAAAGTCGTATTTAACGGGGTCAATCGGGTTGAATTCTTTTAATTTTCGAGTAAGTTCAAAAACAGATTTTGAATCATTCTGTTTCCTATTTAATAAACCCAGTGAACGCGAAATATTGCCAACATGAACATCAAGCGGAATAAATAATTCAGACGGAGCCAAAAAGTTCCATATACCTACATCTACAGGTGAATTCTTTCTTATCATCCACCTTAAGAACATATTCATCCTCTTCATTGCTCCCTTATTTTTCGGGTTTGAGAGCATGAATTTATACCCCGGATAATCACAAACTTTGCCATCTTTTAGTGCGTTTTCATAAAAATAATCGCACACAAATTGAAAACACCCGAATATATCGCCCGTTTTCTTATATCCTTCATTAAATAACTCTTCAAGGCTCATTTTATCTTTTGTTATAAGCTTTCTGTACGCAAAAAGGAATGCGGCAATATCACACTCTTTAATAAAACGATAGTTAAACCCGTCTAAAATCTTTTCACTGTCAAAATTTGCCGCAAATTCATAAGGTTTCATCTCCATTAAATTAAAAAGAGCATTTAGTTTTTTAATAAAAACTTCCCTTTTGCCGAATGCAAAAAGGGCAGCAAGAAAACCTGCAAGCTCAATGTCTCTTTTGTCTTTAAAAATATGAACGAATTGCACAGGATCGTCTTTTATAAAATCTTTTGTTTCGTATTTTTCTGCAAGCCTGTCAAGTTCTGTCTTCAGAGAACCTGCCGCACCGGCTTTTAAATTTTCTTTTGTTTCAATCATTTTTCCTGTTTTCTTACGGTTTTAAAATATTTTTGAAGCAAATCTTCGCATTCTTTTTCCATAATACCGCTAAAAATGTTTATTTTAAAATCACTGTATCGAGAAAGGTTTAATGCCCCGCCAAAAGCCCCGTATTTTGTATCGCTTGCACCGAAATAGACATTTTTAATCCTTGAATTTAAAACAGCCCAGGCGCACATCGGGCATGGTTCAAGCGTGACATACAAATCACACCCTTCTAAACGCCAGCTTCCCAAAACTTTTGCCGCTTCATTCAAAGCTAAAATTTCCGCATGGGCTGAAACGGAATTTGCCGCTTCCTTTTTATTATGACAAAGCGCAATAATTTCCCCATCTTTTACAACAGCACATCCGACAGGAATATCCATGCCTGATTTGTTTGCAATTTCTATACATTTTTCCATATAAAAATCTGTCATAATTTTTGCGCCCGAAAACCTGTTTTTCAAGAAAACAGAGTGTTTACCATTTCGCTTTTGGCTTCATTGAGCTCTTCAGCGGTATCCATATCAAAATCAAACGGATTTTCCTTTGCCTTCGGTGCATTATTAAACACAAGAACCACCTCAAAACCTGCTTCAGTACTTGTAATATCAATTGTAATATTCATAGCTTCACAAAGCCCTTTTACGATATAAAGCCCAAGCCCGGTTCCGCGCGTTGTTTTTGTAAGCTCCGAATCAATCCTTACAAACTTATCATAAAGTTTTTTTATCATCTCTTTTGGAATAATATCCGCCTTGTTTAAAATTGAAAAACAGGGCTTTCCTTCAACATTTGCAGCGGATATAACTATCGGCGCACCGTCTTTGTTGTATTTTATTGCATTATCACAAAGATTCACAAGAACCTGAATAAGTCTGTCTTTATCCGCTTCAACGGGAATTAAGTCTTGCGCCATATTGATTTCAAACTTTGTATCATTCGAATTTGCATAAGTGACAGACAACTCCAGAAGCTTTGCCAAATCTAGCTTTTCTGTGTTCAGCTGCAGCTTAAAACTTTCAATATCAGGAACAACAAGAAGATCATCCACCATTCTTGAAAGTCTTTGAGCCTGCTGCTTTATAACCTTTAAACTTTTAGTTTTTGTGGACTCGTCTATTTCAATATCAGACCTTAAAAGGCGGCTAGAATAGCCTATAATACTTGTCAATGGCGTTCTGAATTCGTGGCTTACCGCAGAAATAAGACTGCCTCTGAATTCATCCAGACGCTTTAATTCCAAATTCTTTTCGGATAATTCCGCATAAGAGCCTGCAACTTTTTTTGTCATATAGTTAAATTCTTTCTCAAGAAAAACTATCTCATGCGGTGTAAAGACGCTTTTTAAAAGGCGGATTTTTCTGTTGTAGCTTCCTTTTGATATGGCGATTATTCCTTTAAAAAGCTGTCTTATGTTTAAATACAGATAATACGTATAAATTCCTACTATTGCAAAGATAAACAGGGCAGCCAAAACAAGAGAGAGAATAATTCTGAATCTTGCCATATCAATTGTTTTTTTTGTAACAACCGGAGTTGTTTTTACAATTATTGTCCACTCGGGATTTTCAAGCTGAAAGTATGCCAGCGGTTGATTTTTGACCTTTGAAAAAAGAACAGGCGTCTGGTATTGTCTTTCTTTCGGGAGATTTTTTACAATATCTTGATAACCGTTATTATCATGGTCGTTTGTTGCAACAATATTCCCTCTTCCATCAAGAATATAGATATCATGCTTAATGTCGGAGAATTTATTATCAAGCGCATCCTGCAAAATTGCCATTTTTAAATCAGCACTTACAACATCAGTACTGCTAATATCGGCATAAAGCTTTATTGTGGAGTTTTTCACATTGAAGACAGGGTCTCTGTTTTTTAGAGTATCTGAATCAAGAACCTTAAAATTGCTGAATTTACCGTATTTTTGCTGAATTTCATCAAGAAAATCGTTTTTATCATCTTCGTAGTAAAAAAAGCTTATGGCAGATGCTACCTGTCTCAATTCTTCGTTGGCAAGCTTTATATAGTTCTGGACACTGTCTCCCACAAAACCTGAAATCATTTTGGAAGAATAAATAAGCTCTTTTCGAACAGACTGCTGCGAGATGTTTGAAATTATAAGCCCTATTGTCACAAACGGTATTAAAACCGCCAATAACATTACTATGACAATCTGTTCTGCTATTTTTAATCTTTTCAAAGCTTCCTCCAAAATTTTTCAAACGGCAATAAACCGTTTTATTTTCTTACTGTTGTGTTTCTTCAAGCACCCCGAAAGGCGTCAGCTTATATCCTACATTTGTCACCGTATGAAGATATTTGGGCTTTCTTGTATCCGTTTCGATTTTCTGGCGCAGACCTCCCACATGGACGCGCACCATTCGAACATCTTCATCGCTGTTATATCCCCAGACTTCATCCAGAAGGGTTGCAAGAGTAACAGCTTTATTTAAGTGCTGCAAAAGACAATATAATATTTCAAATTCGGTCGGGGTTAATTTTACTTTTTTATCCAGAATAAGAACTTCAAGAGAATCGGGAAGGATTTCAATATCTCCCGCTCTTAAAACTTCCTTTGAATCATGCTCATCAGTGTCTTCGTTTCGCCTTAAGAGCGCTCTTATTCTAAGTAAAACTTCCTGAACATCAAAGGGTTTCACAAGATAATCATCCGCACCGACATCAAACCCTTCTGTTTTATCATGGATTGTCCCCTTTGCAGTCAACATTAAAATCGGCACCTTGGGTTTTACAAGGCGGATATTTTTACAAACGTCATACCCGTTCATCTTTGGCATCATAACATCAAGAAGGATAAGGTCGTAGTTATTTTCTACGGCCTTTTTTAAACCTTCTTCGCCATCTTTAGCGGAATCTACGGTATATCCTGATGATTGAATATCAAAAACAAGCAGTTCCCTTATTTCATCTTCATCATCCACAACAAGTAATCGTTTATTTGTTTGCTTCATTATTTCTTTACACCGTCAAACATTTGCTTAATACCGTCCACGGATGATAAAATTCCCGTTGCTTCATACGGCATATAAACAACTTTATTATCTTTGCCTTCCGTCATTGTCTTTAATGTTTCAAGATATTTCATCGCAATTAAATATTTATCGGGCGCACCTGAATTTGAAAGTGCATTAATTACCATTTTAATTGCTTCCGCTTCACCTGAAGCTTCTTTAATTCTTGCTTCCTTATTACCTTCCGCAACAAGAACTGCCGCCTGTCTTTCACCTTCAGCTTTGTTAATCTGAGATTCCTTAACACCTTCTGCTTCAAGGATTGCGGCACGTTTCATCCCTTCGGCTTCCAGGATTGCAGCACGTCTGTCTCTTTCTGCTTTCATCTGTTTTTCCATAGCGTTTTGAATTTCTTTTGGCGGAATAATATCCTGTAATTCAACCCTGTTAATTTTTACACCCCATTTATTTGTCGCATCGTCAAGGATAGTTCTCAATTTTTCATTGATGATATCACGGGAAGTAAATGTTGTATCCAAATCCATCTCGCCGATTACGTTTCTTAATGTTGTCTGGGTTAATTTTTCAATAGCTTCGGGCAGATTTTCAATTTCATAAACCGCGCTTTTAGGATCCACAATCTGAAAATATAAAAGAGCATTGATTGAAATTGTAACATTATCTTTTGTGATAACGTTTTGTCTCGGGAAATCAAAAACACTTTCCCTTAAATCAATCTTTTCTACGACGGAATACACGGAAAACGTTTCACCCGTTACGGTTCTGACCGCTTTTTTAGAATGAATTCCTCTTGGAGTATCAATAAAAGGTACGATAAACTGCAGCCCCGGGTGTAAAATTCTGTTAAAACGCCCGAGCCTTTCAATTATCATAACCTGCGCCTGATTTACAATTTTAAATCCCGTAATTGCAAAAACAGCGGCAACTATTAAAATTACTACAAAAAATGCGGCCATATATTTCTCCTTCTTAAAACTACTTCTATTTTACAAACAGCAGACAAAATTCCGCCGTCACAAAGGTTTTAACACCTTTCAACAAACATGATAAGGCTTTCGTTCCTTATTATTTTTACCATGGTATCGGGGCTGATTTCGGAACCGTCACAGCTTTTTGCCTGCCAGACTTCACCGTAAATTTTAATTTCACCGACACCGTTTGTGCCTTTTTTCCCTATCGTTTTTGATACAATGGCACTTTGTCCCAAATATTTAGCGTCAAGCCCTGTTTCTTGCGGTTCTTTATCTTTTTTATCCATAAAGGGCTTCAGTGCAAAATAAAAGATGGGAAGGAATATTACAAATGCACCAACCTGAATACCTGTGCTTTCAGGGTAAACATACGATGCAATCCCCGCAAAAAAGGAGGAACCTGCAAGCGTCAAGAAAAATGTGGTCGGCGTCATCATCTCGATTAAAAGAAATATAAACCCGACAAGTGCCCAGATATGCCAAATTTCCATTTTTAAACCCCTTGTTAAATCCCCTTGTTTATAAGTATCGTAAGTGTTTTAGAACAGCATGTCAACATAATATTTCTTAAAAGAAGTTCATATAAATTTATACATTAAAACACCTGTGCAAATTAATACACAGGTGTTTAATATCTTGTATTTATAAAAATTATCTGTTTGCCATTACTCTTGCACAGAATACGCCCGACGCGGAAGCTTGCATTAAGCCCCTTGTAACGCCCGCACCGTCTCCTATTGTAAAGAGATTTTTAACACCTTCGGTTTCAAGCTCGTTGGTTAATTTCACCCTTGCGGAGTAAAATTTAACTTCAACCCCGTATAAAAGCGTATATCTTGACGCCACACCCGGTGCAATTTTATCAAGGGCATAAAGCATTTCAATGATGGATAAAAGCTGTCTGTATGGAAGAACAAGGCTTAAATCCCCAGGGGTTGCACATTCCAGGGTAGGTTTAATTATGCTTTCTTTAATTCTTTGAGGGGTTGAACGTTTCCCATCCAATAAATCCCCAAACCTTTGAACAAGAACGCCGCCTGCAAGCATATTTGCAAGACTTGCAACATGCTGTCCGTATTTAATGGGCTCTTTAAATGGTTCCGTGAACTTTTTGGACACAAGCAGTGCAAAGTTTGTGTTCGGTGTCTTCTTGTTTGCATAACTGTGGCCGTTTACGGTTTGAATGCCGTTGTAGTTCTCGGAAACAACTTCTCCGTTCGGGTTCATGCAGAAAGTTCTCACTTCATCCCCGAATGTCGGAGAATAATAAATTAATTTTGATTCATAAAGACGAGATGTGATAGGCTCCATAACATCTGCAGGAAGTTCCACGCGAACGCCGACATCCACCGCATTATTTATCATTGAAATATTATTCTTTTCAAATTCTCTTGTAAGCCAATCAGCACCTTCTCTGCCCGGTGCTATTACCACATAATTTGCCATTACGGTTTTACCGTTAGAAAGATTCAACCCTTTTATTGTATCGTTTTCTACAATCAGACTTTCAACCGCAACATTATTTACTATTTCAATTTTATCCGCCAGATAATCCTGCATATGTTTTAAAACATCCAGAGATCTTTCGGTTCCAAGATGTCGAACAGGCGAGTGTACAAGTTTTAACTCGGCAAGAGAAGCTGCACGCTCAATATCCGCAAATTCACTTCTGTTCACACCGTATACAACATCTGTTGCCCCGTGTTCAAGATAAATATCATCACAATATTTGATTAAATCTTCAACATCTTTGTATGGCATATACTCGGGCAAATGACCGCCAACTTCAGGAGTTAGGGTTAATTTGCCGTCAGAAAACGCACCCGCGCCGCCCCAGCCGCACAAAAGCCCGCAGGTCTTACAGCTCGGACAGGATTTGTAGCCGTTTCTTAAAAGACAGGCTCTTTTTTCAATTTTGCTTCCTTTTTCAATCAGAATTATTTTCCAATCGGGCTTTAATTTTACAAGCTCCAGTGCCGTAAAAATACCCGCAGGGCCCGCCCCAACTATTGCTGCATTGTACATATTCTTTATTCCTTTAATTAATTAACGTCATCAAGTCCGTTTCCAATTGTAATACAAACAAGATAAAATTAAACATTTTGATGTATTTTTGTAGTAAAATTTAATAAAATAAAATAAATTTCGTTTATAATAAATATCAAAATTACTTTTTAAAGGGATTGAATTTTATGAATACTTATCAGATTTTAAGTTATGTTCCAACCGTTATCGAAGCTTCTTCAAAGGGTGAGAGGTCTTTTGATATTTTTTCAAGGCTTTTAAGAGAAAGAATTATATTCCTTGGAAGCGCAATCGATGATGATGTTGCAAATTCAATCGTAGCACAGCTTTTGTTATTAGACTCGGAAAATTCCGATAAAGATATTATGCTCTATATCAATTCTCCGGGCGGCGTTATAACGGCAGGTATGGCAATTTATGACACCATGAAACTTATAAAATCAGATGTTTCAACAATTTGCCTCGGTGATGCCGCTTCTATGGGCGCATTCCTCCTTTCGGGCGGAACAAAAGGCAAAAGACTTGCTCTTCCAAATTCAAGAATAATGATTCACCAGCCTTTGGGCGGCGCTAAAGGTCAGGCTACGGATATCGAAATTGAAGCCAAAGAAATTCTTCGCATGAAGAGAATGTTAAATGAACTTCTGGCTGAACACACAGGGCAAAAAGTGGACAGAATTAAAAAAGATACTGAACGCGACAACTTTATGACGGCAGAAGAAGCGCTTGAATACGGCCTTATCGATAAAATCATAAGAAGCGAAGATAAATAGTTATTTTATTACATTATAAATATTTATAATGTAATAAAAGCTTGCATTAAGTTCATGCTTTTTCAAACACATAAATCCGCCACGCGCCCGTATTGTAATACCCCCCGTAAACAAGCTCTTTTTTCGCCTTTTCAAGCGTAAAACCCTTAACATAAGACATTACAATATATAAAAGCGGTGCACTGTCGTAGCTTGAAGTATTCTTACTGCTTGCAATATCATTTATGACATTCATCGGGAAAAAGCTAACCGATGTCAAATCAACAAAGAAAAACTTGTCACCTCTTTCTAGCTCTTTAAAGATACGTAAATCAAGCCAGTCATCCAAAAAATCATTCTCTTTATGTGCAAACACAGGCTTCAAGCTATTCTTTTCCTTAATGCCGTATGATGATTCATTATGCGGAAGATTTTTTGCAAGAAAATATGAATAATCATATTTTGAAACCCCAAAGGCATTCTCATACGGAGCATTATCGGGATTTTTAAAATCTATGTATCTGAAAAACCATTCTTTCGGGTAATAAAGAAACATGATTTTGTCGTTTTTTTTTAAGCCGAGATGTTCAATCGTAGCAACGGGAAGTCTTTGCCCCTCTTCCCTTACAAGTTTTACCGCAGAAGTCTTTGAAACAGCAAAGAAAAACAGATTCAAAACAATAAAGATTGTTGCAATTGCAATTTTAAATGCTTTTGATTTAAAGGCACAAAAACCCTCCGCTGTAAGTAAAACAACCAGCGGTAAAATTTCAATCATATATTTTGTAACAAAAACAATTTTTCCTGCCATTGCGGCAATCAAAACAACCAGAACCGTGCAAATTATTACAGAAAGCATATATCCCTGCACCTTTTTCGGGTTTAAAACACCGTTAACAAAGCAGGTAATACCAATTAAAGTGGGGATTATTGCAAAAACCAGATAACCTACATTTATCACACCGTTTTTATAAAAAGCGTCCGAAAAAGTATTGTAAACATGGAATGTATCATATAAAACAGGTGAAAATATATCGGTAAAAATAAACAATGTTCTTGAAAAATTAAAGGGCGCCCACCACTGGCTAAAATATCCGTTTTTAAAAAGAATGCTCGAAATCAAAGGTACAAACGGAAGCGCAAGGACAATAACCCCTAGAATACTAAAGAGTAGAAAATCTTTTGTGTTTTTCTTTGGAACGGCAAAAACCATTAAAGCCGCGGTTGAAAGGAATACAAAAACAAAACCGATTGTATGCGTTAACACAAGAAGCAGCGAAAAAAGCGAATATAAAAAGAAATTTTTCTTTGAAGGACTGTTAAATATTTTAAGCGCATACAACAGAACAAGGCTTGTAATGAAAAACAGAAGCGAATAAATCCTTATCTCCTGTGAAAAATAGATTAAAAAGGAACTTATACCGGTTAAAAACGCAGCAGCAACGGCAACATTCGAACCGTCTTTTTTCTTAAATTCAAGCCCTGCAAAAAACATTACAATAATACTCAAAACCCCAGGAACAAGCGAAGACAGCCTCAGATAAGCATCCGTGTCTTTAAAAATAAATATCCAGAGTTTTAAATATAAATAATGCAAAGGGGCATGACAATTTGAATTAATTGCCGTGAAAAAATCCGCAAAGAGCCTTGCGTTTGCAATTCTCAATGTCAGATATTCATCGTTCCATATTCCTTCAGGCTTGTCCAAATGCCAGAGCCTCAGAAGCGTTGCACCGATTAAAATCAAAATTAAATACAGTAAATTTTTCTTATTCATAAAAATCAGCTTATCAAAACTTTATAGATTTGTCATTTTTGTAAATTAATAGTATTCTTTTCTAAAAGAACAGTAAAAATTACGGAGTATTTGAATTATATGAGCTTTAATAACATTATAGCCATTATCGGAGATAAATTTGACGCAATAAATGTGATAACATCAAAACTTGTGCTTTTAAGAGATCTGGACAAAATTGTCGATACAAACCTTGAAAATGCGGTTGAATTTTTATGTCAGACAATGCCGAATGTTATTATTCTTCATGCTAAAGGAGACAGCGAAGAAAGCATTAAAGCGCTGAAAGATATTAAGGAAAACGAACTTTTAAGAAATATTCCAGTTCTTTTATATTCTGAAGAATGCACAAAAGAATTTTTAATCGATGCTTTTGACCTTGGAATTTCAGACATCATTAAAACCCCTATCGCGGACTGGGAGCTTTTAATCCGCGTTATCTGGTGTATTCAAAAAAATGAAATAACAATCAATACGGATTCAAGAAACAACTTCCTTACAAACCTCGGTATCATTGAAGATAAAACAGGCTTTTATACGGAAGAATACGCAGAGCAGTTATTAAATGCCGAAATTGATTCCGCTATTAAATATAAAAATCCGTCCTGCCTTAT
This sequence comes from uncultured Vampirovibrio sp., assembly GCA_910578465.1. Lineage (GTDB taxonomy): Bacteria > Cyanobacteriota > Vampirovibrionia > Gastranaerophilales > Gastranaerophilaceae > MGBC122484. The sequence goes on along the minus strand of CAJTPW010000001.1, from coordinate 448,034 downwards.
GCTTGTGGGGCCTGATGATAAATTCTTTGTACAAAAAAGTGCTCTTTTAAACGGAATAATCAAAAAATCCGTAAGATTAAACGACTCTGTGGGAATCAGAGAAGATGGAAAATATTATATTTACCTCCCGAAGACAAAATTGAACGGTGCTTATGCCGTATTTGAAAGAATAAACAACAATCTGGGTTTCGATTTTAACGTAAACGCCGCAGTTGCGGAAATTGACGATAAAAATTTCCGGGAAGTAAAAGATATGCTTGATAGCACCTATTTAAAAACTAAAGGACAATCAAACGTACTTCTTACAACAAATGCCCTAAATGTTGAAGAAACCGAAACGGAACCTGAAAATCGAGAAGATATTATAGAGAGAAGAATTCACATTAAAGAAAACAGAAATACGGAAGGGTTGTTTACAAAGCCTGATGGGGGTTCTGATTTTACAAAAGATACATTATTTAACATTGAAACAAACAATGAAAATATTTCACAGGTACAGCCTGCCGCAAAAACGCCCGTGACAAATGTTGCAGCAAAAGCCGTTACACCTAAAGTATCGGAAAAAGTAAACGGGTTATTCCTTCAAAAAAGATTAAATCCTAATCTTCCTGATGTTGAAATAGGAGAATTCAGCGAAGAAGAGGAAAGAAATGCCATTCTTTTCAGACAGGCTTTCAAGAAAAAATGCGAACTTGTTACAACACCTGTTTTTGATAAATTCAAATTACAGGTTGAGAATAAGCGCAAAATGATAGATGTAAACAAAAGTGTTGATTTTAACCAATCATTTTTTGAACTCAGAAAAAATGATAAATTAATGAGACTTACGGTTAATTACCCCGGCTTTTCAAAGGTGGATATCATAACCGAAATTTTCTTTGGAAGCGAAAAGAAAGGCTATAATGCTTTTAGTCTGAATTTAACCGAATATAGTTTCCATAAGCTTTCTATTACCCTTGAAGGCCTCATTCAGGAATATGAAACTTATATTTAAGCTTTAATAACAACTAAACGTTAAAACATTACGGATAAATCAGTTATTACTTACAAGCATTTTAAAAGCAACAAGACCGCGTGCGGAGATTTGCTTAAAGCTTTCTTTCTGGGCTTTTGAAATTTCAAGAACTCTTACAATTCTTTGAATTTCCTGCATCTTCTTAACGCTGTCCAATTTATATGCATTTTGTTCAGGCTCTGTTACGATATTAAATAATGTGTTTAATTCTCTTTCATTCATAAAAATTGCTCTCTAAAAAATAAACTCCTTGTATATTAATAAAGTTTTTCTCTTCAAATTAATTGCTCTTTTTAATTTTAATGTTAAGCATTGTTAAAAAAATCACACATTTCTTTATAAACCTTATGGAGAATATTTGACTTGAAGTTGGCTCCAAGTTTTATAATCCGACTATGATTTATAAAACAGGAGATGATTTATGTTCATTAAAAAAGCAGTGGTTTTATTTTTAACATTAATATTTTTAACAGGAGGCTATTCTATGGCGAAAAATTCTTTAACGGAACAAAATGCAATTCCTGCCCCAAAAAGCGGCATGTTTAAAATCGGCAAGCCTAATACCGCTTATGCAAAATATTTTAAAGGGCAGAGTTATCTTAATATGTTAAATAAAGAACAGGTTGGAATTGCAAATGTCACTTTTGAACCGGGGTGTAGAAATAACTGGCATATTCACCATAAGGGCGGACAGATTTTAATTGTGGTACAGGGAAGAGGATACTATCAGGAATGGGGCAAACCCGCACAGGAATTAAAAGAAGGAGATATTGTAAATATTCCCCCCGAAACAAAACACTGGCATGGCGCAGCACCTGACTCCTGGTTTTCACACCTTGCAATTGAAGTGCCCTCGGATGGCGGCTCAACAGAATGGCTTGAAGAAGTGTCCGATGAAGAATACGGAAAATTAAAATAATCTGCAACTGCTTGCAGACATCCAGCAAACCTGTTGATTGACTATGAAATAACGAAGCTCTACTGTTTTAGGGTTTCGTTATTTTTTACAATATCATGCCAGGTGATACCGTTTGCTTTTAAAATAAAGTTACAAAATTCACGAACGGCACCTTTACCGCCGCCATAGTTTGAAACAATTGTTGCAGCCCCTTTAATTTCATCAATCGCATCATTTGGCGCACAAGAAAGACCAACGCGCTCTATTACGCATAAATCGGGAAAATCATCCCCCATATATGCAACTTCATCATATTGAATACCAAATTCCGCGCAAAGCTCATCAAGCGCCTTCACTTTATTTTTCTGTCCTTTAAAAAGTCTTGTAATATCTAGCACTTTTGCCCTGTGTTCAACAGTACCGTTATCGCGCGCCGTAATAATCGCAGTTTTAAAACCCGCTTTATTCAACATCACAACGCCCTGACCGTCTTTTGCATTGTATGTTTTAATTTCCCTGCCATCTTCTAAGAACGTCAAAGACCCGTCTGTCATAACACCGTCTACATCAAAGGCGATAAGTTTTATTTTTTGTGCTTTTAATCTTAAATTTACATCATTAAAAAAATCGTTCATAATGCTTATTCCTTATGCCACCCCTGCTTTTAGAAGATCATGGATATGAATAATGCCGATTAATTTATCATTTTCCGTCACGCCTAAAGATGTGATTGAATATTTTTCCATAATTGAAAGTGCTTTTGCAGCTAAATCATCCGTATTAACATGTTTTGGGTTTAAAACCATAACATCTTTAACCTTAAGATCGTTTATATTTCCGTATTTTAATAAAATTCTTCTGATATCCCCGTCCGTTATAACCCCTTTTAAAGTTTTATCCTGATTTAGAATGTATGCACAACCGAGTTTTTTATCTGAAATTAACTTCACAGCTTCAATAAAACTTAAATTTTCATCCACAACGGGAAGCTTTTCATCTTTTAACATCAAGTCTGAAACCTTGTACAAAATACCTTTTCCAAGAGCACCCGAGGGGTGGAAAACAAGAAAATCTTCATATGAAAAACCGCGTTTTTTTAAAAGACAAACAGCAAGCGCATCCCCGAGCGCCAGAGTTACCGTCGTGCTTGCAGTCGGTGCCTTATTTAAAGGGCAGGCCTCGCGTTCAACAGAAACATCCAAAACAACATCACTTCTTTTTGCAAGAGTGGAATCTGTTTTTCCCGTCATTCCGATTAACGGAACACCAAAACGCTTAATTAAGGGCAAAAGATTTAACAACTCTGCCGTTTCTCCGCTGTTTGAAATCCCGATTACAACATCATCCCTTGTGATAATCCCCGAATCCCCATGGGTAGATTCCGCGGGATGAAGGAAAACAGCAGGCGTGCCCGTTGAGCAGAGGGTTGCTGCAATTTTTTTCCCGATGAGACCCGATTTTCCCATTCCGGTTACGACAACTTTTCCTTTTGAACCGTACAAAATATTTATAGCATCAACAAATTCCTGCCCCTGTCTTTCTTTCAGGCGCAAAATTGAATTTGCCTCAATATCAAAGACCTCTTTTGCACTTTGAATAAGCTCATCTTCTTTCATAAAAACGGTCTGCATAATTCCATCCCCTCTTTTAAGCGGTTATTTTCCTAAATTATACACCAAACAGCTTAAATTTAATAAAAGGTTAATAAAGTTTAAAGGTCGGCTGCCGTCAAATTTATTAAAAGAGTAAAATCTCCATTGATAAAAGAAAAATTATGCGAAAAATTAAGATAAATTTTAATACTGAAAATCTGGATGAAAAAATAAAAAGTGCAAGAGAATTTTTTAGCACGAGCTCTTCCATAGATTTTGAACTTGATTTAAGCAGACTTAATTTAATCGATGCGAGCAAAATTACTCTTTTGCTTTCATCCGAATTATACGGAAAAAATACAGGTTCAAAACTAAACTGTCTTTTAAAAGATAAAGAAACATTGAATACAATTAAACCAAGAAAATTGAAAAATACTTTCCTTAGTGTTACGCTAAATGAAAACAAAGTGAGAGACTTTGAGTATAATGACAAAATTCAAATTAAAACAGGAAGCAGCGCACAATGACAAATATTATTCAAGCAATAAAAGAAAATAAGATTTACGGTATCATAAGAGAAGACGATACAAATAAGGCGATAGAAATCGCAAATGCCTATATTAAAGGCGGTATTCGGGTGATTGAAATCAATTCGACAATTGATGCCATTAAAGAAGTTGCAAAAAATGAAAATATTTATGTGGCACAGGGCGGAGTTATCACTTCATCTCAAGCACTTGATGGTATTAAAGCGGGCGCAAAACTTTTGGTATCACCAATTTTACAGATGAACCTTGTAAAATTATCTTCAGGCCATAAAATTCCTTTAATGCTTACCGCGACAACCCCAAATGAAGCTTACACAGCCTGGAAAGCAAGAGTTCCCGTTATTAAAATTTACCCGATTAAAGACCTTGGCGGAGCAACCTATATTGAAGAGCTTTTAAGGCCGATGAAGTTTTTAAACGTTATGCCGACAGGCTCAATTAAAATCGGAGATATTAAAGAATACCTTGAAAAAGGTGCCACGGCGGTGGGCCTTGGTCATGAGCTTTATTACAATAAAACTGTTGATGAGATTGTTGAAAGCGCAAAACGCGCTGTTGCAGAGGCGAAATCAGTATAGATATTAATTAGCGATATTGGGCAAGTATGCCCAACCTGCAGGCTAACGTTTTTGTGCTGTCATATATTCATAAACAATCTTGGAAATTTGAGCGGCAAGGGCATGGTTTTCGCTGTCACTCATTTTTGATTCGGAAACAAAAACAGCAATATAATATGTTTCACCGTTCGGTAAAATTACAAACCCTGCATCATTTTCGGCAATTCGAACACCATCAGGCTTTCTTGATGACATGCCTGTTTTATGCCCGAAAACCGTACCCTTTGGCAAGCCCGCTTTGATTTTATCTCCGCCCGTTATGGTTTCAATCATAATCCCGTCAATAAATTTTTTATGCTCATCAGACAGCAGGTCATCTTCCCGCGCTGTTTTCATAAGCCTGATAACATCCAGAGGTGTCGCCGTATTTAAATATTGAGTCTGAATATCAACTTCCATCATTTTTTCATCAGCAAAAAGCTTAATGTCGCTAAAACCAAGCGTATTCAAATATTCCTGCACATTTGAAATCCCGCCCGCATATGAAAGCAAAATATCCGTTGCATTGTTATCGCTCTCAGACACCATATATTTCATTAATTCCGATACGGAAAGCTTAAAAGGGGTTTTTGAATACTTTTTAAGCATAGGACTGTATGTTGTTCTGATTATCATATCCTCGGTCACTGCAACCTTGTCATTAAGAGAAAGTTTTTCTTTTTCAATTTTATCCAGAACCTTAAGTGCGATAAAATATTTAAAAACGCTCATCAGAGGAGCTTTTTTATTATTAAAAGTCCAAACGACATCTTTGTATATAACCGCCGCATGAACATTACAATCCTTGCCATATACTGCTTTTTGAACCTTAAAGGTTTGTGTTCTTGTATACAAGAACACAATAAGACAAGTCAAAATAATTAGCACCAAAAATGCCGTTAAAAGTGCAGCCGTCTTTTTCATAACATTTATACCTTATAAATTAAATTGTAAGCATTAAATATAGCTTTAACGTTTGCAACCGCAGTGTTTTTATGGATAGCGCGGCCGATAATATTTGCACCGTTATTTCCTTCAATATGGATAACACTCATTGCAATTGCACCTGACCCCAGAAGTTCTTCATCCATCGCAATCTGCTTATAGAACAAGAGTTTTCTCTCAAACCCGGCCTGTTTTAGAGCATCCATACAGGCGTCAATAGGCCCGTTTCCTTCGCCCGTTACCTTGAAAGGCTCATTATTATACTTAAATTCAACAATAAATTTATTATCCTCAACATGATCAAAGTTTGTAAGCTTGAAAGGCCCCTGAACGTTACAGATTTCCCTAAAGTAAATATCGATAATATTTCTTGTCGGAAGTTCGCCGATTTTTTCAGCCGCCTCTTTAATTGCGGGCGTAAGCCTGATTGCTTCCTGTATGGTAATCGGGTAGCCCGCTTTTGAAATAATTTCAAATACGGCAGTTTTGCCTGACTGACTTGTAAAGCCTATCTTTTCATCATCTTTCCTTCCGATTAAGGACGGATGAATAGGCCTGTAGGCACCAAATTCCATATCTTTTGTCTTAAGGGCGCCATCCTGATGAATTCCGCTTCTGTGTGCAAGTGCATCGGGCCCTATTAAAGGTGCTTTTTCATAGATTTCAACCTTTGACATCTGGGCCACAATCAATGCGGTTTCATATATTTTGGATAAATCTATGGGGACATCTACACCCGAATTATGCAAGGCTACTGCAACTTCATAGAAATTTGTATTCCCCGCACGCTCCCCAAGACCGTTTAAGCAGCATTCCAATTGAACGGCACCTGAAAAATACCCTTCAACCGTTGTAGCCGTTGCCATTCCAAGGTCGTTATGATTATGGAGTGAAATTGAAATATCCTTAGGAAGGGCGCTATAAACCCTTTCAATCATATCAAGAAAAGCCCTTGGGCGTTTTCTTTCAACAGTGTTCGGCAAATTTATCGTCGTGGCACCGGCTTTAACAATTTCTTTCAATGTATCAATTACAAAATCAAGATTTTCAAAGCAGTCCCCGAAATGCTCTACAGAAAATTCCACCTGCCCGTTTTTATTTACCTTTAAAATTTCTTCACTTGCAAATTTGACCGCCTCGATTGCAGTTTTTCGAACTTCCATGGGGTCTTTGTTCAAAACATATTTCATATGAAAAGGACTTAAAGTCAAAAACGTATGTATTCTTGGCACGCCCGCGTGTTTAATAGCATCAACGGCACTTAAAATATCACTTTGAACACATCTTGCAAGAGCAGATACAACTAATTTTTCAGGAGCAATTGATGCCAGATATTTGCAAGCATCAAAATCCATCTCGGAAGATGCCGGAAACCCAAGTTCAACTGCCTGAACATTTAGTTCAAGAAGTTTATTAAAAATTATTTCTTTCTCTGAAAGCTGCCATGGCTTTTTTAGAGACTGGTTTCCATCCCTTAATGTTATATCGTAGAAAAAAGGTTGTCTTTTATTTTCCATAAAAACTGTTCCCAAAACAAAATTACGTGCTAGAATGATTGTATCATAGACATTTTTTCTTATTAAATACTACAATTATAATATTAAAAATTGTTAATGAGGAGGTTTAAAAAACGCAACTTTTGAAGTTCATTAACGTTATAGGACTTGTGAAAAACAAAAATTTCAATTTATAGAAATTTATGCTAAAAATTAACAACAATATTTCATATAAAAGCCCTAATTTCAGAGGGTTTACAATCGGTCCAAAAGCAGCAGGGTTTTTGGATAAAGTCGGCGCGATAAAATCTCCCGGGCAAAGGCTTGCATTCGGTATTGCGGCCCTTGCGCTTCATCCCGTTATGGACAAGATGAACCCCTGGGTAGATGATGAAACAAAAAATACATCCGCAATAAGAAGTGCCGCAAAAGCGGTCGCCTCCACAACAACGGGAGTTATAATAAGAGAGGCCTGCATTGTGGGCACAAATACACTTTTGAACAACAAAAATATCTTATCAAAACTGCCCGAATTTATGACAAAAGACAAAGGACATACAAGCGCTGTCATAGGAACGCTTGCAGGACTAGGAATTATGATATTTACGAATTTCTTAATTGACGTTCCTCTGACTGATATGTTTACACGTTTTTTCACAAAATTTGCGGGCAAAAAAGTAGAAAATCAAGCAAAAACGCCTGCACCAGCATTTAATGACACTTTTAACAGTTCATACACCAACAACACATTGAAACAGGATGCAAAACAGCAGCTTCAAATTATTAAAGAAAAGATAGATAAAGGCGAACTGCCGCCAATGTCTCAGGTGAATATGGAGGTAATTAAATGCGCTTCATAGATTCAATTCAAAAAGGTTTTATCGGCTGGTTTGATAAAGACAACAACGCAAGCTTTCTTTTTGCAACTGCGGCAATTGGCTGGATTCTGGCTTCAGCAGCTCAAACTTTCGGTATCTTAAAAAGCAAAGAGCTTTCAAAGGAAGACAAAAAGTTCCTTGTGCCGCAAGAAATCGCGGACGGTACTGCAAATATTGCTATGTATGCAGCCGTAACAACAAATTTAATGAAGATGGCTGAAAAAAGCTGCAAGCCCGGAAAAAACGGTAAAGCGCCTTTTATATCCTTGAAAGACAGTGCAGGTAACATTTTGGACTATGCCTCAAATGCTGCGGCATACGCAAAAACGGGCAGAAACTTAAAAACAGGTGCTGCAATTTTGGGCGGCATAATTTCAACCTGCATTTTAACCCCGATTGCAAGAAATGCCTTTGCAGCCTTTATAAAAAAGAATACGGACAAAAAACCGACTGAAACTATTGTGCCGACAAATATATACGGCGGAAGAACACAGCCCTTTTTTACAAAGACATACCCGATGCAAACTCCGGCAAACAAGTTTGCCCCGATGAGCACATACCCGCATTTTAGCGCAGGAAATCAAACTTACGGCACACAAAAAATTTATCAAAACCCGGGGCTTAAAATATAAGGGGCGTAAAACGCATTTATAAAGCGCTAAAGGTGCTTAAAGCTGTTCTTTTACAAGCTTTATAAGCTCAAAATATCTTTTGCTTAATTCTCCTTGCGTAATTTTCAATTCATTTGCAATATTTGCCTGTTTTTTAAGACGGGCATGGCGCAGATAGAAAATTTGAAAATATGCTTTTTCGGGGAACTTGGTGTGCAAATCAAAAACAATTGATAAAATTTTATTTGCAACATTTTCTTTAATTTCAGTATCGGGAAACTCAAGCTTTGGATCGTTAATATCTCCAAAAATATCGCCTGACAGATTTTTCACCGCTTGATTGTCGGTTTTAATGGAAACAATGCGCTCTTCCTTTAAATTTTGCGGCAAGATGCCTCTGCCTTGTTTTGCAAGGGCTGTTGCACGATCCAAATCAGCTTCGGAGAGGTTTGTTTCTTTGATTATCTTATCTTTAATATTAGCGTCATCCAGAATATCAATTTGGATTTCACTCTTATCAGGCCTCGGTTTTGGGGTATCGTCTCTGCCGTTTTGTCTTAAAATGTTGGAAATTGAAGTATCTACAACTTTTGCAAGATAAGTTTTTAAGTTTTCAACATTTGAAACGGAATCCAAAAGAAGATAGGACTTTTTATAGACATCGGAACAAAATGCTTCAAGCAAATCTTCGTTTCCAAAATATCTGTCATTTGCCCTTATAGTTTCTTCAATAAGTTTTCTGTGATTTCCCGCTAAATCCAAAACTAAAAACTCCAACTCTTTTTATAATAATATTAAATCATAAATCATCATTTTAGAGTATATAAATTTGTAACATTTTAGTTTTTATTTGTATCCTCAATATTTTACGCTATAATATTAACAAAAGAGATTAAGTGGAATTTGATGAGAAATTTTTATAAAACCTCTTTAATAGTAACACTTGCAAGCGTCCTGTTTTTGAACGAGGGCGTAGCTTTTGCATTCGAATTCAAAAATCCTTTTAAAAGAAATAAAGCAAAAGTCGAAAAGAAAAAAACGGAAGAACCCGTTCAAAAAACAGAAGAAAAACTTGAGCCGAGTGTTTATCTCCATGACAAAGATAACACTTCATCAGATGACATTGAAGCAGTTCATATTAAGGATGTTGAAATTTACGGCAACAACCTTATTGAAACAAGCTTTATAAAAGGTCAGCTATCTTTAAAAGAAGGATACCCGTTTAACAGAAAAACCGTTGCAAACGATTTAAACAAGCTTTATAAATCAGGATATTTTACGCAAAACATTAGAGCACTTCCTATTAAGCTTGATGACGGCAACGTTAAATTAAGAATTATTGTCGAAGAAAATCCGCCGATTGAAGGCTTTTTAATCGAAGGCAACAACTGCCTTTCCACATATGAAATTATGGACGTGCTTAAAAATTTGGAAGGAAAGCCTCAAAACATTCTTGCAATAAACGCTGCAATTGAAAATATTCAGGAACTCTATGCAGGAAAAGGCTACATTCTTGCAAAGGTGACAAGCATTCAGGATGACCCCGATAATATTATTACCGTAAAAATCGATGAAGGTGTCATTGGCAATATTAAAGTCGAAGGTAATAATAAAACCAAAGATTTCATTGTTAAAAGAAATATTTTGCAAACCCCCGGGGAAGTTTACAATGAAAATCTTATGAGAGCAGATATTATGCGCCTTATGGGTACACAAGCCTTTAAGGATGTTCAAAGAGATATTCAATTAAACGAAGAAACGGGCGCATATGATGTTATTGTAAAACTTGATGAACAAAGAACAGGAAGAGTTTCTCTCGGGGTTGGTATTGATTCAAACTCGGGCTTCTTTGGTTCCGTAGGCTTTGGAGAAAACAATTTCCTTGGTCTTGGACAGAAATTGAATTTAAACGTTATGGCAGGTACCGGTATTTTGATGCATGATTCAAGCGTTGTAAACCGCGCAAACCTGCAGGCCGAACTGTCTTTTCTTGAGCCTCATTTTAAATCCGAAAATCAATCTTTAGGCTTTAGAGCTTTTGCAAGAAACTTCGGAAGCTATCAGGTTCCGCTTGCAATTGAAGAAAGATACGGCGGCGATATTACTTTAACAAGAGCGTTTGAAAAATCCAGAAATCTCTCTATGAGTATGAGTCTTGGAGCTGAAAATGTTCATCTTAAAGAAGGTGACAGAGCTGAAATTATGAAGCTTTATGCAAGCCACGGTATTTCTCCTTCAAGACGTCATGAGCAGCTTGAAGGCGGATTTTACGCAAGAGCGATTCCTTCTTTAATTTATGATACAAGAGATAACATTATAAATACAAGACGCGGCGTGATTGCAAAAGTAAGTCTGGAAGAGGCTTTGAGCTTCTCCGATGCGGACAGTTACGGCAAACTTAACGGTGTTTTGAAAAAATTTATTCCTGCAGGCAGAAAATCTTCATTGGTTTTAACTGCAAGAGCAGGCGGCAAAATCAACGGACACTTGCCTGAATTTGCAGCATACACGCTTGGCGGACCGTACTCTTTAAGAGGATTTAACGTAGCGGATGTAGGCTCAGGAAACGGTTTTATGATGGGCAGCGCAGAATTCAGATTCCCAATACCTTTCTTAGACCGCATAACTTCAAATTCATTCCTGAACAACATAAGGCTTGCAGGTTTTGTTGATGCAGGTAAAGTATTCGGCTCTACACTCACAGACAGGCTTTATGACAGACCAGGCTACGGTATTACAGCAGGTGCAGGAGTTAGAATATTTATTCCGGGACTTGGCTCAATTAACCTTGATTACGGTATTCCGCTTACAAACACTAAGGGTTCCGGTCACAAAAACGGCTTCTTTACTTTTGGCATGGGCGATATGCTGTAAACCCTCATAACTTTAAAATAAGTTCTGCAGTTATTCAAGAAAGCTAAATTGCTCCAACACCTGAAATCTTCGGGGTTTTGTTCTATTGTCTTTGTTCGACTGTCGCGATTAACTTTCTTTTATTGAGCACAGGAATAAATCTTATTGGGTCTTATTGGGGCCTGATAAGAAGCCAATACTAATAAGGAATTTAAAAATATATGCAAAATAAATACCGCCTCGATTTTCTCCGGCGGTATTTACATATTTATATAATGTTTTGAAATGACTTAAAAATTTTCATTTTAAAGAGCTTATATTCAAGTAATCTTTACTCTTCCAAATTCAAATTCCCCTGTGAAATACCTTCGACAGCTTCATTCATCTGATTTTCAAGGGAAGCTTTTTTCACACTGTCATCCTCATCAGGTTCAACAATTTTATTAACGGAAACAACATAGTCATTTTCGCCAAGATTTTGAACCTTAACCCCTGTTGCGGGGCGGCCCTGTCTTGAAATAGACGATGCGCTAACCCTTGTTACGACACCATTTGCACTAACAACCATAATTTCATCTTTTTCTTCAACAATTGTAAGTGCTACAAGCCTTGAAGCTGCTGATTTAAACTTGGTTGCAATCAAACCGAGTCCGCCTCTGTTTTGAGCTCTGAATTCCGATAATTTGGAACGCTTGCCAAAACCGTCAGACGTTAAAACAAGTAAGTCTGCATCGTAATCTCTCGGTACAACATCACAGCCGATAATGGTATCGCCGGCTCTAAGTTTCATGGAGTTTACACCTCTTGCAGAACGGCCGAGCGGTCTTAAATCCGAAATTGCAAACCTTATTGCCATACCGCAGCTTGTACCGATAATAATTTCATCGTTATCCTGAGCAAGTTTTACCCAGTTTAATGTATCATTTTCTTCCAGACCGATTGCAATAATGCCGTTTCTTCTGATTGTGCTGAAATTATCAAGGCTGATACGTTTAATATAGCCCGCTTTTGTAAGCATAATCAAATTGGTGTTGGCATCAAAACTACTTACGGGAACGACAGCTGTTATGGTCTCGTTCTGTTCAATCGGAAGAACATTAATAATCGGCAGCCCCTTCGATTGTCTTGAACCCTCAGGGAAATCATATACATTCAGACTGTATACAACACCCTTGGATGAGAAGAACAATACTTTATCATGCATCATTGCAGTAAAGAAGTGGTCAACATCATCATCCTCTTTTGTTTTCATGCCGCCTTTGCCTCTTGTGGCACGATTTTGCCTTTCGAATGTATCAAGAGAAATTCTCTTAATATACCCTTGTCTTGTAATAAATACGGCCATTGCAGTGTTTGGCGTCAAATCTTCAATGTTCAGCTCACCTTGCTCGGGAAGAATTTGGGTTTTTCTGTCATCACCAAATTTTTCCTTATCTTCAAGAAGCTCTTGTTTAATGATGTTTAAAATCTTTTGCCTGTCCGCTAAAATTGCTTCATATTCTGCAATTTTCTTCATTAATTCATCATATTCGGCCCTGATTTTATCCTGTTCTAAGCCTGTCAATCTTCTTAACTGCATTTCAAGGATAGCATTTGCCTGATCAACGTCAAGCCCGAAACGACTTATAAGACCCTCTCTTGCTTCTTCCGTGTTTTTAGATTTTTTGATTAATTCAATAACTTCATCCAGAGCATTTAAAGCAATCATCAAACCTTCTAAAATATGCGCTCTTGCTTTTGCCTTTTTCAAGAAATACAAAGTTCTTCTTGTGATAACTTCAACTCTGTGTTCCACAAATTCATTTAAAACTTCATAAAGGTTTAAAAGCCTTGGCTGCTGTCCGACAAGGGCGACCATATTCACACCGAAAGAGCTTAATAAAGCGGTTTGTTTATAAAGATTGTTTCTTACAACATCGGGTTTCGCATCGCGCTTTAATTCAATCACGATACGCATACCGTCTCTGTCGGATTCATCCCTCAAGTCGGATATGCCGACAATTTTACCGTCTTTAACAAGTTCGGCAATTTTTTCAATCAATGCAGCCTTGTTTACCTGATAAGGAAGTTCTGTCACAATAATCGCTGTTCTTGACTGTCTTCCGCCGCCGCCTTGAATTTCTTCAATTGTTGATACCGCAGACATTTTAATTGAACCGCGGCCCGTTTCATAAGCTTTCTTAATTTCGGATGTACCTATAATTGTTGCAGCCGTCGGGAAGTCGGGACCTTTAACATATTCCATAAGCCCATCAATCGTAATATCAGGGTTATCAATCAGGGCAATGGTGCCATCTACGATTTCACACAAATTGTGCGGAGGAATATTTGTCGCCATACCTACGGCAATCCCTGAAACACCGTTCAGCAAAAGCATCGGAAGACGAACAGGAAGCACGGCAGGCTCAACCAGAGAGCCGTCAAAGTTAGGAACAAATTCAACCGTTTCACAGTCAATATCTGCAAGCATTGAGGTTGTAATTTTGTGCATTCTTGCTTCCGTATACCTCATTGCGGCAGCAGAGTCGCCATCCACGGAACCAAAGTTTCCATGGCCGTCTATTGTTAAATATCTTGTGGCAAAATCCTGTGCCATACGAACCAAAGCTTCATACACAGCCGTATCACCATGCGGGTGATATTTACCGAGAACTTCACCGACAATTCTTGCACACTTTTTAAAAGGTTTATCAGGTGTCATCCCGAGCTCGTTCATAGCAAATAAAATACGCCTGTGAACCGGCTTTAAACCGTCTCTTACATCAGGAAGCGCACGGCCCACGATAACACTCATCGCATAGTCAATATACGACCTTTTCATCTCATCTCTTATATTAATAGGAACAATTTTTCCATGATCAAATAAATTTGTCTGACTCAAAACCGAATTTTCTCCATAAACTGCCTTATATCGACATTTTACAACAAACAAAAGGGCATGACAAACAGGGGTGCAATATTAAGTATTATTTCAAAATTTTTAATAAATAAGCCCGCATTTAGCAATAAAACTATGTTTTTGGTTTTATATATGTATAAAAATATTTTTTAGGAAGGTAAAAATGAGCACTACAAACGTTGGTTTAAGAACCTTTAGCGAACAACACCAATTGCAGTCGCAACTGACGGCACCTGCTGTTCAAAGCACGGGCACCGTTGACAATAAAACAACCAAAGACGGCGATACAATAACGTTTGCAGGAAAACAGATAAGCAAAAAACAAGCTGTCGCAGGGGGTGTTGCAATCCTTGCAACTGCTGCAGCAATTACACTTGCCGTTATAAAAAGAAAAGATATAAGTTCATTTTTACAATCGATAAAATTGAAAAATGCAAAACCCGAAGCAATCGTAATCCCTGAAAAAGGATATGATTTAAGCAAAGAAGCGGCAAATGTATCTTTTAACAAAAACAGGTCATGCAGTGGTTTCGCGGGAGCTGCCGTAGTTGATAAATCAGGTATAGTGAATACGGATCCAAAGGTGGCAGAGGTTTCAAAAGACGCGGAAAGATTGGATAAAATTCACAGAAAAGGGTGTAAATTAGATATCGGAATTACAAAAGACGGACATGCTTTTGTTGAAGCCGACGGAACAGAACAAGTAGTAAAGCATCCGCAATACCATGGAACATCAGACCAATACAGACTGTCCCATATTATGCTAATCTCTGACAGCAAAGAATTTACACCCGCACAGAAGAATTTAATAGCCTTAATACAGCAAAATAAAATGGGTTCCGAAAATTCGCCTTTTGGGCAGCTTGTGGATGATACCATAGGAGAAAACCCCACCAGGGAAAGCATTCTGGATGCTATTGCAAAATGGGCAAAAGATATTGATGCAACCGATGTTGAAACCCAAAAAACTTTAGGGCGTCTTGCAAAATTAAAAAGCAGACAGACAATAGCGGTTAAACAACTTGCAAAAGGTGAACTTCCTATTTCTTATGATAAAGTTTAAGTCCAATCATAGTAACTTACAGAATATAAAAAGACGTACACTTCTAATGTACGTCTTTTTGCAATATCATTTGGGGTTAAAGCGAAATTCGGATTATGCTGCAAGGTCCAGTCCGTAGAATGAATTTTTACCTGCGCAGTTTAAAAGCTCATCCATCGTAACAACAATTGTTGCAGCAGGGTTATTTGATTCACGAAGCGTAACATTGTTACCGTCAACACCGCAAACCGTATAAGCGTGGTTTTGAAGAACCTGATCATCGCCAATCATTGTATATATGCTATCTCCGCCGCTTTCTGCAACACCTGCGGAATTTATCTGAGAAAATACCAACATATCCGTTGCTGCATCAAAGTTTGTAAGAAATTCCTGCGCCCTTTGTTTCATACTCTCATCGGTTGCCTTCATTAATTCGGGAACTTTCCCTGTGAATAGATATCCGATATAAGGAGAAATGCCGTCCAAATAGCCTCTGTCCTCCATACCGGCAGCAGCTCTTTTGTCTCGTGCTCTGTTTTGAATATCGGCAATTTGTTTCATCGTTTTATCTTTTGTATTGTTTTCTGTATCTTTACCGATTTGCATAAAATATTTTTCAACGGCAAGTTCGGTTGCAGAAACATCATCGTCACCTTTGCTTATTCTTTTTGCTGCAACCGCTTCATCAACTTCGGCTTTTGTTACAACGATAGGATTTGTACCGTCAAAATCTTTTGTTTTAAAATTAAAGCTCCAGCTGCCATTTTCAGCATCATAGCTCATAACTTCGCTTAATGCCTTTTGTCCTGCTTCAGAATTTCTTAAGGCGCGCAATGTTGATAATAACCCGCAATCGCCTATGTTGCCCTGTCTTGAATCAACATCATATACACCGTTGCCTGCTGCGCGTTCGGTTTTATCCCAGCTTGCAGCTTTATATTTTTCAGCGCGCGGAATAAATTCATCAAAATTAGAATCCAATTCAACAGAAGAATTTTCATTTTTAGCGAAATTGAAAAGAGAAGCCTTATCTGATTTTAGGGAGGCAGTTTTATCTTTTGATAAAACATTTTCTATTTTACTTGCAACGTTTGCGCCGATTGATGATAAACTAAACATAACAAAACTCCAAATCTAACATATCACTTGTACATATATAAAGTATATATAAATGATATAATTTCACTCTAAAGAAAAATCGTTACATTTATTAACATTTAATCTGCACGCTATCGGAAATAATTTCGAATAAAGAAACACAAACTCCTTGTCTTTTTGGTGCGGTTTATATACAATTTTGCTATGGATAAGAAGATTAAAGTTGCGGTAATTTTTGGAACAAGACCCGAGGCGATTAAGATGTGTCCGCTTGTTCTGGAATTGAAAAAATATAAGGAATTTGAACCCGTTACAATTGTAACGGCACAGCACAGACAAATGCTTGATCAGGTTTTGGAGCTTTTTGAAATTACTCCTGATTATGACTTAAATCTGATGAAACCCAATCAAAACCTTTGGAGCCTAACATCAGACATTTTACTTGGAACAAAAGAAATATTTGAAAAAGTGAGACCCGATATTGTTCTTGCCCATGGAGACACAACAACGGCTTTTGCAAGCGCATTGAGCGCATTTTACGCAAGAATTCCAATCGGACATGTGGAAGCAGGGCTTCGAACATTTAACAAGGATTATCCTTTCCCCGAAGAGATTAACCGCGTTTTGGCCGATTCTGTTTCAGACCTGCATTTTGCACCAACCGAAGGCTCCGTGCAAAACCTTTTAAATTCAGGGATTAAAGAAGGAATTTCAGACGGTGCTCTGGATAGCGCATATGAAAACGGAAGAAGAATTTATAAGACAGGAAACACTGTAATTGATGCGCTTTTATATACCGTAAAAAAGGATATAGATATTTCTTTTATAGGTTTAAACCCGAATTTAAAGACGATTCTTTTAACATCCCACAGAAGGGAAAATTTCGGCAAACCGCTTGAAAACATTTGCGATTCAATTTTAGAACTTGTGCAAAAAAATAAAGATATAGAGATAGTTTATCCCGTGCATTTAAACCCCAACGTAAGAAATACGGTGTTTAGCAAACTTCAGGGAATTGATAGGGTAAAACTTATTGACCCGCTTGACTATGCTCCGTTCTGTGCCTTGATGAAAAAAGCTCAAATAATCTTGACCGATTCGGGCGGAGTACAGGAAGAGGCACCCTCTTTAGGGATTCCCGTTCTCGTTTTAAGAGATGAAACAGAAAGACCCGAAGCGGTTGATTGCGGCTGTGTTAAACTTGTCGGGACAAATAAAGAAAAAATAGCTTCAACAGTGCAAAAACTTTTAGATGATTCTGATTTTTATAATTCTATGAAAATGGCCGTAAACCCATATGGAGACGGTCTTGCATCAAAAAGAATTGCGGATATAATAAAAGGAAAATTTACGGTTTAAAATGTTTGCCGCTTGGCTTAAATATGGGTCATGAGGCTGGGCTGTTTAAAATAAAAATTGCACTAAAAATCCGCCGTTTAATTTGGCGGATTTTTGATTTTGTTTTGAGAACAAAGCCTGAAAAAGCCTGTAAAAGATAATATTATCTTTTTGAGAATTGGAATCTTTTTCTTGCTCTTTTTCTACCGTATTTCTTACGTTCCTTAATTCTTGCATCACGGGTTAACAAACCTTCTTGTTTTAAAACAGGTTTATATTCTTCGTTGATTTCAAGAAGAGCACGTGAAATTGCATGTTTAATCGCATCAGCCTGAGCAGAAACACCGCCGCCAATTGCTTTAACATTAACATCAAGCTTATCCTGATTGTCGGTTAAAACGAGGGGTCTGAAAATGGTCATTTCCAAAGAGGGACGATTTCCGAAATATCCTCTTAAAGTTTTACCGTTTACAAAAACTCTGCCTTTTCCGGAAGAAACTTTTGCAACTGCAATTGAACATTTTCTTCTGCCTGTTTTAACTACCGTGTTTTTATTTTCAGCTGCCATTATTTATTTTCTCCTTTGATTTCATATTTCACAGGTTTTTGAGCTGCATGCGGGTGTTCTGAACCTGCATATACTTTTAATTTTGTAAATTGTTCAGAGCCCAATGTATTGTGAGGAAGCATGCCCTTAACCGCTTTTTCAATCGGAAGTCTGGCATCTTTTTCCATAAGTTCTTTGAAGCTTGCACTTCTGAAACCACCGGGGAATCCCGTGTGGTGGTAATACATTTTATCTGTTTCTTTTTTGCCTGTAACAACTACTTTTTCAGCGTTTATTACAATGACAAAATCGCCCGTATCAACGTTTGGCGTATATTGCGGTTTGTGCTTACCTCTTAGAAGATTTGCGGCAACAACGGCAAGTCTGCCCAAGGGCATACCGTCAGCATCTATTAAATGCCATTTTCTTTCAACTTCAAGCGGTTTTGCGCTAAATGTCTTCATTTATCTGCCTTTCCTTATTGTTTAAATGTTTATTTATGTATTCATAAGGGTTCTCATACCCTGTTTTTATTAACGTTAAACCGTAAGGCTCAACGTTGTGCCCTGCAAGCGCCCTGTTTTTTGATTTTAAAATCTCACTCATAACGGAAGGACTAAGATTATCCTTTTCTATCATAAGAAGGGTGCCGACAATCGAGCGGACCATATTGTATAGAAACCTGTTCCCTACAATATTTATATCAAGATAACATCCTTCGCCGTTGTTGATTATTCTCTGTTCCACATTTGCAAAGTAAATCGTACATACTGTGCTCGGGTTATCCGATATTGATTTAAACGCACTAAAATCGTGCTCGCCAATGATTTTTAAAATTGCTTCGTTCATAAGTTTAAAATCCAGAGGCTTTTTTACAAAAAGAACATTTTTATTAAATACCGGTTTAACAAAAGAGTTCTTAATTGTATATCTATAATGTCTGAACAATGCATTTTTTTGCGCATGGAAATTATCATCAACCTTTAAAATTTTAAAAGCTGCAATATCATCGGGCAAAATTGCATTTAATGCATTTAAAAACTTAAACTCATCCTCAACAGGATTCACGGTATCAAAATGTGCTGTATGACATTCTGCATTTACGCCCCTATCGAGCCGTCCCGCCATTATAATTTTAGTGCTGTTATTTTTTATCAAAGTACAAATTGCTTTATTAAGCTCTTCCTGAACAGTTCTTCTGTCAGGCTGTTTCTGGGAGCCGAAGAAATTTCTTCCTTCGTACCTGAAACTTAAAAGATATCTTGCCATAATCTTTTTATTGATAACGCGAATGCATTATGTTAATTGGATTAAAGCCATTTCAGAAGCATCGCCCCTTCTTGGAGTGAGTCTGAAAATCTTTGTATATCCGCCGTTTCTTGTAGCGTATTTTTTACCGATAACAGTAAATAATTGTCTTAAAACGGTTTGTTTCGGATGTTTTGCACCTTCGGGCAATTCATCATAAAGTTCACCTGTTTCAAGGTTGATATATTTATCTGTTTCTTTGTCAAAAATGTGTCTTGCAGCTTGTCTTCTTGCAGCAAGGTCACCTTTTTTGGCAAAAGTAATGATACTTTCAGCGAAAGGCTTAAGAGCTTTTGCTCTTGCCATAGTTGTTTGGATTTCACCATGGAGGAATAATTCCGTTGCTAAAGAGCGCAATAATGCGGTTCTTTGGTCAGCAGCCTTTCCTAAATGATGTTTTTTACACTGGTGTCTCATTGTTATTATCCTTTATTATATAAGTTCCATATCATCTACACCTTCGGGGTTCGGTTGAAGATCCAGCCCGAGTTCGTGCAGTTTTTCAATTACTTCATCAGAAGATTTTTTACCGAAGTTTTTAATATTCAATAAATCGTGTTCTGATTTTTTCAAAAGTTCAGCCATTGAATTAATACTTGCTCTTTTTAAGCAGTTATATGCTCTTACAGAAAGCTCAAGGTCTTCAATGGTAAATGCCGGTGTTTGTTCCGATTCATCTTCCACAACATTCTCTTCTTCAAGAGCGGCAGAGCCTACAGGCTGTCCCGTAATTGCGGCAATCTGTCTGAAGTGATCGATTAAAAGGCTTGCAGCCTTGCTTAAAGCTTGATTAACATCAACAGAACCATTAGACCAGATTTCAAGAGTTAATTTATCATAGTCAATAACTTCACCTACACGGGCAGGTTCTACAACATATGATACTCTCTTAATAGGCATAAATGCTGCGTCAATCGGAAGCATATCAATCGGTAGACCGTTCTTTTGGTCCTTAAGCGTATCAACCGCAACATAACCTTTGCCCACTTCAACAACGATATCAGCGTGGAATGAACCGCCTTCCGCGATTGTACAGATAACACAGTCAGGGTTTACGATTTTAACACCTGAAGGAAGCTGAATATCAGAAGCCAGAACAGGCCCCGGTTTTGTGGCGTCTATTCTCAAATGTTGGATTTCATCGGTTTCTGTTTTTACAACCAGACCTTTAAGGTTCAACATAATATCAATAACATCTTCAACGATACCCGGAATTGAAGTGTATTCATGTGTAATGCCTTCAATTCTAACACTCGTTACGGCAGCACCTTCGAGGCTTGAGAGTAAAACTCTTCTTAAAGAGTTTCCGATAGTTGCGCCAAAACCTCTTTCCAGCGGTTCGATAACGAATTTACCATATTGAGAGCCGTCAGAGCTTGTGGTTGTATTTACATTTTTAATTTTAAGTTCCATACTGTTAATTTCTCCTAATTACTATTTTGAGTAATACTCAATAACGAGCTGTTCTTTAAACTCCGGATCCATTTCTTCTCTGTTGGGTACTCGTTCAAATGTTATTTTGCATTCGTTTGCATCAACCGTTAACCAAGCATAGCTTAATGCCATATCGATTGATTCGATAACATTTTTAACATAGCTTTTGCTTGCTTCTTTAACGGTAACCACATCACCCTCTTTTAAAAGATATGACGGAATATCTACCTTTTTGCCGTTTACAAGAACGTGGCCGTGGTTTACGATTTGTCTTGCCTGACGTCTTGTGATTGCAAAGCCTGCTCTGAACACTACGTTATCCAGACGGCTTTCCAGAGTTTGCAGCATAACAGTACCTGTAACGCCGGTTTTTCTGGATGCATTTTCATAATATTTTGCGAATTGTTTTTCGCTAACCAAATATGTTAAACGAATTTTTTGTTTTTCTTTTAACTGTAAAGCGTAATCTGACGGCTTCTTTCTAAGAGCGCCATGCTGACCGGAGGCATTTTGTCTCATAGAAGATGTTAATTTTCTATTAGATAAGTCTTTAACGCCGTAGTTTCTAAATAATTTATTTGTCGGTCCACTATATTTAGCCAATTTTTTAGCTCCTTTTGTTATATTGTAATTACTTTTTTGTTTTTTGGCTCCCGAGGAAATTAAATTTTCCACATCGCCATCGCAGTACTAAAGCACCCGGCTATGTGTGCCTTATACTCTACGTTTCTTAGGTGGACGACAACCGTTGTGAGGAATTGGAGTTACGTCCTTGATTAATGTAATTTCAAGACCTGCAGCCTGAATTGCTCTTATTGCGGTTTCTCTGCCTGAGCCCGGACCTTTGATATAAACTTCAACTTTTTTCATACCTTGATCCACTGATTTTTTGGCAACCTGTTCGGCTGCAGACTGTGCAGCAAACGGAGTGCCTTTTCTTGCACCTTTAAAACCGCAGGCACCTGCAGAAGCCCATGCAACAGCATTACCCTGGGTGTCTGTTGAAGTTACGATAGTATTATTAAAGGTGGATTGAATGTGTACCACACCTTGCAATACATTCTTTCTTTCTTTCTTTTTAGTTTTTGTTGGTTTAGCCATTATATTTTCTTCCTTTTATTATTTTTAAAATAATTGATAATGATTTATACTGTCGCAAAAGCGTTTAAAATCTCAGTTTTAAGCTTTTACTTTTTCTTTGCAACAGGACCTGTCTTTTTGCCTCTTCTTGTTCTGGCATTTGTTTTTGTTCTCTGGCCTCTTACGGGAAGTTTTCTTCTGTGTCTTTGGCCTCTGTATGAACCGATTTCGGATAATCTCTTGATGTTTAAAGATTCTTCTCTCTTTAGGTCACCTTCAACGGTGTAGTGAGAGATTTCGGTTCTCAATTTTTTAATATCGTCATCAGTCAAATCATCCGTTCTTAAATCTTCTGAAACACCTGCAGCTTCCAGGATTTTTTTACTTCTGGTAGGACCGATACCGTAAATATAGGTCAATGCGATAATCATTCTTTTGTTACGGGGTAAATCAACCCCAGACAATCTTGCCATATTGTTTTATTCTCCTTTGTGATTAAGTTCTTTTCTTTTAGGTCTGCACTTAAGGCACCTGTGGGTGTTTCGTCTTTTGTTCGCTTCGCTCTCACTGTCACTCACAAGACTCACATCCTACGTCGCCATCGTTGAGTTTCGTTCCGCCGGCTCATCGCCGCCGTCACATCCACTCCGGCTTACGCGTTTTATCCTTGTCTTTGTTTGTGTTTAGGGTACTTTTTGCAAACAACCGTTACTCTTCCCCTTCTTTTGATTACTTTGCAATCTTTGCACATTGGTTTTACTGAAGCTCTAACTTTCATTTATTTGTTCCTTTTTACTTTATTTTAATCTGTATGTAATTCTGCCGCGGGTTAAATCGTAAGGAGTCATCTCAACTTTTACTTTGTCTCCGGGAAGAATTCTTATGAAATTTTTTCTGATTTTACCTGATATATGCGCTAAAATCTCGTGTCCGTTTTCAAGCTCTACCCGAAACATGGCGTTTGGCATAGCTTCTAAAATTGTACCTTCAAGTTCTATTACGTCTTTTGACATCTTAATCCTTTATTTTAGTGCACTTTTGGGTATTTTTTACAAAAGAAACAGGTGCATAGCTGTCCTTAAGTATTCCAATCATACATGTTAAATATTCAAAAGCAAGAGTTTTGAACGGATTTTAAGCAATTTTTTCATTCTTTTTTATGATTGTTTATTTAAATATTAGTTTTATTACATAATGACAGCACCTTTAAAATATGCATTCTGCTTGAATTTTTAGGTTTAAATATTAATTTTTGTAAATCTTTTAATATGTTCTTTCTTTAAATAAATAATCAATATTTTACGGGACAATATTTCACCGCAAAGCCTATTTATAAATAATATAAAAAATGATACAATACATACAAATTATAATTTGAAGGAAAAAGGGATGTTTAAAAAAATTAAAAAAGCTTATGGGAACTTTCAAACTGCAATTGCTCCTTTCATAGAACTCACACGGGGCTATTCGCTTTTAACCTCGATGGCGCCCTGGTTTGTGGCAGCTGCTTATGCTTCGGTTTCCCCGCATTTTTATTCGGACACTCCGACAAAACTTTTTACAACCCTCTTAACTTTTGTTGCAGTCATCTGTATTCATCTTGGCAGCAATCTTCTTGATGATTATATTGATGTTAAAAAACAATTAAACAAAGGCATATCTTTAAATGAAGTTAATTTTAAAAAAGCAAGAAACAAAGCCCGCTTAATTAAAGACGGCACTTTTTCGCTAAAACAGGTAAAAATAATTCTTGCGGTTTTATTTGGTATAGGAATTTTATCGGGCGTATATTTTACGATTTTATACGGCTGGATAATTCCCGTAATTGCAACAGTAACAGGCATTTTATGTCTTCTGTATCCCTATTCTTCAAAAATTTGTGCAGGGGAGCTTATAGTGGGGACAATATTCGGCCCGCTTCTTATGATGGGAACTTATATTGCTTTAACAGGAATAACAACCGGAAGCAATGCCCAAAAACTCTTTGTCTTATCATTTGCCATAGGCTTAATGATAATGGTGCTTTTAGATGCTCATAATCTTATGGATTATGATTATGATAAAAGCAACAGCAAACACACCCTCTGTACTGCTATAGGCACAAAAAAGCGTGCTCTTGCATTAATTGCGGCAGAAATAATAATTGCATATCTTATAATTATTTATCTTGCGGCAACAAAACAGTTCTCATACTGGATTTTACTCTCAATCGCTCTGACCGCACCGCTTTCTGTCAAACTTTTAATTTCTTTAAATGATTATAATAATGTTAAAGATTTAAAATTTATTCCGAAATGGTATCTGGGGCCTATGGAAAATTGGGATATTATTCAAAAAGAGAGTTATGAATATTTTATGTACAGATTTTATATTGCAAGAAACATCGGGTTTATATTCTGTGTCACAATTGCAATAATTCTCTTTTTTACCGTAAAAATTACTTATTTTTATATATAACATAACGGGAAATTTATTATGAGACATTTTAAAACGGCCGCAGGGCTTTTGTTATTAACATTTTTAGGAGCATTTTTTATGCAAAATTCAAACGCACAAAACTTCACCATTACATCAAATTCGTTTGTAAACGGACAAACTCTTCCCAAAGAACAAATCCACAGCCACTTTGGCTGCACGGGCGAAAATACTTCACCTGATTTAAAATGGGAAGGAGCACCTGCGGGTACAAAAAGCTTTGCCCTTATTGTGCACGACCCCGATGCTCCAAGACCTACAGGCTGGTATCACTGGATAGTTTTAAATATCCCCGCTGATGTTACAAGCCTTAAAAAAGGCCAGCAGATAAACAGTCCGATGACACAGATAAAAAACGACTTTGGCGGCGTAACATACGGAGGCGCCTGCCCGCCAAAGGGCCACGGAGTACATCATTACAATTTTACAATCTATGCGCTTGAATCCGCAGGCCTGATTCCAAGCCCTGGAAGCACACCCGATTCCGTTGAAAGACAAGTTAAAAAACACGCCATTGCAAGCGCCACAATTACTGCAACATACGGCAGAGAGTAGTCTCACAAGCCGCCCTGCTTAAAGAACCTTTGCGTGCCGCGAAAAACACGGGGCGAACACAGTTTAACATTTATTTACAAAATTGTCCTTTCGGGGGCAATTTTTATATACATATATACTTAATATATATACGAGAGATATTAAAGAGTAAAAATAAGAGCGAACACGAGATGACAAACTTTCAGGTAGAAAAAGCAGGCGCAATCAACATTCAGGCAAGAGTTTCAAACCCATACGGAACAGACACCGTAAAATTATTTGAAAACTATGAACCGCAAACTCAAACTCAAACACAGGAAATTGAAGATAAAAAATATCAAAATCTTCAAAAGGCTGAATCAAGCTACTTTATGGCTCAAGCTAATTTAAAAAATTCATACTCTGTAAAACAATTTAATATGATAGCAAAATTTAACGGCTATGATAAAGTAAATATGACCCACAGGCACGATGTAGCTTAACTTTGACACTTCTTACCTTTTAAAATTTGCTTTATACCGTTCTTATAAAAGAAAAACATTCGTTTTTCATTTTTCGCTTCACATATATTTGTGCATGTTATAATTTCCTTATGAAAAAAATTGACAACATAAGAAATTTTAGCATAATAGCCCACATTGACCATGGTAAGTCCACTCTTGCGGACAGATTGCTTGAAAAAACAGGAACAATCTCTGAAAGAGATATGCAAAACCAGCTTCTGGATACTATGGATATAGAGCGCGAACGCGGTATCACAATTAAATTAAATGCCGCAAAAATGAATTACAAGGCTAAAGATGGCAAAAACTATATCTTAAATTTAATCGACACCCCGGGGCATGTGGATTTTTCTTATGAGGTTTCAAGGTCCCTTGCAGCCTGCGAAGGTGCACTTTTAATAGTTGATGCAACACAGGGCGTTGAGGCACAAACTCTTGCAAACGTTTATCTTGCAATAGAGCAAAACCTCGAAATCATCCCTGTAATTAATAAAATCGACCTCCCTTCCGCCGATGTGGAGCGCGTTAAAAATGAAATCGAAGAGGTGCTTGGAATTGACGCCTCCATGGCAATTCCCGTCAGTGCAAAAGAAGGTATAGGAATTGAAGAAGTACTTGAAGCCGTTGTAAAATATATTCCGGCCCCCGATGATACCTCTGATAAGCCTCTAAGGGCACTTGTTTTTGATAGTGCATACGACCAATACCTTGGCACTGTTTGCTTTTTCAAGGTTATGGACGGTTCAATCAAAATGGGCGATACGGTTCAGTTTATGGCAACGGGTAAAAAGTTTGAGGTGGTTGAACTTGGTTATTTAAACCCGAACCGCGTACAGGTTAACGAACTTAAAACAGGTGAGGTTGGCTATTTTGCCGGCTCAATCAAGGAAATTACCCGCTTTGTGGGCGACACAATTACAAACGCAGAATTCCCCGCAAAAGAACCTCTTGAAGGGTATAAAGAAGCTAAACCCATGGTATTTTCAGGACTTTATCCAGTTGATAATGATCAATACCATGACCTCAAAGAAGCACTTGAAAGATTAAAACTGAACGATTCATCCATAACATTTGAACCCGAAACCTCTTCAGCGCTTGGTTTTGGCTTCAGATGCGGCTTCCTTGGAATGCTTCATATGGAAATCGCACAGGAGCGTCTGGAGCGCGAATACAACCTTTCTTTAATAACGACGGCACCTTCGGTTATATATAAAGTTTATAAAACAGACGGAACAATGGTTGAAATCGACAACCCAGCAAACCTTCCGGAGCCCCAGTATAGAGAATACATTGAGGAGCCTTATGTTAAGGTAAATATTTTTACACCGAACGATTTTGTCGGTGCCTTAATGGAACTGTGTCAGGGCAAAAGAGGCGATTTTATCAATATGCAATATCTTGATAAAACACGCGTAAATCTGGAATATCATATCCCGTTAAGCGAGGTTATTACTGATTTTTACGACCAATTAAAATCCCGTTCCAAGGGATATGCAAGTATGGATTATGATTTCCACTCTTACAAACGCTCAAGCCTTGTTAAAATGGATATTCTGCTCTCAGGCGAAGTTGTGGACGCGCTTTCTGCAATATGCCATAAGGACGCGGCATACAGAATGGGACAAAGTTTAACCGCAAAACTTAAAGAAATTATCCCAAGACAAATGTTTGAGGTCGCAATTCAGGCAGCTGTCGGCGGAAGAGTAATTGCAAGAACGACAATTAAGGCACTGAGGAAAAACGTGCTTGATAAGTGCTATGGCGGCGACATTTCAAGAAAAAGAAAACTGTTAGAAAAACAGAAAAAAGGTAAAAAAAGGATGAAATCCGTCGGCCGTGTGGATATTCCACAGGAAGCGTTTATGGCGGTTCTCAGCCTAAATGATGAATAAAAACCCCGAAAAATCGGGGTTTAAAAGGCTTGCAAAGCTTAAAAGAGACTATTCTTCTTTACTGTTTGCCGTTTTTGTTAAAATATAGGTCAAAAGCTTCTGTTCCGCCTGTATTTCAAGCAGGGCTTCAAGCGCTGTCTGCACAGCTTCGCCAAGGATTTCAACCCTCTTTAAAACATCTCCGTCGCTGAATCTTTCCTGTTTTTTGCTGAATTTTTCTTGCATTTTTCCTCCTAAATATAATTCCTCTTCTGTTTTAACACCACCCGACAAATACAACATCCGCAGCCCCAAATGCGTTAAACAGAGCTTATTTACCTCCTTCTTGTATGCATAGAGCCCACCTAGGGTAACAAAAGGAAGAAAAGGGGCGCGAAGGTTACAAAACGCGCCCTAAAAAAGTTGTTTGTTTTATCGTAAATTTATGTTTGTCCGCAGGTTTGGGTTGAACACTGTCATTGCGAGGGAAGCGACAGCGACGAAGCAATCTATGAATATGTTACGAAACCCATGGAAATCCAAAAATGCTTTCAGTGTTCTATTTTACAGGATTGCCGCGGTACGCTGTCGCTTCCCTCGCAATGACGGCTGTGCCGCTACAACCCCACTGCTTTGTATTTGATTATTACAAGTCCTTTGCCTCCTTTGCCTCCAAGGCCTCCTGTTTCATTAATTACAGCACCTCCTCCTCCGCCTCCTCCGAAGGTTCCGTTTTTGCCATTTGGAGTATTCGCTGCTTCATTACATACAATACCTGCCATTAGAGTTGTAAGGTTGCCACCACAGCCTCCAAGTATCGGTCCTGCAATTTTACCGTCACTTGCCTTAACATAGCTTGCAAAGGTACCATCATCATTTTCCCAGAGGTCTTGAATATATCCGCCCACTCCTCCATAGAGTTCAGTTCCTTCTTTACCTTTTGTTAGTGGGTCAGATTTGTTTGAATAGGCATCAGGGAGGAGTTTTTCAGCTGCATGTTCATTTAATCCTGCGCCTCCGTCATTTCCACGGATTCCGCCTCTTGCAGTTAATGTTTTAGAAGAACCTGTATCATATGTAATTGTTGTATTTTTACCGTTACCGTCTCCTGTAGTATTATCTCCTCCACTTCCTATATTAATTCCAATAACTGTATTAGATTTTAAATTAGTGATAAGTTTTGTTATCATCTCACCACTTGTTCCGCCACCGCCATTGGTGCCTCCGTATTCAAAGTAGATATACCCTGAAGCACCTGAAGCGCCTATTCCAAATGTAGTATCCCCTATTACAGGGCTTCCTGAACCACCGCCACCTCCTGCACCATAATTTGTTGTGTTTGGTGATACACCATTTTTTGCACTGTTTCCTCCTGCTCCTCCTTGTAATACTTCTCCTTTCATATTCATAGATGCTCCGCCTGATCCTCCATATCCTTTATTAGAAGATGCGGTTGCAAGGTATCCGTTATTACCTCCCTTTGTTTCATATGTTTTATTCAACCAATTGTTTCCAACTATAACTGTATTTCTTTTTCCTCCTCCAACTGATGTTGTTGTTTCAGAGGATGAATACTGTCCTGGGAGTCCTCCTAATGCTTGAGCAATAATTGTTCCTGTTGGGCCTCCTCTTCTTATATTTGTAGCTTTACCTTCTTTACCGTTCTTTCCTGCGGAAGCTTGAGTGCTGCCACCAGCGCCTATTTCAAAATACAATGTTTCCCCGGGCGTTACATCAATTTCACCTACGACAATTTGTCCTGCACCGCCACCGCCTGAGCCATTGGCAGGTAATGAATAATCGCATTTTAGGGCAGGGTAGGTGTAGTAGAGACGGAGACGACCGGGTTTACCTGATTCACCAGGTGAATCTAGAGAAGTAGCTCCATTTCCGCCGTTGCAATAATTGTTACTTTTCCATTCGGTTGTTGTTCCAATCTCTCCACCAACATATTTACCAGCTTCCGCACCAGATTTGCCACCGTAACCACCCCCTCCTCCACCTGCACCTAATAAATTTGTATTATCACCTGAATAGCCATTGTTGCCAGCTCCATTTGTCATTATTGATGTCAATACTCTAGCTCCAGTACCACCATTTCCTCCACTGAATGATCCTCCAGCCCCACCGCCTCCTCCACCTGCACCATATCCGCCACCGCCACCGCCACCGCCACCTGCCGATAGACCTTTCTTGTTTCCATTACTCGTATAATTTGATGCTCCACTCCCACCTCCGCCTCCTCCACCACCAATCTGAAATATTATTTTACTTTCATCTGTTCCAGAAACAGTTGAAATCGTTGTTGGACCACCCCCACCTCCACCTCCGCTAGGTGGGTAACCACCATTGGTGTTCCCACCCCCGCTAGATACGTACATCCCACTACCGCCACCGCCACCTGCCCAGACTGTGCCATATCCTCCGTTACCCGCTTTATACCCTGAATAAGCAGTGCCGCCATAGCCTCCTTTCGCTAATTCCGCGCCAGCGCTTCCACTTGAACCATTTGTTGAAACATTTGATGAAGCTGCACCACTACCATCTCCTCCAGAAATACCACCACAAGAACCGCCTTTTCCTACAACGGCATGTGGTCCATATGTGTACCATCCGCTTCCACCACCACCTGCATAGCATCCTCCATCCCCAGCGTTATCGTATCTGATAGAATAAGCTGTACCTCCACCCCCACCTCCACCTCCAACTTTTATATAAATAGTTGAAAGTGTACCTGACAACTGTAAATTTTCGATGTACCCACCCGAACCGCCACCCCCAGTATATGTATAATTATGTCTTCCTCCTCCACCGCCTCCGCCGCCGCAGGCGGTAACAGAAACAGCTACTTTACCAGGGGTGTAAAGTTTTGTATCATTTGTATCAACAGCATTCCATGCCGTTACACCGCTTGCAGCGCAGGCAGGATCTAAATCGGGAACTTTTGTAGCAGTTGAAGGAATTGTAAATTCATGCGCTCCTTCGCCAAAATCTTTATACGTATTCCCGTCGCCACCAGCGGGAACTGTTGCAGTACCTGTTCCAAGTCCTCCCGAAGCACCTCCACCGCCTCCGCCGACCATAAAGAAGCGGATTCTCCTAACACCGTCAGGAACTTTCCAAGATTTATTTGTTGTAACTTCTTCTTGTCCAAAGAAAGAATTTCCGCCAGCGCCTCCGCCGCCAACCATGATAACCTTAACCATATTAACGCCATCGGGAAGGTTAAAGGATGTGTCTTCTCCTTCTTCTCCTGTGAAGACGGAGACAAGTGCGTCTTTATCGTATTGTGCTGCGCCAACACCACTTATATTTATCTTTGCTTCATCCATACGTTTTGTCATAACAGGTGCAAGGGCAGCCAGGAGTAATGATGCAACCAAAAGTGCCATAAGCATTTCAACCAATGAAAAGGCTGCTATGGGCTGCCGCACTCCCGTTGGCCGCTCGCAATTACAGGATGTTGTACGATAGTGCAACAAATTGCACACTGCAGTTTTTTTTAAACAAACACTGCGATTTAGCGCAGCGGAAAGTAACCTTTTAAAAGGCTTTAGATAAACAACTAAATTCATTTATGTGCTCCAATTTTCGATAAACAGCTTCTCGTATAAAAGAATTTCACGAGTTTTCACGAACAATTTCATTCACGTTCGTGAACGTGATAATTTTATTGTAACTTATTATTTAAAAAATGCAACAAGAAGATAAGAAAAAATTAATATGCACTCTTGCAGGGCGGACATTCAAAAAACTCCGCAAAAACAAAAGCCCGTATATGCTGG
The DNA here is from genome assembly GCA_910578465.1 of uncultured Vampirovibrio sp. Classification (GTDB taxonomy): domain Bacteria; phylum Cyanobacteriota; class Vampirovibrionia; order Gastranaerophilales; family Gastranaerophilaceae; genus MGBC122484. Next base: position 416,688 of record CAJTPW010000001.1, on the reverse strand, counting down.
CTTTGGAGTATGAAATTTCTACATCGCTTTTAAACAGCCTTGAGCGCGGGGTAAAAGACCCGCAGCTTACAACGATTTTTAAGGTGGCAGAGGCACTTGGAGTAAAAGCGTCGGAATTTGTAAAGATAATTGAAGATGGACTGCCCGAGGGGTTTTCATTGGTTGAATAGGTTATTTTGCAGGAGGTTTTCTAAAGGTAAAGTTGTTGTGCACCTGCATAAGATACATCTTTAAATCCCCAATGTTTTGGTTTTCCTGAATAAGGTCCTTTTGAGCCATTGAGTCCGCTAAACTATCTTGAACTTTTTGAAATTCTGATTTCTCCCCGGAAAGCACCATCACAAGCTCATCTAAATCTCTTGCGCCTGAATTCGGGTGTGCCATAAGAATTTCATCGGGGCCTTTTCCGACATCAAATTTATAAAGCCATCGGAGGGTTTGAATATCCCTCTGGGAAAGATTTACGACGCCATACTGGTGGGGAGTGTACATAATATCTTCTTTGTATGGCGAATGGCCAAGGCCCAAGGCATGGCCTATCTCATGGAGAATTGTATGGTAAACTTCGGCCTCGTCCATATATTTCTTATGAATAATGCCGTCTGAAAGACCGATGTGAACTTCAGCGGAATAAAATCGCCCCTGCGGATCGTAATGGAACTGGCATTGACCCAGAGATTTTCTGTCAATCCTTTTCCACTCGAGATTTATCTGGGAATCATTTAAAGAATTTACAACATTAAAACCGATACAGCCTGCGGCGGCATTTTGCCAGGCATTCAGCGCATCAATTACAAGGCCTGCATATTTATAAGCATCCGCCTGAGAAGTTGATTTATACCACCTGAACGGGGCAATATAGAAAGTAAGCGGCATCATATTCGAGAGCCACCTTGATAATTTTCCCTTATTATTTAAGCAGTGTTGAAGATATGTTTTTCTTTGCATATAATAGATAATTATAACATGCTTTTACATTTTGATAGATTTAGGGAGATTTATATATGAACATGATTCAAATGATGCAGCAGGCACAAAAAATGCAGAAAAAACTAAAAGATGCACAAGAATCTTTAAAAGAAGTTGAAGTTTTGGGACAGTGCGCAGGCGGAGCTGTTGAAGTTACGTTTGACGGACAGACAAAATTCAAGGGCATAAAAATTAAACCTGAAGCAATCAACCCTGAAAACCCTGAAAGCGTTGATAAAGATACACTTGAAATGCTTGAAGATTTGATAACGGAAGCAATAAAGGATGCAACCAAAAAGGCAACCGCCGAAATGGAAAAATCCATGAAGCAGGTAACGGGCGGAATAAGCATTCCTGGGTTGTTCTAAATGCGTAAGCCTGTGTGAAGTTTCCTTGAAGCGTAAAATATTTGCATAAGAAGACTGTTGCGAAGCATGTCGCTTAAAACTCTCTAATTACAGGTTGATGTGCAACAGACCGCCCTGTCTTCGTTGTAAATATTTGAAGCAAAAAGAAAACACCCTCTATGGATTACTTCGGCCGCTGTCGCTTTACCTCGCAATGACGGCTGTGCAATCCTGATAAATTCAGGAATTGGACAGGAATTAGGAATTATGGAATATACAAAACCGCTTGCAAAACTGATAGAATATTTTCAAAAATTGCCTTCTATAGGACCAAAAACTGCGCAGAGGCTTGCTTTGCACTTGCTTAAAATGCCGTTATCCGAGGTGGAAAAATTTGCGGAAAGTATGATTGAAGCAAAGACCACGATTAATTATTGCGACGTTTGCTTTAATATGAGTTCTTCAAACCCTTGTGAAATCTGCCAGAGCACGACAAGAAACAGGGATACTATTTGCGTTGTGGGTGAAACAAAGGATTTGATTGCAATCGAAAAAACAAACGAATACAGAGGGCTTTACCACGTTTTACAGGGTTTAATTTCCCCGATTGACGGCATTGGACCTGATGATATAAGAATTAAAGAACTGCTTACAAGGGTGCATGCTGAAGACATTAAAGAGGTGATTTTGGCTTTGAACCCGTCTGTGGAGGGGGAAGCGACAAGCCTTTATTTGAATAAACTTCTAAAGCCTTTCGGGATGAAGATTTCAAGGATAGCATTCGGAATACCTTTAGGCTCGGAGCTTGAATATGCGGATGAGCTGACGCTGATTAAGGCACTGGAAGCAAGATGTGAGATGTAGCCTCGCGCTTATTAAAACGAGGGAACGTTTTTTAATACCGAGCCTGCAACGTACAAAGAGCTATTAAGCTCATTTTTTTATTGCTCGTAAACTCAACCCTGCCTTAAGCTAAAGGAGGCAGGGTTTCAAACATACTCGCTTTATACATTCGCTAAATATCTCTAATGCACTTATGCTAACAGTATCAAAAAACATTCCCTCATTTCAGCATCTGTTTAAAATAAATAAAAAAAACCGACTTTCAATTTCGGTTAAGATTTTGAAAATCGGTTAAACAGTTTACGAGTGAGAGTGGAATATGCACAATAGTTATAATAAAAATCTTAAGGCTTAATGTAAACTACCCTAAAGGATAGTTCTTGATTGGACGCTTGCATAATCACTTGATTAGGCAATTTTTTAATCCTATAATTACCATATGTTATTATCCTTCTTGTTAATTGCTTTAAGCACATATTTTTTAACCGCTTTATTTAATACGTTGGCGTATTTTTTCGTAATATTTTTGGGGCTTGTTATTTTAAATATTGAAGTTTTATCTTTATTTAAAGCAATTTCAACGCCTCAGATATTAATATTAAACCTGCTGACTTTTTTAATAACATTGGCCCTTTGGGTAAAAAAAGGGAAACCTCTTTTAAAGCCCGATTTCAAGATTTTAAAAACAGGTTTTAGAAAAATTAAAAACTCTCTAAAACTTGATAAAGGGCTTGCTATTCTTTGCCTTGGCGTAATTGTTGTTACGTTCACAGGTTTTATGCTTGCCTGTTTTTTGCCCGTAAACGATTTTGACGCACTTGAATATCACACCTACAGGGCGCTTGTCTGGACAGGCAAGGGATATATTCACCACTTTGAAACGCTCGATGTCAGAAACCTTGTAATGCCGATAAATTCTGAAATTATCTATACATGGATTTACACCCTTACAAAAAAAGATATCGGGTTCGGGCTTTTAGAGTTTTCAAGCTTTGTTTTCGGGATTTTTGGAATATGGATATTTTTAGAAAGGTTTAAATATTCTTTCAGAAAAAGACTCTGGGCAATTTGCATATACACTTCTTTTGCAGGGGTAATTTCTCAAATTTCAAGCACACAGACGGATTTGCTTGTCGGTGTTTTGCTTTTATATTCAATGATATTTTTCTATGATTACATTAACCAGAACAAATTGAGCAGAGGATTTTTCTCATCCCTTTCTTTTGCAATAGCTCTCGGGGTAAAAAGCACGGCATTTATTGCAGGCCTTCCCTTGCTTATATTGTTTCTTGTTTATTCGTTTATAAAATATAAAAAAGAAGGAATAAAAAAATTCGCTGCATTTATCGGATTTTTAGGGCTGAATTTTATAATTTTTTCAAGCTATAACTACTTTTTAAACTTTATTGATTACTCTAACCCCTTCGGTTCGAAAATGGCATTAAACAGGCATGCCTTTTTTGGCGGAACCAAAGGCTATGTTGCAAACTTTATAAGATATAACATTCAAATGTTTGATTTTGCGGGCTTTATGTGGGGAATATATTTAAGCGAACCTGTGTTTAACCTGCAAAATAAGTTATTTTCTCTTTTAAATATTGCAAATGACACAGGGGTTATAATGAAAATGGAGGGCTTAAATTCTTCGCTTTCAGAGCAAACAATAGGTTTTGGCATAACGGGTTTTCTTGTATTTATTCCATCCGTCTTATTTGGAATATTTAATTTAATAAAAAACGGTACAAGAAAAGCAAAGATTAAAGAAAGATATTTAATCATATATTCTCTCGGGCTTTTGTTTTATCTTTGCCTTGGAACATTAAGTTTTGCGCTCGGGTATATGGTATACAGTATCAGGTTTATATGCGCTTTTGTTGTAATAACATCCCCCGTTATCATTCTTTCTTATTTTAAGAAAAATAATTTTTACAAAGGACTTGTAGTGTTCTTTGCCTGTTTTTACCTTTTTATAGCATCCGGACATATGGCAGCAAGGCCTTTTTATAAGCTTTTAGAAAGTTATAAGACGGAAAAAAATTATGAAACTTTTATTGACAATGTAAGGTGTATGAATTATCAATACTTTAAGGGAGACAGGGCAGGCTGCAAAACAGATAAAGCAATAATTCCATACTTAGAAAAAAATAAAAACATAGGAATATTTGCAGATGCTCATATATTAATGCATATAGCAAAAATATCCGCCGCAAAAAAGGAGACAAGTATTGAGGAATTAATCGTACCGAGAATTGATTCTTACGACCTTGCAAAATATGATTATTTAATTACCGCACACCCGGGACAAGCTTTAACCGAATTTAACAATAAAGATAAAGAAACATTTAAAGCAGGCAAATATCCTAAAGAGTGCATGTTTATTGAAGATAAAATAAGCAAAAGAATTTCTCAAACGGATTGCTTTATTCCGTATAAAAAACTTGAAGAGAAAAATTTCAAACCTCTTTATAAAATCGAAACAAACTGGATTGATACAGACGATAAAAATGTATATGCAAGATACATACTCTGGAGAAACATGAAATGATATTTGTTTCTCTTTTTTTAACATGCCTGAGTTCTTATTTTATAATTTCAACGTTCGGCTCATTTGCATATTTTTTTCCGACAATCCTCGGACTTTTGATTTTAAATATTGAAATTTTATCTCTGTTTAAGCAAATCAGCCCTTTTGGAATAATCATAATAAATCTTTTAACGCTGTTTGCCGCTGCGGCCCTTTGGATAAAAAAAGGATTGCGCAAAAAAGACAACGGGATAATTCTTCTAAAACCCGATTTTACAAAATTAAAAACAGGGTTTAAAAGAGTTTTAAATTGTTTAAAGCTGGACAGGGGACTCATAATCCTCTGTCTCGGGTTATTTTTTCTGCTTGGCACAGGCTTTATTTTATCTGCATTTTTGCCCGTAAACGAACCTGACGCACTTACATACCACACATACAGGGCTTTTGTTTGGGCACAGAAAGGCTATATTCACCATTTTGATACAATCGATTTAAGAAACCTCGTAATGCCGATAAATGCTGAAATTATCTATACCTGGATATTTTCCCTGACGGGAAAAGACTTTGGCTTCGGGCTTTTGCAATATATAACATTCTTTTTTACAATTTCAGGGCTATGGATATTTTTAGGAAGATTAAAATTTTCATACAGAAAAAGACTCTGGACAATTTTTATCTTTTCAACGTTTGCAGGAGTAATCTCTCAAATTTCAAGCACACAGACGGATTTACTTGTCGGCACCTTGCTTTTATATTCAATGATATTTTTCTTTGATTATATAAATGGCGAAAACAATTGGAATAAAAGTAATGCCTTAACAAGTAATGCCACCACGACCCAAAAAAGAACGGACATTGTAAACTGTTATTTTTCTTCCCTTGCCTTTGCCGTTGCCCTAGGGGTTAAAAGCACAGCATTTATTGCAGGAGCACCGCTTTTAATCTTATTTATAATTTATTCGTATAAAAAGAAAAACTTCCGTTCGTTTTTTACATATGCCGTTTTTTTGAGCGCAAATTTTATAATATTTTCAAGCTATAACTACATCTTAAACTTTATAGACTATTCAAACCCCTTGGGCTCAAGAATTTCAATTAACGAACACGGATTTTTCGGCGGATTTAAAGGTTTTTTTGCAAATTTTGTAAATTATAACATTCAACTTCTGGATACAACGGGTTTTAAGTGGGGGATTTTTATAAGCAAATTCATCTTTCAAGGAAGAGATGCCCTGTTTGCCTTTTTAAACATCCCGAACAATTTAGGGGTTTTATCTGAAATGGAATCCGTTAATTCCTTTTTAAAGGAACAGACCATGGGCTATGGCATTACAAGCGTTCTGGCCTTTTTCCCTTCCGTTTTTGCAGCCATTTTCCTTCTTTTAAAAGCAGGATATAATAAAATATTTAAAAACCAAAAAACAAAAGAGGGACGGATAATTCTTTATTCTCTCGGTGCACTTTTTTACATAAACCTGATATTTTTAAGTTTTTCAATCGGGTATATGGTATACAGTATAAGGTTTATCTGTACATTCATAATTTTAAGCGCGCCCGTACTTGTATTTTCGTATTTCAAAAAGAATAATTTCTACAAAACTGTCATTATTTTATTTGCAATTTTTTACCTCTTTTTTGCTTCCGTTTATTTATCCTTCAGACCGTTTAAAAGACTTGTCCAATCTTATAAAAACGAGCCTGTTAAAGAAGAATTTTTTTATAACGTACGATGCATGAATTATGAATATTTTAAGAGGGAAAAGAAAAGCTGCGAAATTGATGAGAATATTTTTAACTACATTGAAAAATACAAAACTGCAGGTATTTTCCCCGATAAAAACGTTATGATGCAGCTATCTGAAATTAATGCCGCAAAAAAACATATCAGGCTTGAGCAGATGATAATTTCAAGGATAGAAAAATATAATCTTGAAAAATATGATTATCTGATAACTCCATATCCTTTTCAGACAATAAATGAATTTAACAACAAAGATAAAAGAAAATTAACTAAAACCGATCTTTTAAATCAAAACTGTCTTTATATAAAAAATGAAAACGGAAAAACAGCAGTGATTGAAAATCAAAATGAACTCGATAAACTTATTGAAATAAAATGTTTGACCCCTGAAAACTATATTAAAGAAAAAGGTTTTGCCCCGACGCATGAAATAAAAACAAGGTGGATAAGTCTTATAAACAACAAAGAAATTGTATCTTCTTTTATTATCTGGAAAAATTTAAAATATTAAAAAGTGTAACAATTTTACCCCAAAACTCTTAAGTTTTTGCAGACGGGTGACGATATTGAATACTGTACAAGGATTTTTAAACGGCATTATTTCAATGCTGCAGCTTGTATAAGCAAAAAAACAGATCTAAAGGTCAAAACATAAAGAATTAGTAAAAGATATAAAAAGTGCGAAAGGATTTTAAGATGTCTAACAACATTTCAAAAACAGGACAAACCACAGAATTAACCGCAAATGTCGCAAAAATGGAATTGGGCAAGGCAAATCTTCAAAAAGAGGCCGAAGCTCTGTTTACAAAAAGCTACTTTAACGGCGGACAGGATTCAATAGATGATATTGAAGCAAGAATAGCAAAAATTAACGAACAAATTGCAGACTGGCAGAAAAAAATTGACAAACTTCAAGATCAGGTTGATAAAATTGAAGATAAAATTGACAATACATCAGGAAAATTGTCCGATAAAATCGGCGATTTAAACGAAGAAACAAGAAAATTTGAAGCAGACCTGAAAGAAGCTATCGATTTAGCAATCACAAATGCTGTAAGACAAACTAAACAGAAAAACTCATCAGGCAGCAGAACAACATCGTTTGAAACAGAGTTCCAGACACAGCTTGATAAGCTTGCGCCTGATTTTTCAAAAATATCAGCAATATATTCTAACCAAAACGGCTTAAGTGATGAACTTAAAGACCTTTGCGGCGAACTGGACGGCGTTATTATGGAAAGCAACGCTGCTGCAAACGGCTTAAAGAACGCTCAGGCTATCGTTACACTGTTAACCCAAACAAAAGACAATATGACCGCAGAAGTGGGCTCATTATATTCAAACGCAAACAACGACCCCAAAGTTCCGATATTCACATACGAAAAAGAAGTTGTTGTTGCTGATTTAGCCTCTAAATACGGTGATATCGGCGCAAGGGGCGAAGGCCAGATTGCAAACAACGGCGAAGCTGCAGGCAGAGACGAAGCAGGAATTAAAGCTGCAACCGACTCAATTAAAGCCCTTGGCGGAGCAACAACAGGCTCAGGCGATGCTTATTCCGCACACAGCGGCAATGAAGCAATGAAAAACCTATCAAAAGCCCTCTTCGGAGACAAAGCTGACGCTACCCAAATTCAGGAAGGCAGCCTTGTATACGACCTTGCAAAAGCAGGAGCCAGCAACACTGAAATATTAGACCTGCTTTCTGAAACATTTGGAAACCTTGGCATTAAGAAAAACGGCGGCGGAAGCTATACAATTCCTTACGGGCACGCTACACGCGATGAACAGGCAAAAACAGGCAAAATTATTTCAGGACACGCTCAAACCGTATATTCTGCGGTAAATGCCATAGCAAACGGCACCGCAGGACTTCCTGAACCCGCAAAAACAGCGGCAGCTGATACAAAAGACATTGATAATGCTAAAAAAGCCGTAACTGAAATGGCAAGCAAAGGCTTTACGTTCAAAGAAGCAATGTATGCCTTAGACCAAATATTCCCCGGTCTTGATATCGGATACTCTCTGGCTGAACAAGGCGGTGCCGAAGCGCAACCTCAAGGTCTTGTAAGGTTTACATCAGATAAGAGCTATACACCTCTTGCAGACCACATCAGAAGCTTTACGGGCAAAGGCGGCAAGTGGGAAGATTCCAAAGTAATCCAAGCAGATAAGGCCGCAGAAGTGAAACCTGCTCCAACAACAAGAACAGACCCGATATCCGTTAAAGACGGCAACAAGAGCTTCTACTTTATGGCAGATGACGGCAACGGCACATATGACGGTGTTACGGACCTTCTTGGCTCAAAAGACGGTATGGCAGACTTTGACACTCAATATAAAGACTACATTACAACAAATGCCAAAGGCGAAAAAGTTATCACAGGTGATGCCTTAGACAGCATTATGGTAATGGTTGTCGAAGAAAACGACCACGCAGACAGCAAAGGCGTAGGCGGTGTCGGAGTTAAACAAAGCTTTATGAGTGCAAAAGACGCAGGTATCACGGAAATCAACCTGAGCTCTGCCAAAGAAAGCGGAAAACACGACATTAACGGCGCCGAAATTCAAAACACGTTTGACGTTAAAATGAACGGTAAGACAATGACCGCGGAACAAACCCTTGAAGATGCCGATTACCTTGAAGCGACGTTAAATAATGACAAGTTGACCGGCGAAAATATGTTCTCTCAATTGACATCAAAAGACGTTGAAAATGCATTCAAGAATACAGGAAAATACTCGGGCGACATCAGCAAGCTGCAAGACATTAAAGACAAAGCCCAAGAATTAAAAGACAAGCTTGACGGTATGGACGACGGCTCAGGCGAGCTTACCGAAACCGAAAGCGAATTCAGAAACCGTGTTAACGAAGAAATTGATTATGCTAAAGAAATTGCAAAACATAAGGGCGATGAACTCTATGATGAAATGGCAGCAGACTTTAGCGATTCTAACGACACATCAGGCTATGGCGAAATTATGGACAAAAACGGTAAAATCCTGAGTGAAGAAATCTCTAAAGGCGTTACCGAAGAAATCCAGAAAAAATACGAAACATACGGAAAATAATCCGTAAAATAAACTTAAAAATCCCCTCTTTTGGAAAACAAAATCCAAAGAGGGGATTTGTTATATCTGCAAAAAACCTCTATTTTTGAACAATATTTCCGCCTTCAACCTGCACAATTTCTACATCGGCCAAAAAATCATCATCAAAAGCAAGGGTATCCACGCTTGTAATAATCGTTTGCACACCGTCTTTTATTGTATCCAGAAGATAATTTTGTCTAATGTTATCAAGCTCTGCAAGAACATCGTCCAAAAGCAAAACAGGCATTTCATTTATCTTTTCTTGAATAATATCAAGCTCCGAAAGCTTTAGGGCAAGAACAATCGTTCTTTGCTGACCTTGAGAAGCATAACGTTTCGCATCAAGTCCGTTTATAAAAAATGCAACATCATCCCTGTGCGGCCCGATTAGACACTGACCCTTTTTTATCTCCCCTGCCTTAACTTCACAAAGCTTTTCGTATGCAAGGCTTGAAAGCTCCGCAACACTTGAATACTCAGCTCCGAGCGTGTTTTCATATTCAATATTTAATTCTTCATCACGGGAAATCGAAAGGTGCTTTTCCTTTGCAATCTTTTTCAGTTCCGACAAAAATTTCATCCTTAAATACATAATGTTTGCGCTTGAATTTGCAAGCTGGGTATTAAAAACATCAAGCATTGTCTCGTTTAAACCGCCGCCTGTACCATTAAGGCCAAACGGACGCCCTTGATTATCGGATAAGAAATTTGCCTTTTGAAGACGGATTTTATTATATTTATTAATTTTATCCAGATATGCAGGATACACCTGACATATTGCATTATCAAGCCATTTTCTTCTGTCTGAAGGCTCTCCGCGAAGCAAAAGAAGGTCTGAATTTGCAAAACTTACGGTCGAGAGCACGCGTACAAAATCTCTTGATTTGTTCTTTTTGATACCGTTTACTTTTAAAACCTTGTTTTTAGGCGGATTTATCAAGATATCCAATTCCACATCGGTTTCCGATTTTAGAACCGTAGCATTAATATTGCAAAATTCATTTCCGAATTTTATTAATTCTTTATCTTTCTTTATCCTGCTTGAATTCAGGGCAGAAAGATAATATACGGCTTCAAGAAGGTTTGTTTTTCCCTGTGCATTTTTACCCACAAAAAGAGTTTTATTCTTTGAAAATTCAAATTCCAAACTGTCATAATTTCTGTAATTATTAAATTTTAACCTTTTTAAAAACATCTTTTAAAATCCGCCGGGTCGCCAAAACAATCTCCCTCTTTGTTTGTATTATAATATAAAAGAAAAATTAATAAGGGTATTTTATGTTTGATGTAGTAACAATAGGCTCTGCCACTCTGGATGTTTTTATTGAATCTGATAGTGCGAACATAGTTTCGGTAAGCTCCAAAGACAAAAGAAGTGATTTTATGAGCTTTCCGTACGGAAGCAAAGTTGAAATTGATGATTTTTCAAGAAGCCTCGGGGGCGGCGCGATAAATACGGCCATGAATTTTGCACACCTCGGGTTTAAAACATCCACAGTTGTAAAATTGGGCGCAGATGAAATTTCTCCCGTAATTTGCGAAAATCTTAAAGCTTCAAATATCGATACATCAAACATAATTCAGGCAAAAGAAGGTCTTACTGGCTTTTCCATTATCCTTGTCAGCTTTCAGGGCGACAGAACGGTCCTTGCTCACAGGGGCGCAAACGCTTCAATAAGAGAAAAAGATATAGATTTTAGCCGCCTGAAAAACGCTAAATGGCTCTACATCGCGCCGCTTGCTGGCGAAAGCAACAGATTGCTCGATAAACTTGCAGTATACGCACAGGAAAATAATATAAAACTTTCAATAAATGCGGGTACAACGGCAATAAAGAAAGGTGAAAAATATTTTTCAAAGATAATTGAAATTGCCGATATTTTAGTCTTAAACAAAGAAGAGGCAAGTCTTTTAACCAAAATTTCCGTGCGCCCCGATACAAAAAATGAAAAATTTTCCAAAGAATTTATTCACCCCGATGTTATTCAAATGCTTAAAACGCTTCGCGGAAATAACCGCGTAAATGTTGTAATAACAGATGGCAAAGCCGGTGTCTATGCATATGACGGAAATAAATTTTATAAAGCGCCCGAATTTCCTGCAGTGGTAAGGTCTACACTTGGCGCAGGGGACGCTTTCAGCTCTACCTTCACGGCAGCTATGGAAAAATTTAATATGGATGTCAAAAAAGCGCTTGAATGCGCCTCTGTAAATGCCGCTGCGGTCGTTGAAGTATTCGGTGCGCAGGAAGGTTTTCTTACATTTGATGAAATTGAGCGCAAACTAAAGGCTACACCTGATTTTCAAGTGCTCTCACAAAATTTGGAACAGATACAATAAGGAATTCCAATGCGGCTTGATAAATTTTTAAAAGTTTCAAGAATAATTAAAAGAAGAAGCGTTGCAAATGAAGTCTGCGATATGGCACGCGTTTTTGTGAACAATAACCCCGCAAAGCCTGCAAAACAATTAAAAGAAGGGGATATTATAATGATTGAATACAAAACGCGTATATTAAAAGCCCGTATCTTAAAAATCCCGACAGGGAACGTTTCAATTAACGATGCCTCCACACTTTATGAAATTATTGAAGAATAACATCAGATTTTATCAAAGCGCAAAATATTTACAAAAGAAGACTGTTGCGAAGCACTCCGCTTTAAACTCTCAAATCACAGTTGATGTGCAACAGACCGCCCTGTCTTCGTTGTAAATATTTTAAGCGAAGATAAAATCCTCAAAAAACAGTCACAGCTCGGGTATGCCTGCCCAACATCATAAAATACCCGTGCCCTACCGAATTATCCTGTTGTTTTCATCCACATGCACAATTTTTGGCTCAAAACCCCTGTATTCATCAGGTGTCATTGAAGCATAGGCAACAATTATAACCTTGTCACCCTTTTGAACTTTTCTTGCGGCAGCCCCGTTTAAACAAACAACACCGCTGTCTTTTGCGCCTTCTATAACATACGTGCAAAATCTTTCCCCGTTATTAACATCGAGGATTTCCACTTTCTGATTCACCATAATACCCGAAGCTTCCATAAGGCTTTTATCAATGGTGATTGATCCGACATATTCCAAATTGGCGTCGGTCACGGTAGCTCTGTGAATTTTGCCGTATAAAAATTCCATATTCATAACAAAAGTATTTTAACAAAAAAATACTTTTTGGTATCAACTTTTTTATACCGTTTTTTAAAACTTTCCCCATACAAAGAACTGCACCTTAAAAAACAATAATAAGTACAGAATATTAAGAAATGTAACTTAAAAAATCATGAAATGTTATAAAAGTTAAAATTCGGGAATTGTATATGTGTAACCCAAAGGTTATAAAAACAGATTTCTCTCTAATTCCTCTCTCTAATATGTGGTAAATTTAACCGGTCCAAAGCCGGTTTTTTCTTTGCCTTTTTTACCTTTTTTCTTTGCTGAAAACACCTGCAGATTAGGCATACTTGCCCGGCAACATAAAATAAACAATGCGCAGAATATTTGCAAAAAAGAAAGCTATCCCAACAGTTTTCTTTACATTACTTAATATTTGTAAATTAAAAAAGCAATTTCTTGGAACAGAAAAACTTTATAAAAGAGTAAGGGAAATTCAAATTTCAAAGGAAGAAAAATAAGGATAAAATAAGGCTTTAGGGCTAATTCAAAATTCACCGTAAGTATGAATTTTAAAATACTTCGGCTAAAACAAAAATTAGAAAGTATTATTTTACTCTCTCTTAATATCCTCGTGTTTATTAAATGTTTGCTAACCTCAAATTAGCAAACTTTTTATTATGAGGAGGTTTCAGCGATTTTAAAAAATTCTACAATTTTGCAATTTTTCATTTTTGGGGTAATTTTGGTACACTTTTGGTACACTTTTTATGCGCTTTTAATTTTACGCTTGACATTTTTTAAAAAACAGGTCTGCAATACGTTAAGTGCGTCAAAAAGTTCTCACTGTAAGGTTTTTAATTTAAAATACTTTATAAAACCCTTACGCTGCCTTATTTTCCAATGCAAAAGCTGTCAAAAATACGGTTTAAAACCTCATCTGTCACTACTTCCCCCGATATCTCCCCGAGCGAAAGCAGCGCAGATTTAATATCAATGGAAATTAAATCCTGCAATTCTTCAATATTTACGGCATTTATAGCGTTTTCAATATGTGAAAGCGCCTTTTGAAGAGCTTCCTGATGTCTTTGATTGGTTAAAAAGCCTGAGTCTTCTATATTTGAACCTAAAATTGCATTAAAAATCGCATTTTTTAAATTTTCAATTCCAAAAAGGGTCGTAGAACTAATGATAATGGGGTTTTCCAAAGTTTGCCCGACGTTGGAATTGCCTTGCGGCGCCGTTTTTCCCGTTTTATCATGCTTGGTTTCAACATATAAGCGGTTTTTGGATGTCCCTGCAAGCTGAAACACTTCCGTATCCTCTTTTTCAAGCCCTTTTTCACCGTCATAAAGGCATAAAATTATGTCAGAATTGTCAATCGTATTTTTTGAATTTTCCACGCCGATACGCTCAACCGTGTCAACCTCTTTCCCTTCTCTGATGCCTGCCGTGTCGATTAAAGTTGCCGATATTCCTTTAATATCAAGGCTTTCAGAGATTGTATCCCGCGTAGTTCCTGCAATATCGGTAACTATAGCCCTATTTATATTCAAAAGGGCATTGAAGAGCGAGCTTTTTCCCACATTTGGTTTTCCTGCGATTGCAATTTGTATGCCTTCTCTTAAAACATTGTGGCAGCGGGCATTTTGAAGAATTTTATTAATTTTACTTTGCGCTTTTTCAAGCACAGAAAGGATTTCAGGGTATTCAACCTCTGCCACATCCTCAGGAAAATCAAGCGAAGCAGTAATTTTGGCCAATATTTCAATTATACTTTCTCTTATATTATCAATTTCTTTTTTTAGGGTTCCTGACAGGTTATTTGCCGCCAGTGAGGCGGATTTTGAGGTTTTTGCATTGATTAAATCAAGAACAGCCTCTGCTTGAGACAAATCTATTTTATGATTTAAAAAAGCCCTTTTGGTGAATTCTCCTCTCTGTGCGAGTTTTGCCCCGTTTTTCATAACCAGATTTAAAATTTCTTTAATAATCACAGGGGAGCCATGGGTTTGAATTTCTACAATATCTTCTCCTGTAAAGCTTTTAGGATTTTTAAACGGTAAAACAATGACTTCATCAAGTTTTTCCCCGCTTTCATCAGCCAAAATCCAACCATGATTTATCATTCCAACTTTTATAGGACGGTCAAAAATTTTAGAAATTATTTCAAAAGATTTTTCTCCTGAAATCCTTATAACCCCTATACTGCCTGCACTTAAGGGGGTTGCTACCGCACAAATTGTCTCAAAGAAATTTTCCATGCTTTTATAATATCATGTTTGGTGTAAAATTGGGATACATAAGGTTTTAGGAGAAATTAATGGATTTTGTTCAGTTAACCATTTGGATATTAAAAGGGCTCGCAAATGCAGTAGGTAACTGGGGTTTGGCGATTATTGCCCTTACGGTTATTGTGCGTCTTGCGATGTGGCCTTCAAGTGTTGCTCAACAACGCTCTATGAGAGTCATGCAGGCACTTCAGCCAAAAATGAAAATGATACAGGACAGATATAAATCTGATCCGCAGACAATGCAGCGAAAAATGGCTGAATTCTACAAGGAACACCAGTTTAACCCTATGAGCGGATGTCTTCCCATGCTCATTCAAATTCCGATTTTTATTCTTTTATATACAGCTTTAATCAGCCCGCAATTCATTGCTGCCGCAGGAAAAGCCAATTTTCTTTTTATAGACAGGCTTGATGCCACAATCAAGAGCAACGCGGGAGTTTCTTTTGACGGCGAATTTCAAGCAGGGCCAAGAGACACCTTCCAGAGCGGAAAAGAAGCAAAAGTATACCTGAAAAACGGCGATATACTTGAAAAAGTAAAAATCAAAAACCCGACAAGAGCTGTAACTGTGCAAGGAGAGGTTGTTCCGGGCGAAACTATCGACCTTAAAATTTCTCTGGATGAACTTAATCAAAAATATTCGGTTTTAAATAATGTTGAAAAAGCAGAGGTGGATATCCTTGATATCAGCACAAGAGAGACCGAAAAAGTTACATTTGAAAAGAGGGGCGACATTTTGGCCGCAAGCGTGCCTACAGTTGCAGTTCAGCCCACAATTCACTATGATGTGATTTTCTTGATTTTCCTTTTTGCAATAACCATGTGGTTTAGCCAAAAAGTTATGATGGCGCAGAATAAAAATCAGCCGCAAGACCCGACACAACAGGCTATTCAAAAATCAATGGGAACAATTATGCCTGTTATGATTCTGGTGACATTTGTATTTATCCCAATTCCTGCAGGTGTTTTGCTTTATCTTGTAACTTCAAACGTTTTCCAAATTGCACAAACGGTTATAATTAACAAAAAACTTGATAAGGAAGAAGAGGCTAAAAAGGCTGAAAAACAAGGTAGAAGCCCTAAAAAAGATATCGAAACAAAGGCTGCTGAAGGTTCAAAAGTAATTGAGACCGAGGCAAAAGATATCAAGAATGAGGATAAAGAAAACTAAAACACAGTTTTAATAAAATAAAAAACCTGTAAGGATAACTCTTTGCAGGGTTTTTATTTCTCTTGTAAATTTTAACGAATTTTACTTAATCATATTTTTAACAAAGCTGAGAATAAAGTCTTTAAAGCCTACTGCTCCGCCTTTTACAACCCCTGCAAAAACGGAAGGAAATTTTGTAACGCTGCCTTCTTTTTGAAATGCATCCTATATATATTCCATACCTTTTCCGCTAAGCGCTTCATCAAAAGCTTTTGAAGCCGCCTGTTGTGCCTGCATTCCTGCTTTTTGAAAATTACTTCCTATTGTTGAAATTTTCATATAAAATCTCCTTTTGTTTTTATAATCCTATAAAGCGCCAAAAGGTAATAAATTGTCCGAAACTTGCCTTTGATTTTAATATTTCTTAACATTTGTAAAATAAAAAAGCAATTTTTTAGAGCAGAAAAACTTTATAAAAGAGTAAGGGAATTAAAATTAAATAGGGAAGACGGATAGAAAAAGTATAAAGTAGGCGCAAAAGCTTTAAAACAGGCTTTGTGCGGCACACTAAGAAAAGCTTTAAGGACAAATTTAAACACCTTAAGCAAAAGAAGTATTATTTTACTCTCTCTTAATATCCTCGTGTTTATTAAATGTTTGCTAACCTCAAATTAGCAAACTTTTTCTTTTATAAGGGTTTTTGACAGAAAAAAATCAATAAGCCTATACGATGGATTTTGCAAGACGTTCGGACCTTCCTGTGCTCAAAATATTTCTCAATTTCATAATAGCCTGCGCATGAAGCTGGCAAACTCTTGATTCTGAGACATTTATGGCTTCTCCGATTTCTTTTAGCGTCATATTTTCATGGTAATAAAACACAAGAAGCATTCTTTCGCGCTCAGGCAGCTTTTTTAGGGCAAATTCAAGTTCTCTTTTTGCATCCTTTTTTTCAATCGCATCTTCGGGGCGTTCGGATTTTTTATCTTCAATTGTATCAATAATTTCAACGCTCTCTTCGCCCTGCCCTTTTTTATCATAAAGCGAGTCGATACCCGTATCTTGAGACATTATTTCTTCAACTTTTTCTTTATCGAGCCCTACAAATTCGGCAATTTCGGTTGTTGTCGGTATACGATTAAGTTTTTGTTTCAAAACTTCGGTTGCCTGTTTAATTTCCTTGATTTTTTTTCTGACAGTCCTTGGAAGCCAATCCGAAGACCTTATTCTATCAATAATACATCCTCTTATTCTCATAAGGGCATAGGTTTCAAACTTGGCACCTTTTTGAGGCGAAAATTTTTCAACCGCATCAATAAGCCCTTCAACACCATAACTTGTAATGTCTTCATAGGTAAATGTCGGCGGCAGGTTGACCTTTATTCTGCCTATAACATAGCGCGTCAAATAGATGTACTGCACAATAAGCTTATCGCGCACAACCTTGTTACTCTTGTCTTCAAGGTATACCTTCCAAAGCTCGGCAAGCTCCTCGTCCGACACTCTTACAATCTTTTTAAAAGAGTTTATCTCAAAATTTTCACTCATCTTAATTTTCCAAGTCTTTAATTACACAAAAAATGTACTGCAAACCGCCCGAAAAACGCCTGTATAAGGGCTTAATTAACGGTTTTATGTGATAGCAATTTACACATTCTATTTTCTAAAAAATCACCCTTTGCTACATCATTTATTCGGATGAAAGTATGAAGAAATGTTACACAAAATGGAGGAAATTTTAATAAAGAGGCTAAAGTTTCAAAATATAAAACCCTTGAACAGCATTATTCAAGGGTTTTATGGACTTTTTTACAAAATATCCGAAACTATCGCTTTACAGACGTTTTTTTGTGCGGGGTTGAAGGTTTGTGCCCGGGTTTATTTTGCGGCTTATATTGAGGTTTGTGTGCGGGCTTATATACAGGCTTGTGCACGGGGCGATAATGGTTAATATTATAAATCGGCCTTGATGTAACAAAGATATTCGGGCGGCTAAAACCCCAATATGTGCCCCCGTATACACCGTTATATGCGTTTGTATAGATTTCATTCGAAACACTGAATGAAACATTTGGAGTAGATATGCTGAATGAAGCGGAAGGAATTGTATAACGTACAGAGTTTGAGCTGTCACAATATGTTGTGCAGTTTAAACCTTCACAAACCGTGCGGGATGGGGCACAAGGGTCGGGGCAGGGGGAATTACAATATGCGGCATCAGATGTTGAAACCGTACCTAAAAACAACATAAGGGCGCAGAAAATGCCGAAAATACCTTTTTTAAAAATCTTTTTCATAAATTGTGCCTCCAAATCAACCGAAACATGCTTCGGAACTCTTCTTACACAATCTATAACGATTTATATAAAAATAAAGTTCATTATTTAAGCAAAAATAACTCCAAAGAGCCAATTTTATAAACTAGAGATTTTTAATATTTACAAACTGATTACCCTTAGACATTGCGATTTTACCGCTTCGAACAAACTCCTTAACGCCGTATGGTTTAATCAATTCCGCAAGTGCCTGAATTTGTTTTTCTGAGCCCACAGTCTGGATTGTATAAGCATTATCGGTTACATCAATGATTTTAGAATTTGTTGCATCCACTATCCTTAAAATATCAGATTTTTCTTCATTTTTACAATGCAATTTCACAAGCGCCACTTCACATTCAAGCGCCTCGTTCAAATTCAAATCCGCAACCTTGATAACGGGAATTAAACGGTTCAGCTGTTTGTTTATCTGCTCAATTGCGGCAGAATCCCCATCGGTTACAATTGTTATTCTTGAATAAAGACGATCAATCGTCGGCGCCACGGTTAAGCTTTCAATGTTATAGCCGCGGCCCGAAAAAAGGTCCACTACGCGCGAAAGCACCCCTGATTCATTTGTTACAAGTATTGAAATTGTATGAAAAACGCCCATTATTTTTTTCCTTTTTAATTATATAGAGCAATTTTGCCCCAAAACTGTTTTCTTTGAAGATATACCTTAAAGCGGTCCTTAAACTTTTAACTTATTGCCTGTTCGTTATTTAAAAGCACCTTGGTTAAAGGCTGTCCTGCAAGCACCCACGGGTATACCATTTCAAAGTTTTCAACAATAAAATCAATGAAAACAGGTCTTTTGGTTTCAATTGCTTTTAAGATTGCAGGCTCGATTTCATCTTCGCGCTCTACTCTGATACCAAGCGCACCGTATGCCTCGGCCACCTTCACAAAGTCTGGTCCCGAAATTTGAGTTTGGCTGTAGTGCTTATTAAAAAGCTTTTCCTGCCACTGGCGGACCATACCGAGATAGCCATTGTTAATAATACAGTTCACAACATTGAAACCGTATTCAACACAGGTTGCAAGCTCTTGAATGTTCATCTGAATTGAACCGTCCCCTGCAATGTTTAAGACAAGCTGTTCAGGCTTTCCGGCACAGGCACCCATTGCAGCAGGGAAACCAAAGCCCATTGTTCCAAGGCCGCCCGATGTTATCAACTTTCTCGGTTCATTGAATTGGAACAACTGTGCAGTCCACATCTGGTGCTGTCCGACTTCCGTACAAACAATAGGATTATATTTTTTGGTTAGCTCATAAAGCTTTTGAATAACCGTAATTGCGCTTAATTTATCGGAATTAAACGGCGGAATTGCACGTTTTTGCTTCCATTCATCAATCTGTGCCGCCCATTTATCTTTATCATCTTTATAAATATTCGGATTTTTCTTTTCAAAAACCTCAATCATTCCGCACAGAACATTTCGAACATCTCCGACAATTGGAATATCCACTTTAACGTTCTTTGAAATTGAACAGGGGTCAATATCAACATGGATTACATGGGAATCTCTTGCAAAGCGCTTCAAGCAGCCTGTAATTCTATCGTTAAAACGTGTACCCAGTGCCAAAATTACATCGGCATGCACAACCGCATAGTTTGCCCAATAATTTCCATGCATTCCAAGCATTCCAAGGCTTGAATCCAAAGAATCGGGATAGGTTCCTGTTCCCATAAGAGTATGTGTCACAGGTGCCTGAACAAGTTCGGCAAGCCTTTGAACTTCTTTGCTTGCACCGGACATTAAAACGCCGCCGCCTGAGATAATTACGGGCCTGTGAGCTTCGGATAGCATTTTTACTGCCTTTGCAATCTGGAGCGGGTGACCCTTATAATTCGGGTTATAGCCTGCAAGCTTAATGGTTTCAGGATATTCAAAGGTTGATTTTGCGGTTTGAACATCTTTTGGAAGGTCAATTACAACAGGACCGGGTTTTCCCGTTGTTGCAATATGAAATGCTTCTTTTATAACCCTTGGAATATCTTTTATATCTTTTACAAGGTAATTATGTTTACAGCATGAGCGCGTAATACCTACAATATCCGCTTCCTGAAAAGCGTCGTTTCCTATTTGGGAAAGCCCCACCTGTCCCGTTAGAACAATTAACGGATAACCGTCATAATATGCGTTAGCAATCCCCGTTATTGTATTACATGCACCGGGGCCCGATGTTACAAGGGCAACGCCGCATTTACCTGTCGCTCTTGAATATCCTTCCGCAGCATGAATTGCAGCCTGTTCGTGGCGCACGAGATAGTGTTTGATTTCATTTTGATTATACAGGGCTTCATAGATTGTAATAACCTGTCCGCCCGGGTAGCCGAAAATTTCCTTCACGCCTTCTTTTACAAGAGATTTTAATATAATTTCGGCGCCTGAATATAATTCTTTTGTCATAATTTCCGTCTCACTTCTAAAAAATGTTTTTGATATAATCAAATTATACTATGAATATAAGAAATGTGTCAGGAGATTTAATAGGCGGGTTTATAGGTGCAACAATCGCACTTCCGCAGGCCCTTGCTTTCGGTACTATGACAGGTGCAGGGGCTCTCTCAGGGTTGTATGGGGCAATGTTTTTATGCTTCTTTTCGGGGATTTTCGGTGTAAATGTCCCCATAATTTCAGGCCCGACAGGCCCTGCGGCAATCATTCTTGCATCCGTTTATGCAGGCTTAGGCGGAAATTTAAGCGCACTTTGGGCAGTATTATTCCTTGCAAGCATTTTTCAAATCATTCTTTCATTCACAAAAATCCCAAACCTTGTAAAATATGTGCCGTATCCTGTAATTTCAGGGTTTATGAACGGCGTCGGGGTAATCCTTATAATTTTACAGATTGCGCCGTTTTTAGGGATAAAAGGCTATGCCACACCTCTTTTGACATTTAAAAATTTATCATACATAATGTCAAACATTAACACAGAAGCTCTTGTAATAGGCCTTTTTAGCCTCTGGATATTAATTTACACTCCAAAAACAGTGAAAAAATATATTCCATCAGAAATTTTTGCACTTATTTTAGGAACATTTTTTGCACAAATTTACAAATTGGATATTCCGACAATTTCGGGTCTCACGGGCGGTCTGCCGACTGTAGTCTCTGCCGATTTTTCAAATATTATACATATTTCATCTCTCGCCTTAATGATAGCTGTAATATGTTCAACAGAAAGCCTTATGACAGGGCTTGTGGTATCTTCACTGACCAAAAAGAAGATAAACAACCAGACCCTTATCTTTGCACAGGGAATAGGAAACTCAATAGCCTCCCTTTTTGGAGGCATTTCAGGCGCAGGAGCAACCATGCGTTCTGTTGCGGCTATAAAAACAGGGGCGACGACAAAGCTTTCCACAATTTTTTGCGGCATTTTAATTTTACTTGCCGTGCTTTACGGAGATGAGCTCGTTAATATGGTCCCCATGGCAACGCTTGCCGCAATCTTAATTCGCGTCGGATACAATATTATAGATACAAAGTTCCTGAAAGTGCTCCACTGTGCACCGAAGGAAGATTTAATGGTTATGTTCCTTGTTCTGTTCCTCACTATTTTTCACGACATAATTTTTGCCGTCGGGGTTGGAATTACACTTTCGGCTATGCTTTTTGCAAAACAGCTTGCCGACAAAACAACGCTCAATATCAAAGATGTGGAAGACAGGGAAACGGCAAAACTGGAAAAACAAATTCACGATGAAAGCCATTATAAAATAAGGGTCGTACATATTCAGGGCGAATTTTTCTTTGGCTCTGCCTCACAGATTATTTCCCAATTTGAAGATTTGCTCGGCACAAGACACATCATTCTTTGCTATGATTCGGACAGAAAGCTTGATATAAGTGCCGTGTTTGCTCTTGAAGACATTCTTGCAAGGTTAAAATCGCAGGGAATTAAAGTTTATATGGTTTTAAGAAACGCTGAAATCTTAAAACAAATTGATGAAATGCACATAAAAAGGCAGCTCGATGATGAAGAGATTTTCTTTGAAGAAATTGATGCCATTAATTGCGCAAAGGAAGAATACAGAAAATATATAAAGCTGGAGATTAGACGGGCGGCTATTAAATCCCGCAGATTTTTGTTTCATTTTAAGAAGTAGATAAATATTTGTAAAGCCGTTTCTTCTTCATTCCAAATATTTGCATTCGAAGACAGAACGGTCTGTTGCACATCAACCTGTAATCAGAAAGATTGAAGCGCGGTGCTTCGCAACAGTTTTCTTATGCAAATATTTTTCATTGCAAGGAAACTCAAAAAAGGACTTAAAAATGACACAAAAACTTGAACTCTACAGATGTAACGTCTGTAAAAACATTGTGGAAGTGGTGCTTGAAGGAGAGGGTGCGCTTGTTTGCTGCGGAGAGCCGATGGAGCTTTTAAAGCCCGGGACAACAGACGGTGCCACGGAAAAGCATGTTCCAGTTATAGATTTTGAATGCGAAGGGATCGGCGTTAAAATCCGTGTGGGCGAATTTCCGCACCCGATGGAGCCTGAGCATTATATTCAATTTATTGAAGCAATTTCAAAAAGCAAAAAGATAATACACAGAGAATACTTATACCCGGGCGAAGCGCCTGAAATTAACATCAACTGCAGAAGCAACTTAGGAAAGGGCGATGGCCTTACTGCAAGAGAATATTGCAATATCCACGGGCTCTTTGCAACAAAAGGAGAAGATAACAATGAAAATGGATAATACGCTTTTAGAAGATGTAAACGCGCAAATCAACAGGGAATTTTACGCTGCATACCTTTATTTTGCAATGGCAACATATTTTGCGGAAATCAATATGGAAGGTTTTGCAAAACTTACAAAAAACCATGCAAAAGAAGAGCTGAACCATGCTAAAAAACTTTATGATTATTTAATCTTAAGAAACGAAAAAGTAAATCTGTTTCAAATTGAAGCGCCCGATACAGGCTGGACCAACCCGACGGATGCAATTCAATCCGCCTTGGACCACGAAAGGTTTGTAACAGGGCACATCCATAAACTTTACAAAGATGCAAAAGAAAAGAACGACTTTGCACTTGAAGTCTTTATGCAGTGGTATGTTTCAGAGCAGGTTGAAGAAGAACATCTGTTCCAATCTATGCTTGATAAGATGAACTATGTACAAGATTGCAGCTGCGAGATTGTAAACATTGATCGCGAACTTAAAATACAAAGCGAGTATGTTGAATAACATTCTTCTGCCTTCAGACATTTAATATCTCAAACAAAAAGCCCTCTTTTTATATTCAGAGGGCTTTTTTGTGTATATTTTCCTGCGCACGGACGCTTATGCATATGTGTTTAAAATTTTATTCATATCTTTATTTTCCGCAGGTTTTTCAGGCTCTTTGAGCAAAGTTTTTCTTGTAAAACTGTTAATAAATTTTTCGAAACTTCTTTGAATATTTTCAGGACTTCCAAGACCGATACTCTTTACACCATAAAGATTGCCTGCTTTGTCCAGAATTGCTATATCAATATTTCCGCTGTCGAAATTTCCGGAATGCAAATAAACATCTTTATCACCTGATTCTCTGTCAATTTCAGAAAAAAACTCTTTTAGAGCTTCAGGATTTTTTACAAGAAATTTTTCGATTGCAAGTTTATTCGTCACTGTCGGTTTTATATGCAGCGTACCGAAATTGGTATTGTTTGCATTTACACTGTTTATATGCATTTTATTTTTCCTCTCGTTTAAAATACTGTCGCTTGGCACGATTAAATCCTCTTTGTGCATTCAGATTCTCTGTGCTTTATAATTCGTGCCGTACCATATTAAAACAGGTAAATGAAAATTTTTGCATAAGCTCTGTAAAATACAAGAGAACCGTCTATATTCTTTTCATGCAATATTTTTCGATTGAACATTTGGCACAGTTTGGTTTTTGGGGTTTACAAATGTTTTGGCCATGAGTTACAAGAAGGGTATTAAAATCTATCCAGTATTTTTTTGGAAGCTTATCCCTGAGTGCAAATTCCGTTTCTTCTGGGTTTTTGGTCTCAACATAACCAAGGCGGTTTGAAATTCTGTGAACATGTACATCCACACAAATTGCAGGCTTATTGAACCCCTTTGTTAAAACAAGGTTTGCGGTTTTCCTGCCAACCCCTTTAAATTTAACAAGTTCTTCAATTTCATCGGGCACTTTTGAATTGTATTTTTCAACCAGCTCTTTTGAAAGATTTATAATCTGCTCCGCTTTGTTTTGATAAAATCCTACAGGGTAAATTGCCTTAGAAAGCACATCATGGGGAACTTTTGAAATCTCTTCGGGCGTCTTACCAAGCTCCAACATCCGCATAGCACAAGGGTATGTTGTTTTGTCATTGGTACGAAGACTTAAAATACAACAGATAAGCACAAGATAAGGATTATGCACTTCTTCCATAAATTTTACAAACTCCGTTTGGATAACCCCGCCCGATGAATTGTCTTTTCTTAAATTTTCAACTATTTTATCAATATTCATACACTTTAACAGCACTTTATGTGCTTGCACATTTTTGACATATAATATAGTCATGATTATAATACAAAGGATAACAAAAAGGAGAATTTGAGCTTTTATGAGTAATGCTATTGATATAACGGATGCTACATTTGAAAGTGAAGTTTTAAAAAGTGATTCTATCACAGTGGTTGATTTTTGGGCGCCATGGTGCGGCCCCTGCAGAAAAATGGGCCCCGTTTTGGATGAAATCGCAGAAGATTTCAGCGGAAAAATCAGAGTTGCAAAGATAAATACCGATGAAAACCTGAAAACCGCAAAAGAATATCAGATTTCAGGCCTTCCAAGCATAGTAATATTTAAAAACGGCGAACCGAAAGAAACACTTGTAGGCCTTATGCCAAAGTCTGCCATAGTTTCAAATATTGAAAAGTATTTGGGATAGAAATTTTAATATCAAAATTTAATTTATGGCTATATTCAAAACGAGGGTATAATACCCTCGTTTTTGGTTGTTAAAAACTTATCAATTATTTGCAAATTGTACTTTCAAAATAACTACGCTTCCAGATTTCGTAAAACACCTTCCGAAATGCAGTCGCAATGTAAGCCTATAGCAGAACGTCCGTTTTCATCAACAATAGCACCGCCCGCTCTGCCCATTAATCTGTCTTTACCGTTTTTCATGCATTCAAGCAAAGTAACGGTAAAAGTGGTGTTTTCGGGTTTTGAGTTTGCGCCGTTAATCAATTTTGCGCTTATTCGTCCTTTAAAATCATCAGGCGTCGCCCTTTCAATATTCTTTTTTAATGCTGCAAGGTCTTTTTAAACATCTTTGCGCATTTCTTTAGGTAACGCTTTCACGCTTTTGCGCACACTTTTATCAATTGAAACTCTTCCCAAAAAATTCATGCCTGAAGAAATTGGTTGTATCATTGCCTCTCTCTTTCGTTACAAATATCAGCATCTAATAAAAACCTGTAAATACAATTTTTTCCACGCACTAAAATTTATACTCAGGAATTTTGAATTCGCGGGTGTCTATGCCGTTGTTAGCATAGGCGTCATAAAGTTTTAAGGATTTTTCCTTTGCCTCTTGAACATATTCTTCACTTAAATATTTTTTATAAAGCTCTGTTAAATCACCTGAATAATTTCCTAAAACCTTTGACCATTCAGCCAAAAGCGCCTTATCTCCGCCGCCTGCATAAGCTTTTGTTTTGGCGTCGGTTCCTGAAGGACGGATTTCAATAAATTTATCGTCAAAATCAAGATATGTCCCATCGCCCACAAATTTTACGGCTAAAAGATTTGAAAAATCAAGCGCCTTGTTGTCTTTGAAGGTATCCGCCAGGATTTCTTTTGCATTTTGAAGAGTAATTTTCCCTTCTTCAATTCCAACTGCAAGTGCCAGATAGAAAAGGTCATTTTTGGTTCTTAAAGCTTCACCCGAAAGCTTTGCCGCCTTTAACTTTTCAATGTCGGGCTCAGACTCGTTATAGTATGCAATGTCATCTCTTACATCAAACCTTGCTTTAATTTTGTTTTCATCATAAACGTTTTCCAGATGTTTCCAAAGCGGAACATTCAGGTTTGCAACAAGGCCTGAAGCTGCGATAATAGCCTCGGTTGCGCTCTTTTCACGCATTGCAAGTGCCATACGACCGTTTAGAGATTTAATAATATCATTTGAGCCAATAATCATTCCGCCCGATTCTTCTCCGCCAAAAATCATCCTTGGAGAGCTTCCAAGTTCAACTTTATTTTTGAAAATATCTTCAACAGTAATATTTCTAACACCTTGTTCAAGCTGAAATTCCACTTTTTTAATCGTATTTGCAATTTCTTTAAACCCGACAGGGGTGTTCACAACCTTTATACCGTTTGCCTTTGCCCATTCATCCCAGCTTTTTGAGCTTGCGGTCGTTTTCACGATAAATCTTTCATGTTTGTTAAATTCACCGCTCTCTTTTAATTGTTTTGCCCAAAAATCCATAATCATTAAAAATGCCTGATTTGCACTGAATATACAGAGAATTCTTCCATCATTAAGCTCTGCAACATCAACACCTGCTTTTATAACTTCATCTTTTTTTGAGGCATCTTCAACCTGTACAACACTGAGTCTGTCATGATCAGGGTCTGTTACAAGGCAAACCGTTCCAACAGGATAGCCTGCAAGCTTTTCATCATATTTCAGAGAATTTATAACGGGAAAATACGGCTTGCCATCTTTATCCTTTGAAACTACGGTGATATCAAGAGACCAATCATAAAAGGCACCGTTTTTAACATCTTTTCCGATTGAATGGAAAAACGGGTCTTCCTCAATATTCAGCCAGTCAAAAGTTTTTTCTATACCGAGCTTATTTAAAATTTTGGACAAGGTGTTATATGCGGCCCCGCCTACAGCGTCAATCACTATTTTTTTATCAAAGTTTTTGATTTTATTTAAAATTACATCGCTTGCAACGTTTGATTTTAAATATTCAACATAAAGATCCACCCCGTTATTCAAGCGCTCCATTGTTTTTTCGTCGATTAATTCATCATCGGATGAAGCAAATTCTATTTTGTATTCGCCCTTTTTCTCTGCAATATCAAGAATTTCTTCAATCTTATTAACAAATTCAAGGCTTTCATTCGGCAAAAACTGTGACCCCTGATTGTTCAAATCCTTTGTGGCATTTTTAACACTTATGCCGTGTGAGCTTGTAATGTATTCCGCGCCAACCAAATCAAGCTTAAAGGCCAAAAATGAAGCAAGCCAGATTGGAATAGTCTGTCTTTTGGTTGGAACAAGAGTTTTAATCCCGAGTGCCGCTTGAATTCTTGCAATGATATCGAGGTATGTTTTGCTGTTATAGCGAACCTCGGAGCCGGCAAGCTTTATGAGCTCGTTTTCGGGATATTTTTCTTTTGCAACAAGTGCCTTTGCAAGAGTTGCAAGAGTAATGCCGATTGTATTAATCGGAAACCTTGTATCATGCGGATATAAGATATTTTGAGGCCCCCTGATACCTGCAGTAGAGACCATAGCTTCTTTTTTATATCCTTCAAACCATTTTTTAAGGTCAAGTTTTTCGACCAGATTGCGGGTCAGCGTGAATGTAAATTTATCTTTGTTTGTATAATCAAAAACTTTATCTTTCTTAATTGAATCGGGAGTATTTTTTTCAACACCATCAACAAGTAATTTTTCCAATTGCTGCATAATACTTTCCTTTAAGAATTTCCTCTAATCTCTGTTAAGAAGTATTTTATCATAAAGAAAAATAAGGCGCTAAAAGCTATTTTTTATCGGCGGCTTTTTCCGATAACATCTTTTTGCCCGTAAGTCTTGCCATAAACCTGTAATAAGCACCTTTTATGCCCGTTTGTTCTATGTGTTTCTTTTCAAATTCGTCAATTTCTTCTCTTGAATGTTTCCTGTCAAGAGGAACGCCGATTGAAGCTCTTACAGAGCTTTCATTCGTTAATTCGGTCGCCATTGCAACGGCAGTAGCACCGAACAGACTGCTCAAGTATTGCTTATTAAATGCGTTATTAAATACTTCCATAAAGAACTTATTCAATACAAAGTTTGATGCCTTATGCGCACTGCGCTCTTTGGTTACTTCTGCTGCTTTTGCCTTATTTTCACCGTCAGACTGCAGTAAAACTTCGTTTCTGAAATCATTTATGAAGAAATAACTTGAAATCAATGTAACAAAGTTTCTTGACATTGAAGCGAGTGCTGTCGGAGAATATCTTGTTGTAGTTTCCGCACTGAAAGGCTTTAAGTTTACACTTTCAATATATTTTGAAAATTCTTCCTGTGTAATTTTTCCCTTCTTATATTTTTTATACATCGGGAAACAATCTCTGTAAAATTCACCGATATCAGGCACTACCACTCTTTTTACAGTTTTTTGGGGTTTTTCCTGTTTTGGCATACTTATGCCCGCAAGTTTTCTTACCCCTTTTAGAGGCAGGCTCCCCACCAATTTTATATATTTAAACGGCTGTTCCAGAGCATCAATAACTATTTTTAATCTAGTATCTTCAATTTTACCGAAATTATAAACGGCATTTTTCATTTTATACACAGGAACACCGTCTCTTACGCAGTCCGGTTTATCCAATTCCAGCTTAAATTTAATATTTTTAAATTTAAAATTAGACTTATATTTTCTAACATCTTCTAATTTAGGCATTTTCGGAGTTTCACCGTCATCGGGCATTTCAGCAAGCTTTTCTAAAATATCTGACAATTTCCTCCTCGGATTAAAATATTCAGGGGTCTCTAAATCAGCAAATTCAAGCCTGTGTGCACAAGCAAGATCGTAATATTCAACCCTGTCCGTTCTGCTGTCCGGAATATGCCCGAGAACTTGAGGAGCTCTCTTATGTACGGGAGCAATAAGCGGGTCATTGTTCAATGCGGTTCTTAAGAAGGATTTTGCATATATCGGATTATCTTTGCCGATAGAAATCACGCCCCTTCTTGCTTTTGACATTAAAAGTTCGGCTTCCTCCTTAGTAAATTCAACATCCATAATGGAAGAATAAGCCTTTTTTAAATGCTCCATCTGCAAGCCTTCAAAACCGTCAAAAAATCCTGCCAGATCCTTCTCTTTAACGACCATATCTTTTTTGGATACATATTCTCTTAAATTATGGAGGAAGTTTCCGCTGAATTTAATAAAACTATCGAACTTTTTGGATTTGTTTCTTGCATAGCTATACGCAAGGCCGATTGCCGCAAGAGATGCTGCAACACCTGCCAGATGTTTAAGCCCGAACGGTTTGTTTTTATTTGCCCATTTATCTTTTGCAATATCTGAAGCTTTTTCCTGTGTTTCGCCAGTTTTATTATTCGCTGTATCATTGGCATTTTTAGCGGGTGTGGCAGCCTTAAACGTCATATTTGTATGCGGTTGGTATGCAAACTTTGAAAATACGGGGTCTGTTGTATTCTGTACAACCGCTGAAGCCGTATTTACTACAGGAGCCGTGCCCTGCGAATTTTTAATATCATTCGGATTTTTAGAAGGGGCTTTAAGTTCTGCTTTTGCCTTTTTATCTGCACGCTTCTTATTTAGTCTCTTTGCTCTTTTTGGAGTCAAAGGAAGTAAAGGAGTACCCATTACCACTCTGGAGAACACTTCGGTAAACAATGCAGAACCCGCAATTGCAAAACAGGCAAGGTTTTTGCTTTTGTTTACGTAGCTTGAAAGTGCGCTCAAAACGGAATATGTCATAACCGCACTCATGGCTATACGGGAAGCCTCTCTTCTCATACGCTTATTTGCGGCCTTATTTGCCTCTTTGGGGTCATTTTTCTCATACATTGCAAGGTTGTAAAAATCGTTTCCGACAAAAATGGTTGAAACAGCGCCCGTCCCAAGCCTGTTTAGGGCTCTTTCATCCTTTGTTACATAGTTTGGAACCGCAGCACCTGCAGGCACACCAAAAATTTTACCCTTCATTTTTCCGGGGCTTCTGCTAAATTCCGCCATTCCTTTTAATCTGTAGAAAATATCCATGGCGGCTTTTTCGTCCGCTCTGTTTTTTAAGGGCGGCAGATTTGAAAGAGTATCCCAAATTTTCAAATTGCCCGCAAAAGGAATTTTCTTTGCACCCCTCAAAAGTGCATTCGGCACATCGAGCAAAATACGCGGAATATCAAGGAAACCGTTTAAAAGCTTTTGAGCCATACTTGTTTCCGTTAATTCGATTGAATCGCCCTGTATTTTTAAAAATTTGGCCGCCTTTTCTTTTCCAAGCAAGCTTTCAAATTTTTCTACCCTTGTTTTGATAAAATCCTTACCGATGTAATCGTCCGTTTTGTCTATAAACCTGCTTAAATTGGAAATTTTAACCGTACTTGTACCAAAAAAACCGTTCCAGCCTGCCGCAAGAAGCTTTCCTGTGCTCTGAAACATTTGGGGAATTCTATCCGTCCTTAAAGCAGTAAAAGTTGGGGAGTTGTTAAATGAATTATAAGTTTTAAATGCAGTATGCGATAAAGAATCAGGATTATTTTTTGAATCCAAAAAGCCCGAGGGATAAGAAGAAAGGGAGGCTCTATCACCCTTCATATTATGAAAGGCGCTGTTTTGCCCTAAACTTGTGTTAATTATTTTCATCTTTCCCCAATGTGACTACTGGCATACACATTTTCTACAGCCGTACATATAAAACACATAAAAAAAATTATTTGCCAATTTTTAGGGTTTTTTGTATTTTTGTTAAATATTTGTCTTAACATTAAAAATAAATTATTCTGTAATTATGCTAATCACTGGGAAAATAGTCATTGTTGACGATGAAGATATGGTAATTAAAACTTTGAAAACCCTTTTAAAGATTGAGGGATTTTCAAATGTGAATATTTTTAACGATACCGATTTGGCGCTTCAACACATAAAAGAAAACCCCTGCGACCTTATAATTTCGGATTTTATTATGCCGAAAATGAACGGTATAGAATTTTTAACAAAAGCAAAACAATTCAGGCCCGATACCACTCAAATCTTGCTTACAGGCTATGCCGACAAGGAAAATGCCATAAGGGCAATAAATGAGCTTGGGATTTTTAAATATATTGAAAAACCCTGGATAAACGATGATATCATCTTAAACATTAAAAACGGCATAGAAAGAACAAGGCTTAAAGAGCAGCTGAACAATAAAATTGAAGAGCTTGAAGCCGCAAATGCAAAACTTGAAGAGTATTCCAAATCTTTGGAAGAAAAAGTTCAGGAAAGAACAAAAAGTTTAAACATTTCAAATGTAAAATTAAATACAATCCTTGAAAACCTCGCAGACGGACTTGTGATGTTTAATTCAAATAATATTGTCGTGCAGGCAAATTCGAAGGCAAAAGAATTTTTCTGCACGGAAGGCAGTACGATTGAAAGAAAAAATTTCTTTGAACTTATAATTAATGAAAAAGATAAAAAAATTAAAAAGGATGAAAAAACTCTTAGAGATTTCAGCATAATAGATTATAAAGAAAACAGGAAAATCCCCGTTGAAATAAACCTTGCAGATGTAAATATCGAAGATGAAGATTTTAAAATCGCCCTCATAAGGGATATTACTTTCCAAAAGGAAAATGAAAGATTAAGGGATGATTTTATAGCCACTTTGACCCATGACCTCAGAACGCCGCTTCTGGCTTCAATAAATGCTCTCGATTTTACATTAAACGGCGAGCTTGGAGAATTGAATTCCGAATTAAAAGAGCTTTTATCCGTTATGAAAAAGAGCTCCGAAGATATGCTGGGCCTTGTAAATGCACTTTTGGAGGTATACAGATACGAGGCGGGAAAACTATTCCTTTGCAAAGCTCAATTCAGCCTTAATGAGCTCATTGAAGAATGCACGAAAAAACTTGAGCCTTTATTAAAAGAAGATAATTTAAAATTTGAATTTCAAAACGTCGTAAAAATGCAAAATGAAGCACAGGATGAAATATTTATAAATGCAGACAAAAATGAAATGAGACGCGTTATTTCAAATCTTCTTGGAAATGCAATAAAACACAGTAAAAAAGACGGGAAAATAGAGATTAAACTTTCGGCCGAAAACAAAGATGTACGGGTTGATATTATTGATTTTGGCGAAGGTTTAAGTAAAGAAGATATAGAAAAGCTCTTTAAAAGATTTTCACAGGGCACAAGCAAAAAACGCTCCGCTTCAACGGGTCTTGGGCTTTATCTTTCAAGACAGATAGTGGAAGCACACAACGGACAGATTTTTGCTTCGGGCGAATTAAACAAAGGCTGCACATTCAGCTTTATTTTGAAAAATGCAATCGTTGAAAAACAGGTGGTATAATGTTAAACACTGAAACCATTAGGGAAACTTCGGAAAGCACAATTAAAATCCTTCTTGTCGAAGATCACATCATGGCAAGGATGGGCACTACCATGTTTATAAAAAGCACGGAGGGTTTTGAGTTGCTGGGACAGGCAGAAGACGGGGTTCAGGCAATAGATTTAGCGCTTCGCCTAAAACCTGACGTTATTTTAATGGATATCGGTCTTCCTAAAATTGACGGCATTGAAGCCACAAGAAAAATTAAAGGAAGCGGCCTCGATGCATCAATTTTAATGTTAACTTCAAGAGAGAGTGAAGAAGATGTTTATGCGGCCCTGAGCGCAGGTGCGGACGGTTATATTATGAAGGGTTCAAACCTTGAAACCTTAACCAGTGCAATAAAATCCGTCAATGCAAAGGCAGGCTGGCTTGATCCTATGATTGCAAGGATTGTGCTCGGCAATATTCAAAACGGACAAAATTTCTGTGCTCAAAACAATGCAGGGAGCTCAAACGGCACAAAAGGCGAAAACAATGTTTACGGGCTTACAAGAAAAGAACTTGAAGTTTTATCATTAATTTCTGACGGGCTTTCAAACAAAGAAATTTCTAAAAAGCTTGTGGTATCAATCTCTACAACAAAAGCCCATGTGCATAATATCCTGCAAAAGCTCTATCTTGAAGATAGAACAAAAGCGGCAATTAAGGCGCTAAAAGAAGGTCTGATATAGATGAAAAAACGCTCCCCGAATTGTGCACTTCCCGTTTTGACGGCTCTTTTTGCAGCCGCATTGGCATTTAACATTCAACAGTGTGCCCTTGCAAATGTTCAAAATTCCATCAAGGATACAGTGCTTGCTTTTAAACTTCCCGATATGCCGTGGAGCGATGCGTACAAGCAAAAAAAGCTTCAAGAAAAACAGGAAAAAGAAGAAGAACCGATGGTTCAGACCGTACAGGAATGGCAGGAGCGCGCAACAGATATCAAAATGGAGCACAGAGTATCCGAACCCTATAAAGAGCCCCCAAACCCGAAACTTGTTGAAAAGCTTGAATGGCAGACTTTTTTTGAAAAATACAATTCTGCCCCGGGTTCAAGAGAATTAAACCTTGAGAAACTTCAAAAGAATAAAATTGCACGCTCTTTGGGTGTTATAAGTCCTGATTTTAAACTTATGGCATATACAGAGTGTTATTTTCATCCGTCAAACAGGCAAACATCCTCGGCCCTCTATATTTACCCTCTTGATACCTCCAAAGGCAAAAAACAACGGGTAACCGAAGCCGATATATTTGCAGGCGCCAAAAAAACACCTTTGATATCAACTACGCATGAAACCTTAAAACAAGCTCTGTTTTCAAGTTTTACGATTGTGGATTGGTCCAAAGATAATAAAAAAGTGCTTTTGAAAGAAAAAATCGGCTCATCTTACGATGGTATCTATCAAACAAACATCTGGGTGTATTTTTTGGATGATAAAAATACAGACTCCGATAAAAACCCTGATAGTAAACTCAATAAAACATCAAAAAGCTCTAAAGAAGGCTCTATTTACCCTTATGGCAGAAAATATGAGCGATTGAACGATGTAATTAAGCAATACTGGTTTTATACAGACAGGCTGAATTTGAACCGATACAGGTGGAATGTAAAACCGCTCGGATTTCTTGCGGAAAATGAAAATATTATTGTTTGCGCAGCATACACGTATGATGAAAAAAACAGAGAACATATTTTTCTTGGAAGCTGGAGCATAGATATTTCATCGGGTGAAGTAAATTTACTCTCAACATCCGCTTCCGATAATTTTGAAATCTCTACAAACGGCCTTGTGATAAATAAACGTCTGCCATAATTAAAAATTTTTTCAAGCTTTGAAATATGTGCAGCGCATAAGAAACTGTTAATAGAAAAATGGGTGCTGAGGTTACATTGAACAGCACCCAAAAAAGTTGTTTTATCGTAAATTTTATCAAGACCCGTTAAAAAATATTAACATTACAAGCTGCCCCCTATTCCCACACCTATTCCCACAGCTGCAATATTATTCTGCCGTGTGCACCGTTTCCTCCCTGAGGATATGTAAGCTGACTTTGGTTTTGCACATAATTTTGGGTTAAAAGAGCTGCCCCGCCGCCGCCCGAAGCTACACCTTCAGCATTTTTTCCTTTACTGTTGTTTTCTTCCGTTGCCTGCATTCCGCCGCCACCCCCTTGTCCTGTATATGTTTTTTTATTAAACGTATAAGAAAACGGTGCGCCAAGTCCGCCTATTAGAGGATTTGCGCCATCATCCGCCGCAACTTCTCCTGTCGTGCCTTTTGCGCAGTATTTATTATTGTTTATATAATTCCTTGAACCGACAGAGCATACATTGGAAGCTTTTCCGCCTTCTCCTTTTGTCAAAATACCATCTTTAACAACTGGGCTCATTCCGCCGCCTCCGCCGCCCGCCTTAATTTCAATAAAATTCGTGTCGCCAAATATCGTGGTGCCGCCCGGGGTTGCAGGAATTATTTCGCCGTTTACAACTTTTGCACCGATTCCTCCTGCCCCTATTCTTATTTTTATCACCTGCCCCTCTTGAACTCTTATCGTTTCTTTTATAACATTCCCCGAAGCGCCGCCGCCTCCTGCGCCAAGAGTGTATGATTTATATACATTTGCGGCAGTATCCCAGTACATATTCCAGCTTATTCTTGCATATCCGCCCGATCCCCTGCCTCCATCCGAAAGGCCGTACCCGCCGCCTCCGCCGCAGCCGTAGCCTGCGCCATCTCCTCCCTTAAGATTGGAGAGTGTCCCGCCCTTCCCGGGTACACAGGTAAACCAGGGAGTAATGAGCTTGCCCCCGTCCCCGCCGATTGTTCCGTTGTTATATTTTGCAGCACCCAAAGTTGTACCGTTTCCCGCAGTGTGACCGTTTTCCGTAATAAAATTAAACGGTCCGTATATATCATTTAACCACCTGTACGTCACTCCATCCGTAATGTACCCCTGAGAGCCGCAATACGGTGCATTCCAGGGACCATAGACTTCTCCTGTCGGGCAGCCGCCCCATGCGCCAACACCCTGAACATTGTTGTTTGTTATGGTAGATAGCAATGTATCACTTCCTCTTTTTAAAACCGTCGGTATAAGGTAAAATTCACTACCGTCGTTTCCGCCCGAACCGTTAGTCGGACCGACAATTCCTGTTGTCTCTATCTTTCCTGCCTTGCCGCCTTGAGCCCCGATACCTATCGAAACATTCAATATTTCATTCGGATTAACCGAAACAGGCTGTACAGGTACCATTTGCCCTGAACCTCCGCCCGAACCGCCCGGCCCGTAATCGAGATAAGTTATCCTCATTGCACCCGATTTACCGCTTTCGCCTCTTGCAGCACAAATATGATTGCCATGTATTGAGCTTACCCCGCCTTTACAATTATTTGCTCCAAATATTGTATCTGCACTATAAGTATCAGCATTACCACCCATATAATTATTATGAGGCAGTGCCGGCCTTGTACCCTGACCTCCGTTCCCGCCGCCTTCTCCTCCGCCGCCTCCGCCGCCGCCTCCAGAGCCATAACGTCTAGCAAAAGTAGTGCCGCCAAACATCTGTTTCCAGGCGCCATCTACATATTCCCATGACCACTTACCGTTTATGTAATCATAATCATCAGCAGTACTTCCACCGCCTCCACCACCGCCTGCAGCCACTAAAATACGATTATTTCGCGTTCCAAAAATTGTTGCACCACCACCTCCTCCTCCGCCCGATGAACCTATAGCACCTCCGCCGCCGCCTCCACCATAACCTGTTATACTGCCACCTCCGCCGCCGCCACCACCACCTGCAGCGGTCAACCTTGAATCCACAATACCTTTTGCAGAACCGCCATTTCCGGCCGGGCTTCCTACACCCCCCGGGGTATCTATATCACTTTTACTTTCAGCCGCATCATCGCCATTTGTAGAAGATGACGCATCCCCTCTTTCACCACCAAGACCATAAAGTGTACTGCAAGCCCTCGGCGCACCTCCTGCACCTCCTGTTGCACCACCACTTCCTCCATACCCTGATCCGCCACACCACCGGTCTCCGCCTCCACCACCGCCTGCACCATAAGAACCTGAGCTGCCATTGCTTGTTCCTGCACCGCCGCCCCCACCTCCGCCGCCCCCACCTACTATAAGAGTTTGCGTACTGGACGCATTTAAAGCAACCGCCTTACGATACACGTATCCGCCACCACCGCCATTTCCATTAATTGTTGTGCTAAAATATTCTGAATTTACAGTTCCGCAATTGCCTCCGGCTCCTGCAATACCGCCAGCCCCACCACCTCCACCGCAAGCAGTAATCAAGACATTTTTATTCTTTGCAATTTCAGGAACAGGCCAGCTGTACTCACCCGCAGTCAAATAATCCGCATTTTTTACAGCCTGCCCGCCTGCGCCGCCTCCTGCACCGCCCGAGATAAGTGTGGCTTCAATTTTATTTGTCATCAAAGGAACCTTAAATTCACTTGTGCTCCCCGCTGTTGTAAATTCCATATATCCTGCATTTGGAGCAGCACCTCCACCGCCTCCGCCGCCTATTGCCACTGCAGTTATATTGTTAAAACCTTGCGGCACAGTGTATTCACCTTCGCAATACAACGGATTTCCGCCCTCATCGTTTGTTATTCTGTTACAATAGGGGCCGCCAAATATTATTTCTTCCGTTACGCTTCTCCCGTTGTGCGAAAATTCTCCCGTAATATGAATATTTTCATTCATTCTCTTTGTCATAACAGGCGCAAGAGCAGCCAGCAGCAAGGAAGCAACCAACAAGGCCATAAGCATTTCAACAAGAGAAAAAGCAAAATGTCTTTTGAATTTACGCTCAGGATGTTGAAAAGGAAACACGGTTTTGGATAAACTGAATAATGCACAAGAAAGTGCATGAAAAATACTTGATTTTTTCATTTTTAAAGTAACCTTTATTTAAGATAAACAAACTTCTAATTTTACGGGACTTTGCAGGCGCTATACATACACGCAGCCCCAAGAAAATTAAAACCTATAATTTAATAATACGACGTATTAAGTATAGTGTCAACACTTTGAAGTCGTTATTTTTTAAAAGGATACAAACTACTATTGAAAACAAGGCATAACAAGGTACGGGCGCGTGGACGGAACGGAATTCAAAAAATATGTAGGCGAGAATATTGCCAAAATAAGAAAATTCAGGGGCTACAGCCAGGAATATATCTCTGAAATTGTGGATATTTCGCCAAATTCTTACAGCCGAATTGAAAGAGGATTAAATTTTCCTTCAGCGGAAAGCTTTGCAAAAATAATAAGCGCACTCGATATCAGCCCTTGCGAACTTTTTAATTTCCCGAACAAAGAATCTGATGAAAAAATCCGAAAGGAAATCTACAGAAAGCTGAAAATAATTGAAAAAGACAGAGAAAAAATGATAAATATCTGGCTTTATATTAATTCTATCGTTTAAAGCTTATGTAAACACGCGGTACTCACACCATTAGCGGCTATTTTTTATGAATCGGCGGAGGCTGAATATACCTCGGGTTTAAGGTATACCATGATAAATCCCCCGCAGCACCTTGGAATGTATCTTTGCCCGCTTCTTTGACGATTTTCTTTGCAATATTTAAAAGAGAAATCGCAAGATTAATATTATCTTCTTCAAAATTTATAAGATTGATTTCGGGCTTATTTGCGCTTTCAAATGCAGCTTTCAATTTTAAAAAACTTGAAGCGTCGCATACTACAGTGCTTTGCGTAATGCGGTTATGAATATCGGAATACGGAACAAGGACAATGTCTTCATTTTCGGCATTTGTTTTCTGCAGACCCGCAGGAAAAGCGGAAGGTTTAAAATAAAACATTTCTTTTCTTGCATCCGTAACGACATCAGGCTTAACAGAAACATTGTCAACATTTGCAGATATTTCATAAGTTTTTTGCAAAATATCCAAAGAGCTTACCCCGAGAACATTTACTCCCAATTCCTTAGAAAGAGTTTTTGCAACGGTAACCCCGACGCGAATACCTGTAAAACTCCCCGGGCCGTTATTTACAGCTATAAGGTCCAGTTCTTGAAGTTTTAAGTTGTTTTTTTGCATAATGTCTTTAATTGCAGAAATTAAATATGCGCTGTGATAGTTTCTTTCATCGCTTTCAATCACTCGTTCATCAACAACATCTCCCTTTTGCAGGGCAATATATGTTTTATTTAATGTGGTATCAAAAGCAAGTATATTCATATTTTCACTCATATTAAAAGCCCTTTGCCGCGTGCTTTTTGGGCCAGTTTTTGTACAAATTCTTCATATTCCGCGCCTACGGGCTCAAACTCATAAAACCTTGTATCATCAAAATCTTCATTATATGAAACCTTGATATTCAGCCTGTTATAGGGCAATTCCCCAGCACCAAAATCTGCCCATTCAACACACGTAAGAACGCCCGCTCTTGAATATTCCCGCAATTCTTCTTTTATGGTCTCAAGGCCTTCGTTTTCAAGGCGGTAGAGGTCAAAATGATAGATAGGAAACTTTGCACCTTTGTATTCGTTCAGGATTACAAAGCTCGGGCTTGTGATTTTTTCTTTCACACCAAGCGCCTTAAAAACACATCTTGCAAAGGCGGTTTTTCCTGCGCCGATATCTCCGAACAGGGAAACAAAAGCACCGGCGGGAGAAAGGCACTCTGCAAAGATTTCAGCCAGTTTTTTTGTATCTTCGATGTTTGTTGTCTTAACTTTCATAGAAGAATTGTAACATAAATATACAAAAGACGGCGAAAAAATAAAGTTTTTAAAAAGCATGGGCGAAGTATTAAATATATTGAAAGACAAAGGATGAAAGGCAAGGCATTATGGAAAACAAGGATTTGGAATTCGATTATTTTGACCCCGTATTTTCAGAATATCAGCCTTTAAGGGATGATGTAAGAAAAGAAATTCAGAGTATTTTAAAGCCCGAAAAGAAGGAAAACTTTGGACTTGTTGCAAGCTTAATCAGAAAAATGATGCCTTGTAATTTGGTGTAATCACTTCTGCTCGTGGAATTGGCCGCCTGCACAGATGATTTCGATAACCTTTAAAAGAAAATCTCTCGGCGCATCAACATGAGATAGGAAATGCTCCTGATTGTCTTTGTGGCGAATTGTCATAATCACACTCTGATTTTTCTCGGCAGGAATATACAAAGAGGCGATTTCATTGTCTAAAAGGACGCGCATTTGCTCGTCAGGCTCTTTAGCATCTTTCATAAGCGTGCCATAGTCGCCGTTTAGGGCAAAAATTCTTCCGCAAAAAAGAGGGGGTTGTCC
Organism: uncultured Vampirovibrio sp.; assembly: GCA_910578465.1. Lineage (GTDB taxonomy): Bacteria > Cyanobacteriota > Vampirovibrionia > Gastranaerophilales > Gastranaerophilaceae > MGBC122484. The sequence goes on along the minus strand of CAJTPW010000001.1, from coordinate 376,686 downwards.
TTCCCTTGGAATCGCTTTCGGGGCTAAATTAAAACGGTTCGTAAAACTTATTGTATGCCATAAAATATTAATTGTGGCAACGGTTTTTGTGGGGTCAACGTTTACATAGACATTATTCGGAACATTTCGAACACTGAAAGACTGCTTCATAGATTCTGCAACCTGTTCCATAATGTCTGTTATTTTTATAAAAGTTTCCGCCGTATTATGGGTAGATTTTTGAAAATCCAAAAACTGCTTGTACATATATACTGCAACAAGCCCTGTTCTTTCCTGAACTACGGAAGATTTTCTTATATGGTCTTCAAGGTTATTTAAGCTTTCAAAATTATTTTGCAATTTTTATAAGATTCCCGGGGGTTTTAATTCTACAAGTATAATAACTTAAATATGGGGTTATTTAACATCATCATAATATTTTTTTTACATTTTAGAATACTTAATTTATATTAATTTTTTGAAATCAGGGTATAATAAAAAGAATAGAGGAACAAGCAGGCCAAATATGGGCGTAAATAAAAAGTCGCAAGAATATCTGGATAGTTTTAAGGATTACCTGAGAGAAGAGAAAAATTTCTCTTCACATACTTTACGTGCATATCTTGCAGATGTTTTAACGTTTTTAATATGGGTAAATGAAGCTGATATTGATGAAATTGATACAAAAAAATTCAGTGAATATCTTTATTTTATCGGCCAGCTAAACTATTTAAAGTCCACAATTGCAAGAAAAATTGCATCCATAAGAGCATTTTACCGTTTTTTATACAGGGAAGAAATTATAGATTTTAACCCGACAGATACAATTTCGGGCCCAAAAAGAACAAAAAGCCTGCCAAATTTTTTATCGGATGATGAAATTGAAACAATTTTAAGGAACGTGAAAATTTCTACTCCTGCAGGATTTAGAAATCGCGTGATTTTTGAACTCTTATGGGCCTCAGGAATGCGTATCAGTGAACTTTCGGGATTGAATTATGAAAACCTGAACCTTGAACAAAATGAAATAACCGTATACGGAAAAGGTGCAAAAGAGCGTATTGTTTTGATACCCGATAAAACAAAAGAAAGTCTTAAAAACTATATTGAAAACGTTTCGGATATGATTTTCAAAACAAACAAAACAGCAAAAAGCCCTGTCTTTATTAATAATCACGGCTACAGACTTCAAAATCAGAGCATAAGAAAGGCACTGAAAGAAGTTGTCAACAATATTGAAATTTCAAAAAAAGTAACGCCGCACGTTTTTAGACATTCTTTTGCAACAAGACTCCTTGAAAACGGAGCGGATTTAAGAGTGGTACAGGAGCTTTTGGGCCACGCGAGCATTGCAAACACACAAATTTACACCCACGTTTCGGTTCAAAGATTAAAAACCGTTTATGAAAAAACCCATCCGAGAGCATAATTTCGCTTCAATTGTTTAAAACACTGTCCCTGCGGCAGTTTTCCCTGCCTGAGGGAATATTACCCCCAAGGGTAATATTTTTACCTGCTTGTTTTTATAAAATCTTTTTAAATGAGAAGACTATTATTAACATTTATTTTGATTTTACTTATCTGCGCCCCGCTAATTTCCTGTGCAAAAAAAGAACTTGCGGAGCTTCGCTATGTCGAATATGTAAAAATCACCCCTGAAACACCTGAAAATAAAAAGGAATTTTTCGGTTATATCAAGGCAGGGGGCGATATGGAACTAAGCTTTGAAACGGCAGGCACCATAAAAAAAATAAACTTCACAGACGGCGATATGGTAAGAAAAGGGCAGGTAATTGCAGAAATTGACAATAAAATTTTTGAACTTGAAGAAAGCGAAAACCGCTCCGCACTTGCTGATGCCTATGTTCAGTATGAAAATGCGAAAAGTTATTACGAAAGAATAGACAAACTTCACAGAGTCGGAGGCATATCGGATAACGACTGGGATAAGGCAAAAACCGAAATGCAATCAAGAGAACACCGCATTCAAATTTCAAAAGAACAGCTTGAAGCATCAAGAAAAAGAGCAAGCTATGGAAAGCTTTATGCGCCCGATAACGGAATAATTTTAAAAAAATTAAAAGAAGAAAACCAGTATACAGACCCCGGACAAACTGTTGTAATTTTTCAGGACAACAGAAAAAGCGAAGCAAAAATTTTCGTATCGGAAAGATATATAAACAGCCTCTATAAGGGGAAAACTGTTGAAATAAAGACTGATGACAATTTTTCGGTGCACACCGCAAAAATTAAGAGCATTACAAAAACAAGCATAGAAGAAGGCGCCTACAGGGTGACTCTTATTTTTGACAAAAAATATCCCGAATTAAAAGACGGAATGGCAATCAGAGCCCTTGTAGAATTTAACCCCGAAAAAGACGGCTCCGAAAAGATTATAAAACTTCCTCCCCATGCGGTTTTAGAAGATGAAAATTCAAGCTATGTATGGCTTTTAGCGGATATAAAAGAAGACACCGCAAAGGTTAGAAGGAAAGATATAAAAGCGGTCGATATCGTAGATGATTCCGTCATTATAGAGGGGCTCAGGCGAAATGACCTTGTTGTTGTGCGCGGGGTAAACGAAATTATGAACGGGCAAAGGGTAAAGATTAAAACCCCTGAAACTAAAAACCCTGCAAACACCGATGAATAAAAAATAACCTATGAACATTACGGAATTTTTTATAAAAAATAAAATTCTTTTAATTGTCCTCACTCTCATTTTATGCACAGGAGGGATTTTTTCATACCGTGACATCAAAAGAAATGAAGACCCCGGGTTTAAAATAAGAACTGCAACAATCACCACAAAGTGTCAGAATATGAATGCCGAACAGGTGGATAAATATGTAAGCCAAAAAATTGAAGATGTGATTTTAGAGATGGATGAAGTTGAACACATTAAGGTACAGTCTTACGACGGGCTTTCGGTGATTTTTGTTGATGTGTATGAAACTTATATGGACATTCAACCGATATGGGATAAATTAAGGCGAAAGGTTGATAAAATCCGCCCCAATCTTCCAAACGGGCTTTCACCCTTTGTAAATGACGAATTTGCAGATGTTTACGGAACAATAATTGCAATGACGGGAGACGGGTATAGCTTTTCCGAACTTAAAGATATGGCGGATGATATTAAAGATGAATTTTTAACGCTTGAAAACATTGGAAAAGCAGAGCTTATGGGTGTTCAAAAAGAAGTTACATATTTAAACTTCAGCCCGAATGACACCCTGAATTACAAGGTTAACCATACACTTTTAAAAAATTATTTGCAAAAAACAAACATCCTCGGTCTCGGGGGTTTTGTAAACACCGGAGAAAACAATATTTTAATCGAAGGCACAAGTAACTTTGACAGTCTTGAAGATTTAAAAAATATTCCCGTGAGCGTTTTTGGAAAAAGCGTAAAGCTATCCGATATTTATACTGTTAAAAAAGGATATATAGACCCTCCTGAAGCCATAACCCGCTCCAACGGCAAAAATGCAATTCTTCTTATTCTCTCTATGCGCGAAGACGGAAACATTTTAAAATGGATGGATGAAGTTAAAAATGAAATTAAAAGACTCAAAAAACTTTATCCTATCGGAATAAACTTTGAAATTCAGGCAATGCAGGGTGAATATGTTAAAACCTTAACCGATAAGTTTACATCAAGCCTTCTGCAGAGCGTTGCAATAGTTATCGCGCTTGTTTTATTCATTTTGGGCCTGAAAACAGGTGTGATAATCGGCGGAATTATTCTTTGCATCATTTTATCCACAATTTTTATTATGGAAAAAGCGGGGCTTGGACTGGATAAAATTTCTTTAAGCGCACTTATAATCTCTCTCGGGATTTTGGTTGATAATTCAATAGTAGTAGCCGAAGGTACAATTCAAAACATCAAAAGTGCGGCTCAAAACACATCAAAAGAAGATATTCAAAAAATAATCATTCAAACAGCAAGAAAATTCCAAACACCTCTCTTTTGTGTAAGCATAATAACATCCCTTGCGTTTTTGCCTATATATCTTGCAAAAAGCGCTGTGAGCGAATATACATCAAGTCTTTTTAAGGTCGTTTTCATAACCCTTATGTTCAGCTGGTTTTATTCAACAACGCTTTTGCCATATTTAATTTCCGTATTTTTAGGCAATAAAACCAAAAATATACAAGAAACAGAAGGAGAGGTTGAAAAAAACAAAAAGGAATTTAAAATTACAAAGTTTTTTGCACCGTTTATAAAATTCAGCGTAAACAATCCGAAAAAAACCGTGTTTATTTCCGCAGCACTTCTTTTTATATCGTTTTTTCTTTTTTCTTTTGTGCCAAAAATTTTCTTCCCCGATTCGGACAGAAATATGTTTGAAATCAGGGTAAATTTACCTGAAACCGCAAACATTTTTAAGACAAAAGATACAATTATAAAAATTGAAGACTTTATAAAAAACGAACCTGAAATTAAAAATTTTTCAAGCTATATAGGAACTTCCGCCCCAAGGTATGTGTTATCTTCAAGCCCTGTTGCAGACAGAAAAAACTTCGGTATGATTTTAGTTAATACGGATAATTTTAGAACGGTGGATAAAAGCATTGAAAAAGTAAAAAAATTTATCAACAATAATTTTTCGGATGTCAATTCGGTTGTAAAAAAAGTACCTTTAGGCCCCCCGTATGATGCCCCTGTTGAAATTAGAATTTACGGATACGAATCAGGGAAAATTTTCAAATACGTTTATTCGCTGGAAGAAAAATTAAAAAACATTGACGGCGTTTACCTTGTTAAAAACGACTGGGGCTATAAAACCCCGAGAATCAAAGTAGATATAGATAACGCACAAGCTTCAAGACTTAACCTCACTTCATATGATATTTTATCCTCCATAAAAGCGTCGTATGAAGGAGAACAATTATCAAGCTATTACAGAGATACAACAAATATCCCGATTATTTATAAGATGGGCAATAACTTTATAAATTCAAGCTCCAAACTTGGTTCGATAGAAGTTTTATCATCCGACAATAAAGCAATTCCCTTATCTCAGACGGCAAAAACCGAACTAAAATTTGAATACCCGAAAATCTTTAGACGAGATAACAGAGCAAATGTCACAATTCAAGGATGGATAGATGAAACAACGACGGCAAATGCGGTAATTGAAAAAATGCTGCCGATTTTAGATAACATAAATTGGGAATTTGGCTATGGTTATGAAATCGGGGGCAGCTATGAAAATTCAAAGAAGGGCAACAAATCTATAACAAATGAAATCCCTGTTGCATTTGGAGCCATTCTTTTAATCTTAATTGCACTTTTTAACGGCATAAAAAAGCCTTTGATTATTGCACTTTGTGCCATTTTGGCTTTATCGGGCGCAAACACGGGGCTTTTTATCACCCGATCTTACTTTGGTTTTATGACCTTTTTGGGATATATCTGTCTTGTCGGCATTGCAACAAACAACTCGGTCATTCTTTTAGATTCAATCAAAGGAAACAGCAGGCTTGAAGTTCAAAAAGCGGTCCGTTCAAGAGTTGTGCCTGTTTTTTTAACTGCAGTAACCACAATTGGCGGAATGCTGCCCCTTTGGATAGGCAGAGACCCGATGTTCTCATCCCTTGCCATTTCAATAATTTTCGGGCTTTTATCCTCGGTTTTAATCACCCTGCTTGTTGCTCCTGCGTTGTATATTATTTTAAAAGCAGAATAACCGTTTAAAATTTCATACCGTTTAAAAAATCTGCGAGTCTTTTTATATCTTCAACCTCCATCCCCGAATTTAAAGAAATTCGAAGGCGTGCAGTATTTTTTGCAACGGTCGGATATCTTACAGGCAAAATATAAAAACCGTTTTTGATTAATGTTTTGGAAGCCATAACAGCTTTTTCATTCTCTCTAAGGACAACGGGCGCAATATAGCTCTCCCCCAAGATTTCTCGTTCTTTTAGGAGTGTGCGCAGTGTATCATTCAGCAAAAACAATTTCTTTTGAAGCGCATTGTTCTTTAAAATGCATTCACGAAGAGCAAAATAAGAAAACGCAACACTTATTTCAGGAAGAGTGGTTGAAAAAATAAATGAACGGGCAAAATTTATAAGATAATCAATCAAAATCCCACTGCCAACAACAAAGGCTCCATATGAACCTATAGCCTTACCGAATGTTGCAAGAATTAAATCCACTCTGGAAAGCGCATTTTGTTCTTTACAAATCCCTACACCGTCACCATATACGCCAAAACTGTGCGCTTCATCTATGATTAAAAGTGTATCAAATTCTTCCTTTAAATCCGCAAGCTTGTTGATATCTGCAATATCACCATCCATACTAAAAAGACTTTCTGAAGATATTATCGCCTTTTTATATTTCCCCCTGTATTTGGCAAGCTTTGCACGCAAGTCTTCATAATCAAGGTGTTTATAGGGAATTATCTGCGCTTTTGAAAGTCTGATACCGTCAATTATGCTTGCATGGTTTAATTTATCAACAAAAACAACATCGTCCGAATTTAAAAGGGAAGAATAAACGCCAACATTTCCATGGTAGCCGCTGTTAAATATTAAAGCTCTTTCTTTATTGAAAACTTTGGAAAGGAATTCTTCCAGTTCTTTGTAAACGGAATTTGTACCACAAAGGAGTCTTGCCGAGGGGTTTGAAATTTTTGCACCCGAACTTAAATATTCTTTTAAAAAGGAATTGCGCAAAACAGTGTCGGATGAAATTCCAAGATAATCGTTACTTGAAAAATTTAAAAGCTTTTTTGGCGTTTGAAAACCGTTATTTTGAGTTTCATTTAAAATTATATATTTTCCATCCTGCTTAATATCACGTATTTGCCTGAATGAAGAATGATTTTTCAGCTCATTCAGCGCATTTGAATAAAAAGCAAAACATTCGCCGCTACTTTTCATCTTCAAACCAGACTTTATTCATCGGGCAAATTAAACTGTGTTTTTTGCAATATTCAATCAAATCGCCCTTTATTTCTTTAATCAAAACAAAGATGGCTATAAGATTCGGCACTGCCATGGCAAGCAATGTGGCGTCGGTAAAATTGATTACGCTTTGAATATTCATTGATGAACCTATTACAACAAAAAAGCAGAATATAACCTGATAAACCTTTGTTCGCTTGAAGCCTTCACCAAATATATATCCCCATGCTTTTTGACCGTAATAAGACCATGAAATAATTGTAGATATGGCAAAAAGGATAATTATAAATGCCAGAATATACGGAAAAAAGCTTATGGCACTTGCAAAAGCGGCAGATGTTAGTTCAACACCCGAAATTCCTTCTCTGTAGTTTAGATATTCACCCGTAATAATTATCACAAATGCCGTCATAGAGCATACAATAACCGTATCAAAAAACGGTTCCATCAAAGATACAAACCCTTGAGAAACGGGCTCTTTGGTTTTAACGGCAGCATATGCAATCGGCGCGGAGCCCGAACCTGCTTCGTTAGATTGAATTGAACGACGCATCCCCATTATAATACAGCCGACTATACCGCCTGCAACAGCTTTTGGGAAAAATGCCTCTTCAAAAATTATACCAAGTGCATGAGGAATCTGAGTGATATTTACACATATGATAATCAAACTTACGATTATATAAAGTCCGCACATAAAAGGAACAACCTTTGATGTCACGTTTGCTATACTTTTAATTCCGCCCAAAATTACAAGCCCGACAAGAATTGCTATAATAAGACCTATAACCCAGCTGTGCGCAAAAAATATACTGTTTTCGCCGCCTGTTATATCTATAAATTGCTTTGTTGCCTGATTTGCCTGAAACATACAGCCGCCGCTCAAAGCACCGGGGATACACATCAGAGCAAAAAATGTTGCCAGAGGCTGTCCCAGCCATCTAAAGCCCTTTCTTGTAAGTCCATGGGCTATATAAAACATGGGACCGCCTGAAACAGAACCGTCCGCGTTAAATCTTCTGTATTTTAGAGAAAGAGTAACTTCACAAAATTTCAGCGCCATGCCGAATATAGCCCCGACACACATCCAGAACATTGCCCCCGGACCACCAACAGATATTGCAATTGCAACGCTTGCAATATTACCAAGACCGACCGTTCCTGAAAGCGCCGTTGCAAGGGCACCGAAAGACGATACTTCGCCGTACTTTGAATTGTGAGATTCGTTAAACTCGGTTTTTTTCTTACCGAAAATTTGCTTTAGGGAATGCTTAAAACCCCATATCCCGATCCATCTGAAATAAAAGGTTGCAACAATGCTTGAAATCAAAAGAAACAGAATAACAACGGGAATTTTAACTCCTGCAATATTTGCAGGATAAAAAACGATACTAGAAAAAACGTCAGAGAAAGGGGCAAAATATTTATCAATTTTTTCATCAATGCTCGCCGCAAAAGCACCCGTTGGGGAAAACATTAGTGCCGCAAGCATCAGGGCTAATCTGTAAAATATATTTTTTGCCATACAAATCTCTCACTCTATTTAATTAAAAGCTTTTAAAACAAAGAGATTATCTTCCGAGAGGAATAATTAAAACCTGCCCTATTTGAAGAGCTTCAGGGCTTGAAATATTATTAATTCTCTTTATTTCTTCAATTCTTTTTACATCATACTTCCCGTAAAATCTGTATGCGATTTTATCAAGAGTATCTCCGCTTTTTATAACATATTTTTCCTGACGGCCCGATTCATTACCGTCTTTAGTATCGGAAATAACTTCAAGCGCTCCGCTTGTCTTTGGGATTTCAACTTCTGCAGTTTTCTTTGCGGGAATAGAAGAAAGCCAAACTACAAGAGAAACTATCAAAAGGAAAACAACGCAGCCGAAAACGCCTATGCCCAAATAAACACCGGGGTTTTTATTTTTGGCTTTCACCTTGTTTCCATACATCGTTGCTGCAGAAACACCTGCAGACAAAGATTTCCCGATACTTCTATATAAAACATCCAGCTCATTTGCTTTATTTTGCACCCTTATATATTGACCTGCCACAGGCGAAGGTCTCTTAGAAGCCTGAAACTTAACGTTTTCAAGCATTGACATCCTTTCTTTTGTAAGATTTGACCTGTGCAAGGTAGAGCTTTTCATAAAATTGGTTACCGTTTTAAAACTGTCGCTACAATAGTAATAAAAACATGCTCCAAATTCAAGGAAAAATACCGAAGGGCATTAAGAAATATTAACAGCGCTATTTTTTAGCAAGCACATATTTTTTGGCACCGTTAAACATTGCATCCAAAAGCGCCTTATTTGCTTCCGTGTCAAAATCTCCTTCTTCAAGGTAGCCGGTAAAAATATTTTTCCAAAGATTGAATAATTCTTCATCGGGTATGTTTAAAACTTCGCCAATCTTTTTAAATTCGGCAAAATCAATATACAAAGGTCTTGCGCCCCTTAAAATATCCACGATTTGAAGTCTCTTTTTTCTTTCAAACTGTTTTAGAAAATCCACCGTTGAAAGCTTATTTTTCTTTATATATTCTTTTAGAACTTCAAGATTTCTGTTGTATGGAACAGGGTCTGACGGAATAACGTATTCATCAAACTCTTCGGGCATTATGTCCATAACGGTTGCAATACGCTCAAGCGTTGTGCCTCTTGTTGAAAAAGCGATTGCTTCATCAATTAAGTTATAAACATAAGAAAGCGTCACACCTATCATCAAGGCGAAATCTTTCTTGTGAATATTATTTTTTTCCAAAAAATCCGCTACTTTTTTAGAGCTCTTTTGATTGGTTTTTTGTTTATTTTTCTTATCCTGCATTGGCTTTGCTCCTGATATTTGTGATATTATACTCTGTAATAATGTTATAATTGATAACTGTTTTAAACTTTTTTGTGTATAGCTTGTTAAGCTAAATACCAGATTAATATATCATGCTGCACAAATGTTAATAGAAAGAGGTCCTAGCCAATGCAAGCAAAATTAAAAGCAATAATCGGCCTTGGAAATCCGGAAACTAAATACAATTCAACGCGACATAACACAGGGTTTATTGTTGTGGATAAACTGTTACAAGTTAAGAATATCAGATTATCCGAAAAATTTAAAGCTTTTTTTGGAAAAGACGGCAATACCCTTTTTCTGCTTCCGACCACATATATGAATTTATCGGGCGAATCGGTTATTGAGCTTGTAAACTTTTACAAACTCCGCCCTGAGGATTTGCTTGTAATCTACGATGATATAAGCCTTGAACTTGGAACGTTAAGATTTAGAAAAGACGGCTCGGACGGCGGCCATAACGGGATTAAATCAATAATAAAATGTCTATCGTCGAACAATTTTCACAGACTAAAAGTCGGAATCGGCCCCAAAAACCCGAATATGGATCTTGCAGCTTTTGTCTTGCAAAAGTTTTCTAAAGAAGAACTTGAGAAAATGAACAAAACAGCCGATATTGCAAAAGATGCGGCTCTTGACTGGCTCACGCTCGATATGGAACATTTACAATCAAAATATAATAAAAAATTCTTCTAACCCGCGTTTTGAGCGCCATATCAATAAACAGATTAAATTTTTGGCTTTTTTAAGTAAAAAAAGTATAATAAAGATTGTATGAAAAAAATCTTTATCCTGATTGTTACGGTTTTCTTTTGCAGCAGCCAATTCTCCCTTGCAGAAGGGTTAGAAATTGATGCGCCGAATTTTAACCCGTCCGAATTTACAAACAATTCAAAAACAAAAATTCAATCCGCAAAAGAAAAGGGTATGGAAAAGTTAAAAGAAACAAGAGAAAATATAAATACGGCAATTTTAAAAACAGGAAAGCCGACGGATCAAAACCCTTCAAATTTAACAAAAAAACAAAGAAAAGAACTGATTTCAAAATATCAAAATCAGGGTTATTACGGCACATTACCAAACATTGAAAGAGAATTTGATTATCTTAAGCAGATAAATAAAAAAACATCGCTCGATGGAAAGTATAAAGATACTTTAATTGATGAGATGAACCTTCAAAAATCTCCAATTCAGGACGACCTTTTTTTGAATGTCATTTTAAAGAAAGAAAAAGATACAAAATATACAAAAGACGTTTTAAGATTTATTCCAATTTTTGAAAGATTTAAAACCTGTATCAGCGAACAATGCGGCATACAAAAATTTAACGCAAACGTTAATTTAATAGACCTTTATGCAAGGCGCCTTGAAAAAGACCATGGTTACAGCCCCGAAAGCTCATCCGAAAGTTTTTATTTAATAAGAAATATTGCATATTTATCAAAGCTTCAGGGAAATTTAAAATATGAAGCAAATTTCTATTCAAAATATATGCCCCTGCAGGGAAGTATTTATTCAAAAGAAAACATTGAAAAAAAAGATATGGAACTTCTTTTGGAATTAGACAAAACAATTTTTGCATTAAAACAATTGCAATAATACCGCACAGACCACCGAAGGGTGATGAATACAAATTGTTAACCTTTTTTGTAATGTTTAAATGAAATAAAACATTCATTTAAAAGGTGTAATATATGAAAAAAATCGGTTTTATCTTTGCCCTTCTGCTTCTTTGCACAGCGGCGCACTCTGAAATAGTTGTGGAACAACTGGATGACCCTGCATATTTAGACAAAAACGGAAAATTTTACACAGCTCCGCAAAATAACGTGCAAGCATCATCATCCGACAGCACAAGAACCGTAACAACGCAAACTCTTTACGGCTCAAGCATTTCAAGTGCTACATTAAGCAAGATGGAAAGAAAGGTTTTTGGCAGAAATTTTGTCGGAGACAACAACTTAAACAGATTAACAAGACTTGAGCAAAGAGTATTCGGCGCAATTCAAAGAGGAAACACAGGAAACCGCGTAGCAAGGCTTAAAACCGCAACTCAAAGCTATGCAAACAATAATTATGCATATGCTCCAAACTATTATTACAACAGAAGACCAAATTACGGATACGGATATTACAATAACCCGTACAACATATATGCACCGTACAGACCATATAAAAGAACAAAACTTAAAGGTATATTCAGAGCTTTAACGGGCGGTTCGCTCACAGGCTTTACCCCGCCTGCAAATGATTTGGGCGGAGAGGATTTAGAAAAAGTAGCACAAAACGGATATACAAATTCTACAATGGACCCCTACAGCGTTTATAACGGTTATGGTGCAAACAACACGGGCTATACGTGGTCTAACAGTTACCAGAATCCGTATTCAGGAAGCACATACAGCACATATGCAGGTCCGAATCAGGGAATACAAAACGGACAGGGCGGATACTATACCCCTGCAAATGCACCGACAAACCGTATGGATATATTTTCAAACGGAGCCTCAGGCAGCGAAACATACTACGATGACGGCAGATACAGAAGACATATGAGCTCCACAGGGGGCGGCTGCGGTGTTAAAATCATATATTAAATACCCTTTAAAACGCAATACAAGAAAAGCGCTTCCCGTTCAAAGGAAGCGCTTTTAATCTTCAATTTTGTTTTTTACATATTTGCAATCTGCTTTGCATTGTATCCTGCATATTGAGCCAGTTCTTCATAGCCCTTATCATAGTTATAATACCCTGATATATTTGGTGTTAAGCTCATCCAATCCTGTGAAAAATCGTAATTGCCGTCTGTATATGTATTACAGCTTGCATTTTTGAGCACTGCCTCATCATAGTTTGAATGAAGAATATTGGTTTCCGTCATCTGATTTGCAGCAGCTCCTGTTAATGCGCCAAAGCCTGATTTATATCCCGCCGTTGTTGCTGCGGTTGAAAATCTTCCTGCACCGCTTCTTGCAGCCTTTATCGGATGAACTCCGTTTGTTTTAACATTCTGCCAGGTGTTTCCTGCAGCGCTGCCTGCGTTTTGCATACCGCTTTTTGCAGTTTTCAACGGATGAATTCCGTTTGTTTTAACGTTTTCAAATCCTTGCGACGCACGACCTTTTACGGCTCCCCAGAGCTGTGTTCCTTTATATCCGGGGTTTGCAGTATTAATTTTCAAGGTTCCCTGCTCAAAGCCTCTGCCACCGGTTATGGTGTCCTTTCCGAAAGCTTTTACGGTTTCACCAAATCCCTTAATACCTGTACTTTTACCTTTTGCGGCAAGTTCTGCCATTGCAGAGCCTTGCGTTGCCTTCATAGCACCAAGTCCGCCTTTAACTGCAACCGCAGAAAGCCCTACCTGTAAGCCCGAAGCACCAAAATCCTGACAGGCGGCTTTAGCTTCATCATCCGTTGTGGCACTGCTTGCTCTCTGCCATGCGTTTGCACAACCGACAACCCCTGAAACAACACCGACTGCGCCGACTACGACTGCTGCAGGAGGAAATGCTATACAAACTGCAGTTGTTGCAACCGCCGCTACGGCTTTTTTCGGATCGGTCACTATATCTTTTACCGTATTTACAACGGCTTTGCCTGCACCCCAGAGGGTGTTTGCAATTTTACTTCCAAGGCTGATTTTACCGTCATCTTTGCCATCATCACAGCCTGAAACCAGATTACCCTGTGTTTTCGTATCGGGCGCGTTATCCGAATCAATGCTTGTGCCACCTTTTATTTGAACACCGTCTCCGACATCTCCCATTGCAGAGCTGCCAAACATCCAATCGGGCGCATATTCATAATTTTGCGCTGCTGTTTGGTTTGTATAAGCGTTTTTCTTTGCAAGTTCTGCAGGAGCAGAAGCGGTAACGTAATTTAACATAAAATTTCTCTCTCCGTCTCTCTTTTATGAGGTAGAATTTAACTTTATCTCTCTTGTATATATAAAGTATATTTTTCGCTAAAAATTGCCTTTTTGGAGAATAGATTTTTAAGTTTTGTAAACACAGCTAAAAAGCCCTGAAAATCAGGGCTTTTAGAGAATAAAGCAACTATTGTAATCCAAAAACTTTATACTGATTGCTCTCTTGCAAGTTGTAATAACAAATCAACAGCACCAGGTTCTTTACCCAATAAGAAATCAACGAGTTCAGGATTGTCACCCACTTTTGGCGCACCGGAGGCGCGTACTGCTGCGTTTATACTCGCAACATCATCAGCCCCATACCGAGGCAGACTCGCAAAATCAAAAGGTTTCACCTCTACAGGTGTACCGTCAGGTTTGATTGCAGTGGTGCCGTCAGGCGTTGTTCTTAATACAGGGGTAGCTGATGCTGCAGGCGCAGAAGCTGCAGATGAAGCTGAAGCAGGAGCAGCAGGCGTATTACCTGTTTGTTTTGCAAGTATTTGTCTTAATACGTTTGCGGTGTCTTGTTGTGCTGATTGCGCGGTATCATAATCAAGCTGTGCTTGTTTTAATTTTACTTGAGCAACCTCCCAATCAGACCTGTTTGAAAAAGTACCGTTAGCAGCTTCTTGTGCTTGAGTTAAATTTATTCGAGCCTGCTCAGGCGTAAGATCCATATTCGGCGTCAAAGGACCGTCATTGTTATATACACTGTGGGTGGCTTTCGGTCCGAGACCATGATTTGCAAGCATATTATCTATATCATTTTGACTCAAATTACCTTCGGTACCAATATTCTGCTCGGCCTCATAACTTTTGAATATTTCATCTATTTCTTTTTGGCTCAAGTTTCCTTTTCTTGGAAAAGGATTGAGCTCTGTAGCCATTTCTTTCACATCCTGAAAATATGCCTTGGTTTTTGAAGTGCCTTCTTTGTAAGCCGCTTCCATATGAGAGCCTTCAACTTTGGACATTTCTTTTAGCCCTGCTTTTAGAGCAAACGCAGAAGTAGCCGTTGTAAATGCACCCGAACCCGTTTGTTTTGCACCTGATTTAGCCTCGGCGTCAGTTTCGGCACCGATCATTTTGCCTATACCTGATACGGTTTTTATGGCGCCTGCACCAACACCGATTGCGGCACCTGCAACGGCAAGCGGTGCAACGAAAGGAGCAGTAACAGGACATATTGCAAGGGCCGCAACACCAATCATGCCTGCAATTCCAAGAGGAGAAAGCAGTGCATTTTTAGTATCTTCACCTGCGCCCTTGACTGCAAGTTTTACAACCTCGCCAGCGGACAATTTTCCGTCATTGTCGCCATCAGTACTTACAAGGTCGATATCTACGGTTTTATTTGCTTTTCCTGCGTCAAATTCCATAATTGAAACAGGTTCGTCTTGTTTAAAAGTTTTTTTGGTCTGCTCGGCATTAGCAGTACTCAAAGCTGTCCCATTAACTGCGTTAACTGACATGTTCTCTCCTTAAAATTTTATTCTCTCTTGCATTTATAAAGTATTCTTTGTATAAAAAATTGCCATAAAAAGTATATACAATTTAACACTTCTTAATATTTCATTTCTTTTAAGACAGGCTTTCCGTATTATAATTGGCAGAACGATTTGGAATTATATTTAGTTTTAGATGGAAAACAAAAATTACATAACAGTTTTTATTACAACCTTTTATGTACTCGGCTTGTATGCTTTCTATACGGAAAAAAGGTTATTTTTTGCAGTTGCGGTATGTCTTTTATTAATTTTACTTTGTTATTTTAACAAACTGAAACCCGTATTGTGCTTAGTGCTTTGTTTTATATTTTTTGGCGGTTTTTTAAATGCTGACTTTCAAAACAAAAAATTTGACACATTCTCATCAATTCAAAGCGCCGACAATACAATTTTAAAAGGCAGAGTTTACAGCATACCCGCAATTAACAAAGAGAAAAATATTGCAAAATTTTATATGGGGGTTTATGAAGCAAATATTCAAAGCGAAAATTTTAAACCCGAAAATACAAAGGTTCTTGTCTCAATTTTTGATACAAAAGAAAGCTATAACAATATAAAAATTGGTGATGTCATTAAAATTAAGGGAAATTTAAGGACCCCGAGAGAAGCAACAAACCCGAGCGAATTTGACTATAAAAAATATCTTCAAAATAAAGATGTATTTACAATTTTATATTCGGGCGGAAGCTCAAAGAAAAATGGAGGCAAGTTTTTTGATAAAACTTTTTGCGGGTCGGATTTTAAAATTATAAGCGGCCCAAATATAAAACAGGCACAAAATAAGATTAAAGAAATATGGTGGCTTGCCCTTCAAGGACTTGACACAACAAGGAACAGAATTATTTTAAAACACGGTAAACACATAAAAAGCCCGAACTTGGAGGTATTTGGCGGAGTTGTCTTCGGGGATGACGCCATAAATCCGCCCGATGATGTTAAACAATCCTTTATAAACTCGGGGCTTTTACACCTTCTTGCAGCATCAGGGCTGAATGTGGCGTTGATATTTGGAATCTGGTGGGGGCTTGCCTCGTTTTTGAACCTGCCGTATCGGACAAATATTTTAACAGGGATGGTCATTATCGTCTTATATACATTTATGACAGGTTTTCCGCCATCAATTTTGAGGGCAGGAATAATGCTTCTTTTGATTTTAATTGGAAAATTAATGTTTAAAACGGCAGACAGCATAGCACTGATATTTTTTACGGGCTTTATTATGCTTTTATTTAACCCGAAACTTTTAAATGATGTTGGTTTTCAACTTTCTTTTCTTGTCACCGGCGGGTTGATTACCTGCATTGAGCCCGTTTGCGCCAAGTTTAAAACTTCGGACAAAAGTTATAAATCAAAATTTTTCAAAAAACCCGCTCTTATTCGCGCCGCAGCATTTTTATTTTCTCCGATTTCGCTTTTAGGAGTTGTTTTAGTGCCCTTGACCGCACAAATTTGGGCAGCACCCCTGCAAGGATATTATTTCAACACGTTTACGCCTTACAGTGTTTTTGCAAACATTGCAGTTGTTCCATTTATAGGAATTATAAGTTTTATAGGATTTTTGAGTTCTATTTTGAGCCTTGTCCCGTTTTTAGGAGATTTTACGGTTCAATTTGCAAGTTTTATTTTAAATCCCTTGATTGCCCTCCTTTTAACCGTTTCGAATTTCTTTTCAAAACTTCCCGCCTCAATTATTAAAATTCCCTCCGGTAGTGCTTTTTATATCGTTGTGTATTATTCTTTTGTGCTCACTTTTGTTTTTTGCCTGAAAAACAATTTTAAAAAGTTGAAAACAAATACAGCACTCGGAATTTTAGCCTGTATTTTACTTTTTGGACTTATAAAAATTCCAAACGGAAATTTTGAAATTTTAACATTTGACGTCGGAAACGCAGACAGCCTTTTAATTAAAACTCCAAAAAATAAATATATAATGATTGATACGGGAAGGCTTCCATATATAGGAATTTCAAGCGCAAAAAGGATAATAAACGAATATTTTTACGACAGGAACATAAGGACGCTTGAATACTTGATTTTAACCCATTTTGATAACGACCATTCCGGCGGAACAATTGATATTTTAAATAATATTAAAGTTAAAAATGTGATAATTCAAAAGAAAGAATGTGATACAAAAAATTCTTGCGAGATTTTAAAATATTTAAAAGAAAATAGCTTAAAGACAGAAATTGCAACAAATAAAACCATATATAGGGAAAAAGATTTTGAAATAAAAACATTTGCACCAAAAATTTCTCGCACGGAAACGCTGAATAAAGACAAATTTGAGAATGAAACTTCAACCATTATACTTATTCAAAGCAGGGGTGATTATGCACTTTTTATGGGAGATGGAGGGATTTTAGCGTTTAATTCAATTAAAGAAAAACTCCCAAAAAACATTGAAGAAAAGGGGGTTAAATTTCTAAAAACAGGACATCACGGTGCGAAGAATGTTTTAAACAAAGAAATGCTTGAATATTTAAAGCCTGAATATTCAATAGTTTCAACAGGTCCAAATACATACGGACATCCAAATAAAGAAACATTAAAGCTTCTTGAAAATTCAAATACAAAAACTTTTCTTACAAAAAATTCAGGTGCAATAAAATTTGTGCAAAAACCAAACGGCAAAAACGAACTGTTTATTTTTAAAGACGGAAAGCGAACAGGAAACTTTCAAAAACCCAAAACAGAAATTCTTAAAAAAACCATTGCACCTGTTTTATAAAAACCCGTGCCCAATATTAACTACACCAATTACTCCTCACAGGCAAGCTTGCAAATTAAACCATAATTACAATATTTGCAGGCATCAGTCGATGGCGTCGGTTCAAAATGAAGTTTTTTTACATCCTCTGTAAAGGCTTTGATTTTCTTTTCAATCTCCGCGTTATCATCTTTTGTTAAGTTTGCATTTGAATAATTAAACCCTTTTTCAACATATAAAAGTGAACAGTCACAAACTTCCTTATCGGGGTTCATTTTTTCATATAAATATTTATAAAAACGAAGCTGATTATGATATTTTTCATCAGGTTTCACCTTTTTTGGCGTACCTGTTTTAAAATCATAGATATAAATTTTGCCGCCTGCTTTAATTACTCTGTCTGCAAAACCTTTCAGTGTATAACCTTCTTCTTTAAATTCAAGTCGAAGCTCGGAAGCCAGAATATTTTCAACGGGCGTTTCAACCAGCTTTAAATAATTTGTATTGAAAACCTCTTCGCCCCTTCTTTGATATTCTTCCCTTGTTTCCATATCTTTAAATTCAAGAGAGTTCATCTTATCTTCAAAATATCCTAAAACCTCTGATAGCGGAGGATATTGCCCCCTTTCTTTGCCGACGCGCGCCATCTTTTCAAGCGCAAAGTGCACGGCAGAACCAAATGAAAGATTATCCGTATCTTCAACCAGAACAGGAACATCTAAAATGTCCGAATAATAATATTTCAAAGGGCAGCTCAAATATTCATTTAAAGACGAAGCACTTACAACAATGTCTTCCGTTCTTTCTTTTAATTCGGATTGAACATTTAAAGACTCCTGATACAAAATAAAATTTTTCAATTCTTCCGTATAGGTATCCAAATCAAGCTCATAAGATGTTTTTTTGCAAAGTTTTTCATCATTTAAAATATCCGATTGCAGATAATTGCTTGCAGCCTGCACATTCATTTCATCATCACAGTTTGAATAACTTAAATACAGTCCGAATTTAGAGCGGGTAATCCCCACAAACATCAGCTTTAAAAGCTCTGCTTTTTTATTTTCGCTTTTATCATCGGAAAATTTTGACTCTTTTACGGGCAAATCAAGCTTCCCCGGAGGGCGGGAATTTTCCCAGAGCTTTGAAGTTAACTGCGGCATAAAGACATATTCGAACTCTCTTCCTTTAGAACCGTGGTATGTTAAAAGCTGAACGGCATTATTTGAATACGGATTTTTTTCAATCTCCATCTTTATCCCTTGATTCAAATATGTATCAAGATGAAGAATAAAATCAGAGAGCGTTGCTGTTTTATGCAGGCTTGAATACGAATAAGCTTCTTTTGTAAGGCGCTTTATTGCAGCCATATTTTCAAATCTTTCATCCGCCCTGTTTGAAAAATATTCAAGAATTCCTGTTTTTAAAATAACATCATAAACAAATGCGCTAAGACCTTTAGCGGATTTCAGCTTTTTTAACCCGATAAATGTTTCATAAAATTTGTGAATTTTTGGCGAATTTTTAAACGTTGTATCAAGGTTTTCTTCAATTATATTAAAGAAATTCCTATCCTTTATTTCGGGTCTTGTGTCGGAATTTTTCGCATTCAAAACATTCAGTCTGCTTTGTTTTAAAAGTTCGTAATAATCTTTTTCATCAATTAAGAAGGGTTCATTTACAAGAAGCCCGAAAAGCTTATCTGCTCCTTTATATGTATTATCAAGACATTTCAGGTAAAAATAGGTTATTATAAAAGCAGGAATTTCAAACACGCTTTTTTGACGATTTAACTGATACGGTATATTTTTCGCCCTTAAAATTTTTGCAAAAGGAATTAAAAAATCATTCCTTTTTAATAGAATTGCAATTTCTTTTGGCTCAATTCCTTTATTTATAAGGTTTTCAATCTCATCAACAATCTTATTATTTTCTTGAATTGTCTGTGCATAGAAAGAGAGTTTAATTTTTTCCTCTTTTTCAATCACTTTTTGATTTTTTGCAATTAATTTTTTATCAATCCCAAGAAGCCTTAATTCAGGGTCGTTTGTAAGCCTTGAGGGGTCATTTTTTATAATATCCTCCGCAAAATCAAGTACAAGCTGGCTTGAGCGGTTATTTTCATTTAAGCATATAACTTTAGTTTCAGGGTATTTCTTTAAAAAAGTTTTAAGGTTGTCACACCTTGCACCCTGAAATGAATATATAATCTGGTCATCGTCCCCAACAACAAAGATGTTGTCGGTTTTTGCACCGCGCGCAATTTGAAAAATAAGCTCGTTTTGCCCCGAGTTTGTATCCTGATATTCATCCACCAGAATATATTTATACTGCGATACAGCTTCATTCAAAAGTTCATCATCATATTCAACCGTTTTTAAAACAAGGTTTAACATATCGGAAAAATCAATGAGGTTATGCTGTCTTAAACCTTTTTCATAAAGCTCATATATTGCATAAAATTCTTTTGCCTTGCCGAGTTTTTTTTCAAAATTCTCAAACTTTTCAACAAAGGTCTTAACAAGCTTTCCTTTTTCTTCCCTCTCCTTGTATTCTTCCTTTAACTCATCAAGTTTTGGAAGCCAATCAGAATCTGTTTCAAAATATTCAAAATATTCTTCCTTTGAAACCCTTTCCCTTTTTACAAAATCAATAGCGGAAATTATCTGCCCGACATAATGATACCTATTATTCCATTTGTCTTTTAAAAATTCAACCCCAAATGCCGCATGGTATTCATCAATGCATTCTTTGACGATTGCCTGTTTTGTAATATCATCAACAACCTGAACATTATCCAAAAGCTCAAACTTACTTGGAAAACGGTCTATAATATCCTTGCAAAAACTGTGATATGTTGAAACGCAAACTCCCATTGCATTTGTTGTACTATCTTGAGGCATAGCTTTTACAAGCCTTGTTTTCATCTCGCTGCTTGCAGCCTCAGAAAAAGTAAGGCAAAGGATTTCAGACGGTAAAACCCCTTTATTTAGCATATTTTTAATACGCTCAATAAGGGTAAAGGTTTTCCCTGTCCCGGGACCCGCCAAAAGCATCACAGGACCCTTGATTGTATCTGTTGCCTCTTTTTGTCTTTCATTCGGTTTAATTTTTGGCTGCGATTCAGCCTTTTCAGTACCGAAATCAAGATTTAACATGCCCTGTGCCCCGTTTTGTGTCAAAATCAGGTTCTCCTTTGCGCATTTTAACCGCGCCTAATTTACCTTATATATTAATAGAATTCATTAAATCTTCGTCAATATCAAAGTTTGAATAAACGTTTTGAACGTCATCATGCTCTTCAAGCTTTTCCATTAAAAGAAGAACTTTTTTTGCAATTTCAGCGTCGGTTACTTCGCTTGAATTACTTGGAATTCTCGTAAGTTCAGCCGTTTTTGGTTTCAGGCCGATTTTTTCAAATCCTTCAACCGTTGCCTGGAAATTTTCAACCGTTGTTGTTACTTTGATTTCATCATCTTCTTCATAGACATCCTTGGGTTCAAACTCAAGGCTTGCTTCCAAAACCTCATCAAGTGTAATTTCTTTCGGTTTTTCTTTGCTTTTTTTATCTTCGGATTCAACCGTCTTATCAAAAGTAAGCATACCGCAAGGCTCGAATATCCAGCCTACACAGCCATCTGCACCGAGGTTTCCGCCAAACTTTGTGAAAAAGCTTCTGATATCACCTGCGGTCCTGTTTTTATTATCTGTTGCAGCTTCGATAAATATTGCAACCCCGCCTGCACCGTATCCTTCATATGTCAATTCTTCAAAGTTCTCGGAACCGCCGCTGCCTGCGCCTTTTTCAATTGCTCTTTTAATTGTATCATTTGGAAGACCGCCTGCTTTTGCTTTATCAATTGCCGTTCTTAAGCGAAAATTCCCTGAAGGATCCGGCCCGCCCATTTTTGCCGCAATAATTATTTCTCTTGAAAACTTAGCAAAGTTCACACCGCGCGCAGCATCTGCCTTAGCTTTTTTATGTTTAATGTTTGCCCACTTTGAATGCCCTGACATATTATTTCCTTTTTAAATTCTGTTCTTTTGTTTATTATATAATAAATTGTATGGATAAAAAAGAAATAAATCAACAAGAAAAAGAGCAAGCTCAGCAAGAGAGCGAGAACATTCAGCCTTCAAGGCTTGATTTCATCAGAGAGTTAATTTCCGATTGCAGATATGATGATGCGATGGAGCTTTTGGGTATTGCCATGGATGATGAGCCCGATAACGTGGATTACAACTATGAACTAGCCAGAATTTTTATGGAGATGGGCAATTACGCTTCTGCTGTTTCTAATTTAGAATTGGTTTTAGAGAAAACCCAAAGCTCGCTTTTATACTTTATGCTGGGCGAAGCTTATCAGGCGGATGAACAGCTTGATAAAGCAATCGGAGCATATTTAAAAGCAAACGCTTTAAATGAAAATTTTCCTTTTGCATATAAAAAGCTTGGAATGCTTTTTATGGCTAGAGGAGATATGGATGATGCAAGAGAATATTTTGAAGACTATATAAAGCTTGATATAGCGGAAGATGAAAAGGACAGTGTAAGAAAAATTTTAGAAAGGATTTAGACAATGAATGTTGAAATTTACACCCTGGATTACTGCCCTTTTTGCAAACGCGCGCTTGCTTTTTTAAACGACCACAATGTTAAATTCACCCAGTATAAAATTGACGGCAATGAAGAAGAAATGAGAAGAAAACTCGGCCAACAGTTTAACATTGAAGGAGATGTTACCGTTCCGCAGATTATAATTGACGGTAAAAGAATCGGCGGTTATACGGATTTAATTGCAGCATATGAAAGCGGCGAATTGCAGTTTTAATAACTGCTTTTTACGTATAAATAATACATTAAAGCTTGAAACCTTGCTTCGGTCTCAAGCTTTTTAAATAAATATATATTTTTGTAAAGTTTTTTTTAATTATTTTTATCCCGAGTTAAAAAACAGCTTTTACAAGTTTTATCCAAACAAATAAACACGAAAGAAAGCAGGATATTTATGAAAATTTTAGGGATTTACAGCAATAAATCGCCGTACAAAAACACATCTGCATCGAAACAGCAAAAAAATACAGGCTTTGGCGCCCATATCCACAAAAAGGGCCCGAGTAGATATATGGTGTCTGAAAACGGACTAATAACAGCAGCACAGGAAGCGCAGATATTGTCCGAAAGAAAACGGGCAGAACTTGAAGCAAGAGCTAATCAGCCGATTTTAACCAAAGAGCAAAGACGCGCCATATTGGAAGAAAAATATCTAAACCCCGATAGGTCCACCTTTGGAGCCAAGCAAGAATTTCAAGAACATGTCTTATCTCAAATGCAAGAAGAGCTCAAAGACTTTCCGGATATTAAAAGACAATTCTTCTTAACACCGGATAAAACAGGCCGCATTCCCGTTGCAAGACCAATTAATGATATCTATTCTATTCTGAAAATGTTTGAAGATGCTCCCGAAACCATCAAAGATATGCTTTTAACAAAAGATAATAACGGCAATCTTCCAATCCACAATTCAAGTTATCATGGTGCAACCATAATTTCAGCACTTAAGGACCAGCCTCAAGCATTGGCTCAAATGCTTACAGCACAAAACAACAACGGAAATAATGCTTTGCATAATTTCCTGGAGGAAGAGCATAGCTCGATTGATAGGGCATATTTTACAGAAGAAAAGTCTAAACTTATAAACTTTCTGCTTGATTCCGTTAAAGACCAGCCCGATGTTGTCAGAAAAATGATGACAGCCAAAAATAACAAAGGGGAAGTTCCACTCAATGTAAGTAATTCCGATACATCATTAGAAACACGCTATGCTATGATGGAAGCCGTTAAGGACGACCCTGATACATTGATTACAATGCTTTTAACACCTGATAATAACGGTTTAATTTATTCAGACAAATATTATATCTCCCAAGAAATGTCCGCCCGATTGCGCGAATGGCTTAAAGACAGCCCTGATACGTTAAGACAAATATATACACATAAAAACCCCAAGGATGGCGAACTCCCCGCACATTGGACAGATACCGATTGTACAAAAGCAATTCTGGATACGTTTAAAGACGACCCTAAAACATTAAAAGATATATTTTTAACCAAGGATAATAATGGAAGACTCCCCGTGCACTATCCTGTTGAATTTACTTGGTGGATTAACACAAAAGGAAGAACGGAAGAAATATCAAAGGCATTTAAGGATGATTTTGACACCTTGAGACAAATGTATTTAACAAAAGACAATGACGGTAATTTACCGTTACATTATGCTGAATACGAAAACATAAAATCTATAATTGATTTATTTAAAAATGAACCAAAAACAATAAGAACAATGTTACTCAGCGAAAATAATGAAGGCAGAATACCTGTTTGTGCCAAAGAACTTGACAGCAGCTCGGTGCTTAAACCCACAATTTATGCACTTTCAGACTTTCCCGAATTGAGAGATGAAATGTGTTTAAAAGCAAGTACACGCGGGCTATTCGGAAGAAGCGATTATAACGAAGATATTGCACACATTATCTCAATGGAATATCACAATAAACCCGAAATCCTTGCTCAGATTTGTCTTAATGCATTTCCTCTTCCAAAATGCGAATCCTATAATTTAAGACCAAGAGAGCTTTGTGATGCCGTAAAAAATCTTGCAACAAATTCAGGGCTAAGCTCAGAAAAATCTGTTGAACTTTTGGAGCTTTATTCGGTTTATGAGCCTAAATTTCAAATGATTGCAGATTGCATAAAATCACAACAGGCTTAAAAAATAAATTGCGAAAACGGGTCTTCTTATTTTATAGGAGACCTGTTTTATTTTGTAAAATTTTGTAACATTCACAATAAAAATCATAAAGTTGGTAATAACTTTGTCCGAATAGAAATATATAACACTTGAGCAAATTACAAGGAATTTTAGAAGAATGTTAAAGAAAAGTTCAAAACCGCAAAGCAATAGTTTTACTTGTATTGAAATGATGTTAGCAGGCGCAAAAAAACGCAGAGCAACAGCATTTGCAACAATAAGAGCTCTTGATAGCGGAAAACAAAAAACGAACGTTGTAATGTTCAAATAAAATTCCTGCAAAAGCCCGATTTCGCACAAAAACCGGGGCGCACTAATTAACAACACAGGCCGGCTTTCTCACATTGAAGCCGGCTTTATGTGTATTGCTTTTAATTATTTAAGAGGTACAATTAAACTTCTTCGCATGATAAAAATACTCTATCTGCCGAGCTTTTTGTGCGGGCAATATTTTTATTTTTCATGTTTTAAAAAGTTACAGCAGTTAATTTTAAGGAAAGAAAAATGATACAACCGATTTCATATTCAAACACAAGTTTTACAGGCAAAGTAAATGTTTCAATGAAAAATAACTCTTCAAAAGGGGTTGATGAAGTTTTGTCAAAAATCCCGGAAGATGAAGACAGAAAAACTTTTGAGGAAGCATTTGACAGTTTTACAAAACAAATTGAAGAAAAAACACCCGACGATGCTTCTATTGATATTACATTGGGTTTTGGCGACTGGTACGCGGGCGGCACATTGAAATCAGGTAAAAGTGTAACATTTGAAATCAGAAACAGTAAAAGCGATACGACAAGACCCTTATGCAAAAGCGAACTTCCGATTTTAGCTCTTAACGGCGACCTCTGGCACGATGGAGACAGTCTTAAAAGTGAACTGAAAAAATTCTTTGACGGAATCGGGCGCACAACCATAAGTACTTTTAATTTTAGAGAAGCCCTTGAAAGAAGCAGACACCCGAAACAAACACCAAAAAAATCCTTGTTTGACAGGCTTTCGTAATATTTCTATGAAAAGAGCGAGGGCTTCTGCCTAGCGAATATTCTCTTCCTGGCGGACAAACTTTTTTGCAACATTTTCTTCAAAAAAGAATATTAGCTTTTGCTTAAATGTCTTCGGGGTATAGGTTTCAGGTTCCGGTTCGTTTATTATGACCAGAACCTCGTTTTCTGCAGCCATTTTAAGATTGTTTCTTGCAATAGATTCAACTCTTTGAAGTGAATTAAAATTATTCAATTCTTCTTTAAGTTTTTTATTTCTCTTCTCTGCCTTTAATTTTAAATCATTGGATTTTATTATTTTGGCACGAAACATTACAATCTTTGAAATATTCAAAAGCGCACTGTAGCCAAGCTGAAAAACGCAAAACAAAAGTATAATAGTCATAAAGGAATGATAGAATTTAATCTTTGTGTTTTTTTTCCTCTGTTCCTTATAGACCTTATCTTTCAGGTTATCTTTTGCAATTGTATTAACATGATCCAGTGGCATAAAAAAATATTACACCATTTTTTTAATAAAAACCATAGAAATAAAGTCACGTGTTAGAAAAGTTAAAATTTAAACAGAAATATTGCAAAAATATTCACCGACAACTCTTCCAACCTCATCATAAAAAGAATAGTCTAGCGGATTTTCTTTTATCCAATTAAGCTTTTCTAAAATTTTAAGCGTAAACAAAAAACGCGCCGTATTATTATCCTGCGCCATTTTTACAAGCAAAAATTCATTTTTCTCATCATTATATATGCTCAAAAAACCACCAGCACCTGTTTTTGAAATTAAACTCGGATTTAACATCATAATATGCGTATCCTGCCTATACCCTGATGAATCCTTGCCACCTATAATATAAGGGTTTTTTTTGTACGCCTCCTTTAAAAAGGAATATCTTTTATTGGTATATAGTTTAAAAAATGCTTTTGCAATATTGCAAAAAGGCAGAGCCCAAACGGGAAGAGTACACCCGTCATAAGTTTGAGGCACCTTGCTGTGTTCAATTTCTGCAAGCTCGCATATTTTATCCAAAACAAGCTTTTGCACGGAATGATTAACATCCGTATAGTTTTCCAAAGAAAACCCGAGCTGTTTTGATACGGCAAGAAACATTGCATGCTTTCCTGAACAATTATTATGAACCTTTCGAGGAAGCTCATCCGTCTTTAGAACATTGGGACATAAAGGAGAAATCGCAGGACATTTTAAAAAATCTTCACTTAACCCTGTCCATTTTAATATTGACAAAACAAGGTCGGTATGAATTTTCTCACCGGCGTGAGAAGCTTGCATAACGGCAATTTCCGCATCCGAAAAACCGTAATGGCCTGCGGTATTATAATCTGCCATAATTGAAGCTTGTATGGGCTTTAAAAGGCTCCTTAAAAAAAACGGGTAATTATTTTCATTTCCAATCTTTAAAATCTCAACGGGAAACCCATCCGAAAAACCGTAAAGCGTTGCAATACCGAAAAATCTTTGATCGACAAAATTCCCTCTTTTAAGGTCTACAACAGGAATATATTCAGGCAAAAGCATTACAAAAAACCTTCCGCACGGACAACACCGAGATTATTCTTGAATATTTAAGATTTTCCTCAGCCTGTTTTTCAGGATTTTATTTTCCTGATCCAGCTTTTTCATCTGCCTTTGCATATTGGCATATATTCTTTGCTGGTCTGAAGCATTTTCGGGACGAATTAAAGATAAGCCCATCCCCATAATAAATCTTTTTCTTGATTCTTCTTTAAATGCAAGCAGAATCTTAACATCTTTATCTGTAATGTATCCGAGAGATATCATACAATCTGCAATTTTAATGTTTTCACCGCGTTTTTGACGTTCTTTTTGTTCGCGAATAGATTTTTCAAGCTGAGTAATATCAATTTTTCCAAGCTTTCTTAAAACCTCACCTGTCCTGATTTTACCTGCCAGAAACTGTGCAACCGCATAAGTTTTATCAGATTCGGGCAAATCCACAAGCTCAAGTTCAACGCTTCTTACAAAGATTTTAGCAGTCTCCGCCATTGTCCAGTAGTTTGCAAGAGTGATTTCAAATAAATCATCTTTTTTAGAGCAGTTCATAAGGAAAATATAAAAGTTTTCGGGCAAGCCCAATTCTCTTTTTTCAAGTTCCCTTTTGCCCTTGAATGTAAGCTCGGGAACATAGTGCTGCATAAGGTTTTCAGGATTTAATAAATCTAAAAACTCGGCAAGCTCATCCGTCAATTTTTCCTTTGTTTTAAGATAAATCACCTGTTTTACCCACAGAGGCAAAACATAAATATTATTTAAAAATAATTCTGATACTTTCTGCTCAGTCAAAACTTAATACCTTATTTTAATCCATGCTAACTTATAACTAATCTTCAACTATTATAATAGAATTCACTTTTAAAATAAATACCCAAATTTTATAAATACACCATTTAATCTAATTTGATGATACAATAATACTGTTACAGAAAGGCTTTTCACGTGGAAACAAGCAATACCGCAGGACATCTGAATATTAAGAAAAAAATAGCTGCAGGGGTTTCAATCCTCTCGAATTCATTTTTAATCGCCTTAAAAATAGTTGTCGGGCTAATTTCAGGAAGTATCTCCATTTTATCCGAAGCACTGCATTCTCTTGTTGACCTTGTGGCTTCGTTTATAGCCTTTTTCTCCGTTATGAAATCCTCAGAACCCGCAGACGACGACCACCCTTTCGGACATGGAAAATATGAAGATTTGGCAGGTTTTGTTGAAGCTTTGTTAATAATTGTTACAGCTCTTTACATTGTTTGGATTGCCGCCGAAAAGCTCATAAAAACAGGTGCCGAGCACCACTTTGAAACAGATTTGGGTATTATCATAATGCTTTTTTCAAGCGTTTTAAACTTCATTGTTTCAAGATATTTATTTTATATGGCAAAAAAGACCGATTCCATTGCTTTGCAGACCGATGCCGAGCATTTAAGCATGGATGTTTATTCTTCGGTTGCAATCCTTTTAGGGCTCTTTGCCGTTAAATTCACAGGGCTCTACATTTTAGACCCGATTTTTGCAATAATCGTTGCGGCAATAATTTTAAGAACCGGCCTCAGCCTTACTAAAAAGGCTGCAAACAACCTTCTTGACGGCGCACTTCCGACAGCAGACAAAGAAGAAATTAAAACTGTTTTAAATGATTTTAAAGAACGCGGACTTATGGGTGTAAAATCCGTTAAAACCTCTAAATCAGGCTCTAAAAGAGTTATCCAGCTTACGATTTTTCTTCCCTGCAAAATGACTCTTTTAGACGGACACACGCTTTGCGACGAGATTGAAAAAAACATAGCAGAAAAATTTGAAAATGTTTCCGTTATAATTCACGCAGAGCCAAACTGTATCAGCGGCGACAGAGAAAATTGCAGCTTGTGCAAAGAACCGGCAATTAAATAATAATGCACGGATGATATGCCCGAGCTGCAGGCTTTAAATCGAATATTAAGGCGGGATGATGAAATTCCCCGCCTATTGTTGCGGTATAACAGGTTGTACCCTGCCTGTTATCCCAGTTTATAAAGAAGCCTCCCGTTTTCCCTGTAAGAACGTGAAGTTTGTGCTTTTACCGCCACGTCATTAACATATTCTGTATAAACACCGTCAAAACCGGGTGTTATTTCTTTTTTGATAATATTTCCGTTTTCATCCCTGCTTGTTTCAAAATAAAGCGTAGGGCCCGTATAAGGTATACTTCTGTATGACACAAGCGGCACTCCGGAAAAACCTGTCTCAATACCATCTTCACTTATGTTAAATTTATTATAAGATATCGGATACCTGTTTCCATACGCATCACCAAAAAGCGTACTCTCCAGAGTAACATCTTTATCACCCACGGTTTTACCGGTCTTTATGGAACAAAGTGCGCCTCCTTTTGATGTAATTTCCGTCCAATCTCTGGTTTTGCCTGAAGTTTCCTTGTATTTTAATTCACTGCATGAAAGCGAAAGAATATGTGTTTTTTCCAAAGTTGTTTTTATGGAACCATTTCTTTTGAAACTTTCAAATTTTATATGGTAAGGTTCTCCTTTATAAGATTCGCCAAATTCTACCGCCTTATTTCCCGTTTTGTAGGAATAGCTTGTTTCTTTACCATTGTATGTAACACTTATTTGTGCAACCATTTTGCCGTTTGAAAATTCTTCCATATTTTGCAAAGAGCCATCCTTTATGACACTTCTTCTTAACAGATTGTCATCGGTGTCATATTCTTCAAATGCCTCACCTTCTTCCATGGGCGCAAGCACCGTACACACACCGTCTATAGTCAGTTTATGACCGCTTTTTGCCGCCTTGTAGATTTCCATTGTTTTTGAAATTTTTTGTTCGGCTTCTTTTTGCATTGAAAAAGCAGTTTTGAGCATTGTATCAAGCTTGGTTTCGGCTTCTTCTTGCCTTGTTCTCAGATTTTCAAGCAAAGCTTCATACGCTTTATTTAATTTCATTCTGTCTTCTGCTGCTTTCATATATGATTCCGTTACAGCATCACCCGGCACAAGCTTTTTTCTCATTCTTTTTACAGAAGCATTTGCCTTTTGCGCTTCCAATATCTCGGAGCCGGCTAATATCTCTTCAGGAGAGATATTTTGTTCTGCAGATACTTTTTGAACACCATCTTCTCGTTTTTTCCCCATAAATTTCGGTTGAATTTTTTGCACACCAAAATTCGACATCATGATTTTTGTAATCATAACCGCTCTCTTTCTTATAAAACTATACCTAACAACGCATTTAACTTGCATGTATGCAAAATTATTATTTGCTCAAGTATAAAAAGTAAAAAAGAAGTTTTTTGCTATTCGTTTAACAAAAAGTTACAATTTTTTACATGGTCTGCAATATCTTCCCCGCAGTCAAATTTAGAAAGCGCTTAGTAAAGAAGTCTGCAGCCTGCAGGTTGGACATACTTGCCCAATATTTCTAAAATAAATCCTATCCTTTAAATCTTCAACTTTTTCCATTCTGCGCCAATTCCATTTTCCCCTTCAATTGGCCGCAGGCGGCATCAATGTCTGCACCGCGTTCAAGTCGGACGGTCACCTTTTTCCCCGAGGCTTCAAGGATATATTTAAACTTCATAATATCCTTTTTATCAGGCTTTTTAAACGTCAAAGCTCCGTTATCGCACGGTTCTACAGGGTTATAGGGAATTAAATTCACGTTGCATTTCAAATCCTTCATAAAATGCGCCAATTCCGCCGCACACTCTTTTGTGTCATTCAACTTGCCAATCAGCACGTATTCAAGGGTTACGCGCTTTCCGGTTTTTTCGCTGTAATGCTGCAGCGCCTTTTTAAGGTCCGCCAGATTATACCTTTTTTCAACAGGCATAATTTTCTCACGAAGCACACTGTTTGGCGCATGTAAAGATATTGCAAGGGTTGGCACCAAATCCTCATTTGAAACATCATAAATTTTAGGTACAATTCCGCAGGTAGAAACCGTGATGCGCCTTATCCCTATTGTAAGGCAAGTGTTTATAAGTTCAATTGCACGTATAACGTTTTCGTAATTATTGAAAGGCTCGCCCTGCCCCATAAAAACAACATTTGTAACCTTCAAACCCGTATCCCTTTGGATTGTTAAAATCTGCTCCAAAATTTCATACGGTTCAAGGTTTCTTATAATCCCTCTCCGCCCCGTGGCGCAAAACTTACAGCCCATAGCACAGCCGATTTGAGAACTTACACAAGCTGTTAAATTTGCACGGTTATCAAAGCGCATAAGAACACATTCTGCCGTGTTTCCATCTTTGTATTCAAGCAAATATTTAAGCGTACCATCCGAGCTTATTTGTTTTGTTTTAATCTTAACATCAGTAATTATGGCGCATTCCTTGAGCTTTTCCCGTAAATCCTTTTTAATATCTGACATTTCATCAAAAGTTTTTGCATTTTTAACATAAAGCCAGGAAAAAACCTGCCCCGCTCTAAACTTTTTCTCGCCCAAAGTTTCCATCAAAGCTTCAAGCTCATTTTTATCAAGCCCTGAAAGCCTTATTTTTTCACTCTCTTGTTTTGCCTGTTCCATTTTCTCGCTTCGCACTTCCATAATGAAAAATTTTAACATAAAATAAAGGGGATATTAAAAGGATTTTTAAATGGAAAAGATAAACATAATCGGCGGAGGGCTTGCAGGTTCAGAGGCAGCACTATACCTTGCAGAGAAGGGTCATCAGATAAACTTATATGAAATGCGCCCGAAAAAGCAAACAGGTGCGCATACAACGGGCGATTTTGCTGAATTTGTCTGCTCTAACAGCCTTGGTTCCGTTTCAACAACTTCTGCAAGCGGACTTTTAAAGAAAGAAATTGAAATTTTGGGTTCAACTTTAATTAAAGAAGCGCACGCCCATTCCGTTCCATCGGGAAATTCCTTATCAATTGACCGTTTCGGCTTCAGCGGCGTCATAACCGAAAAAATTCAAAACCACAAAAACATAAACGTTATAAATGAAGAGATGACGGAAATCCCCAAAGACGGTATAACCCTTGTTGCATCAGGACCCTTAACATCCCCCGCGTTTTGTGCGCATATAAGGGAAACCTTTGGTGAAGAGCATTTCAATTTTTTTGATGCAATAGCACCTATTGTTAAAAAAGAAAGCATAAACTTTGAGAAAGCCTTTTTTGGTGCACGCTGGGACAAGGGAGATGCGGATTTTATCAATTGCCCGCTCTCGCGTGAAGAGTATGAAAATTTTTACAACATTTTAATAAACGCTGAAAAAATTGAACTTAAAGATTTTGAAAAAGAAGCAGCCAAAAAGGCGAAATTCTTTGAAGGCTGTATGCCTATCGAACAGATGGCAAAACGTGGTGTCGACACACTTCGCTTTGGCCCCATGAAGCCCGTGGGGCTCTTTGACAGACGCCTTTTTAAAGGTCCTGAGGATGAAGCAAAATATAAAAAACAACAGTTTTATGCGGTGGTCCAGCTTCGACAGGATGACAAAGAGGCAAATTTATATAACCTTGTCGGTTTTCAGACAAATTTAAAATGGGGAGAACAAAAACGTTTAATTCAATCAATCCCCGGGCTTGAAAACTCTGAAATTACAAGGTATGGCGTAATGCATGCAAATACTTTTATAAACAGCCCTAAAATTTTAAACAAACATCTGCAAACAATTTCAAACCCAAACCTCTTTTTTGCGGGGCAGATTACAGGGGTTGAAGGATATACGGAAAGCATTGCAACAGGACTTTTAGCTGCAATAAATATATCAAGACATGTTGAAAACAAACCTCTGATACAGCTTGAACCCGTATCAATGCTTGGCGCCCTTGTGGATTACATAACATTTGACGGACACAAAAATTTCCAACCGGTAAATTCAAACTGGGGAATAATTAAAGAAATGGAAATGCCCCGCCACATAAGGAAAAACAAAGAAGAAAAAAATACTCTTTATTCAAATCGTGCAATTGAATATATTCAGAATTTGAAAAATGTGCTATAACTTATTTGTTAATATTTGTAATATTTGTTAAATGGAGTACATTTTTTATGGAAATTTATGCAAAATTGCCGCAGGAAACCGAAGCGGATGTTATTGTCACAGGCTTTTTTGAGGATGATAAAACTTTAAACGATACCCAAAAAAGTCTGGATGAAAAATATGACAATGTTGTTTCAAAAAATATTCTTGAGATTGAAAACTTTAAAGGAAAATACCTTGAAACCTTCGCACTTCCTGTTTGTGACGCTAAAATTTTAGCTGTTGGGCTTGGAAAAAAGGAAGAATTCAACGTTGATAAAGTTAGAGAAATTGCCGCAAAAACTATTAAACAGGCAGAAAAATTAAGCAGAAAAAAAACGGTTGCATTTAACTTCCAAAACAACGGAAATATGTGCTGCTGCAAAATTGCATATAATACGGCACTTGGCGCCATAATGGGTGAATATGATTTTGATAAATACAAATCAAAGAAAAATGAAGAAAAAATCGAACGTGTTGAAATTATCCACTGCAAACCCGAAAAGATGACTCCCGCAATTGAAAAAGCGGTTATAACGGGCG
The DNA here is from genome assembly GCA_910578465.1 of uncultured Vampirovibrio sp. GTDB lineage: Bacteria > Cyanobacteriota > Vampirovibrionia > Gastranaerophilales > Gastranaerophilaceae > MGBC122484. The sequence continues at coordinate 342,944 of CAJTPW010000001.1, read as the reverse complement.
ATGCTATGGATTTTACAAAAGATTTAATTTCAGAGCCCGCAGAATTTGCAACGCCTGCTAAAATTTCGGAAATTGCAACAAAACTTGCAAATGAAAATGGGTTTGAAATAAAAGTTTTTGGCAAAGATGAGCTGAAAACAATGAATTTTAATGCATTTTTGGCTGTGGGGCAGGGAAGCATTCAAGAACCGAAGTTCATTCACATAAAATACACCCCCGAAAACCCTGAAAAGAAAATTGCAATCATAGGAAAGGGTATTACTTTTGATTCAGGCGGCCTGGATATTAAACCTCCCGCTTCAATGCTTACGATGAAAACTGATATGTCAGGCTGTGCTTGCGTTTTAGGCGTTATGAAAGCAATAGCAAAAATGAAACCGAATATTGAAGTACATATGCTTTCTGCGCTTTGTGAAAATATGCCATCGGGCTCAAGCTATAAAGTAGGTGATGTTTTAATTGCAAAGAACGGAAAAACAATCGAAGTGGACAATACAGACGCCGAAGGCCGTTTAACCCTTGCGGATGCTTTGACTTATGCCGATGAATTAAATGTTGATGAAGTCATTGACGTTGCAACGCTTACAGGGGCTGTAATCGTAGCTCTTGGAAATACGATAACAGGCATTATGGGTAATGATGAAGAATTTGTAAAAGAAATTATCGAAGACAGTAAAGAAGCAGGTGAAAATCTTTGGCAAATGCCTATTTTAGATGATATGCAGGATAATTTAAAATCCGATATCGCAGATATGAGAAATACAGGTTCAAGATATGCGGGCGCAAGCACGGCTGCAAGGTTTTTGTCAAACTTTACAAAAGCCAAAAAATGGGCTCACCTTGACATTGCAGGAACGGCATTTTTGGATAAACCTTATAAAGAACTCAACAAAGGCGCAACCGCTGCAATGGTCCGCACATTAATCCAACACATTGCAAAATAACCATTTACAAAAGAAACGGTAAAAATCTTTAAAAAACCCGCCCTGAACAAAAGAGGCGGGTTTTACATTATCCGCAATTCTTGTAAGTGCCAAAACCTTAACCTCGCGTTTGTCGCAGGCGAGACCTCTATTCTGCCTTTGTTACAACAAGCTGCGGGAACGGAATTTCGATACCGAGTTTATCAAATTTTTCTTTAATCATCAGATTAAACTTCCTTTTAACTTCCCACTGAAATTGAGGATATGTTTTTATCCTGCATTTTACAAGAATTGAGCTGTCAAGAAAACTATCAAGCCCTAATATTTCAATATCATCAAGGATTTTTTCTTCAAAATCAGGGGTAGCCTTTAACTCATCACCCGTTTCTTTTAAAACTTCCATCACATGCGCTATATCTTCTTTATAGGCAACGGTAACATCCAAAACGGCGAATGAAAAATCTCTTGTTTGGTTTGTAATAATGTCAATAAGCCCGTTTCTTATATAATGTACACACCCCTCATAAGAACGAAGCACTACCATAGTAAGAGTTACGCGCTCAACAGTACCTGCAACACCCTGTACTTTTACAACATCGCCGACTCTTATTTGCCCCGTTAAAAGAATATTAAGCCCTGCGATTACATCTTGAACAAAGCGCTGCGCACCAAAGCCGACTGCAATACCTAAAACCCCTGCAGTTGCAAGAATTGGCTTCATATCAATGCCCAGATCCTGTAAAATATTCGTCCCGAAAAAAAGGATTAAAATAGTATCGGCAACAGACATTGAAACCAAACGCAAGGTGTTATATTGCTTTTTTGTCTCTAAATCTTTCATTCTGAGAATGATTTTTACAAAAACTTTATTTATAAGTTTGTTTATAACATTCAAAACAATTACAAACAGCATAAGCTCAATTGCAACTTTGAACAAAAGTCCCAAGTCTATTTTGCCTAAAAAATCCGTCATAAGAGTGTTAAAGCTTTTATCCATTTATGGTGCATCCTTTTATAATTATCTTTTAATGAATTATATCATAACAAAATTAACCTTAAGGTTTAGATAAAATTAAATCGGGCGATTAATCTTTTTTCAAATAAAAACAGATACACTTTTATTTGAAAGAGGAGTTTATGACAATCCAAGCCACAAAAAATATAGAGCAAGCCTTAAATTATCATACGGCGGCACAAAATTTTATGAAGCAAAAACAGTACAAAAATGCTGTTGTTTCATATTTAAACTCACTAATGATTGACAAAGAAAACATAAAAACTTATATCAGCCTGTCAAAAGCTTATAAAATTTTAAAAGAATACGATAAGGCCGTAAAATATTTGAATATGGCAAAAAAAATTTCGGAAGAAACTTTTGAAATCCATTATGAACTTGGTATAAACCACCTTTTAAACGCAGAGCCTTATAAAGCAGTTTTTTGTTTTCAAAAGGCAATAATGCTTAATCCAAAAAATTTGAATGCACAAATTCAACTTGCAATTTCGCATGAGCTTTTAGAGGAGCCTGAAATTTCTTTGATGATTTATGAAAAAATCCTTGAAGAAAGACCTGATTTTATCCTGTGCCATAACCATAAAGCGGGGCTCTATATGCAGCTTGGCGAATTTGAAGAGGCCGCAAAAGTTTTTAAACAAATTTTAAAAATAAAACCTGATTATTTCAGGGCAAACTTAGGGCTCGGTATATGTTTTGATAAGCTTGAAAAGCGTCATTTTGCAGTTCGGTATTATAAAAAATATATAGTAGAAAAACCCGATTCAGACACAACAAAAGCACTTGTGGGAAGAATTGTTGAAATTTATTCCAAAAAATCCAATACAAGAAAAAGGCTAAAGGTTGTAAGCTGAATATTTACAATAAGATTATATTTGCATTCCCATATGCTTTTCGCCCCATTCACAAAGCGAATACAAAATCGGAATAAAAGTCTCGCCCTGATTTGAGAGCGAGTACTCAACCTTCGGCGGAATTTGAGGATATTCTTTTCTTTGAATAAGATTATCGGCTTCAAGCTCTTTTAAGGTACCGCTTAAAGTTTTGTGTGATACTATTCCCAAATATCTTTTCAGTTCATTATATCTGATTACTTTAAATCTGTATATTGCATAAAGCACAGTCAATTTATATTTACCGCTGATTAAAGACATTGTATGATTAAATCCTGTTTTATCAAAACTTTCAACGGTCTTAAGACAGTCTTTTTCCATATTGTTCTCCTTTTGGTTAGTATATAACCAAAATGTTAGTACTTGAATAAGTTATAGTAAAAATTTATCATAATAATGATTTATTCAAAAGGAGAATTTTATGAGAGAAGATTTTAGCGAATACAAAAAAGTGGAAGAAATTGCAAAAAAATTTACGGAAGCTGTAAAAAATGGGAACAGTGAAATTGTTAAACCATATTTTCACCCAAACGCTGTAATATTTGGGCAATTGGATAAAAATACAACTCAAGAAGGTACGATCCGGTTATTTTATGATGGCATAGATAAAGCCGGCGCTTGCAGTGAGGATTATGTTAAAAGAATTGATATAATTACACTTGAAAAATCTGTCGCAATTGTAAGAATAATTGAAGACAATTGGCACGGATATAATTTTACGGATTTCTTAACCCTTGCAAAGCTGAACGGTGAATGGAAAATTGTAGCAAAAGCTTATGATACATTATCATATCAAGAATAAACTTTAAAATCAGATAAAAATTTGCAAGTAAAATCCCTAAAACCAATACTTTTTAGGGATTTTTTTAAGCATTTCTTAAAAAAGCATTCTGTTGGTTGTTGCTGCTCGCATTACTGTTATATGCGCCAAGAAAACTTTGGAATACCATTCTCTGGCTCTGGCTGAAGGTGCTCAAGGCACTTTTATTTGGCATATTCGGAATTGGCGTATTGGGGTTTTCATACTGCGCTTTAAGACCGTTGCCGTTTTTATCAAAGTATTTATCTTTGGTCATTTTTTCATTTAACTTGGGCAGCCCAAAACCGAGAAATGCAACAACAGCAGCCAGCGCAACAGTTTCGAATTTGCTTCCGATACCTTTTCCAAACTGTGCAATCGGGTTTGTATCAACATCTCTCAATATGTTGGAAATCTCTGCAAAAGCAGGATTTGCAGCATCCTTGGATTTTATTGCCGCAATAATTTCTTTGCCTGATTTTGTAAAATCAAAGTCATTGCCGAGAAGCTTCCTTGCAGCAAGCGTTAATGCACCGTCTTTACGCTTGTTTGTAAACAATGAAGCAGGGTTTGCCCTGTCGAAAGTCAAAACTTTACCGACATTTCCCTTGTTTTCCTCTACAAAGTTCAACATTCTTGTTAAAGAATCCTTACCGTCAATATTTGCATAAGTTGCAGTGATATCTTCGGCGGAATATGCAGTCCTGCCCTGCTGCTGGAAGTAGCCGAGGGCCTTCTTGAATTTGCTTGCATTTTCCGGAATATTCGTAAATGTCATGGGCAAACCTTTTTTCTTTGCCATTAAATCGGATAATCCCGCCTTAATAGCCTTCATTGCAAAGGTAATAGTTAAAATTGTCGTAACATCACGTCTTAAAATTTCACTTTTTTCATCAGCATCACGAGCTTTCAGAAACCTTGGAATTAATGTACATGAGAATATGAGAGCTAAAAACGAACCGCGTCCGGGGTTCATTCCTCGTCCTTCGGTAAAATTATTCAATTTATCTGCCATAGAGCCGCTTTTTTGTGACGCTATGCCAAGATTTGTAATGCTTGTACCAATCATATTGGAAATTTTTGGGGCAATACTGTTAATTTTCATTTACAGCCCCCTTCCTTTGTTGGTTCACCTGTTCATATATGGCATCGGTTTCAGGGTTTGTTTTGTTTCTTGTGTACAACTTTGGAATTATACACATAAAGGCACCTGTGGCAACTACCATTAATATGTTGGTTAAAACTCTTGAACCCATACGCGCATTGCGCAAATTATCTATGAACTTCTCAAGAATAACCCTGCCGCCGTTTGGATTTTTTCTCTGCGTTGTTACATATTGCCTTGCAAAATCATCCGTGAAGTTTTTCATATCGGCTGCAATATGACTGATATCAAATTCTTTTCCGTTCGGAATAATTTTTGCGGTCAGAAAATTGCCCCAGCCTTTTGTATGAGCCTTTTTATCGGCAACAAATTTCGTGCTCAATTGAGATATAATTTCATCTTTTGAATCTACCTCTTTACCAAGAACCGAAACTTTCTTATTAAACATACTCATATAGAAATTTCGTTTTGGAGTATCGGGATGCTCAGCCTTCATCATCAAATCGACATATTCTTTAATATCTATATTTGAACCGCCCTCGTTATACTGGGCAAAAATTCCTTTAAATACATCACTGTAAAATGCTTCTTTTATTGTCTTGCAGGCTTCCTGCGCTTCAGCTGTCGTCATTGAAGAAAAATCAACGCCCTTAAATTTGTTTTCTTGCAGACCATTCATTGTACCCTTCATAATATTGCTGAAAACAGCAATGGTATCTTTTGGAACCCGGTTTGCTTCACCTGAAAATCCGGAGGCGCCGGCAAGAACAAGGGCAGGAATTACAAACATACTGGGGCCTGTGGTAAATTCGCGAATTGCAACTTCTACTGCAGCTTTATAGTTGTTTTTGCCTGTAATGTCTTTGTTTCTGTCCAATGCTGCAAATGTTCTCGGGAAATTGGTTCCAAGCATATCCTGAACGGTAAAAGAAGCGGCCAGGCCTCCTCTTGCAATTGCAGCCCACATATCAATAAGACATGTCGTCGGGTCCATCCCCTTGAAAGATGGTGTGTTATTATAGGCTAAAGTTGAAGTAAAAGAATCGTTTTTAACAGTACGCAAAGCAACAGGAACAGTGCTTTGAGTATCTTTCTTTCGCTGAATGATTGTGTTGTCTACGCTTCTTACCTTCATAAACTTCTCTTTTGAAATTTTAAAATGGTCACGAATAATATAACGTATGTCGTTAAATTAAATTGCTAGTTTGAAACATAAATTTAAACAAAAATTTACAGTTTAAACTTTTGCTTTTTATAAAGCAATTCCAAGTCTTTTATGATGTTGCAATTTATAATAAAGAATATCGGCTTGGACGTGTAATTTTAACACTAATTAAAATAAATTTCAATTAGTTCCAGAGAATTAACAAAAAATTGAACACTATTGCCGTTTGATACTATGCCATCGGGTAAGTTATTTTTAATTAAGCTTGTTTTAAATTAAAAACGAAGTCAAGAATATAGATTATTAAAAGGCAAATTAAAAGTTATGAAACTATCTTTATACACATTTTCAAGTGCGTATTTACTCGGTTTATGGGCAGTGTTTTCTCTTGTGACATTTATAATCTTAAGTTAATAATTGTAATTTTCACACTTTTTAATATCATTGGCAATCTGGGTCTTTAATTCCTCGATATTTGAAAACTTTTTTTCTTCTCTTAGGGGAAGTTTAAAGAAAACCCTTATTTCATCACCGTAAATTTCTTTACCGAAGTTTAAAATATGAGCTTCAAGAACAGGCTCAAAGCTTGAAATTGCACGCTTTACGGTGGGCTTAATCCCCCAATTTAATAGCGCCCTGTATTTAACACCGTTATGCTCAACAACCCCGAAATAAACCCCAAATGGCGGCTTTACAATGTTTTCGGGCCAGTTTAAATTTGCCGTTTTAAAACCGAGCACCCGCGCAAGACCCATGCCCGAAACAACCTTGTTTTTAATGTTGAAATCATATCCTAAAAGAGCATTTGCTTCTTTAATATAGGCATGCTCAATAAATTTTTTAACATTAGTGCTTGAAACAAGCGTGTTGTTCAATCTCATTTTTTCGATTTCAATATATTTATACCCCAAATTCTGATATGCATATAAAAAATCGCTGTTTCCTGCTTCATTGCCGCAGCACCTTGCGCCAAACGTATGATTAAAACCCGTTACGATAAATCTCGGGGCAAAGTTTTTAATCAAAACATCGTTCAGATATTCCTTGGCAGAAAGGTGTTTGAAATCTTCAAAATCAAGAACATACGCAAAATCCACTCCAATTTCTTCAATTAAAGAGAGCTTATCTTCAAGCGTTTGGAGATTTATGTTTTTAGCAGGATTAGAAGGATTAATAATAGCTCCCGGGCTTTTTTTAAAGGTTATAACGGCAGATTTCAAACCGTTTTTTTGAGCAAGTTCTGCAGCGGTGCTTAAAATTTTCTTATGGGCAATGTGCACCCCGTCAAAAAACCCGAGTGCAAGGGAAAGATTATTATTAGAATCAGGCGAGGTTAAAATTTCCATAGTTAATTTTGCTTAGGCGTTGGTTTGTTTGCCTTCGGTTTTTTCTGGTTTTTGTTTTTACCCTTGTTTAAGGAATTAAGGTCGTTTTTCTGCTGCAATCTTCGAACGGAATAAACATCCGGAATAGTTTGAATACTCAGAATTACTCTTTTTAAGGTTTCAATATCCGATAATTCAACCCCGATATCTATAATTCCGAATTTTTTATTCTTTTGATAACTGTTTGCATAAGAAATATTTGTATTTGTATCGGCAATTTTTATAAGGATATCCTTCAACATACCGACCCTGTCCTGTGATTCTATTCGAAGGTGTGCTATATAAATTCCCTGCGAAACATTGTCTGCCCATTTGATATCCATCATCCGCTCGGGAATAACATCAAAGAGACATTTGCAATCAAGCCTGTGAACCGTAACACCTTTTGTTTTTGTAACTACACCGACAATAGGTTCCCCAGGAATTGGCGAACAGCACTTTGCAAGGCTCCAAAGCATGCCTTCAAGCCCCAGAATGTCATTTTTCTTAGAGCTTTTTTTACTTCTGTACGACTCTCTTTCTTCAATATTTTCAACAGGTTTTACTTCAGGTTTTTTAAGTTTATTTAAAACTTTATGAATTGTGGTTTCGCCATACCCCAATGCTGCAAATAAATCGTCGGCACATTTATAATTCATTTCTTTTGCACAGCGATCTATTTCGCCCGTTTTAAAATATTCATCAAAAACAGCTTTTGTAAGGTTAATTTCAAGAGCAGATTTTCCGATTTCAATATTATCTTCTCTTTTATACTTCTTAAACCAGAGTCTTATTTTTGAAACGGCACTTTTTGTCACAACAAAATTCAGCCAGTCTATTTTTGGCATAAATTGTTTTGAAGTTAAGATTTCAACAATATCCCCGTTTTTTAACTTTGTATCAAGCGGGACAATTCTTCCGTTTATAAGAGCACCCACAGTCCTGTGACCGACTTCAGTGTGAATTCTGTATGCAAAATCAACAGGAGTAGAATTTGCAGGCAAATCCACAACATCACCTGCAGGCGTAAATGCAAAAACCTGATCGGAAAATAAATCAAGTTTTACGCTTTCAACAAATTCCTTAGCATCCGTTGTATCCTTATCAATTTCAACAAGCTTTCTCATCCAGTTAAACTGAATATCGTTTTTATCTTCAGCTTTAACAGAGCCCGATTCTTTATATCTCCAGTGCGCTGCAACCCCGTATTCCGCTATTTCATGCATCTCTTTTGTTCTAATCTGAATTTCAAAGGGTTTATTTTTCGAACCTATAACAGATGTGTGCAAAGAACGGTATAAATTCCCCTTCGGCATTGCAATATAGTCTTTAAAGCGCCCGGGGATAGGTTTAAATTGCGCATGGATAATCCCGAGAACATTATAACAGGTCCTTATATCATCGACTATCACACGGATTGCCGTAATGTCGTATAAATCGTCAAAAGAAACGTTTTGCCTTTTAATTTTATTGTAGATACTGTAATAATGCTTTGCCCTGCCATATATTGTTGCCTGAATACCATTTTCTTTCAGGCTGTTTGAAATTGTTTCAATCAAAGACGAAACAACCTTGTCTCTGTCATGTTTTGTTTGGGCCACAAGCTTTGCAATTTCATAATATTTTTCAGGATTTATATAACGAAGAGATAAATCTTCAAGTTCTGCCTTCATTTTCCCGATACCGAGACGATTTGCAAGAGGGGCAAAAATATCAAGTGTTTCCTGTGCAATTCTTTTTTGCTTGTTTGCTGCCATATAATTCAGCGTGCGCATATTATGAAGTCTGTCTGCAAGTTTTAGAAAGATTATTCTGACATCTTCCGCCATTGCAATAAACATCCTGCGAAAATTCTCCGCCTGACGTTCTTCCTTTGATTTAAACTGATATTTTCCAAGTTTTGTAACGCCGTTTACAAGCTTTAAAACATCCGAGCCAAACTGTGTTTCAATTTCTTCGGGCAGTGTATCCGTATCTTCTAAAATATCGTGTAAGAATGCCGCAATTATTGTATTTGTATCAAGTCTTAATTCAACAAGAATTTTCGCAACCTCAATCGGGTGAATAATATAGGGCTCTTCAGAAATTCTGTATTGCCCCTCATGCAGGCGGGAAGCAAAAAGATAGGCATGCTCTATTTTTTCAATGTCTTCAATTTCCCTTTTTTGGGAAACAAGCATTTCTTTCAGTTCATTAAAAAGCATTAAATACGACATAAGATGATTTTACACTTTTTTTACGATATTTCAATCTGTTATTTATATTAGAATACCTTTTATGGATATTGAAGAGCTAAAACACCTGATAAATAATTCAAAAAATGACCCCGCGGGCGGATTTAAACTGAAAATAAAAGTTTCGGCAAATTCAAAAAAAGACAGTTTCGAATTTTTAGATGATGACCCTTCGGGAAATATCATTAAAATAAAAATAAGCAAGCCTGCAGTGGATGGAAAGGCAAATAAAGCCATAATAGAATATCTCTCTGAGATTTTAAATCTTCCTAAAAGTAATATTACAATTTTAAACGGAGAAAAATCATCTCAAAAATGCTTGCTAATCAGACCCAAAGCAAATATAATCAAAAATATATGAAATTCTTTTGTAAACAAATAATACAATTTTGTAAAAAAAGTTAAAAAAAATGTCAATATTTTTAAAGTTTTGTACTTAAAATATACAAGAAGTTAAAAAGTGTGGAACAATTTTACTTATAGAAGGTTAAAAACAAGTGAATTTCGATAAAGCGGAGAATAAAACCGCGAAGGGAAAACAGAATAGCGGAAAGGAAAAGAAGAGCGAAGTTAAGATTAACTCCGTATTTTCTAACCCTATTAACACTAAAACCGCAACCCACGCTGCAAGCTCCAGTGCAAACAGGCTTTATGGCGGATATTCTAACCAGAATTTTTCAAAATTAAATATAAATTATGCTGAAATTTTAAAACTTATAAACGAAGCCTTTGCAAATAAAGATGAACTCGGGCAATTGTTTTATTCAATTCATAACGTTTTGTCTACAAGAATGCAGATAAATTGTTCCGCCTTGGGGCTAATTAATAAGCAGTCAAAATGCGTAAATATTAAACTCATTGATAAAATCGGTTCAACATATTCAAGCAAAATTATGCTTGCAGATACCGAAAACCCTGTTGCAAAGTGTATAAAGACAAGAAAAATGCAAAGAACACAGGATATAAGCTTTTTAAGCGCTTCATACCTTAATAATTCCGCTATGCTTATATTTCCTCTTGTTGCATTTGATGAGTGCCTTGGCGTATTTGCACTTGGAGACCCGAGAGCAGATATGTATGCAGACCTCTACCAATTCATCGGTAATACTATGGGACTTTTCGCACAGAATATTAACCTGCTTGAAATGGTTGAGAAAAACTCCGATACCGATACTCTGACAGGCCTTGCAAACCACAAGCATTTGCAGGAAGAGCTTGCAAAGCAAATACACCTTGCAGAACAGGCAAACTCACAGCTTTCAATCTGTATATTTGATATTTCAAACATCTCACAAATAAACAGAGAATTGGGCCATGCAAAAGGCGATGAAATCATCAAAACCGTTGCACATAAAATTAAACAGAACATAAGAAATACTGATTTTGCAGGAAGATACGGCGGTGATGAAATTGCAGTAGTTATGCCAAACACACCGCTCGAAGAAGCAAAATACATAGCAGAATATTTATCATACACCTTATCTTGCGTTATTGTGGATGCGGTTGGTCCGATTAAAGTAAGTGCGGGCATTGCGGCATACCCTGTTGCATCTAAAAATCAGGAAAAGTTACTTGTTCTTGCAGAGCAAGCTATGTATATTTCAAAGAGCAAATCCTATGAGAGCGGAAACTGCATAATTGTCACAAGTGAAGATTACAATTTCTGGGACGATGAAGCTCTTAAATGTTTTGCGGAAGTTTTAACCAAAAAACATGCCGAAATCGGTGTAGATTTCGAAGAAGAATTAATCAGCAAATTCCACAATGAAAAGATTATATCAAACAAACATTTACTTGATGTTGTAACATCCCTTGCAAGTACAATTGATGCAAAAGACCCTTATACAAAAGGCCATTCCACTTTTGTTTCAAGATACTCGGAAGCTCTCGCAAGAGCAATGAGACTTCCCGAAGCAGAAGTTGAGAGAATTAAACTGGGCGCCCTTCTTCATGATATAGGAAAAATCGGTATCCCTGAAAATGTCTTAAAAAAACCGAGTATGTTAAATGATGAAGAATGGGAAATCATGAAACAGCACCCTGCAATCGGTGCAGAAAAAGTGCTTGCTCCAAATGAATCTTTAAGGGATTTAATTCCTATGGTTAAATTCCATCACGAACATTATGACGGTTCAGGCTATCCCTTTGGACTCAAAGGAGATGAGATACCATTATCGGCAAGGATTGTTTCAATTGCGGACGCATACCATGCTCTTGTATCCGACAGACCATATAGAAAAGGTCTCGGCGTTGAAAAAGCTTGTGAAATTTTAAAACTCGGCGCAGGCGTACAGTGGGATAAAGAACTCGTAAGACAATTTATCGTCATCGCCCCGAGCCTTTCAACGGAAGTTTAAAAACAGCTTAAATATTTAACGGTGAGCATTTTCGCATTTTACAATGCTGTAGTACATTTCAGACCCGAGTAACCTTTTTATTTGCTCAATGCAATTTGCCCTGAAGCACCAAATAAAAAGCAGGGTTACAAGAACACTTGCAAGACCTTTTTTAAAATTACAAAAAGATACCTTGTCTAAAACCTTTGTCGCAATTAAAAGCACAAAAGGCGTCAAATACAAATGCAGCCTGTATAAAATCGGATAAATCTTTAAAATAGAGGCTAGAATTGCAACAGAAAAAAGAAAAAGAATAATCACATTAATTCTTTTTTTATCCCTGAAAATAAACAAGGTTCCACAAGAAGTAAGCACAAGGGCTGCAAGCGGGTTAGAATTAACACCGAATGAATAATTAAAAAATGCGGAAAAGAACCTGTACAAAAATTCAGGCGCAAACTTTATATATCCGGCGCTCCACAGTTTATACCAGACTGCCGTCATCATTATTTTGCTTGGAAGAAGATAAATAAGATAATACGGAAGAGCAAAAAGCACAAAGGGCAAGGCAATAAAAAATATCTGTTTTATTGAATCTTTTTTATTCTTATAAACAAGATAGATGAAAAATGCCGCCAAAACAAAACAAGCAGGCATTGAAAATAAAAACATTGCAAAAAACAAAGTTCCAATCATTATACATTTTTTAACAGACAATGTTTTTAAATCAAGATTTGATAAATAAAGTACTGCGGCCATTGAAAGCAGCACTTCAATCGAATATTGCTTGAATTCTTTTGCATAATAAGCAAGCCAGGTATTCACCGCAAATAAATAGTTGGCAACAAGTATTGACCATTTTTTATCAAGCACTTTTTTGGATAAAATATAAAAAACAGGAACAGATAAGATACTTGCAAGAAAAGGAAAAAACCTGAAAACAAACTCCTTTGGGCCAAAAATTGTGATCATAATTTTTGTGAGAACAAGAAAACCAAACGGTGCACATTGTGTGTAGTCAAGCGGCTTTAAAAAACCAAAATAGCCCCTGTTTAAGACATTATTGACAAGAGTAATTTCATCATCCCAAAATGGCACATTGAAAAAATAAGCCCTAATTCTTACAAATGCAGCAAAAAGAAGTATAAGAGCAAGGAGAATTTTAAAAAGTTTGTCTCTCACGGTTTTAATTCTCTGCCAGATAGTAATATTCAAGTTCTGCGTTTATATCAAGCTTTTTAGCGCCGCGTTTAAATATTTTTGATGCAAAAAGCCCAAGGTGCGCAAGGAAATATTTAATACTTACACCTAACACGCCAAAGCCATACTTTGTCGAGCGTTTAAAATTGATTGAACTTGCTTCCGGAAAATATTTTGTGGGGCAAGAAATTTCACCTATACTATAGCCATAATAATAAATCAAGGCAAGCATTTCATTATCAAAAATAAAATCGTCATCACACTCTGCAAGGGGTAAATTTTCAAGTATTTCACGGCTAAACGCACGAAAACCCGTATGATATTCTGAAAGTTTTTGCCCCATAAAGAAATTTTGGAAAAACGTTAAAAATTTGTTTGCAACAAATTTATACAATGGCATACCGCCTTTAAGTGCGCCATTATTCAGCATTCTTGACGCTATAACGGCGTCATATTCGCCAAACGCAATCATTGATGCCATTGCAGGAATTAATTTTGGCGTATATTGATAATCCGGATGAAGCATAATCACAATATCGGCATTTTCCTTTAGTGCTGCCGTATAACAGGATTTTTGGTTACCTCCGTAGCCTTTATTTTCAGGGTGGACTATTGTTGTTATGTTAAGCTTTTTTGAAACATCTTTTGTATTATCCAAAGAATTATCGTCCACCAGAATTACCTTATCAACAAAATCTTTATAGATTTCATTATAGGTAATTTCAAGAGTCTTTTCCGCATTATATGCGGGCATTATTACAACAATTTTCTTTCCGTTTATCATAGAAAAAATAATACCTCAACAAATAAAAGCTTTGCAAATATGTAAATAAAACTATATAATTATTCTTATGGAAGAAAATACTGAAAGCGCTATTTATTACATTAAAAAATCTTTTGAGCTTAAGAATTTGAAGCTTTATAAAGAGGCTGTTGAAATGCTCTATAAAGCACTGTCCTGTGAAGATTTACCTGTAGGAAAAAACGATGAAATAATTGCTCAAATCGGCGACCTTTATATGTTTCTTAAAAATTATGAACGTGCGATAGAACAATATGAAAAGGTCTTGGATAACAATCCTGCCCATCTTCACAGCATGCATAAGCTTTGTGAAATATATTTTATTTTACAAAATTATTCAAAGGCGCTTGAAATAGCTCAAAACCTATGCAAAGAATCTCAAAGCGTTGAGAACTATGCAAATTATTTTAAAGTACTTTTTAAATTAAACCTTTTTGATGAAATAAAAGATTTATACAAAGGCCTTGATGAAACACTTGCTGCAAACGATGAAATTATGTACATCGTTTCAAAAACGGAGCCTGATGATAAATTTGCAATTTTGGAAAAAATAATCTCTATAAACCCGAACCATCTGCAGGCAAAGCTTGATTTAGGAATCTTATGCTACGAAAAAGAGGAATTGGATTATGCAGCAAGACTTTTTGACGAAGTAACAAGTATTGAAGAAAACCCGAAAGCATATTATTATTCAGGCCTTATTTATAACAGGCAAGGCGAACACACAAAAGCTATAGATTGTTTTTTAAAGGCAATAAAATTTGATAAATCAAACGTTAATAACTATTATTTTGAACTTGCAAAAGCATATTGCGATATAAATTGGCTAAATGAAGCGCAAATAGCGGTTTTAAGATCATTGAGCATATTATCCGAAGCAACACCTTATGCTGATACGATTGATGAACACTATTTTCTTCTGGCCTGGATTTATTCAAAGAAAAACGATTTTAAAAATGCCGTTTTAAATCTGAATTTAATTGAAAAAAATTCTCACGTCTACAATAAGGCACAGGTATTAAAATACACATTGGAAGCAAAGAACGGAAATACAATTGAAGCTCGGGCGAACCTTGAAAAGCTTTATAATACAAGCAAAGATAACCCGATGTTATATTCTTCGCTTGGAGAAATCTATAAAGAATTAAAGCTTTATAAAAAAGCAATTGAAATCTATAAAGAAGGTTTAAGGGCCTATCCTGAATCATTTAGCTTTTTATCCGAAATTGTAGACATTTTAATCGACGATAAAAATTATGATGAGGCACTAAAATATGCGGACAATTTTATAAAAACGTATCCAAATTGCCCGAGCGCCCACAATTCGCTTGCAAGAATTTATTACAGACAAAAAGACTACAAAAAAGCGCTTGATGAACTTGTAAAATTGGTTAAGCTCGATAAAAACGACGCTGAGGCATTTTACTTTACAGGATTAATATTGAATGATATTGCAAAACCCGAAGATGCTGTTCAAAACCTTACAATAGCACTAAATTTAAACCCGACAAAAGCAAAATACTATGCACAGGTTTCAAGGGCTTACAATCTTATGGAAAATCATTCTGATGCTATGCTCTTTATAAAAGAAGCTATAGAGCTTGCGCCCGAAGAACTTGCATATAAAAAACAGGCAGCAATGATTGCAGGCGAACTCGGCAATAAAGAAGAATCGGATTTCTACAAAAAGCTTGTACAGACCAGCGAAAATATTGCAAAAATGAAACGGAAGAATTAATCCCTAAATCCTTGGTATTTTATTAAATTTACACAAGTTTTTTAATTATATATACCAACATCACCAACAATTTTGATATTGTCTCAAATGATACCTCATATAAAAATAATTTTGTGTTTTATAACGTTTGTGATAGAATTATTTTTGAAAATTAAATAAATGCGCCTGTAGCTCAGCTGGCGAAGCAAACGTTTAGTTTGCGAATATGAAAATTGTTTGGCTTATAAACATTTAACCGCTGAGATGACGGCAAATCAGAATTAGATAAATGCGGCTGTAGCTCAGCTGGATAGAGTGTTTGGCTACGAACCAAAAGGTCGGGGGTTCGAATCCCTCCAGGCGCGAAACTTAAAATCCCTTTCCGTATTATTTTTTTGGAAATGGGGTTATTTTTTATTTGACAAATTTTCTTTTATTCCCTGATTATTCTCGATTTTTTCCAGAAATATAATCTCAAGTGTTGTTTTCTTTAAAAATACAGAGGTTAAATCTGGCTTGGGTTTGTTTCATATTTTGCCTCAAGCGATAAATAATCAAACGGATTTCCTTTACCGCTTGCGGAAGCTGTTTGATAAAAAGCTCCACGGCCGCTTTTAATAAGCGCCACATCCGCAATTGCAAGCTCACCATATTCTTCTGCCTTCGGGGGCTTTTTGCCCTCTTGCCTGTACAGTAAAGTCTTTTGGGTATATATTTCATGTTTTCGAGCTTCTTCGCTATCAAGCTTTTTACTGTCAAAATAATACTTCCCATCTTCGCCTTTTGTCTCAACAAAAATTGCGGGAATGCATCTGTAGCCGGGTTTTAATTTACAGCTTCTGCCATCTTTATCATATATAAATGCATCGGTTAAAAGCCTTGAATACAATCTGTTATTATACCTTTGGGCATTTCCTTTGCTATCTATAAGATACACGGCATGCTGTCTCATTTTTTCAAATTCTTCCATAAGCTTTGCTTCATCAAGCTTGAATTTACAATCATCCGTCACTTCTTCAACCAGAGGGGCGGAAATCCTGCACCAGCCGTTATTTGTTTTATACCTTTGAAGCGCAAAGTTAAATACTGCTGCCTTGCCTTCCTTTCGTGCAGTATGGTCGCTCTCAAAACGCTCATATGTACCATCCGCCCTGACAAAATAGCTTGCCTGTCTTTGAATGCTCTTCATAGCCTTTCTTAATTTTTCCGTATCAAGCTTCATTTCGCCGTTTTCATCTTTGGTTTCAAGATCATATGCCATAACAAACCTGTATCCGCCTGCAGATTTTGTTATTCCGTTTGTATTTTTTGAAATACCTGAAGCATCAATTTCAAGTGCCGCACTTGCCGCTTGCCTTGAAGCAAATTTTTCAATCGATGAACCGTCTCTTTTAATTGCATACACATCGTTTGCAAGAAAACGCTTCTTTAAATTCTTTATCTTTGTTTCATTTATGCGCTTCTTGCCGCCCGGAAGTTTTTGCTCCAAATCATTCGCCCAGACAAAGGTGTAATCTCCCGTTTTCCTTTTTTTATTCAAAAGACAGGCAGAAATCCTTGAAGGTTCAATTTCAAGCTCTTTTGAAGCAACGGCAGGGCTTTCAAACCATTTAAAATTGCCTTCCTTGTCAACAGCATATAATTCTCTATGGTCAAAAAGCTTTAAATACTCTTTCAGACGCCACTTGCTAACATAAGTCGAACCATCTTTTCTTGTTTTTTCAATATCATAAGCCCTTGCAAAGGTGTATCCTCCTGTTTGTGCATATGCACCCTGAATGCAATATTGCACGCTTCTTTTGTTCAGGCCAAGCTTATTAATTGCATCCTGCTGGCTTTTAAACCAATGATACGTTCCGTCTTTTTCAATTGCATAAACAGGACAGTGTTCAAAATTTTTCAAAAGATCTTTTACTTTTTGTTTATCCGTAATTGTTCTTCCAAGCGAATCTTTCTTATTTATATCCCTTGCAAAAGCAATAACATACTCCCCCGTGGTCTTTTGCTCACCTGAAAGGCAGGCTGCAACACCGGTATAATTTAACCCGAGCTTTCTTGCCGCTATATGCGGATTTGCAAACTCAAAGCAGTCACCAAGCTCATTATACACATAAACAGTTCTATCGAGCCCCGCAAAGTTCTCCACCATATCCCGAAGCCTTGCTTTATCGGGCACAACCTTTCCGTTCTCATCAGTCGTCTCAAAATCTTTTGCCCAAACAAAAGTTCTTCCTGCAGTCGAAGCAAGTTTGCCGCTCAAACAATTACATATACCGTCTTTGCCTATTTTAAGCGCCTTTGCAGCTGTTGCCTGACTTTCAAACCATGTGTATTTTTTTGTCGTTATCTCATATACAGCTTTGTTTTCCGCATCAAAACGTTTTATGATGTCAGCAATCTTCTTTTGGTCTAAAAGCGGAACACCTTTTTCATCCTTTAAAACGCTTCCATCATCATCTTTAATTTCAATTTCATCTGCGCTGCAAAAAGTATACCCACCCGTTGTTTTAAGCTCTCCGCTTACACATCTTCCTATGGCTCTTTTGTTTAAATTCAGCCCGTCTTCAGGGTCTGCGGCTTCCGCCTGACTGTCAAATCGCCAATGTTTTCCCGTCTTATCAAAAGCATATACGGCAACGGGTGCTCTTCCTTTAAAAGATACCGTATCAGCACCGAGCGGAGCAAGATTTGCTAAAAGCAAAGATTTTACAGAATATGCAGATTGAAACCCCACACAAGGCTTTATTTTATGCGGTGAAAAAAGTTTAGTATCATTTGTTTTAACGGGTAAAATGTGCATATAATTTTTAAGGGCCGATTATAAACTTATTTATGAGGTTTATAAAAGGCCCGAAAATATTTATTTTTGCTTTTGAACCCTTGTAACAGGCTAAAATTTTACAAAATTTAAAACCTTTAAAACGTCTTCCGTGATTAATTCGGGAGTAAGATGATATTTTTGATAAAGCACATCCAGAGGTATTCTGTCCGTAAATTCCTTTTGCGCACCAAAATTCAACACTTTTATATCGGAATTTCCGTAAAATCTTGAAATTTTTTCACCAAAACCGCCATCAATAACACCATTTTCAAGAGTAACGACAATCTTGTGCTCTTTTTTCAACGCTTCAAGCAACTCTTTATCTAAACCCGTTAAAAATAAAGGATTTATAAGTGTTCCATCAATTCCCGTTCTCTCTTGTAAAAGAGCGGCAGTTTTTTGAGCAAGCGGATAAAAACTCCCAGCACCGATTATTGCAACATCTTTACCCTTTTTTGTAAGTTTGAATTTATTTAAAAGAGAATAATCAGTATCATCTTCAATACCGCTTGAAACAGGATATGCAAATGAGCCGAACGGGACACGAATTGCAACAGGATAATTGTTTTGAGATAAGGACCACTCAAACATTTTTAAATATTCCTCTTTGCAAGTCGGTGCAAGATAAACAATATTTGGAATATTACTTATTAACGGAATATCAAAAGCCCCGAGGTGCGTAGCGTCAGCACCCGTTATGGCGCCCCAGTGAATCAAAATCGTTGCAGGAGAATTATTAAGACATAAATCCTGCGAAAGCTGGTCGTAAGTTCTTTGGACAAAAGAACTCATAATGGCAAGAACAGGTTTTGCGCCGCTTTTTGCAAGAGCGGAAGCATAGGCTACAGCGTGTTCTTCTGCAATCCCAACATCAACATACTGCGCCCCGAGCATTTCCCTAAATTCCTTTGTAAAACCGTATGCACCTGGTGTTGCAGGAGAAATTGCAACTATTCTTTTATCCTCTTTTGCTTTTTTCAAAATAAAATCCGTTGTAATTTTGTCGTAGGTTTCAGAATCTAATGGAGCGTTTTTAGCTTTTGCTGCAAAATCTTCTTCAGAAAAATCCGCAAGCCCGGGGCTTATATAATGATAAATTTCCTTATATTTTTCAGCCATTTTGTGCCCGAAACCCTTAACTGTCCGAATATGTACAACAAAAGGCTTATTTGTATCTTTTACCGTCTTGAACGCATCAATAAGCGCTTCAACATTATTTCCTTCTTCAACATATAAATATTCAAACCCGAGAGTTTTAAAGAAATTTAACTCAGCTGCACCTTTAGTTTCTCTTAACAGTTTTAAATTTTTATACAACCCGCCCGCATTTTCAGCAATGGACATATCGTTATCGTTTACAACAATGATTATGTTTGAGTTCAGTTCTGCAGCATTGTTCAAACCTTCATAGGCTTCTCCTCCTGATAGCGAACCGTCTCCAATAAGGGCTATGACGTTTTCCTTGCCGCCTGTTAAATCTCTTGCCTTTGCAACGCCAACAGCAAGGCTGACAGAAGTTGATGTGTGTCCGACTTTAAATAAATCGCACGCACTTTCTTCGGGAGCCGTGTAACCTGTATAAAAATTGTATTTTTCAGGGTTTAAAAAACCCTCTTTTCTTCCTGTCAAGATTTTATGAGGATAACACTGATGTGAAACATCGAAAACAATTTTATCCTTCGGGCAATTAAAAACATAATGCAGAGCAACAGTAGCTTCGACAATCCCTAAATTCGGCCCGAAATGCCCGCCTGTGATATTTACCTTTTTAATAATACAGTCTCTGATTTCAGAAGACAATTTGTTTAATTCTGCCATATTTAAGCTTTTAAGGTCATTTGGCATATTAACTTTATCAAGTATCATATTTTCTCCTTTTATCTTTTTTTAAATTTTACAATTTGGAGTTAACTCTAAGTCAATAGCATTATAAACTTTGTTAAACAATACAATGCAAAATTTACGCCCCGCAGGCATATTCGTGTAATAATTAACCTATGGACAAAATGTTTTTAAACATTTCATTTTCTTTACTTGCGGGAGTCTTTTTAATATTTTTACTTTCATCCCTCGGGTTTATTTTCAACCTTTCAATCTCACCTCAATATATAATTACCGGACTTTTAACAACATTTGCAATTTTTTCGGTAAGGCTTTATTTTGAAAAGACATCCTTTAAAAGAATTCTTTTTTATTGTATGCTCCTTGCTGCAGCGCTTGTCGCGGCAGTATATCTTTCAGCATATTTGATGGATGCTTCATATGATGGAAGAGCTTATCATCAGGTTTCCGTACTGCTTTTAAACAAAGGATGGAACCCCATATATGACAATATTACAAGTTTTTGCACAAAACATTTTGGCTTTGCTCCGTATGAACTTCTCTGGTGTGAAAATTATGTAAAATTTTCAGAAATTTTTGCCGCAAATATTTTAACGTTCACCAACAAAATCGAAACAGGAAAAGTATTCAATATAATAAGTGCCGCCACTACCTTTTTCTACATTTATTACGTTTTTTCAAAAGAAAGTTTTTTAAATATTTGTAGCAACGCTAAAAATAAACTGAGCGCAAGAACAAAAACCGTTTTTGCATTCCTTTTAATTTATAATCCTGTCGTTGTGGCACAATTTTTCACATATTATATTGACGGTCTTTTATATCTTTACTTTTTAATTGCCGCATTTTCGGTTGTTGATTACATTACAGGGAACCTTAATAGCAAAGGTCGTATTACACCTTTACTTATCTTCATTATGAGCTCCGTTATTTTGGTAAATATTAAACTTGGCGGAGTTTTCTGTTTTATATGTATTTTACTTGGCACTGCAGTATTTTTGCTGTCAGGAAAAATTAAACCTGATTCTAAAATTAAAACTTTCAAAATAAAACCTTTTTTATATTCTGTTTTTATAATATTTCTTCTTGCACTGCTTACAGGTATCAACCCCTATTTTACAAATATTGCAAAGGGTCGACACGCCCTGCACCCGCTTACAGGTAAAGAAAAAATTGACATTATAACTCCAAATTCTCCAAAAGCCTTTAGAAATAAACCCTCTTATTACAAATTTTTTGCATCGGTATTTTCAAAAACAGATAATTTTCATACAGTGCGCAACAAAAACCCCGAGTTTAAAATCCCGTTTACAGTATATAAGAGTGAAATTTCACCGGTGAAAGATGTTGACACAAGAGTAGCAGGTTTTGGTGTATTTTTCAGCGGAATTTTTCTTTTTGGGCTCATTTTGTTTTTTACATCATTTTACAAAAAATGTATACTCTGTAAAAAATACAGGTCCGAAAATTCTTTAACGTCAAACGAGGCTCTTTTTTTGCTGTTTTTAATCTTTGGTTTATCCGTCATTTTAAACTCCGAAAATTGGTGGGCAAGATACGTCCCCCAGCTTTGGGCACTATTGATTTTTACAGCACTTTTTACTTATTCTGCTTATTTTGAAAACATTTATTTTAAAAAAGCAGTCATCGGACTATTCCTTGCAATTATGTTTACAAATACGCTTTTTATCAATATTCTGAATTTAGAATGGAGCAAAAGATATACAAAACGCACAAAAGAAAATATATACAAAATAAAGACATTAAGTACCTTGCAAGGCAGAGAAGCGAATTTGCAAAAACTTCCCGAAACAAAACCTATGAATATCTCCTTTTTACGAAAACTGGATGAAGCAAGGATAAAATATAAGTCTCGGACCAACTAAAACAAACACTTAAAAACCGAAGGTATAAGAAAGCTTAAAAAATGCAAAAAATCAAAACTTTTTTACAACTTATCAGAATAAAACACTGGATAAAAAATACGGTTTGCTTTGTACCGCTTATTTTTTCATTAAATTTTACAAACCCCGCACTAACATTTAAGGCATCACTGGTTTTCTTGGCTTTTTGTCTTGTCTCATCAGGCATTTACATCTTTAATGACATTTCCGATATCAAAACAGACAGACTTTCGGCAACAAAATCCAAAAGGCCGCTTGCTTCCGGGAAAATATTGATCACGGGCGCTTGCATAGCTGCAGGGTTTTTCCTTTTAACAGGATTCTTCACATCTGTCCTTATAAACCCGTTGTGTCTTTTAATTTCGGGACTTTATGTTGTTTTAAATGTTTTATACACAATACACCTTAAAAACATTGAAATTATAGATGTTTTCTGCATAGCTCTCGGATTTATTTTAAGGATACTTGCAGGATGCGCGGCAATAGCGGTAATCCCCTCTCCTCTTGTAATTTTGCTGACCTTTTTTGTTTCAATGTTTTTTACATTCTCAAAAAGACGGCTTGAATTTAAAGACAAGACTTTTACGGAAAATGAAAACACCGCTGAAACAAAAAATACGAGAAAATCCCTCAAAGATTTTAATTGCGGCCTTTTAGACCAATTTATTTGTGCAAATGCAATGCTTTCAATTGCTTTTTATTTTGCATATATGATGGATACAACTACAATTGAACGCTCAGGAACAGGATATTTATATATTTCGGCCATACCTTTTACTCTTATAATTTTCAGGCTGCTGTATCTTGCAAACACAAGTACCGATATACAAGACCCTGCTGAATTTTTATATAGAGATAATATGACAAAAATATTGTTTCTTTTTTATTTGACTGTTTTATTTACGATCTTTGCAGTGTAAATAAAACCATTGCGGCAAACCTTTAAATATGCGGTAAAAAGAGAGTAATGTATCCTGCGAGAATACTTGTGATAAGAAGTAGTGCCAAAATAAGTGCCGTGTCTTTTTTATCTTTATTATTCTTAACAAGAACCAAAAGGCCGAGCCCTGCTCCGGCACAAAGTCCCGAAACACAGGAAGCAAAAGTGATTACACCTTTTAAATACAAAACCGTAACCCCGACAGAAACGGCGCAATTTGGAATTATACCAAAAATAGCGGTAATTACGGGCTGCACAAAATTATTTTTTAGCAATACAATATTTTGCAAAGAACTAAAATTGCCTGATGAAAAACCATAAACCAAAATGTTGATTAAAAAAGTAACCGCAAAAATAAAGAATGTGACACTTAATGTGTGCACGAGCGGATGGAGAAAAACTTCTCTAAAACCTACTCTGCCGTTACATTTACCATCTTCATCCTTAATAATATCGTGGCTGTGACAACCTTTTTCAATTTGAATTTTTTCATTTTGAACCTCTGAAAAATCCACTTTAGATTTAAAAATAAAATCAATTAAAGACCCTGCAAATAGCGCTACAGCAAGCTTTATCCCCATAAGAGGAAAAATTACGTTCAACCTGCCCGGAGAAGCAAGAAGCACGGGTATAGCTTCATCGGAAGTTGCCAGATATACGGCAATAAGCGTCCCTTTTGTAATAAAACGTCTGCAATACATTGAGCTTGCAATAATAGAAAGTCCGCATTGCGGAATTACTGCAAGAAGCGCTCCGACAAAAGGCCCCGCTTTTTTGGAAAACCTTGCAAAGGACAAAATTTTATCCGAATAAAAAAATTCAATAATCTCAATTATATAAAAAATCAACAACAACAAGGGAATAATGGCGACACAATCCCTAAAAGCCTCTAAAAATGAGAATTTTAGCACTTCATTTAAAGATAAAAGAACCATATCTTAGAAAAACACCCCGCAAACCCTTGTTAATATTGACCCGACACCTATTGCAACACAAAAAGCACTAAGCCAGAGAATAACACCTTCTTTTACCCCTCTCTCCTTGAAAACCATTATAAGCATTGCAATACACGGTACAAAAAGCGTTATAACAACAGCTGCAACAAAAATTTGAAGCGAAGTCATATTGCTTACGTTTGCCATCTCAAAAAGCCCTGCAGAGGCTAAATCTCGCCTAATTAAGCCCATAATAAAAACGTTTGAAAATTCGGCAGGCAGATGCAACAAATTAACTACAACAGGCTCCAGACCTCTTTCTATAACCTTCAACCAGCCAAAATAATTCATAATACTTATTACAACAGAACTTAAAACAAAAAATCCCGTTGCTTCCTTTAAAAAGGAAATCATTCTTGAATATGTTTTTCGTAAAATATTAGAAAAATTCGGAACCCTTATGGGGGGCAGACTTATAAATAAATCAGAAGTTTTTCCCTTTACAAGCTTTGACAAAAGTGTGCCTGTAATTGCCATTACGCTAAAGAGAATTAGCAAATACATAAGCCATACTTTTAACCCTCCTATAGATGCTATAAGTACAACAATTATACCTTGCTGTGCGGCACAGGGAATAGAAATGCCAAGCAGGGCAACCGTTATCAGCCTTTCTTTATCGGTAGGAAGAATTCTTGTTGTAATGGTGCCCATTGTGGTGCACCCGAGACCCAAAATCAGCGGTATTACAGCCCTTCCGTTTAACCCGATTTTTTTTAACATCTCATCGCAAAAAACAGACATTCTTGGCAAATACCCTGAATCTTCAAGTATGGACATAAAGATATAAAAGGCTGTTAAAAGCGGGATTAAAACCCCTATTATAATACTTAAAGCCATTGTAAATACGCCAAATTCGCCTGCAATAATTTCGGATACGAGCCCGTTTTTTATAAAACTGTCGCAAAAGCGTTTAAGCGCAGGGCAAAAATGCTCCTCAAGACCACCGTAAACATAATCTACAACACTACCTGAAATATAAACACCCACAATTTCAAACAAGAGATACAGAACAAAAATTGTGGTAATAAAACCCGTTACAGGATTAAACAAAAAATGTTCAATCGAATTAATAAAACGCTTTTTGGGTGCATTAAAAATTACGGATTTTCGAATGGTTGCATTTACAAAATTTATTCGCTCATTATGTAAAATTTCACACTCTCTGGTGTTTAAATGGGCGCATTCAACTCTTAAGAGCTCTTCAATCCTGTCTTTTACGGGAAATTCTTTTCCTTCAAACATTTTTTGGACGGTCGGCGTAGTTTTATTTGAAATTTTAAAATTTCCGTCCCTTAAATAGTCTATAACTTCCGCAATACCCTGCTTTTTGGTTGCAATGGTTGAAAAGACTCTACAATCAAGCTCTTCTTCGAGCTTGTTAAAATCAATATCAATACCGCCCGCATGTGCTTCATCAAGCTGGTTTACAATTACAACAACAGGTATTTTAAGGTCGATAAGCTGTGCCGTAAGAAACAAATCCCTCTCAAGGCTTGTAGCACTTACGATATTTACCACAACATCGGCTTCTCTTATTATTTCTTTTGTAACGCGCTCATCTTCAGAAAAATTTCCAAGGCTGTATGTCCCGGGGGTGTCAATGATTTCAGCGTAATCTACCCTTGCCTTTGTAACAGAAACCGTAGTACCGGGGTAATTGCTAACTTCCGCATAAACACCTGTCAATGCCCCAAACAACACGGATTTTCCTACATTAGGATTTCCCACGAGAATTATTTTTTTTAAATCAAAACCGCTTTTAAAAAGCTCTTTTCTTTTATTTTTCTGAGCAGAAGAACATTTAGAGCACCCTGCACACTTTAAAATATCCATAATTACAGCATTCTGCCTTTTGAAACATAGATTTTTTTTGAAAACTCTTTTCCGATTGCAATCGTCTGAAATTTTTCTTTAATCACCACAGGCCCGGGTTTTGCAAGACATTTAACTACCTGCCCTTCAAAAAGAGCAAATCTTGTAAAAGTTGCTCTTGGTATTTCGGGGTCAAAACCTGTAATTTTAACTGTTTCGCCTGATTTTACTTCAAATAGAGTTCTCATTGCAATAAAATTGTAAGGCAAGCCAAACTTTTTGTCAACAAAATCCGTCAGCGTCAGGAGCGTTTAATAATAATCCCCAAAATTGGAATGCTTAAAGGCTTTTAAGGCGAAATTTTATGGAAAATCTGAGATAAAAATTTTAAAGCAGTTCTTTTCATTGGCTGCAATTCAGCTATAATCATATCCACAGCCCCACCTTTGCCTTTTTGTGTTGCATACGCGACGGCAGAAGCTGCAACAGATAAAGCAAGAGCTGTTCTTAATACATTTTTGGTCTTCACTTTTTTCTTTGGCGCCCTGTTTCCTCTAAAAGCCAAAGAAGCAGAGTCTACGGGTGATACTGGCATATCCAACCTTTCAAGTTTTTATATCCGAAACATAGTTTTATGATATAGGGAAACTTATTGTAACACAGGACATAAACTCATTGCAAGCACAAAAAGCATTAAAATTAAGAATAATCAAAATTCAACAACATTTTGAAGACACAATTTCTGCATTATCATCAGGCAAGTTTTTCCCTTTGTATTGAGCAACCAGAACCGCAGTAAACATTAAGATGCAGCCCAGAATTTCTTTTGTGGTCAGAGTTTCATTTAAAATCAAATATCCCGTAAGTACGGCAAATACACTCTCAAAACTTAAAAGCAAAGAGGCAAGAGCAGGATTTGTATTTTTCTGTGCAATAATTTGTAAAGTATAAGCAAGGCCGCAAGAAACTACTCCTGCAAACAAAAGGGCCCATTTACAAGCCAAAATCCCATCCCACGTCGGGCTTTCAAACATATATACAGGAATAAGACTTATAAAGCCGACAACAAAAAATTGAACACAGGAGAGTTTTACACTGTCTACCTTTGGAGCAAAATAATCAATTGTTAGAATATGCACGGAATAAAGAACGGCAGAAATCATAATGTAAATATCTCCTCTGCCTATTTGGCTGAAACCGTTTGAACCGCACAGAAAATAAAGTCCGAATGCCCCCAGAAGAACACCGAACCAAAGGCTCCATGGAAACTTTCTGCCAAGAAAAACTGAAATCAACGGAACTATGATTATATACATAGAACTTATAAAACCTGCTTTTGAGGCTGTCGTATAAACCATTCCGACCTGTTGAACAGAACTTGCAAAAAACAGCGCAAGGCCGCATATGGCACCTGCTTTAAACATATAACGCCGCTCTTCCCATTTGTTCATTTTCCTGTTAGGGCCTTTTTTAATTTTAAAAATCAAAATCGGAATAAGAAGCGAAAACGCACCCAGATAGGACCTTACACAGTTAAACGTGTATGGCTCGATAAAGTCCATACCCGCTCTTTGAGCCACAAATCCGGCGCCCCAGATAAATGCGGTTATTAAAAGTAAAATATTATTCATTGCCCTGTTTTGCATTAATTAAAACCTGTTCTCTGTCGCGCGCCCGATAAACTTCAGTCTTTTAAAATCCTTTAAAAGACCTTTAGAGTTCTTTTACAAAGGCTTTTAAAAATTCATAACCTTTTTTATAGCTTTCAATATCAATTTTTTCATCGACCGAGTGCATATTAAACACATCCGCAATACCGGCCAGCACAGGTTTAAAGGCAAGGTTTTGCGCATTCTTTCTGTTTGCATAAATGTGTGTTTCGGCTCCCGCATGGAAAGATTGGATTTTAAGGTCAATACCCAAAGCGCCGGCAGCTTTTTTTGCAACATTAATCAAAAAATCATCCCCTGCTTTTTCAAAGACAGGCAAATGTTCTTCAATTTCAAGCTTTGCCTCTGCAAGCCCCTGATATTTTTCATTAAAGGCCAGTATTATATCTTTAATTTTAGAAATCAAAACATCTTGTGCATTGATATCAGAGCTTCTTAGGGAATAATGCGCAAAAGCGCTCGTATTTATTATATTTGACATTGAATTTTTCGCCACAAATTCAACCGCAGCTTTTCCTTTTAAGTTCCTTTTTACCGCCTCATAGAAAGCGTTTTCAACCCCGCCCCCTATAACGGAACCAAGATTAACAGATGTTATTGTGCCCGTTTCATCAGCTTTTTGTACTCCCTGCGGCACTTTCTCAATAATTTCCGCAATTAATTTTGCTGCATTTAAACGTTTTTCATCCGAAATATCAAGCCCCGAATGCCCGCCATACGGCGTTTTAACAGAAATTGTAAGTTTAATATACCCAGCTCCTGATATCTCAAAATTGCCAAGTTTGTCTGAATCCAAAACAAGCACATACTCTGAATTCAGATTGTTAAATTCGACATTCTCAATCCCTGTCATGGAATTTTCTTCATCCCTTGTAAAAACAGCTTCAAGCCTTCCATACAAAGGTTTTTCGCCGTAAGAAAGCTTGTCTGTTTCTGCTTTCATATCCAAAAATAGTTTTAAAATTGCAGCAACACCCGCTTTATCATCTGCCCCGAGGGTTCTTGTCTTATCGGTTTCAATAAAACCGTCTCTTTCAACAATATTCACGGGGCTGTCATCGCCTACTACATCCATATGCGAAGAAAGCAAAAGCGACGGTTTATCTTGATTTCCTCCGTCATATTCGGCATAAACATTACCATAGTTGTCTTTACGGGTTTTTATGCCCGTTTCTGTAAGAATTTCGATAATTTTCTTGGCAACAGCTTCTTCTGCCATTGAGGGCGAAGGAATTTTTACCAAAGTTTTAAAAATTTCCACCAGTTCCATATTAATCTCCTTAAATCCCGACAACCCTTACTTTACAAGCATTAAAACAATTGTGTACGGTTCTATTGTATAATCAGGCTCTTCCCCGACAGGCTCGTATAAAACCCCTTCAGGATTGAAATCATTGTTTTTCGTATCAAAAACAACATAAAAATTTTTGCCTTTTTTTAACACTTCTCTTGGAAGGATAAACTTAACGGGATTGTGTCCTTTGTTCATAGCTGCAAAAAGAGTTTCATCCCCATCATTTGACATAAATGACATAAAATTCATATCAGGAAGCGTCCAAAATGGCGAATAAGAAGGAAACGGGCGCGCAAGATGACCGTAAAACTCCATATTTTTAACATATGATTCATTGTTAAAAATCTTATGTTTTTTTCTAAAATCCGTTAAATTTCTGATAAAGTCGCAAAGTCCGCGCTTTTCCTCGGGAATGTTGAAATCAATATAATTAACGGGACCATCAATATTGTAGCTGTTGTTATTTCCGCCCTTTGAATGAAGCACCATATCGTCAACCTGAACCATAAAACACCCTGCAGAAAGCGCAAGCAGAGCCATTTCGTTCCTTATTGCCTTATCGCGCAAGATTTTATTCCCGCCATATGATGAACAAAGTTCCCAATCCGAACCCCCGCAAGTATCTGCAGCCTTTTTATCGTAGGAATTCAAATCCCAAAGGGTGAAACCGTCATGGCAGGAAACAAAATTCAGCGACCTGTTTAAAGAACCGAATTTATGCGGGCTTCCTGTTAAAATATGTCTTATTGCAAGAAAATCAACCGATTTCGGGCGTACGGAAAACGCACGGATGGTATTTCTTGAAACATCATTCCATTCGGCGAAAAATTCAGGAAAATTTCCAAGCTGATAAGCATTGTAGCCACCGCAGGTCCAGGGCTCAGCTATTAAATTTACAACCCTCCCTTTAAAATTTTTATCCTGCACCTCATTTGGCGCATTAACTTTAATTCCGCGCGCTTCAAGCTTTTCCTTCATTCGCCCGATAATACTTTTGTTCTTATCGTAATTAACATTTACACCTGTATCTGTGTCCATTAAAGAGGTTGCAAGGTCAAACCTGAAGGCGTCGACCCCTTGATTTATCCAGTATTCAAGCGAATCGGTTATTATATGGCGAAAACCGTCTTTTGCCGTATTAGCGTCATTATGACACCCTGAATTTATGGCATAGTATCCTTTGTCGTTTGATTTGTAGTACTCTCTGTTATCTATAAGCGCATAACAAAAGAGATTTACATCCGTCGGGTCATTATTGTAAATCCTTGCTTCACCGGTATGATTATACACAACATCCATACAGACTTTTATATCTTCCCTGTGCAGTGCGTCAATCATCTCCCGAAATTCAGCCACAGCCTCGCCGTCAGATGTGTTAAAAGTATATTTTTTATGGGGTGCAAAATACGCCAGAGGCATATAACCCCAGTAATTTCCGATATCTTCTTTATCATCAAACTCTTGCAGGGGTAAAAATTCAACCATTGTGACCCCGAGAGCTTTTAAATTTGCCGCAAATTCGCCTGCTGCTTTGTATGTACCTTTGTTTTCAACGTTTTGAAGCATTGTAAGGCTTTTTATATGCACCTCGCCTATAATTTCATCTGTAAGTGCACGCGGCGAGACATCCGCAATTTCTCTTTCTGGAATGATTTTAAAAACGGTTTTGGGTGCAATTAAAGCATTGTCAGTAAAAAACAACTTTTTATCAGAGCGAAATTCCGACAAATCTTTGCTTACATCCGAGTGCAGATGGGATAATTCCCTTGAATAAGGGTCGTAGGCAAGCTTATTGGGATTAAAACGGTGGTTTTTATCATCAAGCCTTGTTTTAAACCCATCCTTAACACCCGGAGCCCAGCCTTCAGTATATTCATAATTCGGCCCGAAAACCCGATAGCCGTAGTAAAAAAGAATATCTTGCAGGTCATCCGACGTATTAAACCCTAAAATCTTAGGATCAAAAGAGGCTTCAAAAACATTTCCATTAAAGTTTTCAGGTGAGCTTTTTACCATTTTAATATTTAAAACGGCATCCTTGCCTTTCGGTGTATCAAAAATACACAAAATTGCCGCCGTACCGTTTTTTGAAAACAGCTTAAAATCAACAAGGCCTGTGTCCTTATTATAATTTGCACCAAATTTTGTATATGAAGATGTTTTCATATTTTAATTTGAGGTCTCCTCAAAAAACCTGTATAACATTGTATCAACCTATTTTAGAGGGTTAATCGCAACACCGCTTAAAAGTTTCGGATAGAAATAGGTGGATTTTTGAGGCATTCTATACCCTGCTGCGGAAATATCTTTTATATCCTGCATTTTTGGATATGCCATAATAAAACTTGCCTCAGCAGTGCCTTTGTCTATCATATCGAAAGCTTCAAATTCCTGCTTAATGTATTTTATACCATCCTGAGACATTTGCTCTTCCTTAGAGTAGCCTAGTTCATTGGATATTATTAACTCGTGAAGAACTGTTAAATCAAGCTTTTTCAATACATCAGGTGTGTCAATTGTATCCAAAACCCCGTCTTTTAGGCTTAAAAGGTAAAACTTATTTACATTTTTCATATAAAGACCCATTGAAATTTTTTGAGCATTTGCTTTTTCAAGATCTGCCAGAAATTTTGTCTTAACCTCTTCCTTGTTGGCGCTTGTAAAAGTATAATCGGTCATATCGTAATATTTTTTAACACCCTCTAAAAGCACATAAGGTTCAATAAATTTTGTTATAATTCTGTGGGTCGGGAAAATGATTAAATTATCATCTTCGGAGTTTGTAAAATAGCTCATAACATACTGCGCTTCAGGGCTTTTAGCTTCTTTGGAATAATTTAAAGCAGTTTCATATCTGTGGTGCCCGTCTGCAATTAAAAGTGTCTTATCTTTGAGTAAATCGCTGATTTTTGCAATATCAGCTTCATCATCAATAATATAAACCAGATTTTGAACACCTTTGTCATCGGTTACATCAATAAAAGGCGCATGCGCCGTATATTTTGGAGCGATTTCATTTTCAACAAGCATAGAAGGGTCTGAATATACCATAAAAATCTGGCTGAAATTTGCTTCACAGGCACGTGTAAGTTTTAACCTGTCTTCTTTAGGACCGCCCATTGTAAATTCGTGGGGAAGGATTTTTTTGGTTGCAAATTCTTCCACGTGGTTTCTTGCAATAAAGCCTTTTCTTTCAACCTTTCTGCCGTTTTCTGTCGTATATTTTTGAATAATATAGAATATTGAAGGCTTGGCTGTTTTTATTAAAACTTCATCTTTCTGCCAGCTTTCAAAACTTTCTTTAGCATCTTCATATCTGTCTTTTGCAGATGACAATATAAGTCTTACAATATTATATTTACTTCTCTCGTAAAGTCTTTGCTGCTCTTCGTTTGTAATGACATCATACGGGGGAGCTATAACATCTTTAATATCAACCTTATTTTGGTTATAAACTATTGCATTAAGCGGTTTTACATCTACCATTTTATATCCTCTTTTCCGTTTTTTTGCTTACTTTAAAAATTAAGCCCGAGCCTGTAAAAAGCACAAAATCTATTAGTATATTTTAGATTAAAAGAATTCAGATTTAAAGAGGGATATTTGTAAACAAATATTAAAAGTGTAAAGTTTTGTAGCAGCGCGGGCAATTTTCAAGGTGAAAAATACTTTATTTAAGTATAGAAGGAAGGTATTTTATATTATGTGTTCTGATCCGATTAGCGGAATTATTCAAACAGGCATATTTTGTGTAAGAAATACAGGCAAGGTTGTCTCAGGCAAAGATACGGGAAGAATTGGTGCAACCGGCGCTCAGCTTGTATCCCTCACGGACAAGTTGTCTCATAATGCCTCTATTTTTGGAGAAGGTGTTTTAAATATGACAAATACCGCGGATAATTTTATATGCAAAACACTTAAAAATATCGGCAAAGAAGGAGTTGCGGACACACTGGAAAGTGCTGCAAAGGCAAGTAACGGTTCCGTTGTTGGAACAATTGCATCAAAGGCCGTAAATCCGCTTCTGGTTGGGGCTGCGGGCATACGCGTTTTAAAGGATGATGATCAGTATTCTGCCCTCATTGAAGAAACAAGTGCAATGGGAATGATGTTTGGCGCAGAAAAACTAATGAAATCAGCAAAAGAGACTTTCTTTGACATTGCAGAAAACGGCGCAAAAGAAATAACGGAGCAAACGGATTTCATACAGGGCATAAAAAACCTTGCAACAAAAGCTTTAAATACTGCCGCAACAAAGTTTTCAAAGCTCTCAAAAGGCGGTCAAACGGTAACAAAAGTCGGTATAGGGCTTTTATTTGTGGCAGGGTCAATAACAGCATACAGCATTGGAAAAACAATAGGTAAAAAACTTACAGGAAGAGACGAAACTGTAGACAACAATACAGATACAGCCAAAACTGCCGCTGCAGACACAACAAAAGGGTAAGAAAAGTTTAAAGGATTTGAAAAGCTCTCGTATTTTTTACGGGAGCTTTTTGTTTAAAAGAGTTAAGGGTTTAAGCCTATGACCCTACACTTAGCCCCGCACAAAGGTTAATGTTTTGTCCTGTGAGGCCTTTTGCTTCGTCAGATATAAGATATTTAATCAAATTTGAAATCTCAACAGGCTGGATAAACCTTCTTTGCGGCACAACATCAAGAATTTCAGCCTTGTCTTCTTCGTTAATATCAGCCATAAGCTGCGTTTCCACCCACCCGGGACTTATGCAGTTTACCGTAATATTGTATTGGGCAAGCTCCAGCGCCAGAGATTTTGTCATACCGTAAAGCCCTGCTTTTGTTGCAGCGTAAAGGCTTGCATTTGCCTCACCCACGGAAGCGGATATTGAAGAAATGTTAATAATTCTCCCGAATTTTTTCTCCTTCATCTGTGAAACACATAGGGAAGCCAGATAATACGGAATCGAGAGATTTAAGAGCATAACGCGCTCTATATCATACGTTTGGACTCTCTCAATCGGCGAATAATAATATTCACCAGCATTATTGATTAAAACATCAATGTTTCCAAACTCTTCAATCACTTTTTCGTAAAGAATTTTTGCATGCTCAAAGCAAGATAACTCAACACTTAAATAATGCTCGTCTTCCAGTCTCCTTCTGCCTGTCCTAAAGACCCTGCAGCCATTTTCGGTCAAAACTTTTGCAGTTTCAAGGCCAATTCCCGAAGAAGATCCTGTAATTAAAACATTAATCATATATTTGCCTCATAATCCTAATTATTTGCCAAATTCAAAAGGATTTTGGTTTGTGTGTTTTATCATAATATCCGATATTGACCCGAGAAGTTTTTCACGCTCTTCAAAAGAAAGCTCCCTGATGGCTTCGACTGCCGTGTGTAAATTCGGGTTATGGTCGTACCATCTTTGATATTGTTTCGGATTGTGGTCTGCAACAATCTTAATAAACTTTGCAAAATCTTTTTCAATTACTTTTGGGATATAAAGCAAAATATCAACTGCAACTTGAGACTGCACATCCTCCGGCAATTGCTGTAAAAGCGTCATAAAAGCGCTTAAATACTTATCTTTGTCATACCATCTTAAATTCTTTTTCATATATTTAATTATAACAAATTTTGTAAAAATTAGTATATCTTTTGTATTTACAAATAAAAAAACTTGCAACATGCCTAAAAATTCAATATAATCATACAAGAAATAAGGAAAGGGGTTCTAAATGAACAAAGAAGAATTAGTACAAGAAATTGCAAAAAAAGCAAAAGTTACTCAAAAAGAAGCTGCTGAAGTTTTAAACGGTTTCATCGAAACAGTTCAAAAATCAGTTTCTAAAGGACAAAAAGTTACTTTAGTTGGTTTTGGTACTTTCGAAGCTAGAAAACGTGCAGCTAGAACCGGCCGCAACCCTCAAACAGGTAAAGAAATCAAGATTGCTGCTAAAACAGTTCCTGCTTTTTCTGCAGGTAAAAAATTCAAAGAACTTGTTAACAAAAAATAAGTCAAGTCTTTTGAAGAAATGTTTAAAAACTGCTTGGGTCAAGCTCAAGCAGTTTTTTTATACCAAATTTTATATCGTTTTTTTTAAATATCAGGCACACATATATATTAAATTTGTTTACTTAACTCCAAAACAAAAAAGCTATGGTTGAAAAGCTGTAAAACTATGCCCCTTGTGCTTTTTCGCGCTCAATGCGGCGCATTTCACGTGCTTCGCGAGTGGTTCTGGCGTCACGTTTCGGTTTTGAATAATTTTTCATCGCAAGCCATAAAAACTGCTTTATAGGGATTGATGCTGCAATAAAAATAAATGAAAATACAACATCATAAATAATTTTGTCCCCGCTTAATGTTGAAAGCGCTTCTTTTATAAATGAGAAGTTCACAAGACGAAATATACCCAAAACTCCTGTGTATAAAATTCCGCAGAAATGAATGGATAATACGCCCACAACGGAAGCATACGCAATACTTTTATATGAAAACTTGTCGAAAAACAAAACCCTGCTTGCAAAAACCATTGCAAAAAAATAACCTAAAATATAACCGAAAAAATAACTTTTGATATAGCCGAGCCCGCCCCCGAGCGCAAAAACGGGCCAAATAAAAAACCCGACAATAAGATAGAGAATAATAACCAAAATACCAAATCTTGCCCCCAAAATTGCAGCAATAAAAAGTACAAGGGGGATTTGCGGAATGTATGAATATTTTTTCATTCCAAACAAGGTTTCAGAATCGGGTACCGTCCAATAGTGCACAATTCCAAGCTGGGTAAAGGTTCCTACAATCAAAAGCAAAAGACAAAGAGCAACAACAGTAAGCGTACCGAGACTAAAAGGTGTTTTTTCACCCTTGTAGATAATTTCTTCAAATTCGCCTCTGATTCTTTTATTCATCTTGCCAAATTTAATCTTCTACTTTGTTATTTCTTCCAAAAATTTCTTATTTTCATCAAAAAGCTTTTTATACTTTTCGTTAAATATATTCTCCGTCCACATTATTATCGCATCTTCGCCGTTATCCTGATAGTAATGCTTTCTTTTACCCAAAGATTTAAAACCGAATTTTTCATAAATCCTCTGTGCTTTTTCATTTGAAACACGAACTTCAAGCGTTATATATTTTATTTTGTCTTCATAGCATTTTTCAATTGATTTTACGATTAAAAAATGCCCTGCGCCCTGTTTTTGAAATAAAGGGTGAACGGCAAAGTTTGTAATGTGTGCTTCATCAATAATTTTCCACATGCCAAGATAGCCGATACATTTACCCTCTTCATTTACGGCACAAAAATATTCAGAAATTGAATTATCTATTTCATTTACAAAGGAATCCCTGCTCCAGTGGTGTTCTCCGTAACATTGTTCCTCAATTTCCATCACATCATCAAGATGCGACAAGCGCATTTTTTCGATTTTAAATTTAGGCATAGCAAAATCTTAGCATATAAATACACCGATACAAAAAGTTTTTATAATGCCATATTTTTATATTTTAGCCTTGCGCGCTCACATAAAAAGGAGTGTGTTCAACAGAGAGGTTTTTATCATCCAGAATACCTCTGTTTAATTGCGAATATGAAGCATCTTTTGAATTAAAACGCTTCTTTAAAAATTCATACGCAACCTTCGGATCACACTGTTCGCCGCATGTGAATAAATCAACCGCAGCATACCCTAATTCAGGCCATGTGTGAATTGCAAGATGGCTTTCAGAGATAATTACAACTCCTGAAACTCCATGCGGATTAAAAAGGTGGAAACACTTTTGAACCACTGTTGCTCCACATTCAAGAGCAGCTTCAAGCATATATTGTTCGACAAGAGTCGGATTATTTAATACATTGGGGTCACATTCAAAAAATTCTGCCAGTACATGGCGTCCTAAATACTTGGAATGATTTAGTCTAAAATCTTCGGTCAGTCCTATCGGTGTTGTTATCGCCAATTCATAGTCCTCCTAAAAAATTTGTTTTTTATACACTTTATTTTTAAAACATTATACACTATATGCAAAAAACATCAAAGTGTCAAAAATTGCTATTATTGAATTAATATTAATTAATATTTTTTAAAATTTCCGTTTTTTTTAAAGCATTCAAAGATTAATTTTATTATATTTATTATAAAATTTTTGTATGAAAAAAATTCTTATAATCGATGATGATATTGCAATTTTAGAACTTATAAAAATAAACTTGGAGCTTGCGGGTTATATCTGTAAAACCTCATCCGACCCTGTTAAAGGTTTTCAGATGATAAAACAGGAAGCGCCGGATCTGGTTATTCTGGATGTTATGATGCCCGAGGTTGACGGATATTCTCTTGCTCTTAAAATTCGCCAGAGCAATGATTTTAAAAATATGCCGATTATAATGCTTACCGCACTTGGAGAATTAAACGATAAGCTAAAAGGGTTTAATTCGGGCGTGGATGATTATTTAACAAAACCTTTTGAAATTGAAGAATTGAAAGCAAGAGTTCTTGCCCTTTTAAACAGAGCAGGAGCAGCTCCCGAATCTTTAAGATACAAGGAAGTTTTAACACTTGGTGATATTACTCTTATCCCCGAAAGTTACACTGTTAAAATTCTGGATAAAGAAACAAAGCTTACACCCATTGAATTTGATATTTTAAATTGCCTTATGCAGCATAATAACTCAATGGTTTCATCTAAAGTGCTTTTAAAGGAAGTTTGGGGTTATAGCGATAATGAAGATGTTGATACAATCAGGGTGCACATTAGACACTTGAGGTCAAAACTTGATAAAATTTCAACTGAAAAAAATAAATACATCGAAACTATATACGGAGGCGGGTACAGATTAATTCCCGCAGGCATTAAGATGAAAACGACTAAAAAATAAAGAACTTGGTTAAGATGGATAGAATAAAACAGTTTGCGATATTTTCATTGTGCCTTTTGGTGCTTTTTGCACTGATGTTTTTTGCAAATTTTACGGAACAAACGACAGGACAAAACACTTCATATACTCCTTTGTATAAACCTGCACAAGAAACAGTTCTTCCCCCTAAAGAGTTATTTGTTGAAACCTGGGGGCTTATAAAGAAAAACTACTGGGACAATAATCTTAACGAACAAAACTGGGCAAATTGGAAAAAAAGGTATCTTCATAAAATTGAAACGGAAGAAGACGCCTACGTTGCAATCAATTCAATGCTTGCAAGCTTAAACGATCCTTATTCAAAGTTTCTAAGTTCGGATGAATTCAAAGAGCAAAATAATTCCATAGATTCAAAAATTTACGGTATCGGAATAAACATTGCATCGGTTTCCGGAAAAATTTATATTATAAACGTCATAAAAGGCGCCCCCGCAGAACTTGGCGGCCTTCGCCCGGGAGATATGATATTAAAAATAAACGGAAACGATGTTAAAGGCGATAATGTCTTTCAAACGGCAAACTATATTAAAGGAAGTTTGAACAGCTTTGTGGACCTTGAAATTTTAAGGGACAATAAACGGCTTACAAAAAAGATAAAGCGGGCCGAAATTAAAATCAAAACCGTGGAATCTGAGATTATGGATAAAGAAATAGGCTATATAAGAATTGTAAGCTTTATTAGCTCTGAAGGGCCTATCGAATTTATAGAAGCACTTAATAAAGTAAAAGATACAAATGCACTTATTTTAGACCTTCGCGGAAATACGGGCGGGCTTTTCCAAAATGCTGTTTTTGTTGCAAATATGTTTTTGGATAAAGGAAATATTGTAAAAGTAATCGGCAGGGGCGGCCATAACAGCTCTTATACCGCAGAAGAAAAAGAATACATATACGATAAACCTTTAATTGTCCTTGTGGATGGAGAATCAGCCAGTGCAAGCGAAATAGTGTCTGCGGCCCTTAAAGATAACGGCAGAGCCTTAATTGTCGGCACAAAGACATTTGGCAAGGGCGTTGTGCAAAAAGTATATACAATGCCAAACAATATGGGAATGAACCTTACCATTGCAAGGTATTTAACCCCAAACGGCAGTGATATTAATAAAAAAGGAATTGAACCGAATTATTTTGTTGAAATCACAAAAGATGATTTTGAAAAAAATAACGATTCACAATTAAATTTTGCAAAGAATATGCTAAAAACCCAAATAGAAAGACAAAAGCTTGCGGGAGCACACTAAGGTTTATTCATCATTTCTCGCCTTATCCGCGCCAATCTTAAGGCTTCCAAAGCCGTATTTTTTCTCAATATTATCCCAGGCTTTTGATAAATTTTTGGATTTTATTTTCTTTTCCGCATTAAAAAGCCCGAGCTGCTCCTCTTTTTTCTTTTCAATCCTTGATAGTATAACACCTGATGAACGATACATTACACCTTTTAAATAAATCTCATCAAAAAGCCTGTATATTTCCTTATTTATTTCAAATTCACTTTCAATCGGAGTATCAAGCGCAAGCTTGTTTGTATAGACCTTAAAATCCTTTGTTCGAAGCATTACGACAAGAAGCTTTGCAGTTAAGTTTTGGCTTCGAAGCTGTGTACAGACAAGATGACAATGATGGTTCAGCGCATTTTTTATAACACTTTTATCATCGACAAAATGCCTGAAAGAGGCGGTTTTTGAAATGCTTTTCGGGGCTTCTTCCTCGGCAGAGACAGGATTCATAGAGACTCCCGAAAGTTCTTTTTGCATATCAAGCCCGTTTTTCCCGAGATTTCTTTTTAAAAAATCCTCGGGCAAATTTATAAAATCAAGAGCACTCCGTATATTATGACGCCTTAATGTCTTATCAAGATTTCGTCCGATTCCCCAGATTTCATTTATGGATGTGGTTCTTAAAATTTCTCCCATATTTTGAACATTTATTTCAAAAACACCTGATATATCCGTTTTTTTCCGCAGATTTGATTTTGCGATTTCAGAAGCAAGCTTTGCAAGAGTTTTAGAACTTGAAAGCCCTATTGAAACATCAATCCCAATTTCATCTTTTATTGAAAAGCGGATTTTTTGTGCAATCTCAAAATATGAAGCTTTATGCGCACGCTCACATCCTGTAATATCTATAAAAGCTTCGTCTATTGAATACTTTTCGACGGTTGGAGAAAAATCATAAAGTTTCTGCATGATTTTCCTTGAGATTTCTCTATATTTTGAATGATTTCCCGAAAGATAAATTACATCTTTAAATTTTTTCTTTGCAATAAAATACGGCATACCCATTGCAACCCCGAGATCCTTTGCAGGATTTGAGCGGGCAATAACGCAGCCGTCATTATTACCGAGAACACACACGGGCCTTCCTTTTAAGCTCGGGTCGAAAAGCTCTTCGCAGCTTACAAAGAAATTATTACAATCTACAAGAACAATTGCCGCCATAATGACATTATAATATCAAATTTATTAAATGTTTGCCGATGCTGTCTGTTTATTTTCTAGCTGCGTTGACGGGGCCTGCTTTCAAACCTTAATGACTGCGCGTATTCATAATTTAAAAGCGGAATTTTAAGCCTTGTAATGGGTCCCTGCATACTCCAGGT
Organism: uncultured Vampirovibrio sp.; assembly: GCA_910578465.1. Classification (GTDB taxonomy): domain Bacteria; phylum Cyanobacteriota; class Vampirovibrionia; order Gastranaerophilales; family Gastranaerophilaceae; genus MGBC122484. Next base: position 302,631 of record CAJTPW010000001.1, on the reverse strand, counting down.
TGTATAAAAATTTTCGCTTTTATTGCGTGTAAATATTGCGGTATTTGAAGATGAGTATAATTCCGACCATATGTATTGTAAAAGCTTCAATGCTTCGTCATCCGTTTCTTCGCCACAGGGTTTAACCTCCACATTGCCGATTTGCAAACCGTAAATTACACTACCCTCTTTTGCGGAAAGTTCATCAAGGTGTTTTACGCATTCAAACTCGGGAAAAAGCTTTTTTGCTTCAGTAAGAGTTTTGCATTTCTTTAAATCGGCATAGGCAATTTTATGCACCTCAGTAAGCGTTAAATCCTTCAGGGCTTCATCTTTTGCATATTCTCTTACAAGGTCTTCCACTCTTTTTGGAACAATTCCTCCCCTTGATTTAACTTTTTCAAGACATACCATGGCAGGAGCCTCTTTCGGGTAAACCCTTTGTACGCCAAAAGAAACAAAAGTGTCCACATCAAAAGAATCGGTGTTTTGTGCGCCTCTACCGTATTTTGGAACACTCTGCCTTACAGGAAATTGCCCGATTAATTGAATTGCAGATATTCTCATATTCCAAATCTCTTATTTTTTGCTCGTAAAAGATTTAAACCATGAAAATATTTTATTTTGCACTTCTCCTCGGTTTGCACTCCTGCTGCACATTTTACTGCCTTACAAAGCAAAAACTACTGTCTAAAGCTCAGCCCTGCAAAAGTTTTTTCAAGGCCCTGTTTTATTTTTGAAATTTCAGCTTCAATGATTTCATCCGTGAGCGTTTTGTTTTCATCTTGAAGTGTAATTCTATAGGCAACACTTCTTTTACCTGCTTCTATATTTGCCCCTTCGTAGATGTCAAAGATTTTTGCACCTTTTGAAATATTTTTGTCGCTGAACTTTTTAACAACTTTTAAAATATCTGCATTTGATATGCTTTTATCCGCAACAAACGCTATATCCCTTGTAATCGGCGTTGTTTGAGGCAATTTTTTATATTTTACAACACCACTATTGTGCATTGCCCCTAAAATTTCATCCAAATCAAGTTCAAAAACAAATAAATCCTGATTTAATTTCATCTTATCCGCTAAAACAGGGTGTAACTTTCCAAAGTAGCCGAGGTTTGTAAGGTTTTTACCGAGCAAACCGACAGTTGCCGTCTGATAAGGGTGCATAAATTTGATTTTTTCAACATCCTTGAATTCTGAATATACAATTCTTTTTTCAATCCCGAGAATATCAAAAAGATTTTCAATCACACCTTTCATCGTGTAAAAATCAGGCATTCCTTTTTTATCCCACAGCTCATTGTTGATATTTCCAAAAATGCAGCCTGTAAGCTTTCTTTTTTCTTCAACCCCTGATGAAATTTCACTTGACTCTGATGTTTTGTTAAAAGTTTTTCCAATTTCATACAGTCTGAAATTTTTATTTCCCATATCAAAATTTAATTTCACAACATTCAAAAGACTTGGCATCATCTGCTGGCGAAGCGTTGTAGCGTCTTCACTTTGAGGATTCATTACAGTTACCGCACATTTTGGGTTGATTTCGTTCATAAAATCTTTATACAAATTCTCTCCGACAAGGGAGCTTGTTACAATCTCATCAAACCCGAGATTTAAAAACATCTCGTTTATTGCCTTCAGAGTTCTTTGCTCGGGTGTTATTACTGCACCTTCAGAAATGCTCATCAAGGTCGGCGGAATGTTATCATAGCCTGAAATACGGGCAACTTCTTCAATCAAATCGATTTCTCTGTATACATCATTTGTTCTGTAACTCGGTACCTTAAACTTTGCCGCAATTTCATTTTTACCCAAAAGCTCAAAACCGAGATTTTCAAGGATTTCAATACATTTTACCTGCTCAATTTCAATCCCTAAAATTCTTTTAATCTCTGAATTTCTTAGCGTGATTTCAATATCTTCCTTTTTATTGTTGCCGCATTCTGCTATACCTTCAAATTTGGCACCCGCATACTTGATTAAAAGGTTTACAGCCTGCATTAAGCCCATTTGAACAAGCTCAATATCAACTCCCCTTTCAAAGCGGGCACTTGCTTCAGACCTGTAACCGATTGAACGTGCGGATTTTCTGTTTGTGTGTGCGGGAAAAAACGCTGCTTCAAGCGCAAGGTTTTTGCTGTTATCATCAATTTCGGAATTACATCCGCCAAAAACTCCGCCGATACAAACTGATTTTTCTTTTGTTGCAATTACAACGGTTTCATTCGTTAAATTTCTTTCCACTTCATCAATGGTGACAAGCTTTTCGCCCTCTTTTGCAAAACGAACGCAAAGGTAATTATCCAATTTATCAAAATCAAAAGCATGCAGAGGCGTTCCAAGCTCCAGCATGACATAATTTGTAATATCCACGACGTTATTTATGGGTCTCATGCCTGCTGCGGTCACCCTTCTTTGAATAAAATCGGGTGCAGGTTTAATTTCAATATCTTTTAAAAGCGCAACGGAATAGTATTTACAAGCTTCATCATCCAAAATTTCAACTTTGAATTTATCCGTTGCAGTATCCTTTGTAGCACTTAAAGGAGAAAATTTTAATTTTCTGTTGAATAATGCGGAAAGTTCCCTTGCAACACCGATTACTGACATCTGGTCCCCTCTGTTTGCAGTAGGAGCAAGATGGAAAATAATTTCATCGTTTAAATTCAAAACTTTTTCTAAAGGTTCACCGAGCTTTACCTCTCCTAAATTAAGCAAAGGATTGTTTAAAATTAAAATCCCGTCCTCTTTTTGCATGCCATCCAGTCCGAGCTCATCCTGAGAACACAGCATGCCTTGAGATTCCACTCCCCTGATTACAGCAGGAGTAAGTTCAAATATTTCACCTGTCTTTCTTGAAAAAACCTTCGAACCAACACTTGCATAAGGAATAATCTGCCCTTCTTTAATGTTTTGAGCACCGCACACAACCGTTTTTTCGGCACTTCCCGTATCAACCGTCACAAGATGAAGTTTATCCGCATTCGGGTGATTATCGATTTTTTTAATAAGCGCGGTTATTATGTTTGTAAAATTCGGTTTTCTGTATTCAACTTCTTCAACCTCTAAACCGCTCATAGTAAGGCTATGAGCTATTTGTTCTGGGGTAATTCCGTCTAAATCAACATATTCATTAAGCCATTCAAATGAAACCTGCATAGATTAATCCTTTATACTTCTCTTTTGTTTAAGCTGCATTTTAGGCATTATGCAAAAAGCCGCCAAAGCATACCCTAATTCTAGTACAAACAAGGTTTTATATGCAAATTTTAATAAAATATGATATCATTGAGCTTATTAATTTCCTTTTAGGAGCTTTTTTAAGATATGGAAAATCAACCAAGCACCCAAACAAGTACATTTAACCTTGAAAAATCATATGGCACACTTTTAACGTGCTTTGAAGATTTCGGCAAAAATCAAAACTCACCTTTGGCAGAATATATTAAAGATTCCTGTGTTAAAAGATTTGAATACACGCTTGAGACTGCATGGAAATTAATGAAAAAAATTTTAATAAAAAAATACGGTAAAAACGAGACAGAGCTTACAATAAACAATATTTTCAGACTTATGCAGGGCCTTGGATACACTACAAATTGGGAAAATTGGCGTAATTATTACCAAAAAAGAAACGCTACAGCCCATGAATACAATATTGAAAAATCAAGAGAACTCATTGAAATCATCCCTTCCTTTATTAAAGATGTTGAATTTTTGATTAATTCAATCAAGGAAAAAGAAAATGAAGATTAAGGGCGCAACAGAGGCTGAAATTAACACTGTTTTAAAAATTCTTGCACCTTATTTTATGGAATATGATTTTTATTTTTACGGTTCAAGGGTACGAGGCGATTTCAGAACTCTCTCTGATTTAGATATCCTGATTAGGGGAAAAACATCAATGCCTCTTGAAGTAATTGATAGCCTAAAGGAAGCTTTTGATAATTCAACCCTGCCTTACATTGTGAATTTAACCGATTTTTACAATATTTCGGACGAATTTTATAAAATGATACAAGATGATTGTATATCCGCTAAAAGCCTCATTTAAACCACAACCTCTTTCTCTTCCCTGTATGTGACGTAGCCCGGGTGAGTATCGGGCGGGCGTTTTATAAATTTTCTTTTGGTATAAATAATTGAAGCTTTCGCGCTCTCCCTCATCGGTGAATTTTCTTTTACAAGCCTGCAGGCATAAAGTAAAACTTCATCCGTGACGGGTTTTTTACCGTTTTCCGTTTTTATAAAACAGTGGGACGAAGGGCAATCTTTTCCATGCAGCCAGATATCTTCGGGGGCCGATACCTTTTTAATCAGATAATCGTTTTGCTTGTTATTTTTGCCCAGATATATCGTAAAACCCTTGTATTCAAGGCTCTCAACATTAACCTTCTCCTGTTTTGCGGGAGAATTCTTGGCCCCGCCTTTTTGTGCAGTCAAAAATTCCGAGAGTTCTTCTTGAATTTCATCCAAAACATCAGGCAGTGCGGCATTTTCAATTGAAAAAAGAATGCTCTCCAGATATTCAAGGTTTTCTTTTGCCTTCTTTTCTCTTTCCGATTGAATTTCACTTGCAACTTTTCCCTTTTGATAAAGTGAAAAATAGTGCTGCGCATTTTCAGAAAGCGTTTTTGCGGTATCCAGAAGAATTTCAACCCCATTCAGTAAAACCCTCTCTCCATAACCGCCTGAAAGCTCGGGTGTATACATATTGGCTAAAATCAGCTCGCCTTTTTTTCTGTTCAGTTCATGCGATGTTTTTTTCAGAGAATTTGAAATAATATCGCCACATCTTTTGCATTCCTTTTTTAAAAGCTTTTTTAAATGCTCTTTTTTGGTTTCCACAGCATCTTTTAACACAAAATAAGAGAAATATTTTTCAATTAAAGAATTCAAGCTGCAGCCTTCAGCCTTCTTGCCATTAAGACAAAGCCCCTCATCTGAAATGTTTTGTGCCCAAAACTCTTTAATCAAAGTAAAATCTCCCGATACGGCATTTTGCATGGAAGAAAACAAAACCTCGGGCTTCAAAATACCGTCTGCACCTGCCTTTTTTGTAATAAATCCCAGCAGCCCTTTTGAAAAATGATAGTAATGATTTGAAATTTTGGTCAAAAGCCCGTTTAAATCAGAACTTTCAAACCCTTCGCAGACAGAATTATCCAAAACATTATAAAACCCTGCGATACTTGTCTTTAAAATATCGGTCTTTTCTTGTTTTGGCGGGTAAATATAGGATATTCCACCCCAAACCTCCCGAACAGAGCTTTTTTCAGGGGAAATATTATGCACACATCCTGCTATTATTTTATTTGAGGCGTTATACAAAATTGCGTTCGAATGTTTGCCCATAAATTCAACACTGAGGCACATGGGAACAGCAGAGCCGATTTCATCATAAATTTCAAAATAAAATTCCACAATCCGCTCATATTCAACTACGCGAACATCCCATAGCTTTGCTCCCTCCATATGTTTTCTTAAAAGCATGCAAAACATTGGCGGAGTTTTCGGGATTTTAATCGAATAATTTTCCTTGTGCTCAATAAAATTCATATGGGCAAACTTAGGGTCAACGTTAATATAGATTTTTCTGTTCTCGCCCAAATTCCTTAAAGACAAGAGTATTTCCCTTTTTGCGGGCATTTGAATTTTTTGAACAACAGCCCCTTTTAAAAATTCAGCATTTTCCTCAATTAAATATTTTAAGCTCAAAGAATCCAAATTATACATAACAAATTCAATTGTAATATAATTTAAAAAGTTAGTAAATTAAAAGCAAAAGATGGACTGTTACTTTTTTGGAACATTTAACCCTCCGCATTTCGGGCACATACACCTGGCAGAGCATATAAAGAAAGAGTTTTCCTTTGAAAAGATTATCTTTGTGCCCGCCTTTGCCCCGCCACACAAAGAAACTCTCGATTTTTCCCACAGATTTAATATGCTAAAACTCTGTGTAAAAAAAGACCTCGGTGAGGTTTCAGACATTGAAAGCACCCTTCAAACCCCATCATACAGCTTTCAGACCGTAGATAAAATCCTAAAAACCACCCCGAAATCAAAACTTTGGGATGGCAAAGTTCCGTTCATCCTGGGATACGACGCCTTTATCGGGATTGAAAAATGGAAAAACCCTGATATTTTAAAGCAAAATATAAAATTTGTCGTCCTGAAAAGACACTCGGGCATAGAAGAAGAGGATATCTTTGCCTTGAAAGACAGAGGATTTGACTTTGTGCTTTCAAAAAACGAATTTCTGGACATTTCATCAAATGAAATCAGGGAAATTGCCCGAGAAAACAATGTTCAAGGAGGCACTTCGAGCAAACAAAACAGAAGAGATTTAAGCAAATTTATTGATAAAAAAGTTGAGGAATATATTTATGACAACAGACTTTATAAATAACGACAAAAACCCCGCAGACAACACAAAAGCTTGGAACAGAGAAAGCCTTTTAAAATGGCTTAAGGAACATCTGACGGATGAAAGATATACTCATACTCTGGGTGTCGAAGAATGCGCAAGGGAGCTTGCAAAAAGATACGGCGAAGATGAAGAAAAGGCTGCCCTTGCAGGGCTTTTGCACGATTGTGCCAAATGTCTTTCAAACGATAAACTTTTGGAAACCATAAAAAAAGAAATTAAAGACATTGATGAAAACGAGCTTTTAAACTACAAAACTTTCCATGCGCCTGTCGGGGAATACTTTGCAAAAAATAAATTTAACATCCGCGAAAAAGATATATTGTCTTCGATAAGGTGTCATACACTTGGAAAGGTCGGTATGACAACGTTTGAAAAGATAATTTTCCTTGCGGATAAAATCGAAGCAAGAACACGCGAACCCGAATTCAGGGAAAAAATCCTTGCAATTTTGGATGAAAACGAGGGCGAAAAAGGCCTCGATACAGCGCTTTTTATCTGCTTTAAAGAAACCATAAAAAGCCTTGTAAAAAGAGAGCTTGCAATCTGCCCCGCGACGATTGATGTTTACAATTGGTTACTTGAAACAGTCAAAGAATACAAAAAATAAATTTTTGTATTACAATTGTATTAGTTTAGGAGAGAGAATTGTCCGGCTCAAGATTAACCTTATTTATTTTTATAGCGTTTGCTCTCGGGATAATTTTCGGCTGGCTTGCGCCCGAATATGCAGTTAAAATGCAGCCCCTTGCGGATGTATTTTTAAGAATGGTAAAAATGATTATCGCCCCTTTAATCTTTGCAACGCTTGTTGTCGGAATTGCAGGCCACGGCGACGTCAAACACCTGGGTAAAATCGGGCTAAAGACCATAATCTATTTTGAAATCGTGACAACCCTTGCACTTGTTTTGGGGCTTGTTATGGCAAACGTTTTCAAGCCCGGAATCGGATTCAACATTGATTTAAACTCAATTTCGATGGCTGCCGTTGAAAAAATGCAAAATATTCAAATAGACCATTCTTTCTCTCATATGATTACAGACCTTGTTCCCACAAGCGTTTTCAAGGCAATGGCAGAAGGAAACCTGCTTCAAATCGTTGTTTTTGCCATATTTTTTGCGCTTGCAATCTGTGCTGTAGGGCAAAAGGCTCGCCCTGTTCTGGATTTCCTGCAGAGCACATGTGAAATTATGTTTAAATTTACGGAATTTGTTATGTTCTTTGCGCCCATCGGCGTTTTCGGGGCAATTTCCGCCACGGTGGGGCACAACGGCACAGGCATTCTTGCAAGCTATGCAAAACTTATCGGTGTCACATATCTTGCCCTTATTACCTTTGTAATCATTGTGCTTGCGCTTGTTTGCAGAATTATTAAAGTCCCCTTTACGGGGCTTATAAAAGCGCTCAAAGAGCCCGCCCTGCTTGCCTTTACAACGGCAACATCCGAGGCAGCTTTGCCAAAGGCTATGGATGTTATGGAAAAATTCGGTGTCCCAAAAAACATTGTAAGTTTTGTAATGCCCACAGGATATACGTTTAACCTTGACGGCTCTACATTGTATCTTGCACTTACAACCCTCTTTTGTGCACAGATTGCAGGAATTCATCTTCCGCTCGAGCAGCAGATTTTAATTATGCTCACTTTAATGCTCACATCAAAAGGAATTGCAGGTGTGCCAAGGGTTTCGCTTGTAGTTTTAACGGGAACGCTCTCAAGCTTTGGCCTGCCCATTGTGGGTGTTGCAATTTTACTTGGAATAGACCAGATACTTGATATGGGAAGAACAACGGTTAATCTTGTCGGAAACTGTGTTGCAACGACAGTTGTTGCAAGGTGGGAAGATGCTTTTGATTATGAAAAGATGGAAAAATATATTTCATCTGGCAAAAAAGCAATCCGCAAAAACGGTACGGAAATTCCGCATGTTGTAACGCAGGAAACTGCAAAAGCAAGTGAGCACAAAGAAATTCAGCGCGTATAATTATTTTGTTTTCTTCTTTTTTCTTGCCGCGTTTCTGTTTGCGGAATATGTTCTTTTTGTATAAAACTCGGCAAGCTCTTCAAGATAAACAATCGGGTCCCTTCCTTTGGCTTTTTCAAATTCCATAAGGGTTTTGATGGCCCTTAAAGGAACGCTGAGTTTTACAAGTTTTTGTATCATAACTAAAAGCAAAATGTCATTATAGCTGTAAATTCTAAAATTTTGTGAATTTCTTTTGACCTTAATCAAGCCTTCATTATCAATACGTTGAACGGAAGAATGCGAAGCAACTTTTAAAATGCTCATAATGTCCTTTACGGAAAACACCGGTTCGCTTGGTGTTTTTGAAGCATTTTCATATTTTTTCTTTAACTCCTTGTCCATACTAGAAATTATTTACCAGTAAGATGACATTATACAATTGCCTTTTATATTACTTAACTTTTTAATTGTCATGCACTTGACAAATAATTTTGTTTATTGCATATTATAGATGATTAGTTTGACTAAAAAGTTTCACCCTTTTTGACCTTTACAAAAGTAAACCATTACAGACAACAAAATATACAGTAGAAACTTGCATAGGTTTACTTTTGTTTACACCCCCATTAGATACTTTTAAGTACCCTTTTGGGGGATTATATTTTTCATCGGGTGAATTAAATATTAAACATTATGAAAATTATATTTTTTGATGCACTTCCCCATGAGGAAATATTTTTAAGAAAACATATGCCAAAAGAAATTGAGGCGGAATTTGTTTCAACAAGTCTCCACCCTGCGGCAGAAATCCCTGAAAAAGTTTTAGATTCCGATGCGGTCTCTGTTTTTACACCGTCACTTTTAAACAAAGAGGTTTTGGAAAAATTTTCTAATCTGCAATTCATCTTTTTAAGAAGTGTCGGCTTTTCCCACGTTGACCTGCATTATGCAAAAGAAAAGAATATCCGTATATTTAATTGCCCGAACTACGGCGATTATACGGTTGCGGAATATGTGTTTGCAAGCCTTCTAGCCCTTGTAAGAAAGGTTCCACAGTCTAACAATGCGCTTCGAATGGGCAACATTCTTCTTGATAAATATATGGGTATCGAACTGTTTTCAAAGACAATGGGCGTTGTAGGCACGGGAGCAATCGGCTCTAAAGTCGTAAAAATTGCAAAAGGCTTTTCTATGGATGTTATAGCCTATGATATCAAGAAAAATGCGGATGTAGAGTATGTTTCTCTTGATGAATTATGTCAAAGAGCTGATGTTATAAGCATAAACAGTCCCCTCACGGCAGATACTCTTCATATGTTTGACAGAAACAGAATAAACAGTCTTAAAAAAGGCGTAATCATTGTAAATACGGCACGCGGAGAGATAATCGATACATCCGCACTTTACGATGCCATTTTGGAAAAAAGGGTGGCATATGCGGCGCTTGATGTTTTGGAATGTGAAGATTTATTATGGCAAAAACCGTCAACCGCATCAGGTTTTAGCGGAATAAAAGATGCATGCCTGAAGAATTTTCTTGTTGCAAACCGCCTTTTAAAAATGGACAATGTTCTTATAACCCCGCACACAGCCTATGATACAAAGGAAGCCACAAAAAGAATTTTAGAGATAACTTTAGAGAATATAAATTCCGCTTTAAATTTTGACGCTGGCGCTAAAAATCAGGTTTTGATATAATATTTTCTATGAACATAGCAAAATATATTGAGCACACGCTTTTAAAGCCCGGTGCGACGGATGAAGACATTAAAAAACTTATTGACGAAGCTTTTGAGTACAAATTTTTCGGAGTTTGCATAAACCCAAACTTTGTAAAGATTGCAAGAAAATACATTGACGAAAAAAAGGCAGCAATAAGCAACAGCAACGATATGCATGATGTGAAGCTTGTTACCGTCGTAAACTTCCCTCTTGGCACAAACAGTATCGACACAACGCTTGTACAGGTGCATGAAGCCATAAACGAAGGGGCTGATGAAATTGATACGGTTGTAAATCTTTCTGCAATAAAAATGGGAGATTATAAGACCGTATCGGATGAAATCAAAACCATAAAAGGTGTTTGCGGAAAACACAATTTAAAAGTTATATTAGAAGTTGACCTTTTAACAAGAGATGAAATCAAAAAGGCATGCCTGAATTGCATAACGGCAGGGGCAGACTTTGTTAAGACTTCTACAGGTTTTTTAAAGAACGGGCTTGGCGCAACGACAGAAAATATCAGACTTATGGCAGATACCGTTGCAAGGAGAGGCCTCGGGGTTAAAGCTTCGGGCGGCATCAGAACAAGAGTTCAGGCCATTGATTTAATTCAGGCAGGGGCAGACAGATTAGGTACAAGCTCAGGCGTTGCAATTGTAAAATATTAAAGTTTTCTAAAAACTTTTGAACCGTAAAACAGCGAGGAAAAAATGGATAAAATAACAATAAGATCAGACAGAGACACAGACTATACCTTTATGTACAAAGGGGAAGAAACCGTTTTAAAAGCAGGAAGTATTATAAGCATTGCAAACGGGCTGAATGATGTTGTGCTGCCAACAGTTGCAATGAAAATTATGAACAACCTTATTGTTATAAAACAGGATGTAAAATAGCCCTTCGCGCAGTTTTACTTAAAGGATGACAAGAATAGGCCGATTTGGCTTAGCATGCAAGGAAGAGATTATGAGTGAAGATAAAATAATCATTACAATTTCAGGAAAAGACAAGGTGGGAATTGTTGCAAAAATTGCAAATACACTCGCCGATTTATCCGTAAACATTGAAGATATTAAACAGACAATCATGCAGGATTATTTTGTAATGATGATGTTATGCAGCATTAAAGATGCCGATAAATCTTTTAAGGAAATTAAGGAAGGCATTATAAATTCAGGCAAAGAAATTGATATGGAAGTTTGGGTTCAAAGAAAAGAAATTTTTGATAGCATGCACTCTGTTTAGCTTTGGAACTTTAGCATTTTCAGGGCGCATTTTTTAGGTTTTCAGACCTCTGGGGAATTTTATGAAAGATTTTAATATACAAAACATTATGGAAACAATTGAGATGATTAAAGTACATCATCTTGATATAAGGACTGTAACCCTTGCTTTGAGCCTTCGGGATTGCGCAAGCGAGGATATTAAAAAAGTCGGCACCAAAATTTATGATAAAATCTTGCGCCATGCAGGAAACCTTGCACAGTACGCCAAGGACCTTGAAAACGAATTTTCTATCCCAATTATAAACAAAAGAATTGCGGTAACCCCGATTTCAATAGTGGCAGAATCCTGCACCAATCCTGATTATGTTTACCTTGCACAAATGCTTGATAAGGCAGCGCAAGAAGTGGGGATTGATTTTATAGGCGGCTATTCCGCACTTATTGAAAAAGGATGTACAAACGGAGACAAAAAGTTTATTGAAAGTATACCTGAAGCCCTCGCCACAACAAAAAGGGTGTGCTCATCCTTAAACCTTGCAACTTCAAAAGCGGGAATCAATATGCTCGGCGTTTTAAAAACTGCAAACGTTATTAAAAAAGCGGCAGAGCTCACAGCTGACGCGGATGGCCTCGGGGCGGCAAAATTTGTATGTTTTTGTAATTCGGTCACGGATAACCCGTTTATGGCAGGCGCTTATTGCGGGGTAAATGAACCCGAAGCAGCATTAAACGTCGGGGTTTCAGGCCCGGGCGTTGTAAGATGGGCTATTGAGAATATGCCAAAAACCGCAGATTTAGGAGAAGTGGCAAACACAATCAAAAAAACGGCTTTTAAAATCACCACAACGGGCGAGCTTATCGGCCGCCGCCTTGCAAACAGACTTGATATCCCGTTCGGGGTAATTGATTTATCTCTGGCGCCAACGCCCGCTGAAGGAGACAGTGTTGCGGGAATTTTTGAAGCAATGGGTCTGGAAGCTGCAGGAGCACACGGTACAACGGCAGCGCTTGCTATGCTGAACGATGCGGTGAAAAAAGGCGGCATTATGGCATCAAGCTATGTCGGAGGATTATCGGGCGCGTTTATTCCTGTATCTGAAGATGCAGGTATGATAAAGGCCGCAAGAGACGGGGTTTTAACGATTGATAAGCTTGAAGCAATGACTAGCGTTTGTTCTGTCGGGCTTGATATGATTGCAATCCCCGGGGATACGCCTGTTGAAACCATTGCCGGGATTATTGCGGATGAAATGGCAATAGGAATGATAAACAAAAAGACAACAGCCGTAAGGATTATCCCTGTTCCGGGGAAAACCGTGGGGCAAGAGGCAAAGTTTGGCGGGCTTTTGGGAGAAGCTCCGATAATGAAAGTAAATAAGCTTGATTCGAGCGTTTTTGTAAACCGTCTTGGAAGAATTCCCGCACCTTTGCACAGTTTGAATAACTAAGAACCCGACGCTCAGTTGTGCAGCCATTTCATGAAAGGCATTCAGAACAAAGGCAGGGCGGTCTGTTGCACATCAACTTGTAAGCAGAGAGTCTCATGAGACATGCTTCGCGACAGCCTTTTTATCTGAATACCTTTCATTCCATGACACTAAATTAAAGATATTTTTTGTTCCAAACATATTTTATGAAATAACTCCATCTTTCCTCAAAAACAATATATTCTTGTAAAACAAAAAGACGGGCTTTAATACCCGTCTTTTTTCACCCTATTCAACATTACCTAACAACAAATCTTGTTTATACTAGTGCTTCACAGGCCTTGGCTTAGCTTTAGCCACCCTTACCTGTTTTACAAGTATATCATTTGCCTTCTGTAATTGCGGGTCGCGTTCCGCTTTAACATCTTCTGCGGTAATTTCAACCTCAATATCAGGCTCAATTCCTTTTTTATTAATGTCAGTACCGTTCGGCGTTAAATATTTCTGGATTGTAATATGCATTGCAGAACCGCCTGGGAGTTTGTTTATTTCCTGCACAAGGCCTTTCCCGAATGATTTTTTACCTACAATTGTTGCGCGGCCGTTATCTTTAAGGGCTCCCGATAAAATTTCGCTTGCGCTTGCGCTTCCGCCGTTAATTAGAACCACAATCGGCTGTCTTGTGATGACTTTTGATGTTGATCTTTGAGTTTCTTTGTAGCCGTCTCTATCTACGGTAGAAACAATAACCTGACCATCCAAAAGCATATCCGCAATGTAAATAGCATTGGTTAAAAGCCCCCCGGGGTTTGACCTTAAATCAAGGATAATCCCGTCTTTGTTTCTGTTTTCAATCAGAGCATTTTGAAATTCCATCGTGGCATTTTTGCTTATAAAGGAGCTTAACCTTATATATCCTATATTCGGGGCGATTTTTGCATATTTTGGCGTTTTTGTCGAAACAGATTTTAATTCGATGTTCGCCCTTGTTATTTTATAGATTTTATTGGGCTCATTTTCTCTTTTAATTAAAAGCTCAACCTGCGTGCCTTCTTCCCCTCTGATTTGATCGGCCGCAGCATCAACGGTTATCCCTTTTGTAGATTTACCGTTAATTTCAAGTATTTCATCTTCAGCCTTCAAGCCTGCTTTTTCACCGGGCGTATCTTCCAGAGGCGCTATAATTAAAAGCTTGCCGTCGCGAACACCTATCTGCACCCCGATACCCTTTAGCGAGCCTTGAATTGAATCATTTTCATCACTGTATTCTTTCGGGTTCAAAAACTTTGTATAAACATCGTTAAGGCTTGATATCATGCTATCAATTGCAACATACGCGTCATCTTCCGTTTTAATCACGGAATCATATTTGTGGCGCCATCTTTCCCAATTCTGGCTGTTGTTTGTCTGGTCTACAAATTTTGAATTTATCAATTTCCATGCCTTATCGTATAAAGCCTGCGGAGTCTGTGCAAGAACGGGGTTAAATACTGATGTGATAAATGCCATCACCAAAAGCATTGAAGCCACCGTAATTTTTTTCCAAATGTTTCTCATCGTATTCTCCTATGTTGGAGGCTAATGTGGTTGAAGCCTGCCTTAATATAGATTTTATTATAAAATATGCGCTAAGACAAATTTTGACTAAATTTATTTGGCAAAAATATCTTTATAAAGTAAAATAAGTCTATGGAAATTTCGCACAAAAAATCTCTTATTCTTTTAACAGTCGCGTCTGTTGTAGTTTTTTTCCTTGTTTATCTCATCGGATACACCATATTCCAACATAAATCATACAACTTTATGGTGAAACAAACATCGGTAAATAAGGTGGCATCGGATGATATTATTCTTGTCGTAATAGACGATGCATCTCTGGCAAAGCTTGGCAGATGGCCCTGGAAGCGGACCGTGTTCTTGGAAATTTTTGACTTCCTTGAAAACCGAACCGAAGCAAAAGTATACGGTTTTGACGCTGTAATTATTGCACCTGATACGGAATTTCCCGAAAACGACAGACTTTTTTCACAAAACATAGGAAAATATAACAGGCTCGTTGCAGGAGTCGGCTTTATGTATAAGCCTTTTGGTGATGAAGACGACAAAGACATTTTTAATGAAAACCTGCTGTTTAAACACGACATTAAATTTATCGATAAAAGAAGCGAAAAATACAAAGAACAAAGTCCTTATCAAAGCTTTACACCATTTTTAAAAGACTATTTTTACAACATTCAAAGCCTTGGCGCAGTAAATACTTATCAGGATTCTGACGGTTATATAAGAAAAACGGACCAGATAATTTCCTATAACGGCAATCTGTATCCTTCTCTAGCGCTTTTAATGTATTCAAAAGCAACAGGAATAAAAGAGTTTACCTTAACGGACAGCTATATCCTTGCAAAGGACGGTGAAAACCGCCTTAAAATGCCCGTAGTAAATAAAAACGGCATTGCATACAGTCACATTGCATATTACAAAACAAAAGACGGCATTTATTCGCACAGGAAAATTTCCGCCGCAGATATTATAGAATCCGAAAGAAGTATAAAAGCAGGAAAACTGCCAAAAATTGACCCTGAAATCTTTGAGGATAAGGTTGTTTTTGTGGGCTCAAACGCAAACTCTCAGGCGCTTCAAGACGTTAAAAGAACACCTGTGTCCGATACTTTTGCAGGGCTTGATATTCAGGCAACCAATTTTAATAACATCGAAAAAAACGAATTTTTCACGGAAGCGAGCCCTCTGTATGATTTTATCGTTATTCTAACGGTATTTATCCTTGTGCTGCTTTTAATTTGCACCCTTCCAATCCCTGTAGCCCTTATGTGCACATCACTTGTAATGTTTTTATACTTCATTTTCACATTTATAATGTATAACAACAGAATAGGTATCGGGCTTATTATGCCTGAAGTCTTTATGCTGATTGCGATAGGCTTTGGATACTCTTACAGATATCTTGTTGAAGGCAGAAAAAAAGAAAAAATCCAATCCGCAATGGGGAAATATATCTCAAAAGACGTTATGCAAAATGTTGTCTCAAACATAGACAGCGTTAAGCTTGGCGGCAAAAGAGCCTGTGTTACCGTTCTTTTTGCAGATATAAGAGGCTTTACATCAATCTCCGAACAGCTTTCTGCAGAAGAAGTTACAAACATCCTGAATGAATATTTTTCAGCCCTTGTGCCCATAATAGAAAAGCATAACGGCATTTTAAACAAATTTATGGGAGATGCCGTACTTGCAGTTTTTGGAGAGCCCATAAAAAATGAAAACCATGCAACGGATGCGGTTAAATGCGCCGATGAAATGCTCAAGAAAGTAAAGCAGCTTCAGGCAAAATGGCTTGATGAAGGAAAACCGAAAATTGATATAGGGATAGGTATTTCAACAGGAGAGGCATTCGTCGGGAATATAGGCTCCGAAGAAAGGCTTGAATACACTGTTATAGGCGATACAGTGAATACTGCAAGCAGAATTGAAAACTATAACAAAGTTTACAAAACAAAGTTTTTAATCAGCGAAGAAACCTTCTTAAGGGTTCAGAAATATGTTGATGTAATAAAAATACGCGAAGTTTCAATTCGCGGCAAAGCAAAGAAAATCAATATTTACGAGGTTTTGAGAATTTTACCCGGATAAAAACAATGAGTTTCAGGGCAAAACTCTGAAAATACAGAATGTGCAAAATATAAGCTGAATAAATTAAAAGAGAATACGAAGTGAATTTTGATAAATTTTATACAAGTGTTAAAAAAGCGATAGATGTTGAAATTAAGCACCAATATATCGATTTTATCGGAAAAACAACCTGCTTTTCCGATTTTATCCTGCAGTGCTTGAATGATTTTAGAAAGAAACTGAGCAAAATCGACAAGCAACGACTGGAGCCTATTTCCACCTGCTTTTACCAGTATCGTTTTGATTCTCTTTCAGGGAGAATGACATCCGTTAAACTTCTTGAAAAAGAGCTTGATTACTTTAAAAATGCACAAAACAAAGCGCTTGAAGCTGCAAAAATTAAGCTTGAAGAAAGAAAAGCCAGAAAAGCCGAAGAAGAAGCCGCAAAAATCCCCGAAAGACGCCCGTTTTCGGATGATATCAACGAAATTGACGTCGCATTTGTAAAGGGCGTCGGGCCAAAGCTTGCTGCCGTTTTTAACAAACTTTCAATCTATACCGTTAAGGATTTACTTGAATATTACCCGAAAAGATATGTGGATTATGAAGGCAGAACAAAGATTAAAAACCTCGAAATCGGTACTTCTGTCTGCATTTTTGGAACAATAAAAAAAGTTAATATAAGAACCACAAAAAACAAACTCACGGTTATAAGCCTTGTAATCAGCGATGGCAGTGGAAATTTGACCATTTCAATGTTTTATAAAGTTCCAAACAGAAGAATGCTTGAACACTATAAGGCGCAATACCCTGAAAATGCAGGAGTTATAGCCTACGGCACCGTTAAAACGGACAAATTTTCAGGCAATTTAACCCTTGATAAGCCGCAAATGCAGATTATCACATCGGATTTCACGGAAGATGATGAAAACGCGCTCTACGAAGGAAAAATCACCCCAATATACCCGTTATGCGAAAACTTAAATCCAAAAACCCTTACAAAAGCTATGTTTAATGCGGTTGAAAAGTTTAAAAACACAATCCCCGAGCCCTTTCCCGACTTTTTCAGGGAAGAAATTAATCTGATTTCAAAAAACGATGCCGTAAGACAAATTCATTTCCCCAAAAACCAGAAAGAGCTTGAGGACGCTCGTTTTCGCCTTGTCTTTGAAGAGCTTTTTATTCTCCAGATGAACCTTGCACTTATCCGCGAAGCAAATAAAAACCTTGACAGCGTTGCCCTTGAAACCAAAAAGGGCGGGCTTGTTGAGCAGTTTATAAAAGGCCTTCCGTTTGAGCTCACAAATGCACAAAAGGCGGCAGTGGATGAGATTAGAAGAGATTTAAACGCCGCACAGCCCATGCAAAGGCTCTTACAGGGTGATGTAGGAAGCGGAAAAACAGTTGTGGCTTGCATTATGCTTCTTTGTGCCGTTGAAAACGGCTATCAGGGCGCTATTATGGCACCGACGGAAATTCTTGCAACCCAGCATTATAAAAACTTTATCCAGTGGCTGACCCCTCTAAATCTGTCCATAGGGCTATTTTTAGGCAAAAATACCTCACGTCTGCGCCGCGAAATGCTTACATCGCTAAAAAACGGTCAAACCCATATCGCAGTAGGGACGCACGCTTTAATTCAAGACGGAGTTGAATTTAACAATCTTGGCGCCGTGGTTGTGGATGAGCAGCACAGGTTTGGCGTAAAGCAAAGATCCAAGCTTTTAACCAAAGGTAAAACCCCGCAAATGCTTACCATGACTGCAACCCCTATCCCAAGAACGCTGGCGCTCACAGTCCATGGGGATTTGGATGTTACAACAATTGATGAGCTTCCTAAAGGACGCCTTCCTGTAAAAACTACGCTTGTTGGAGCACAGGGAAGAAAAGAGGCCTATTCTTTGATACGTGAACAAGTC
Organism: uncultured Vampirovibrio sp.; assembly: GCA_910578465.1. Classification (GTDB taxonomy): domain Bacteria; phylum Cyanobacteriota; class Vampirovibrionia; order Gastranaerophilales; family Gastranaerophilaceae; genus MGBC122484. The sequence continues at coordinate 284,337 of CAJTPW010000001.1, read as the reverse complement.
CTATACGGGCATCAGGCCTACATTGTATATCCTTTGATTGATGAAAGTGAAGCTATAAGTGCAAAGAACGCGACACAGGAGGCTATAAGGCTTCAAAATGAAGTGTTTCAGAGTTTTAAGGTCGGACTTTTGCATGGAAAAATGCCAAATGATGAAAAAGAAAAAGTTATGAATGACTTCAAAGCCTGTAAATACGATATTCTTGTCTCTACAACGGTCGTCGAAGTCGGAGTGGACGTGCCAAATGCGACCGTTATTATGATTGAAAACGCCGAACGCTTTGGACTGAGCCAATTACACCAGTTAAGAGGACGTGTGGGCCGCTCTGACAAACAATCTTACTGTATTCTTGTGGCGCAAACCGCCTCCAAGCAAACAAAAGACAAACTTTCGGTGCTTACTCAGACCAATAACGGATTTGTGGTTGCCCAAAAAGACCTTGAAATCAGGGGTCCCGGGGAATTTTTAGGCGTCAGACAAAGCGGTATGGCAGATTTTGGCCTTGCAGACCTTGTTTCGGACGTAAAAATACTGGAACTTGCACGCGAAAAAGCTTTTGAATTTGTCAAAAAGTACGATATAGAAGACTTTCCGCTTTTAAGAGATGAAGTTTATAAAATGAATATGTTCAGAGGATAAGCCCAAAATAAAGAATATATCAAGCTTTCGAACACAGATTCAAACGTCAACATCCGTAATCATAGGATTTTAAGGGGCCGTTAAAACCTAAAGCTCAATCACAAGAGTAATTTCAGCCGTTTTAGTACCAAATCCGCTTTGAGGAGGTTTCATATATGAAAGCGTTTCTCTTACGCTTTTTTTAATGATATCATCAATCTGCGTAGAGCCTGAAGTTTGGGCGATTTTCAGGGTTTGTATATCCCCGTTATGACCAAATTTTATATCAACCTTAATCAAGCTGTTTTTCGCGGTATCATTGGATAAAAGCAAATCATTCTGCAAATTCAGCTTAATATTTTTCCCTACAAGCTGCAGGAATTTTTTATAATTTGTCTTATCTGCAAGATTTTCGGGCACCTCCCATGAAACCTTATTTATGGTTGCTATGATGGGCTCGCCGTTTGCTTCGCTCGCAAGGGCGTAATCGTTATCCTTGTTGTAATAACCGCTTGTTGAATTATAGAAATCTTCAGGCAGAGTCTCGGTTGTGCCTTCGCTTGTACCATGGCTTTCTTCAAAAGACTCCAGCGCGCCTGTTTCATCATAATATTCAGTGTCTGCGCTTGTTATGGATTCAGGCACATTTGAAGAATGTCTTGTAAATGCAAACCCCAAAAGACCGACAAAAATCAAGCCCCATACGGCCATTGTAATAATTTTCTTTTTCCTGCCGCGCATAGGAACAATAACATCGGTGCTGCTTCCTTCAAAATCGGGTTTATCCCTGAAAATATAATCAATAGTGCTCTTTTTAAGTCTTTGTGCGGCTCTTTGTGCTGCACTTGCAGGAATTTGCTGTTTATTTTCAGCAGCCTGATTTTCGTTTGCAAGAGCAGCTTTATCAAGCATGCCAGTAACAGAGCTTTTTCTTGGCACTGCAGTGCTCATCCCCGGAACTGACGCCGCTTTTGTTTCAAGCATATATTGCTTTTTATGAATTAAAAATTTATTGTAATATCTCTCAAGTGTTCTCGGGTAATTTCTTGCGCTCTTTGCGGCATTATCAAACTCTATCACATCAACAAGTTTTCTTGTACAGGTTTCACAGGTCAAAAGATGCTGTATGAGCACTTTTTTATAACTTGTGGAAAGCTCATCTTCTATAAACCTTAAAAATAAAGACATACACTCTAAATGCTTCCCTATAACGGAAGGAATAGGTGCGGGTGTTTTTATAATTTTCTTTAAATCCTCAGGGTCTCTGAGTTTTTCTTCGGGCGGATAGTAAAATTTACCGTCTTTTTTTGATGCCATAACATCTGCGGGGTTTAAATAGCCTATTATCTTTGTTTCTTTAAGCATGGTACCGATTTGAACAACAAGATAATAATGGGGCATAATATCAAAATCGATATGAAGCCTTGGGATTTTAACATTCTTTTCCCTGAAAACGGTAATTACATCAATTCTGTAATTGTTATAATAAATATCCGTTATTTTAAACTCTTCGAGAAGTTTTGGAACTTTGTGCAGACTTCTTGCAACATTTACCTTTATTTTATTTGAAAGAAACCAGTTGATTGCACTTGTAATTCCAAGAATATCAATCATTCCCCTTTTTCTCATCATCGGGTGAGACATCTTTGATGCCACCATTTTTGCATATTCGTTTTGATCTTCGGTAATTTTTAACAGAATGCCTGAATTGGTCATTTTTTCCCTTATGATAACAAATGCTCTCTCCCAATACTAAGATGACACATAATTGTCACAATTTCAAATACGTTAAAAATTCGTATCAAAAGTAATAAAACTTAATATTAATTAATATTCGGGCATTTTTTAACAATTAATACTATGCTTGTACTTAAATAGTATTATATTACGATTGAGAAAAGTAAAGGTTTGATATGCAAATTAATAAAGTTTCCGGTTTCAATACAAATTCTTATAATCTTACATTTGGCGAAAAAATGCGCAAAGCCGAAACGATATATTCAAACCCCGTTGTAGAACTTGAAAAAGCTCTTGAATTAACAAGGAAAATGGACAAGGTTTCTTATCTGTTTGATAACGGAGTTCCAAACAAAGCGGTTTTTGCATACGATGATGAACTCACCTTTGCAACGGTCAGGTTTTACGATAAGAAAGAAAATTGTATAATGACATCCGATGTTCTAGATGAAGATGTTGAAGCTTGCACTGAATTATTATTAAGAAAAGGAGTAAAACCTGAAAATATCCTGTATTGGGATATTATAAAAGGAGAGAAGGATATTACACCCCCGAAAAAATATCTTGCCCCCGGGGAGAGCGCATATTTAAGTGAATTTGGCAAAAAAGAACAGGCAGCTGTAAAAAAAATTCTGATTAATTCATATAAAAGAGACAGGGAACCTGTAGTTTTAAGTTCAAACGTAACTTTTAATGATGATGAAAAAAAGTACAAAATGAGCTATGGCGAATTTCTGGCAAGAACATACGGAAGCAGGTTTGATATCAGCAAGGTGCTTGACAGCTTAAATGCTTCAACCGCAAATGCTTTTAAAACCAATGATATCGAACATATTATTGTAACACCTGACGGCACAATGATGGAAATTCGCGCAAAAGATGGCAGCAGAGCCTTTATGGATTTCAATACGGGGAAAAGAAGGGCGTTTGACGGAAACGCAGACAGCCACGGCTTTGGAACATTGCTGCTTATGGACGATTACGGTCCTGTAATAAGAAAAACAAAAACTCAAGAAGCAAACGAACACAGAAGCAGAGAAAGAAGCACAAGAAAAAAAGCGGTCAACGAAAACGAATCCATTGCATCAAATATTTTAAGACGGCTTGGCATAGGCAGAAGCAAAGGCGGAATACACTACAGAGCATAATTTTGTTTTGTATTTTTTACAGTTGCAAATAAAAATTTCACCAATTTTTATTTTTGTAATAGAATTAGGATATGAAGAATTTTTTATTGGAAGTATTAGTGCAGGAAATGCCGTACAAGTTTGTTGAAAACGGACTGGGGCAATTAAAAGCTGCGTTTGAAAAATTGTTTTTGGAAAACAATTTGAATTATAAAGAAATAAAAGGCTATGCCGCTCCAAGAAGGCTTGCAATTCTTGTAGAAGGGCTTGATGCCGCTCAGGAAGACATCGTAAAAGATGTTAAAGGACCTGTTTTAAAGGCCGCTGTTGATGAAAACGGCAAATATACAATGGCGGCACTCGGCTTTGCGAAGAAAAATGATGTTAAAGAAGAAGAACTTTACCAAAAAGACGGATATGTCTTTGCTAAAGTTCAAAAAAAAGGCCGCCTGACAAAAAACATTCTTGAAGAAAATATTGAAAATATGGTCTTAAAGCTTCAAGGGTCGCACTTTATGCGCTGGGGCAATTTTGAAGAAAAATTCACAAGACCGATTGAAAATGTTCTTGCAATTTTGGATAATGAAATTTTAGATTTTAAAATAATAGACAAACAGGCAACAAATAAAACAAAAGGCCACAGGTTTGCAGCAAAAAAAGAGGTTGAAATTAAAAACCCTCTAAACTACCTTGAAGATTTAAAGACCGTAAATGTTTATGCCGATATTGCAGAAAGAAAAGATTTAATTGCAAAATCCGCAAACAATCTTGCTGCTAAAAACGGCTTAAAGATTGATTTTAGCAGCCTTGATGATTTACTGGATGAAGTGACATTTATAACGGAATACCCTGTGCCCGTTATGTGCGAATTCAACGAAAGATATCTCGAAATCCCGGATATCGTGAGCACAACGGTAATGTCCAAACATCAAAGATACTTCCCGCTGTATGACATTAAAACAGGAAAACTTTCAAATAAGTTTATAACAATGGCAAACTTTGTCGGTACGGATGAAGAATCTTTTGACAATATAAAAGCGGGAAACCAGAGGGTTGTAAGCGCAAGACTTGAGGATGGTATATTTTTCTATAATGAAGATGTAAAAACTTCGCTTGAATCAAAAGTTGAGGCACTTAAGGGTATGACCTTTCAAAGAGATTTAGGAACGCTTTTTGATAAAACACAAAGATTGGAAAAAATTTCCGGGTATTTGTGCAAAGAATTAAAATTCGATGACACCTTAACTTCCGACACCCTAAAAGCTGCGAAGCTTTCAAAAGCAGATTTAAGCACAAAGCTTGTATTTGAATTTACGGAACTTCAAGGCTTTATCGGCGAAACTTATGCCTTAAAATCAGGTGAGAAAGAAAATATTGCAACCGCAATAAAAGAACATTACTTCCCGCTAAATGCAAATTCAAACTTGCCTCAGACAAAAGAGGGTATGGTTGTTTCAATAGCGGACAAAATCGATACGATTGCTGCTGTTTTCTTATCCACGCAAAAAGACAAAAAGAAAAAGCGTCCAACAGGCTCAAACGACCCGCTTGGGGTACGCCGCGCCGCTATTGGAATTTTAAGAATAATAATCGAATCAGGATTTGAGATTGATATTGAAAAACTTATCGATTTTTCAATCAGACAAATTGCATCCGAATTTAATCTTGAAGTTGAGCTCACATTAAAATCAGAACTTATGGATTTCATTGTGGACAGGCTTTTTGTAATGTTTGAAGATGAGTATGATACTGAAATTTTAGAAGCCTTAAGAAAAACTTCTCCGCTGTCAAACCTGAAGCTTTTCAAGGAAAAATGCGATGACCTGAAAGCGGAAAAAGACAGTAAGGATTTTAGAGATTTTATTGAACAGGCAAAAAGAATTTCAAGAATAACGGAAGGCGTGGATAAAACTCTTCTTAATCGCAGTTTCAGCGCAGCGGATTTAAAATCCGATGAAGAGAAAAAGCTTTATGAAGCTTTAAATTTAACCAAATCCTGCGACTTGAAATCCGTAAAAGATTTATATAGTCTGACACCTGCAATTGACAGTTTCTTTACGGCTGTTCTTGTAAATGATGAAAACGTTGAAGATAAAAATAACAGATTATCGCTTCTTTTAAGATTGAGAAGCATATTTGACAGCTTTGCAGACTTTACAAAATTTAAAAAAGCATAGTTTAAAGACACTTGAGGTTCGGGCGGAATATGGAATCAAATGTTTAACGGAACAATAACTGAATGAGAATTCTACTTATAACCGACCTATACCCTCTTTTTGATGATGAAAAAGGTATTCCCTTAACCATAAAAGCTTTTGCGGAGGGTTTTGTTGAGCGGGGACATCTGGTTGAAGTTTTCCGCCCGAATTTAATTCCAAACGTTTTAATAAGGAAAAGAAAATTATACAAAAACGGATGCAAAGAAAACAACGGTATCAGGGTATATAACAAAAATTTTCTTACCCCGTTTAGAAAGCATAGTGTTTTAAGAGCATATAAAAAATATTTTAAGGGCGAAACGTTTGATGTTATTATAGCGCATATGCCATCAGGCATAATGTGTGCGGATATTATTTCAAAAGAATACAATATCCCGTTTCTTGCAGCGGTGCATTCAAGCGATATCACTGTTTTGAAGAGTTTTAAATATGCCCTGTTTAAAAAGAGGATGGTTGAAGCCTATAAAAACGCTTCCTGCATACTTCCAAGATCCTTCTGGCTAAAAGAGAAAATTAAAAAGACAATCCCCGATATTAAACAGCCTGTCGAAATTATTTATTCGGGCGTTCCTTTGGAGATTACGGAAGAAAATGAAAAAACGGAGCGCACATTTAATTCAAAGAAGGCAAAAATTATATGCGCTTCGAGCCTTATTGAAAGAAAAAATATTAAAAACCTGATTTTAGCTTACAAAAAACTAAAGAAAAAACACCCGAAGGTTACCCTTGAAATCATAGGGGAGGGGCCGCTAAGAGAAAAGCTTGAAATTTTAAACATTAAAAATAAGCTTGATGTAAAGTTTTTAGGGCAATTATCAAAGGAAGACGTTTTTAAAAAGATGAAAGAGGCGGATATTTTCATTTTACCGTCCAAAAACGAAACTTTCGGAATGGTTTATATGGAAGCTTTAAGCTTCGGTATGGCAGTTTGCTGTACAAAAAATTCAGGAATAGACGGCATTATAGAGGATACTAAAAACGGATATCTTTTAAAGCCAAATAAAAAAGGGATTTATGAAACGTTAAATAAAATCTTAAGTCTGAAACCGAAACAATTTTTAGAAGTTTCGAAAAATGCGCTTACAACGGCAAAAATGTTTTCATATGAAAATTCCATAAAAAATTATTTGGAAAAAATTGAACTGTTTAGGCTATAATAACATACATAAAATATTTAATGCAGAATAATAAGGAAGATGAATAAATGCAAGCAAGACGTGCTTCAAGGGAATTGGCTCTTATAATTTTTTCTCAAATAGGAAAAGAAATTGATAAATATACAGGCAATGATTTCGACCAGATGGTTTTAGGCTCCGTAAGAACGTTGATTTCAAACTGTCAGGATGAAATTTCAATTGTGACATCGGAACTTTCAGGGGTTAGAGAATTTGTGGATGATTTTGAAAATAACCACCCCGATAATCTTTCAAGACCGATTGATGCGCATAATATACCTGTTGAAATGCCTCTGACATCCAAAATGAGAGAGGATATCGACACAATTATGAATGTTGCGGAAAAATCCGTTTCTGCGCTTGAAATTGCAGAATTGAGCGTACTTTCAGGCCAAACCGATGTCAAAAGATATATCCATAAAATAATTAAAACTTATCAGGAGAAAAAAGAAGAAATCGACAATGTAATTAAAGAACTTGCCTCAGGATGGGATATTGAAAGGCTTTTTAAAATCGATAAAGATATTTTAAGGATTGCAATCGCAGAGCTTCTTTTTGTAAAAGATGCACCCGTGAAGGTGGTAATCGATGAGGCGCTTGAACTTGCAAAAAAATATTCAACCGACGATTCTCCCTCTTTTATAAACGGAATTTTAGCAAAAGTGGTTGAAGTTTATGTTTAATGTTTTAAAGAATGCTCTTTCAAAAACATCCTCTGCGCTTGTTAAAAGCGTTCTGGATGTTGTAGATTCCGCAACAGGCAAAGACGAAATTGACGAATTTGAACTTGAAGACATAGAAGCGCTGCTTATAAAGGCGGATTTAGGGATAGAACTTTCACTTGAAACGGTGAATAAAATAAAAGAAAAAAAGATTAAAAAAACCGAACTTGAAAACTTTTTAAAGGAAGAGTTTTCAAACATCCTGAATTTAGCTGGAGACACAAAACTTTTATTTGATGAAAACAAGCTCAACATCTATTTTATAACGGGTGTAAACGGCGCAGGCAAAACAACCCTTATCGGACGACTTGCACACAAATTTAAAAATGAAGGCAGAAAGGTTCTTCTTGCAGCAGGAGACACTTTTAGAGCTGCCGCCGAAGAACAGCTTGATATCTGGGCAAAAAGGGCAGAGGTCGAAATCGTAAGGCGCGACAAAGCGGACAGCGCAAGCGTTGTATTTGAGGCCATTCAAAAAGCAAAAGATGAAAACTATAATGTGCTGATAATTGACACTGCAGGCAGACTGCAAAATAAATTCAATCTGGTTGAAGAATTGAAAAAGATTAAAAACGTTATTTCAAAAAATGCCGAAAACGCTATTGTGGAAAGCATTCTTGTGCTTGATGCAAACCTTGGACAAAACGGACTTATGCAGGCAAAGGTTTTTAATGAAGCCATAGATTTAACATCCGTCGCCCTCACAAAGCTGGACGGCTCTGCCAAAGGCGGTATTATCCTTGCCGTTGCAAAAGATTACAATCTTCCGACAAAGCTTATAGGTGTCGGTGAAAAAATTGATGATTTAAAAGATTTTAGCAAAGAAGAATTTATCGAAGCCATATTTTAGGCAAAAGGCAATCGGTTTTAATCCCGCTCGCCAATTCTATTTATTAATCCCACTCGCCGCCCAAAAATTCATGCCAGGCCTTTGCCATATCGAGGTTTGGATCATATTCGGTTGATGCTTCGCTTCGCCTTGCCGCTGCAGCGTTTGCGAGTATTCTTGCAGCTCTCATATGCGCAGCAGCTTCTGCGCGCTCCGGAATGGTCAACGGCCTTATAGGAGGTATCGGTCTGAATAAAGGAGGGTTCTCCTTTTTTCTTTCCGCCTTGTGTGCTTTATATTCTGCTGCTATGGCACGGACTTCCGCCATTACGCGCTTTTTTTCTTCAGGACTGACACGTTTAAACGCTTTTGCAATCTCTGTATCGAAATATGAATAACCGAGCCCATCAAGCGTATAATCTTCCAAAAACTCTGCAGGAGATTTTATAAAAGCAGGTTTTTTATATCCGTTTCTTGGCGCACCGTCCATTGAAGCAGCCCAATAATCATACAGTGCAAGAAATTTCACTTTATCTGAAATGCTGAGTTCATCAGGATTGATTCCAAGCGCTTCAAAGTCAATTTTGACATCCAAAAGAAACATAAGACTTTCCAGGCCTGTATTTTTTTCCCCGTTTTTCTTGGTTAAACTGTAGCAATAATCGGTATAATACTGCACAAGCTCTTTTGGAGATTTTGCGGTAAATATAATTCTGTTCAATGCATCCTGAGGATTTGCTTTTAATGTTTCCAAAGTCAAAGGAGAGGGGTTAAATTCCTCATGGGGATCTATGCCTGCAATATAAGAGTTTAATTGTTCCAAATTTGCATCGTAATCAATAACTTTTTCCACATCAAAAGGTGGTCTCCAAATTGCATATTCAGGCAAGATAACCGACCTGTGGATTAAAGCGGCAGGCTCTGTATCAGGAATTCTTATCATCTTTGCTTCCGCATTTACATTATCACTCTTTAAATCCTCTTTTCTGATTATACGGCTGCTTGCAAAGTTCTGTTGTCTGTATAAATTTAAAGATACTCTCATATTTGAACTACCATAAATTTTAAAATTACGTAACGTTTATAAAAGTGGCAAACAAAAAATAATTTGCTAGCAGATAAACCGTTTATTTAAAAATGAAAAAGATTTATGAACCCAAAAGCTCTTTTGCAAAAGTTAAGGAATTATCACTGACATCCCCGAGGGCCATTTGCGCAAGCGCATTCGGCTTTTCATCCTCCGAAAGTTTTCTAACGCAAACACTTGTTTTATCTGCCTGTTTTTTTGAAACAAAATAAAAATCCGAAGCCTTTGAAGCTATAATTGGCTGATGAGTGATTGCAAAAACCTGTGCGCTGTTTGCCAGTTTTGAAATTGCATTTGCAACACAAACGGAAGTTTTCCCCGAAATTCCCGTATCAATTTCATCAAAAATAATTGTTGAAACCTTGTCCACATTGCAAAATACGGTTTTAATCGCAAGCATAACCCTTGAAATTTCCCCGCCCGATGCAGTTTTTACGAGCGGCGCAAGCTCTTTTGAAACATTTGTTGAGATTAAAAACTCCACCCTGTCTTTACCGTTTAAAACAAAATTCTCAAGCTCTTCAACCGAAATTGAAAACTTTGCACATTCCATATTAAGTGCTTTCAGCTCCTCTTCAATAAGAATAGAGAGATTTTTGGCATTTTCCTTTCTTTTTTGGGTAATGTTTTTAGAAAGTTCACACAAAGAATTCAAAAGCTCGTCTTTTCTTTTCTTCAAATCGTCGTGTGACATAAAACCGTTTTGCAGAGTTTCAAACTCCGCCTTTAATTTTTCATAAGTTTCAAAAATATCCCCGTATTTTCTTTTCAGCTTTTGTATTAATTCAAGCCTTTCATTGATTTCATCCAGTCTTTGCGGGTTTGCTTCAAGGCCTTCCGAATAATTCCTCAATGTATTTGAAACATCTCTCAAGGTTTCAAGAGCGTCAATAAAAGCGGATTCCGTTTCACTTAGCGAATTATCAAACTCGCTTGCCTTTGAAACATTGTATTTAATCTTATTTAAAGCATCCAAAATCGATGAATCATCATTATTTAAAGAATAGTATGCCCCATAGGTTAATTCTTTTAAATTTTCAAGATTAGATAAAACATCGAGTTCCGCATTCAGCTCCTCTTCTTCATCCTCCTTAATTTCCGCCGCTTCAATTTCACAAATTTGAAACTTCAGGAATTCAATTCTTTCGGTATTTTCTTTTTCGAATGTTTCTATATCACTTAATTTTTTGGTCACATTTTTAAATTCAAGATATTCTTCCTTAAATTTTGAAAGGAAACTCTTGAATTCGCTATCCGTATTTTCAATATAAGAATCAAGCAGGTCTATATGATATTTTTGTTGAATATAAGTATACGTCTGGTGTTGCGAGTGGATATCGACAAGCTTTTCCCTCATCCGGTTTATAACATCAAGAGTTACCATAGCCCCGTTCAGCCTTGGCTTTGTACCCGTTTTGCTTATTTCCCTTGAAATTACAACCTCTTCTCCCTCATCTTCAAAGGTGAGTTCAATCAGTGCGTTTTTTTCGGGGTTGTTTAAAACATCTTTACTTGTTTTTGCACCGAGAGCAATATCAATTGCTTTAAAGATAATACTTTTCCCCGCACCTGTTTCTCCAAGGAAAACGTTGAAACCGCCCTTAAAATCCAAGTGTAGTTCATCAATTAATATAAAATTTTTAATGAGAAGTTCTTTTAACATTTATGCGGAGCCACCCCCCAGTGGAGTTTTTCTCTTAAAATTCTGTAAAAATCTTTCTTATCTTTGTTTAAAAGAAGAAGCCTTGCACAATTTTCGTTCTTTTTAACAGTCACTTCTTTTTCAAAGATTTTTGTGTCCTGTCCGTCTGCAATTATTTGATACCCCGAATTTTGGCATATTTTAACCGTAAGTGTTTCATCAGATGAAACAACAATCGGGCGTGCTGTCAATGTATGCGGGCAAATCGGCACAATTAAAAAACAATCCATAGAAGGCGTTATAACGGGCCCTCCCGCAGAAAGCGCATAAGCGGTGGAACCTGTCGGGGTTGAGATTATAAGCCCGTCTGCCATATAACTGCACACAGGTTTTTTATCAATATATAAATCCAAAACCGACGTTCGTGCATTAATTTCTTTTTTTATAACCATATCATTTAATGCAATGTTATTTGCGCTTGAGCTTAGCATAAGCCTCTCTTCGAGCCTGTAGTCTTTGTTTTTGATTTTTTCTATAACATAATCGAGCTCTTTTGGAAGAGCCTGCGAAAGATACCCGAGACGCCCCATATTAAACCCGAAAACAGGAGTGTTAAACCTGCTGTAATATCTTGCACATTTTAAAAGCGTGCCATCCCCGCCTATTGCAACGGCAAACGTGGCACCTGAAGGCATATTTTCCATATCGGAAATTTCAGGGACAGATTTTGTAAGCCCCGCCTTATAGAAAGCATCGGACACTTTTTGTGCAAAATCTTTGCTTCCTTCAATGTCTGCATTAAAAATAACTGCAGTATTTTCCAAGTTTAAATCTATATTGTTTTCCATCAGGTTTTTCCAAAAAAGTTACGGATTTACGGGATAAAATCTACCGCTCAAACCACCACATTGAGGTTATCTGTAGTTTGTAAACTGAAGAGGGATATTAAATACGTCTTCTTTTTCCCTTAAAAATTTAATTACATCCTGAAGATCATCTCTGCTTTTGCCCGATACTCTTACCTGTTCACCCTGAATTGAGGCTTGAACTTTTAATTTTGTATCCTTTATGGAAGAAACGATTTTCTTGGCTAAATCCTGTGTTAAGCCTTTTTTTAATTCGAACACCTGACGAACATTCCCGCCGAGTGCATTTTCAACGGGTTTTGGGTCTAAAATTTTAATGCTTAAATTTCTTTTAACCATTTTTCCCTGCAGGATATCGATAATATTTCTTAATTTCATATCATCATTTGTGGTAATGGTTATCGTTTTATCTGCTTCTAAATCCACGCTCGAATTCGAATCCTTAAGGTCAAAGCGGGACATTATATCTTTTTTGGTCTGCTCAACAGCATTTAAAAGTTCCTGTCTGTCAAACTCGGACACTACATCAAAACTGCAATCTTTAGCCATTTTTCTCCCCCGATTTTAATAAATACTTTTGAAAAAGGAATTTTAAAAAAGGGGATAATTAAACCCCCTTTAAATATCTTATTAAACACGTCTTTTTCTTGCTGCTTCAGATTTTCTTTTTCTTTTTACAGACGGTTTTTCATATCTTTCTCTGCGTTTGATTTCAGATAAAATACCTGCTTTTTGGATTTTTTTCTTAAATCTTTTAAGAGCGCTTTCGATATTTTCGTTTTCACGTACTCGAACTTCCGGCATTGAATTCACCTCCTTAAGGTGCCCGTTTCTTCGGATTTTATTACACTTTTGTCAATAATATAACAGGAGCACACCCGAAAGTCAATATTCGAGCTTAAAGCTCCTGTAATTGCAATCTAAAAAAGTTAAAACTTATGCGTTACAAGGGCAAATATGTCATTGAAAATCACATAAACCATAAGAATAATCAAAAGAAGGAAGAAGAATCTGCCTATACCTTCGGTTATTTTCTCATCCAATTCTTTCCCTAAAAGCTTTTCGAGCGCAAGAAACATTAAATGTCCGCCATCAAGCGCAGGAATCGGAAGAAGGTTGATTATGGCCAAATCTATGCTGATAATCGCCGTTAAAAGAAGGCCGTTCAACATTCCATAGGTCTCGATAATATCAGACCCGACTTTTGTAATTACAACAATACCGTGCATTTCAGACATCGGAATCTTGCCCGTTACAAGCTGCCAGAGCCCAAAACCCATAAGTTTTGTGCTTCGCCACAGATAGCTTATCGAATTTGTCACAATTTCTTTCGGCGTATTTGTCGCAGTAAAAATCTCTTTTGTTTCAAGCTTTATACCCAATATGCCCTGTTTATCGGTATGAATGTTATTTAGAACAATCTCTCTGCCGTTTCTGTCAAGCACGATTGTAATAGGCTTATAGGTGTCAGACAGAGCTTTTGCAATATTTTCAGGCTCTGCATCCGCTTTCAGAGCGTATATTGTTTTGTTCTCAATTTCATCCCTTAGCGCAGTTTCTTCTTTTGTAAGAGCAATTTCGGGCGTTTCATATTTTTCATAACCGCTTGCAACATTTTCTGAAACCCTTAAAGGTTTTTCAGGATCTGATTTTGGCAATTTTAAAGAAGTGCCTGCAGGAATTATATTTTCAAAATCTACATCAGGATTAAGCCTTTTTAAAGCTGCAAGCTTTTCGGTTACTGTTTCACCCGAAACAAAGCCGTCAAAATATTTGCTCTTTTGAACAACGAAAATAAACTTATAGGTCGATGTTACATCAATCCCGTTTATGCTTTTAATTTTATCCCCCGGCTTAATATCGGCATTAACAATATTTGAAGTGTTGTCCTTTGAAACAATTTCTTTAATAAAAACATCAGAAGTACCCGTTGGAAGCTTGTGATACCAAGCTGCGGCAAACATTGTTAAAATAATTGCAAAAACAACATTCATAAAAACGCCTGCAGAAACTATCACAGCTTTTTGCCACGGTTTTTTATTTCTAAATCTTTCGGGTGAATCCATCGGAAGTTTTTCTTCTTCATTTTCGGAATCTTTGGCTTTAGCTTCACCGAGCTTATCTTTTAAAGCTTTTTTTGCTTCTTCCTCTTTTTCATCATCATCAGGGAAAGATACGTATCCGCCAAGAAGGAAGGCATGGATTAAAACTTCCGTATTACCCCATTTGGTTTTAAAAAGTGTCGGGCCGATAGGAAGGCCGAAACCAAACTTTGAAACCCTCACACCAAACATTCTTGCCGCAAAAAAGTGTCCGAGTTCGTGCACTAAAATCAGCAAACTTATCAAAAACAACATTATTATTGTATTCATTTTTATTTCTCTCTAATTTTCTTTAGTTATCTTCTCTTCTTTTTGCCCGTAAATTTAAACAGGCCAAACATAGAAGGTTTATATGCGCTTAAGGTTTCTTTTGTCTCCATCAATTGAAGCTTCAGTTTTTTATTTTCTTCTGCAAGCAACTGATTTTTTTCTTTCAGCTCAATAGCTTTTTCTCTGAATAATTGCAGCTTCGCGTTTTGCTTTGAACTGTTGAGCTTATAATAGTTGTTCAACTTTACGGCAATTTTTTTGGCAATACTTTTTGCAATCATATCAAGGGTTCCATGGGAAATATCCAGTTTGAAAGCATTTTGAGGAGCGATTTCCGTTGCCTGTTTCACTATTTCTCTTATAATTTCCCTCATATCTTCGCCGTTTTGAGGCTTTGGTACAATATTTGCAGTCTGCCTTGAAATTTCATCCCTTATAATTTCTCTAATGTCCTGAGCCGTCAGGTTTGATGTATTCATCTCTTTGGGCATAAGAGAAATATTTGGCTGAACCTCAGGAACAACAAGCTCTGACGGTATATCTTCCTGTAAAGATTTATATTCTTCGGGCTGATATTCTGCCGTCTCCTCTTCCCCTTCTTCGGTCACATAATCTTGCAAATCTTCAAAGGGTTCCGTGTAAGAGCCTGAAAATATCTCCTCTAAATCCGCAGGGGGCACATCTTTTGTATTTGCGGGTCCTCCCGTAAGATTTTGCGCAAAGGTTTGGGCAAGCTGCATTAAATCAAGCTCATCCCTTTCCCCTTTTGCATCTTTATTGCTTTCTGTTTTTTGAGGGATTTTTTCGGGTTCTTTCTCGTTGTTGTCTTTTGCTTCCAGTGTATTATTAATCAACTTATCGGCTTTTTCAATCTCCTCCGGGGTAAAACTTTCATTTACAAGGATATCTTCACCTATATATTCTTCAGCATAATCTTCCGCAAATTCTTCAACATCCTGTACATCTTCTTCCATATAGCTGTGGTTTAAATTTAAAGATGTCAGAGGAGAAACAGGAGAAGGAGTCAGCCTTTTCATTGCCCTTGGCATAATTGTTTCTCTTGTTTTATAAACCTTGGCCTGCACAACAGGTTCTTTTGCCGTATTTTCAATAACTTCGGGTTCACATACCGCAAAATCGCCTTGCGCTTGAAGATTTGAGGCATTTTCCGTCGCCTTTTGAATGTCATCTAAAGAAACTGTTTCTGTTTCCAGGGTTTCAGGCTCGGCATTTTCCTGCTGTATAAAACTGTTTTGAGGCTCGTTGTTTGCTTTTGCAAGTTCATCCAAAGAAACTGTATCATTAACATCTTTATCCGCTTGGATATCAGCCGACGGTTCACAGGATACGGTTTGTTTTATTGCTTCTGCCGCCGTTTCCTGTAGGGAAGTATTTTTGGCTTCTTCTTTTGCCTTGCTGTATTTTTCCTTCAGCCTGTTTAAAATTGTTTCATATGATGTGTTATCAAAAAATTCAACTCCGAATTCATTTTCATATATGGCCTCAATCTGCCATTCTTTTATAAATGAATTCAGTGTCAATAAATCTATAAAATATCCATCAAGCGCCAGTTTTGTTAATATGGCAGATTTTGACAGAGCATTGAAATTATCCATAAGTGAACCCTCGTAAATTCAATTATAAATGATAAATCAAACATCTGCAACGGTAATACTTTGAAAATAGTATTTATTAATTGAATTTACATTGCAACTTTTTGAGCGGGTCTTATTTGTCTTTGCTGTATATTCATTCTCTGAATTGCGGGCCTTCCCGAAACGGCAGTGCGGGCAATATTTCTTTTTTTGTTCATTTCGTTTAATGAATTTAAAGTCAAATTTCTGTTATCATAAACCCTTGCGGAAGTTTTCTTTTCCATAAGGTTATTGTATACGGTTTTTGAAGCGTTGTTTTGAATGTATTTTGCTTTTGCTTTAAGCCTTTTTGCCTTCTTTTTGAATGTTCTAAATACAACGCACACAATAAATACAAAAAGCCCGAGTGCATATCCTGCGCTTTTATCAGGGTACGGCTGATTTTCAACATTGTTAAAATTTACGGCAATATTTTCAATATCATTTCCGTTCACATAAACACGCACCTTGTTTCCGATTTGCTGCGCTATAACACTTTCCACGCCGTTTGCATTATTATATTGAACAGAAAAGTTTTCTTTTAAGCTTGCATCTTTAATGTCAAAATATTCTCTGCCGACTTCATCAATCTTGTGTTTGATATCGGTTTTGTAATCGCTTTTTATATTAAGCTGAATATTTTTGCCTGCAACTTCTTCCCTGTTTACATTTATCGCATATATGAAATTATCGCTTGAAAATGCACACTGAGGCATTAAAAGCACACCAAATAACAAAATTAGAATGATTCTTTTCATCTTTATTGTTTCCTAAATCCAAGTCTTGATAAGATAACAATAACTTTTTACAAAAAGCATATCATCAATCTTTGGATTTAAAATTTATATCAACCTAAAGATCTATAAAATCATAATTTTAATTAAACGGTTTTAAATAAATTTGCCATCTCAATTGCGGTTTCTGCGGCTTCAGAGCCTTTATTCCCCGCTTTTGTCCCTGCGCGCTCAATAGCCTGCTCGATATTTTCGGTCGTTAACACGCCAAATATTACAGGTGTTTCGGTTTCAAGGGAAACATGGGCAACCCCTTTTGAAACTTCTGCACAAACATAATCGTAATGAGATGTTGACCCCTTAATAACGGCGCCGAGAGTTACAATTGCGACATATCCTTTTTTAGCCGCCTTTTTTGCCGCAAGCGGAATTTCAAAAGCACCCGGAACCCAGACAATATCAATATTTTTATCTTCCACACCGTGGCGAATAAAGGCATCTTTTGCGCCTGATAAAAGCTTTGAGCCGATAAATTCATTAAACCTTGAAACAACAATACAAAATCTGTCGTTTTTATCTGCTACCAAATTTCCTTCAAACACATTTGCCATAAGTTTTCTCCACGTTTTTTATTTTTTACATAAATTCTAACATAAAGATTTTTAAAATGGATAAAAAATCAGGACAGATATAAAAAATTTGAATAAAAAAAACGGCTTATAATTAAGCCGTTTGGAAATACTTGTTTTAGTAATTCCTCGTGTGTGAAGTGAAGGTTAGTGTGTGTTTTGGTTAGAATGTGTGTGAAAAATATCTTATAATCTTGTTTGCTTTTCCTAAAAAATCTTTTAATCAGTCCTTGTACATATATAAAGTATATACGTTTTAAATAATTGCCCCGTTTAACAAAATCCTTTACATTTGTTTACACAAAAAGCTGAAATATCCGTATAAAGGGATGGGCCGACATTCCAAGCGGATAATTTATATTAAGAAATATTAAGCATTCATTCAAATTTGAAAACTCATCTTAATGTTTCTTAATAATGCACTTGTAAATTTAAAACTCTGATGATATATTAAATATATATCTTGTATATCATAAACCTAAATCAGTTATTTCTAATGCCTTCCTAAATTCCAATTTTAAATCTTTATTTTAATTCTTTAGTCGTTGCAAATAAAAAGTAAGCGCCAAAAGTTTCAAACAAGGCGCCCGGTTCCTGTTGCAAAAAGTGCATACAAAGGGCTCAATTTGTGCTGCCCTCCGGCAAATTCAGTGTCAAAATTTTAACGTGTGTAAAGTTTCAAGGAGAAAAGATTTTATGAAAAACGCTCAAACCCAAAATTACAAAACAAGACAAACAAATTCACTCTTTAATTCAAACCTTGCGCTTGATGATTCTCTAAATTTTTATGTTAAAAGAATTTCAAAGCTTCCCGTTTTAACAACAACCGAAGAAAAAGAACTTGCAAGGCTTTCAGCGCTTGGAAACGAAGAAGCCAAGAAAAAATTAATTCAGGCAAATTTAAAGCTTGTAATAAACATTGCAAGAAAATCAATCCATGTTTCAGGGCTTTCAATGTTCGATTTAATTCAGGAAGGCAATTTAGGACTTATGGCTGCAGTTGATAAATTTAACTGGAAGCTCGGATACAAATTTTCAACCTATGCCACATGGTGGATTAAACAGGCAATGTTTAAAGCAATTTCAGAACAGTCTCACTGTATGAAAATCCCCGTTTACATTCAAGAAACCTTATCAAAATATAAAAAGATTAAACATTCCCTTGAACAAAAATACAATTGCACAATAAAACCTTCCGTTGTTGCAAACAAAATGGGAATATCCGAAGAAAAAATCGACACTTTCCTTGGTGCATATACAAAAGCACTTTCTCTTGAAGCCTCAGCCGACGCAAACGAAGACAACCAGATGACACTGTCTGAAATTATTGAAGATGTAAAACAAAATGTTGAAAAAACAATCGAATATGAAGATTTAAAGCATGATATAAAAATTGCCCTAAATACGCTGAAAGACAGAGAGAAAGAAGTAATAACACTAAGATTCGGGCTAAAGGGCGACGCAAGAAAAACACTGGAAGAAATCGGCAATATGTACGGCGTTACAAAAGAATGCATAAGACAGATGGAAAAGCGTGCAATAAGAAAAATTCACTCTTCATCCATTGCCCGCGAACTTTTGGCTTGTTATATCGTGTAAGATTGCACAAAGGTCCAAGGTAAGATGTTTAAATAAGAAGACCGTAAAAGAGGCTTGGGGGCGAAGGTTCAAAAACTCCAAGAAAAAACATAAAACGGGACTGCGTCTTCGTTTTAAACATCTTACCTTGGACCGAACAAGCCGAATTTAAGCTTTCGCCAAAATAAAATACTGCGGGTGATAGGTTAATTCTACACCGTTGTTATCGGAAAAATGCTTTAAATATTCTTCTTTAAACGCTTCAAACTTACTCCTTGTCCAAAGACAATTAGCACTTGTCTGAACACCTGTTAATTTTATATGCTCTAAAATCTTTTGCACACTTGTAAAATACAGGGTTTCAAGCTCCTCTTCAAAATAAAGGGTCTTAAACCCTGTTTTTTCTATTAAAGACTCCAAATTTTCATATTTCAACCCGAAACCTGAAATATCCTTAATTTGTGAAAAATTCTCCTTCCCAAATGTCGTAAAGGCTAAAATTCCATCATCTTTTAAAAGTTCATAAAGCTTTGAAAAAAGCAGATTTTTATCTTCTATCCACTGAAATGCGGCATTGGATATTATTAAATCAAACCTTTCATCGATTTCAATATTTAAAATGTCCCCTTTATAAAACCTAAAAGGTACAGCCCCGGTGAAATTTTCTGTTATATCGTTTAAAAAAAGTTTATCATATTCAAGCCCATTACAGATTTCATCCGTTAAAAACCCTGTGCCGCAGCCGATTTCAAAAACACTGTTAAATTTGTTCCCAAAATTGTTTACCGTCTCCAAAAAGAGCTTTTTTGCCATCTTATTTTGAATTACTGCATTTTTTCTGTATGTATCTTTTGCTTTAACAAAATTCATTTCTTAAAACCCGTATAGATTAAGCTTCCAGAATGTTATCAAATGTTTCAAATTCAAAGAAAGGAAAATGCCCCGTCTCCAATACTACCTTATGCGGGTGGTTTTCAAAGAAGTTTTCCTGCGCCCTGAAAGGAAAAATTTTATCGTTTCTGGTTAATATAACCGTATCAAATTGAAACCCGTCTTCCATAGCACACTCTTTTGAATTTGCCTTAATATTTATAAGTTCTTCCCTCAGGTTTTCAAGGGTTCTGTCGGCCGATTTAATATCCGAATCATTCTTGCTGCAGTTTGCAAACATATTTTGTTTAAAATTTGCAATAGTTTGCACACTTAGCGCATTCAGCATAATATTATAAACCTTGGGATTTATTCCAAACACCGTATGCACAGGACAGAAGGTGCCTGATATTGCAACGCTTTTGTTTATTTCTGTCGGCAAACTTCTTGAAAGCCACGCCTCATTTGCCGCCCAAACCCCGTATGAATAAGCAAGAAGGTTAATTTCAGAATATGGTGTAAACTCAAAATATCTTAATTCTTCAAAATCCATTTTTGAATAATCGTTTATAAAAAGAATGTCGGATGTTTTTGTATCAAACTCTTCAAAACAGTTATAATCCGTATAAAACCCGCCAAAAAAAAGCAGGAGCTTTGCAGAATCATGATTTATATGGTTTAATTTCATAAAATTTTCCTCTTTTTAATTTAAGTTAATTATACCAAAAATGACACCTAAAGATTATAAGATAAAATTCGACTTGTAGTATAATTGTAGGTGCCTTAAACATATATCGACAAAGGAAAATCAAATGAACAAAAACAGAGTATATTTTGCCTCTTTTCTTTTAATGACAGCCCTTATAAATAATACGGCGGCATATTCCGCAGAAGCCGATATCAAAGAAAGATACAACGTATATTATAATAATGCCGTAACTCTTTTTAAAGAAAAGAAATATACATCTGCAATCAATGAATTTAAAAAGGTTTTAAGGTTTGTTCCCTACGATACAAATGTAAACAATGCTCTTTATACAGCATATCTTGCAAGGGCACAATATTTTCAAAACACGGAAAAACAACCCAAAAAAGCAATTAACGATCTAAAATCCGCCCTTTTTTACATGAAATACTGGTCAGAAGGAAACAAAGGGGTTGATATCAGCAAAATTTCACAAGCCGAAGGTGATTTAAACAGACTTTTAAAAGCTTATGAAAACCTTGGCACAGACGCAAAATTTACAAATGCTAAAAACCTGAGAGCACAGGGAGAAATCGCGGCTGCGGGGTATGACTTTAATAAATTAAAAAACGCAGGCGGAAAACACGCATATGACACAGCATTCATACTGTCCGATATTTATAAAAGCTTAAACAACCAGCAAATGGCAATAGAAAATATTCGTACCGCAGTAAAATTAAAACCCGAAAATGCAATGGCACATTATAAATATGCCTTAATTTTAGATGACATTCAAAATTTCGATGCCGCAAACGATGAATATTCTCTCGCCTTTAAGTATTCAGACAACTCCCCCGAAGTTCAAACCGCACTTAAAAACCTCTGGAGCGCAAGAATTGCTTCAAACCCGAAAAATGCGGAAGCGCTAATAAACCTCGGTGCGCTTTATCAAAAACAAAAACAATATGAACTTGCGCGCGCACAATATGTTAAAGCACAGGATATAAACCCGAACAACCCCGTTGTTCTTACAAACCTTGCTTCTTTATATCTGGAAACGAAAAATTATCAGGGCGCACTTGATATCTACGATATGATGTTATCAAAAAACCCGAATGATATAAAGCCCTTATTCTATAAGGCAGATGCTTACAGAAAGCTTGGTGACAATACAAACGCGCTCAATGAATATAAAAAGGTGCTTAAGATTCAAAGTGACAATATCGATGCTAAAAACGGCATAGCTTCAATTGTATCAAATCTTTCAGGTGAGGCTCTTGCTTCATATTTAAAAGAAGACGCTCTGAAT
Source organism: uncultured Vampirovibrio sp. (assembly GCA_910578465.1). Classification (GTDB taxonomy): domain Bacteria; phylum Cyanobacteriota; class Vampirovibrionia; order Gastranaerophilales; family Gastranaerophilaceae; genus MGBC122484. The sequence goes on along the minus strand of CAJTPW010000001.1, from coordinate 262,504 downwards.
AACCCGTATGATTATGATAAACAGTTTAACTATGCTTATGAACTGCACAAAAATAAAAACTACGCAGATGCTATAGCATTTTACAAAAAAGCAATAGCCATAAACCCGAAAATGCCCGAACCGTATATTAATATCGGACAAATTTACAGGCTTCAAAATGATACCATAAAAGCAGATGCCGCAATAAGTCACGGGCTTTCAAACATACCAAACAATAAAGAGCTTCTTTCAATGAAAAAAGATATCCAAACAGAAGAGGCAGGAAATCTGTACAATAGTGCGGTTAAATATTTTAACGCCGGGGATTACAGGATGGCACTTGAAAATTATTTGAAAATTAAAATTCAAACCCCCGAAGTTTTGTATTCGATAGCTTCCTGCTACTTTGAACTTGATAACAATGAAAAAGCTATTGAGTATTTTAAACGCGTACTTGAAAAAACTCCAAACGACACAAAAGCTATGTATTTTGTCGCAAATTCTTATGTTAATCTGCAGAATACACCTGCCGCAATGGAATATTTAAACAAAATATTATCGATTGAACCAAGTAATCAGGACGCAAAAACAGCAATCGCAAGCCTGAAACAGGGAGTGGAAGGCAAGGACCTTGATATGGCAATAAATTTTTATGAAAAGAAAAATTACAAAGAATGCTTAACCTTGCTTGATAAAATTCTTGCATCAAACCCGAAAAACGCTTACGCACACTATTACAAAGGCGCCGTGCTTGATGACACCAAAAATCCTGACGGCGCCATTGAAGAATATAAGAAAGCGATAAATTCGGATGGCAGTTTCTCTCTTGCTTATTATATGCTTGCAGTTGCGCTTGATACAAAAGAAAAATATAATGAAGCAGTACCGTACTATGATAAATATTTAGCCTTAAAATCCACTGACGGCACGGAGGATGATTCTACAAAATATGTAAAATCAAGACTGAAGGAATTAAAAGAATATTTGGGGCAAAAATAAACCGCACCGCGGAAACAAAAAACCGCACAATTCAACAAAAGGAAGAGATGAAGAAAGATTTTAATATTAAAGATATAAGGGTAATACAAGCCCCTCTTGCGGGGATTTCAGACATAGTATACAGAAACCTTGTAAGACGATACGGCTCAAAATGTCTTTTATCAACCGAAATGCTGTCATCTGAAGCTTTAAAAAATGTCCCGAACCCAAAAATCGCAGACTTTAAGGAAGAAGAATATCCGCTCTCTTTTCAAATTGTCGGACACAAGCCTGATTTAATGGTAAATGCGGCAAAGCTTCTTGAAAAACGTGCAAGCGTTATAGATATAAACTGCGGTTGTCCCGTAAACAAGGTTGTAAAATCAAACGACGGCTCAGGGCTTATGAGAACACCCGAATTGGCATATGAGATTGCAGCCAAAGTAAAAGAAAACATTAATATCCCGATGAGTGTTAAATTCAGGCTCGGATGGGATATGGAACATAGAAATTTTATAGAGTTCGGCAAATTAATGCAAAAAGCGGGAGCAGACTTTGTAACGCTCCATGGAAGGTGCAGAAGCCAATTGTATTCGGGGGTTTCCGATTGGAGGGCCATCGGGGAATTAAAAAAAGAGCTTGATATTCCCGTGTTTGCAAACGGAGATATTAAAACCGTCGAAGATGCAGCTAAATGTCTTGAAATTACAAAAGCGGACGGTGTTTCAATCGGCCGCGGACTTATGGGAGATTTTACACTCGCTTCAAGAATTGAGCACTGGTTTAAAACAGGCGAAATTTTAGCTGAGCCCGAATTGGATGAAAAAATCAATATGCTGATTGAACATATTGAAGATGAAATCGAGCTTAGGGGCGAAATTAACGGCATTAAATTTATGAGAAAATTTTACGGTTTTTATATATCAAAGGTTAAAAACGCATCAAAATACAGACAGGTTTTGGTAACGCTTGAAAGCTACAAGGAAGTAAAGAAGGCACTTTGTGACATACTTTGTCTACATGCTTGAAACAGAGCGAGGAACGATATATACAGGAATTACAACAGATGTTCAAAGGCGATACAAGGAACATCTTGAAGGTTCGCATAAAAAAAATATGAGCTGCTCTAACGACAAAAATGTTGACAGCAGCAAAAGCAAGGGATTAACCGGAGGCAAGGGGGCAAAATACACAAATGCAAACAAGCCTGTTAAAATTTTGTACACAAAAGAATATGAAACAAAATCCGAAGCAATGAAAGAAGAATACAGGATAAAACGGCTTACAAGAGCTAAAAAACTTGAGATGATAAATTCGAATTAATTAAGAATTTATGCTGTTTTTAAAAAGTTATTATCCAAAGAGGCAATTTTAAAAAATCTTCTTTTAAAATAAGATGAATGCGAAAGGAATAAAAAAAAGGGAGTTTTCAAAACCCCCATTTCCCCATTAAAAATCTTTTTCATAACTTCATTTGAATATAATTGTAGCATAAAAAAATATTGCTGCAAATTTAATATTCAATTTTTCTCTTGTGTCTTCCTCTTGTCACTCCAATAGCCCTAGTATTCAATGCCTCTTCGGGCCATAACTCCTATATCAAAATAATGTTTAACAGGCTGCATTTCGGTTACAAGATGAGCCATAGCAACCAGTTCCTGATTTGCACGTCTTCCCGTTAAAACTATTTCCAAGCTTTTTGGCTTATTCAACAACGTATTTTTTACATCCTGAACTTTTATCATGCCAAGGTCAATACAAACATTAATTTCATCTAAAATTATAAGTCCGTATTTTCCGCTTTGAATTGCTTCTTTTGCAAATTCCCAGCCTTTTTTGGATTCTTTATAATCATCCATATTTAAGTTATGGGAATAACAAACTCTGTCTAAACCAAACTGAACAACTTCAAGGTTATCTGCAAAACGGCCGGAGGAAGCAATTTCCCCATAAGTTGTACCTTTATCACCCTTTGCAAATTGAATAATTAAGACCTTCCAGCCATGTCCCAGCGCCCTTAGAGCCAATCCGAGGCTTGCTGTTGTTTTACCCTTTCCGTCTCCTGTGTAAATTTGAATGTATCCGTTTTCTAACACGTTTCCTCCAACACTGAACAATTAAATAATTGTTCATCTCACACTATCTATAGTAAACTAAAAGGCTTATGAATGGCAATTATTAATTTAAAAACTTTATCTAACTTTAGTATTTTACACTTGTAGAACACCGTTTTAATCCTATTTTTAGTGTATTTAACACTTATACAACAAATTTTACAATTACATTTCTTTAATATTCTTAATGAACACTTGAAATACACAACCTGTGGTAAAATCACCCTGATTTAAATAAATAATCAGGTTAAATTTTATTAAGCTATTTGTTGAGTATTTTTTAAAAAAATTCGGGTTTTTCCATGCCAAACCATGCCAAAATTTTCAAACAAAATCCCTTTCCCATGCCAAAAACTCCATGCCCTGTTAAGAAAGCATGGAGTTTTTAAAATATTTTTATTCATCTTACAGAATAGGAAGTTTGAACAACCCGGGCATATTTGGTTTTGCAATTCTTACAACACAAAATGCGGAAACTTCTCCCTCGGTGCAGTTTTTCAACACGCCGACACCATACTCGGGCTCCGTATTATACAAATTTGCATTACTGTATTTATCAGGATTGCTGTTTTTATACCTGTCACATTCTTCTCTTGGAAGCACATTATGTCTTCCGCCCTTGCAGGCTGCTTCTTTATAGCTTGCTCCAAGAAGCTCTCTTGAAGAGTGTCTTTCATCAGGATTGTCTTCATCCGAATAGCTTCTGTATAAATTGTATGCAAAAGGATAGTTTTCTTCCTGCCAGTTTGACAAAGTAAGAGGATTATCTATATTATTGGCAGAACATCTGTCTTTATAATTTCCGCTTGTTTCATCGGGGTGCTTTTCGCTGTTATAAACACCGTTGCTTGCGCTTGAAGTACGGCCATCCCCGCAAAAACCGGGAATTATTTCGCCGCCAAGCTTATATATCCTTATCGGGAATTGGTCTTCGCCAATTTTATTCGGCCTGTCATTTCCGTTTACATCGATAAAGATTTGTTTATAAAAATCCGTATCATCGGTTGCATTAAAAGCGTCTTCACTGCCTTCCGTTGCGGCGCCCTTCACAATTTTTACCCACGGAGATTCAAGATGATAATACGCTACCATATTTGAAGCCTGGAAGTTTGGAACACCCGCGTTTTCACCTTTACCGTTTCCTTTTGGAAGTTTTATTTCCGTATTATTACCGCTCATATATTTACAATTTACGGTATCGCCTATAAGGCTAAATCCGTTTGCAACTTCAAAACAATACGGATCATCCATATTTGCTTCGCTCGGAAGTCCGCTCGTATATTTTGAAGGGTCTGTATTATATGCACTTTGCATTGCAGGAACGGCCGAAGGTGCGTCAGGAAGCCCCTGATTTGGCTCGCAACCGTATACAAGATAATTAGAACCTGTATTTTTATTGCACTTATCAATAATTTCAAAGTTTACAGCACGTAAATTCTTAACACCGGCATAAGCAAAAGGCCCGATTAAAAATTTCTTCGGTTTTATAGATTGAATTGAAACTCCGACAAGAATTGCAAGGGCAATCATTGCAACGCACAATTCAACCATTGTCCAGCCTTTTTTAAAACCAGAGCGGTCATTTGCCTTAATATTTTTAAAGATTTTATCTTTTTTCATATCTTTCCCTTATAAAATCTAAACAATTCCGATAGCTTGAAAATTCTTTTACATTTTTCATTATAGCATTTTTGAAAAGCTTCTTGCAATCAATTGAAAGGACGGTCTTGTTGTTGACCGCACAAACCAAAATCCCCGCCTCAACAGCAGACAATACGGCTTTTGAACCCAATGCATCCGATGGAACAATTAATGATTTAACCTCATTTCTTGAAATTGCATTTTCTTCCTTCTTTAAAAAAGAAGGCGCGATTGAAAGCCCGTCCAAAATACAGGGTAAATAGGTAGAAGATATAAATTCCGATGAAACTTTATAATTCACTCTTTTAAACGTTATATCAAGCCCTGAAAAAGCAGGTGAATGCGCACAGGGAAGCATAAATTCTTTTGTTAAATAGTGAGAAATTACAGCTTCAATACCGCCAATAGGATCAACACCATCCCCGTTTTCATAGTTTATATCTTCACACTCATCCCCAAAGAAACATACAACGGCGAGTGCTCCGCACCCTTTTTCAACAAGCTTCTTTGCGGCCCTTTTTAATGTTTGCTCATTTTCTATTCTGCCTGTCGAAATCCCTGTTTTATCAATCGAAAGACAAACACCAACAGGCTCATCCGTTATTTCATAATAAGGAATATCATATCCTTTAACAATTTTCATAGCGTCAATTGTATTCAGATGAAGGTTTAAAATATCATCGGGGATTGATTTATCCAATATAACGCCGATTTTATTAAAACACACATCAGAACTTTTATTATCAATCGGTTTTAAATTTATATTCCCAGCAAAAAATTCATCAAAAGCATACCCCTCAACATAGAGCATATTATTATTTACGGCGCTTAAAATTCCTGCATTTACAACATTAGGATTTACTATAACCTTGAAATATTTTGAAAATTCTCGAGCAACAAAACCCGCATCCCCTGCATATCCCCCGATTTCGGCGCCGACACCTGTCGGAACGGAAAGCGCAATTATACTTTTTTCAGCGTCATTCATAAAATCCTTTCTCCGCTTGAAGTCTTAGAACTTTGCGCAATATCAATAAAAAGACTTTCAAGCACAACCCTGGGGCTCATTGAAGCTTTTAATCTTTTTTTAGCCCTTTGAATAAGTTTTATATGAAGATTAAACACATTCAAAGCTGCTTTATTATTAATGTTTCCCTTTAGAAACGATAGAGCATATTCCTGAAAATCATTCAGAAAATCAAAAATATCAGCACCTTCAGACTTTAAATATGCCTCAATTTCTCCTGAAATTTCAAGAGCACTTTGAATATCAAGATTCGGATACACGCCCAAAAGTGCCGCTATATTCCCGTTTTTAAGCGAAGGTTTCGGCTTTGGTGCGGAAAGTTTAAACACAACAGAACGGGACACTATTGTCGATATTAAATCTTCACGGTTTTGAGTCAAAAATATAAATGTCGTTCTTTTTGGCGGTTCTTCTATTGATTTTAAAAGAGAATTCGAGGCTTCCGATTTAAAAACCTTTGAACTTAAAGACATAGGTGTCCAATTCTCTTCGGGAAAATTAAACCCGAGAGACTCAAATTCTTTTGCCGAAATACTTTCAGCAACGCTCCTTTGTTTTACCTTTGCATCACAAAATATAAATACCCTGTGATAATCACTTGTTTCTCTTAAAGAGGAAATAACTTTTTTTGCCTGATTGATTGATATAACGGTCTTTGAGGCGTCATCTTTAAAATTAATCGGGGATACGATATTAACGCTCGGATGTTTAACATCCCGTATCCAAGCGCAATTAATACAGGAGCAATTCGGGGTTTTAACAGTTTCTATACAGTTTAGAACTCTTGCAAGCTCCATAGAAAACATATATTGCCCTATAGTATCCAATCCTTCAAAAACAATTGCCTGCGGGAATTTATCAACATCCGTTTTAACCATGGTTTCAAAATAGTTTGAAACAAAAGGAAATTTTTCTTTTAAAAGAGGATTAATTAAATCTGTCACAGGGCACCTCCTGTTTCATCCAAAGTGCTGTCCGACAAGGTTTTGCCAAAGCTTTTATCCAAAAGCGCACATTCAAAAGCAAGCAAAGGCTCTGCAGCACCGTTTTTAATTTTATATTCAGCCTCCGTCAACCCTTGTTTTATTCTTATGAGCTCATTTAGAGAAATTTTGCCAAGCTTTTCCAGACTCTTTTTTACTGCATACTCATTTTGCCCTGTTTTCCTTGCTATATCAAAGCTTGACATGGAATTTGAATAAACCTTTGTCATCAAAAGCTTTGAAAAAGAACTCTGCAAAAAGGCTAAAATCTCTAAATAATGCGACTTATCGAGCATTTTTGAAATTTCAAAAACAGCTTCCGTATATTTACCGTCCAATATCAAATCATTTATTAAAAATACGTTTCTGCCTTCGCCGCCTGCTTCTTTTACGGCATTTTCCGTTATGATTTTTTCAGGGTGGATTATAAGTTTTATCTTTTCAAGAGCCGTGTTTAAATCCCTTAAGGAGGGGCCAATTTCTCTTATAATCAATGTTAAAACCGAATTATCAGCCTTTAGCCCTGCTTTTTGCACCATCGTTTTTAAAACGGGAAGAATCTTATACTCTTCATAGGCTTTAAATGCTGTAAATTCTTTTATACTGCCGACTTTTTGCACGGCTTTATAAAGCTTCTTCCTTGAATCGGGTTTTTTTCTGTCTCCTTTTTCAATGGGACAGGTTAAAACGATATGCACCCGCTCCGATACTAAGTCAAGTGCTTTTATGACTTCATCCGTCTGTTTATCATCGAGTTTTACTTTTTTTGTTGTCTCTAAGAAATATTTATCAGCCCTTATTTTGTATACAATATCTCCAAACATCATAGGCTGTGCCCGAAGAGCGTCGATTAAAGCCTTAAAATCAGGATTATCAAGGCACCTGTAATTTAGGGGCGAAATTTCGATATCAGTCGAATTTCCGCCGCCCAAAACTTCATCTTTTATGCTTCTTATCTCATTTTCAAGCGTGAAATCTTCATCGCCCCAAAACAAATATACAGGCACGCCTTGTCCTCATTTTCTTTATTTTATTTGCAGCATTTATGCCGCTCCCCCTTTTTTTTTGGGTTCTAGCTTTCAATTAAAAGACTTGCACCAATTACGCCCGCCGTATTTCCAAGCTCTGCAGGAACAATTTTAACGGCAGCCGCCTGTATCGGCATAGCTCTTTTTGCAACCACTTCTCTGATGGGATCAAGCAAAATATCACCTGCATCCGCAACGCCGCCCCCGATGATTACCTTTTCGGGGTTTAAAAGATTAATCACGGATGTGAGCCCGAGGCCTATGATTTCGCCGATTTTTCTATAAATCTGTTTTGCAACCACATCTCCCTGCAAAGCAGCCTGTGCCACGATATACGGGCTCAATTCTTCCGTTGCAAGCTCTTTAAATTTGGATGATTTTCCGCCCATAATATATTCTTTTGCCATCTGAACTATTGCAGGGCCTGAAGCATAAGCTTCAAAACACCCGAAATCTCCGCAGCCGCAAAGGGGGCCGTCATGCATTGAAAGCTTGATGTGACCGATTTCGCCTGCCGCATTTTTTGCCCCGCGTGCAAGTTTTCCGTTTATAACAAGCCCTGAACCGATACCTGTTCCGACTGTTATACAAACAAGGTTTGTACAGCCTTTTCCTGCGCCATATTTTAACTCACCCAGTGTTGCAACACGAACGTCATTATCAAGGCGTGTCGGTATTCCAAACTCTTTTTGCATAATTTCCGCAACAGGAATATCAACCCAGCCCGGCATATTCGGCAATAATCTTACAACTCCTGCCTGATAATCAATTTGCCCCGGAAAACCAAAGCCTATAGCCTCAATTGTATCTTTTGTTTCGTTTGTTTCTTTCATTAAATCCGAAATTGCAAGCTTAATATTTCCAAGAGTATGCTCATAGCCAAGGTCTGCACGGGTAGGCGTTGTGTTTGAATAAACAATTTTACCGTCCAAATCAACAAGTGCAATCTTAATGTTTGTACCGCCAATATCCACGCCTATTCTGTATTTTTTCATATTTTTTCTCCCCAACTCATATAATTATTTGTGAAAAAATTATACCATAAACCCTGTGTTTCACGCCAATAATTAAAATGTTTAAGTTTTTGTAAACTTATGTAACAAAAGAACGCTTTAGCGAAATTAGATACTTCATATATACTTTATATATATGTAAGACGAAGTTAATCGAAAGCAAGATAAAATGGCAGTTACACCAACAGACAGCATAGATAAAAAATTGGCTCAGATGTATGCCACAAAGGTAACGGTAAATCTTGACGCCAAGTCAACATTGTCTCCGAATGATTTCTGGAGTTCAATGGAATTAATCGCTCTGAATAACAAGGCCGTTATGAATTTCAGACGAAAATAAAGATGTAATCATTAAATTGATGGATTATGGAGTAGAAAAAAATTTCCGCCAGTTTCTTTTAAAAGAAAGGCGGATTTTTTTATGATTATTTTATTATTATGGGCGAAAAATATTTGCAAAAGAAGACTGTTGCGAAGCATGATGCATTAATCTCTCAGGTTTTATGTTGATGTGCAACAGACCGCCCTGTCTTCGTTGCAAATATTTGAAGCTGACTATTTGCTTTGACCCTCTTTTTTTGTGGTAAAATTTTGTATACATAAAAACGTTTAAAAGAGGATAACATTATGGATGAAAAAGATATAAAAGCACAGGAACTGCATACCTTAAGACACTCTTGCTCTCATATTATGGCGCAGGCAGTGCAAAACCTGTACCCGAATGCAAAGCTTGCAATAGGTCCTGCAATTGATAACGGTTTTTATTATGACTTCGATATTGAAGGTGTCACCCTGAATGAAGAAAGCCTTGAAAATATCGAAAAAGAGATGAAAAAACTCGTTGATAAGGATTTAAGGTTTGAAAAATATGTTATCCCTGATGTGCAGGCTCAAATTGACGAATTTAAAGCCCAGGGTGAAATTTACAAGGCAGAGCTTTTGGAAGAGCACAGAAATGACAATCCGACTCTTTATTTAACAAAAGATAAGGATGGAAACGTTTTATTTAACGACCTTTGCTCTGGCCCGCACCTTGAAAACACAAGAAAAATAAAGGCTTTTAAACTTCTATCCGTTGCAGGTGCCTATTGGAGAGGTTCCGAGAAGAACAAAATGCTTCAAAGAATTTATGCGACAGCTTTTGCTTCTAAGGATGAATTAAAAGAATATTTAACAATGCTTGAAGAAGCTAAAAAAAGAGACCATAGAAAACTCGGCAAAGAATTGGATTTATTCTCCGTGCACGATGAAATCGGTGCAGGACTTGTTTTATGGCACCCGAATTTAGCCGTGGTACGCGAAAACATTGAAAATTACTGGAGAGAAGAACACAGAAAAAGAGGGTATGTAATCGTAAACACTCCGCAAATTGCAAAAAGCAAGCTCTGGGAAGTTTCAGGGCATATTGACCATTACCGCGAAAATATGTTCTTTGTTCAAAAAGAAAATGAAGAAGATGACCAGTTTATTATAAAACCAATGAACTGTCCTTTTCATATTTTAATTTATGCTGCCCAAAGGCGCTCATATCGTGATTTGCCCATAAGAATGGCGGAGCTTGGAACGGTTTATCGCAAAGAAAAATCAGGCGCTCTTGGAGGGCTTACCCGTGTTCAGGGCTTTACACAGGATGATGCTCATATTTTCTGCACACCCGAACAGATTGTAAATGAAATTAATGAAATTATTGATTTTGTTCAAGATGCAATGAGTATCTTTAATATGACATTTGAAGTAGAACTTTCAACCCGCCCCGAAAGCTATGTAGGTGACCTTGAACACTGGAATATGGCAGAAGCCGGGCTTAAAGAAGCTCTTGATAAACGCGGAATGAAATATGACATCAACGAAGGTGACGGCGCGTTTTACGGGCCAAAAATCGACTTTAAATTTAAAGATGCAATCGGAAGAACTTGGCAATGTGCCACAATTCAATTGGATTTTAACCTGCCTATAAGATTTGACCTTAAATATCAGGACAAGGACGGCGAATTAAAAACACCTATAATGCTTCACAGGGTAGTTTTCGGATCTATGGAAAGATTTCACGGAATATTAATTGAACACTTTGCAGGCGCTTTCCCTGCCTGGCTTGCACCAATTCAGGCTGCGGTCGTACCCATTGCAGACAGGCACATTGAAGCATGCGATACCGTATTTAAAAAGCTTAAAGACAAAGGTATCCGCGTGACACTTGATGATCGTTCCGAATCTATGAATTATAAAATTAGAGACAATCTGCAAAATAAAAAAATCCCGTACGTGCTTGTTTTGGGGGACAAAGAAATTGCAGACGGCACGGTTGCCGTGCGTGCAAGAGGCAGGGGGCCGTTTGGCACATTTAATGCGGATGATTTCATAGAAAAACTTGAAAACGAAATTAATTCTAAAGGTAAAAACATAATAGAAAAAGCTGAATAGTCTTTATACACAGCTTTTATCAATAAGATACGGAGTTTCCTTTTGGAAAATCAAGTTAAAAAGTGGCTTAAAAAAGGCTATATAGATGAAAAACAGGCAGATATCATCCTTTCCGATATTAAGCAGGAAAAAGAAAAATCCGCCCGTTTAAAAATGAATATCACCCTTTATACCATCGGGGCAATTTTAATAGGAATTGGCGCCATAAGTTTTATTGCGGCAAATGATTGGATTTTAAGACTTTTTTATTCAAGGTTTGCAAAAATTTCAGCTGCCCTGATTGTAACTTTCGCTTGTTTTGGCCTTGGGTATTGGTTTTCTTATGTTAAAACAGGCTTTAAAAGACTCGGAAGCGTTTTAATATTCCTTTCAACCCTTCTTATAGGAGGAGTTTGGGCTCTTATCGGACAAATTTACAACCTTCCGACAGACAGCAACTTCGGAATTTTCTTCCTTTGGCTTGTAAGCGTTCTCCCTGTCGCATTTTTATTTAAGAAAAAGAGCATAAATAACCTTTCAATTGTGCTTTTTATTGCTGCCTATTTTAGCATTCCAAACATATATAAGCTCGCTTATTTAACCCCGATTGTATTTGGGCTTATTCTGTATAATTTTGCAAATATTCCGATTGTCAAAAAAAATTTCAGCGAATTTACACCTGCCTATAAAGCTGTATCCACCGTGGTACTGTATTTCACATTAATTTCAATGTTTTGGGTCACAGAAGATACAGACATGCCAAAGGTTTTAGGGCCCATACTTCCTGCAATATTCCTGATTTTTACCCTGTTAAACTTTGTTTTAAACAAAAAGAAAGACAGCATTATAAAAACGGAAAGCATAATTCTTGCCTCAATTTCAGCTTTTTGTCTGCTTTTAAATATCCCGAATTTAAGCAGCGGAATTTTTGCTGTAATAAATATTTTGGGTTCAAATATTACCCTTGCCTCAATGATTTTTACCTTATACCACTTTGGCTATAAAGCGCGGGATACAAGGCTTGTTACCCGTGCAAACTACTTTACATTAATCTATATCAGTGTTTTGTACTTCAAAATAAGCTATCATCTTCTTGATAAGGCACTTTTCTTCTTCCTTGGCGGCATTATTCTTGTCTCCCTTGGAATTTACCTTGAAAAGCAGAAAAAGACGCTTACAAAACAAGAAGATACAACCTTAAGCAACAATAAGGAAGGTAAAAATGATGGGCAATAAAACCAAAACTCTCATTATACTTGGTTTTTGGCTTATTTTAGCCTTGTTTTTTGTCGGAATAAACGAAAAAGTATTTTTAACGGGGGATGAAATCCGCCTGAATGTAAAACCTGTAGACCCGAGAGATCTTTTAAGGGGGCAATATGTAGCACTAAATTATGACATCTCGGAAATTCAGGTGGAGGAAAATGCAGATTTCAAAAGGGATGAAACGGTTTATGTCACATTAATAAAAGAGGGTGAAATCTATGCGGCACAAAGCGTTTACAAATTTAAACCCTCTAAAAACCCTTATATAAAAGGAAAAGTTGATTTTATAAGGCGAACTTACGGGAATAACAAAAGTCTTGACACCCTTATTATTAAATACGGCATAGAAAACCTCTTTACAAAAGAACAAGAGGCAAAAGATATTGAAAAACGCTTACAAAAAGGCGGAATAGCCGTAATTAAACTTGATAAATCAGGCAGCGCCAAAGTTTTAAAGGTTGAATAATATTAACCCGCCCTGCTTTAGACCGTTAAAATAGGGCTGCTGCAAGCATTTATATTTATCCTCTTGAAAAAACTTCCAGTTCAAGCGGATTTTCAACCTTCATCGGGTTAAAAAATGCAGCTGAGGCTACCATCGCGGCATTATCGGTACAATATTTCATCTTTGGCGCAAACACACTAAATGCACCATTTTCAGGTTTTTCAAGTTCGTATAGTTTTTCCCTGAGTCTTGAATTTGCGGCAACTCCGCCTGCAAGAACAATTGTTTTTGAACCGTTTTTCTTTGCAATTTTTACAGTCTTTTCAATCAGCGTTGTTGTAATTCTCTCCTGAAAGCTTGCACAAACATCCGCTACAGGAATTTCCCCATCTTTAAAACCCTGAACAAGCCTTAAAACCGCTGTTTTCAATCCTGAAAAACTGAACTCATCTTCCCCGACTTTTGCGTCAGGAAGCTTAAATGCGGTTTTATTACCTGTTTGCGCCAGCTTATCAAGCTGTATCCCGCCAGGGTAAGGTAAACCAAGCAGTCTTGCCACCTTATCATACACTTCTCCTGTGGCGTCGTCTATTGTGGACGCTGCAATTTCACATTGACCGTAGTTCGAAACATTGATTACCTGTGTATGTCCGCCTGATACAAGAAGACACGTAAAAGGCGGCTCAAGATTTGTGTCAATAAAGTTTGCACAAACGTGTGCATTTAGGTGATTAACAGGAATATACGGCTTATCATATGCAAGCGACAGCGTTTTTGCTGCATTTAGGCCGACAAGAAGACATCCCACAAGCCCGGGGCCTGCAGTTGACGCAAAAGCGTCAATCTCTTGAGGCTTAATCCCTGCCATAGTAAAGGTTTCTTCTATTACCACATTAATGGCGTCAAGATGTTCTCTTGCGGCCACTTCGGGCACCACGCCTCCAAAAGCTTGGTGTGTCTTAATTTGAGAAGCAACAACGTTTGAAATTACCTCTCTGCCGTCTTTTACAATCGCACATGCCGTTTCATCACAGCTTGTCTCTATTCCAAAAATTAGCATTTTACATATTCTCTTTTTTCATATTGTAAGAAATTCCTGCCTCTTTCATCCTTGAAAGCGCTTTTTGAAGAACATCCGCAGGTTTTGTCAGGGCAATTCTGAAAAATCCTTCGCCGTATTTACCGTAACCATTACCCGGGGGAACAACTATGGCAGCCTTTTCAAGCATTACCGTTGCAAATTCTTCACTTGTAAAACCGTCAGGACAAGGAAGCCAGAGATAAAAGGTTGCTTTTGAAGGCTTAACATTCCAGCCCAATTCAGCTAAACCCTTTTCCATAATTTCTTTTCTTTCCTTATACATAGCATTAAGCCGTTCTATTTCAGACTTCGGAGCTTTATATGCTTCAATTGCGGCATCTTGAATTGCTTTAAACACACCCGAATCGATATTATTCTTAATTGTTCCCAAAGCCTTGATGGCGTCTTTATTTCCCGCAACAAAACCAACCCTCCAGCCTGTCATGTTGTATGATTTTGAATGAGAAAAGAATTCAATTGCAACATCTTTCGCGTCGTTTGCTTCAAACACCGACGGAGCTTTGTACCCATCGTATGTCATCTCGCAGTATGCCTGATCGGAGCAAAGCAAAATATCATATTTTTTACAAAAATCTACGGCCTTTTGGTAAAACTCAAGGTCACAAACGGCACCTGTAGGATTATTCGGGTAATTTAAAAACATTAATTTTGCAGCACGCGCAACATCTTCAGGAATTTTATCAAAATCAGGCAGAAAATTATTTTCAGATAAAAGAGGCATTGAATAAGGTTCTCCGCCTGCTAAAATTGTGGCATTTTGATAAACCGGATACCCCGGATCTGGACATATTGTAACATCCCCGGGGTCTGCAAATGCAAAGAAAACGTGCGCTATGGCTTCTTTTGAACCGATATTGGCTAAAATTTCCGTTTCGGGATCTAAATCTACTCCAAATCTTTCTTTCATCCAATTTGCACTTGCTTCTCTAAAGGCTTTTGTGCCATTATACGGCGGATAATCATGATTTTTCGGATTATCAATTGCTTTGTGCATAGAATTAACAACCGTTTGAATTGTAGGGGTATCAGGATCCCCAACACCCAATGAAATTATATCTATACCTTTTGCTTTCGCTTCGGCGATTTTAGCATCTATTCTTGCAAATAAATATGGCGGAATTCTGTCTAATCTTTTTGAGGTTTGCATTGTATATTTCTCCTTTTTTGATATAATACATAGTATCATGAAAAAGTTAATTACTACAGTTTTAATAATTCTATTTTTTCTGTTTATGGACATTACCCCGAAAGCAAATGCCCAAGGCATTCCAAGTGCTACGGTATACTATAATCAGGGTATAGATTTTTACAATTCAAACGAAATCCAAAACTCAATAAATGCGTTCAAAAAAGCAATCGAACTTGACCCAAAATTTTATGAAGCATATTACAATTTGGCTAAAATTCAGGAGTCTTATAAATATTATAACGATGCAATTGCAACCTATGAAAAGCTGATTGAAACCATGCCCGAAGATTATGAAAGCATGTATAATCTCGGCAATCTGCTTTATAAAAGAGGATATTTAAAAAAATCTTTAACATATTTGGATAGAATTCCAAACTATTCCGAATATTTTGATTCAGCGGAAAAACTGATTGATACGGTTGAAAAAAGACAGGTAGAAGTTGCCCAAGAGCAAAAACTCAAAGAAGATACTTTAAAGAAAAGTTCTTTGTTTGAAAATATTCAAGCCCCGTCAGGCGTTGCTGTTGATAAACAGGGCAATGTTTATGTAGCAAGCTTTTCGCAAAATGCAGTTTACAGAATAACCCCTGATAACGTAAAAACAACTTTTGTCGGCCCCAATAACCTTGGAGGTCCTGTCGGGATTGCAATAGACAACGATAATAACATTTATATTGCAAACTACAATAAGGGAAATGTTATAAAAGCAGCACCGGACGGAAAAACAAGTGTATTGCTTTTGGTTAAAAAGCCTTACTGTTTAAATGTGGACGATAAAAACCGGAAGCTTTTAATTACGGAACAGGAAAAAAATACCGTGATTAAGTTTGACTTGGCAGAATAAGCCGCCACGTCTCATTTTAGAATGTAAAGTCAAAAAGTTTGCTAAGTTCTACATCCAAAGCGTTTGCAAGGAGTTTCATGGTTTTAATTGTTACGTTTGCCTCCCCGCGCTCAATTTGACCAATATAATTAAAATTCATATCGACAATTTCTGCAAGTTTTATTTGAGAAAGCTTCTTACTTTTTCTTATATAGGCAAGCTTTGCTCCAAATTTTTTTTCAATATCTGTATTTAAATCCATAATTTTACCACCAATGGTAATTATATGTTGTCTTGCAGTTACTTTCTAACGGTTATTAATAATAATTTAATAGTTAATAACTATTAATTTTTGTAAAAATATGGTAAAATTTTAGCAACAAAGAACGATTATCCAACTTTATAGAAATATAAGACATAAAATAGGAGGAAAGAATAAAATGACAACAATTAAACCCGTGTCCTTAACACAAAACGGTAATCCGTATAAAAAAACAAGTACGGCAACAAAAGTATGTACAGCAATAAGTGCTGCACCATTGGCAGCACTTACCATTGGAAGTGCTTTCTACGGGAGCAGCAGAAGCAACATTAAATTAGATGCAGGAATTCTTGCACTGGGTGCAATTCTTACGGCAATTGGCGGCGCAATAGGGAAATTTATTGGTAGCGCCATAGACGGTCAAACCAACAAAACAAGAATGGCACAGGCAGACGGCGAAGCAGCGCAGGCTGCAAAAAATGTTAATGTAAACGCATAATCGATTATTGCAAAAAATTTATAATTTATTTAAAAGCGGGGATAACATCAAACCTCGCTTTTGATTTATGCCACTTTTAATATTAAACCGAGTTCTTTTAAGATTATTGTCTTACAAGCTTTTCTAGTTCGAAAACAGTTGTTTGCAGGGTTCTGTCCGTAATTAAATCTTTTTTCAGCTTTTCATAAGAATATAAAATTGTCGTATGATTTTTATTGAAAATTTCACCGATAGAAGGAAAGCTCATATCCAAAATTTCACGTGTTAAATAAATCGCCGTCTGGCGGGCATTTTTAACTTCTTTAGAGCGGGATGTTGATAATATATCTTTGCTTGAAACTCCAAAATATTCCCCGCACTTTTCAATAATAATATCAGGTGTGATCTTTTTTGACCCGTCTTTCAAGCCCAGAATCTCTTTTGCAGCATCTACGGTTAGCTCAATTCCTTTGATTGAAGCATAAGCGCTTACTTTATTATACGCCCCTTCAAGCTCACGGACGTTGTTATCGAATGTTTGAGCCAAAAATTCAGCCACATCTTTTGAAATTTCAAAATTTGAGCGCACGGCATGCTTTTCTATAATCTCGACCCTTGTTTTAAAATCAGGCACAAGCAAATCTACCATAAGACCCCATTCATACCTGCTTTTTAATCTGTCGGGCGTATTTTTAAATGATGAAATAGGTCTGTCTGAAGCAAATACTATCTGTTTTCCCGAATGAAAAAGTGCGTCAAAGGTATGAAAAATTTCTTCTTCCGTTCTTTTCTTGCCTTCCGCAAATTGAATATCATCCAAAAGCAAGACATCTACATTTCTGTATTTATCCCTGAATTTCTTCATTTTCTGGGTAGACTCCTGTCTGTTTAAACAGGATTCCACAAGCTGATTTGTAAATTCTTCCGCCTTTGCATATTTCACTCTTAAATCAGGGAAATTTTTCAAAATACTATGGCCGATTGCCTGCATTAAATGGGTTTTTCCGATACCCACGGAGCCCGAGATAAAAAGCGGATTAAATTTCTGACCCGGAGCCTCAGACACCTGCTTTGCGGCATTATATGCAACAAGTGAATTTTCGCCGACGACAAAATTTTCAAAGGTATATTTTAAATTCAAAGCACAGAAAGATTGCATTTGCTTTAAATTATCAATCTGTTCTTTCATTAAGACAATGTGTTCGGATGGTTTTTCTTTTTTCTTCGGTGCTTTTTTAACGTTTGATGGTACAAAAATAAGGTTAACGGGCAGGTTTTCACCGCAAACAAGGTTTATTGCACTTTGAATTTCGGATAAATATTTCTGATTTAAAAATGAAACCCCAAAAGACTGATCACTTTTTAAAACAAGATGGTCTTTTTTAAAATATTCTTCATTTTCCTTTGCGGGTGTAATTGGCAAAACCCAGGGCTCAAAGGTTGAATTCGGGATTTTTTCTTTCAAAATCCCTTTGGCTTCTTCCCAAATTTTCTCATAATTCTCGTAAGACAAACCCGTCATTAATTAAAACCAATCCTTCTTTTGACTTCCTTTACAAGATTTTACTACAAAAAAATATTGTAGTAAAATTAAGAAATACAAAATATAAGTTTTACGGGGAATTTTAAAAATAATGGATTATTCAAAGATTTTTGATGCGGCAAGAGATTTCTATGCCGGTTTTTCATACAATAACAAAGAAGGAAAGGCCATAATTCCTTTAAGATATTTTTTCGAGCTGACATACAGATGTAACCTTAATTGCCCGTATTGTTATGTGGGTTCTGACAGAAAGAAAAACGAACTTTCAACCGAAGAATGGTTTAATATTATAAAACAAATTCCAAGATATTCTTTTGTAACGCTTGTAGGGGGAGAGCCTCTTGTGCGCCATGATTTTAAGGAAATCCTTTTTAAAACATCAAAAAGAGTGTTTGGAAAATTAAACGTGGTTACAAACGGAATTTTAATTGATGAAGAAATAATTGATGCCTTTATAAAATCCAAAATGATGCTTTTATCCGTTTCAATAGACGGCTGGGGCAAAAACCACGATTTAAACAGAAACAGAGAGGGAATTTTTGACAGAATTACAAAAAACCTTGAAACCCTTAATTACAAAAGAATGAAACATAACAATAAGCCGATGATTGATATAAAAACAATTGTTTTAAACAATAATATCGACGATTTAATAAAGCTTTATGAATATACAACCGAAATGGGTTTTGAATTTTTAAGCATATCTTTCCTAAGGAACAATGACCTTAAGCAAAATTCTGTTCTAAGGGATGAATTTGAGCCTGTTTTCTATGAGCCCGAATATCCCATACAGCCATATTTTGATATGAAGCATTTTGAAGATGTTTATAAAAAAATAAATTCAATGAGCAAAAAATCTAAAACAAAAATAAGGTTCTCGCCAAAATTTGAAGGGGGAAGCTTTGAAGAAGAAATGAGAAAGATAAAATCTTTCTTCTCCCCTGAAAATAAAGCGGATTTAAACCGCCACCCGAAAGAAATTTACTATCCTTGCAAATATCCGTTCTCCAACATGATGATAAATCCACAGGGCGATGTGTATCCTTGTTTATCATTTAAAATAGGAAACGTTAGAGATAAAAAACTTATAGATGTATTTAACGAAACAAAATTTAAGTGTTTTAGAAAAAACCTTAAATACTCTGAAGCCTTCAGTGCATGCCAGATGTGCTGCGAACTAAAGGTAAAATAAAACCAAAAAACCGGCATTAAGGCTTCAATAATAACTTTCACCATAAAACAAATGAGGATTTAAAAATTGAAAAAAATATTTTTGAGCATATTAACTTTTTTAACGGTTTTCATCTTTAATCCTGCTCTTGCGGAACAAGAAGCATACACGGCACAAAAACTTCCCTCGGGACAAACCGTTATTGTTATGCCCGTTAAAACCAACCCAATTGTAACCATTAACACCTGGATAAAAACAGGGTCAATTAATGAAAATGATAACAATTCAGGTGTTGCACACTTTTTGGAACACCTTTTCTTTAAGGGAACAGAAAAAACGCCCCCGGGTGAATTTGACAGAATATTGGAATCCAAAGGCGGAGTTACCAATGCCGCAACAAGCAAGGACTTTACGCATTATTATATAACAATCCCGTCAAAAGAATTTGATAAAGCACTGGAACTCCATGCTGATATGCTTTTGAACCCTTTAATTCCAAGAAAAGAGCTTGAAAAAGAAAGGCTTGTTGTTCTTGAAGAAATTTCAAAAGGAAAAGACAGCCCTACAAATGTTATGTATAATAACCTTTTCAGGCTGATTTATACCCAAAAAGAACCGTACCATCCGTATTTTAGACCCGTTATCGGTTCAAATAAAGTTATAGAAACAATTTCAAGAGAAGAAATTCTCGATTTTTACAATAAATGGTATTCGCCACAAAATATGACAACGGTTATTGTGGGCGATATTGACCCTGATTATGCAATTAAAAAAGTGTCAGAGCTTTTTGTAAACAATAACAGGATATGCGAAAATGTGATTTATCCTAAAACCCCCGAAATACAAAAACAGATACGGGTTTCTGAAGAAAAAGATGTAAATACGGGCTATATGGCAATCGCCTTTAAAGCTCCAAAATTTAAAGAAGATAAAGACGGATATGCGCTTGATGTATTGTCTACAATTTTGGGTGAGTCAAGAAGCTCAATTTTAAACCAGAAATTAAAAGAGCAAAAACAGCTCGTTTATTCCGTTACTGTAAGTAATTCCACATTTATGGATGACGGGCTTTTTGTAATTCAGGCATCATTTAAGCCTGACAATTTAAACAAAGTTGAGGATGAAATCTTTAAAGAAATTGACCTTATAAAAAAAGGAGGGATAACCGATGCACAGGTAGCAAAAGCTATCAATATGATAAAAACTTCTACTTATTATTCAAGAGAATCAATTTCAAATATTTCGGATGAGCTTGGCTATTTAACGCTTTTTTGGGGAAACACCTGGTATTATGACAATTATTTAAACAACATTGAAAAAGTTAAAAAAGCAGATATCATAAGGGTTGCAAAAAAATACTTCGATAAAAACAAAAGTGCAATCTCAATGGTTTTACCAAAAGAGCAGGAAACCGGGGTTAAAAAAATAAGCGACATTAAACCTGTAACGGAGCCTGCAAAAAAACTTGAAGAGAAAGGCGGTGTTGAAAAATTTAAGCTCTCAAACGGTGCTGTGCTTATTATAAAGAAAAACTCGGCAAATTCAATTGTTGCAATAAACATTCAGGCAATAGGAGGAAACTTCGTTGAAAAAACCGCAGGAATTGCAACCGTTGCCGCAACAAGTGCAACCAAAGGCACAAAGAAAATGGAGGCGGATGAATTTGCAAAAATTTTGGATGAAAAAGGAATTAAACTCTCTTTAAGCTCAGGCAACGACACTTTTAACATAAACCTTTTAACCACAGCAAACGAACTTAATTCAGCACTTTCTGTTCTTAATGATATCGTAAATGAGCCCTTGTTTTCAAGCTATGAAATCGAAAAGGTAAAAAAACTCAAACTTGCGAGCATAAAGCAAATGAAAGACAACGCCTTGAATACTGCCGTTGATAAGTTTAAAAGCATAGCTTTTAAAGGAAGTATTTATGGAAACAATTCAACGGTTCTTCAAAAGAATATCCCGAATGTCACAAAAGAAGAAATAATTGAATACTATAATACAGTATTAGAACCAAAAAACCTTGTGATTACAGTTGTCGGGAACGTTGATGATAAAAAAATTATCAATGAAATGACAAATATTTTTAAAAGCAGGGAGCAAAAAGAAATTCGCCTGCAAGATGTCGCAATAACTCCGTTTGCGCCAAAAGAAAATATTGAAGAAACAATTTTTAAACCCGATACAAAAACAGCCTGGGTTCTTGTCGGGTTTAAAACGGATAATATTTACAATCAAAAAGATCTCGCTGTCTTGAAAGTAATAAATGCAATTTTGGGCGAAGGAATGAGCTCAAGATTATTTAAAAATCTTCGTGACAATCAAGGTCTTGCGTATTCCGTAGGGTCAACCCTTCTTCAAAATGCAGGAGACGGCGCATATGTTGCATACATCGGCACAAACAATAAAAATGTTAACGTTGCAAAAAAAAGCATGCTTCGAGAAATTTACCGCCTTAAAACAGAATATGTAACGGGACAGGAGCTTAAGGAAGCAAAGGATAAAATTTTGGGAAACATTTTAATCTCTCTTGAAACAAATATGGATGATGCAGGGCTTCTCGGCTGGTACGGGGCGCTCGGGTATGATATAAACCATCTTGAAGATTACAAAAATGAAATACTAAATGTAACCCAATCCGATATTTTGGCTGTTGCAAATAAATATTTTTCAAAACCGTATATAAACGTAACCATTATGGATAAAGCGCAAACAGAAACCAAGGAGACTGTTAAAACAAAATCTGCAGCACCCGCCGCAAAAGAAATAAAAACTCCTGCGGTAAATGCTCCGCCCGCCCCTTCAAACAAACCCGAAGCGGTTAAAACAAATACTGTCACGGGACAAAATAATAAATAAAAAAACAGGGCAAACATATTCTTTCACAGGTTTTCATACATATACAAAAATACTTTAGCAAAATATATGTATGAAGATTAACAACATAAATATATACAGCCAACGATTTTATACATTTAAAGGCTCCTCATCACGCAAAAATGCAGATAGCAGCGAAATAAGCGGAGATAAGGCAGATGAGCTTAAAAAACGCACTGCCGATATCAGAAAAATTATTAAAAAAGCTGCTGATGAAAAAAGAAAGATGAGCCTGAAAGAGCTTGTGAGCCAAAGCGGCTACACAACCAAAACTGTCAATCGCATTCTGGAGAACAATAAAAGCTTAAATGTTCTTTGGAGTCAGGTTACATCTTCAACAAGATTAACAAATGCAGCCAGAGCAAAAAAACTTGAAGAACTAAAAGCTATACTTCAAGAAGCGAAAGATAACTGCGTAAATATGAGCCTTACGGAACTTGCACAAAAAACAGGGCTCGGCAGAAGCGCCGTAAGCCATTATGTCAGTGAAAATGAAGAACTAAATAAGCTCTGGTACTGGGTTAAAGCAAAATCTCCCATTATCTACACCGATGAAGAAATTCAACAGCAAACAGAAATAATCAAAGAACAACTGGAGCTTGCAATTGAACAAAAGAAAGCAATTACAAGATATGAACTGGCAGAGGCTGCAGGAGGTATCGATATTGGTGTTGTGCAAAACAGAATTAATGCCGATGAAACACTTACAGCATTAAGAGAACAGACGCTTGCATTTGAAGACGAAAGCCGCCGGCTTGAAATTGCAAAGATTAAGAAGATACTGAAAAAAGCAAAAGAAAGCGGTTTAAAGATAACACAGACTTACATATCAAGCACAACAGGCATTCCCACAACCACAGTTTTCACGAGAATACAGCAAAACCCTGAATTAAGCAGGCTTTTTGAAAGCGTCAGAATGTATAAACACAACCAGCAAAGCAGGGAAGAAACAGCCGAGCAGGATGCAACAATTATAACCGTTATGAAAGAAATCGCTGCAGGCGGCCAAAAAATGACACAAAATGAATTGGCTTCAAATATTCCCGGTATAGAAAGTAATATAGTCATATCAAGACTTAATAACAACCCTGTAATCACTTCTCTTTGGCAGCAAATCAAAAAGAATAACAAAGGTCCGTATTCGCCGGATGAAATCGCAGCAAGAACGGAAAAAATTGCACAAATATTAACAAGACTAAAGGATGAAGGTAAAAATACAACATTAAAAGAACTTGCCGATATGACAGGTTATAATTCAGCCACTCTACACAAATACATAAAAGCTTCCGCTACACTGGATGCTCTTTGGCAAGCAGTCCGCTCTCAAAATAATATTGTTTACACAGAAGAGGAAATTGAAGTACAAAATGTAATGATTGAGCGCATTTTGAGGCAGGGAATTGAAGATAAAACAAAGCCGACATTTTATCAAATGTCGCAATATCTTGATTTAACACACGTCTATGTAAAACGCCTTATAGAAAAGAATGAAAAACTTTTAACATTGTATCGGGAAAGCCAAAATATATAAGCCGGCCCGCAATTTGGCAAACGGATTCCTTTACACGTTTTATATACCAAAAGACCACCATAAGAACACATATAACAAGCAAGCACATATAACGGAATTTAAGAACAGGTTAGATTATGAAAATATTAAATATAAATTTTAATTGGAATAATACTCCAAAAAACAATACTCCAAAAGAACAGCACAACGGCTTAAGTCCGCTTGCTTTTGATACCATCTCCTTTAGCAATGCTGCATTTAGAGGAAAACCAAAAAATGTAAAATATTCAGTATACCAAAAACAGGAAGAAATTAATGCCGTTAAAGCAGCCATAAATGGCGCCATTCAAACTTCAAGTATCCTGAGTGCCGAAGAGTTGAGCGAAAAAAACGGGTCTTGATATCTACGTTGTAAAGCTGCGTCTTTCAACAAGCAATGAAATCAGACAGCTGTATAACGATATGAAACTTGCAAACAGCACAAGGATTAAAGAAGAAAATCAAATTAAAGCACAAACTGCCGAGGGTTTTCTTGAAATGCTTAACAAAACAAATCAAAAATTAACGGATAACGAGATTGCTTTTTATTTGGGACTTAAAAAAGATGAGCTGTTACGGCTTGTTAGCGAATATCCGAGTCTTGGTTCTTTGTATGGTGATGCCTTATTAAAAATAAAAAACTGCCCTGCACTTGAAAGAAAAGCTCAAATTACAAGTATAAATTCCTCTTTGCAGTATGTGGGCAAAAAAGATACATATGATTCCATCTCAAAAAGAGCAGAGCTTACCCCCGAAATAATAAGGGTAAGGGTTAATGAAAACAATGCCCTCTTTGAACGCCTTATAGAAAGCAGGGTTTATCCGCCCGAAATTTACTCTGATGAAGCAATTGAAAAACAAGATGATATCTTAATGGATACTATGCTCAATATTTTAAAAAGAAAAGAACAAGCAAGCATCAAAGATATGGCGCAGCAAGCAGGATTGTATCCGGGCACTGTTATGATAAGAATTAAAAATAATACGGCACTTTTTGAAACATATCAAAGAATATTGGGAATTGATAAAGATGAAGATTGGGATTAGCACATATTCACATTATCAAAAAGCTTCTTTCTCATTTAACGGCGTTTCGGCAAAACAAAAAGAAGAAATAAGAAAGCGTGAAGAAAAAGTCAGCACCGTATTAAATAAAGCGATTACAGAGAACAGAAGAATAACAGTTGATGAAGTTTCAAAAGAAGCAGGCTGCAGCAAAGATAAAGTATGGTATCTTTTCCAGAGAAATACGCAATTAAACGCCCTTTGGCAAAGAATTCAAAGCAATGAGTGCAAAAGCGAAGCACAAAAAGAGACGGGAAAGAAAGCTGAGCAGGTCAGAACGGTTCTTCAAGATGCAATTGCCGAAGAAAGAAAGATGACAAGAGAAGAAGTTGCACAAAAAGCACATCTTTCCCTTGGCGAAGTCATATCTATTCTAAGACATCATAATAATATAAATGCCCTATGGAAAAATGTACGCACAAGTAATTCTGATAAATCATCAGATGAAGATATGACAAAGAACAAAGAAAAAGTCAGAGCTGCACTTTTAGAAGCAAAAACAAGTTTTGAAACATTAACTCTTGAACAACTTTCACAAAGAACAGGGCTCAGATCCAGTACCGTTCGACACTATATTAAGGATGAAAGCCTTGCTTTGCTTTGGTTTTTAGTTAAAACAAAAGATTCTTCAAGTTTTACACGGGATGAAATACAGGAACAGACAAATAAAATTAAAGAACAACTGGAGTGTGCAATTGAACAAAAGAAATCAATTACAATACGCGAAATAGCAGAAACAACAGGCATAGAAGAAGGCGTTATAGACAATAGAATTGCATCCGATGAAACCCTTACAACGCTTAGAGAACAAACTCTATCGCTTGCTGATAAAAATTATCAACTCGAAGTCAAACTGATTAAAGATATACTAAAAGAAGCTAAAGAAAGCGGTTTGAAAATAACTCAGGTTTATATATCGCAAAAAACAAATATTCCCACTAGCGTTATCCAAAAGAGGATAGGCGAAAATGCAGCTCTGGAAAGACTTTTTGAAAGTATTAGAGCACGCGAACACAATTATAACAGCAAAGATGACATTCAAGCCCAAAATGCACAAATTGCAGCGATTTTAAACAGAACAATTCGGAGCGGAAAAAAGATTACCATCTCCGATTTAGCAGCAGAATATACAGCGTTAAAAAAGAATACAATTCAATCAAGATTAGGCAGGTATCCCGAATTAAGCGCTCTCTGGCAACAGGTAAAAGTCGAGAGTGATATTAATCACAGCCCGAAAGAAGATGAGATCAAAGAACAGACAGAAAAAATTGAAAAAATTTTAACAGATTTAAAAAGCAGAGGTGAAAAAATAACTTCAAAAAAATTAGCGGAAATGGTAGGTATTACCCAGCGAATAGCCCTTATGCGTATAGGCAAATCAGAAAAATTATCTGCCCTTTGGGAGGCCACCTGTTCAAAACCAAATGCCCAATATTCAGAAGATGAAGTTGAGGTTCAAAATGTTATGATAGAACGGATTTTAAACCAAAGAATTCAAGATGGAACAAAAGCTACAATTTATCAATTGGCACAATATTTAGATTTATCACGAGAAATTGTCAGTCGTCGCATACAGGCAAACGCAGGGCTCTCAGCTCTCTATCAAAGAAGTCAGGAAATATAATAAGTGAAAATTTTTAATATAAACCTTGCTCAAAAAAAGATTTCATACCTGCCGAAATATAATAATTTGGCACCTCTTCGCCGGGATACAATATCTTTTGGCTGCAGCACATTGACATTTAAAGGTGCCCCTCTCCCAAAAGAATTTGCATATTGCGCTGCCCAAAAAGACAGAGAGGTTGAAGCCATTAGTGCAGTCTTGAATAATGCGCTGAAAAATTCGGAATTTCCAAACGAGGAAGAATTAAGCATAATAACAGGTTTTGATATAAATATAATAAAATTGAGACTTTCAACAAATAAAAAATTAAGGGCACTTCAAAACAGATTGAAGGTAAAAAGACTAATAGAAGCAAGACAGAGAAAAGAAACAAGTGTAATTTATGCTCAAAAGTTTTTCGAAAAAGTTAAAACATCAAGACAAAAATTAACGGAAAGTGAAATGGCTTTTTATCTTGGCCTTAAAAAAGATGAATTATTACAGCTTGTTAATGAATATCCAAATCTCTCATCGTTATATAAAAAAATTGTATTGCAAACAAAAAATTACCCTTTGCTTGAAAAAAGAACCCAAAAAAGCAAGATAAGCAGTTGTCTAAAATATGGCAGCTCAAACAACAATTACGCAAATATATCGGAAAAGACAGGATTTAGCCATGAAATAATACGGTTCGTTTTTAATGAAGATGCCGAACTTTTTAGTATTGCAACAGATAAAGGAATTTTCCCGCCGGAAATTTATTCTAAAGAAGAAATCGAAATGCAGACAAGGCAATTAATGAACATTATGATAAATTCCATAAAATATCAAAAACAACCGGATATAGAAGCATTGGCTAAAAAAGTCGATCTGCTTCCTGCTGTTGTCAAAATGCGAATAGACACCAATGAAGCACTAAAAGAAACATATCAAAGAATGTTGGGAATTGACGCTGCAGATGAAGATTGGGTTTAGCACATATTTATATTATCCAAAATATCCGCCTTCTTTCAATGGCGCCTCCGAGACGCAAAAAGAGGAGGCAAAAAGACGTGCGGATAAAGTCAGTTCTTTACTTGAAAAAGCAATTGCAGAGAATAGAAAAATAACCGTTACTGAAATTGCTAAAGAAACAGGCTACAGTAAAGACAAAATATGGTATCTTTTTCAAAGAAATGCCGAAATAAATGCGCTTTGGCAAAGAATTCAAAGTGGCATCCAAAGTGAAGGACAAAAAGAAAAAGAAAGAAAAACGGAAAAAGTCCGATTAGTCCTTCAAAAAGCGAAAGACAGTAATGAAAGACTTGAACTTAAAGAGGTTGCAAAAAGAGCTGATGTATCCACCGCAACCGCAAACCATTATG
The DNA here is from genome assembly GCA_910578465.1 of uncultured Vampirovibrio sp. Classification (GTDB taxonomy): domain Bacteria; phylum Cyanobacteriota; class Vampirovibrionia; order Gastranaerophilales; family Gastranaerophilaceae; genus MGBC122484. Next base: position 234,604 of record CAJTPW010000001.1, on the reverse strand, counting down.
TACAGGACCCGAGCCTGAATTCTCTTTGGTACTGGGTAAGATCAAAAGAACACACAAGCTATACGGAAGAAGAAATACAAGAACAGACTCTTTTAATTCAAAAACAATTGGAACTTGCAATTGAACATAAAAAAGCAATTCTTATAAAAGAAATAGCTGACACGCTGAGTTTAGATAGCACAACCGTACAAAACAGGATTAATGCAAACGAAACGCTAACAACATTACGAAATCAAACTCTTGCTTTTGCAGATAAAAACTACAAACTTGAAGTCAGAAAGATTAAAGAAGTATTGAAAAATGCAAAAGAAAAAGGTTTAAAAATAACAACAACATACATTTCAGACTGCACTTCCATACCACGAAGCATTGTAGAAGCAAGAATAAGACAAAACACAAGCCTGAATAAACTTTTTGAGCACACAAGAGCACACAGGCAAAGCAGCAAAGAAGAAAGTAACATTCAAAACAAAAAAATTGAAGCAGTTTTAAATGAAACAGCATTGAACAACGGTCAAAAAATGACCTACGGCGAAGTTTCGACCAAAGCAGGAATTAATATAACAGCAGGAAACATTTCCAGAAGAATAGAAGGAGATTCAAAATTAAGCGCACTTTGGGAGCAGGTAAGAGCAGGAAAATGTCCGCACACCTCCAAAGATGAAATTGCAGACAAAATAAAAGAAGTCGAAAACATTTTAATAGAGGCTTATAATAGCGGCAAAAAACTCACATCAAAGCAATTGCTTGATATGACAGGACTTACCAAAAGTACTCTCTTTTCTCACATAGGCAAATCCGAACTTCTGACAGCCCTTTGGGAGCTTACAAGTGCAAACCCCAACGGCGGTTTTACAAAAGATGAAATTGAAGTGCAAAATATAATAATAGAACAAATTTTAGAACAAAGAATTAAAGACGCAATGATACCCACCTTTAACCAGATAGCAGAATATCTGGATATGCAAGGAAAAAGCGTACAACGCCGCATTGAAGACAACCAGAAGCTTTCAGCACTATACCAAAAAGCACGGCAAGCGGAAAATCAATAGATATATGCCTAATTTAATTTCCATGCTAAAATCTTCTTATGTACGGATTTGATTTTAAGCTGGACGATTTTCAGGAAGATGCTATAAAAAATATTCAGGAAGGCAGAAGTGTGGTTGTCTGCGCGCCGACGGGTGCGGGAAAAACCTGTATCGCAGAAAGTGCAATTCATCTTGCCCTTGAAAACGGCAAAAGAATTTTCTACACAACCCCTCTTAAAGCCCTTTCAAACCAAAAACACCACGATTTTGCAGCCAAATACGGAAGTGAAAACGTCGGACTATTAACGGGAGACACCACAATAAATCGTGACGCACAGATTGTCGTTATGACAACCGAGGTTTTCAGAAATATGTTATACGGAACAACGTTTGGAAGCCTCACAGACAATCTTAAAGATGTCAAATATGTTGTTCTGGACGAAGTTCACTATATGAACGATGAATCCCGCGGAACCGTTTGGGAGGAGAGCATTATCTATTGTCCCACAAATATTCAAATTATCGCACTTTCAGCTACCGTGCAAAATTCAAAACAGCTCACAGACTGGATAAACACGGTTCATTCCAAAACTGAACACATCTATACCGATTTTCGTCCTGTTCCTTTAAGATTTTTCTATTACGACAGCTCAAAACCCGATACCGTCCTGCCTTTAATGACTCCGGAAGGTGCATTGAATAAGAAAATTAAACCCGAGAGCAAATATAAATATTTTAACAGTAAAAAATCGGTGAAAAACCCCTGCACAGATATTATTTTAGCTCTGCAGGAAAAAAATATGCTTCCGGCAATTTACTTTACGTTTTCAAGAAAAAAATGTGATGAAAACGCAATGAAGTGTGCTTCTTTAGACCTTTTATCAAAAGAAGAAGCAATTAAAGCAGCACAAATGGTGGATGAATATATAGCGGAAAACCCCTACCTTTATAATAACCCCCATATTGAACTCGTAAAAAAAGGTATAGCTTCTCACCATGCGGGTTTGCTCCCGGGGTGGAAAAACCTTGTTGAAAGAATGTTTCAAAACGGTCTTATAAAGGTTGTTTTTGCAACAGAAACACTTGCAGCAGGGATTAACATGCCTGCAAGAACAACAATTATAAGCTCTATTTCAAAAAGAACCGATGAAGGCCACAGAGTTTTAACCGCAAATGAATTTTTGCAAATGTCAGGCCGCGCAGGAAGGCGCGGAATGGATGAAATAGGCTATGTTGTGGTTGTCGGAACACCTTTTCAAAGCCCCGAAGAAGTTTATGAACTTGCAACAAGCGACGCAAACCCTCTTGAAAGCAAATTCTCACCCAGCTATTCAATGGTTTTAAACCTTCTTCAAAGGTTTTCTCTTGATGAAGCTAAAGAATTAATCTTGAAAACATTCGGCTACTTTTCATCCACGGACAGAATTTCGCCTCTCAAAGCAGAGCTTGAGCGGTATGAAGAAAATATGGAAGCAATCAGAAGCTTTAAATGCAAGTTTGGCCACAAAGCGGAAGATATGGATGAATACTTAAAGTTTAAAAATTTATACGTCCAAAACAGAACAACCCTGAAAGCCTTGCGTCGTCAGGCAAAAAACTCGAATGCACCCGAAGTTGCGGAGTTTGCAAGAAAAACAAAAGAGCTTCTTCATAAAATGCAAAGCTATGGCTGCGACAGGTGTAAAATTTATAAAAAACACAGAAAAGAGCTTGAACTCTTCCAAAGATACCAAAAAAAAGCACGCGGACTTCAAAAAGAAATTGAATTTCAAAAGGATGTATACTGGCAAAAATTCCTTGCTCATAAAAGAATTTTAGAACAGATGAAAAACCTGTCGGATGATTACCCCACGGAAACAGGCAAAATCACAATGGGGCTTCGAATTGAAAACGAACTTTATCTTTCCGAAATTATATTGTCAGGTATTTTGAACGATTTGGCACCGTATGAGCTTGCTTCCGTTATATGTGCGATTACAACGGAAGAAGTTCGCAATCTTGATAACACGCCAATCAAGGCCCCGTGTCAAAACGTAAGAAAAGCTTTAGGAAAAATAAAAGATATCAGGCGCAAAATCTTCCTTTTGGAGCGGGATGAAAAAATCGAAAACGTTATGAATGTAAACTCCGAATACTGTTCTATGATTGAGGCCTGGGTTTTAAGCGCAAATGAAGAAATTTCATCCATCGAGGCATGGGATAAAATCTTTGCTGACACGGAATTTACGGAGGGCGATGTCGTTCGTGCCTTCAAACGCACAATCGATGTTTTAAGACAGCTTACAGTTGTGGATAATATCCCCGATGATATTGCCATGAACGCAAAAGAGGCCATCAAGGCAATTAACCGCGAACCTGTAAATGTGGATTAAAGCCCCGATAAACCGTATCAAAACACTACATCAAATTTTATTTATCCAAAATCAAAAGACAAGGGTCGATGTCCAAAATATCGGCAATTTCGTATAAAACCTCCACCCCGGGCAGCATAACACCGCGTTCTATCCTTGAAATATACTCAGGGCTTTTTTGAATTTTAATGCTCAGATTAATCTGGGTAATTCGGGCAAGTTCCCTGTATTTTCGCAGATTTTTTGCAATTATGCTTTTAGCCTTATTTTTATAACTTGTCATAACTCAATTTTAGTGGTATTATCGACTTGTTATTCGTATTTTAAATACGAATAACAATATTAACATTTATAAGCGAGGTAAATAATGTATAAATCAGTCACTCGGGCAATACCCAATCGGGTAATGGCCAAATGTCAGGTATTGCCTGATATTTTCAAAAAACATTCGGCGTTTTCATTGGTAGAAATGCTTATGGCGCTTCTTGTGGCGTCATTATTGCTGGCTGCCTTAGCACCAGTTATGACAAAGAGAATGCAGGAAAATATCACAGTGGCTGGAACTATGGGAAACGGACGTGCTCCTGCTGCAATGCGCTGCTACACTTATAATGACACAAATCCTACAGTAAAAATGTCTCTTGATGACGTTTGGTATGCGAACTTCATAATAGCTTCCGCAGGCGGCGGTGGAGGCGGAGCTTCAAAAGAAAGTGAGGAAGATTTTTATACTTATATTTCAGCAAACAATACAACCTCAAGATCTCACAGTCCGATTGTTATAGATGATGATATAATAACTGACGGCATTGACATTGCACTTGTTGGCGGAGGAGGAGGCGGAGGCGGGGCAGCTGCATACGGCAAAACAAGTGTAACACCCGCAAATAAAACAGAACCCGGGAAAGCAACAGGACCCGCAAAAACGGTAGGTTGTCCCTCCGGTTCTACTGTAGATAAAAACAATGTTAACTGTGTTTATACCGTTACCAATGATTTGGCAACCTGGAGCAAAGCAAACACTGAATGCAGCAAAATAACTTCCGGTAATGTTTCTGCAGGAAATTGGAAACTACCTTCAAGAGCAAGTATTACAGAAAACTGGAATAATGCAAATCCGGGCGGCTTAACTGAGGGTGCAGGATATTGGAGTAACGATATATATTGTAAAGACAGCAGCAGTAATTATTGTGCAAATACTTGCGGTGGACGTTCTGCCCATTATCGTGTTTGGTGGAACAGCTCATCTTGGAGTATGGGCTGGTTTTGCGATACGGATAACCGCAATTACAGATGTGTTTTGCCAACCACAACAACTGTTACCGTTGATACCATGGTAAATTATATTGAAAATACCGCATTGGCAGAACTTAAAACATTTTCGGCAGCAGCAGGCGGAGGTGGGGCAGGCTTTACAAGTTTAAAAAACACAAATGGTGAGGCATACAGCTATTTTCAAGAGGCAGTAAGAAATAATATCGGAGGAGAAATAAATATTACCGCAGGTGGAGGCGGAACTTCCGGATTATCCAAAACATCAAAGATGACAACAACGGGAACAACGGGGGCAACAAACGGCACTGACGGTGTTGAATCTTGCGTTTCTGTGACAAATTCAAGCAAAAATAATATCGTATACAAAGTCTGTGCAAAAGGTGGAATAAAAGGAAATGGTGTTACCAATATTTTAAATGTTTCAAATACTGCTGTTTCTACCGATGCAGCCGAAGAACAGATATCAAACGGATGTTATTACACATACAAAGGAATAACAAAAGCATTTAACTGTACCGGAGGACAAAAAGGCAGCAACGGAACCAGCTCTTATAAAAGCAATTCAACGGCCGCAAGAGATTTGATCATCTACCCTGCCTTTAACACAGCAAGCTTGGCAACCATGGGCGGCACAGGGTTAAACATACCTTCATTAACAATTTCAGGAAACACAGTGAGCGCAGGAACAGGAACCTATGGTGATGGGGGTAAAGGTGGCGGAACATCAATAGCAATTGATACTTCGGGCACAATAACCTATGCTTATACAGATTTAAACTATTCTCCGACAGCAGGAAAACCCGGTTTCGGCAGATTAATATACAAAAAAAGATATAGCGCCGCAGGCGGGGGAGGAGGCGGGGGTGGAGCTGTTGCCCAACTAATGAAAATTTATGTCGGAAAAAAATCCGAATGTACTTTTACCTTGGGAAAGGGCGGAAGTGGAGGAAACGCAGCGGTATCCAAAGGGGGGATGGGCGAAAAAGGTCTTGACGGAAGCGATTCCGTTGTGAATTGCACAACTCTTTCCGCACCATACACTGTTAATGGCGGCAAAGGAGGTTCGGGAGGAATTTCGGCAACAACTTCAAACAAAAATGTCACAGGAGGAGAAGGCGGGGAAGGAGCGCAGATTTCAGATGCAAACATATTTAAAATAAACCCTGATAATAGAATTTTAAAAAACGGACAAAAAGGTGAAACCAATACCTTTAAAGACATTTATTTCCCGGGCGGAAGAGGTGGAACCTCAGGAACAGGCACTGCAGGCGGTTGCGGAGCACTTTCCAATTCATCCGACGGACACTGCACGTTTGAAGAAAGTATTCTGCCAACAGGTGCAATGCTTACAGGGAAAGGGTTTAGCGATTATAACGAAATTATCCATCCTGTTGAAAAAAGTCTTTTGACAAACCCTCCGTCATATGGTACCGCAGGAGCTGGCGGCGGAGGCGGAGGATGGTACAAAAATGCAGGCGGCGGCAAGGGAGGCGATGGAATGGGTGGATATGTATGTGTCTACTGGGATAACAGTGATACAAATTAAAATCTTAATTTTTAGATGAACAACTTTTCGGGTATTGATTTTAGTAACCTTATCAATACCCTTTTCTTTGCGCGTTTGATGAACTGGGCACAATTATATATAGGAGCTGGTTCAAAGATTCCCGTTATAAAATCAACAAACTAAAAAGCCTTACATGCTCATCTTCTTATCCACAACGGGAGCGATTTTTTGAAGCTTTGATAAAAGTTCCTTGAATTGCTCAGGATAAAGAGACTGCGCTCCGTCACAAAGTGCACAATCAGGCGTATCGTGAACTTCAACCATGAGTCCGTCACAGCCTGCTGCAACAGATGCCATAGACATAGGCGCAACCTTGTCACGAAGGCCTGTTCCGTGGCTCGGGTCGATGATGATGGGCAGGTGGCTGAGTTTGCTTACAACGGGAATTGAGCACAAATCAAGTGTATTCCTTGTTGCGCGCTCAAAAGTCCTGATACCGCGCTCGCAGAGGATAACTTCCCTGTTTCCGCCCGAAAGAATATATTCTGCAGCCATTAACCACTCTTCAATCGTTGCAGACAAGCCTCTTTTAATCATTACAGGCTTATTCACATGGCTCAATTCCTTTAACAGGTTGAAATTTTGCATATTCCTAGCCCCGACTTGCAAAATATCCACATATTTTAAAAACAGGGGAATCTGGTTAATTTCCATAACTTCACTTGTCACAGCCATATTGTATTTATCCGCAACGCGCCTTATAATCTGCAAACCTTCTTCACCAAGCCCCTGAAAGGCATACGGAGAAGTTCTGGGCTTAAAAGCACCGCCGCGAATAATTTTCACACCATACGAGCTTAATTTTTTAGCACAAGCTTCAACCTGTTCTTCGGATTCCACCGTACAGGGGCCAGCAATAATGCCGACATTTCCGCCGCCGAATTTTTCACCGTTCACATCAATTACAGTATCTTCGGGCTTAAAAATGCGACTTACAAGCTTATAAGAGGATGAAATTTTAAGAACCTCTTTAACACCGTCCAGAAGTTCAAAATCTCTGGGGTCAATCTGGTTTGCACCAACAGCACCAATGACCGTGTGCATATCGCCCTTTGAAACATGCGCGTCGCGGCCTTTTTTCTTAATCGTATCTATAACGTTTTGCACCTGTTCTTCAGACGCCCCGTGACGCATAACAATAAGCATATTTCTTCTCCTCGTTTTAGTTTTTGGCTTACCCATATTAGCATAAAAAAAGTTTATGATAAAATTTAGCTATGCCGCATTTTTTAATAAAATCTTTTGATATCAAGGATAACATCGTCCACCTTCAAGACCCTGATACCGTGCGCCATCTGACGGGCGCTTTGCGCATTCAAACGAGTGAAATTGTTAAATTTATTGACGAAAACAAGATTCAATATGAAGCTGAAATTTTGAATTTTTCAAAAAAAGAAGTTCGGGCAAAGGTTTTAAAAAGCGCGATTTCAAAAAGGGAGCTTCAATACAACCTTTTTCTTGCACAGAGCATTTTAAAAACAGATGCTCAAAACCTTTTAATATCAAATGCCGTACAGCTTGGAATTAAAGGAACATACCCTTTTATATCCGATTATTCAACAGTAAAGGGCAGTATTGCAAAATTAAAGGGAGAAAAATGGCAAAAGGTTGCAGATGAAGCATTTAAGCAATGTGAGCGGGCAGATTTGATGAAAGTCTTTGAGATTTCTTCGCTGGCTGAAATTTTAAAAAAATTTAAAAAAGAAAATGTTGTGGTTTTTGCGGAAAAATATGATGATACAGATATTTTAAACGCTGCAAAAACTTTGGATATTAATGAAGATATACTCGTTATAATCGGCCCCGAGGGCGGTTTTTCAGAGAATGAATTTAATTTCTTTAAAAAAGAAGGCTATAAAATGGCAACGCTTGGAAACCTGATTTTTAAAGCACCGAACGCAGTGACGGCAGGGGTTTCAAATGTTATTTTTGCGCTTGATATCATAAACCGCAATAAAGCAAATAAGGAGCGCGCAAATGAAGGATAGAATTAAAAGCGCAATAGAAAACGACCCGTTTTTAGGAAAAATAAAAACTTACCTTGAAAATGAAACTCTTGAAGGCGCCTTTCTTGCAGGGGGCTACATAAGAGACCTCGCCATATTTGACACACCGTCTTTAGACAGAGATATTGTGCTTTTTGGCGCCGATACGGAAAACATTGCAAAAAAAATTGCAGATGGTCTCGGAGCGGCGTTTGTGGAACTCGATAGCGAAAACAAAATCTACAGAATTGTTTTAGGGGAAAATTACGCAGATATCGCACAGGGACTGAATAACAATGTTGATGACGATATCCAAAGGCGCGATTTTACAATAAATTCAATTTTTTACGACCTGAAAAACAGCGATTTTGTTGATATTGCAGGCGGTTTTAAAGACATTAAACAAAAAGTTATAAAAACAGCAGACCTTAAAAACCTGAATGATGACCCCTTGAGAATGCTTCGTGCGTTCAGATTTAAAGCACAGCTCGGATTTGAAATCGACAGTGAAGTTTTAGAATATATTAAAAATAACGGCAAAAAGCTTGATACCGTTGCAAAAGAGCGAATAAATCAAGAAATAATAAAGACGTTTGAAGGAAAATATTTGCCTGAAACCCTTTTAAATATGTATGATATAGGATTTTTGGAAATTGTTTTCCCTTTTGTTCAAAACATTAAGAAAATCCCCCCGAATTCACATCATCATCTTGATTTGGTTCACCATTCAATTGAAACAGTAAAACAAATTCGCTCCAATTACCCCAATATAGCGCTTTTGAGGCTTGCAGCTTTTTACCATGACATAGGAAAGCCTCTTTGCTGGACAATAGAGCCTGATACAGGCCGCCACAGGTTTATAGGACACGATGAAAAGGGCGAAAAGCTTGCACAACAAGAACTTTTGGAGCTTAAATTTTCAAAAAAACAAATTGAATATATTTCAAAAATGGTCAAAAATCATATTTACCCTTCTTCCCTGATGAGTACTCCCGAAGGCGCTTCAACAAAAGCTATGGCGCGTTTTGTAAGAAAAATTCACCCCGATGTTGAAGATTTAATTGAGCTTGCGCGGGCAGACAGACTTTCTGCAAGAGGAGAGTCTGTAACCCCGGATATGGTTGAAAAAAACCTTGAAAGCCTTGAAAGGCTGCTTGAATATTACAAAAGCATAAAGGATAGGTTAAAGGAATTGCCAAAGCTTCTGGATGGCAGGGAAATTATGGAAATTTTAAATATTCAGGCAACGCCAAAACTCGGGCAAATTATAAACGAACTAAAAGAGGCTCAAATTGCAGGAATTGTGAAAGATAAAGACAACGCAATAGAATTTATTAAAAATTTAAATATTTAGTTTATATTATTCTGTTTTATTTGCAGCCTATATAGCGTTTTTTATTAGTATTTACAGTACCTTAGAATATTTACCGACTTTGTAAAGAAATGTAACAAAAATAACAAGGTCTGCAATTTAATACTTTATATATACTTTATATATATGTAAGAGATAACAAACGAAACCAAAAAGAAACTAAACGCCACAAAGGCAAACATTTAATAAACACGATTTTTTCCACACACAAAACCTAACTTCCTAACCTTCCCTTCCTATTAAAGATTTACTCCCGTTCAGGGAGTTTTTTTTATGCAAAATTCCGATTGCTGCCCAATTTTACAGACATATTAAAGCATTAAACTATTATAATTCAACACCAAGTTTTTCAATATCTTTATAACTTTGCGGCCAATAATCAATTAGCCATCTGCGTTTGAGAGGCAAATTCTCCAAATGCGTACCGAATACTTCGTTTGAAAAATTTCTGGAAAAATTAATCAAGCAATCAACATCTTTATAATATTTAGCTTCATAATCAGGATTATAATAAGCAAGAAAAGTATTGAAGCTTAATTTTATATCTTCTGAATTTTCATCCGCCAGCCCGGTTTTAATTTTTAAAGCACTATGGTCTCCAAATATAACTATAATCGGCTTATCAGCTTTTTTTGTTCTTTCGTAAGTAAATATTACATCCAAAAGTTCAAGCGTTTTGCGATTTACATATTTTAAAAAACCCGGATAATATTTCACATCAAAATAATCTGTCGAATCGTTCGGTTGACCATTTTCATTAAATAAATAAGGATCATGGGGCATTAAAAAATGCATAAACACCAAATGTTTACCGTCATGATTTTTCCTTATAATATTCTCTCCAAGTTCCAAAAATGATTGAAAACCTTTATTGCGAACTTTTTTAGCTGCTTTATCAGCAAAGACATTGAGAAGCGTATCATCCAGCAAAACATAGAGCAAATCAGTGTTAAGTGCATATCCCGAATTGTAAAATTCGTCAATTATCCCCGTTTTTAGAAAAAACTCCACAGGGTGTGAATTCAGGTATGTCACCTTATAACCCGCTTGTTTTGCAAGCTTAAACAGGTTTGCATTATTCAAATTATCCGAAGGGGTATCATATAAAAGATTTTGAGCATAATCAAAGTTTAAAAAAGTTGGAACAGAAACTATTGTCCTGTCATAATTACTGTTCATATCGGGATACACAGTAAAACCCATAGTCTCAAGTTTTGAGATGAAGTCAAAATTATTAGCCCCCAGACTTTCCAGAGTTTTCTCACCACCGTACGCATCGAGCAAAATTAAATAGATGTTTCGTTTTGGAGCTTTTGTAATTTTAATTTCTTCGCTATTTTTCGTTTTGATTTCATAATCTTTCACAAAAAGCTTTGTATTACAAACATAATTAAATGCACCTTTTGAAAAACAAATAATCAGAAGCGTTGCGGCAAAAACCTTCACAAAAGAAAGAATGTTTTCTTTATTTTTAATGTGAGAAAACAGGATTATTAAGAAAAGAGTTGTACCGACATAGCTATGCAGCAGGCTGATGTCAGGAATTTTTACACACAAAAGAAGTGCAAGCAATAGAGATATCGTTAATGAAATATAATCATTTTTTGTAATCAGTTTTAAAAAATAAAAAACAAGTAAAAATACAAAAGAAAATATAAATATAAGTACAAAAGCAAGTGAAAATGCCATTTTTGTAATATTTTCCATATAAAAATATATAATCTTATATGAAGCAAAAACAGAGAATAATAAAATCCAGGGGATAGAAAGCCTTGCAGATATATCATCACATCTGTTTTTTGAAACAGCAGATACGGCAAAATAAAAAAGCAGCCCCACTATGAGCGATTCTATAATATTTAGCGGTATGGAATCCAAAAAGAATAAAATTTCAATACAATTCACCAAAAAAAGGGTTAGAAGTGCGCAACCTGCAAAAAATAAGCTTTTATTCCCTATGTTATCCACAAATTCTCTCCATTAAATACAGTGTTCTTTTTGTGTCTTCTATAGGTTTTGCTTCCATAATTTTATAAAACTTGCCAAACTCTGTCTCAAAACCCTCTTGTGTATAATCATCAAAAACATCTTCTCTGTTTAAAAGCATTGTTTGAACTTTTGAATCTTTTTTATCTACAAATTCAATAATTAAATGTTTTGAAAATGCTGAAAAATATTCTGCCTGATATTCAAACGGAACGTTGTATGTAATTCTGAGATGGTGCATTAAGGCAAGTGCGAGCAGCATATCTATACCCTCTATCCGTTCCTTTAGTGTTTTTCTTTCACTATTGTTAAAACCCAGAGCGGGAGAAGGATTTACAATATCAAACACAAGAGGAAAAATATTCTTTTCATCTTTTGCCTTCGCTTCAAGATAGTTTTTCTCAATTGCAAGCGGATCAATATCAAAAGCTTTTACGTTAACATTTGTATCATCAGAAAAAATTCTTGAAAAAACTCCCGTATTTGCCCCGAAATCCCAGACGGTTTTTGGAGAAATTCTTTCTTTGAAGCTTTTTATAATATCTTTTTTTGTTTCAAAACTTTTGTCCGTATAATTTGTGTTTGAATAATACTCATCCCATTCAGTCTTATATTTTGACAGGTTGATATTTGAAACCGTATCATAAAGATTATCCGTAATATTTAAAAGGTTTTGTTTTGAAATCTTTGTGCGGTTTGTTTTTATTGAATTGTCGGCATATTTACTTTGCATTTTGGAATGAATATGAATATGTGCAAGTAAATTCGGATTAAACTTTGTCTTAAGCGGCAAAAGCTTAGATGTCAAATCAAGCGGTATTCCGTTTATATTCCCCAAAAATAAAGAATTAAGCCTCAAATCGGTATATGCAACAAGTGCAAGCGGGCATATGAAGCTCTCACACAATTGCCTGTATGCTGCCCAGGGCTTTTCCTCAAATACATCAAAGGAAGATGTGTCAATTAAAACGGGGGAATTATTTAAAAACTGAATGTTAAAAGGCGTTGCATCCTTAAGTATCATGCCGTATTCAAGTGCAATTTTTTGAATCTTAAGTGTTGCAAGAGCTGCATCTTTTAATTGGGAAAAACACCACTCCCAAGGATAAGAAATAAAAACTTTTTCGGGCTTTATTATAATCTCATCATTGGAATTTTTAATTTCATCGTGTTTTACCATCAACCCCAAAGAAATAAGCTTTTCATAAAGCCCTGAAGTTATAAATTTTCTATAGGTTTCAACATATTTTTTATTTATTCTTCTGTATACTTCACCATCTTTATAAAAAACTCTTGCATCAGGATCTTTAAATGATGAAGCTTCGCACTTTTCTGCATTGAAACCGTTATTTTCCATCTTTATTCCTTTTGAAAAAATGAATAGCTTTATCCCGCCAAACTTTAAATGTACAGCCAATTCCAACAATACCCGCCAAAATTACCTGCAAAATCATGCTTCCTGTACCTGGGTCCAAATAAGCACAAGCCTTTTCAGGACAAATTACACTCATCGCAAAAACCGCAATAAGCAAATAAAAACAATCTTTAAAATATCGCTTTTTGGTTTTTAATTCTTCAGTATATATATATATTAAATTGTTTTCCACTTTCTCTCCCCTGCTTTTTCTCCATTACAGCGTATTTACACCCCGTGAGCATATTGCCTTTTATATTCCGCTGTTTCAAATGAAATTGTAGCACACCCCGCAATTGCTTTGCAATAATGTTATTTTGCTCCATAAAACAATATCGGTAAAAAATTTGTTTTGCTATAATATCTGTATGAAATTTGGTATTGAAATATTCATAATTGAAATAATAGGCATAATCGCTTTTACTGTTTCAGGTGTTATTGTTGCTTTTAAAAAACGGCTGGATTTGCTTGGCGTTATAACTCTGGGCACATTAACAGCCGTTGGCGGCGGAGCCTTAAGGGATATTCTCTTGGGGATTTTACCTCCTTCAATGTTTAAAAACGGCATATATGTTTTAATAGCTTTTATTACGGCCATAGTTTCTTTTTATATCGGAATTTTTGCCATTAAAAAAATAAAGCGGAAACGCATGCAATATTATAATTTGATTACTTTCTTTGATGCTGTCGGTCTTGGCGTTTTCACTGTTATAGGAACAAACACCGCAATTGTAAACGGTTTTGGAGACAACATTTTTTTAACAATCTTTGTAGGCGTCATAACGGGAGTTGGCGGAGGGCTTATCCGTGATATCGTTGCAAACACTATGCCTTTTATTATGTATAAAGATTTATACGCTTCATCAGCTATAATCGGTGCTTCACTCTATTATGCACTCTATAAAATGCACTCAAACAATTTTTTATGCATTTCAATATCAATTGTTGCAACTATTCTTGTCCGTCTGCTTGCACAAAAATACAATCTCGGGCTGCCAAAATTCGGGGTTTACAAGGACAAAGAAGACGAGCCGTAGAAAAGATATAAGCTTCTCCCCTACGGCGTTTTAAGCATTTAACCAAGTTCTGCATCAGAAAGACCGAAATATTCAAGAGAACCTTCCTTTGCCTGAATGCAGATAAATTGCAGTTTGTCATCTCCAACATTTTCTATTGCCCGCAAGCTTTTTGGAGCAATTTTGATACAAGAACCTTCTCTTGCAGGAAATTTACTGCCATCAATAGTTATCACACCTTCACCTTTTAGAATAATATAAATTTCTTCATTTTGCCTGTGTTTATGATTGAATGGAACCTTAAACCCTTTTGGCACAGTATTTATAGAGATTTCACAGCTCGTGAGTTCAAGCGCTTCTTTTAAAAATACTTTTCCGTTTTCAAAATTTTGCCCGATTTCATTCAGTTCCCCGATTTCAACATTTTTAATGTTTTCCATAATTTTTCTCCTTTTTTTTGTTTGATATCTAACTATTATTATAAAAAAATTTACCTCCGGTAAACCTTGCTTAAAAGCTTCTCAAGAGTATCTGCTTCTTTATCCGTCAGGTTTTTATGAAGCATATCATTTAAACCTTTTGAAATTTTTTCAAAAACAGGCCTGAAATCTTCACCTTTTTTGGTTAAAACAATGTTAAAAGAGCGGCTGTCGCTTTCAGACACTTCCCTTTTTACAAAACCTGATTTTTCAAGCTTATCAACAAGAACTGTCACCGTGGGCTTTGTGCGGCGGATTTTTTGCGCAATATCTTTCATTGTCATTTTGCCATCTTGATAAAGACAGATAAGAATATCGCCATGGCTTGGTGCAAGGCCTTTTGCATCACGTAAATTCAGCTGCTCAATAATATAATTATTTCCCTTTTGGTGTATTTTTGAAATTAAAGAAAGTGTTTCTCTCATAATTTTTACCTGAGATTATTTTAGTTAGATATCAAACTTTTGTCAAGTTTGCTTGTGCTTTTGTAATATTTCCTTGCAGCAAACCATATTCTTTTTATGATAGTATTTTTATTATGGAATTATTACTTAATCCTGTTTTAATATCTGTTATTATTCTTTGCTTATTGTGCGTTTTCAAGGTTAATGTTTTATTTTCCTTAATAATAAGCTCAATTGTTGCAGGGCTTATTTCCAAAATGCCCATAGACAGAATTATGGATTTATTTATTTCAGGCATGGGTAAAAATTCAGAAACTGCTCTAAGTTATATCCTTTTGGGAACGCTTGCAGCAGCAATGACACACACGGGCCTTGCCAAAATTATTGCAATTAAAATCTCTTCATTCATTAAAAACAACAAATATCTTCTTATTGGAATTCTTATTTTAATTTCAATAATGTCTCAAAATTTAATTCCCGTTCACATTGCTTTTATCCCAATTTTAATTCCACCTCTGCTGCCTTTAATGAACAGCTTGAAACTGGATAGAAGAATAGTTTCCTGTTCTCTTGCCTTTGGTTTGAAGGCGCCCTATATTGCAATTCCTGCAGGTTTTGGGCTTATATTTCAGGGGCTCATTGCAGATAATATGACAAATAACGGAATGACTGTCTTAAAACAGGATGTCTGGAAATCAAGCTGGATCCTTGGTTTTGCGATGTTTATAGCACTTTTAATCGCAATTTTTGTCACATACAGGAAACCGAGAGAATACTGCACAAACGAAATTGACATCAAAGAAAGTATACAAACCGATTTGGCGCAAGACGGCAGCTTAAAATTTGAAAAAGAACATCTTATAACCCTTTTAGGGGCAATAATTACTCTGATTGTCCAGCTTTTAAGCGGCTCTTTGCCACTGGGCGCGCTATGCGGGCTCATTGTAATATTCGGCTTTCGCGCCGTTTCGCATAAAAATATGGATTTTTTGATTAACGAAGGTGTCAGCCTGATGGGCTACATTGCTTTTATCATGCTTGTTTGCGCAGGATATGCCCTCGTTTTAAAAGAAACGGGCGGCATTGAAAGCCTGATAAATTCAATATTGCCGTTTATAGAAAATTCCAAATTGCTTGCAGCGGCTGCAATGCTTTTCATAGGTTTAATTATCACAATCGGAATAGGTTCATCCTTCGGCACCATCCCGATTTTGGCGGTTTTATTTGTGCCTTTATGTTTAAAACTCGGATTTTCAGCCCCTCAAAGCGTTATCCTTATTTGTGCGGCAGCAGCACTCGGCGATGCAGGTTCACCTGCTTCAGATACAACCTTAGGCCCGACTGCAGGCTTGAACGCGGACGGACAGCATGATCATATAAAAGACACCTGTATACCGACCTTTGTTCATTTCAACACAGCCCTCATCATAGCCGCCCTGATTGCAGTGTTATAAAAACTCCGCAGTAATATAGAAGCGGGGAGCCTTTTATGGTGAGATTACCTGAGCGCAACAAAAAAAGAGGCCATACAAGACCTCTTTTAAAGTGGTGGGTGTGAAGACTCTGCCGAAGAAAAGTTGACTAAATGTCAAGTTTTCTGAGAGGGGAGAACCCCCATGTAAAAAAGACCTCGTCAAGAGGTCTTTTAAAGTGGTGGGCGCGAAGGGAATCGAACCCCCATGCATTGCTGCGCCAGATCCTAAATCTGGTGCGTCTACCAATTTCGCCACGCGCCCGTTTAAATATTAAATTGTCAAAACCTTTGTTTTGGGCGATATTGGAGTCATATTTTGTTGTATTCACAAACTCATACAAGGCTCACGCGCCCAAATAACGCATATAAAAAATGTACATTAAACGTGCTCAACCGTCAAGTCTAAAATCAAAAAATCTTAATCTCGCCTTGACATCAGTTTTTTTCTGTTGTGTAATATATTTACGCCACCTTTTTAAGTAATATAAAATTTAAAAGGATTAAAAATGACAATCAATTTGAAAAACAAACAGGAATTAATTAAAAAATTCGGTAAAAATAGCAAGGATTCAGGTTCTGTTGAAGTACAGGTTGCAATGCTTTCACAGAAAATTTCAGAACTTACTGAACACCTTAAAATTAATGCAAAAGACTTTCAAGCAAAAAGAGGTCTTTTAATGATGGTTGGTAAAAGAAAAAGAATGCTTGCATACCTTAAAGATGTAAATCTTGAAGCATACAGAAAATTAATCAAAGAACTTAACTTAAGAGGTTAATAACCTGTTTTAAAACATTTGAAAGCACCCTCTTTTTAAAAGAAGGTGCTTTTTTAAACCCGAAACAATATGTTTCCCGATAAAAATATATTACAGGGAAAGTTTTCAAGGAGAATTTAAAAAATGAGAATACTAACAATAGGAAACTCAAAAAGCGTTGAGATTTTGACAAATTTCCTCGCCGAAAATGAAAATTTTCTTGTTTTTACAACTCTTGAAAACACAAATGCAAACCCTGTCAACATTCACCCCGAAAACATCGAAGAATTAAAAGACTTTGCCATTGCAAACGAAATAAATTTAACAATTGCAGCAGGCAATATTCTTCCTGATGTTGATTATTTAACGGCTTTTGGCGAAAGCAACCTTGCAATTTTAACACCGGACAGAGAAGCCTTGAAAATTGCGTCCTCAAAATCTTTCGGGAAAAAATTTATTTATAAAAATAAAATCAAAACCCCGAAATTTGCCTTCTTTGAAAAGTCAAATCTTGCAATTGAATATATTAAAACTGCCGAATTCCCGCTTGTAATAAAGCCCGACGGCCACTCTGAAACAGAAACCGCATACATAGCGGAAACATTTTCACAGGCTAAAAAACAAATAGAGAAGTTATTTCAAAGAGGAAATTCAAAAGTTTTAATTGAAGAATATATTTACGGCAAAGAGGTTTCCGTTTATGTACTCTCTGATGGTTTTAACCCGATAATAGCAGGAGTTACCGCCAATTTCCAAAACGAAATTTCGCTTTTAAACCCTTCTTTCATCGATAAATCCCTGGAAGAAAAAATTTACAACGAGATAATTTTCCCGACAATTTCCTCCCTTGCAAGGGAAGAGAATGAATATACGGGCATCTTAGGATTTGATATAATAATTACCCCTAAAAATGATGTTTACTTAATTGAATACAATTCCTTCTTTAAGGATATTGACTGCGAAATAATATTAAAGGGGACGGATGAAAACTGGGTAAAACTCTTTATGGACACGATTATAGGCACACTGCAAGACAATTTTGAATCTCCTTTTTCAATCAAAAAGAATGATGAATATTTTGGCGCATTTATGCTTCAAAACAATATAATTTCAGACAGTGCAAGAACCTTGGGGTCCTTAAAAAACAAGCTTGTAACGGAAGGGCTTTCCGAAAAACTTTTGCAAGAGGCAGAAAAGCTGTGGCGCCTTTGAAGATTTTGCAGGGAATAAGTTTAGAGTTTGCCAAGGTGGGGCTTATTAAGGCTTTTGAATGGTTTTGCAAAATTCCGAAGACTTTAATTATAAAGCTTATCAATATTTACAGGTTTTTTTCAAAATACACACCTTCCGTGTGCCGTTTTCAGCCCACTTGCTCAAAGTATACAATTGAAGCTGTTGAAAAATACGGCATTATAAAAGGATTATATTTAGGATTCAAAAGAATTTTAAAATGCCACCCCGGCCACCCCGGCGGCTACGACCCCGTACCGTAGTTTTTGGTAAAAATCTTTCCATAATATAATCGTTACCCTTCTTAATTATTTTTTGTGGTAGAAAGTAATTAAGACTGGAAAATTCGGGGGTTTAATGAAATACGTTCCTTTACATTTGCATACAGAATACAGCCTTCTTGACGGGGCTATAAGAATCCCTGATTTATTCAAATTTGCCGCTGAAAACGATATGCCTGCAGTTGCGATTACAGACCATGGCACAATGTTTGGCTGTGCGGATATGTTTATTGCAAAAAATGAACTGCTCTCCCATATGCTTTCTGAGGAAGAGCAGGAATTTAAGAAAAAAATCGAAGATGTAAAACCGATAATCGGCTGTGAATTCTACGTATGTGACGGAGATGTATTAGAAGATCGAAGCAAAAAAACGATGTTTCACCTTGTCCTTCTTGCAAAAAATCAGGAGGGATATCACAACCTTTGCAGAATGGACTCCATCGCTTCAACCGATGCTTACTATTACAAACCCCGTATAAACCATGAGATTTTAGAAAAATATAAAGACGGTATTATTTGCCTTTCTGCCTGCATTCAGGGTGAAGTTGCAAGAAATTTTCTGGACGGCAAGGAGGATGAAGCAGAGGAACGCGTTAAATATTATCAAAATCTTTTTGGGGAAGACTATTACATAGAACTTCAAGACCACGGGCTTGATGAACAGAAGAGCTCAAATCCTTTCTTAATGAAAATGGCCGAAAAATATAACATCAAAACGGTTATCACAAACGACTCGCATTATTTAAGAGCGGAAGATGCTCTCTGGCATGACACCTTGCTTTGCGAACAAACAAAATCTTCAAAACACGATGAGAACAGATTTAAATTTTCAGTTAACGAATTCTATGTAAAAACGGTTGAAGAATTGCGCCGTGCATTTGATTGGATGGATGAAGATTATTTTAACAAATGCATTGAAAACACGGTTGAAATTGCCGATAAGGTTGATTTCAAAATGGATAAGCTTGAATTTGGCAAAACAAAAGAGTATCTGCCGCAATATCCTTGTCCTGACGGTCTTTCAGAGGAAGAATATTTTGATGTTCTCTGCAAAAAAGGCTTGAAAGAAAGATACGGAGACCCAATCCCTGAAAGCATTATGGAAAGATACGAATATGAAAAAAGCGTAATTTTCAATATGGGCTTTCCCGCATACTTCCTTCTCACATGGGATTTTATTAACTGGGCAAAAGAACACGACATCCCCGTAGGCCCTGGAAGAGGCTCTGCCGCAGGGAGTATCGTTGCTTATTCTCTTGGTATCACGGAACTCGACCCGATTGAGCACAATCTCTTGTTTGAAAGATTCTTAAATCCTGAACGTATTTCAATGCCCGATATAGATATCGATTTTTGTAAAAGACGCCGCGGCGAAGTTATAGATTACGTTTCAAGCAGATGGGGCGCGGATCACGTTTGCCAGATTATAACCTTCGGCACACTTGCTGCAAAAGCAGCACTAAAGGCTGTTGCAAGGGTTTATGACATCGATTTTTCAACAGCAAATAAATGGGCAGGTCTTATTCCGTCAACCCCGGGGACCAAATTGAAAGACGCCCTTATGGAGGGAACGGAATTCAGGCAGCTTCATGATTCCGACCCGCAGGCAAAAAGCCTGATTGATGAAGCGCTTCATATTGAAGGACTTAAAAATCAGGTGGGTACTCACGCTGCAGGCGTTATTATTGCTCCAAAACCGATGAGTGATATTATTCCCGTTGCCCTGTCAAAAGAAAAATCTACTACAACACAATATCCGATGGCAGGGATTGAAAAAATCGGCCTTTTAAAAATGGACTTCCTTGGCCTTGAAACTTTAACCATCATAAGAGACTGCATTGATATGGTAAAAAAGAGGACAGGAAAAGACATTAAAATAAATAAAATTCCTCTTGATGATGAAAAAACTTTTGAGCTTTTAAAAAGAGGAGAAACAGATGGCGTATTCCAGCTTGAATCTCCCGGTATGAAAGCACTTGTAAAAAGACTGAAACCATCCGTATTTGAAGATTTGGGCGCTCTTGTGGCACTGTTCCGCCCGGGGCCTCTTGAAGCAGGCATGGTGGATGATTTCGTTGACAGAAAACACGGCCGCCAGAAGATAGAATTTGCACATCCTCTTCTTAAAAACATTTTAAAAGATACATACGGAACAATTGTTTATCAAGAGCAGATTATGGCAATTTTCCAAACCCTCGCAGGCTACACACTGGGCGGCGCGGATAAAGTTCGCCGTATGATGGGTAAAAAGAAGCTAAAGGAAATGGCGGAGCAAAAGGAAATTTTTGTTGCAGGCGCCGCTAAAAATGATATGCCAAGAGAAGCTGCAATCAACCTGTTTGAACAGATTGAAAGCTTTGCAAAATATTGTTTCAACAAAGCACACTCTTCGGCTTACGCTTTTGTAGCTTATCAGACAGCCTATTTAAAGGCGCATTATCCCGTTGAATGGATGGCAGCAATTTTAACATCTCAGGCTGATAATCAGGAAAAAACCCAGCAGTATATTCTGCAATGCCAATCTTTGGGAATTCCCGTACTACCCCCTGATATCAACAAATCCGATGCTGATTTCACGCCTGACGGCGATAATATCCGCTTTGGACTTGCATCCGTAAAAAACGTGGGCAGAGGTGTAGTTGAGCTCATTATGGAGCAGAGAAAAGAGAAAGAATTTGAAAGCTTCTATGATTACTGCTCAAGAATGGACGGCAGAAGCTTGAATAAATTAACTCTTGAAGCCCTTATTAAAGTTGGAGCGTTCTCGGGAATTGAAAAAAGCAGGAAGCAGTTAATTGAAAACTATGAGCGCGTTTTAAAAGATGTTCAGGGTAAAAAGAGCGCTCAAAGCGCAGGACAGGTAAGCCTTTTTGCAGGCCTTGGCGATGCGGCACAAGATTTAGGCATACCCACATTTGAACTTATGGGAAATTCAAATGAGGAATTTTTGGACACCGAAATTCAGCAGTTTGAACACGATTTAATGGGCATATACGTAACGTCTCATCCGCTTTCAAGTATTCGTGATACTTTAAAATATTTAACAACGGATACAATTTCAGAAATTTTACAAAACCCGACAAATGATAAAATGGTAACAATATGCGGACTTTTAAGCCGTGTTGCGGCAAAACCCACAAGAAAAGACCCGACAAAAATTTTAAAAACAGGAATGATTGAAGATTTATCGGGCGGAAGAATTGAATTTGTAACCTTCCCAAAATCCGTTGAAAAGTTCGGACAAATGATTCAAAGTGAAGAAAAAATCATTATGACGGCAAAAGTTCAACAGAGAGAAGAGGAAATAAACCTCATTGTTCAAGAGGTGAAACCAATTCAAAACGTTAATCTTGTAACTTTAAAGTTTCTTGAAGATTTACAATTTGAAGAACTGATTTATTTAAAAGAACTTCTTGCAAAAAATAACGGAAATGATCCTGTGGTTGTTGATTTTGAAGACCAGGAAAGCTTAAACGACAATCACCGCGTGCAGATTTTAACAAATAAACACCTCTGGGTAAATGCAACATCTGATATCAAACACCAGATAAATAACGCATTTAAAGGAAAGGTTGAACTTGCAATAAGGTCTCTTGATAAATAAAGCTGCAATTTTCCTAAAATTGCAGTGCACCAAATGCGCCAAAAAACTCTTAATCCACGGAGAAGATGTCTTTAATATCTTGATATGTAAGAGTTTTTGCGATGTTTCTATCCACAGAAATAACAGAATCCACAAGAGAGCGTTTTTTGGATTTTAATCTTTGAATTTTCTCTTCCACCGTACCTTTTGTAATCAAACGGTATACAAAAACTTTCTTTGTCTGTCCGATACGATAGGCCCTGTCCGTTGCCTGATCTTCAACAGCAGGGTTCCACCATGGATCATAGTGAATTACATAATCCGCACCGGTTAAGTTTAAGCCCGTACCGCCCGCTTTGAGGGATACGAGAAAAATCGGAATTGTAGTGTCCGTGTTAAATCTTTCAACAACGGCCTGTCGGTCTTTGGTTTTGCCTGAAAGATATTCATGTTTAATACCCTTTGTTTCAAGCCAAACTTTAATAATATCAAGCATTCCGACAAACTGGCTGAATAATAAAATCCTATGACCTTCGGAAATAATTTCTTCAAGCATTGATTGAAGATGTTCAAACTTTCCGCTTTCTGAAATTCCAAGCTTTCCTTCAGTATCGTATAATCTCGGGTGACAGCAGATTTGCCTTAACCTTAACAGGGCAGAGAATATCGACATTCTGGATTTTTCTAAGCCGACCGTTTCAATTGATTTAAACAATTCTTCTTTCGTAGAATCAAGAACCTGCAAATAGAGGTCTTTTTGCTCGGGCGTAAGTTCACAGTATGCAACGGATTCAATCTTATCAGGCAAGTCTTTTGCAACGTCTCTTTTCATACGTCTTAAGATGAAGGGGAAAATCTGAGACTTTAAGCGGCGCTCAACGGATTTATCCTCTTTTTCCATAATGGGATAAACATATCTGTTATTGAATTCGGGAACATCGAACAAGAATCCCGGCATAAGAAAATCAAACACACTCCAGAGTTCTTCAAGCTTGTTTTCAATCGGAGTACCCGAAAGCGCCAGCTTGTGCTTCGCGCATAGTGCTTTCACCGCCTTTGATGTCTGACTTTGATGATTTTTAATATTTTGAGATTCATCCAGAATAACATACCTGAATTCAAACTTTTTAAATTC
This sequence comes from uncultured Vampirovibrio sp., assembly GCA_910578465.1. GTDB lineage: Bacteria > Cyanobacteriota > Vampirovibrionia > Gastranaerophilales > Gastranaerophilaceae > MGBC122484. The sequence continues at coordinate 211,266 of CAJTPW010000001.1, read as the reverse complement.
TTCAATATCGCGCCTTATAAGGGCATAACTTGTAATAACGATGTCATATTTTTCAATATTTTTAAATTTACTGTGTCTTTCAACCCCTGTTAAATTTAAAAATTTCAAATTCGGTGCAAACTTTTCAATTTCATTTTCCCAGTTAAATACAACCGAAGTCGGGCATATTACAAGACTTGTCTTTTTGCCGTCCTTTTCTTTCGCCTTTTGCAAAAGTGTAAGAGTCTGCAGGGTTTTACCAAGCCCCATATCATCTGCCAAAATACCGTTCAGACCATATTTATACAAAAACCAGAGCCAGCTGTAGCCTTTTGCCTGATACTCGCGAAGCGTTGCAACGGTGCTTTTTGGAAGCGGGGTGTTTTCCATATTCGAGAAGGTTGAAATTTCTTTCCAGAATTTTGAAAATTTTCTGGACATCTTTAATTTCACCTTCATATTTTCCATTTCGGATACAACACCTGCGCGATAGGTTTTAACAATAAATTTATCTTCTTCGTTCCTGTAAGCATCATAGGTGTTAAAAGATTTTAAAAGAGAATAAACATCATCAACAGGAATTGAGGCCTGACCTTTCCCCAAAACCTGATAATATTTTGCCCCTTCATACACAAGCTCTTGAATTTTATCAAGCTCAATCCTCTCGCCGTCCACATCTCCATAAAGTTCTATCTCAAAAGTGTTTGTGGTATTCGGTGCAAAATCAATATCGGCACAAAGCTGCAATTGTTTCGTTGCAAGCTTATATAATGACATATCATCTTTTTCTATAAACTGCCAGCCATCCCCTGCTTTTTGGATGTAATAATTATAAAAATCTATCGCATTTTCTTTTTCAAGCGCAAGGTTATTTGTCTGCATAGGATGAAAACGACAGGCAAGAAGCATTTGATAAGCCTTCTGCTCAAAATTGGGGTCTCTTTTTACCCAGTATAATAAATCTTTTGCAGGATCTTTAATTGTGACATAGGGAGATTTGGGCGTCCTTGTGTAGGGAACTTTAACTCCGTCATATTCAAATTCAAGCGAAGCTTTTAAAGATTGATCATAGTCAACACCAAGCTCCACAATGCATTTTGGCGGTCTTTTTTCAAAGGTCAGCCGTTCCATCTCTTTTGACAGCTCGACCGTCATCATATCTCGAAGCTTTGGAAGCTCTTCATAAACAAATTTTCCGCCGTCAGCGTCTTTAACATCCGTAAATGATGCTTTGGTTAAATATTGGGGTAAAATTGAAACCTGAACATCGGTCGGGAAAATAACATCTTTATACCTTCCCCACTTTAATTGGCGGGAAAAATAGCGAACTTCTTCAAAAGGATAAATTTCAGAATCATCGGGACGTTTCCAATATAAAGAAAGAAGCACATTTCCAACATATGAAACATTAACGCTCAAACAAAGCTTCCACGTTTCATCCATAAAATGAATTTTTTTGTGGGTTTTGGCATCAATCACATCTTCAAGCTTTGAGAGCATTTTGAAAAATTCATCAAATTTATTTATCTGAACATCATACCAGCCCGATTTTTTATCCAGCCTCGATTGTTTTAAAAGCAGCCGAAACATCATAACTTCAAGCTTTTGAGCTTCATTTAGAGTAAAATCGGGATCATTTTTCTGAGCCTCCAGAATTAATTTCAAAGGCCCCTCTAAATCCCTCATAACCCTTTTTGTATTTCTGTCCATTACAAGAATCGAAAAGAAATTTTGCCGTCTTTTAGGATTAAAATGGAAAATATACCCGCCTTCAGGGTTTTCTTTCATTGGAAAATCTTCATCTTCAAAAACAGGCGGGATATCGTGTTTTTCATATAAAAATTCATCCCAAAGGTGCCCCTTTAGAGCATTAAGTCCGACAGCCACAACATGCTTGCACCACGGTTCATCCAAAGGACAACTGCAGGTTGGTTTTACACCCGTTTTGTTAAACTTAAGAGTAACATCATAATGAGATTTAAAATTCCCCTTTACCTGAGCATTAACAACACTGTCTTTAAGCTCAACCGATGTTACCTGTCCTTTTTGAAAATACTCATATCCCCGGCGCCAGCTGCCCGGTTTAGCATTCTCTTTTATATATTTGTGGTTAAATTTATACTTCAAAAAATTCCTTTTAACAATTTTAAATAAATAACCTGAATGCTTTTGCTATCTAAGCTCCAACCGCTGATCTGACAATCCTAAAAAACAAAAACTTGTTTTATATCAGCCTTAACAAGTATAAAATAGCAGAAAACAAAATAAAAAGCAAGCTTCAAAATGTTGTTGTAATTTGCAAGGTAATACAAAATAATGTAAACTATATTTAACGTGTAACAAAAGGCATTAAATGCAAAGGTAGAAAGAAATTGAGCGATTTTAAATCTTTAGGAGTCGGGGTTGATATTGAAGAGATTGAAAGGTTTGAAAAATACGATACAAAAAGCAATCCCTTCGTTTTAAGAATTTTCACCAAGGATGAAATTGAATACTGTTTTTCCAAAAAAAATTATGCGGCACATTTGGCTGCAAGGTATTGTGCAAAGGAAGCATGCCTGAAAGCTGTTTGTTCATTTGGATATGATGCGGTAAGCTATGCCGATTTTGAAGTTTACCATGAAAAAAACGGTGCACCCGAGGTTCGAATTTTAAATCATAATTTGGATGAGAAAATCGAATTAAAAATTTCAATCTCACACAGCAAAACAACTGCAATCTGTTATGCGATTGCAAATAAAAAACATCTGCCTATAAATTACCTTGGAGATAATATTTATGGAAACGCGGAAATATAGTCCTGACGGGTGCAATGAATGCAACAGCACCAAATACAGTCCCGTTCTTTATCTTGTTGCATTCATTGTAGCGCTTGGCGGACTTTTATCAGGATACGACACGGGCGTTATATCGGGAGCGCTTTTATACATTAAAGACGAGTGGCTTTTAAATGATTATATGCAAGGAATTCTTGTTTCATCCACCCTTGTCGGCGCAACAATCGGTGCCGTTTCAAACGGTGCTATGGCAGATATTTTCGGAAGAAAAAAGATTTTAATCTTAACATCAATCCTGTTTTTTATAGGGTCAATCCTCTGTGCTATAGCTCCCAATATCACTCTTTTAATATTATCCAGATTTATCGTCGGGCTTGCAATAGGAATTGTTACTTTTGCAACCCCTTTGTATCTTTCCGAGATTTCTCCCGAAAAAATAAGAGGAAGCCTTGTTTCTTTGTTTCAACTTGCAATTACTCTTGGGATTTTATTTTCCTACCTTATAAATGCAGGTTTTGCAAACGTTCAATACGGCTGGAGATTTATGCTTTTAGCAGGCATTATCCCATCAATCGTTCTTTTGATTGGAATGTCATTTATGTCTGACACTCCAAGATGGCTCGTATCAAAAGGAAGAGAGGATGAAGCAAGGGCTGTTTTTAAAAAAATTGAGCCTGAAATCAATGCGGATAAAGAAATTGAAGAAATTAAAAATATTCTAGACAAGGAAACAGAAGATAAGACAAAAAAATTCCACTTTAAAAAATGGATGGCAGCACCCTTGATGCTTGGAATAGGCCTTATGTTTGCACAGCAGTGGACAGGAATTAACACAATAATTTACTATGCCCCCACTATATTAAAACTTGCAGGTTTTGAAACAAATGCTACGGCAATTTATGCAACCGTCGGAATCGGTGTTGTAAATTGTCTTATGACTTTTGTTGCAATATTTTTAACGGATAAAGCGGGAAGAAAACCTCTTTTATACGCAGGGCTTATCGGAATGGCAATATGTCTTTTTGCGCTCGGTGCAGCCTTCCAATTTCAAAGCGAACTTGGAGCTTGTTTAAAATGGGTTTCGCTTTTAGCGGCTTTACTATATATAAGTTTTTTCTCATTCTCTCTGGGGCCAATTATTTTGCTTCTGGTATCCGAAATTTTCCCTCTGAAATTCAGGGGTTTAGGAATGAGCATTTCAACAATGTCAAACTTTCTGTTTAACTTTACGGTAACATTAAGTTTTCTTCCTTTGATTAATAAAATTTCAGAAAATAATACATTTTATCTCTATGGGGTTATTGCAATTTTGTGCATTTTTTATGTATATTTTATGGTACCCGAAACAAAAGGTCTTTCGCTTGAGACTATTGAAAAAAACTGGATAAAAAGAATTAACCCGAGAGATTTTTAACTAAGGAAATTTAAATAATGTTTAAACACTTTAAAGAATCAATATTTATCACAATCTTTGGCTTTATTACAGCCTTCTTTTGGGCAGAACATATAATGCCCGGTTCAGGCCCCAAAATGTTATTTGTAACATTCTTTTTAAGCGTGCTTGAAATAACACTTTCATTTGATAATGCTGTTGTAAATGCTTTAATTTTAGAAAAAATGACTCCAAAATGGCAGCACCGATTTTTAACCTGGGGTATTTTGGTTGCAGTTTTTGGAATGAGATTCTTATTCCCAGTATTGATTGTTTCTCTGTTCTCAAAATTAAGCCTTATAAAAACAATTCATCTTGCAATAGAAGATGTAAATCAATATACACACTACCTTCATATTGCCCATGCTCCTCTTGTCGCTTTTGGCGGAGCATTTTTAATGATGGTCGGTCTTGAGTATTTCTTTAAAGAAAACAAAAACCTGTGGCTTAAAAAACTTGAAGATTTTCTTATAAACTTAAAATTAAAACATCTTGATATTTTAATCACAATGCTCTGCATTCTTGCAGTACAGTTTTTCATGCCTGAACCCGAAAGGCTTGATATAGCCCTTGCAGGCGTTATCGGGATTTTTACATACGTTTGCGTCAGACAGGTTTGTGCACTCTTAGAAAAAAGCCAAACAGAAAAAACTGCAGGAACGGTTAAAAATGCTGCAACAGGCGGTTTTATGATGTTTTTATATCTTGAATTGATTGACGCCTCTTTTTCTTTAGACGGAGTTTTGGGAAGTTTTGCAATAAGTAAAGATATTATAATAATCACAATAGGTCTTGCAATAGGCGCTATGTTCGTAAGAAGCTTGACCCTTCTTCTTGTTGAAAAGAAAACGCTTCAAACTTATGTTTATCTCTCATCTGGTGCGCATTATGCAATTTTAACACTTGCAATTATTATGTTTATATCAACCGTATATGAAATTCCTGAGGTTATAACAGGAACTTTGGGGCTTATCTTTGTGGGTTCTGCATTTATTTCATCCCTTATTGAAAATAAAAAAGACAAACACGAATATCATCTGGAATAACCGATTGGTTTTTTAGAACATTTGAGACAAATTTCCGCGCAAAAAAATCTTTCTTGAGGTTTTATAGTATTAACGGGTTTTTGTGGCACGGCTAAATATATTACAAAATTAAGAAACACGAGGAAAGATTTAATGAGAATCGGCGCAATAATGCACAACCGTATCAGGGAAATAAAGACCTCTTTTTCTGGTGCAAATTTCCTTTTAAGGCAAGGGCCTTCAATAGATAACAAAGAGCTTGAATTTGAAATCACACAAGCACAAAGAGCAAGGGATTCTGGTGTAAGTGTGCCAAAATACAAAATACAGTATGACAAAAACGATGGAAGCATTAGACAAATAAGATACTCAACCGAAGGAGACAGCGCGGATATTGATAAAAACCCGATAAGTTCCAGACATTTCAGAAATCTCCTAAAAAATCTTTATTATATGGACGCTGCGGGAATTTTTCATAACAACTTGAACCCTAAACATATATTCTTTCAGCATGACGGCTGCGTAGAAATTGATGATTTCAGACACTCCACATATTTTTATAAAGGACGCTTTGAAACAAGAAGCCTTGCCGGAAAAGAATTACGCGAACCCGATTTTAAAATGCCTTCAAACGAAGAGTCTTTCAGGGAGCACTGTCTGAGCAGATATATTGAAGATGTATCTGAAAACGACAGAAACTATTTTATGAGACGTTACCTGCAAACCCGCTCAGAATATCATCAAAGACGCTCGGACCTGCTCCTTCGAAAAGGTTTTAGCCCGAACAGTAAAACCGTAAAATATGAAACCGTTCAAAGTTTTGTTTTCAATGACCCGAGCCGAAGAGTTGTAAGCTTTGAAACAGATAAACTGAATATATACAAACAAAAAGAAGAGGCTCTTGAACAGTGGGCCTCAGGTGCACAGGCAAAAGATAATACATCTGAATCAGGAAAGCGGTTTAATTCGGTTTTATTGTACCTTGATTGCATAGAAAATGCGGCCAATTTAAGGGATGTAGCCGAATATTTTGCGGAAAATTCAAAAACAGAAGAAGAAAGGGAATATTTTAAATTTGAACTGGAATGCGCCCAAAAAAGACTTGAAGATATGTGCTTGGACGCGCTAGATATGGGCAGACAAAATTTCAATGATACACAGCTTGGAATATTCCTTGGAACACAGGATGAGAAAGAGTTTTTCACCGCTCTTTTTAAAGAAACGGATTTCAATAACAGTGCAAGAACAAAAGAAGGTATGGAAGATGTCAAAGAATATTATTCCTGTTTAATTGAAAAATGGGACAAAAACTTAAACAAACATCTTGCGGAGGAATACCAAAATTCATAAAATATTAAGTTTGTTTACAAAAAAACAGGTTTCACAAAATTTCAGGCAATTATTATTCGCTTTAAACTTTATTAAAGCAGCAGTTTACTCTAAAAGCTAAGGTTTGAATTTATGCACATATCAACAATAAATTTTTGCGGGCAGACAAAGCATTTGCGCGGACACGGCAGCACAAAATCGGAAAGATACAAAGATCTGGGTGTGGAACTTAAAGCAGCCTGTCTTGCAAGAAGAGAAGGGATAAATGCACCGAATTATCAAGCACTGCCTTTTGTGCACGGACGTGAACTTGGCGTTAAATATACAATTGAAGGAGAACCCGCAAATTTTGAGAACAACCCGATAACAAAAGAACACATTGAAAACCTGCTTCAAAACTTCTATTTAATGGATAAAATGGGGCTGTATCACAGGAATTTATCTTTACCGAATATATTTTATTCGGAAAACGGAAAAGTTGAAATCGGCTCTATGAGAGAAGCCGCAAAATACATTCAAGAAAACGACGGATTTTCTTTAAAAAACAGTGAGATGTTAAGCTTTATAATGCCTTCAAACGCAGAAGCCTTTGAAACCCAGAGCCTGTGCAGATATTTAAGCAGAATAGAAGAAGATGACAAAAAAGATGAACTTATCAGAACTTATTTAAAGGAAAAAAGCGATTACCATAAATTCCGTGCAGATTTTTTACGAGCAAAAGGTTTTAAGGACACAGACAGAGCCGTATTGTTTGAAACCGCCCAAAGTGAAGTATTTAAAGCTCCTTCCGATGATATTGTAAATTATACGGAATGGAAACTTGAAGCCATAAGAACAAGAAAAAATGCAACAATAATGTGGCATAAGGCAAACGGATGTCTTGACGGAAAAATAAACCCCACGGAAAGATTTGCCTCTGTAGTTATGATGTTAAATGTACTAAAAAATACCATATCCCTTAGAGACAACGCGGCACTTTTATCCGAAAATGCAACAAGTCTTGCAGAAAGACAATATTTTGCCTTTGAAAAGGAGTTGCTTGACCTTTGGGTGGATAACATTTACGGCGACACCAGAAGGGGTGGAGAAGATAATTTTTGCAATAAAGATTTTGCAAACGGAAAAGGACTTTTCCTTGGAAGGGCAGAAGATAGAGAATTATTTGATGAACTCTATAGAGAAATTGACCCGAAATCGCCCGCACAAGAAGCCGAAAAAAGTATAGATGCCGTTATTGAGTATTACAAAAACCTTATTGCAGATTGGACCCCCGAGGAAAATCAGGAATACAAAATGCATTATCTAAAACAAACCGTAAGTGTATAGCTATTATTCTACATACTGCAAATTCGCAAAAAAGAACCCAAGCTTTATAAAATAAAAATTTGTCGAAGACGGGAAGCTTTGTAAACTCTTTTACAAACGGCAGGCTTGCCATTTGGGGTTCAAGTCACGCTAAACCTGAAAAATATATTTTAAAAAATAAAAATTTGTCGAAGACGGGACTTGAACCCGTACAGATTGCTCCACACGCCCCTCAAACGTGCGCGTCTACCATTCCGCCACTCCGACAAATCTTTTGATGTTATTCAATTTTCAATTCTGCAATTTGGCGGAACGGTCTGTTTGTTATACGGTTCGCGCGGCTATCGCCTCGACTCACCTGCTCCATTTTCCAAAATGACATTTAGTCATTTTCTCAAACGGAGTCCTACTCCGACAAATCTTTTGATGATATTCAATTTTCAATTTTTGTATCCGCCTACAAGGCTGATAACAATTTTATTTTATCATGAAAAAAATTTATGCTTCATATTTTTTAAACAAAAGTGAAGCGTTATGTCCGCCAAAACCGAACGAATTCGTTAAAGCATAGTTAATATCGACTTTAACGGGTTTGTGCGGAACATAGTTTAAGTTTGCAACGCATTCATCCTGATTATCAAGGTTAATCGTCGGAGGAACAATTCCTTCGCGAAGAGCCATAATACAGGCGATAGATTCGGCTGCACCTGTTGCACCGAGCATATGCCCGTGCATACTTTTTGTGGATGATACTTTTAAATCTGGATTAACATCCAAATCGCCAAATACTTGAGCAATAGCTTTAGATTCTGCAGCATCACCAAGACCTGTTGATGTACCGTGAGAATTTACATAACCAACCTCTTTTGGATCAATATCAGCGTCTTTCACGGCAAATTCCATTGCCTTAGCCGCGCCCTGACCGCTCGGATCAGGTGCTACGATATCATAAGCATCGGCTGTTTGGCCATAACCGACAACTTCCGCATAAATTCTAGCACCGCGTTTTTTAGCATGTTCGAGTTCTTCAAGAACAAGGATTGCAGAACCCTCGGACATTACAAAACCGTCTCTGTCTTTATCGTACGGACGAGAAGCCTTTGTCGGCTCGTCATTTCTTTTTGATAAAGTTCTTGCAGATGTAAATGCACCGATACCAAGCCTTGTAATAACGGCTTCCGCACCGCCTGCAATAATAACATCCGCATCATTGTATTGAATACTTCTGAAAGCATCACCTATGCAATGCGCTGATGTTGCACATGCCGTAACGATTGCTTTATTTAAACCTTTTGCGCCGTATTTCATAGAAATTCTGCCGGCACCCATATCGGAAATAATCATAGGAACAGTAAAAGGCGAACATTTGGAAGGACCGCGTTCAATAATGGTATGGTGCTGTTTTTCAAACGTATCAAAACCGCCCGCAGCAGAACCTACAATTACACCGAAACGGTAAGGATCAGTATTTTCGGTTGTTACACCTGAATCTTTAACTGCTTCTTCAGCTGCCATAAGAGCAAACTGAGTGTATCTGTCCATTCTTCTGGATTCCTTGGGATCAAGCGTACTTATCTCATCAAAGTTTTTAACTTCGCCCGCAATATGCACAGTGTGCCCTTCAAGCGAAATGTTTTCTATTGTTGAAATACCGCTTTTTCCTTCAAGAAGGCTGTTCCAAAATTCTCTTGCACCAACTCCCACGGGCGAAATAATGCCCATGCCGGTAACTACTACTCGTCTCTTATTTGTGTTCATATTAATAAAATTTCCTCTTAAACAACTATCAAAATGCAAAATAAATTAAATAAGGGGCTAATCCTTACGGTGAATAATCTCCGCTAAAGCAGGATTACCCCCTAAAAAATTTTGCAAATGATCTTTACCCTGAAAACAAAAGGGTAAACGAATTCTTTAATTATTAGTTAAGATGAGCTTCGATATAATCAACTGCATCTTGCACTGTAGCAATTTTTTCAGCTTCTTCATCAGGAATTTCGCAGCCGAATTCTTCTTCGAAAGCCATAACTAATTCTACGGTATCCAAAGAATCAGCACCTAAGTCGTTTGTAAAGCTTGCTTGCGGAGTTACAAGATTTTCATCTACGCTTAGTTGATCTACTACTACTTTTTTTACTCTTTCTAATGTGCTCATTTTTACCTCATTAAAATTAAATAATACTAACTAACATACGCCAATTATACTAAGCACATAATAAATTTGCAAATTATGAAGTCCACAGGGAAGGCTTTGTAAACAAATTGTAATAAAAAATACCCGAGGGAAAGAAAATTAAAAAGAACAAATGCGGGCATTAAAAACTTAATTTTAATTGCCCGCACTTAATTTTATATTAACAGTAAATATTAAAGATCTTCGTTAATGCTTACATCATTTAAAAGCTTAATATAAACTGTTTCGCCTGCTCTTGCAGAATAGTTAAGACCTTTTGTTACAAGACCTGCAACAGCACCTACACCTGCACCAACAGGAGTGCCAACCGCAAAGCCTGCGCCAAGATCATCATTCGGAATACCGATTGCCATGCCTGCACCGGTACCAACCGCAGCACCGCCTAAAGTATAGAGGCCGACTTTTTTCCAACGGTTTTCTCTCAAGTAACCGTCACGTTTATTGTAAACATAGCCGTTAAGGTCTGCCGTTCTGCCGTCTGGGAGTTCAAGTCTTGTAAATTTAACTTTAACTTCACCGTTTTTGTTGAACCATTGAGGTTCGATAATATCTTCAACTTCTGCATACAATTTAGCATTTGCGGGAATAACGGTTGTGCCTTCATCGGTTACAACGTCGTTTCTAATAAAGAATACAATATCATCGCCCGTGTTTGAAGCTTTTGATTTATACGGTTCAAAGAATTCAGCCTTAAGAATATTTCCTGCGGTAACAATCTTTCTTGTGTTTGTGATTGTAACTATGTTTGATTCAGCAGCTTTGTGTATATTTAAGTGTTCTGCACCCATTGTTTTTTCGGGAGAAACATATTCTTCCTTAACATAGTTTAAAGCCTTGCTCAATTTTGCAAGTAATACGGCAGTTTCTGCTCTTGTAATTTCTCTTTTAGGTTCAAATTTTAAACCGTCGGGGTAATTTACATAAAGACCTAATTTTACAGCTTTTTCATAAGCTCTTTTTGCCCATGCCGGAATATCTTCAACATCCGAAAAATCAGAAAGAACTTCTTCATCTGTCATGATATTTTTTGTAATGTGGCTCATAACTGATGTAACTTCAGCCTTAATCATTTTGTTATCAGGTCTGAAAGTTTTATCAGGGTAACCGTATACCAGGCCAAGTTCTTCCGATTTCATAATTGCAGCAAAATTTTCGGTGTCCCCGTTTATATCTGTATACGGATTTTCAACACAAACATCAAGATTGTCATGCCCTAACACTTTAACGAGCATTTTTACAAAATCGCCTCTTTTAACCGCACCTTCAGGATCAAAATTGTTATCTGTATCAAGCTGCATAACATCTTTTGAAACCATTTCAGCGATTTCAGCGTTTGCCCAGTAGCTGTCTTGAACATCGTTAATGTCTGCCGCAAAAGCGGGAACAGAAACAAATAGTCCCAAAAAAGCAAACAAGGCAAATAAACTTTTTAAAATTTTCATAAGCTTTACCTTTTCTCTCCCAAAATTCTAATTCAAATAAACTATAGACTAATACTATTACAAAATCTGCCCGTGTGCAAATTGTAATAAAAGCGCCCTTTGCATTTTTGCAAAAAGACGCTTAAACTCTCTTAAATCCTAAACTCCGTATGGTTTAATATTTATTAATTAGAAGGCGCATTCCAGAGGGCGTCCCTTGATAATTTGGAACTTACCATTTCCTGTGAAAGGTTTATATTGTCCGGAGTAAATATAAATACGCATTCACCTATTTTTCTCTGGTCGCCTTCAAGAGCATATGTACATCCGCAAAGAAAATCCACTACTCTTTGAGATTGTTCTCTGTCTAAAAGTTGAAGATTTAGAATAACGGTCTTCTTATCTTTAAGTGCTTCTGCAATTTGTTTGGATTCATTATATGACCTAGGTTCAAAAACAATTACTTCATATCCCTTGGGTTCACCTTCATATCCGCGGCTTGGCATGGAAATTACTTTTCTTTCATGTCTGTAAGCGGGTGCGGCCGGCTTGAATTCGGGAACAAGCGCTGCATTTCTGTCTGTTGAATAGTCTGCGTCAAATTCCCCTTGAAGACCCGTAAATAAATCGTCTTCTTCTTTGCCGCTTTCAAAGGGCGATGTTAAAAATTTAACAATGTTATTTAGTGTGTTTGAAACTCCGGTCACCTTATCCTCCTAATTTTTTTATTCAAATAGTATTCTACCAAGTCTTATCATTGTGGCGCCTTCTTCAAGCGCAATTTTGTAATCATTGCTCATTCCCATCGAAAGTTCTTTCAGATCGTATTTATCTTTAAGCTGCCGCATTTCGCAAAAAAGTTTTCCGATTAATACGGTATCATCCGTTAGAGGAGCCATTGTCATAAGCCCTTCAAGACTAATATTTTCAAGCCCTGAAACATCATTAATTAAACTTTCCAACTGAGAAGGTGCTATGCCAAACTTTTGCTCTTCATGTGCATTATTTACCTGAATTAAAATTTTCTGCACGATTCCTTTTTGTTTGGCAACATCATTGATTTTTCCTGCAAGCTCATATGAATCAACGGAATGAATTAAATCAAAAAAACCTACCGCCCTGTTCACTTTGTTGCTTTGCAAGTGTCCAATCAAATGATAATGCGAATTTGAAGCGATTTCCTCCTCCAATAAATTGATTTTTTCAATTGCATCTATCACCCTGTTTTCACCAAAATTGTTTAAACCGGCCTCGTATACTTCCTTCATCTCATTTACCGTATGATATTTTGTTACGGCAATGATTGTCGGATTATATTTTTTTGCAAATGTCAAAATGCGATTAAGATTTTCAGAAATCTTTGTATTCACTTTTCACAAGCCCTTAACGTTATGTGATAAGCTTCTACCTCCAAGCTCAAAATTAATTATAATTGTTCATTTTACACATGACAACATTTAGTTTAGTAATTTATTTGTTGATTAAAGCAACATGTCAAAACATGCATGGAGACATGATTTCGACTGTTTCATTTTACTTAACATTCCTTAATAAATTGGACTTTTTTAGTGTTTTCATGACATGTGTAGCAGAAATTTGGCATGCCTTTGGCATGGGTCAGGAAAATATTTTATTTTTTAATACCGTTAGCATAAGGGCATTAGAGATATTTAGCGAATGTATAAAGCGAGTGTGTTTGAGCCATTGCCTCCTTAGCTTGAGGCAATGGTGAGTTTACGAGCAATAAAAGATAAGCTTAATAGCTCTTTGACTGTTGCAGACCCGGTATTAAAAAATAAAATATATTCCTGACCCATCATAAGTCTTTTAAAGCAGAAAGATGAAAAGTTATATCAGCTCTATCATCTCTTTAACTGCCATCTCAAGCCCGACAAAAATAGCTCTGGATACAATAGAATGGCCTATATTAAGTTCGCAAAGCCCGTCAATTTTATTCATTAAAGCCACATTTTCATAATTGAGCCCATGGCCCGCATTTACCTTCAAACCAAGACTTTGAGCATATTCGGCAGCTATTTTTAATTTGTTAAATTCAATATCCTGTTTTTCACCTCCGAAAGCATTTGAATACGTGCCCGTATGAAGCTCAATATAATCTGAACCAGCCTCATGTGCCGCTTTTATCTGGTCTAAATCAGGGTCTATAAAAAGGCTTACAATAATATTCTTTGAATGCAGAGCACATATAAGCTCTTTAATTCTGTCTTTTTTTGAAATAACATCAAGGCCGCCTTCTGTTGTCAGCTCCTGTCTTTTCTCAGGAACTATACAGCATGAATGAGGAACAACCGACATTGCAATTTTTTGCATCTCGTCCGTTGCAGCCATTTCAAGGTTAATATTTGCTTTAAGGTGTTTTTTTAAATTTAAAACATCATCATCTTTAATATGGCGCCTATCTTCCCTTAAGTGTACGGTAATGGCCGAAGCACCCGCCATTTCACAAATTAAAGCAGCCTCAAGAACGCTTGGCTCCACTCCGCCTCTTGCGTTTCTTAATGTTGCAACATGATCGATGTTAACTCCTAAATTCATAAGCTTAATTTAGCACTTTTTTGAATGAAATTAAATATTTTTATACTTTCTTTGTACGTTTTTTTTATTTTTTAAATACGAAATACCGCAGCTTACTGTAGAACATACTAAGCCATACGGTTGATTTTGCACCCGTTTTTGTGGACTTCATAAAGAAAATGAATATAATAAGAAATGTTACAATATGTGGATTTTATAATTCAGGTAAAAAGTGAACTGTCCAAAATGTAAAACCGAGATTAGTCCAAAAGACACTGTATGCCCGAAATGCAAATTGAGGCTTGTTTTTGAGTGCCCGAGATGTAAAAGCCAGATAAAAATCGGCAGCTCATCCTGTAAAAAATGCGGGTTTGTTTTTGTAAAATTTTGCCCCGAATGTAACAGCGCAAACTATGTTTCAACCACACATTGCAGAAAATGTTTCTATCATTTTAAAGAAGACGAAGAAGCATTAGAAAATATACAGATTCAAAACATTCAAACCCAAAACACACAACCGAAAGAATCAAAAAAAGAGCCTGTAATAAAAAAAGAGCCGGAAATAAAAAATACTCCGTCGGCACCTGCACCTTCTTCAAGGCTGGATGTTTTTGTTGATTTTTTAACTTTAAAAAATGTTTTTGAAAAGTATAAAGACGAAGAATTTAAACAAAAAGTTATTTTAAACATTAAAACGGCAATAAAGCTTGCATTTAATGTTACTCCTGATTTTATAAAAGAAGATATTGTAAACTTTAAAATAAACTATTCTAAAAAAATCGGATTCCTGGAAAAGGTAAATAAATTTTCGGAAGAATTTTCAAAATTTAACCTGATTTTAAATGAAACACTCGGGGCTGATATTTCATTCAAATTTGCTGTGCTTGCGGAAGGAGAGATTAAAGCCCACGGAGCACAAAAACAGCACATAAAACAGCTTGATTTCGGTATTGAAAAAGATATTATAACATCAGAAGGCGCTTATAAAATTTTATCGGATGAAATTCCTCTGATTAAAATCTCTCCCGAATCTTACAAAATGGTATTTCTGGACCAGAAGCCCGAATTTACGCAGTCAAAATCCGTTAAGGAAGATGTGGCGCTCGAGCTTGTATATGATACTTTAAGCGATTCTTCAAGTGAAATAAAAGGAATTTCAATCAACGCACCAAGGGGCGCGGGCAAAAGTTTTCTTCTGGAAAAACTCTATAAAAAGCTTGAAGATACAAACATTCTTGTCTTAAAAGGACATTGCAGCGCATTAACGCAAATTACTCCGCTCGGTCTTTTTCAAGATATCCTGCTTTCGCTTTTTAATCTTTCTTTTGTACCTTCAAAATATGAAAAAAGGGTGAAAGAATTAAGAAATATTCTGCAGAAAAACCTTTCTTTTATGAACGGAAAAGATACGGAAAACGGCAGTTTTAACCCGTCTAAAATTGAAACCCTGATTAATCTTGTATATCCTGTGGGTGAAGATTTTTATGAAAACATTTTAACAAACAAACAAAAAACATTCAGTGATATAAAAGATGTGCTCGAAGCACTTCGAGGCGAATCTAAGCTTGTAATCATCGTAGATGACTTTGATTTGATTGATGAGACATCTTTTGAATTTATAAAATATTTAACAAACAAAGATTTCTTTACACAGGGCGCAAAATTCCTTTTAACATACAGAAACCAGCATGCTCTGAATATGTATATAAATTCGGACAAACTGCCAAAAAATGCATGCTTAAACATAAATCTTGCAGCCAATGAAATTGACGATATTAAGGAACATTTAAAATTAAGACTCGGCTCATTTGAAGTGCTGCCTGAAAAAATCTCAAATCAGATAATTTTAAATTCACAGGGAAACTTTGCATACATTGAGCAGGTAATTGAACACCTTTTAGAGACCAAAAAGGTTTATTTAAAAGGAAAAGAGTTTGTTTACGATATAAAAGAAGAAAATTATTTTGTTCCGCAAACACTCGGGGAAATTTTGGATGCAAGACTCAGGTTTTTAAAAGAAACAAGTCATTCGCTCTATTCTTTCCTTGCAACAGCCTCGCTTCTCGGGGGAAAATTTACAAAATCTATTTTGCAAACAGTTTTTGAACTTTCAGATGACAGCTTTGCAAGAATTGTATCATCTTTAGAAAAAACAGGATATTTCGTTAAAAAAAGCGAAAATATTTACAGGTTTAAAAATACGCTTATCTGGACCCATATTTATTCGGAAGCAAAAAATAATGATAACCTGAAACCTTATGCGGCAAAGCTTTTAGCGGAAACTTGCAGAAGAACGGTATCTTCCCCTGCAATACGCGCTCTTTTAGCGCAAACCACAGGCGATAAAGCACTTGCTTTCGACCTTTGGACCGCAAATTTAAAAGCTGCTTCATTTATAGGCGATGTTGCATTTTATACGATGTGCCAGAAGCAAAGTCTTGCAAACCTTGAAGAAATGAAACACCCCAATGCCTTTTATATTAAAAACAACATCTTTGAAAGGCTTGGAAAATTAACATACGACAAAAACCCGAAAGAAGCCGTGGATTATCTCACTTCTGCTCTTATTAACGCAAAAAACAGAGATGAAGAAGAAAAGGTGATTGAACTTTCGGGGTATTTAATTCACAGCTTAAAAATGGTGCAAAATTTTCCTGCCGTAATTGAAACGGCAGACACCGTGCTTCAATATTTTGACAAACCGAAATTTGAGCTTCAGCGCGCTTTAATTAAAACAAGAAAAGCGGAAGCACTTTTGCATACGGGAAATTTTGAAGAAGTAAACACCATTGTAAACACGGAAATTAACCCGCCGCTGCAAGATTGGCTCAAACACCCCAAAAAGAATGATTTTTCAAACATGAGAGAAATTTACAGCTCATGGATTAAGGCAAATATAATTTTAATTGAAGCCTTGGCAGAACAAGGCAATCCTGCCGTATTTGAACTTATAGATGCCGTTGAAAAAGAAGTATTTAAAGAAAAGAAAAAAGAAAAGATAATTCTTGAGCCGAAAATCATTGTAAAACTTAAGCTTGCAACTGCATTTGCTTATACGGTTAAAGGATATTTGGAACTTTCGGATGAAATATTGCAATCCATCGTCAAAGATTTCTCATACGCAATTGATGATTCCAAGCTTGTTTCAAAATGGAACACCATTGATATATTTAATAAAATCCTAAAAAATGACTTTGATGAAAAAATAAGGGATGAGCTTTTTGAGGCTGTAACCTTTGCAAATAACTGCGGAGATAATTACAGCAAAAATATAATTAAAGCGGTTCTTGCCTATGTAATTTTAGAAGAAGGAAACGCTCTTAAAGCTCTTGAAATTTGCGCCGAAGAGATGACCTGGTTTTCAAAAGAAAAAATTGCACTCGGAGCTTTAATTTCATGGTATATAAGTGCAAAAGCCACAATGGCAACAAACGGCGCCGACAAAGCAATTGAAATTTGTGAAAAAGCCATTAAAATTTGCGAAAGCACAAAAATAAATTCAATTTACTTTAAAATCTTATTCCAGGCTTTAATGGCAAAAGCGTATCTAAACAAAGGAGAGCTTGATAATGCCAAAACATACTCCGAGCTTGCTTTTCAGGATGCAAACATAAACGAGCTTGTGTTCCTGCAGATGATTTTATATAAGCTGCGTGCAAATATTATGCAGGATTCGATTGCAACAATTGACGCTTCAAGAAAACTTGAGGTTGCCCAAAACACCATAAAAACTTATGAAAAAGCTCTTAATATCGCAACAAATTTAAACCTCACAAGACATCATTACGTTATTCAAAAAGAACTGACTTCATTCAAGGCATATTGCCAGCTTAAACGAATAATGCAGTAAACCCCGCAATTTCAGGCTGAAAAGACTTGAAGGAATAAATTTGACACAGTTTACAATTTAAAATAAAATTAGGCTATGAGTGCACCAAAACATTTATACAGTGAAATTCCCCCGACAAAAATAAGAAACAGGGAAGAAAAATTCAGAGAAGCGAAAAATGTGCCGTTTTGGCACTTTGTCGGTAATTTTATCTTCCTTTCAATGTTAAAAAGCAGGTTTTACTCCTTAATGTTTAAAGGTTTAGATAATTTTGAAAAAAGGGATAAAAACTTTGCAACAATCTTTTATGCACCCCATTCAAACTGGTGGGATGGTCTTATAGGCTATATTACAATACATTTTATATTAAGAAAAATCGGCAAATTCAGAATGCGCCTCATGATTGAAGAAATGAACAGATTTCCCCTTTTTCAATATGTGGGGTGTTTTCCGATTAATAAAAAATCTCCGCAAAGCGCTATGCAATCCCTTAAATATGCGGCAGATACCTTAAAAGACCCCGATATAGCCTTTTGGCTTTTTCCGCAGGGAATTATAAGACCGCCACATTACAGACCTGAAACTTTCCAAACCGGGCTTGCATATATGGCAAAAAATGCCGCCAAAAAATTCGGCGGTGTAAATTTGATTCCCGTTGGCGTAAATTTTACATTCTTAAGACAAGACAGGCCTGAAGTTCTGGTTGAATTTGGCGAACCAAAGATAATTACGGACCCGAATTTTGACAGAAAAGAATTTACCCACAAACTTGAGCGCGAATTTGAAAACTTCCTCGATTCACAACAGGCAAGTATTTCAAAGGGTGATTTTGAAGGATATGAATATTTATATAAAGAAAAACTCCACTGGTGGCGCCAAATTGAGAGTAAATTAAAAAGTATCGGCATTAAAAACAATGAAGAGTAGCAGATTTTAAATGAAAAAATATTCAATAGGAATTGACTTAGGCGGAACAAAAATCCTTGCAGGACTTGTTGAAAAGCAAAGCGGCAAAGTCATTTCAGAGGTCAAAAACAAAACTAAAAAAGAAAAGGGGAATAAAAAAATCGGGGACAAAATCCTTGAAACACTGGATGAGCTTTTAAATTCTTCCCCTGTTTCCAAAAGCGATATTGCATCAATCGGCCTCGGGCTTGCAGGACAGGTTGACAGAGAAAAAGGAATTTTAATAAACGGTGCAAACCTTGAATGCAAAGACTTTCATGTTAAAGAGCTGATTGAGCAAAAATACAATATTCCCGTTTTTTGCGGCAATGACGTTGAAGTTGCAGCGCTTGGCGAGTTAATTTACGGCGCAGGCAGAGGCTTTAAAGATATAGTTTGCATTTTTGTCGGAACGGGAATCGGTTCCTCAATCATAAAAAACGGTAAAATTCACTACGGAGCAAGCGGCTCTGCAGGTGAAATCGGCCACATAATTGTGGATTTAAACGGAAGAAGCTGCTCATGCGGAGGAAACGGCTGTCTTGAAGCATACGCAAGCAGAAGCGCCATTGAATCAAGAATTTTGGGAGCGGTAAAAAAAGGTAGAAAATCAATAATAACAGAGTTTACAAACGCAGGTTCCATAAGCTCCAAGCACATTAAAAAATCTCTCGATGCAAGAGATGAAGTAGTAACACAGTACGTAAACGAAGCTATAGAATATCTTTCAGGCGGCATTGCAAGCGTTATGAATTTTTATAACCCCGAACTTATAATCCTTGGCGGTGGGCTCATTCAAAGCATTGATGAAATTTATTTAAGCACTATTAAAAAAGCAAGAGCAAAGGCCTTGCCCGTACCAAGCGGAATTACAAAGTTTAAAAAAGCAGAACTTGAAGATTACTCGGGCGTTATAGGCGCTGCAATGCTTGAAGATTATAAAGACTGCGTTTAATTTCACACACGAACAACACTCAAAAGGGTGCTTCAAACAAGTGTTTTGATGGTATAATTTTCTTATGTTAAGCAGTGTGACAGAAATTTTTAAAAGCTTTGATTTGCCCGCCCTGACCCGTTTTTTAAAAAGAAAAGAAGTGGGTATAAACCTTAGCCTCACAGGGCTCAATAATCCTTTAAGGCTTTTAATTTTAAATAAAATAAACACACTCGGCAAAAAAATACTTTTCATTACATCAAACGAACAGTCCGCTCTGAAATATCAAAAAGATCTGGAAGAAGTATTCGAGCTTGAGTCTAAAATCCTTCCCTTTCAAGAGATTAACCCTTATGAAGATGTGGATAGAAATTATTACATATATGAAGAACAGGTAAATGTATTAACGGAGGCTGCAAACGGCTCTAACCCTCTTGTTATAGCGCCCGTTAAGGCTTTGCTTGAAAAATTTCCGAATAAAAATTTTTACAGTAAAAATTCATTCAAAATAAAAAAGGATGAAGAACTTGATTATGCGGGTACAATTGAAAAACTGGTAAATCTTGGTTACAAAAGAGTGCCGATGGCAATGGATGCGGGCGAATTTTCAATCAAGGGCGATATTCTTGATATTTACACCCTTTATTCCTCCCCTGTTCGTGTGGAATTTTTTGCAGACGCGGTTGAAGACATCAGAATGTTTGACCCGAACACCCAGAAAAGCTTTAAAAAACTTGAAAATATAACGATTTTTCCTTTGCATAAATTTTTGTTAAACGATGAGATTAAAAAAAGTTTCAAATCAAAGCTAAATAAAGAAATTGAAGAAATTCAAAAGTATGGCAAAAATGAAGCTGTTGATATTTTATACAAAGAACTCTCGGAAAAGATTGATAATGAAGGGTATTTTGAAGGAATTGAATATTATCAAAATTACCTGAATAAAGATTTAGTAAGCCCTTTGGACTTTTTTAAAGACTATATTTTAATCTATGATGATACGACACAGATTAATGCAAAATTTGAAAATCTTGATGATGAGCTTTTAAAAAGTTATCAAACAAACCTCGCTTCAGGCTTAAAATTACCCGTTTCGGACAAAAATCACGTAACATTTAATGAATTTAAAAAAGAGGTTCAAAAGTTTAAGCGCATAGGTTTTGATACGTTTCTGGAAAATTTTGAAGGCGATGCTTTAGGCTATGAGTCAATTTCAGACACAACATTTGCAAACGATTTAATCGAATTCAATACGGAGCTTCCGCCCTTTTTCTCATCCTCCGGGGATGAAATTTCTAAATTTATAAAAGGTGCAATCAAAGATGGAGCAAGGGTTTTTATATGTACAAACTACCCTAAAAGATTTTCTGAAATATTAAAAGAATTTGAAATATTCTCCGAAAACATTTTTATATTACCCCCTTTAACCTCGGGCGGCGGCATTTTAGAGGATATTGAAACATCAAAAAGCGTATTAAATAAGGAAAAATGGATATTTTTAACCGATAAAGAGCTTTTTAACAAGCGCTCTAAAGACATTACAAGCCGAAAATACTCATCCAACAAGCAATCTCAAGATTATATCGATTCCATAAACGATATTATGGAAAATGAATTTGTGGTGCATACAATCCATGGTATTGGGATATTTAAGGGGCTAAGAAAAGAAGAAATGGACGGCGCTCTTAAAGATTACCTTGAGATTGAATTTCAGGGCGGAGACAAACTTTTTATGCCCGCAGAGCAGATTAACCTTTTATACAGATACAGAGGCGGAGGCAGCGCAAAACCAAAGCTCTCCAAGATGGGCGGAGCCGCTTGGGAAAATACGAAAAACAAAGCAAAGAATGAGGTTAAAGAAATTGCGTATGATTTATTAAAACTGTACGCTAAACGTGAAATGAGCACAGGCATAGCGTTTGAGCCCGATACCACCTGGCAGTATGAAATGGAAGATGCTTTTGAATTCACCGAAACCCCCGACCAGATGAGGTCTATAGAAGAAGTTAAAGCCGATATGGAATCCGAGCGCCCGATGGACAGGCTTATATGCGCGGATGTCGGCTTTGGAAAGACGGAAGTTGCGATTAGGGCTATATTTAAGGCTGTTATGTCGGGCAAACAGGCCGCCCTTATTGCGCCTACGACTATTTTAGCCCTGCAGCATTATCAAACCATAGCAGAAAGATTTAAGCCGTTTTCAGTTAATGTACAGCTTTTATCAAGGTTTAAGACCGCAAAAGAACGTCGGGAAACACTGAAAATGCTGGTTGATGGCACATGCGATGTTGTAATAGGTACGCACAGCCTGCTTTTTGATCGTGAATTTAAGAATTTAGGCCTTCTTGTAATTGATGAAGAGCACAAATTCGGCGTGGCACATAAGGAAAAGCTGAAACGTTTCCGTGAAAACATTGATATACTTGCAATGTCAGCCACTCCAATACCCAGAACCCTTAATATGGCACTATCGGGATTGAAAAATATGAGTTTAATCAACACACCCCCCAAGAACAGGCTTCCTGTTAAAACCTACGTCGGAGAATTTAACGAGGCCTTTTTGAAGAACGCTATAAACCACGAACTGCAACGCGACGGGCAGGTCTTTTTCGTGCACAACCGCGTAGAGAGCATATATACGGTGGCTCAATATCTTCAAAACCTGCTTCCTAACGCAAGAATAGCCGTCGCACACGGACAGATGAACGAAAATGAGCTTGAAAAAATTATGTACGATTTTGCCATGAAGGCTTATGACATCTTGCTTTGCACAACAATTATAGAATCAGGCCTCGATATTTCGAATGCAAATACGATTATTATTAACGATTCGGACAGATTCGGCCTGGCACAATTGTATCAGCTCCGAGGAAGGGTTGGAAGGTCCGACAGGCAAGCATTTTGCTATTGTTTCTATAAAAAATCAAAAGAATTATCCGCCGATGCTTTTAAAAGATTGAGTGCCATAAAAGACTTCTCCAGCCTTGGTTCTGGGTATCAAATTGCGCTCAGAGACATTGAAATCAGGGGTGTTGGGAATATTTTAGGGGCAAAACAGCACGGACATATGGTAAATGTCGGTTTTGACACTTATGTAAGCCTTTTGGAAGAGTGTGTTAATGAGCTTAAAACCCAAGCTAAACAAGGATTTTCACCTTATGGTTACGCCAAAGAGCAAACCCCCGCAAAGCATGAGCCTTGCATTGTTGATATTAAGGCAACAGCTTATATTCCGGATGAGTGGGTGGGGTCATATGAACAGAAAATGCTTGAATACAAAAGGCTTTCGGATGTTAAAAGCATATCAGAGCTTGAGAGCATGGCGGCAAGTTTTAGGGACAGGTTTTCAAAACTCCCTGAAAGTGTTGAAAACCTTATAAAATTAATACGTTTAAGGCTTTTAGGAACCGCAATTGATATCACACAAATTCGCGAAACTCCTGATAATATAAGGATTTACACCCCTTATACAATGCAGGAATGGCTTATTTTAAAAAGAAAACTGGATATAAATATTACAAAATATTTTCAGTGGACAAACCCTCCAAAATCGGTAAAAGACGCTAAAGGCATACTTTTAATGAAAAAATCAGGGCTCGAATTTAATGAAATATTTAACATATTGGCGGATTTGTTTTATTATATATCTCATATAATATTAGAATTTAAAAAATAAAATTCGATTTAAAGAAGAGGAGAAATATTTATGAAATTAGCTAAATCCCTGATTGTTGCAGGGCTTTCAATCGGTTTACTTACAGGCTGTGCGCTCGATAAAAGCGCCATTATAAAGGTAAACGGCGAACCTATTACAAGAGCACAATATGAAAAAGCGCTCGACAGACAATTAAAAACCCCGCAAATGCAGCAAATGGGCGACAATCTTAAAAACCCGAACAGTTTTGTAATGCTTATGGCAAAGGATAGAATTGTAAACGAACTTATTGTAAAAACCATCCTTGAACAACAAATAAAAGAACACAAAATCACGGTTTCAAACGAAGAAATTAAAGCTAAAAGAAAAGAAATCGCTGATAAGTTAGGTTCGGAAGAAAGATTAAAAGAAGTTTTAAAACAAAACAGCGTAACCGAAGCCCAATTAAAAGAAGATTTAGTAAATGAAATCAAAGTGGATAAGCTTGTTCAGGCCACTGCAGATGTTAAAGTTTCAGATAAAGAAGTTTCCGATTTTTACAATTCAAATAAAGCCGCTTTCAACCGTCCTGAAAGGGTTAGAGCTTCTCATATCTTAATTGAAGCAAACCCCGATAAAATTAAACAGGAAATAATTGAAGCGGATAAAAACGGTAAATTAAACGCTGAGCAGATTGATGCAAAAGTTAAAGCAAAAATGGAAGAAAAAACAGCTCTTGCAAAAAAAGTAAGAGAAGAAGCCGTTAAAAATCCTGAAAAATTTGCGGAACTTGCTAAAAAATATTCTGATGACAAAGGTTCTGCAGTAAACGGCGGAGACCTCGGTTTCTTCCCGAAAGAAGCCATGGTTAAGCCTTTTGCCGACGCTGCATTCAGCCTGAAACCGGATACCGTTTCAGAAGTAGTTGTTTCAGAATTCGGAAACCACATTATCATCGTAAAAGACAGAGCTGCTAAAGGTTTACAGCCCTTAGACAAAGTTAAGGATGAAATCAAAACTTTCCTTGAACAACAAAAGAAAATTACAGCTTTACAAAAACTTTTTGAAGGCCTGAAAGCTTCAGCTAAAGTTGAATATATCGATGAAAGCTTTAAGCCTGAAAGTATTCAAAATGCAATCAGAAACGGCATTCAAAACCAGCAGGGCAAGTAGTTTTCAGTGTGCATAATTTGCGGCACAAGATACGAAAATTAGACAATTTATAAAAAAATATGATATTATAAAACCGTCCTTTAAAAATAGGGGACGGTTTTAAATTTGCATAAATTTGTATAATTTTAAAGGTGTGTTTTAAAAACAGGTAAAGTTAAAAATGGGTAAAGTTATTGAACAGTCTAAAATTGAAGAGCTGGTAAACCAGATAAAAAAACAAGGAAAGACAATTGTTGCAACAAACGGCTGTTTTGATATTTTGCATGTGGGCCATGTGAGATATCTTAAAAAAAGCAAAAGTTTTGGCGACGTTTTAATCGTAGGCTTAAATTCGGATGTTTCCGTTAAATCAATCAAGGGCCCAACAAGACCCGTAAACAATGAAAACGACAGAGCAGAAGTTCTTTGTGCCTTAAGTTCGGTCGATTATGTTGTTCTTTTTGATGAAGATTCCCCGAGGAATCTTTTAGACGCCATAAAACCCAATATATATACAAAAGGGGCGGATTATACCTTAAAAACCCTGCCTGAAGCGGATGTAATTTTAAAAAACAAAGGCTGGGTTGAATTCATAGATTTTGTTGAAGGTAAATCCACAACAAAAATAATCGACAAAATGAAATAATTGTACTAAAATAGACATACGGCTTTATCAGACAAGAGGAGACAATAAGCGTGACATCCAAAACATTTTCACAGGAAGAAATATCGCAATTTGTAAACGGCATTTTGACAAAAGTGTCCGATGAAAAGATAAACAAAGTGGCGCCGCCCCTTTTAGCGGATGAATACACTCTTGCTCTTGCCCTTGGCGAAGAAGAAATTGAAAATTTGGCCAAAACAAAGGCTAAATGCGCACTTGTTCCTCTCGGGGTTAATTTTGAAAACATTTCAACAATTGAGGTTGAACGCCCGAGACTTGCAATGATGAAGCTATTAAATCTTTTTTATGAAGAGCCCGATTCAACAATAGGAATTCACCCGAGCGCCGTTATTCACCCTGATGCTAAAATCGGAAAAGATGTATGCATAGGCCCGAACGTTGTTGTATCACGCGGAGCCGAAATTGGCGACAATACAAGACTTTTAGCAAACGTTTATGTCGGCAAATTCGCACATATAGGAAAAAACTGCCTGTTTCATCCGGGTGTAAACGTTGGTGATTTTGTTAAAATCGGAAACAGCTGTATATTGCACCATGGCGTAAGCATTGGCGCAGACGGATTCAGCTTTGTAACGGAAAAACCCGATAATATTGAATCCGCAAGAAAAGACGGGGAAATCAAAGGCGGCAAAGAAGATCAAAAAGTATTCAAAATCCCGTCATTGGGTTCGGTTGTAATTGAAGATGATGTTGAAATCGGCGCAAACACAACAATCGACAGAGGAACGATAGAGAACACAACAATCGGCGCACAGACAAAAATTGACAATCTTGTTATGATAGGCCACAACTGCAAAGTGGGTAAAGCCTGCATGATAGTTTCACAAGTCGGAATTGCAGGGAGCTGTACAATAGGAGACAGAGTTGTAATTGCAGGACAGGCAGGACTTAAAGACCACACAGACATTGGAGACGATTCGATTGTACTGGCTCAAGCGGGCGTTACAAAATCTTACCCTGCAAGAAGTGTGATTATGGGTGCTCCTGCAGTTCCAAGAAAAGACTTTATCAAACGTATGAAATACCTCGCAGAAGCGGAGGTTATGGTTCAAAAATATAAAAAATACCAGCACTTATTAGAAGATTATGAGAAATTTTTAAATGAAGACGCTAAAATCTAATATTAATGTAAAAGGTGTCGGGCTGATGTCCGGCATAGAGTTTGAAGTTGAAGTCAAACCATCAGCAAATAAAGGAATTTATTTTAAATATAACAACAAAACCGTTCAAGCAGCCACGGAAAATGTAGTATCCGCAGACCATTGCGTTGTACTTGCAAATATAAAAGAAGGTGCAGATTTTAAGGTTGCTCTTGTTGAACATTTTGTTGCAGCTTGCGCTATTTGCAATATAGACGGTATTGAAGTCGAATTCAAAAACCCGGGGTTTGAACCGCCAATGTTTGAAACTCCGATTTTAGACGGTTCTTCAAAAGTCTGGGTTGAAGAATTCAACAAAGCAGGATTTGAGGGCGCAGAAGAACCTTGTCCTATCCTAAAAACTCCCGTATATTTTCAAAAAGACAGGAGCACAATCGTAATCCTTCCAAGCGAAGATGAAACAAAAATTACATATGCCGTAAATTTCAACCACCCTGAACTTAAAAACAGATGGGTTGAAATGAAACAGGATACAAACCTGAATGAAATAGTTGAAGCAAGGACATTCGGGTATCTTAAAGACCTCGAAACCTTCCAGAAAATGGGTCTTTCAAAGGGTGTTACGATTGATAACACCGTAGGACTTACGGAAAATGGATTTACAACAACCCTAAGAAGCGAATTTGAACCAAACAAACATAAAATTTTAGATATCATTGGAGATTTATATTTAACAGGAATTAACCCCTTGAAAATGAAGGCAAACATCCTTGTAAAAGAAGCAGGTCACGCTCTTCATATTCAAACTGCCAAGATTATGCAGGAACAATTCGGGCAGAACCTGTAAATATAAATAAAGAGGAGAAAAAAATGTCAGAAACTATTGTTCAGCCGATTTCAATGGATATTATTGAAATTATGGAAATGCTTCCGCACAGATATCCGTTTTTATTGGTGGATAGAATAACAGAATGTGTTCCCGGAGAATATTCAAAAGGATATAAAAATCTAACCGCAAATGAAATGTTTTTTAACGGACACTTCCCCGGAAACCCGATAATGCCCGGAGTTTTACAGATTGAGGCAATGGCGCAGAATGCTGCTCCGATTTTATTAAAACTGGAACAATATAAAGGAAAACTTGCCCTGTTTGCAGGAATTGACGGCGTGAGATTTAAAAATATAGTCCGCCCCGGAGACAGATTTGATATGGAAACAAGAATGACAAAAATTAAAGGACCTGTTGCAAAATGCGAAGGAAAAGGCTATGTAGACGGCAAACTTTGTGTCGAAGCAGAAATTACAATTGCCCTGAAATAAATTTTAAACAAGAATGAAACAAGGCGGCGCTTGAAAACTTAAATGCCGCCTTAAATAATAAAGAAAGTGTGAAAAAATGTCAGAAAAAATTCATAAAACAGCAATTATTGCAGAAAGTGCAAAAATAGCGCCCGATGTTGAAATAGGTCCGAATGTCGTTATAGGCGAAGGAGTAACAATCGCATCAGGGGTTAAAATCGGCGCAAATGCAAGTATTGAATACGCTGAAATCGGCGAAGGAACAAGAATCTCTCCTTTTGCTTCAATTGGCGGAGAGCCGCAAGACCTTGGCTATAAAGGCGAACCCACAAAAGTTATCATCGGTAAAAATTGCTGGATTAGAGAGTTTGCAACCGTAAACAGAGCTTCAGGCGAAGGCGGTGTTACAAAAATCGGGAATAAATGCCTTATTATGGCGTATGCCCATGTTGCACATAATTGCGTTCTTGAAGATGAAGTTATTATGGCAAATGCCGCAACAATAGGTGGTCATACCCATGTCGGCTTTGGTGCATGGCTTGGGGGATTAAGCGTTTATCATCAAAACGTAAGAATTGGCGAAATGGCAATAATTTCAGGAGCTTCCGCCACACGTCAGGATATTCTTCCCTATTCAAAATCGGAAGGTATTCCCCCGATTGTACGTGATATCAATGCAATAGGCTTAAGACGAAGAGGGGTGGATAAAGCCTCACGCGATGCTATCCATAAGGCTATTAGAATTTTAAAAAATCCTGAATATAATACGACAATGGCGCTTGAAGAAATTGAAAAAAGCGTTGAGAAAAACGAATACGTGAACAAACTTGTTGATTTTATCAAAACTTCAAAAAGAGGTGTTTGCATAAAATCAAACAAGGATGCTTTTATGAACCTTGAAGAGGAGGTATAGATGGATAAAAAGACTTTAGAAAAATATGCAAAAATCCT
The DNA here is from genome assembly GCA_910578465.1 of uncultured Vampirovibrio sp. GTDB lineage: Bacteria > Cyanobacteriota > Vampirovibrionia > Gastranaerophilales > Gastranaerophilaceae > MGBC122484. Next base: position 182,740 of record CAJTPW010000001.1, on the reverse strand, counting down.
TGTTGAATATTCAACAAACGTTCAAAAGGGCGATCTGGTACTAATCAGAACGGAGAGCCATCTTTGCCAGCCTCTGGTAAAAGAGGTGTATAAACAGGTGCTAGAACAAGGCGGACACCCCATTGTAAGATGTTCCGTTGAAGGCTTAAGCGAAACGTTTATAAAATATGCAAACGATGACCAGTTGACATACATCGACCCTGTGACAAAGCTTGAATACGAAAAGGTTGATAAATTAATTTCAATCGGTGCACCGCTCAACGTTAAGAATATGGCAAGAGCAAATGCGCAGAAAATGGCGAAAAGATCATCTGCCACAAAGGATTTATCAAGCCTTATGCTAAACAGAGCCGCAAAAGGCGAACTGTCATGGGTAATTGCGGATTTCCCGACAAATGCACTTGCGCAGGAAGCAAAAATGTCTCTTGATGAATACGGCGAATTTATTGAAAATGCCTGCTATTTAGACCTTGATAACCCGATTGCAAAATGGAAAGCAATAGGAAAGGAACAAGACAGGCTTGTTGATATTTTAAACGACACCAAAAAGCTTCATATAATCGGTGAAAAAACAGATATCACATTCTCCGTTGAAGGCAGAAAATGGGTAAGCTGTTCAGGATTGAATAATTTCCCCGATGGCGAGATTTTTACATCTCCCGTTGAAGATTCCGCAAACGGTGAAATTTATTTCGATTTTCCTGCAATTTATCGCGGCAACGAATCTCATAAAATTTGGCTCCGCCTTGAAAACGGCAAAGTCGTTGATGCAAAAGCGGAAAAAGGCGAAGAATTCCTTCTTTCAATGCTTGATATGGATGAAGGCAGCAGATTTGTTGGCGAAATTGCAATCGGCACAAACGATAGAGTAAAAGATGTTACAGGAAATATTCTTTTTGATGAAAAAATCGGCGGCTCAATTCATATGGCACTTGGAGCAAGCTACCCCGAAACAGGTGGAAAGAACGAATCAGGCCTGCATTGGGATATTATTAAAAATATGAAAGAAAATTCCAAAATTTATGCCGATGACAAACTTGTCTATGAAAACGGTAAATTCGTTGTATAGCCTCTTAAATTAAGGATTACGACGGAACACCGATGTATAATAAGAAACAATATAAAGAGATTTTAGATTATTTTAATAAGGATTTAGACCTTGTTAATTTCGAGATAAAATCTCTTTTATTTGAAAATGATACAAACCCAAAAACCGCACTTGAAGATGATATTGGCCTTTTTCTTTTTGCAAAATCCAAAAGGCTGCGTCCTTTGATATTGTTTTTAATAAAAGATGCGCTCAAAATAGAAACAAATAACAGCATTGTGCAGCTTGCCGCAGCACTTGAGCTTTTGCACAGTGCAACCTTAATCCACGATGATATTATCGATGAAGCAAATTTAAGGCGTCAAATTCCGACGCTGAATTTTAAATATAATTCAAAAATGGCAGTCATTTCGGGAGATTATTTGCTATCCCTTTGTTTAAAGGAATTATCCAAAATAAATGAGCCAAAAATTTTTGAATATTTTTCAGAAAACACATATCAAATCTGCAAAGGCGAAATTAATCAGTTTTTTAATAAAAACAGGGTTGTATCAATTGAAGAATATCTTGAAAAATCTAAAAACAAAACATCATCTTTATTTATGGCAGGAGTAAAATCATTGCTATATTTGATAAATTCTGCCAAGGGAAATATGAATAAAATCCCTAATGATATACAAAAAGGCATTCTAAATTTTGTTTTAAAGTTTTCCCTTGCCTTTCAGATTTATGATGACATTGAAAACTTTCAAAATGATTTTCAAGGCAAAATTTCCGAAAAATCAAGCTCCGACATAGAAAACGGAATCTACACCCTGCCGTATCTTTACATATCGCAACAAAATAATTCTTATGGTATTATTGATTTGAAGAATAAAACATTTGATGAAAAACTTTACAATAAAACATTGAATTTTTCAAAAGAATATTTGAATAATATTTTAAATGAAGCACTGGAAAGCATAAAACCGCTAAAGGACAAATATAAAACAACTTTGCTTCAAAAATTGGTTGAAACTTTTAAAATCTAAAGGGTAAAAATGGAAAACAAAGAACGAAATAAAGAAATTTTAAAGAAAATATTCTCATTTTTAAAGGAAACCCTTGATACCATTCTTTTTGTATTAATCGCCGTTATTGTTATCAGGTTTTTTGTGGGTGAGCTTCGATGGATACCCTCAGGTTCCATGCACCCGACTTTAATTGAAAAAGATAGATTGTTTGTTGAAAAACTTACAAAGCCCGTACGGGACCTGCAAAGAGGGGATATTATTGTTTTCTATCCGCCCGATGAACCCTTGAAAAAAGATTTCTTTTCAATAATTTCAAGGCTCACAGGCCTTATGTGCAAAGATGTTGCATTCATTAAAAGAATAATCGGAATGCCCGGAGACAGGTTTGAAATCAGAACGGAAGACGGCGAATATTTTGTTTATATAAATGATGAAAAGCTTGATGAACCGTATATTCTATCTAAAACAGACTGGATGCCCTGCAGGGATGATATGTACTGCGGGCCTTTTGTGGTTCCTGACGGGAATTATTTTATGATGGGGGATAACAGAGGTAACAGTCAGGATAGCCGCTTTTGGGGCTTTTTACCGCAAAATCGCGTAATTGGCCGCGCCCTCTTTGTCTTCTGGCCAATCAACCGCGCACAGAAATTGTAATCTTTTTGCAGGGATAGTTTATCAATCCGTTGTAACAAATTTGACACGGGAGCGGGTTTTGTTGTGTAATAAAAGTAACTAGGCTTGTTATCCGGATATTTTAATGTATATAAAGAGATTGGAAATCGACAATTTTAAATCTTTTGCAAACAAGGTTGAAATCCCCTTTTTGCCCGGTTTTACTGCAATTGCGGGGATGAACGGCTCAGGGAAAAGCAACATTATTGACAGTATTCTGTTTGCTTTAGGCCTGTCGTCCGCAAGAGCTTTAAGGTCCGAAAAAGGCGTTGCAGACTTGATTTCCACCCACAACAACAGAAACGAAGCCACGGTTAAGGTTGTTTTTGATTTGGATGATGATATAGGAACGGAAATTTCTTTTGCAAGAAGGGTTAAAAAAAGCCCGTCAGGATACACAAGCACATATTATCTGAACGACAAAACGGTAACATTAACCCAAATGCATTCAGAGCTTGAAAAATATTCAATCACCCCAAACAGCTATAACGTTATAATGCAAGGAGACGTTGTAAGCCTTGTAAACTGTTCTTCCATGGAAAAAAGAAAATTCATAGATGAGGTTGCGGGAACTGCTGATTTTGACAGAAAAATTGAGGCTGCAACAAACGAACTTCAAGCTGTTGAAGGAAGGGTTCAGGATTCTTTACTCGTAATGAATGAAATCAACTCCATGCTTGAAAAATTACAGGAAGAAAGAGAGGTTGCCCTTAAATATCAGGAAATTAAAAACCAGAAAGACGAACTTGAAGGGCAGATAACGGCGGTTAAATATTTTAACTTCAAAAAAACACTGGAATTAATGCATGAAAACATCCTGAGGGCTACAAAAGACAAGAAAAAACAGGAAATCGAGGTTGAAAACAAGCAGGAAGAAATCAATAAAAAAAGGGAAGAATATGAAGATGTCTGCGCCAAAGTAAAAGCGCAGGGCGAAGACAAACAGCTTGAAGTTAAAAAACTTGTGGAAGAGAAAAAAAGCGAAATCCAAAGAAAAAAAGATTCTATTTTCCACACGGAAAAAGTGATAAATTCAAACAATAAAACCATTTATGCCGCAAAAAACGCTATTGAAGGTTTTAATACAAATATTGAAAAAGCTAAAGTTGTAATAGCGGAAAAAGAACAGGCAAAAGCAGAACTTGAAAAAACGCTTGAAGCTAAAAAAGAAGAGCTTACAAGAATTCTATCCGAAGTAACAGGCCTAAATCAAACGGCAGATACATATATCCAAAAAAGGAATGCCTTAAGAAAAGAACTTGATACCCTGAAGGATGATGAAAATAACCTGATTAAAGACAAGCTGCCGAATGAATCAAAGCTTGAAAACCTGAATACGGAGCTTTCAAACACAAATAAAGCAATTGAAGAGCTTGAAAACAGGGTGAAAAATTTTGATGATGACAAAGATAAGCTTTCTCTGCAGGTTGAAACCCTTACAAAGGAACTGGATGACCTTAAAACCCTGCAAAAGCTTGTGTTTGATGATATTGATAAAACAAAGGCGCAAATTCAGGATGATATGCGCTCTATTCAGCTTGCAAACAAAAAAATTGCAGAGCTTGAAGCAAACAAACGCGCTTTCAGGACATTCGGACTTGGAGCAGGCGTTGAAACCATTATGCAAAGTAAAATTCAGGGTGTGCACGCGCCTTTGAGCCAGCTTGCAGATGTGGATTCCGAATATACATATGCCATAAACGAGGCTCTCGGCGGAAGGAGCAGGTTTATTGTCGTTGAAGATGAAAACGTAGCAAGCAGAGCCCTTGAAGTATTAAAATCTCAAGGAAAAGACCGTGCCACATGCCTTCCTTTGAATAAATTAAAACCCGTGCCAAATAACCTGCCCCTGCCAAAGCTTGATGGGGTTATCGATTTTGCAATAAATCTGATTGATTTTGATGATAAATACATAAAAGCTTTTTATTTTGCGCTCGGTGAAACCCTTGTCGTTGAAAGCATGCAGGCTGCTAAAAAACTGATGGGGAAATACAGGGTGGTAACACTTGACGGGGAAATTTTTGAAAAATCAGGCGCAATTACAGGCGGTGCGAAAAGGAAAAATACCCCTGCATTCGGCAAAGCGGATGATAAAGAATTAGAAAACTATAAATCAAGGCTGGATGAACTCGAAGAAGCATACAGAACCCGCGAAAACAAAAGGGTAGAGCTTGAGAAAAAATTTGAAAGAATAAGGGCAGATTATTCAAATGCCCTAAATTCCCTGCAGGCCGCAAAATATGAATACAGCCAGCTTTTAAAAGGCCATGAGCAGTTTGAGCAAATTATCGAAGAAAAACTGAAAAGGGTAAATGAAATTACCCCTGAAATCAAAAAAACGGAAGCTCTTTTAGACAAGTTTGAACAAAAGCATGTTGAAATTATAGATAAAATAACAACAATCCAAACGGACATTGAAGAGGTTGAAAAATTTATCGATGACGGCGAGTTGAAAAAACTTCAGGAAATGACTCAGGGTGTTGAAAATGAGATAAAAGAGCTTGAAAGAAAGATTTTAAGCACTGAAAACGAAATTTTAAAAGACAATCAGACGGTTGCGTTTAACACGGATATGATTGAGCTTAAAGAATCCGATATCAAGAAGCTTTCTGCGGATAATATTCAGCTTACGGAAGATAAACAAAAATTTGAAGTGGATATTGTTGAAATTTCAAAGGTACTGGAAGAGCTTGAGGCACAGGTTGTAGAGCTCGGTAAAAACCTTGTGGAGCTTCAAAATTTAAGACAAAAAATTCAGGATGAAATGCTTGAAGCGCAAAATGCAAAAAATATACTTGAAAACGATATCGAAAGGATTAAAGAATCAATTGAAAGCTTTAAATTGAGCAGAAATAGTGTCGAGCCACAGCTTGAAGAAGTTATCGCGGAATTAAAAGAGCGCGGCATTAAAACGGAAGAGCTGACGCCGACAGAAATTTCAATTGAGGAGATAACAGGAAAAATTCAAAAGCTTCAAAAGAAAATGGATGATTTGGGTCTTGTTAATATGAAAGCGATTGAGGATTATAATGTCGTTTTAAACAGGCAAAAAGAATTGAACACAAAAATTGAAACGCTTGAAAACGAGAAAAATGAAATTCAAAGCAGAATGACAGGGTATGAAAACTTGAAAAAAGAAACATTCCTTGATACATTTAATTCCGTAAACAGCCATTTTAAAATTATCTTCACGGAGCTTACGGACGGACAGGGCGAGCTTATCCTTGAAAATCCGGAAAACCCGTTCCTCGGCGGGCTCACGGTTGAAGGAAACCAGAAAAACAAAGAGAAGCAAAAGCTTGCAGGGATGAGCGGCGGAGAAAAAACACTTATGGCACTGTCCCTTGTGTTTGCGGTTCAAAGACACTTGCCCGCACCGTTCTATGCACTGGATGAGGTGGATGCGGCACTTGACGGCTTCAATGTTGAACGTATTGCAAAGATGATAAATACACAATCAGAGCGCACACAGTTTGTTGTAATAAGCCAGAGATCCCAGATGATAGAATCGGCGGACAGAATGATTGGCGTAAACCAAAACAAAGGAAGAACGCTTGTTTCAGGGATTACAAACAAGCAATCTGCATAAAATTAAAGGTAAACAATGAATAATTCCATAAAATTTTACGATAACAACAATATAGATTCCGCAAGAGAATTTGGCATTCAAACGAACACTTATTCAAACTATGAATACGAGATGGTAAATTCTGTTTCAAACGCGGCTTCAAGCCCTGTTGATGCCATTGAAATCATTGTAGATATGGCAAAGACAGGAAAAATAGACCCCTGGAACATTGATATCGTAAAAGTACATGATGAATATATGAAAAAGCTTCGCGAATTAAAGAAAAATGAAAATTTAGGGCTTGTCGGAAAAGCGTTTTTCTTTTCATCCGTGCTTTTAAACCTGAAATCCAAAGTTTTAAACGGCATAAGCCTGCAGGATTTTGAGCCCGACCCCGAATTTGACGAAGATTTCAATGATTATGAAGACGGATATGAGCCCGAACAGCTGCAATTACCCTCTTCAAACATAATTTCATTCGATGAAGTACTGCAAAGAAGGACCAGCACAAAGCTAAACAGAAACAGGGGCGTCACTTTAAACGATTTAATCCGCCACCTTGAATTTTACGAACAGCTGGAAAAGAAACGTGCCTTGAAAGAAAATCTTGAAAGGCAGAAAAAACGCTTTGGCAGAAACTATTCCAAAATGTCTACAACGGAAATCCTCGATATGACACAGGATGAATACATTGAAGAGCTTGTAAACAAGATGGAACAGAACCTGAACAAGATTTTGGAGACAAACGATAAAATCGAGCTTGAAGAATTGTCTCTCATCGGTTTCAGCCGCCCTGCAGCATACATTGCGGTATTATATCTTGCTTCCTACGGCAAATTTGATATTTATCAGGAAGAATTTTACGGCGACTTATTCGTAAAATTGCCCGAAAAAACATCGGATTCACCTGAAATTAAAACCGGAACTCAAAATACGGTAAAAGCGGCAAAAACTTTGAAAAATAAATTAGAGAAAGATAAGGCTTCATTAGAAAACGGGGAAATCGAAAATGCCTGCTGATGAAAATTTGACTTTTGAAAACACTGCGGCAGAGGCTGCTTTTAATAATACGGACAATAAGACATCAAATTTTGATATTCATAACAATGATGAGGCGCAAAACCTGAAAGCAAAAGTGGAGGCTGTTTTGTTCGTGACGGCGCGCGCAATGAAACCGCTTGAAATTTCAGAGCTTTTAAAAGTGCCCGAGGAAGAAATTGAAAATGCACTTTTGGATTTAATGTTTGATTATTCTTCACGTGACGGCGCCCTTGAAATCGACGATGAAGACGGATACATAATTCAGGTTCGTTCCGAACACCTTGATATTGTTGAAAAGCTTTGCCCCGTAGATTTAAAACCTGCAGTATTAAAAACTTTAACAATAATCGCCCTGAAAGAACCCATAAGACAAGCGTATTTAAAGGAATTGAGGTCTAACGCTTACGAGCATGTGGCAGAGCTTCTTGAAAAAGGATTAATTTCAAAAACAAGAGATAAAAACGGCCGCTCGTTTAATTTAAAAACAACGCCAAAGTTTGCGGAATACTTTAAATTAAAAGGGGACGCCAAAACCCTTGCAAAGCTTCTGGATACAACTCAAGAGCTTAAAGACCTGTAGTTTTTCCTGCAGTTTATGTAAATTTTTGCTTAAAACACTACTTTTTAACGCTTTAAGGACTCTTTTGTAAAATAACCGCCGTACGCTTGCTTTTTTGTATTCTTTTTTAGTATAATTTCAAAAGAACTTTATGTTTTACAAATTGTTAAGGAGATATTTTTATGAAAGTTAAAATCGAAGAAGGTTGTATAGCTTGCGGCGCTTGCGAATCTTTCTGCCCTGATGTTTTTAAAGTAGAAGATGTTGCAACCGTAAATGAAGCAAGTGTTAGCGGCAATGAAGATTGCGTTAAAGAAGCAGCAGATGCTTGCCCTGTTTCTGTAATCATCGTTGAAGAATAATTAGGACAGAGAAATTTTAAAAACCTCCCTTAAAGAACATGGGGGAGGTTTTTTGTATGAAAATTTTACCGTTTAAAACCGGAGCTCTTTTACAGGAAAAGATATCTTGCCGTAGATATCTGGCCGTAATTTTTACTGTTGAAATCCCTGCTGTTTTGGCATTTGTTGCGAAACCGTTCCCTGTCCGTTTACGGGCTCAAAGAAAACCTGTTCAAATTTATTTATATAAGGATTGATGTAATCGTTGATATAATCATCAATTGTTACAATTGAAGGTTTGGCATTTTCATCAAGACCCTGATGTTTTCTGTAAATTTTGTTTAAGCCGTCACAAATAGTCTTTGTTATAAAGGCGACACCGCTGCCAAGAAGTAGTGCTTTCTTACCGCTAATCTGGTTAATTGCCGCAAACAGACAGGTTCCCATTGTGGATAAAATCGGAACACCCGTGGTAAGCATAACGCCCACTCTTTCATCTTTATCATCGGCCTGTGCCGCATACAAGCCCAGAAGCGCCGTAGAAAGAACAATGCCTCCGATATCCGTCGGCGCAGAACCGCAGTTTACATCCCTTAATTTATCAAAAGTATCATTCATCTCAAGTGAACAAGCTCTGTTTAAGGCACCTCTAAAACGCTTCATACCAGGCTTTACGATATCCACATAGGTCTCAGGCTCCAATATTTGCTTTAAAATTCCCATCATTTCTTCGGTTTCGCCTGCCTTAACATTTGAAATCGAACTTTGAACCTCATCCAGTGTTTGAACAATTTTATCCATAGAGCTTACTGTACCATCCGCGGCTCCATTGGCGTTAAATACACTCAAGCTTGCTTTTAGATTGTCCAATTTTGCAAATATGGTATCAAGAGCCTCTTTTGAAGCACTTGCGGTATCAAGATTTGTTTTTTTCAGTTTTCCCAGAGTCTTTATGATATCATCCAGATTTCTTACGCTTTCAATATCATCAGGATTTACAAACTTCCTTAAGCCTGCAACCACGTCTCTGTTTTCGCCGATTATAGCATTCAGGTCGTTTGTAATTTTCCCTTTAAATCCGTTGATTAAGCTTACATGTGCAGCTTTTTTATCTTTTAAAATGCTTCCTGCAACAGGTTTTGCAAAAAGAGATTTAATGTTTTTACCGCGTACAGCCTCCATAAAGCTTGCCGTTGCCTTCTCGGTAAGGCTTGCCCCGTTGCCGTCATCCATCATATATGCGGTAAGCTCTGACAGCCTTTCCATAATTTTATCGGGCGAAAATGAACCGTTGAGATTATCTTCAATATTTTGAAGCATTTTTTCAACTTCGCTAATCGCTTCGGCAACTTTTGTTTCTTTGCCGTTTATCATTATTGTTTTTTCGGCATTTGGCATACCTGAAAGATTGGAAAGTGCTTTAGTTACCGTATTTTTAAAATCTTCAAAACTTTCAAACGCACCTGAATACCTCTTTAAAGTGGATTCATCAACCTTGCTTTTATAAAAGCCCGTTGTTCTGTTATCAAACCTGTGATAAGCCTTAAAAACCCCGCCAAACTTGTCTCTTACAAACTGAACGATTTTGTTGTTTGACGGAGGAAGCTGTGTTCCGTCAACCTTAAAACCTGATAAATTTTCCGCAATATGTCTGCAGAAAATATCTTTTCCGTTTGTAAAGTTTTCAAGCCCGCCTGAAGCGTTATCAGATTCTACGCTTAATTTATGAAGATTTTTATAAATCTTATCTGCCCATTCGCTGTTGTGTTTTTTTGAAAAATCGGCAAAAAACGTTTTTAAATTTGTCTGAATAAATGATGTAAAGGCCCTTACGGCACCGCGCCCCGATTTTGTAGCGCCGAGGATTGCCGCTGCCGTTCCAAGAACAAGTACACCTAAAGAAAATGCGGCAATTTTTGCCTTCTTCATCTTTTTAGGATCTTTTTGAACGTTTGTGTCAACTCCGTTATTAAGAACACTCGGAATTTGCATTGTGCTTGATGGGATATAGGTTTGCACAGGCTTTTGAATATTAACTGTTTGCACATTTTGCTGCACGGTTCCCTGAACATAGGCTTTCTGAGGGCCGCCTGTTTGAGGAGAAGAATTTCTCTCTAAATATTTTTGCAATAAATCGCTCTTTTGTAAGCTTTTTTGAGCAGCAGGCCCAAACGCGGCTTGCGACGCATTTTGAAAGGTGTTTTGCAAAAATTGTGTATTTAGAGAAGTCATATTTTGTTCAAATGTTCCTGTAATTATTCCCGTATAAAAACTTCCTATACTTTTATAAAACATTTAAACAAAACTTATTGCCTCAGGTCTTGCTGCTTTTCTTCTCTTTTTTTACCTTTCTTTACTTTGTCATTTACTTTATTATCAACAATAATATTATCAATCGAATATTTTGCAATGGGTTTTCTTGTGGCTCTATCGTAGAATACAAGCCAGTGCTTGTGTTTTTTATCGTTAATTATAAAAGACATTTTCCCGATAATGACATCTCCCGTGCTGATTTTTTTAAACCATAAAGATGTATCCCCGAAAGGAGACGGATAAAAAACGTTTTTAATCTCGTTCATAAGGGCGATATCAAAGGCATAAAACATTTTATCGGACATATTGCTTATTTTAAGATCAAGCGTGATAATATCTTCTTCATCAAACGGATCTTTTTCAAACGCAACCCTGTTTATTGAAACATCAAGCCCTTCATAGAGCATATCTTCTTCATGGAATGCTTCTTTTGACATAACGGGAATTTCAATATCCGTTACCATCTTAATTTTAAGCTCATCCCCGGGCTTTATATTTACATTCTTGCCCTTGCTCATCATAGAGCTTACAAGCCCGACTGCTCCGCCAACTGCAGCACCGCCCGCAAGGGTCATCCCGTGGGATGCTATTGCAGCTTCAAGCCCGAGCATATTTAATGCAAAAAATCCGCCCACAACACCGCCTGCCGTTGCAATTCCAACGTGCTTTGCCGCCGCCTTCACTGTCCCTTTTACGACATTTTCCTTGGTTGAAAGACTTGCCTGAATTGGAATTTGCCTGCCGTCAGGGGTTACAAGATAATCAAACACGGTAACGATGTATCCGTCCCTGCCAAGGTTCTTAGGGTCTTCAATAGCGCTTACATACCCGTGGACTATACTTCCTTTTGGAACAATTATTCCTTTGTTTCTTTTCCCGCCAAGCACATCCTCCGTAATCTCCGCGAAAAATTCGTCCCCTTCTTCCGTGTATGTACCGTTCAACACCTGAGATACCGTCATTTTTATTGTGTCTTTTTCTTCAAGCGTATCGATTTCACCCGTAAAAAGTTCTTTATTAACATTCCCCTTCATATCCGTCTGTTCGATTCCACCTTTTAGAGAATCGGCCGAAACGGGAAGAAAGGCATAGACTAAAAACAATAAGAGCGATAAAATTTTCTTTTTCATAACAATATTATACATATATCTTAAAATTTGACACAAAAACCGTAAAAAATGCTAATATTATTACACTGAATAACCGAGGAAATTTTATGAGCGACTGCATATTTTGTAAAATTGCAAATAAAGAAATACCGAGCAATCTGGTGTATGAAAGCGAAAACGTTATAGCATTTAACGATATTAATCCTCAAGCACCCGTGCACATTCTTGTTATCCCGAAAAAGCACATTGAAAGCTTGAATGAACTTTACGATAAAGCGCTTGCAGGCGAGCTTTTGGAAAGCGTTAAGGAAATTTGCAAAAAACTGAATATTACAGACTACAGAACAGTAATTAACACAGGAAAAGAAGCGGGGCAGGAAGTTTTCCACATACACCTTCATATAATTTCAGGACGTCCCTTAAAATGGCCTCCGGGCTAGGCTGCTTGCAAGATAAGCGTGCAGATTGTTTCCGCTTGGAAATTGTAAAGCTTTGTAAATAATGCGGCTTTGTTGTCAATTTGAAATAATAAAAACCCTTTTATAAAGTATACGGGAAAAATTATAGAAGGTTTTATTTATGTTCAGCGAAGAGTTAACAACATATCTTTATTCTTACAATATGCCGCAAAAGGAAGAAGAAACAAAATCCATAACAAAAAAGGAATATAAGGTTGAAATGCCTATTATAAATATTCTTCAAAAGGCATATTTAACTTCACCCGTAAACCTTCACCATGAACCAAGATAAAAAAAGTTTAAGAAGATTTTATAAAGAAAAAAGAAACGCCCTTTTTAAAAAGGGCAACATTTTTGATATTTCGGATAAAATCCGAAAAAAGCTGAATATTGAAATTGAAAATGCAAAAAATATCCTTCTTTTTTACCCCTTCGGGTCCGAATTAAACCTTTTATCCCTAATAGAAGAAAATAAAGACAAAAATTTCTACCTGCCTGTCTGCATGGGTGAAAATATAGCTGTATGCCCTTATGAAGCAGAAAGCGAACTTGTTTTAAACAAATACAAAATCCCTGAACCGACAACAAAACCTTTGGCTGATATCAGCATTCTTGATGTGGTAATAACACCCGCGCTTTGTGCGGATAAAAATTGTCACAGGCTTGGCTATGGCGGCGGATATTACGACAGATTTTTCTCAAATGCAGATTTAAGAGCCAAAAAAATCGTGGTCATCCCCGATGAAATGTTTATTGAAAGTATTCCGTATGATAGTTTTGATATCAAATGTGATATGGTTATGACAGAATTAAGAAATGTCTCAGCTTAAAGCACTGAGTCTTACATAGCCAAGAATTGTTCCCCTTGTTCTGTTTTTATTTTCAACACAACTGCCTCCTGCGACTCCTGATGTGTTGCCTTCAATTGTTGCAACGGTGCCGTTTGAGTTTATTCCTTTAAATAAACCAACATGGTCTGCGCTGCCGTCGCCATCCCAGTCAAAAAGAACAATATCACCGGGCTTTGCGCTGTTTACATCAGTTGAAAAGCTGCCGTTTGATTTTGCCCAGCTATGAATGGTAGGACAATATGCGGTGTTTGAACAGGTATTTATAAAATTCCCCGGAACATTGTCTTTACCATAGGCATTTTTAAGTGCAAATGTAACAAAATCAGCGCACCATGCGTTTTCATGGTATGCACTTCCGTTGCCTCTCATAATTTGAGACATCTGGCTTGCGTTTTTATCATCAAACTGTTCGGCAAAATCTATCACAGCATTTCCCGTCTTTTCAGAGTTAGAGCGGGCAGAAAGCGTAGAAAGCGTACCCCCTGTTGAAACAGTATTCCCTGCACCTAATGATGAAGCGGAAAGAGAATTTATCTCGTTCACGGCGCTGTTTGCAACAGCCTTATTCTCTGCAATGGCGTCTTCAATACTCATTATGTTTATGAATATTGTATTTATGTTGTCATATATCTGGTTTTTCTGGTTGTTAAGCTGCGAAAAAGAAGACTGCAGCTGGCTGATTTCGCCCCCTTGAGATAATTGGCGTGTTAGGGCGCGCCTCTGCTCGTCAATATCTTTAAGCTGCTGTCTTAATGTATCAATTTGTTCATAATAAAGCTCAATATTTTTCTTATACGTTTCTTCGGCACTGTCTACGGCATTTTGAATTTCATCCGCAGCATTTTGTGCCGTACTGCTTGTTTTAGCCGTATTTTCGGTTTCTGAAATATCGACGGTTTGAAGCTCGTTTTCATTTGTCATTTTTGCTTTAGCATCGAGCACGGTTTTATTTGCTTCCTGCAGCCTTTTTGCTACGGAAACACCGTCTGTTTTAAATACGCCCGAATTCCCTGATGTTGAGCCTATGCCGTTTAGTGTCATCTTATGTCCCTTTTCTTATTCTTTTTCCTTTGGCATAAAGATATGATATCCGCCGCCGCTGTTTGTATATTGATTTGCAATATGATCGCTTGCTTCCCTGCCGTCTCCAAGAGCAATTGATATATGTCCGTGCGGGTGTGCGCCATTCTTTCCCCAGACAACAATAGCGCCTGCAGGAAGGTTTTTAAGGTCTGTTTTATTGGGGTACTGGCTTGTTATTTCAACGAAGTTGCTGTCTTTTTGAAGTGCGCCGAGCGCCTGATAAGCAGAGCCGAACGAGAAACCGTAGCCGTATACCTTTTGCATTGCCTTATTCACACCGCGAAGACACCAGCCTTTTGTTGAACCGTTTGTATTAATACAGGATACAACCGCTTCTGCAAGCTTTTTACCCGTTTGAGTATCAACCTTCGCGTTGCTTGAAAGCCCCGGGGATACGGAAGCTACCGCCGACGTGCCGTTAAGCGAAGCTGTCTTGGAAACGCCAATACCGGATTGTATATTGGAAAGATTTTCGCTTTCAATGCTTTGCTCAAGCTGCATAATGCTTGCAAAAACCATATTTATATTGTTGTTTATGCTTCTTGATTGACTATTCAGGGTTGTTAATTCGCTCATTAATTCTTCCGTGCTTGTCCCTGATTGCATTTTTTCAACAAGAACACGGCGCTGTTTGTTCACATCATCAAGCTGTTTTCTTAAAGCGTCTATCTGTTCATAATATCTTAAAACCCGCTCATCCATTTCTTTAATGGAATCGGATTTTTCACCCGTTTTTCCTGCAGTACCGTCTGAAGCATCATCTTCTAAAAGCTCTTGAAGGTCGTTTTCATTTGTCATTTTTGCTTTGGCATCGAGCACGGTTTTATTTGCTTCTTGTAGCCTTTTTGCTACGGAAACACCGTCTGTTTTAAATACGCCCGAATTCCCTGATGTTGAGCCTACACCGCTTACTGTCATTTCTTTTCCTTGTTCCTTGTTAAGAAATTACCACACTTAATAATACTATCGGCAATTGTTTTAAAAACTTTAAAGTTTAAGCTCTAAATAAAGGAGGGTTTATGAAAAAAAGTTTACAAAACACACAAACCAAAGAAAATTTACTTAAGGCATTTGCAGGAGAATCCATGGGAAGAATGAGATACACTTTCTATGCAAAAGCGGCAAAAAAAGAAGGATACGTTCAGATTTCAAACATATTCCTTGAAACTGCAGACAATGAGAGAGCTCATGCTAAAAGATTTTTCAAATTTTTGGGCGAAGAAAATGCAAGAGCAGAGATAGAAAGTGCCGAATATCCGATAGGCCTTTCCGATAAGACACTTGAAAACCTTGAAATCGCAGCAAGCGGCGAACACGATGAAAACACGATTCTCTATCCTAATTTTGCAAAAATTGCAAAAGAGGAAGGTTTTGACGAAATCGAAAAAGCATTTTTAGAAGTTGCAAAAGTTGAAAAAATCCATGAAGCAAGATTTAGAAAACTGAAAGAAAATATCTTGAAAAAACAGGTGTTTAAAAGAGAAAAGGAAATGATTTGGAAATGTAACAACTGCGGCTACCATCATTACGGCAAAGAAGCACCTGAAATTTGCCCTTCATGCCTGCACAAACAGGAACATTTCGAACTTTTCTGCGAGAATTATTAGACTTTAAGGTTTCAAGTTTATCGAAAGAAAAAGCGAAAAATGCTTGCATAAGAAGACTGTTGCGAAGCATGCCGCGTTAATCTCCATAATTACAGGTTAATGTGCAACAGACCGCCCTGTCTTCGTTGCAAGTATTTGGAGCTTCTTTGGCAAAACAGCATCTTACGGTTTTTAAAACAGAAAAGATTTAAAACAAAAGGACCATAAAAGAGACTCATACAGGGACTGTTTGAATGTATGAACTTCCTCAAAACGGAACTGCGTCCTTGTTTTTAAATCTTTGGAGCGAGAAAAACCGTACTTGTACACAAATTTTTTTTGTTTATACTAAAATAGACTTATTATGAAAGTTTATTTAGGAATTGACGTAGGCTCTGTTACAACAAAGCTTGCAGTAGTGGATGAAAACGGAAAATATGTGGATAGTTTCATGCTTAGAACCGCAGGACAGCCTGTTAAGGCAGTTCAAAACGGTCTTGCAGAGCTTCTTAAAAAATCAACAAACGACTATGAAGTTTGCCAGGTAGGAACGACAGGCTCAGGCAGAAATCTTGCAGGAGCACTTGTGGGCGCCGATGTTATAAAAAACGAAATCACAGCCCATGCGGTTGCGGCAAGCATTATAGTCCCCGGCGTTCAGACCATTCTTGAAATCGGCGGTCAGGACAGTAAAATTATCATCTTAAGAGACGGTATCGTAACCGACTTTGCAATGAACACTGTATGTGCCGCAGGAACAGGAAGCTTTTTGGACCAGCAGGCAGGCCGTTTGAACGTTAAAATCGAAGATTTCGGCACAATTGCCCTTCAATCCGCTTCTCCCGCAAGGATTGCAGGCCGCTGCGGAGTTTTCGCCGAATCCGACCTTATCCATAAACAACAGCTCGGATACCCTGTAGAAGACTTGTTGTACGGGCTTTGTCAGGCACTTGTAAGAAATTATTTGTCAAACCTTGCTTTAGGCAAAGAACTTCTGCCTATAATTACCTTCCAGGGCGGTGTTGCAACCAATAAAGGCATGGTAAAAGCATTTCAGGATGCATTAGGATGTGAAATCGTTGTTCCGCCAAACCATCAGACAATGGGCGCAATCGGCGCGGCATTCCTTGCTATGGAACACCATCAGTTTACAAACAATGAAACCAAATTCAAGGGCTGGCAAACAAAGGATATGCACTTTAACTCGGTTACATGCACATGTAACGGCTGCTCAAACAATTGCGAAGTTATATCAATCGTTGAAGGGGATATTGAACCTCTGGCACCGGGACAGGAACACAAAATCTCGGATGTTAAAGGAAACCTTATTGCGCGCTGGGGCGGCACCTGCGGAAAATGGGATATCGGCTAGGGAAATTTGGACTAAACGCCATATGAAGTTTAATATTTTAAATATATATGCAATATTTTTAACATTGGCGATTTGGGCTTTAGTTGCTCTTGCAATGTTTTATATTACAGGACTTTTATTTGCAGGAGTATTCTTTTTGGCTTCTTTTAAAAGGGCGGCATTTGAACTTATATTATACACTATAATCTATACGGCAGTTCTGGCTTTTATTTATAATCTTAAATGTTACTTTCAAGAAATAGCAAATAAAAAAGATGGCAAGGAAGATCCTGTTGAAAAATTAAACATAAAATTTTGGGTAAAAATTTGCTTAGGACTTTTAGCATTACAATGCATTATTCTTTTAGGATGGTATGTAATTTTTTGTTTAATTTCCTCAATTACCTAAAACCCAGATTATAGCTTTAGCATACTTACCCAACAATTCAGACGTGGACATTTTCGCCAAAACAATTGCCCCGTTTAAAGAATACAGCTATAATATTATCTATGGATAATTCTATAAAGCTTGAGAAAATTAAAATAAAATCGCAGCATCTTGTATCATTAAGACAGCTTTTAACCCAAACACTTGCTGTTTTAATAGGCGGTTTAATTGGTATTTGGCTAACCACTAACGGTATTTCAAGAATTGTTATAACCGTTGCAGGCTCGTTTTTTGTTTTAGTTTTAGCAAAAAGCTTATACATGACTATTTACGAACTTAATAAATGCATATATAAAGAACTTGAGGAGATTAATAATGGCAGAGATTGTTAATAACGTTGTATTTTGGATAATGATTACCAGTTTTATAATTGCAGGCTGTTACGTTTGTCTGAGCCTCCGTGTCCCCCCCGAATACCGCACTAACGATAAAAAATAATCAGTTTTTCATAATAATATAAAACTTAAGAAAGCTCCGAAAACATCTTCGGAGCTTTTCTGCAATTATTCAAAACCTAATTTTTATACCGCCGCCTTGTTCATTGCCTTTTCAACACATTCAATCACTGTCTTTGCAACGGTTCTCTGCTCTTCTTCGGTGATTTCTGCAAACATCGGAAGAGACATAACCATCTTCGTATCGCGCTCTGTGTGCGGCAAAAGCCCTTCTTTTAGGCCAAGGTAGCTGTGCACCTTTTGTAAATGTAAAGGAACAGGGTAATAAATCATAGCACCAATGCCTGCTTCCTGAAGCATTTTATGTACTTCATCCCTGTTTGGAACCTTGATTGTGTATTGATGATATACTGCATAAACATTGTCAATTTCTTTTGGTGTTTCAATGTTTTTTGCGTCTTTAAAAAGCTCGTTATAAAATGCGGCATGCGCCCTTCTTGCCTTATTCCAATCGTTGATATAAGGAAGTTTAACTCTTAAAATTGCCGCCTGAATTTCATCAAGCCTTGAATTCACGCCGATTTCATCATGGTAATAGCGAACAGCCCCGCCATGGTTTCTTAAGGCTACCATTCTGTTTTTAAGGGCTTCGGAATTCGTAACGGCAAGGCCGCCATCACCCATTGTGCCAAGGTTTTTAGTCGGATAAAAACTGAAACATCCGATATCACCGAAGCTCCCGACTTTTTTGCCCTTAAATTCCGCACCAATCGCCTGACAGCAGTCCTCAATAACATGCAGATTGTGTTTTTTAGCTATAGTCATAATCTTGTCCATATCACAGGGCTGTCCGTAAAGATGTACGGGTAATATTGCCTTCGTTTTCGGGGTGATTTTTTCTTCAATTAAATCAGCGTCCATATTAAATGTATCGGGGTCAATATCCACAAACACAGGTTTAGCACCCACAATGCCAATGGCTTCGGTTGTTGCAACAAATGTAAACGCAACGGTAATAACTTCATCTCCGGGGCCGATATCAAGCGCCCTTAGAGCCAAATGCAGCGCATCGGTTCCTGAGTTCAGCGCAACGGAATAACCTACACCGATAAAATCTGCCATTTCCTGCTCAAATGCCTTGTTATGCTTGCCCAAAATATATGAGCCGCTTCGCATAACATCAATTACTTCCTTTTCAACCTCATTTTGAATTGCGGCATATTGTCTTTTTGAATCTATAATCGGTATCATAATTCTCCCCCTAATTCTCAAATTCTTCGCTAAGTATATCTTAGCACAGTTTCCTCAGGTCTTAATACAATCTTAATTTGAAAATTTGAGCATAAAAAGCCTTTTAATCAAAATCAAATAAATCTTTAACGGGAACATGCAAGGTATCTGCCATTAAAAACATCTTTTTCAGGCTTACATATTTTTGCCCGCTTTCAATTCTTGAAATATATTCACGGCTTAAATCACACTTTTCAGCAAGAAATTCCTGGCTATACTTGTTTTTTAGCCTATATTTTTTAATATTCCTGCCTAAATTTTCTAACCTTGCCATGTGAACTATTTTGCCGTATAATTCTAAAATGTCTGTGACCTATTTTTCCGAAATGTTAATTTTAAGGAGATTTAAACCATGCTAAAAATCTTAATATTTTATTCCAGAAAATTTCAATTGCCTGAACGGGCAGTAGCAAGATTTTCGGGCAAAACACCGTCCGATAATTCCATAAAGCCATCTCTAAGAAAAACAAATGTCTTAGAGCATACAGGTTTTTCCCTTGTTGAAATACTTATGGCATTGCTTGTTGCATCGTTATTGATGACAGCCCTGGCACCTGTCATGACAAAGAAAATTAACGAGAGTTTAAATATAAACGGAGATTTCAATCCTAAGAGCAACACGATAAAAAAAGAAATATTATTTGGTTCTGATGAATGCCCTGCAAGCAACATTAAAACAGCGGAAGACGGAAGCGAATATTGCGAAGGAACGTATACCGTACCTGCAGACTATACGGGGGTAATAAGGGTGACCGTCATAGGTGCGGGCGGAGGAGGAGGAACCGCACCAACCGCAGGATTAACAGAATTCAAAGAGGCAGGAAGCACAACATTTATCGTTCCTGCCATGGTAAATCAAATTGAGGCAACACTTGTATCAGGCGGAGCAGGGGGAGCAGGCGGCGGCATAAAACAAAAAACCGAAACCTTTGTAACAGACGGTACACCGAGCGGTGAAAACGGTGAAATTACAAGAACTTCAACAGGTGAAGGAGTTTGGAAACCATCATCCGCACTAAATAATGCTTGGGTAAAAATATCTGCCTGCGGCGGGGGCGGAGGAGGCGTTATAGGGGCGAGCTACAGCCCGCTGGATAACTTTATAAACCCAGGGCACGGTGCATACTTTGCAAACAAAATGTTTCAATTGCCCCCAAATTCATCAACAGGAATAAGTTATCACATAGGGGGCAAAGGAGGGCATTTTATTTATGCTTCTCCTGCAATATATACAAAAGGTGTTTCAAACGGAGGATCATCAGCGGGATATGCAACTCAAGGCTGTACAAATAAGGCAAAAGGCGGAAACGGCAATGACGCTTCGGGTGATGGTTCCAATGCTTGCTGTAATGACAACAATGAAAATAATACTTCAATTTGTCTGGCAAATGGCGGGATTGCACCTATAGGTGCAGGAAATGGTGGCAGGGGCGGGAAGAGTATACTCAAGCACTCCCGGGGTTCAAGATCTGCAGGTGGTGGCGCAGGCTCCCTGCAAGGATTTGGAGGAAATGGCGGAGAAGGCAGTCATTCTGCAGCAGCAGGAGGGGGCGGGGGCGGAAGCACTTGGCTTGGCGGAACTATGGCTGATATAAATTCAATGATATTTCAAGTTGGAGGAGGCGGAGGAGGTGCGGGTCCTGCTTCAAATTTTAGATCAGCAAACTCAGGTATCTTCCCTTCAGGCGGAGGAGGCGGAGGCGGCGCCGGTATGGCAGGTTACGAAGGCGGAAATGGCGGAGGCGCAGCACTTATAGGCGCAATACCCGAAACAATTCCTGCGACAAGCGGAGGTAATGCAAGTTCATCTCCCGTATTCGGTATAGGATACTGTCTTGGCGGAACTTCAGGCAGAAGTATAAATATTGTTTCGCCCTCCGCTGCGGAAGCTAAAAACGGAGCAATGAGAATAACATATATTGATTATGGCCCGGGTGGCTCCGGTGGTGGTGCAGGAAATATTGTACCGATACAAAAGTATTCGGTCGGTAATCTTTCGGATGGAAAAATCAATATTCTAATAGGCGCAGGCGGAAAAGGCGGGAGCACAGGAACAACAATGAACAGCAATGGAAGTTTCACTCGGCCCACAATAGGTTTTCCTTGCAATACAGGAGAAGAGCCTTTAAGAAAAACGGAACTCACGGATAAAAACGGTAATGTATTACTCACAACTTATGCACAAAAATATGAGGGCGGTTGGGGTGGACATCCTAGCGGTGTCATTATGGAAAGAACTTCAGGAGGCGGAAGTACTTTAAACTGGCAACTGGATCAGGCAGGTTCAGGTGGAGCTTTTATGCTTGGCGTACCATTACCTGACCCGCCATATTATACACGGATTGATGAAAATAGCGATACCGTAAAAGGTTTTGTTTCAGGAAACGGATATACGGCAGGAGATAAAAAAGAACAATCCATCGGTAAAACATATGCGGACGGCACAATCGGGGGCAGGGGCGGAACGCTTCAAACTCCCTGGTATACTTGCAATTTCGGCGCAGGTGGCACGGAATACAATAAAGACGGTAAAGACGGTGCTGCAGGCGGCTGCGGAGGCGGGGGCGGATACAGCTTTGGAAAAGGAGGTAATGGCGGAAACGGGTATGCAAGGATAAGCTGGAATAAGTATTGGAATGTTGCAACCAATGCATACAGATTGGCCAATGTCGGAACAGGAGGAGGCGGGGCAACTGGTAATGTTATGACTTATTCAATAAAAGTAATGGGTAATCAGGCAATAAGGATAAGGATAGGAAAGGGAGGAAAGGGGGCTGAGATTGTGAATAATAACGTTATAGCTTCCAAAAAAGGAGGAGACACAATATTTGGCGATGATTTGATAGGAGAAATAAGAGCAGGAGGAGGCGGAGGAGGAAGCAGTCCTTCCATTGTAAATAATAACAGAGTTAGCAGTTTAATAAACGGTGTCGGAGGAAGTATATCTTCCAAGTGTCACTTTGGAGGAAAGAGCTATTTGAACAATAAATCATATTGTACAAAGGGATTAACAGGATTTAATGCTGAACCCGAGAGCAATACAAATAAGACAGTTAAAGGGGCGAACGGTGCTTCGCTTCCAAACTTTGGGACAGGAGGAGAAGGAGGTATTGCAGGTACTAGCAGTTACTTAGGAGGAAATGCAACAGGATACGGCTCGGGAGGCGGCGGAGCATCTATATATGATTTAGGAGATACAAGCATAAATTCGACATCAGGAACAAACAAGGGAGGAGACGGTTCAAACGGGAAGATAATAATTGAGCTGTATGAGGGGTAACAGTTTTAGATGAACAACTTTTCGGGGCGCTTTTTGTAACCTTTGCGCCCCTTTTTCTTGCAATCAAAAGTTTGTAATACAAGTATTATTACAAACTTGCCCGAATGTAATGTTTGCAGGTATTATAAGAAAGAAATCCTCCTTAGAGTGTCAAGACTTAAGGGTTTTGACAGACAGGGAATTCAAATCGTCAAAGCGGGGCCATTTTGATGGTTATATGCTGATTTATTTTGGCTGCCGCAGGGGAAGGTGTATATTGCCCTGCTAAAACACCTGCTTTTCATTATTTTAGACACAGTGCACATTGAAAAATCAGTTTTGGGCAAGAGTATGCAAGTACAAAGCTCTGTGACTACAATTCAGATTACGGCGCCTTACAGTGCAGGAATCTGAGCGGCGGCTGCCCGGGCTCTGCGAATAACAACTGCTACCCGAACAAGGTACAGTCAAGCACGCCATCAGGAAGCAACTATGTTGACTACGAGTTGAACAATGGTTCATTCAATGGCCCGAACAATAACCCTTCCACGCTTGCCCGTGGTGTGCGCTGTGTCCTTGGATTTGGATTTTTGAGATGAAAAATAAACTACAGACGAGCTCTGTGACCAGAATTCAGGTTACGGCGCCCTGCGGTGCTACAACTATAACGGCTGCCCGGGCTCTGCAGGCAGCTGCAACCCGAACGTCGTATGGTCAAGCACGCCTAACGGCAGTAACTATTACAACGGTTATTTGAATAGCGGCACTTGGAATATCAATAACAATGCTGCTACCTATGCCCGTAGTGTGCGCTGTGTCCCGGATTTGAATTTCTTTAAGCGAAAGAAATTTCAGGGTTGAGGACCGTTAAAGAGATTATGTCGCTTTAGCTGAACAAAGCAAGCCAATAATCTGTGGCTTCGCCCCGTGTCCGAAAACCTGAAATCCCTGAAGCGAAAAGAAATCTACAGACGAGCTCTGTGACGGCAGTTCAAGTGCAAGTTACGGCGCCTTACAGTGCAGGAATCTGAGCGGCGGCTGCCCGGGCTCCAGCGATAACAACTGCTACCCGAACCGTGTGTGGTCAGGTACCGCAAGCGGAAGTGAATACTATGAGGGCAAACTCAACAGTGGAAGCTTTACCATAGAATCATATGTCGGTACCCGTGCCAGAGGTGTGCGCTGTGTCCCGGATTTGAACCAAAAAATTCACTGTACACCAAAATATACTTCAAGGCAGAAAATAATTTCGAAAGTCTTTTTTGTGTTAAAATAAGGGCTATGAGGATTAATAAATACATAGCTCAATCAGGTATAGCCTCAAGACGCAAGGCTGATGAACTCATCGAAGCAGGCAGAGTAAAAGTAAACGGCGAAGTTGTTACTATGCTTGGCTTTGAAATCCGCCGCAAAGATAAAGTTACAGTGGATGACAAACTTGTTTTTTGCAAAAACTATGAGTATTTCAGATTTTACAAGCCCGCAGGCTATATAACAACAGCTTCCGATGAAAAAGGCAGAAAGACAATTTATAATCTGCTCCCCGATTCCATGCGCGCTATGAAACCCGTAGGCAGGCTCGATAAGGATTCATCAGGTCTTATAATCCTCACAAACGACGGCGATTTAATCTACAACCTTACCCACCCTTCAATCAAGGTATCAAAGGTTTACAGGGTAACAGTGGATTCAAAATTAACAAAGGCAGAGCTTGAAACCCTTGCAAAGGGTATTGAAATAGAAAAGGGCAAAATTGCATATGCAGATGTAGAACTTCTGGAGGCCGCAAACAAGGAAAGCCTTTTAGAGATGACACTTTATCAGGGAATGAACCGCCAAATCCGCAAGATGATTGAATTTTTAGGGCATAATGTAATTTCGCTTAAAAGAATTCGCCATGCAACAATTGAGCTTACAGGGCTTAAGAAAGGGCAGTTTAAACCTCTTAAGCCAAAGCAGGTAAAGGAATTAAGAACTTATATAGAAAAAATTGTAAATATAAAGGAAGAAGACAATGCTTGACATTAAATTAATCAGGGAAAATCCTGAAAAAATCAATGAACTTTTAAAAAGAAGAAACCCGAACCTTTCTGTTGATGCGGTTCTGGAGATTGATAACGAAAGACGCAAAATTCAATTTCAGGCAGACGAGCTTCGTGCAAAAAGAAAACAGGAATCAAATAAAATCGGTGCGATGAAAAAAGAAGGCATTGACACAACCGAAATTCAGGCTGAAATCAGACAGCTTGGAGAAGATGTGAAAAAACTTGAAGAAAAACTGAGCGAACTTGATTTAAAACAAAAAGAAGCACTTTTA
Source organism: uncultured Vampirovibrio sp. (assembly GCA_910578465.1). Classification (GTDB taxonomy): domain Bacteria; phylum Cyanobacteriota; class Vampirovibrionia; order Gastranaerophilales; family Gastranaerophilaceae; genus MGBC122484. Next base: position 158,035 of record CAJTPW010000001.1, on the reverse strand, counting down.
TTCATTCCAAACACTCCCGACCCTGAAATTCCAATCGGGGAGGATGAGAGCGCAAATGTTGAAGTTAAAAGGTGGGGAGAGCCTACTAAAGCGGATTTTGAACTCAAGCCGCACTGGGATTTGTGCCCCGAGCTTGGAATGCTTGATTTTGAACGCGGTGTAAAACTTGCCCATACAAGATTTACCCTCTACCGTGGAAAAGGAGCAAGGCTTGAGCGCGCAATAATTAACTTTTTCCTTGATACTCACACGCAAACGCGCGGATATGAAGAAATCCTCCCCCCTGTTATGGCAAACTCAAAGACTATGACAGGAACGGGGCAATTGCCGAAATTTAAGGAAGATATGTTTAAATGTGTGGATGAGGATTTATATTTAATCCCGACAGCGGAAGTTCCCGTTACAAATATTTATCAGGATGAAATTTTGGATGAAGAAATGCTTCCTAAATATATGACCGCATACACCCCCTGTTTCAGGCGCGAAGCGGGTTCCGCAGGAAAAGACACAAGGGGGCTCATCCGCCAGCACCAATTTAACAAAGTTGAGCTTGTAAAACTCACAAAGCCCGAACAATCCGCGGAAGAACACGAAAAATTAACCCGTGACGCCGAAAACGTGCTTGAACTTTTAGGCCTTCCCTACAGACGCGTTTGCCTTTCAAGCGGGGATATCGGTTTTAGCGCAAAAAAATGCTACGATTTAGAGGTTTGGATGCCTTCATACAATGCATACAAAGAAATTTCAAGCTGTTCAAACTTTGGCGACTATCAGGCAAGAAGAGCCAATATTCGCTTTAGAAGAAAAGACGGCAGCATTGAATTTGTACACACATTAAACGGTTCAGGCATTGCTGTAGGAAGAACTCTGGCTGCAATTTGCGAAAACTTCCAAACAGAAAACGGCCACATTGTAATCCCTGAAGTTTTAAGAAAATACACAGGGTTTGATATTATATAACCCGTTTTACCCAAAAAACTTTATAAATTGGCGCCTTTTTTGCAAAAGCATTGGGCGCCAAAATTTTATCTTGAAAACGATTAATTTAGGAAGCTTTTGACCTGTAATGTCCTTTTACCTTTGTGCCGTCATCTCTGACATATTCATCCACCCAAATTAAATTTCCGTCTTGAACTTGGGTTTCAAAATATTCCTTATTATACATTGTGCCTTCTTCCATTTGTCTGTTTATAATATCTTCAACGCTTGAAAACTCTTCAGTTGACATTTTACCAACGTCTTCAAGCGCATAATAGGCTTTTTCCTGTTCATTTTTATTGTCGATAATATTTGCAGCATATCCCGTGCTTCTGTCTTTTTTCATATATTTATCATAATCTTTATGGTTTCTTTTGTCGGAAGGATGTGTAATCAAATCGCCCCTTTTCATCCTTTCCATAATTTTTGCGGCAACAATATCTTCAATTTGTTTTTCGGTTAATTTACCACCAAAGTTGCCTTTAATTTTTCTTACTTCATCTGCAATCTCTCTTCCGACCTTATTATTCCAAGTGTCCATATTTTCTTCACCTTTGGGCTGTTTGTAGTCTTGGTTTCCATTTTGTTCATGGCGCCAAGCCATAAATTGTGCGGCAGGTTTAGAATATCTCAATGTTCCAATTGCCTGCATAAAAGCATGTTTGAATGCATCTGCCTCATTATTCCAGGTTGCATGGGTTTTATTTTCTTTGTTTGCCTTAAAACCGTAAATCTTTTGATAATGCATCGTCTTGTTAAACATTTCATCTTTAAAATCCTTGGCAAATTCTAAATCTTCAAGTTTGTTCATTTGTTTTTCCTTTCCTTGTGTTATAATTCAGCTTATGAAATTAAATAGTTTGATTAAATATAATTCGCTGAAAATATTTAGTATCATTGGATATATTTCTTTAGCTTCGTTCACTTATATTGAATTTATTGCTTTGCCTGATGCATTCAAGATTGACAAAGCTGCAGGGTGCCATTTTGCCGCAGATTATCCGCTATGCGCCGCACATGGTGTGGAAATAGTTTCTGCGTTTGTTTTTTGCGGTGTTGTTTGGCTTGGCATTTTATCTTTAATTGCATTTCTTCTTGAATTTTTATGGAAAAAATATAAATCAAAAGATACAACGGAAAGAAAATATCCGCTTTACGCAATTATTCCTTTTTGGATAGGCGCAGCAGTTGAAACTTTGCCATGCTCAATATTTTTATGGCTTCTTTTTCAACCATAAAAAGTTTAGTCTTCAGCATATTTTTACCATAACACCATTTTTAAAAAGCTCTTGCTTCCTTAACCTTTTCTTGACATTTTTGGGGTTTATTCTTCCTTATCGTCTTCGGTTTTTATGGGGTCTTTTAAAATCAGGGAATTGTCTTTAAATGAGACATCAAGTGTATATTTATGGGCTTCTTTAGGGTTTTCAATACCAAGAAGCTCCAAAAACACAGGGCTTAAGGTTATGCCCACGCTCGTTGTGCTAAGTTTTATAATCTTTTTTCTCATATTGAGATTATAACTTTTATTAAGTTTTAATACTATTATATTAAAATTTATAAAAAAATCTAGATTTATATGGTATTATAATTTACATTAAAATCTAAACATAGGAGAAAATATGGCTAAAAAAGACGATGAAATCATGAAGCTGAGAGGGAAACTCTTGGATGTGGAAGGAATACTCTGCAACATAAAAACGATTAACGAGCTTTTTACCCCTTTTGCAAACGAAAACTGCCCCGAAGGCGCAATTGTAGCGGAATTAATCTCAAAAGAGCTGGATGAAGCAAGAAAAACAATCTATGCGACATAATATTTGGTATAATAATTTTAAACAGCCAAAGCGGAGTTAATATTATGAGAAATTTGAGTTTTGAAACACCTGAAAAAGCGCTTGAATTCTTGCTTGAAGGGAATAAAAAGTTTATAGAAGGAAAGCCTGAAATTAAAAACTATTGTTTCGATTCAATGCTAAAAAGCCTTGAAGAAGGACAAAAACCTTATGCAATCGTTCTTGGCTGTTCCGATTCAAGAGTATCCCCCGAAATCCTTTTTGACACGGGCCTTGGCGAGCTCTTTTGCGTCAGAACGGCAGGAAACACAATCGGCCCGAATGTTCTGGAGAGCATTGAATACGCGGTAAAAAAGCTCAAAATCAAGCTTCTTGTAATTTTAGGACATCAGGATTGCGGCGTTATGAAATATGCAATGAATGCGCCCCTTTATAACGACTGTTTTGAAAATCTTATCTATCAGGTGCAATCGGTAAAGCACGAAAAAGGGCTTGAAGACTATGATACCCTTGCAAAAGAGTATTTAGAGGTATGCAAACACAGGCTCCTTGTAAAATCAAATATAATAAAAAATGCCTTTGAATTTGAAGGTTTAAAGATTGTAAAGGCCTATTTTGACATAAACACAGGCTTGATAAATATTGTGGAGTAACACTTTTTATAAGCCTTGTAAGCTTCCTTGGCACCTTGAATACCAAAGCCCGATAATTAATTCAAAGTTATTTCAGGGCGGAAATTTTAATCTTTTTCAACCTTTTTTGGATATCTAGAGCATTTGGCATATTCTTTGTAAGCAAATCATAAAAGGCTTTTTGATGGTTTTTATGTACCGTATGCGTAAGTTCGTGCAATAAAACATAATCGATAAATTCACTATCAAGCGCAACCAGATTCAGATTCAGATTGATATTATTCCTGTAGGAACAGCTTCCCCAGACGGTTCTCTGGTTTTTCACAAAAACTTTTGCATATTTAAAACCGTATTTTCTTGCAAGCTCATCCAGCCTTTTAGGGAGGATTTTGTGCGCAAGCTTCCGTCTTTCTTCAATAACAGCTTCATTTTCCCGTGTTTTTGGCGTGCTTTTTGAAACCCTTTCTTTTATCCAGTCCTTATTTTTTAAAACAAACTCCTTTGCACGCAAAAAAGAGGCATTTTTTGGCATGGTGACAAGCACACGGCCGTCAGGCTTTACGCTGATTCTTATATTTTTTGAAAAAGGATGTTTTTTATATAAAATTTTTATCCCGTCAAGCACATCCGTGCGTGTTGTGCTTCTTTTTACCAAAGACCGCACGGATGTTTTAGAGTTTTTCTTACCTGTAAAAATAAGGTCAAACAAATTCAACTTTACTCTTTTCCTCTAAATATCCTTAAATGCCTTGCTGCTCCTTCGCCTTCGCTTATTGAAGAAAGATTGTGCGCATCCACAAGCTCATGCTGAAGTTTTCTTATGTTCTTAGGCTGGGGCTGAAGCTCAACGGTTTCTGCGCCTTCCATCACTTTTGCGATTGCAGCCTTTGCTTCATCAAGCGCAAGTTCCGTTTCGTCCATATACCCCGTGTATTTGTGCTCATAAACCTGCTCCTGCGTTAAATGAAGCGCGTCTTTTAAAACCTTTTGAATTTGAGACATTGAATTTGTGCGCACGAAATAAACGGGAAGCCTGTAATCATTTGCAACCGCGAGCACCTTCGTTCCGCCCTTTGCAAAGTTTTTGTGGGCAATAACAAAATCCGCATCTTCAACGTTTCGAACAATCTCTGCGTTAATATCAAGCCTTTCTATGATTTTATCTACAATAGAGCGGCTCACGGCATAAATATAGATTTTTTTATGGTTTTTTACATCATCGACGTACTTTTGCCTGTTAAACGAGAAATTCAAAGGGCTGTTTGCGCTTCCTGCCCTGCTGTCAAGCTCGTTTACTTTGTCCATAATATTATCGGGGCCTGAAGGTTTTGTATCATAATTTTCATCCACTTTTCTTATTTCAGGCGTAATCGGCCAGCCTCTTAAAATGTAATCAACCGCTTCTGCCGTATTTTTATAGACAGCAAGTGTATTTCTGTCGATAATTTCAATTACAATATCAAATGTGGGCTGTTTTTCTCTTTCAAGAACGGTCTTTTGACACCCCCTGTGCTTTGCCTCTTCGTCTCCGAGGGTTACGGAACTTACCCCGCCCACTAAATCAGACATTGCAGGGTTTTTAATAATGTTTTCAAGCGTATTTCCGTGCGCTGTTGCAATAAGCATAACGCCGCGCTCTGCAATCGTCCTTGCAGCCTGCGCCTCAAGCTCCGTCCCGATTTCATCCACAACGATGACTTCAGGTGTATGGTTTTCAACCGCCTCAATCATTATGTCTTTTTGAAACTCGGGCTGAGAAACCTGCATTCTTCTTGCTTTTCCGATTGCAGGGTGTGCAACGTCCCCATCACCCGCAATTTCATTTGATGTATCCACAACAACAACACGCTTGCCGAGCTCGTCGGCTACAAGCCTTGAAATTTCACGGAGTTTTGTGGTTTTACCGACCCCCGGACGCCCCAAAAAGAGAATGCTTTTATTTTGCATAACAAAATCTTTAATACAGGCAATTGTACCCGTTATAACACGGCCAATACGCATTGTAAGGCCGATAATTTTTCCCTGCCGGTTTCTGATTGCACTAATTCTGTGCAGTGTTCCCGCAATCCCCGAGCGGTTATCAGATGTAAATTCGGGAATTTTTTCGGTTATAAATTCAAGGTCATCCGATACAACATTATCCGAGCCCAGATACAAAATTTTTCCGTTGCCAAGGCGCACCTCGGGGATTCTTCCGATATCAAGAACAATTTCAATGGCATCGTCCAAAACGCCGCTTTGAATGTGCCTTTTAATTTTAGCGGGCAAAATATTAATTAAAAGCTGAATGTCATTTTGAAATTGAATTTCACTCATAAATGCTTTGCCTTTCTAAAAATCCGTTCTTTGCGCCTGTTTACAATTTAAAATTCCTTCGGTTTTATCGTCGAGTATTACAATTGTATTATCGGACGTTTTTTAAAAAACTTTACCCTTTAACTTTTTGGTTTTCAAAATGTTATAAATGCACCTGAAAAGCTGGTGGAGGGCTGCACCAATAAAGAGCTACAATTTATTTATAATGGAATTTACAAGCTTTGTAAACTTTTCCGTTGCAATATTTCCCATTTCAACCACTTCTTTATGGCTCAATTTTTCACTTGAAATACCGCTTGCATAGTTTGTAATCAAGCTTATACCAATGGTTTGAAGCCCCAGATAATTTGCAACGATTGCCTCGGGCACAGTAGACATGCCGACGGCATTAGCCCCGAGAAGCCCGAACATCCTGACTTCAGCAGGCGTTTCATAGCTTGGCCCCGTTGTCATAAGATAAACACCTTCTTTAAGGCAGATGCCTTCTTCCTTAGCGCAGGTTTTAACCAGATTGCGAAGCGAAGATGTGTAAATATCGGACATATCGGGAAATCTCTCTCCCAGAGTATCATCGTTTTTGCCGATTAGCGGATTTTTAGCGGTGAAATTTATATGATCTTTAATAAGCATTAAATCAGACGGTACAAGTTCTTTTTGAAGCGAACCTGCAGCGTTTGTTAAAATAAGGGTTTTTACACCGAGTTTTTTAAAAACTTTAACGGGATATGTGATGTCTGAAAGCTCGTATCCTTCGTAAAAATGGAGTCTTCCCTGCATAACGACAAGTTTTTTCCCGAAAATTTCCGTGAAAAACAACGAGCCCTTGTGCCCTTGAACCGTGGACACTTTAAAATCAGGGATTTCAGAATAGGGAATTTGTATTCCGTTCAGATTTTTCGTAAATTCCCCGAGGCCCGAGCCCAAAACGAGGGCGATTTCAGGCACGAAATCTCCTATTTTTTCCTTTATAAAACCGACTGTCAATTGCAATTTAAATATCCCGCAAGGTATCTTTAAAACTATCCTACAAGGCCTGAATCATCAGATTCTGAAGCTTTTACCATAATAGCATGCTGTACGGGTTTTTCTTTTTTAATATTGGAATCGTAAGATGCTTCAAAATCATAGCCGAAATCGTCTTTATTTTTCTTCATCTGAGACTCATCAACAAGTTTTTTTGCAAGCTCGATTAATTCATAAACTAGTTCATATCTGTTCGGGGTTTTTTCATTTAAATCCCACGCAATTTTTGTGATTTGGTTCATAAAATTCTCCTGATTTAATTTAATAATACAATGAGCAGAGAATTCTTGCAAGGGGCATAAACTGGCTTTTATTCATACCCGTACTGTTCATACATTCTTTTCTTGCGGGCAGAATATGCTTCAAAAGCATCAGGATTCATAAGTCTTAAAAAGCCGTCGATAAGCCCGACATTATCGTTGTCATCATAAACAGGCGTTGAATCGTTTGCAATTCTTTTCGGAGAAAACCCTGCACGTTTCAAAGACAAGGGAATTGAGGTTCCTGAAAGCATTTTTCTCTGGCTTGCAAGCTTTAGTTTTCTCATACGATCATCCACAGGCAAAAACTCCCATGTGCGCCCCAAAAGGTGTTCTTCAAGTTTTGCAATACGGTATTTATCACTGTCGAATTTATTTACGTTTGAAAAATGCCTCTTTTCCATTACGGCAATTTCCCTGTTGTGCTTTTCGGAAAATTCAACATCGGGCGGAGTCGGCATCGCATTCATAATTTCTTCCGCCGTAATGTAAAATGTGGGCTGAACCTCGGAAAACACAGGAAGTATCGACAAAAACGGTACAAAAAGAAAAAACAGGCACACCAAGGCTTTATTTAACAGGATACGAAAAAAGTCTCTTTGCATAGTTCCACTTAAAGATTCCTTATTTAAAGGCAAATTTTATATGCCGCTTCACTCATTCCCACTTTAAACGTTTTTCAAAGATTTGATATTCCGCACAGAGAGGGGCTCTGTAGGTTATGTTAATTTATGTAACAATACAAAGAAAAATCATAAAGTTGAAAATAAAATTGCCGATTAACTGAATATACAGAGGATGAATTTAATAACAAGGACGAAATAGGATGAAAAAGTTTTTTATAGTAGTGGCAATAATAATGACTCTCTTCTTTGCGAAGGCTAACACAATTCAAGCAAACGATTTTGCTGAAAACACTGCAAATTCAAGAATAGCTGCTTCTTTATATATGTTAAACGACCTTGGACAAAGAGATGTAATCTCTGTTTTAAAAGGCCAAAACGCTACAGGTAAACCGATAAGAATTATGTTCAGAAACCTTGACATCTACGGTTGCGGCGATTGCGAAGCTTTCACAACGAAAACAAAAGCAGGTTCACTTGTTATATTTATCAACGAAATCCACAAAGAAGCTCCTCTTGAAGCTATAGCTTGCTTAATCGCTCACGAAAGCCAACATCACACAATGACAAACACAAAACAAGAAGAATTAAGAGCTTGGCTTAAAGAAGTTTCAACCTGGAATGCATTCGTTAGAAAAGACCCTACAGTTGCTTATTCAACTCATCCGCTTGTTAAAAGAGAAAACAAAATCGCTAAATTAAACGCAAAAGACAACGGCAAAGGCGGAGCAATCGAACAAGTAATCGCTCAAAACCCTGTATATGCAGCTCTTAACTAAATCACAATAGTTTTAAAGGTTAAATTTATAAGCGTTCTCCTTTGTGAGAGCGCTTTTTGTATTTAATATATTTGCCCCGTATCAAGTTTTTCGGGTATTATTGGTTATGAAACAATCCCTTAGAGTGCTAAGGCTTACGGGTTTTAGCAGAACGGGAATTCAAATCGTCAGGCGGGGCCGCAGAAATCAGTTTTTGCGGTTTACGGTTGAAATTTCAACTACCGCTTAGCAGAGTTTATGCTGTTAAGCCAAATTACCTGCTTTTATTTTAAGACACAGCCGTACATTGAAAAAGAGTGCAAGCCCAAGTAAATAGCGCTACGATGACGACGCAGGATATCGAATTAAATTTGCGGATACGCCGGTGAAAGCAAATTTGAATAAAATACCCACAGGAACCTTGCGCAAAGCAGCTCTGTGACGGCAATTCAGGCAGTTACGGCGCTTTGCAGTGTAAAACCCACAACAGCGGCTGCCCGGGCGCAGGCAAGAACGACAACTGCGAGCCGAATGTTGTTTGGTCGGGCACCGTTATTAGCGGCGAGAGTTTTGGTAATTACAGGTATCTGAATAGCGGTACGTTCAAAACTAACTCCAGTCCATACCTTGGGGCCTATAGTGTGCGCTGTGTCCTTGGATTTGAAGCACAAAAATGCTACAGATTACTCTGTGACGGCAATTCAGGCAGTTACGGCGCCTTGCAGTGCCAGAGCCGTAGCGGTGGCTGCCCGGGCTCATACAATAACAACTGCATCCCGAACGTCATATGGTCAGGCACGCCTACCGGCAGTAACTATTACAACGGCTGGCTAAATAGCGGTGTATGGAACACTGGTTCCAATGCTGCCACATATACCCGCAGTGTGCGCTGTGTCCCGGATTTGTTTTTTCGAAGTGGAAAGTATTTACAAAAGAAGACTATTGTGAAGCATGGCACATTAATCTCTCAAATTACAGGCTAATGTGCAACGAACCCGCCCTTCTTGAATTATTGCGGGTTCACAGGTTTCAACAACCTGTACACAAATGACGTTTCACGTCTCGCAAAATTCGCTGTCTTCGCTGTAAATATTTGAAACCGAAGAAAAATAATACAGACGCTCTGCGACTGGGGTGCAGGTTACGGTGCCCTGCAGTGTTACAAATTGAGCGGCGGCTGCACGGGCGCGACAAATAACAACTGCAACCCGCAAGACGTTTGGTCAGACACTAAGGCAACAGACACAGAGTATCACGACTTTGCACTGAATAATGGCACTTTAATTCCATTGCTCAGAGTTCCTGCCTTCGCATTTAGTGTGCGCTGTGTCCTTGGATTTGAAACCAAATGCGGACGACTGCCCGGGCTCTGCAAACGACAAATGCTACCCGTACATACTATGGTCAAGCAAGCAGTTCGGGGATGGTTCCACTACCTGGGCATCAGAGCTCAATGGCGGAAGTTTTTTCAGCTGGAACGGTGAAGATGGTCGTTCGTCTCTAGACGCTGTTACTGTGCGCTGTGTCCTTGGATTTGGATTTCTTTAAGCAGAAGAGATTTCGGGGGTGAGGACCGTTAAAAAGATTATGACACATTAATTACACAAAGAAAGTTCTTAATCTGCGGCTTCGCCCCGTGTCCGAAAACCTGAAATCTCTGAAGTGAAAAGAAATACAGGCAAGACGGGCTCTGCGACTGGGGTTCGGGTTACGGCGCCTTGCAGTGCAACCCTAACTACGGCGGCTGCCCGGGCTCATACAATGATAACTGCTACCCGAATGCCTTATGGTCAGGGACGGCAAGCGGTTCTTTGTATTACATAGGCAACTTGAACAGTGGTACATTTTATGCGCGCAGACCTGACGAGGAGCGCATTACTACTATCACCCACGGTGTGCGCTGTGTCCTTGGATTTGAAAATATAAAAACCAATCAAGATTATCAAACCTTGAAGCCTCCTTGTATGTTTTTAATACCGTTAGCATAAGTACATTAGAGATATTTAGCGAATGCATAAAGCGAGTATGTTTGAAACCCTGCCTCTTTTAGCTTAAGGCAGGGTTGAGTTTACGAGCAATAAAAAAATGAGCTTAATAGCTCTTTGTACGTTGCAGGCTCGGTATTAAAAACATATAAGGAGGCGAGACTGTTGTATTTAAAGAATACTTGATACTGTTGTTTGACCCACGAAATCCTTTCATTTTAAGGATTATTCAACAGTTATATTCATAAGTTCATTCAGCGAAATATCAAGTGCATTTGCAATTACAAACAAGCAATAAACAGAAGGGCTTCTTGTTCCTTGCTCAATAGCCCCTATATAAGTTCTGTCTACCCCGACTTGAAACGCAAGCGTTTCCTGAGAAATCCCCTTAAGATTGCGAAAATATTTTACACGCACTCCTAAGTTTTTCAATATTTTTCTTTTAAGACGGATTTTTGTCTTCATAATTTACAATTATGAAACTCTTACTATTTGTCATCTACCGACAAATAGTCACGTATAAAAATTAGCCTAAAATACATGCACATAAAGGCTTTACAAAAATAGAGAAAAATATTATTATAAAACAATACTTAATTCCAGACAGCGGCAGGTAAAATATCTCCTGCCTTCTTTTAAAACAAAAGGACAAAAATGGAACTTTATAAAAAACTTATTGAAAAATATAACATAGAAGAGCTCAACACCAGATGTATCGAGTTTTTGGAAATATTAAACAAACTTGAATTTTACGGAAAAAGAACAATTTGGTATTTAAAACCCGTCTACAAATTTCTCTGCCTTGCGATTGGTTTTCTAATTAAAAAAGAACAATCCCGACCTCTCGTAAAAAACTAAAAAACTCTACACGGGTAAATTTTGTTACCCTGCCATATCAGCAAGGTGGGTGAGCGCCTCGATAAATCCGTTTCCTTTAAAAACTTTATATTTCAAAAGCCAAGGTATACTTCAATTATCTTTTTAAAGAGCTTGCTCTCCCTTTTTGTAAAACTGTAGGAACAAAATTACAACCCGCATAGAGCAATTTTATTTTAACATATTATTTTTTCCTTGGCACTATTCCAAAAGGCAATTTAAAAGCAGACAATTTTAACAAAACATTTCAAAAAGACAGTTATTTTAAGATGAAATATTGTTTATTTCAAAAAAAGTGATGAGCTTTATCAAACAAAGCGTAAGCGTATAGATAACTTTTAAAAATATATTTTTTGTCCTTTTTCTGTAAAAAAACAATTTGTTTTGAATCTCAAGAAGCTCAACGTGTCTTGTTGAGAGCTTGTCGAGATTTATATTTTTGAGTCCTGAATGTTCATACAGGAGACTTGATCCTGTCTGTGTAGTTGACATAAGTGCATATCCCTCGTGTTTTAAAGTTGACTATTATGTAGCATATACTAAAATTTTTATTTGAATATTACCTGATTGGGTAATATAAAAACCGTCATCGGTAAAATTTGCGAAAAACAATATAAAGAACACATTAAGATTTTTTCCCCAAGCTTGAAAAATTCCCATGTTTTTAATATTATTACGTACGTAACAGTTAGAACGTCATGAGTATATCATGAGCATTAACAGGAAAACGCCCTTAAAGGCATAAGATACCGAAGCAATTTTTTATATTCAGACGTTTTATAGTAATTGCCGAAGCTTATACGCCTTATTTGATACACTTAAATTTAACAAGGAATTAAATGACACCACTATCAATTGAAAAAATCGGATTGGAGAATACTTATAACAGCCAAAAGCCCGCAAAACGGGAAAATTTTGCTGCAAACAAAGGGGTTTCAGGCGGAAACTCTGCTTTGAATGCTTCTTTAAATTCGTTTAATTCAAACGCTAACCTGAATTTTACGGGTGCAATTGATGGTGCAGTGAGTGTTTTAAAAGTTTTAAACGAACAGCCTATGTTGAGCGTTGCGGTGACCGATACCGTTGCAACAAACATCCCAAGAACAGTAGTGGATTACAAGGCAACGGGCCCTGCGGGGGGCTTTGAAACCTTAAGACGCGAATTTTCAGGCCTTGCCGTAAATTGCCTTATGCCAAGCTTTTTTGTGCTCGGGGCCGCAAAGCTTATCAACGGCTATTTTATGAAAGACTTCAAAGGCGTTGATATGTCAGGTTCCTGGGCAAATTCCGAAACCATCGACACCCTAAAAAACATTTTCCAAAATACCGTAAAAGAAAATCAGACAGACTCCGCACAGGAAGCAAGAAGCTTTGTAAAACAGACCTTAGAAAGTCTGGAAGGCCTTAAGGGCAAAGAATGGATAAGCTACAGCGAAAAACTTTCGGGAGCCGAAGGTCAAAAAGCAGTAGAAATCCTTGCAAAGGCCATTTCAAACCCCGGAAACAAAAAAGAAACAAAAAATGCGCTAAAAGAGGCAATAAATCTTATTTCAAGCCAAACAGAAGCGGTTGAAACCATAAGGTTTAAAAATGCAGGCAAAAATTTCGGCTCCAACCTTGCAGATTTGTTACGCGATCAGATAGATTTGGGCAGAAAATTCGGCAAAGATGCCGTAAGGAACAATTTGGACGGTTTTGCCGCAGCCGCAAAGAAAATGGTAAACACCAAAAGCATTATGGGGCTTGCCGTTGTGCTTCCGCTTGCAATGTCCATGCAATATATAAACAGGGCAATAACGCGGCATAAATACAAAAAAACAGGTGCGCCGATTTATAAAAACTTTGAAAAAGAAGAGCGCGTATTAACGCCTGAAGAACAGAAAAAATTAACAAGAAACAAACCTTTCTGCGTTGCTGCAATGGTAGGTCTTGCGCTTTTATCAATGATGAAAAAGCCGTCTATGGAAATGTTCCAGTTTAAGGGAATGTTCCCGACCGTTGACCAGTGCCGCTGGATTGCAACAGCCACATTTGCTTCAAGAATGATAACATCGGAAGACCCGAATGAACTGAGGGAAAGCACCGTGCGCGATTTGGCATCTTTCTCCGGCCTTTATTTCCTTGGAGACTATGCTGCAAAAGCTGCTGCAACATACTTTGAAAAATCCAAGGGTACAAAGCTTTTAAACCGCTTAAAAGAGCTGCCTGAAAATGCTTCCGCATTCAAAAAATTCGGCAACTGGGTTAAAAACGTTAAGGTTAAATCTTTTGGAGAAGTTGCAGGAAACGCAATGTCTACCAAATACAGAGGTATTTGTGAACTTGCAAGCCTTGGCTTTTCAATTCTTACACTCGGAGTATTGCTGCCAATGTATAACAAACGTGTAACGGCAAAAAAAGAGGCCGAAAGAAAAGCTAATATGCAAAAAGAACAGGCCAAAATTCAAAATATGTCAGCCTCAAATATAGCGCCTGCACAAACACTTTCTCCGCAAAGTATGCTCATCCACCCGATGAAAGATACAACCATCGGAAAAAACCAGAATGTAAGCATTTTAAACGGCACCAAGGTAAAAGACCTTGAAGTGACTTCATTTAACGTTCACCCTGATATTGTTAAGGGAAGCTACAATTTTGAAATGCGCGGCAAATTTAAAGACTGGGAAGAATATACTCAAGATAACACATTTAAACACGTTGCAACGGAATGTTTTAAATAGCATTTTGAATATACCGAATGATTAAATCCCACCAGTGTTTTAGTTCTGTTTTTGCAAATTATTTTTGCCTGAAACAACAGGAGTGTTGTCATTACCAATATAATAACAATTGATGAAAATATTATGCGCATTTTTTTATGCGCAATTTTAAAATCAAAACATTGGGCAATAAAAAGTATTTCAAAGGGCAAAAGAAATAAAATTAAGCGCGATACAAAGGGATACAGGTGTAAAATACTTGCAAGAAGAGCTCCTGCAAGAGAAAAGAGAAATATTTTGGAAAGCGTCGTTTTCTTAAGCGCAAACACAAAAAACCCGATGAGCACAAACGGAACAAAAAACGCCATATATTCAGCACCGAAAGTGAAAAATTCGTAATTGGCGAATAAGACATCTTTAACATTATCAAAAGAGATAAACCCCGGTATTTGATTTTCCCAATAATTTTGCATGGTGTAAACCATATTTTCGGGCATAGCCAGTTTATACACAAAAATAAAAATAAGCGGGATAAAAGATACGGAAATTATTTTAAACAATCCGAAAAAATCTGTCCTGTTTTGTTTTATGCAGTTTAGAGCGTTATATAAAATAAAACCGAACAAAAGAAAAATAACGGGCTGGGATGTTAAAAACAAAATTAAAAACAGTAATGAATATTTTAAAATCGTTTTAAAATCAGGGTTTTGAAGCTTTGGAGCTTTTGACAGCCATATTAAAACAAGCATAAAAATCAAAATATCCGTACCGTATTGCTTAAATTCGCTTGCATAGCGGATTAAAAGAAAGTTTACGGAAAACAGAAAGTTTGCAAGAATAATTGCGGGCTTTGTTTTTAAAACAATTTTAGACAAATAATAAAATACAAAAATGGAAAAAATCCCTGCAATAAAAGGGATTAGGCGGAAAGAAAATTCATTTTCGCCAAAAAACAAAGTTACAGCTTTTGTGCAAAAAAGAAAAATCGGCGGAGCAATCTGGTTATGCTGTAACGGTTTAAAAACCCACATAACTCCCGAATTTTCCTTAAAATTTGAAACAAGAAAAGTTTCATCCAGCCACATTTCCCTTGCAAGAAGACCTTCCAATCTGGATAAAATTCCAACCGAAAAAATTAAACAAATAACAACAGGATACCAATATTTTCGTAAAACGTTTAAAACAGCACAAAAACTTGCTTTGCAGGCTGTTTTTGATTCCATAAAATCATCTTCCCCTGCTTGCTGCAGTGATACGGGCGATAGCCTTTGCTAGGGCAAACTGTGCTCTTAAGATTTCGTTTTTCTCACTGTGGGCTGCAAGCTTTGCTTTAGCGCGCTCATAAGCTTCCTTTGCGCGAGCTTCATCAATATCCGTGCCCAATTCCGCCAAATCGGTTAAAATAACGGCCGTATTATCCTTAAACTGCAATATTCCGCCCATTGTGGTTATAAAATGTTCTTCACCATCCACTACAGCCTTTGTTACGCCTACTTTTAGCGCCGTGATTAAATCCGTATGATTGGGCAAAATCCCCATGGCACCATCTTCTGCAACCGTATAGAATGCATCGACATCGCCTTCAAAAACAACTTTTTGCTGGGTTATTATTTTTAAATTTATCTTATCTTTTGCCATTTTACCTGCTTTTAATGCTTATTTAAGTGCTTTCAAAAAGACTGTGAAGCCGTACCCCGAAAAGGAATCCCTAAACCGCCCGAAATACCCCTAACATGCGCACTCTTTTGCCTTTTTAAGCACATCTTCAATCGTTCCCGTCATATAGAAAGCCTGCTCGGGAACATCATCGTGTTTGCCTTCGATAATTTCTTTAAACCCTTTGATTGAATCTTCAAGCTTTACATAGGCGCCTTTTGTGCCTGAAAATTGTTCAGCAACAAAGAAAGGCTGGGATAAAAACTTCTGAATCTTTCTCGCACGGTTTACCGTAAGCTTATCTTCTTCGGATAATTCATCCATACCCAAAATTGCGATAATATCCTGCAAATCCTTATATTTTTGCAGGATTTCAAGAACCTTTTTAGCAACACCGTAATGCTCTTCCCCTACAATGTTAGGGTCTAAAGCGCGGGAATTTGATTCCAGAGGATCGCATGCGGGATAAAGCCCCAAAGATGCAATATTTCTTGAAAGCACCGTGCTTGCATCAAGGTGTGTAAAGGTTGTTGCGGGAGCAGGGTCCGTCAGGTCGTCCGCAGGGACATAAACCGCTTGAACAGAGGTGATTGACCCGTCTTTTGTGGATGTAATTCTTTCCTGTAATTCACCGACTTCCTGCGCCAGAGTAGGCTGATAGCCAACAGCTGACGGCATTCTGCCTAAAAGCGCTGACACTTCGGAGCCTGCCTGAACAAATCTGAAAATGTTATCGATGAATAAAAGCACATCCTGCTTTGCCGTATCCCTAAAATATTCGGCACACGTCAAGGTCGAAAGCCCGACCCTCATACGGGCACCGGGCGGCTCGTTCATCTGTCCGTAAACAAGAGCTACCTTATCCAAAACCCCGGATTCTTTCATTTCGTTGTAAAGGTCGTTTCCTTCACGGGTTCTCTCCCCAACACCGCCAAATACGGAAACACCGTTGTGTTCCTGAGCGATATTATGGATTAGCTCCATAATCAAAACCGTTTTTCCAACGCCTGCACCCCCAAAAAGGCCGATTTTTCCTCCCTTTTGATACGGCATTAAAAGGTCAATCGCTTTAATACCCGTTTCAAGAATTTCAACCTTTGTATTCTGTTCCGTAAGCTCGGGTGAGGGTCTGTGGATTGGAAGCCTGTTTTCGGCATTCACGGGACCCATATTATCAACGGGCTCCCCGAGAACGTTTAAAATTCTTCCCAAAATCTCCTTACCTACAGGCATTTTAATGGGTTCAGCGGTATTTTTTACACCCATGCCGCGTTTTAAGCCGTCTGTTGAGCTCATTGCAACTGCTCTCACCGCATTTTGCCCTAAAAGCTGCTGCACTTCAAGCACGGTTTTTGCTCCGTTTTCACCCTCAATTTCAAGAGCATCGTATATTTCGGGCAAATTCCCGTCTTTAAATTCAACGTCAATTACAGGTCCTATAATTCTTGTAATAACCCCTGTATTTATATTATTTACGGCATTTTCGCTCATAAAAACAAACCCCTATAAATTTTCTTTATAGAGTTATTATACTAAAAACAAGTTTTATTACCACAAAAAATAAGAAAAACTATACTTTGGGGCTAATCTTAAAATAAAACAATCTTGTTAAACATTTGCCACTGTGGCAAGTTTTCAGGTATTATTAACTTTATGATATTAACCTTAGAGTGTCAGGGCTTACGGGTTTTGACAGAAAGGGAATTCAAATCGTCAGGCGGGGCCGCAAACTTTGCGGTTCAGGATTACATTCGGTTTAATTCGGCAATTCGTATTTTTCCGCACCTTATGTGATTACCGTTTGGTAAAGTTTATGTTACCGAACCAAATTACCTGTTTTTATTTTAAGACACAGCTGCACATTGAAAACACCCTGAAAAGCCTTGCAGTGCAACAGACACACAAGCGGCTGCCCGGGCGCGCTGAATAACAACTGCTACCCGAACGCGGTATGGTCCGGCAGTACGTATACCGGCAGTACATACTACGACGGCTATTTAAACAATGGCAATTTCAATGGTCCGCACAGCGGTAATAACTCTGCTGCCGTTTCTGTGCGCTGTGTCCCGGATTTGGATTTCTTGAAGAAAAAAGAAATCCTACAGACAAGCTCTGTGACTGGAATTCAGGTTACGGCGCCTTGCAGTGCGACTACCACGATACAGGCTGCAAGGGTGCAATCGCTGACGACTGCTACCCGAACTTTGTATGGTCAGGCACGGCAAGCGGCAGTAACCATTACAATCGCAACCTGAATAGTGGCACCTTCAACGAGAATTCCAACGGCGCTACTTATGCCTTTGGTGTGCGCTGTGTCCCGGATTTGAATTTCTTGAAGCGAAAGAGGTTTCGGGGGTGAGGACCGTTAAAAAGATTATGACACATTAATTACACAAAGAAAGTTCTTAATCTGCGGCTTCGCCCGTGTCCGAAAACCTGAAACCTATGAAGCGAAAAGAAATGCAGGCAAACTGCTACCCGAACTTCATATGGGCAGGCACCACAAGTGCGTATGCTAAGGGATATCTAAAAAGCGGAGCTTATACAGTAGAAACCGACTCAGGAGGTACATATGCTAACGGTGTGCGCTGTGTCCTTGGATTTGGTTTTTTCGAGGTGGAAAATATTTGCAAAAGAAGACTGTTGCGAAGCATTGTACATTAATTTCTCGCATTACAGGTTAATGTGCAACAGACCGCCCTGTCTTCGTTGTAAATATTTGAAACCGAGGAAAAATACAAGCTACAGACGCTCTGTGACGACTATTCAGGTTATGGTGCAATGCAGTGCTACGAGCGCAAAAGTGGCTGCCCGGGCTCTGCAGATAACAACTGCTGGCCGTACATCGTATGGTCAGGCACGCTTAACAGCGGCACCAGTTACTATAACCACTATCTTGGCAATGGTACCTTCAACAATAACGGTAGTAACACCTATACCAACGCCTTTACTGTGCGCTGTGTCCCGGATTTGACCCCAAACCCCACAATTAAAACATAAGACAAATCGCCCAAAATAGCAAAAGCCCCTTTTAAGCACATGCTTTATGCTTTGAAAAATCGTAAAAAATTAATCCAAATAAAACACTGTTACAACTTTATGAGATTCTTCCGCAAAATCAACTGCCTTGTGCAGTGTGTTTGAAGTGTGCGAAAGAAAACAGATAAGCTGCTGGCATTCATCAATAATTTCGCGGTTGCAAATCCTTGAAGCGTCAGTTAAAGTCATCATAGCCCTATCGGGGTGTTCAATAATGTTTGGAACACCGATAAGCTGGTCTTGAACGTCTGAGGGCTGCTGGCCGATTGTCTGAGGCAAAATAACCTTTAATTTTTCAGGATTTGCCTTCATAGCACCGCGGATAGCCGCAGCATTTGTCCCCGAAGAACCTCCTGAAGTTATAATCGTGTTTCCCTGCATAACAAGGGAAGTTGTAAGCGTTTCAATAATTTGTTGATGAGTAATTGCAAGGTTTCTGGAGCCTATAATTGCAATTCTTTTAGCGGACTGCCTGATTGTGGCCAATTCCTGAGCCAAAGTGTCTACTTTATCGATGTCATCATCCGAAACTTTGTCCAAATCATCCAACGGAACCATAATCGAGGGTTGTTCGTTATTGTTTTCGCTCATCAATTTTTCCTTAAATATTTTTTTGTATTATAATAATATCATATTTTTTTAATTTTGACTATTTTTATTTATTTTATACTTTTTGAAGAGACGGGGAATTACAACAGCAATGCAGGATTTAGCTTTTTTAAAGGGGTTAAATAACGAACAATCCCAGGCAGTTTTGGAGCCTTCAGGGCCAATTTTGGTCCTTGCGGGTGCAGGGTCCGGCAAAACAAAAGTTTTAACCTCAAGAATAGCAAATTTGGTGCATTCAGGCGTAAGCCCCTTTGAAATTTTAGCCGTAACTTTTACAAACAAAGCCGCAAAAGAAATGAGCGCAAGGCTTTCATCCTATCTTGGAGAGGAAACCGTTAAGCGCATGTGGGTTGGCACATTTCATAACATTGCAGGCCGAATTTTAAGGCGCGACCTTGATAAATACCAGACAAAAGACGGCAGAAAATGGAGCAACAATTACGTTATTTATGACGATACGGACACAAAAACCATAATTAAAAACGCAATTAAAAAGTTTAATTTGGATGAAAAAATTTATGAGGTTAAGCTTGTAAAATCAATAATTTCAAACGCAAAAAACAAAATGCAGGATGCTTACGCCTTTGCAAGCTCTGCGAGGGACTATAAGACGGAAAAAATCTCGGAAGTTTATTATGAGTATGAAAAACAGCTTGCAATCAACAATGCGCTGGATTTTGACGATATGCTCATGCTGTGTGTGAACCTTTTATCTGAAAATGAATTGGTGCGGGAAAATTACGCTCGAAGGTTTAAACACATTCTGACAGACGAGTTTCAAGACACAAACAAAGCCCAATATAAGCTCATAAGAATGCTCTACAACAATGAAAAAGCTAAAACTCAAGGTACAAGCCTTTGCGCGGTGGGTGATGTGGACCAGTCAATCTACAGCTGGCGCGGGGCGGATTTCAAGATTATACTCGGATTTCAGAAGGATTATGAGAACACAAAATTAATAAAACTGGAGCAAAATTACCGCTCGACAGAAAACATCTTAAATGCCGCAAACGCAGTAATAGCAAATAATGCGGAGCGTCTTGACAAAAACCTTTATTCCCAAAAAGGCTCAGGTGAAAAGATTTTAACCTATGAGGCAGAGTCTGATTATGAAGAGAGCCTCTATATAGCTAAAAAAATCCGCGAGCTCTACAATTCGGGTACTCCGTATGAAGATATAGCTGTTCTTTACCGTACAAACGCACAGTCAAGGGGAATTGAGGAAGCTTTGATGTCAAATTCCTTGCCCTACAAGATTGTCGGGGGTTTGAGGTTCTATGAGAGAAAAGAAATTAAGGATATCGTTGCATACCTCAAATTAATCTACAATCCCGCTGATAATCAGAGTTTGAGGCGCATTATAAACGTTCCGAAGCGCGGTATCGGCGATACTACGGTTAAAAAACTCGCAGAACTGGCTGATAGCAAGGATTTGAGCATATTTGAAATTTTACAAAACATTGATGAACATGAAGAATTTTCTGCCCGCCACAAAGCACTCCTTACGGGCTTTAGAGACATAATTAACAACCTGATTTCAAAACAAAATTCGATGGAGCTTTCGGAATTTGTGGGTCATACGCTTGATTATTCGGGGTACATAGCCGAATTAAAGGCGGAAGATACGGTTGAAAACCAATCCAGACTTGAAAACCTGCAGGAATTTATAAATGTTGTAAGAGAATTTGAACTTGACGAAATTCCTTTCGAAGAAGAGGCTGAAGACCTTGGTGCACTTGGAAATTTCTTGACTCAGGTGGCTCTGGTGTCTGATATTGACGAGGTTAAGGACAATGAAAAGTCTGTAACCCTTATGACACTTCACGCTTCAAAGGGTCTTGAATTTCCTGTCGTATTTTTGGCGGGGCTTGAAGAAGGTATGTTCCCGAATGCCCGTACAATCGGCCAGCAGGAAGTTTCGAGCGAACTCGAAGAGGAAAGACGCCTTATGTATGTGGGTATCACCCGCGCAAAGGACCTCTTGCACTTGACCTGGGCGCAAAGGCGCCGTGTTTGGGGAGATATAAAATTTTTCCCGCCATCAAGATTTATTGAAGAAATCCCGCCCCATCTGCTTTTAGAGGATGAAGCACACGTGAAAACAGCTTATAACAACGGTTGGGGAGGTTCAAAATTATCAAAAGATAATGATGACAAAGGCTATGGACGTAAAAATACCGATTTTTACAAAAAATCGTCCTACAGTTCAAACCAAAACAGCGAAAACTCTTATTCTTCAAGTGCTTCCACGGGTTCAAGCACGTCAAATAAAGGCGGCTCGTTGCTTTCAAGCATTGCAAGAATAAAAAAGTCTAAAAACAATGAAAACGGAGCGTCAAACGAGGCTAAAAACGAAACGGTACAAAGAACAGCACCTAAAAATTTTGTTGTAAAAAACAAAAAAACAGAAAATTTCGCTTCCGCAGAAAAGCAAAATTTTAACGTACACACGGAAAAAATTGAAAAAAAATCCGAACCAAAAACGGATGAACCTAAAATAAGTATTCACGACATTATTGCAAAATGCAAAGAGCAGGCAAAAGCACCTCAAAACATTCCACTGCAAGGATTTAAAACGTTAAGAGAGGGTACAAGGGTTTTCCACCAGCAATTTGGAGTGGGTCACATCCTGAAAAGCGAGACCACAGGCGGGCAAACAAGTTATACTGTTGAATTTACCAAGGCGGGTGTTAAAACCCTTGATGCCTCAACAGGAAATTTAAAAACATTCTAACAACCCCCTAAAGTTCTATTACACAGGAGTTCTCCCGTTTTCAGGCTTAAATAAAAACCGCTAAAAAACTACATAGCCTCTAAATTCAGCTCGTTTAAAATGCCCTGTTTAATTTCCAAAACATCCGTACCCAAAGCCTCTAATGCCTTCATAGCAAGGCAATCGGGCTGTTTTGTAATCGCATAAAGCAGGTGTTCGGAAACAATTTTTGTCTTGCCATGCTTTTTTGCCGCAACATAAGCCATATCAAGGATTTTCTTAGCACGAACGGAATATTCAAAGCCGCTGTGGTTTTCTTCAACACTATATCCTACAAGGTTTTCAACCTCTTTACGAGCGTCTTTTAGAGTAATATCAAGCTTTTTTAAGACATTATAAGCCACAGAAGGCTGGTGCGCCAGTATTCCAAGCAAAATCATCTCAGAACCCACGGTTTTTTTGTTGAAATTTTCAGCTTCACTTTTTGCAAAACGAAGTATGGCAAGCGTTTCGGGCACATTCACAGAATTTGAATTTATTTCTTTTAAAAGTTTCTCTTCAAAATTCAAATTGTGATCCGAAAGTTTATCCAAAATTTTATACGCAATCCCTGTTTTTGCCTTCAAAATGCCCAGTACAATATGTTCCGGGCGGATTTCAACAGAGCCGAGTTCGCGTGCCGTATCAAGGCTCATAAGCATTGCCTTAAAGGCATTCGGGGTAAATATAATCTGCCTTTCGCCGTATTCTTCGCTTCTGTTTGAAAAATTTTCAAGTTCGCAGGCAAAATTTTCCTTTGAAATCCCGTATTTTTCAAGAATCTTTGTAATTTCATTATCGGGATTATCAAGAATAGACTCCACAATCTGCTCTGTGCCAAGGATTTCAAACCCCATAGTAGAAAGCTTTGATTGAGCGGATTTTAACAGATTCGAAACGGAATTTTCCGCAAGAATTGTTTCTATATTAAACCCTGCAGGCGCCTGCGCTTCGGCTTTTTCAGGATGTTTATACGTACCTTTTGAAGAATTTTTCTCAATCAGGCGAATAAGATTATTCACAATCTTTTCTTCATCAATATCAAACTCTTTTAAAATTTCATAAGCACCCGAATTTTTGGAGAAAAACACTGCAAGCGCAATGTGCGCAGGCATTATAAGAGCATTTTTATATTCTTTTGCAATTTCAACGGATTTTTCCAGAATACTTTTAGCACTGGCAGAAAACGAGATATATTCACGTTTTTTGGGCTTTTGCTTCACAAAAATTTTGGAATTAATAATTTTTATAAGCTCATCCGCATCAATTTTTTCAGCCCCCATTAATTTTGCCTCAATCCCTTTACTGTTCAGGGCAAGAGCAAGCAAAATATGCTCCGAATAGACCTTATCGGAATTAAAATTCCCGGCCTGAATTTGAGCATTTTGAACAATATCAATCGCTTTTTGTGTAAATTTTTCTAGCATACTTTTTATAATTTTACACTAATTTTTAAAGGTTGTATATACTAAAATGTTCATAAACTTTTGTAAATTTTACCTGTTTGGATGATTAAATAAAATCTTCAGCAGCATTTAATAGTATGGAAAATTGAGGATAAACTTTTATGAAAATATATGCAATCTCAACACCTACAACAAACAGGAAAAGCTTTACGGGAATTGAAAAAGCGGCACAAGAAACAGTATATGGAGCAGCAAAAGCCGCAGGCAAAACAAACACAGGGAAAACAGGTGTAAAATTTCTGCACACGGCACTTGGTGCGGTAAAATATATTAGCACAAAAGTTTTAAAAGGAATTTCAACAATAATGAGCAAGGTTTTTAGCGAAATTTCCAATTTTGTAAAATCTTCAAAAAGCAGCAGCCAAAAGACAGAAGCCGTTTTTGCGGACAAATCTGCCGCAGCAAAGGGTACAGAAGCGGAAGCCTTTTCCGCAGAGAGCGTCGGGGCAAAAATTATTCCTTTTAAGCAAAAGCCTGAAGAAACGATTGAAGTGCTTGTTGCGGGGAAAAAATTCGTCTTCAGACCGGGAAAAGACAAACTCCCCGAAGGTGCGACAATTCAAAACGGCACGCTTGTCCTTGCAAGCTCAAGCAAATACGGCAAGCCGAAAGATGCCGTTGCACAAATGCGCGAAGCTATTCAAATCGTGCAGCAATGGGGCAAAGACCCGCAAATATAAATTTTTGTAACATTCGCCCCGATAACAGTCAATTAACAACATTCACAAGTTTTAACAACAGCAAAGCATTAATTAAAAAGTAGGAAATTTTATGAACATAAATGCAATTTCAGCCGCAGCACCAAAATTTCAAACACCAAAAGCAGTTCGCAACGTAAACTTTACGGGACTTGAAAAAGCGGCTCAAAACTTGGGAAGTACGGCAGGCGAAGTAGCGGCAAATGCAGCAGGAAAGCTCGGTATTACAGAACAAATTACAAAAATTTTATCTTTTGTTTTGGAAGGCTTAAAAAACCTTGGGCAAGGAATTTTGCGCGGCCTTAAAAAGTTTGTTTTTGGGCCGCACGATATCAACATAGGAAAAAATAATAAGATTATTTATACGACAAATGGCAAAGGGTTTTCTACAGAAGAATTTGACAGTGCTTTTGAAGCCTTTGGCGCAGGCTCCCGTCCCAACGTGGTTATAAAGCAAACAACCGGAAAGGGCGGCCTTGGCATGAGCCACATAAGCCAAACTTTGGCTTCAGGAGAGAAATTTAGCATAACCCAGATAGGCGGAAAGACCTATATCAATGGAAAACTTTACACACCTGGAGACAAATTGCCCGAAGGCATCATATTTAAAGACGGGGCATTTTGTGTAGATAAAGGCAACGGCAAGAAAATTACAATAATACAGACAACCGAAGAAGTATAGCAAAAAACTTCGGCAAGGTAAAAGGATTTGGCGAAAAAGGTTTGGTTTAAAAATCAAACCTTTTTTCTTTTTTACATTATAATCGTCACAGGGCCGTCGTTTATTAAGAAAACTTTCATATCGGCGCCAAATACGCCTGTATGAACGGTTACGCTTTTAGGCGGTTGAGACCCTGAAACAAGTTCAGGGTGACAGGATGATACAGCACTTTGTGAAAGGTTTTGTGCTGCGGTGCGGAGTTTTAAAACAAAATCTTCATACATTTTTTTAGCCAAAACAGGCTCCATAGCAGAATCAAAGCTCGGGCGCGTTCCTTTTTTGCAGTTTGCTGCAAGTGTAAATTGAGACACAACAAGGATTTTACCCCCGATATCAAACACGGAACGATTCATTTTCCCGTCATTATCTTCAAAAATTCTAAGTTTTAAAATTTTATTTGCAAAATAGTCTAAAACGCTGTCACTGTCGAGCTTTTTGCCGCCATATTCTCCGCCTTTTTCATCCTCCTTTTCGGCACAGAAAAAGACCAGAAGACCTTTATCTATTGAAGAAAAGATTTTCCCATCAATTTCAACACTTGCGTTTTTCACTCTTTGAATTACAAATTTCACCTTAAAACTCCCTTAAAAAATTTGAAAAAATTCCGCCGAACCCCTGTAAAACAAAGGTCTCCGGCGGAATTTAAAAATAAACTATTCAGCGCTTTCAGCTTTTTGAGCTTCGCGGGCAGCCTTGATATCCTTAATTGAAAGGCCGATTCTGTGCTCTTGCGGGGTGAATTTCTTGATTAATACTTCAACTTTATCCCCTAAAGAGAACATATTTTGAACATTTACAAATTCTTCAGAAATTTCTGATGAAGGAAGTAAAGCTTCAACGCCGGGGTAAATATTGATAAATGCACCGAAAGATGTGATTTTATTGATTGTACCTTCAATAATATCACCTTCTTTTAGCTTGTCCACAATTTCATCCCAGGGATTTGCACCCATTCTCTTAAGTGAAAGGCTGATTCTTTTTAATTCTTCATCAATTTTAATAACTTTAACCTGAATTTTTTGGCCTAAAGTTACAACATCGGACGGGTGTTTAATTCTTTCCCAGCTGATTTCAGAAATCGGAAGAAGACCGTCAATGCCGTCGATATCAACAAATGCACCGAAATCTGCAATTCTAACGATTTCACCTTCAACGATTTGATCAACCGCAAGTCTTGAAATAACTTCATCTGCAACAAGTTCTCTTTGTTGTGTGTAAACCTGTCTTTGAGATAGGATAAGTTTATTTCTCTTGGGATCGGCTTCTAAAATTTTCACTTCGATTTCCTGACCGATTTGAGTATCAAGAGGTGAGCCTGTTCTTAATTGAGAAGAAGGTACAAAACCTCTTAAGCCTTCAACTTCAGCAATTAAGCCGCCCTTAACGGATGAAACAACTTTTGCCATAACATTTTCGTTGTTTGCTTTAAGTTCTGAAAGTCTTTGCCAAGCTTGTGCGCAGGATAATTTTTTCAATGAAAGCATTGCAACTTCATCGTCTTCTTCATCCTTCATAACGTAAAATTCTTTAACTTCCCAAAGTTTAATTAATTCATCAGGATTTTGCTCCGGAAAATTAACAACTTCCTTAATGGGAAGAAAAGCTTCGGTTTTAGCACCGATATCAACAAGATATCCGTCTTTTTCTTTTTTTACGGCAACGCCTTTAACAACGTCAGCCACGTTTAATTTGTAAGTGTAAGAATCTTGAAGCATTTGTTCAAATTCTTCAGCACTCATTTGTTCTTTTGTGGTCATTTTTATTTGTCCTTTCGTTTTATATTGTATTTTACTTTGTCTTTGCACTGTCTGCGATTGCATTTGTACGCTCAATTACTTTGTTTATAATATAATCAGGCGTCGAAGCACCTGCTGTCACGCCTATATTTTGCGCATTTTGAATTAAATCTGTATATTCATCCAATTCTTCATCGCATTCAATATGAATTGTCTTTGTTATCGGCGTTAAAATTTCTGCAAGGTGTGTTGTATTTGCGCTTTTCTTGGAACCTGCAACAATCATTAAATCGGATTCTTTTGCAAGACGCCTTGCCTCATTTTGTCTTAAAGAGGTTGAAGCGCAAATTGTATTTATAACGCGAAGTTCCTTTGAAACAGGGGCAAGATAGTCTAAAACCTCTTTTAAATATTCAATTCTTTGCGTTGTCTGAATTACAATCCCGATTTTAGGTTCTTTTTTAAGCACAGCCTCAATTTCTTTTAGAGCGTCAACACTTTTTGCAACAAAAACGCGTGTTTTATCCTTTGCGTATTTTCTTGCATAAGCTGTAATTGCAACAACTTCGGGGTGCTCCTCTTTTCCTAAAATTATGACAAAATAATCTTCTTTTGATAATTCAATCGCCCTGTCTTGAACCTTTTTTACGTCAGGACAGGTTAAATCCACAAGCTCATAGCCTTTTTTCTTAATATCTTCAAATACTTCAAAACTTGCACCATGGCTTCTTATAACACAAATTCCCGCACCTTTTGCAGCCTCTCTTTCAGGAAGGCTGTCCACGGTTTTTATACCGAGCTCTTTAAGCTCGTTAATTACCTGTGAATTATGGATAAGCTCACCCAAAACATAAATGTCTTTTTCGGGGTTTTCGGCTTTTAGCTTCTTGGTGGTTTCAACAGCTCTCTTTACGCCGTAACAAAAACCCGCATGGACTGCAAGCTTAATATTTTTATTACAATTATCACAAGGGCAAATGCCTTTAATATCTGTGGTAATAAGGGTTCACATCCTTTAATTAAGAGTCGCCTTCAGATGTTTTAAACATTTAAAAGACGCTAAAAGTATTTAACCACGGACATATTTTAAATACAAGATTTTTAAAACCTTTCCGTGCAAATCCTGATTTCATATTTCTTAATATTCTATAAAGTTTGAAGAAATTCGTGTCGATAGTTTTCTATGTAAGAAACCAAAACAGCCACCTATTGCCACCACAACATACAAAAGCACGCCGAAGCCAAAAAAGCACGGCGTGTTTTTATTTTTTATTTTACCGTATCGTTTTTATGTTAGGATATTTAAGTAATATTTTTTTGAAAGCGGTAAAATTTCAATATGCCAAAGGTAAACAAAAAAGAAGCCGGAGAGCTGTTATATTGGGCAAAACGCACATACAGCGCCAAAATGGTGCCCGCAACAAGCGGAAACATCTCAATATATAATGACAAAGAAATTTTACTTTCAGCATCAGGCATATGCCTCGGGGATATGGAAACAAAAGATATTGCAATTCTTGACGGTAAAAGAAATGCCGAAGGCTATATTACGGGCGCGGTTTTAAACAATGTAAAACCTTCAAGCGAAAAATTAATGCACATAAAAATTTATGAAAAAAGACCCGACATTAAAGCTGTAATTCATATACACTGCCCCTATGTAACATCTTTTGCCGTGTGCCGCAAAGAAATGAACGAGCCGATTTTGCCCGAATTTATTTATAACTTTAATTCAATTCCCTCTGCAAAATATGCTCTTCCAAGCTCTATGGAGCTTGCGGATGAAATTTCGAAATACTTTGAAGCAGGCAATAGTGCCGTTTTGATGGAAAACCACGGACTTGTTGCAGGAGCAAAAACCTTAAAAGAAACTTTTTATATTTTAGAGAGCATTCAAGCTTACGCAAAGACTTATTTTGCGGCGAAATTTTTGGGCGAAATCCAAACACTTAACGAAGAAGAAGTTTTAAAAATCAAAAATTTGAAAGGATAGAAAATAATGATAACCGATGCAAAAACACAGATTATATCTGCCCGCGAGGGGATTATAACCGATGAGATGAAATACGTTGCAAAAGAGGAAGGCGTCAGCCCCGAGTTCGTAAGAGAAGGCGTTGAAAAAGGCACTATCGTTATTTTAAAGAATAATCAGAGGAAAGATTCAATCCCTGTTGGTGTCGGCGAAGGATTAAGCGTAAAAATCAACGCAAACATCGGTACTTCAAACGAAAAATCAGGCTTGGATGAAGAACTTAAAAAAGTAAAAATCATTGAAGAAACAGGCGCCGATGTTTTAATGGATTTATCAACGGGAAAAGGAATTGACGATGTGCGCAAAGAAATAATCGGCGCAACAAAGCTTCCTATCGGGACAGTTCCTATGTATCAGGCGGGCAAAGAAGCGCTTGATGAATTTAAAAACATCGCAAAATTAAGCAAAGAAAAACTTTTTTCAGACATTGAAAAACAATGCAAAGATGGTGTCGATTTTATCACCGTGCACTGTGGGGTTACAAAATTTGTAATTGATCAATTGGAAAAACAAAAAAGGGTAACAGGAATAGTATCAAGAGGCGGAGCTATGCTTGCCTGCTGGATAAAGGCAACAGGGTGCGAAAATCCTTTGTATGAATATTATGATGAACTTTTAGATATCGTAAAAAAATATGATGTTGTTTTATCGCTTGGAGACGGTCTTCGCCCGGGCTGCGGCGCGGACGCCGGAGACAGAGCGCAGGTAGCGGAAACCATTGTGCTTGGCGAACTTGTAAAAAGAGCAAAAGAAAAAGGGGTTCAAGCTATGGTAGAGGGCCCCGGGCATGTGCCTTTAAACCTCATCCCCTCTATGATTCAAACAATTAAACAGTTGACAGACAATGCGCCTTTATATGTTCTCGGGCCCCTGGTTACAGACATTGCCCCGGGGTATGATCATATAACATCTGCAATCGGCGGTACGCTTGCAGCATTAAACGGAGCGGACTTCCTGTGCTATGTAACTCCTGCGGAGCACCTCGGGCTCCCTGATGTTGAACAGGTCAGAGAAGGAATTATTGCCTCCAAAATAGCAGCCCATGCGGCAGATGTTGCAAGGGGAAACAAAAAAGCAATCGAGGCGGACAGAAAAATGTCAATTGCAAGAAAAGATCTCGACTGGGAAACACAGAAAAAGCTTGCACTTGACCCGAAAAGCTTTGAAAATATGGATTTTACGGAAGAAAAACCCTGCACAATGTGCGGCGATTACTGTTCAATGAAGATTTTCAGACAGTATTTCTAAAATAATCTTAATACAATAAACCCCTGAAAATATCGACTTCAGGGGTTTATTTTGTATTGTTGAACAAAGTATTTACAGCCTTCAGTTCTTTTGAGAGGAGCTCTGCAATAATGAGGGCTTCGGGGGAATATTCGCTTGCATATGAAATAAGAAGTTTATTAATTGTTTCAATTCTGATTATTGCATATTCTATATCAAGAAGTATCATTCTGTATTTTATTATCTGCTCTTCCGCGGCTTTCGATTGTTTGGACATCGAGTTACTTCACTTAAATATTATTTAAGTTTTATAATAATATAAAGTATATATTTTTACAATATTCTAATAATATTTAAGTATCATTATAATATTACTTATGAAAAAGAAGCTTGTAAAATTTGGAACCAGCTATGGTATTATTATCCCATCCACCCTTTTGGAGCTTATGGGTGCAGATATGGATAAGCTGAGTCGAACAATGATTGAGATTGATTATAATTCCACAAAGAAACAAATCATTCTTAAGGACCTCACAATTATTGAAGAATAGGTGATATAATACTTCCTATGGAAGAAATTTCAACGGATAATATCGATACCGAAAAAGAATTTCAAAACCTGCTTGCAAAAAGAAATCAGCTCACAACTCTGCTGATTGCAACAGCGGCAGGTACAATGGGATTTTTATATATGCCATACTCGATTAAAACAACTGCGTTCATTTTAATCGGTCTGTTTTTTACAGCCAATATAATACACAGCTTAGTTAATACGGATTTAAAAATTGACAAAATTTGCAAAGGAGGCAAATAATGCATATAGACCAAAATATCGGAGAAATAATTACAACTTTTTTTGCATTTGTTTTATGCGGAATTGCCCTTTGGGGAATGAAACAATACAAAGATATGGAAAAAACTTTTGAAACAAAGGAAAATAAATAAGCATAAAGTTATGAAAAACATAATCGCACTGTTTTTATTAATATTTTTCGCCTTTGGAACAACCGATGTGCTTGCTGTCCAAAACAGGGCTTTACAGGATATTCAAACAGAGGCTTCCAAAGAAAGTCTGAAAGATTCTGTAAATAATGCACTTACACAGTATTTACCGGATGCAAAACTTTTGGATTTTTATGAAACAAAACAAAACGGCAAAACGGTTTGTATATGCAGGGTTTCATATCAAAATACAATTATTGATTTAACAATAGACCCGAAAACAGGTCAGGTTTTAGGAAATATTCAAGGACAGGATGGCAGCCCCGCAGGATTGAATATGGCTCCAAATTCTGCCGCAATAAGGGTTTCAACAAAACAGGCAAATGAAATTTTAAAAGACATTTTACCCGGAGCTTCCATTTCAAGAACAGGCTATGACAAGAAAACGGGGGTTATAAACGGAAATATTCAGTATCAAAATTTCAAATTTTATTTTGAGATGAACGCGCAAACGGGCGAAATTATTAAAATGCAGCCAATGAGCGGATTTTAATCAATATTTTAAGCAGCATTCCGTCAAAAGAAAAACTATTAAACGGAAGATTGGTCGTTTAATTCATTGTGCAATTCTTCCAAAATCTCATCCACATGTCCTTCCACCTGCACATTGAACCAGGATTTTGAAACTTCGCCGTTTGGATTTATTATAAAAGTGGAGCGGATAATTCCCATAAAGCCTATGCCATAAGCAGGTTTTTCACCCCAGACACCAAAAAAATCTATAAGTTTTTTATCAGGATCCGAAAGCAGGACAAAATTCAAATCCTCGTTTTTCATAAATTTTTTGTGGCTTTCAATTGTATCACGGTTTACACCCACAACATCAGCCATAGGCCTTATGTATTTCATATTATCCCTGAAATCTCCTGCCTGAATTGTACACCCCGGGGTGCCGTCATTCGGGTAAAAATAAAGGACAGTAGTTTTATTTAGAAAGTCATCGGGCGTATATGTTTTTTCTTCGCCAGTTTCTGTTATTCCTTCAATTTTGCAGGTATTCATCGATTTTATGTTCATAATTTTTATTATTCGGGCGGGGCAAAAAAATTTTCATCCCCCCGTTAATGATATAATTGATTGATTTAAAAGTTTGAGATTGGTATAATTTTTGTACACCTTGCGGTTTGCGGCTGCAAAGGACTGAAAATTGAATATTATATATGTCCGCGTAGTTTGTGCAGGACTTAGTGAGCGCCAAGCTTGCTAAAAGAATATGTCACCATTGTGACTTCTATCCTGCAAAACAGATTGAAAATTAAATATTTTATGTGTCCGTGTGGTTTGTGCAGGACTTGATGAGTTTACTCATCAACCAAATAATGTCACTAAGTGACGTTCTATCCTGCAGAATCTATAAAGACAACACATGTTTCACGTGTCCGCGTAGTTCAGCAGGATAGAACGTCACCCTCCTAAGGTGAATGTCGGAGGTTCGAATCCTCTCGCGGATACCATTTACAAAAAAAAGCACTCAAGGAAAACAACCCTTAAGTGCTTTTTGTTTTTTTAAATCAAACAATGCCGTTATTACTGCAAAATCACTGCTTTATCATTTCAATATCGGGGAAGAGTCTGGCCCCTTTGGTTTTAATATTAAGCCAAATTTCCCGCTGCTCATCATCCAGTATGCCGTCAAACTTTTTCATAGCGGCATTGTGAACACTGTCTCTTTCCTGATATAAAGCACTCATCTTGTCTTCTATTGTTAAAAGCCGTCTTTCCTTAAATTTTGTGTCCAAATCCGCCTTTTTTATGGCCTTCATCTCGTTTTGCAAAGTCTCCATCTGCACGTTTATTTCTGCAATCTCGGCCTTATTTTTTTCATAAAGCTTCTCGGCGCTTACTTTTTGCTTTTCAGAAAGCCTGAGCTCATCCATAATCTCTGTTTTTTTTGTTTCAAAATTAACTCCTGTATAATGTATGGCAGGTCTTTTTTCTGTCACACGAGGTTTTAGCTCTGACACGGGTAAAATCTTATTATCAGACTTATTATCAGGCTCCGCCTTTTTGTCGGTTTCTGTTTTTGTCTTTTTATCGGCAACTTTTTCCGCCTTATTATCTTTTGCCGTATCTTTCATCGCAGCTTTTGTTTCATCCTGTTTTGCCTTCACGGTTTTTCTGGACGGAGCGGTTTTATTGCCTTCATACTTCATCTTTAATGCCAAAAGTGCTGCAGTATTTTGTTCTTCAATCCTTGCAAGTTTCGCGTTTGTAACGGCGTCAATTTTATCTTTCTTAGCCTTTGCAGCTTCAATTATCAATGCCTTTCTGGCATCATTTTTTGCCTTGATATCAGCCGTTTTACTGTTAAATTCCTCGGTTTTTTGAGCCAGTTTTGCTTCACGCCGTGCATTTATTTGTGCATTTTTTGAATCAATCTTTGCTTGTTTGGCGTCAGCCTTTGCTTTTATTTTTGCAGCCTTTGCTTCTGCCTTAATCTGCTCTACTTTTTGCTTTGCTTCAAGCTTTACCCGTTTAACCTCTTCTTTTACGGCGTCGCTATCCATAGAAAATACGGGCGAAACCATAAAAATAAAGCATAATAAAAATATTATCTTCTTCATAAAAAACTCCTCATTTTTCAAAAAAAATTTTGAAAGCAAAAAGATGATAGCAAAAAAATACTCCCCAATCAAAAAATCGGAGAGTATTTTACAAATCTGTAACAGCCTGTCTTATGAGCTGAAAGACATCAAAGCCTTAACGGAGCGTGCCGTATCCTGTACTTCCTGTTCAGCTTCAGAGTTTAAAGTTTCTTCCAAAACTTCAATCGCTCTTCCCTTTTCTTTAAGTGCAAGAAGTTCATTAATTGCAGTCATTGCAACACGGGCAGAAAGGTCGTTAATACCTTTGCCTTTGTTTTTAATCACAACTTCAAGCGCTTCTCTTGAATTTCTTTTAATTAAAGCACATGCTGTCATTTCACGGACTTCATCGGAACTGTGATTTGTGCCAAGGTCCGTTAAAACGCGAACCGCATCGTTATCTTCGTGTTTTCCGAGTGCTTCAATTATATTACTTACTTTTTTTAATGACATAATATTTTCCCTTCCCCTTATACAGTAGCAAGCTCATCTCTAAACATTTCTTCAAGCTCGCCTATCGGACGTTTTTGAAGAGAGGTAACGGAATCTTTAAAAAGTCCCGTAAAGCTGATTTCTGTTTTATTCAGCATATCCCAGGTGTTTATGGCATTTTCTTTCATTCTGTTTCCAAAAGAAATCATCGATTGTTTCATTGAATTAATTCTGTTCAATGTTGAAACCCAGGCGCTTGAAGCAAGCTTCCCTGCTTTTTGGAATGCTTCATTAAAGCTGTTTGTGCTTGCAGAATTTTCCTTAGGGGTTTCAGGCGTGAAAACGTCTGCGGTTAATGTAACACCCTTAAATGTCAAACCGAAAGGATTTGTGGCATTTGTATTCGGGTTTTCCTGTCTTTTTTGAATTCTTTGCGTTTTAAATTGTTCAAACGCTTTTAAGCTCGCCCTAAGGGGGGAAATCTTTTCCATTTTTTTATCCTCTTAAAATCTCTATCTATCTAACATGTGATTATGTGACATAATGAAATTAACATAACTTAATGTAAAGAAAATCATCCTTTTAATGTATAATTCCCTTGAAAATTAAGTGTCTGCCATACTTTTAATCCAATTTCAATAAACCCGTAACTCTGGTATTATATTTTTCCCAAATAATTACATACCCCGAAATTTCTTTGTCATATTCCATTTTTACAACGCTATGAATATGTTCAAGAGGGTCTATGCCTTTTTTGTATTTTTTATACCTCTTCTTTCTTTCTCTGTCTGTTAAAACGGGTTCAATTCTTTTTGGCGAAACAACCGTATTTTCCTCTGAAAGACTTACAGGATTTGAATTTGGAACACTTTTTTCCCAAAAATGTTTTTTCTTCTTATCGGGCCACTCATAATCGTTTCCGTATTTTGAAATTAATTCATAAGATATAACAGGAATTTTTGCCTTGATTTGCCCTGCCTGAATAAACATTAAATATGTATATTCAGAATCGGGACGAATTTCATAAAACCCTCTCTTTAAGCCAAAGCCGTGCTTATTTATGATATCATATTCAAGCCTTAAAACAGGGTTTGTATTTTCTTTTTTGCCGTCAGAATACAAAGCGTTATCTTCAACCTTCGCCCCGCTTTTAGACTGCCTGTAAGGCAAGACATCTTCAGTTCTTTGAAAAGTTGCTATAAGATTGTAAATATCATCCGCTTGAAAATCTATTGACATAATAGTGTATTATAATATTTATATAATTTAAAGTCTAAAGCTTAATTTTTATTAATGCTTGACATTAGAGAAGTATGACTATAAAATAATAATTATTATCATTTTTAAAATTCAAAAAATGGTGATAAGATGAAAGGGAAATTGAATATGAATTTTTCAAGACAAAGAAGAAAGATACTTGAAACCCTGCAAAACAACGTAGTACACCCGAGTGCGGAATATATACATCAGGTTCTGCAAAAAGAGCATTCAAAAATTTCCCTTGCAACCGTTTACAGAAACCTTAATAAAATGGCGGAAACGGGTGAAATTAAAAAGATAAACGGCCTTGAAGATTCAAGCCATTATGACCATAACACCCATCTGCACTATCACTTTTTTTGTAAAAAATGCAGAAAAATTTTCGACCTGCCATCCGATATTTCACCAAACCTTGTAAGAAAAGCGGAGATGGTTTCAGGCTTTAAAATAGATACTCACGAAATAGTATTCCACGGGGAATGCAAAGAATGCAGAAAAGATAATAAAGAAGGAGAACAAAACAATGGATAAATACGTATGCACGGCTTGTATGTACGTTTATGACCCTGCAGAACACGACAATATTCCGTTTGACAAATTACCGGAAGATTATGTTTGCCCGATATGTTCGGTTGGCAAAGATATGTTTGAAATACAGGAAGATTAAAAAATCTTTATCAGATAAGAAAGCGAGGAAAAAATGGCAAAATTTGTATGCACGGTATGCGGTTACACTTATGAAGGCGATAAACAGCCTGATAAATGCCCTTTGTGCGGTGCAACCACATTTAATAAAATGGATGAAAACAACAAGCAATATGCTGATGAGCACAGAATCGGCGTTGCAAAAGATTTGGACCCGCGAGTTGTTGAAGGCCTAAAGGCAAACTTTATGGGCGAATGCACCGAAGTGGGTATGTACCTTGCAATGAGCAGACAAGCTGACAGAGAAGGATATCCGGAAGTTGCAGAAGCTTATAAAAGATATGCATATGAGGAAGCTGAACACGCTGCAAAATTTGCGGAACTTCTTGGAGAAGTTGTTACATCTTCAACTCTTGAAAACCTAAAATTAAGAGCTGACGCTGAATTTGGCGCATGCGACGGAAAACTGCAGCTTGCAAAATTGGCTAAAGAACTTGGCTATGATGCAGTTCATGACACGGTTCATGAAATGGCAAAAGACGAAGCCCGCCATGGCAGAGGCTTTGATGGTCTGATTAAAAGACACTTTTAATCATTATGACTATTAAAAGACATTTTAATTAACAATCATTTAAACACACAATTTAAAAGCACGGTGTAATTTGTTTTACACTGTGCTTTTTTATATGGTTGCATATTTTATTTACATTACTTTACATATCCTAAAGATAACTTTGGGCACAGCCGATTAATTAATATGTATATACAAGGACTGACCATATTTGTTTTTGAAAGGATGAAAAATGAGTACAATTGACGGATCATTCAAAGCTACTCCAATCACAAAAGAAATCAAAACAACAATGATTGAAGAGTTTGGCAAGGAAAAAGCGGAAAAAATTGCAGCGCTTTTTGAAAAAGGAACAAAAGCACCTGACGCCGCTGCGGGCGATTACAGTGCAGCGGAGCTTGAATTTATTACCAAACTTGACCCAAAACTTGCAGAAACCCTCGGAGCAGACAAGGCAGAAGCGACAGACAAGGCAGAGGCGACGGACAAAGCAGAAGAGGGCAAAGAAGCCGACAAAAAGGATGAAACAATTTTAACCGACGAAGAAGCGGCAGCGCTTGATACCGAGGTTACGGCTCTTAAAAAAGAAATTGAAGAGCTTGAAGCAAAGCTTGAAAAATCAAAAGCAGATCTTGAAGCAAAAACAAAAGAGCTTGAAGAGGCAAAAACAAAACTTGCAGACGAAGAAGCGACACTTGCAGACCTTAAAGCGCAAAAAGAAGAAAAAGAAGCTGAAGAAGCAAGGCTAAAAGATCAGATTGAAAGAAAAGAAGAAGAAATTGAAGCAAAGCTTGAAACTTCTCAAAAAGACGTTATAAGAAAAGCAAAGGCAGAATATAACGAAGAAGAACACGGCGACTGGGAAAGCTTCCTTGAAAAAAGATTGGGTGAAGCAGGCGCAGACGCAGGATTGACGGCAGAGCTTTCTTCTTTAAACAGACAATTATCAAGCGTGCAGGATGAAATTTCAAATCTTGCAACAAGAATAACAGCTCAAACGGAAGTTGTGGCAAATGCAAGCGCAACCGTTGCAACACTTGAAACTGCAGTAGGCGAACTCAAAGAATCAGTTGCAGCGGATGAAGCAGCACTTGGCGACAAAAAAGGCGATTACGAAGCAAAAGCAGGTACAATAGGCGGTGCCAAAAAAGAAGTATATGCCGACAAGGTGGATGAAAGTGCATATAAGAGCATTGGCGAAGCAAAAGGCGAAGATAAAGTTTCAGACAAAAAGCCCGATGAAATTAAAGATTTAATCTCTGATGAAGAATGGGCGCTTGTGGATGAGCTTGGCGTCGATTTAAAAGAAAAACTTGCAAACGGCGAACCGAGATATATCTTTGCACCCGGTGCAAACGACGGCAAATATCATATTTACGATATGTCAGGAAACTTAACATCCGCAGGTGACAACTCCCTTGTACGCTTGACGTACGGATATGATGCAAAAAGTATGAGCATTATTGAATGCGGAAACGGCGGTATCACCCCCGGCACCTGGAACAAGCTCGGCACGGAAACACAAGACGGCAGAAAAGTTTATTATATGGACGATTGCGAAACCGTGAAAGAATTTCAGGCCTGCTATCAAACGTGGTCTCCCCTGTCCTTCGACTTAAACGGCGATGGCGTTCAAACATCAGACGATATTGTAGATTTCGATATTGACGGCGACGGCATCGTTGATAAAATCAATGATTCAGCAGACGGTGTCCTTGTATTCGATGCAGACGGCGACGGCATTTCAGGCGAAGACGGCTCCGAACTTTTCGGCGATAACACGGATCTTGACGGAGACGGTGTTAAAGACGGTCATAAGGACGGCTTTGCAGCCCTTAAGGCATTCGCGCAGAAAGCAGGCGTAATAAACGGCGAAGATGATATGGTAATTGATGAAAACGATATCAAATTCCTTGAAGAAAATTATGGCTTCAAGATGAAAGCAAACGGATACAATTCCGAGGCTCAGTCATTGCTTGATTTAGGAATAACCGAAATCAACCTTGCAAATACGGATGAAACCACAATGAACGATAACTTTGACGGCAAGGGCAACCAGCTCACAACCCAGGAAGGTGCAACGTTCATACAAAACGGCGAAACAAAAGAATACGCAGACATCTGGCACAGAAAATACGAAGAATAAAAAAACCGTATATTAAAAACTCGTTCAAAATTTCAAAAGCAATTAATTCGCAGGGAAACAAACCCCCTGCGAATTTTTTACCTTTTACCCTTCATCTCTATATTATATGCCGTATTTTAAAAGGAGAGGAATTTATGCTAGAATAATTAGACTAAATTTTAAATAGGAAATATACTATGCAAAAAAATATTATGGCAAAAATCGGGATGATTACAGGTTTTCTAATCATACTTTCAATCCTTCTTTTATGTATTTCAGGCGTTGTTTCGGAAAGAGAGAGATTTAAAGAAAAGGTTTCAACAGATATCTCAAAAACCTGGGGAAAAAGACAAACAATAGACCTTCCAAAGTTAATATATGAGCATAGCGATAAAACCCTTATTAAAACAGCCGCAAAAGGCAGAAAAATCTCTGTTGAAACAAAGGACGGAGATACAATAACAAAATATATCTACGCGGACAGCATTGATACAAACGTTGATGTTAAAGGCGAATTGAAACAAAAAAGTATCTATAAAATCCCTGTCTACACGGCAAAAATAAAACAAAAGGGCGAATTCAGGATTAAAAACTTAAAAAACACAAAGGCCGTTTTATCTTTTAAAGTATCGGACAGAAAAGGCTTTATAAACAAACCTAAAGTAAGATTTAACAATAAAGAACTGGCGGATTGTTCATCTTATCAGTGCAACGTTTATATTAAGGATGAAACAGTTATCCCGTATGAAATAGAATACGAACTCAGAGGAACGGAAGAGCTCTCATTTATGGCAGGGGGAACCTTCCATCAAACACACCTTAAAACAAACTGGACAACGGCAGAGTTTACGGGAGATTTCTCCCCTGTTGAACATACAAATTCAAAAGAAGGCTATACGGTTTTTTGGTCCGTGCCTGAAGCTGCTTCAGCCCTTCCTTTAAACGGTATTGAGGAATATGAAGAAAATTCAAAATACACAATGAATTTTATAAATACGGTAGATAATTACAGAATGACGGAAAGATGCGTTAAATACGGCTTTTTATTTATAGCTCTGACTTTTCTTGCATTTTTTATCTATGAAATTACAAATAAAACAAATAAACATATCCACCCCTTCCAATATAGCCTTGTAGGTGTTTCAATGCTTGTATTTTACCTTCTTTTGCTTTCAATGTCAGAGTTTATAAACTTCGGCATTTCATATTTAATTGCATCCCTTATGACAATTGCCCTTATAAGCTCATATACATATTTTGTTCTTGTAAAAAGGGGTGATAAAAAATTTCCGCTCGCAGTTGCGGGGATTTTGGCCCTGATTTATTTATATTTATACGTAACCGTAAATCTCGAAGAATTATCCCTTCTTGCAGGAAGTTTCGGGCTGTTTATCACAATAATAATCACCATGTATGCAACAAGAAATGTTGAATGGTACAAGGAATAAGAAAAAAGATATAGGAACGATACACGTAAATGACAAACGCAGCAAAAACATTTGAAAAAACTTTTATGAACGAGGGAATGTTTAAAGGAAATGCAAAATACAAAAACGCTACCTCGCGCCTTGAAGATCTTTATCGGAAAGATGAAGATATAAGACATCCCTTCGAGAGAGATTATCACAGGATTTTATATTCAAATGCCTACAGAAGACTAAAACATAAAACGCAGGTGTTTTTCAATACAAATAATGACCATATCTGCACAAGAATAGAACATGTAAACCATGTTTCTTCCGTTGCGGAAACTATAGCTGAATTTTTGGGGCTAAACCCCTGGCTTACAAGGGCAATTGCCGTAGGACACGACCTCGGGCATTCACCTTTCGGGCATACCGGAGAAAAAATATTATCAAAAATTGTTCGTGAGCACGATTTGGCAAAAAATTTCTGGCACGAAAAAAACAGTTTGAGATTTATCGACAAAATTGAGACCATGCCTGACTATGAAGGATTCGAAAGAAATTTAAACCTCTCTTATGCGGTTCGGGATGGAATCATCTGCCATTGCGGAGAAGTGGATGAAGCAGCACTTAAACCAAGAGATGAATTTATTGATCTTGAAACAATTCAAACAGCAAACCAGTTTCAAAGCTATACATACGAAGGATGTGTCGTTAAAATTTCCGATAAAATTGCATATTTAGGAAGAGATATTGAAGATGCGCTTTCAAAGAAAATTCTTGAAGAAGAACAAAAAGAAGAGCTTGAAGGAATTATCCAGAACCTTTTTCACCATAAAAAATTAAAAGATATTAATACAACGTCTCTGGTGCACCTTTTTATAATAGACTTGTGCAAACATTCAAACCCTGATAACGGCCTTTCGTTTTCAAAAGAATATTTCGAGATTATGAAGACAATAAAAAGGTTTAATTATCAAAATATTTATTCCCACCCGAGGCTTAAAACCTTTGAAGACTACGCAAGCCTTATAATTAACACCGTCTTTAACCGTCTTTTATCTTATTACAACCCGAATAAACCAATGGAGTGCATCAAAAAGCTTGAATTGGATGAGAAATTTTACCCGCTCCTTTGTTCACACTTTAAAGAATGGCTTTTAAAATATTCAAACGCCTCCACACGAGAATACAGGGGAGCAAAGAAGTTTATAAATAAGACAATTTATGATATTAAAAACCCGATTGACTATAAGGCTGCAATTGTTGATTTTATTTCAGGAATGACAGACAGTTTTTCTATTAAAATGTTCAATGAACTTATAGCGTTTTAACGGCTTAACGGCGGTTTTAGCCTTTCGGGCAATAACAAACGGGCAATTTAAAAATACGGTATCTAATCTAAAATTTTTATATGGTTGCTAAATTAGATGAAATTTTGGATGAACAGAGAACATATTTTAATTCAGGCGCAACGCTTGATGTTGATTTTCGAATTGAAAAACTCAAAATATTAAAATCCGCAATAATAAATTACAAAGAAAAAATTGTAAAAGCCCTGAATGAAGATTTAAGAAAATCCGAATTTGAAGCCTACGCAATGGAAATTTTTCCTGTTTTAGAGGATATTAACCTTGCAATTAAAAACGTAAAATCCTGGGCACAGGCAAAAAGGGTGCCGACACCTTTGCATCTTGGCGGCATTACGGGCGGAGCCGAAAGTTTCATTTTAAATGA
This sequence comes from uncultured Vampirovibrio sp., assembly GCA_910578465.1. Classification (GTDB taxonomy): domain Bacteria; phylum Cyanobacteriota; class Vampirovibrionia; order Gastranaerophilales; family Gastranaerophilaceae; genus MGBC122484. The sequence goes on along the minus strand of CAJTPW010000001.1, from coordinate 116,390 downwards.
ACCCAAAGGCTGTGTTTTAATAATTTCACCGTTTAATTATCCTTTTCAATTGTCTTTAATCCCGATAATCGGCGCGCTTGCCGCAGGAAACACCGTAATTTTAAAACCGTCTTCAGACACATTAAAGACAACAAAAATTTTAATGGAGATGTTAAACAGTATATTTGCAAGAGAATATGTCTACGTCTTAAATCCTGTTACCATCTTACATTTCGACCTTTTAAACAAAAAATATGATCACATTTTCTTCACGGGAAGCACTCAGACAGGAAAAAAGATAATGGAAGCCGCCTGCAAATTCCTGACCCCGATAACACTTGAACTTGGCGGAAAAAGCCCCTGTATTGTTGATAAAAACTGCCATATTCATAATGCGGCAAGAAGCATAATCTTTGGTAAACTTCTAAATGCAGGACAGACCTGCGTTGCACCCGATTACATTCTTGTCCATCAGGATGTTAAAGATATTTTAATTGAAGAGTTAAAAGCCTCAATTAAAGAATATTTGGGCCCTCTGCCGCAAGAGAGCAAGGATTTTGGCAGGATAATAAATGACAGGCAATTTGCAAAATTAAAAGAAATAATCGAAATTGAAAACGAAAATATAATCTATGGCGGGCAATTCAGTGAATGCGGGCTTTATGTAGAGCCGACTCTGCTTGATATAAAATCATTCGACTCCTTTGTTATGCAAAATGAAATTTTCGGCCCGGTTCTGCCGATTTTAACGTTTGAAAACACGTATGATATTATAAAAACCCTTAAAACCCTTGAAAAACCGCTTGCAGCATATATTTTCTCAACGGATGAAAATATTGTTAACACATTCTTAAAAACATACTCTTTTGGAGGCGGCTGTGTAAACGAGACAATGCTTCATACGGCAAACAATAATCTGCCCTTTGGAGGTGTCGGGTATTCGGGGCTTGGCTCTTACCATGGAAAGTTTACATTTGACACTTTTACCCATAAAAAAGCCATATACAAAAAAAGAGGCGATAAAGCCTTTAAGAGCCTGATATCGCCTGATAGTAACGAGAAAACGGGTATTATAAAAAGAATTTTAAAATTTATGGAGTTTTAATCAATTCTTTTGTTCTTGCCTTTGAAGTCTTTGAAATCTCTACTTCAACAACTTCGTCGGGCTTGAGTTTTAAACTGAGTTTTTCATAATACCATTTGATTTTATTCCTTATAAAATCCCCGATTTTTCCCGCAGGGAGTGAAGGATTTGTTGAAAGATATACTATATCCTGCTTGCCTCTGCTTGTTGTATAAGGATTTTTCTTTCCAAACTCATAATGGGTCATAATCGTTTCTTTTGAAATCGGAATCTTATATTTTATGCAAAGTCTTGCGCAAAGCTCATAACAAACCTCCATTTGAACGGGCTTCAAGGGATAATTGCCTATGTGCCTGATGTCATAAAACCCGAACATTCCACAAAGCGCAACTCCTATTGAACCTGTGTTTCCTCCGCCTGTATGAGCTGCGTATTTACTACCGTTTGTACAGTTTAAATTGTCTTCGGGTTTACATTTTCCTTTCCTGACCGATGCTTTTTCGTTTACATCTTTTTCATAGTCTATTAAATAATGGTAATGTTCTGTTTCCACACTGTTTGGCTTATAAGTTCCTGCGCTCCAGTGAATTATTATTCTTTTCATTAATTTTCTCCTTTAATTTTAAAAAAAGGGGGCAAACAGAGTCTGCCCCTGTGATATATTTGTACGGAAAATAAGTCATATCAGATTGTATCGGGCAGATTTTTTTGAATGGAATGCAGTTTTTCAACCGCAAGCTCCACGGCAAAATCCAAAACATCCGACAACAGTCTTTTAATGACACTTTTGAGAGGGAGAAGAAATGAAGGTAGTGAATTAATTATAAAATCTATTGCAATTTGCTTCTTTGTTTCGCCAAAACCTTTTCCTATAAGGTTCTCTGCGTATATAACGGCAGGAAGAGACAGGTGTTTCAATATTTCTTTAATTTTACCGCACGTACTGCTTTTTATTTTACTGAACAATTTGGTTTTGAATGTTTCTTTCATTATTTTTGCTCCTTAATTTACATCCTGTGTGACGATAAGCTTGTACTGAAGATTATCGCGGCGAAGACCGTAATATCCCGTTCCGCCAAAGTCGTTATAGCAGGCATAGTCGCTGTTTCCCGTTCCGACCGTAACCGATGTGTTTGTACACCTTAAAATACAGCCGAGCTCACTGTTTGCAACGTTTCCCATAAAATTACAGTAGCCGAGATTAAGAATATCGCCCGCATTAAAATTCCCCACGGTGGATTTAACCCTTGCAAGAAGCTTAATTGAATATCTTTCAGGTTTAATATTTAAGTTATGATTCAATGTAAATGCGCTTTTTGAGCCAATTGTAAACCAATTTGATTCAAACCTTCTTGATATATTTTCTCTTCCTCTTGAAGTCAAAAAATTACAATCAGAATCGAGATATTGAGTATTAAATTCCGCATTTACAAGCTCATAAGCCTTTCCTGAAACGATATCAACGGAGCCGAGCGGAATTCCGTCATATTCTACCCATGAAACGCCGTTATATTTGTAAGATGCCCACGGTTCAAGCGTCATAAGCCAAACATCGTTAATAACGGGTTCATCCGGTACTTTTGCAGACCTGTAAACACTTGCCTGAAAAAGTTCGACATTTCCTTCAAGAGTTAAAAATATGTTGTAAAGCCCTGATGCATATCCTGAAAGACTAATGCTTGCAATACTTTCAAAAGTTTCGGATTCTCCTGCAGCATTTGTTGCAATTAAAACAGGGTATTCGCCGCCAACTTTAAACGCAAGTGTGGAAGAGTCCGTATCGTCTAAAATATCAGGGGTTTTACCGTCTTCTGCAAGATTAGCGGAGTTTATTGAAAACTTAGATTTTTGAGACTGGCTCAACATTTCTATTTCAGCGGCAATATCATCCATAAAATCATTTTTGATATAATCAATATCCGTTTTTATTTCAGCGACAGTTTGGGCATTTTTGTTCAATTCGTTTTGAAGGGATGTAAAATTTTCGTTTACTTCATCCGCTTTCGCCTTTGTTCCTGCAACAAAGGTATTAGGTATGTTAAAAGACATAACTTTTTGTTTCTCCTGTAAAATGTAAATCCAGCATTAAAAGTTTTAAAATAAAATCGTTTGCAAATTCATCTATCTTGTTTGCTTTTATGATTTTATTGTAAGGCTTAATACGGCATTGACAAGAAAGTAAAATTACTCACATAAAAAATAGTGATAAATTGCACATAACCCTCTTTCTGCAATGCTTTTGACTTTTTCTACAAGTGTAATATTGAAATATGAAGTTTGTAACAATTATCAAAAAACGCATGAGATTTCAACAAAAGTTATAGTATGTTTTTTATAAAAGGAGATTTTGTTTATGAACGAAAAATTTATTAAATTTTTGGGACTGGCTTCAACAGTGGCACTTTCCTGCACACTTGTAAATGCGGCAGACATTCCCGTAAAAGAAATACAGCCGAGAGGCACTGTTCTTCCTGCAGTTATAATGCCTGCACAGGATGCAAAAGCGGAAGATAAGGTTTTGCAGCCTGCAACAGATGTTAAAAAGGAAGTAAAAGAAGAAGTAAAAGCCGTTGAAGAAAAGGTAAAAGAAACAACGGAAGAAGTTAAAACGGAAGTAAAAAAAGAAGCGGAAAAAGCAGTACAAAAGGCGGAAGAAACAATTGAGACCGCAAAAGAAACCGATAAGGCTGATGAAGCACCAAAAGCTCAAGTGCCTTCAGCATTTGAAGCTCTTCAAAAAGTTGAAATCGTGCCTGTAAAAGACTCTGCAAAAAAAGCAGAACCCGTTTCGGATAATGAATTTGTAAAAGAAGGAACGCAAGAGGCTTCCGCTGAAACTGCTCCAAAGACAGAAGAAGTAAAATCGGTTGAAATTAAACCTGTGGAAAAGGCGGAACAGGCCGCTGAAGATAAAGATACTTCCGTTACAAAAGAAGAAGTAAAAGAAGAAGCGGAAGCTTCCAAATCTGCCAAAACGGAAGCTGCGGAAAAAACCGTGGAAGAAAAAGTAACCCCGGTGGAACAAACAACGGAAGCAAACAAAGAAGAATCCGAAAAAACTGAAGTTGAAGTGACGGAAGTTAAAAAAGAGAAGAAAGTACCGCCAAAGTTTGACGTTAAAACGCTTTTTGAAAGCATCCGTCCCGATGTAAGAGGCAGCAAAAAACAATAAGCGCTTCTTGCAAAGGCCCTAGAAAAGCGCTTTAAAAACGTTATATCTTTGTTCTTTTAAAATATCGTTAATGCGCTTAATCTCATTCATAAATTTTAGAAAGTAGGGGAAATTTAAAACCCCTGCTTTTTTGTAAAAATATTTATATGTGCGGAATTTTCTGTCGCAATAAGCTTCTTTTATTTTGTCAAAATAGGGATATTCAAACGCAATTTTATCCGTTATTTCATACGCAAGAAAATAATTTATCCAGTTTTTGTTTGTTGAATAAGAAAGCGAAGACGGCCTTTTCCTTATGAAAACAAGATTTTCTTTGATGAGTGAGATCTTTTTTGCGCAAAACAAAACACCATACGCAAAGGGCAAATCTTCCGAACAGGGAAGACTTGCAAATTCAAGCTTATTTTGAATTAAAAATTCCCGCCTGTAAATCTTATTCCATGGTTCTGCAAGATCTAAAAGCATATCACCGCATGAACGGCCGAATTTATCCCCTTTTGCTTGAATATCAGACCATTCATAAAAACTTTTTGCAAAACATTTTGCTTCATCATCCAAATATTCAAGTGTATGGCTTATTTTACCCTTTCTAAACCTCTTTTTCTTCTCCGAATATTCAAGAGCCCCGCATATTGCAACATCAACTTCATTATTTTCAGCGCACAAAACAAGCTTTTCAAGATATTTTTCGTTACAAAAATCATCCCCGTCAAAAAAGACAACCCATTTTCCAAGAGCTTTTGAAAGCCCGAAATTCCTTGCTAGCCCCGCTCCTTTTTTATCGTTTTTAAAAATTTTAATCCTTTTATCGTTAAAAGACTTTATAATTTCAACCGTTTTGTCCTTTGAACCGTCGTCCACAAATATAAGTTCAAAATCTTTAAAACTTTGATTTAAAAGAGAAATAACACACTCTTTTATATATTTTTCAAGGTTATATACAGGAACTATTACTGAAACCAAACTCATAAATTTTATACTACCACATTTTTTATTGCTTCAAAACTTTTATCATTATAAAATCTATTTAACGGAAAAATAAAATGCGATATTCCGGTGCGGGGAGTTTGATATGAAAGTTTTGGTCACAGGTGCAAAAGGAATGCTGGGGCAGGATTTATGCCCGATTTTTGAAGACGCCGGAATGTTTGTAATTGAAACAGATGTTGAAAACCTTGATATTACAGATTTTAAAGCAGCAGAAAATTTCATAACAAATACAAAGCCCCAAATAATCGTCCACCTTGCCGCTTATACAAATGTAGACGGTGCTGAAACAGGCAGAGAAAAAGCAGACCTTATAAACCACAAAGCGGCAGAAAATCTTGCCCGCATTTCAAAAAAAACGGGGGCAATTTTAATTTATGTATCAACAGACTATGTTTTTGACGGCACAAAAACAGAACCTTACCTGCCAAACGACCCTGTAAACCCGCTTTCTGTTTACGGAAAAACAAAGGCTCTTGGCGAAACAGCAGTGATAGAAAATGCGGAAAAATATTATATTGCAAGAACAAGCTGGCTTTATGGCATAAACGGAAAAAATTTTATTGAAACAATGCTTAAACTCGGCAAAGCAGGTAAGGAAATTAAAGTCGTAAACGACCAGACAGGAAGCCCGACATACACCGTGGATTTGGCTCTCGGCATATTGAAACTTTTAAATAAACCGTTTGGCATTTACCACATTTCAGGCGAAGGCGAAACAACCTGGTATGATTTTGCAAACGAAATCTTTACACAGGAAGATATAAAAGCTGATTTAGCCCCTGTTTCAACGGAAGAATACACAAAAGGACAAAACAAGGTTGTAGCAATAAGACCAAAATACAGCACTCTTCAAAACAGTGTCCCTATGCGCCATTGGAAAGAAGCGCTTCAAAGTTATCTTGAATACAGAAAAAGCCTGCAGGCAGAATAAAAGGAATTTTTTAATGAAAACCGCCAAAAATTTAATCGCAAACATTACGCTTTTTATACTTGAAATATTCAGCTTATTTTTATTCTTAATCTTTGTACCTGTATATTACTCTATAAGGCTTCTTTGCCGCAAATCAACGGATGGTTTCTTTGAAAAATCGGGCTTTTTTAAAAACCAAGAAAACCTTATTAAAAACCCCGATGACAAGCTTATTATGTTTCACGGCGTTTCCGTTGGCGAAGTTATTGCCCTTGAAAACCTTATAAAGCTTGCAAAAGAAACTTTTAAAAATCATAAAATATTAATCACAACAGGAACTAAAACAGGGCAGGACATTGCAAAGAAAAAATATGCTGGAATTGCAGATTTTATAACCTTTTTCCCGTTTGATATTCCGCTTTGCACAAAACTTTTCTTTAAAAAAATTAAGCCCGATGTAATTTTAATGGCAGAAACGGAGCTCTGGCCCTTCTTTGCGCTTTATGCCAGAAAAAATAATATTCCTCTTCTTTTGATTAACGGAAGAATTTCGGATGATTCGTTCAAAACTTACAAATATTTCGGATGGTTTTTTAAATATATCTTCAATTGCTACACGGGCATTTATACCCAAAGCAAAGAAGATATGGAAAAAATGGTGAAAATCGGCGCACCGCAGAAAAAAACGGAAGTGATGAAAAACCTGAAATTTGACATTCAAAAAAACACAACCCCGATAGATTTTAATAAGGGATTTGATGAAGGTAAAGGACGCATTTTAATTGCAGGAAGCACTCACAAAGGCGAAGATGAGATTGTTCTTAAAACCTTTAAAAACCTTAAATCTGTCTGCCCTGACTTTAAACTTATAATTGCCCCGAGGCACCTCACAAGAATTGATTCTGTTTCGGCACTTATAAAAGAAACAGGCTTTAAGTTTGGCTTAAGGTCCAAAAAAGAAAATTTCAAAGAAAACGACATTCTGCTTTTGGATACACTTGGCGAACTTTCAAGAATGTACTCCGTTGCAGACATTGCTTTTATCGGCGGAAGCTTCAACAACACGGGCGGACACAACCCGCTTGAGGCCATAATTTATTCCAAACCTGTCGTTTCGGGCCCATCAATTAAAAATTTTAAAGATATTTACGGAATTTTAACCCGTACGGACGCTGCAAAGGTTGTAAAAACACGGGAAGAGATGGAAGAACATATCCGAAAACTGCTTTTTGACGACATTTTTTATGCAAAAGCTTCAGCCGATTCAACAGAAATTTTTGAAAGTCAAAAAGGCGCAAAAGACTTTGTAATAAATAAAATGCAAGAAATTTTAAAAGCTTGAAAAAAATAAAACGATAAAACAACTGCAAACTTATTTAATAACTTATTTTAATACGGATAAATACTGATATACGGCAGGAATTTTCTCGGTATCGTTTTGAAGTACGGCAAAAATCTCTTCGCGCATAGCTTCAACATCTTTTTTATCATCCGCATAATATAATTGCCATGGCTCAACATCAAGAGCATATGAAATCGAGACAAGGTTTTCATACATCGGATAATTATGCCCCGATTCAATACGAGATAAGCTTTTTGTCTCCATATTCACCATTTCTGCAAGCTGTTCCTGCGAGAGCGCTTTTTTCTTCCTGAAGAATTTAATCCTTTGTCCCAATAAAAGTTTTAAATTCGTATCTTTTGCGGTGTTCATTTTTGCTTTTACACCCATTTCTTTTAACCCTTTCAAAATTAAACCAACAACAGCAACCTGTCTATTGCCCGATTGCATAATAAAATTTTATGGGTTTAATATTTTCTTATGACTTATTTAAAATAAGATTTTTTATAAAAACTCTCATTTTAAATTGCATTTTATGTAATTATAATGTAGAATTTCTATGTAAAATATTATTCAAAAGGGAAATTTTATATGAAAAATATCTTTAAAATATCACTCGGCAGCTGTCCTGCTTTTTCTCTCGTTGAAATGCTCATGGCACTTCTGGTGGCGTCACTTTTGATGGCAGCGCTTGCACCCGTTATTACAAAAAGAATGAATGATAGCGTGAATATATCCGTAGAAGGAACAATTCCGGGTAAAAAACATATGAAACATACCATAGAATATGATGATGACAACTGTAAAAATAAAGACATTGAAAATAACGTATGCACGGGGAATTTCACTGTTCCAAACGGTTTTAACGGCGTTATGTTTATAACTGCCACAGGGGGCGGAGGCGGAGGCGGCGCTTCCATGACAACAGGAAGTATCGAATATAAAAGTGCAGGAACGTATTCGTTTAAAGTGCCTGAAGGCGTAAACGAATTGGAAGTTACCCTTGTCGGAGGCGGAGCAGGAGGAGGCGCAGGGTGGATAGATGAGAATATTAAAGGATATGCCTGGACATTTTCGGGAGCATTAAACAGAATCTATGTACCGACATCCAGAGTGAGCGAAAATGTTAAAAACGTTAAAGTTTCAGGCGGCAGCGTTTCAAATACATATTCCCACGGAGAAGCAGCGTTAAATTCCGATAATACGGAATACATAGCAAACGGAAAAGTGTTCGTTACAATGACAGGCGGCGGTGGAGGGGGAGGACAGGGAACACTGGGTTCAGGCGGAGGCAGCGGTGCGGTATATTGGAGACAACTTTTAAATATAACAAACGGCGCTTCCGTTGCAGTAAAAGTCGGAGCAGGAGGAAAAGGTAGGGCTTGTAACGGCGTTGCAGGCTGCGGCGGCTCTGCTTCAAGCTTTGGAAGCTTTTTGCTGGCTGGCGGGGGCGGGGGCGGAAGCTGGGGCTGGTATAACAACGGAGAAGGGCAATATGCAGGTCGCGGCAGCAAAGGAGAAAACGGCGGTGCGGAAACAACAATACTACAGGAATGCCAATTTGCAGATGCCAAAGCAAAATACGGAACAGGCGGTAATGGAGCTGCACCGGGCGGGGTTAACGCACCGAACCTTGAATGCAGCTCTGCTGTAATAGCAGCCTGTGTACCGGGTGGGAACGGCGGAGGAAGTTTATTTGGTGCAGCGGGAATATACAGTTATACGGCAAATACAAATACAAGACATGGCCAAGGATATGGAGCAGGAGGCTGCGGCACAGGCACTTGGGGCACTGCATGCAGCTCTTTCCCAAATGCCGATATTGGTGATACACATGCAGGAAACGGAGCGCCAGGATTTATTGCGGCAGAATGGCATGAAATCGCAAACGGAGGCGGGGGCGGCGGCGGAGGAGCAATGGTTCCAAAAAAGAGAATAAGGGTTTTCCCCGGCGAAACTTTGACTGTAGTCGTGGGTGGAGGAGGAAAGGGCGGAAAAGCAGGCTATGTCAATTCATTGGGTAATATTACAAAGCCCGAAAACGGAACTTCGGGTGCGCCAAGCCTTTTAAAGCGCGGGAATATTGAATTAATAAGGACAAGCAGTGAAATTGGAGCCAACGGACAGTCCTGTGATTACGGCGCTTGCAAGGGTGATACAAAAGGTCGCTGCGGAGACATTGCAGGATGTGCAACAGGCTGGATATATGACGGTTACAATCAGGCGGAGAATCACCCTGTAGGCACGGAAGGCGCTGCCCATTATTTTGAAGGACACATTACAATGAAAAATACAAGATTTCCGGGATATAAAGTTACGGGAGGCAACGCTGCAGGCAATAATATGCCAACAGGGAAAGGTTATGAAGGAGTCCTAACATCGCAAGACGGAGGAGGGGACGGAGGACAGACAACAATCGACGGAAAAACATACTGTGCATACGGTTCTGGTTCAACTGCCATAAATAAAGCAGGCGGAAGCGCCACAGGATACGGCGGTTGCGGAGGAGGCGGAGGATATGGCGTTACAGATGGCGGAGACGGCGCTCCGGGGTATGTAAAAATTGTTTGGAATCCCGATAAAAAAGGTACGGGCGGCGGCGGCGGAAGCGGAAATACGATTGTAAAACAAAATATAACCGTGAAATCAGGCAGCATTATAAAATATCAGATAGGAAGAGGAGGCGACGGGGGAAGCGTTGCAAGAAACAATACAACAGATGCCAACCTGCAGGGCAGGGCTTTTATTAACGGACAAAAAGGCGGAGATACAATATTTGGTATAAATTCCTCTATTGCGTCAAACAATTACAGAATAACGGCAGGCGGAGGATTTGGCGGATATTCACCGATAATCACAGGAAACACCACGGATGTTTTGTCGGTTATAACGACAAACGGAAACGGGGGAAATAAAGCTGCAATATGCAAAATAAGCAATACTCTTTTGATATGTCAGGGAGCTTTAGACGGTAAAGCAGGCGAAGACACTAAAGGAGGTGACGGTGCAAGCTCCAAATACGGAGAAGGAGGCAGGGGAACATCGGGTTACACGGGAAGAAGCACCGAAACCACAGGCGCGGGCGGAGGAGGAAGCGGTGTTGTCGAAACAGATTCCGCAACCACAAATGATAGCATGGGAGGAAAGGGAGGAAACGGGCAAATAATTATAGAGTGGGATGAATAAAATTTTAGATGAACAACTTTTCGGGGCGCTTTTTGTAACCTTGGCGCTCCTTTTTTTTATGAAACTTACAAAAGTTGCCACACACAGCAAAATGCTGTATTATTAATCAAAGGAAATCTTTCCTTAGAGTGTTAAAGCTTACGGGTTTTAACAGATAGGAAAATTCAAATCGTCAAATGTTACCACAAGAAAACTTTAAATGATAAAAGTGGTTAAATGCTGAATTAATAACAATATTGATTTAAGCCGTTGTGTTTCAAAGTTTACGTTGAAATACAAAATACAAACATTGAAAAGCAGTTCGCCTGTAACTTTTGCAGCTCTGCGACAACAATTCAGGTTACGGCGCCTTGCGGTGCTACAACTTGAGCGGCGGCTGCCCGGGCTCCAACAATAACAACTGCTACCCGAACAACGTATGGTCAGGCACGGTTCAGAGCGGCACTAATTATTACAGAAGGAATCTGAATAGCGGTTCGTTTAATGAGAATTATAACAGTTATACCTATGCCTTTGGCGTGCGCTGTGTCCTGGATTTGGAAAACGGATTTCCTTTTTAAAAATAGCTACATACGCTTTATATAAAGCATTCGAAGCGAATTCAAGACAGCAAGAATTGATACGCCAACATCCGCAAACACCGCACCCCACATCGTGACTGCCCCGAATGCACCGAGCACAAGGAAAAGCACCTTTGTGCCGAGGGCAAAAACAATATTTTGTTTTACAATTTTAAGTGTTTTTTTGGAAATCTTCATCGCTTCAGGAATTTTTGCAAGATTGTCATCGGTAATAACAATATCGGAAGCTTCAATTGCAGCGTCAGAGCCCAATTTACCCATCGAAATACCGATGTCTGCCCTTGAGAGCACAGGTGCATCATTTATCCCATCACCCGTAAACACAAGGGTGTCGCCTGTTTTTTGCGAAAGCATAAGTTTTTCAACCGCTTCTACTTTCTCATTTGGAAGTAAATTTGAATATACTTCATCAATGCCTGTCTGAGCCTGAATTTCACGCGCGGCAAATTCCCTGTCCCCTGTAAGCATAACGGTTTTAACCCCGAATTTTTTCAAGTTTAAAATTGTATCTTTTGCATTTGTTTTAACGGAGTCTGAAATCTCGATACAGCCTGCGTATTGATTATTCAGAGCAACATATAAAACGGTACCTGAAACATTGTTATTTGCTTCAACCTTAATATTAAACTCTTCCATAATCTTTAAATTGCCGATAATTACGGATTTGGAGAAAACTTTAGCACAAACGCCAAGTCCTGCGTATTCTTTTAAATCTTCTATTTTAGAAGTATCGATTTCACCGATATATGCAGCCTTTACAGCTTGAGCAGCAGGATGATTTGAATAATTCTCGGCATATGCTGCGTATTTTAAAAGCTCATCTTTATTAATGCCTGAAGCAGGAACTGTCTTTGAAACTGAAAATTTGCCTTTTGTAAGGGTTCCTGTCTTATCAAAAACAAAAATTTTTGCCTTTGACAAAGTTTCAAGACAGCTGCTGCCCTTAACCAAAATCCCTTTTTTGGATGCGGCACCAACCCCTGCAAAAAACCCGAGAGGCACTGATATTACAAGAGCACAAGGGCAGGATATTACAAGAAAGATAAGCGCACGGCGAAACCAGACAAGAGGCTCTCTGCCAACAAAAAGCAGCGGCAAAACAGCAAGCAAAAACGCTGCCGTAACTACAACAGGGGTATATACTTTTGCAAATTTGGTGATAAATTTTTCCGTCTTCGCTTTTTTATTTGCAGCATTTTCAACCATTTCAAGAATTTTTGCAACAGTAGAATTTTTAAACTCTTTTGTAACTTTGATTTTTAAAACGCTGTTCAGGTTTATACAACCGCTCACAGCTTCATTTCCTACGGCAAGCTCTTTTGGAATACTTTCCCCTGTAAGGTTTGAAGTATCAACAGAGCCAAAGCCTTCCGTAACAATGCCATCCAGAGGAATTTTCTCCCCGGGTCTCACAACAATAATTTCACCCGTTTTAACATCTGAAGGGTGCACCTTTAAAATCAGGTTATCACGCACCACATTTGCATATTCGGGATTCATTTTCATTAATTCCGAAATAGAATTTCTTGATTTTTTAACCGCAAAAGAATTAAAAAGTTCACCAATTTGATAAAACACCATAACCATTACGGCTTCAGGATATTCACCAATACCGAAAGCGCCGACGGTTGCAATCGTCATAAGAAAATTCTCATCCAAAAGCTGTTTGCTTAAAATATTTTTAAAAGCGTTTTGCACAATATCTTTTGCAACAATAATATAACAGAGGGCAAATTCCAAAAATTTAACCGCACCTGAAAATTTTTCACCTGCAATTTTTTCGGGGCTAAAGACCATAAAAATTATAAGAAGCAAAACAGATATTGCTATCTTAAATATTATTTTCGGGCTGTGGTTATGTTCACAGTGGCCGTGTTCGTTGTGGTTATGTTCACAGTGGCTGCACATAAATTATTTCCTTTCAATCACCGTTTTAAAATTGCTCGGTTGTTCAATCGTTTAATTGTATATTTATATTATAATTGAACAACTATTCAATTGTCAAGGAATAATACACTTGTTGTCTTTTTTTGTAAAATAAAGTTATTTGACAATAATACACGGGTAAAAATATAATTAACTTACGGGGGTTTTATGGAAAAGAAAAAAACATATGAAAAAAACTGCAGCAATGAAATTATAAATAAAGTAAAGCCCAACATGCCTGACACCAAAGTCTTATATGAACTTTCAGACTTTTTTAAAGTTATGGGCGATTCTACAAGAATTCAGCTTTTATGGGCTCTTGAAGAAAGTGAAATGTGTGTAAACGATCTTGCAGCATTATTAAATATGACAAAATCCGCCGTTTCGCATCAGCTGAAGGTTTTAAGGACAGCAAAACTTGTAAGGCCCGCCAAAAAGGGAAAAAATGTATTTTATGCTCTGGATGATTATCATGTAAAAGATATTTTAGAGAAGGCACTTGAGCATATTGAACATACAAATTAAGTTTTACTTGACTTAGAGCCTGCTTCAGGTTGTAGAGTATTATTAAATAATAAAAGGATTTAAGAAGATGAAAATATCTGAAGTGAGCAAAAAATACGATATTTCCCCCGATACATTAAGATATTATGAAAAAGAAGGGCTTTTGCCAAATGTCAAGAAGAATGCAAGCGGCATAAGAGAATATTCGGAAGCTGACTGCAGCTGGGTTGAATTCATTAAATGCATGCGCGGTGCAGGGCTTTCCATTGAAGTACTGGCAAGGTACATTGAGCTTTTCTACAAGGGCGATTCAACAAAAGAAGAACGCAAAAATATTTTAATCAAAGAGCGGGCAAAACTTATTGAAAAACGAGATACAATTCAGGCTACAATAGAAAGGCTTGATTACAAAATAAAAGTATACGACAAAACAATGGTGCAGAAAGAAAAAGAGTTGCTGCAAAAATAGGTTTTGAACAGCCAAATTTAAGTATATTATTGTTTTGCATCAATATAAATTAAACAAAAAAACCGCCGTTATGTCAGGGTCTTATGCATAGGCTTTGGAGCTCCCAAAGCACCTGAAAATACAAAACGAAGGTTCGGATAGAGGAAAAAATCCGGAGAACCCGGGATTCGAACCCGGGATGCAGGATAACCCACATAACACCTTAGCAGGGTGCCGCCTTCAGCCACTCGGCCAGTTCTCCATATATTAAACTTGTCAAAAGCTTGTTTTATCAAAGTTTGGTCTTAAAAAATAACCTAGCAAGCTATGAATTTGATTTTACCATAAAAATTATATTATTTTCAAGTTGTTTAAAATATCATTCGCAAGAATTATAAAATTCTTTTTATACATACAATTGCTACATATATAGTATAGCTGAAATAGCCTGACTGCAAGGCTTTTACTTTTTCGTAGCCCTTTTGGGGGGTTGCAAAAGCGGTATGTTGTATGTATAGTGGGCTTACAGACTTGGGTTTTGTCTTGAATACATAAATAAAGTGTCAGAAGGAAATGTATTTTCAAGTTTTTACCCTGTTAGATATGAAAAAAGAGGATTATTTTATGACGAAAAAGCTTATGAAAACTTTGTTAGTCGCCGTTTGCATGTTTTGCTTCGGTTTTGCTAACACAGCTGATGCGGCTCAATCGCCCGGTGAAATCAAAACGAAAATCGTAAAAACTGCAGTAAGCATGGGTGTAGACCCCTGTGTTGCTTTAAGTATTGCAAAATTAGAATCGGAATTTATACCGACCAAAAAAGGTGCTTCAGGCGCAGTAGGGTTATTTCAGCTCATGCCTGATACTGCAAGAAGGCTCGGTGTTAATCCGTATATTGTAAATGATAATATCAAAGGCGGAATTATGTACTATCAGATGATGTACAAAAAATTCGGCTCTATGGATCTGGCCCTTGCCGCATATAATGCGGGCCCCGGGAATGTTGCAAGATACAAAGGTGTTCCGCCTTTCCGTGAAACACAGGCTTTTATTTCAAGAATTAAAACAAATGCTGCCGCATTTAAGAAAGACCCGATTGTGCTTGAATATACAAAGTCTCAAACATCGGATACACTTTAATTTTAAGCTCCGTTTCAATTTAAAAATTTTAAAAATACCTCTCTTTAAAATAAGGGAGGTGTTTTTTGTCGGTAAATTTTTGTAAAAATACAAAGTTTCAAAATATTCCTTCCGTTCAAAAATAAAATTTTGAACCTTTGTAAGAACGCTTTAAAACTTTTTTAAAAAGGATATTAAGATATGGGAGTGTCGTTGAATATAAACACAGGCTTTAGAAATTTTTGTGCACAAACACAAACGCGCGCACAATTTAACCCCGCATTAAACCTTGCCCACCAAAACGGTGATACCGTAACATTTTCAGGCACCACAAAGCCCAAAATAAAACCCGAAACAAAGCCCGAGGTAAGGCCCGTCGCAAAGCCTGCGGCTTCCGTTAAAAAGTGTTCTTACGGGCGCATTGACGAACTGCTTTTTAAAATACAAAACAATACACCCTCAAATGAGGTTTCAGGGCAAATTAAACACGCACTTCAGACAATTCTCAGCGCGGAAGAAAAGAATATAGGCCTTATTGCACAAGGGATTAAGGCTAAAGTTGATAACGAAGCGGAAACCGTAAAGCAATTGTACGGAAAAACAGCCCCAAAAAAAGGACTACATAAAATAGAAGAAAGGGCTACAAACGGCTATATAACAAGGAAAATCGTTTTTGAAAACGGCTCACTCTTTTTAATTGAAAGCGAAGGCCCTTATTTCACCAAAAACATCGCAATGTTTGAAAAGGGACAGCTTGAACGCTACATAGAAGGGTATTCAAAGCTTGAGGACGGCACCGTAACAACCGAAACCGAAATCAGCTATTGGCCAAGCGGAAACGTTATGCACTATGCAAAAAATCATTCGCAAAAAGACCTCACCGAAACCGTTGAAAAAGACAGCTTTTATGACCCCGACGGAAAAATCGGCCTTTACAGGGAACATTGCAGGCTGGAACATTACAGCCCTACAAGTATGGGAAAATACATACACCGCGGGCGTGGAGAACTTAAATACATGAAAAATTACGGTATGGGTATAAATAACCCGACTGCAGAAGCCGAAGTAAAGTTTTTAAGGGGAAAACCCGTGCAGCTGGAGCTTAACGGCATATCGTATTTAAAATAATTTTGTAAATTAAAAACTTTCCTTACCCCCCCCTTTTTTTTACACTTAAGATTTTTTACTAAAAAAAGGTGTGTTTTGTGATATCATAGGACAGAGATTACAGGAGTAAAAAGTTGCAAAATAAAGTTGAAAAAGATAAAAATGCACAATTATTTATTGCAATAATTGCTTTAGTTTCTTATTTTTTCATTTTTATTGCCCCGCTTATGTCAAAAAATGAAAACAGCAGTTTTACTTGTTCTGCAGCCCTTTATTACACCGCAACACTTATTCCGTATTTTGCTTTTCTTGCTTACTTCATAGCCGTATTTAAAAAGATTAAGCACATTCGCTGTATATTATTTCCTATTTGTGCATTCATTCTTTATTTTGGCGCCCTGTTTGTTATACCCGGCGGCGGAGCAGCAGTGTGGCTGATTGTTTTTACAATACTACCGTTTTCAGGAATCCTTATAGCAATTTTTCTTACCTCCCTTGGGTTTGATATTATTGAAAAAATTCACAAAAACAAATATATCCAAAAGCCGACAGCTAATGACAAACAAATAAACTATGTAAAGCCTGTAAAGGTTTCCGTTGAATTAAAAATATGCCCGCTTTGCGGCGAAGTAATACCGCAAGGATACGATAAGTGCTTGCGCGGCTGTGAATCTGCAAACAAAAATATGTCAACAAATATCAATTCTATCAGTCTTTCAAAAGAACTAAAAAAATTTAACTGGGGTGCTTTTGGCTGTACCTGGATATGGGGAATTGGCAATAACGTCCCTGTTGCAATGATTGGGATAGTATTCTCGTCTTTTGTCTTTATAGACCCCCCGGTTATTATAATACTTTCTATACCGTTTTCCATTTGGCTTGGAAAAAAAGGAAACGAACTTGCATGGGCTTCAGGAAAATACACCAATATAAAAAAATTCCGAGCAGACCAGCAAAAATGGTCCGTAGCGGGTTTAATAACAATATGGATCCTGCTAATAATCTTGGTAAACAGCGAGTTTATCCCGTTTTTTTATAAACACTTGAAATTTTAAGCACGGGGACTATACGTTAATCCTTTTAAAACAAATTAACAAACACTCCCCTTTTGCATTTTGTTTTAGGGAGGTGTTTTTGTGATATCATTAAAGGCAAAGATAAGATTATAAGGAAAATTATACCGATGGAAGATGTGAAAATTGAAGAAAAATTTTTAAAACAGGCGCTTGAAATATCAAAAGGTGCCGAAGTGCTCCCAAACGGCGTGAGCGAGCTTGCAAAGCTGCTTCAAAATTCATATTATTCAAAAAAACCTTTAAGAGTAAAATTGGGCCTGGATCCCACAAGACCTGACTTACACCTTGGGCATACGGTTGTAATGCGCAAACTGAAAAAGTTTCAAGAGCTTGGCCACACGATTGTTCTTATCGTTGGCGGAGCAACGGCAATGGTGGGGGATCCTTCAGGCAAATCAGAAACCCGTCCCGCGCTTTCAAAAGAACAGGTTGAAGAAAACGCAAAGACGTATTTTGAACAGATGTCAAAAGTTTTGGATGTTACAAAGGCCGAGGTTAGAAACAACGCAGACTGGCTCCATTCAATGAAATTTACGGATTTTCTAAAACTTGCTTCAGCTACCACCGTTGCAAAACTTATGACGCGCGATGACTTTGCAAAAAGATACGCTGAAGGCCGCCCGATAAGCCCGGTTGAATTTTTCTATCCTCTAATGCAAGGGTATGACAGTGTTGAAGTGGATGCGGATATTGAATTCGGCGGAACGGACCAAAGGTTTAACCTCCTTATGGGACGTGATATTCAGGCATTTTACGGTCTTGATAAAGCACAAATTGCTTTTATGCTTCCTTTAATTGAAGGAACGGACGGTGTTGTAAAAATGTCTAAAACATACCCCGAACACTGCATTTCACTCACTGAAAGCCCTAAGGATATGTACGGAAAATTGATGTCTATTCCTGATGAACTTATGGAAAAATATTTTACCCTGCTTACGGATATTGAATTCAACAAAGATAATAACCCGAGAGATGAAAAAATGCGTCTTGCCTATGAAATAACCAAAATGTACAACGGTGCCGATGAAGCGGATAAGGCACAGAATGAATTCATAAACGTAGTTCAAAACAAAGGCGTTCCCGATGATATACCTGAATTTAAAATAACCGGATCAAACAACATCGTTGATATTCTTGTAGAGCTTAATTTTGTGCAAAGCAAAGGTGAAGCAAAAAGGCTCATTTCAGGGGGCGGCGTTAAATTTGAAGGCGAAAAAATCTCCGATATTCAGACCGCACTTGACAAAGAAGGTGTACTGCAAGGGGGGAGAAGAAAATATGCAAAAATCATCCCCTAAAAAAAACGAGATAAAAACTCAAGAACCGCAAAAAACAAAGAACAAAAAAAGACACCCGATAGCGCTTGTTCGGGGGATTCAACGCGTAAAAGCGGATATTCAAAATATTAAAGACAAAGACCCTGCCGCAAAAAGCATTCTGGAGATTATCCTTCTATACCCCGGATTTCATGCGCTTTTAGCCTACAGAATAGCAAATAAGCTTTTAAAATGGCATATTCCTTTTATCCCGAGGCTCATTTCACAGACAGCGCGCTTTTTTACGGGAATTGAAATTCACCCCGGAGCAACAATAGGTGAAAGATTTTTCATAGACCACGGCATGGGTGTTGTAATAGGTGAAACCACAATTATTGGCGACAATGTCCTCGTTTATCAAGGCGTAACTCTAGGAGGGACAGGAAAAGACCATGGCAAAAGGCACCCGACCATAGGAAATTTTGTTACAATCGGTGCAGGCGCAAAGGTTTTAGGCAACATTACAATTGAAGATAATTCAAACATAGGCGCAGGAAGCGTTGTAATTGACGATGTACCCGAACATTCAACGGTTGTGGGTATCCCCGGGCGAATTGTTCAGCAAAGATTTTTCATACAGGGACAATTGCTCCACAATAAAATCCCCGACCCTGTCACCTGCCAATTAAACAGACTTACGTACGAACTGAAAGAACTCAAAGAAAAGATGGAAAACAAATAAAAAGCTCCGTAAAATAAGGAGCTTTGTTTTAAGTTTCTTTTGGATATTAGGAGTAGGTTAATTTTTAGTCCGAAAACCGTTGTGTTGCGGACATTTGTTGTTAATTGCCCGATTTATTGAATAATGATTTTATACCGAGGCCGACTGCTGCAAGTGCAACACCTGCTGCTGCAATAAGACCGACTTTTCCGCCTGATAAGCCGACAGTTCTTAATGCATTTCCGATAACACCCGGATGTGAGCCTGCAACTGACTTTGCAAGCTTGAATGCACCGTAGCCTGCTGCAGCTGTTCCAACACCGCCGACAAGAGCTCCGCCAACCTTTGAAGCTGTCGCATAGTCTGATTTTTTAGTACCTGTTACCTCAGAAATTAAATCTTCTTTTGAATTCGTCTGAGTGAAGAAATTCACAACAGGAATTGCATTTTTTACACCTGAACCGAAAGCGGAATCCGTGTATTTTGAAATGTCTCCAAGAAGTGTAGAGCCTGTTGCGCTTTTATATTGATTTTGCGCAATTGTTTTAATTTGCTGCTCGCTGTAGCCTTCATATTGGCCAAGCTCTTCCATTTCATTTACCATATTGTTAAATTCAAACAAAGCATCGTCGCTTCTGCCTTCTTGAAGCATATATTGAATGGTTTGACAGTGTTCGGTAAATGTCATTGCTTCCGTTGATTGCTTGCCCGTGAAAGATTGTCTTGTTGTGCTAAGGTCATAGCTGTTTGCCATAGATTTTTTAGCATTTTCAACGTACGCATCACTTGCATACAAACCGCCGTATCCGCCATAACCGTATCCGCTTGTAGCGCCTGTAATAAGTCCGAGGTCGTTAAGCGCATTGTAGTTTGTTAAACCTAAACTCATATAAACTTCCTTCCAAAATGAAACTTATAAACTAACCTTACACTTTAATAAAAACATTTTGGTTTTTAAAATTGCCCCGATTTTAAAAAGCCTCTTTACATTTCTTAATAAAAACAAACAGAAGTTTTTTTAAGCTCCATACAAAGCTCGGGTTTTTAAGAATATGTAACAAAAATGCCAAGAAAAGGGATGTAATGTAAAATGTTGTTGTATCATTATAATCTTTGAGATAGTTATGTTTAATATAGAAGAGTTTCTAAAAAAGGTTAATAATACACGCGCGTCCGATATCCACTTAAAAGTGGGGAAACAACCCTCTTTAAGGATATCGGGAAAAATCGTAAAGCTTGATGAGCCCGTGATAACGGAAGCTGACTTTGAAAATATGATGTGCACAATGCTCTACGGGGATTTGCCCGAGAGAATTAAAAAAAGAAGCGATGTGGATTTTACCTACGAAATCCCGAATGTTTCAAGATACAGGGTGAATTATTGCAAGGAACTCGGCTATCCGAAATTAACTTTAAGAACCGTACCTTATGCAATTCCAACCCTTGAAGAGCTCTCCCTGCCGCAGTCGCTTGAAGTTTTTACGGGCTACAATAACGGTATTGTACTGATTACGGGGGCAACAAGCTCCGGAAAGTCAACCACAATTGCTTCTTTAATTGAAATCATAAATAAACAGAAGAGCAAACACATTGTAACAATTGAAGATCCTATCGAATTTTTGTATACGGATAAAAAATGTCTTATAACCCAAAGAGGCGTGGGTGTTGATGTGGATTCTTTTTCGGATGGGATAAAATATGCCCTGAGGCAGGACCCTGATATTATTCTTGTCGGGGAAATCCGCGACAGAGACACAATGGAAAGTGCTCTAAATGCTGCTGAAACAGGTCATCTGGTGTTTTCAACCATACATACAAACTCCGCTTCACAAACCATAAACAGAATTTTAGGGCTGTTTGACGATTCCACAAGAAATTTTGTACGGGACAGATTTGCAAAGGTTTTAAGAGGAACAATTGCCCAGAAGCTTATTAGAACCGTAAACGGCGGTTTGGTTCCGGCACTTGAAATTATGGCAAATACCCCCGCAATTGTTGATTACATAAGAAAAAACCAGCTTGAAGAAGTGGATATGCTGATTAAAAGAGGCGGATATCAAAATATGGTTTCTATGAACGCTTCGATATTTAAACTTTTTAAAGGCGGGGTTATTTCAAAAGAAGAGGCACTGAATTCAACGGATGATGAGGTTGAACTCAACCAGATGCTAAGAGGAATTTACCACGGAAGTGCAGGACAGCAGCATCCTGTAGACGATTTACTGTAATTTTACTTAATAAAAAAGGAAGAGAAGAGTAGAGGAAGAAATATGGCACCGTTTCCCGAATCAGAAGATATGACCGTAAAAAGGCTCATGGTGGCACTGAGAAAGAATGATCACCAGCTTTTAAAGATGGGAACATATAAACTTCATGAGAAATTTCACACAGGCCATGAGTTTGAACTTACCGACGATTTGAGACAGATTTTAAAAATTGTCGAAGAAAAGCAATATCCGCCTGAAATTTCAGACATTTTGTGCTCTACAATCAAAGATATTTTATCCAAAAATGCTCTTCAAAAAATTTCAAGAGAAAATGAGATTTTACCTGCAGGAAGCGGGCAAAATAATCTTCCTCAAAACCTTCAAAAAAATGAATTTCAAGGAGTGCTTACAGGAAATGCTTCAACTGCAGACGCAGGCTTACAGAACACAGCAGTGCAAAATGCAGGCGCTAAAGATGATATCAAAGAACTTGCACAGATTATAAATCAAAATTCCATAAGCCCCTCGGGAAACACGATTTTGCAAAACGAAGGACAGATTGAAATTAAACCTGTTCAAATACAGCTCAATGAAACCAACAGAACGGAAGAAATTTTACCCGACCATTCGCACACAAATAATTTCTACAGACCGCAAGGCAGTGCAATTCAACAACAGGTGCAACCCCAACAGCTGCAGCCGCAAATGCAGCCCGTACAAAACCCGGTGCAAAACCCCGCACAAAATATATATCAGGCACAGCCCGTACAACAGACTGTTCAGCAACCCGCACAGCAAACTTATACAACAGCACAACCTGTCAGACAAAGCGAACCTCAAAAGCCTGTAGAACAAGATAACAGCGTTAAAAACATTGCGGTTTTTTATGATGATTTTAAGAATGAAATTGATTTTTCAAAGGTAAAAGATTATAAAAACAATTTAAACCTTCTTTTTTCAAAGAATGAAAACGGACAGGATTATAACATCTTAAAGCAGATTTCATCCCTCACAAATGCACTTGATACAAACACATCCGATGTGGATAAAATCGTTTCAATGCTCACAACCTCAAAGGGCAAAGTCTCTTTCATATCCGCTTCACAAAGTCAGAATATTTCAAAGATTTTTGTTGAAAAAAATATAGATTTTGACATTCCGTTTGTAAAAAAAGCGCAGGATAAGAGCACAGGTTTTGATTTAATCCCCATGGTCGGGGCGACAAATATTTTTGTATGTTCAAACTGCAACGCAAGAACATTAAAGACGGATTTCAACACAAGAACCCTGAGCGTTCAATGTCCGCACTGTGACAGTGCCGCATTCCCCGATATTTATGCAGTAAATTCATATAACCCTGATTGCAACCCTGTTTTCTGGCACAGGGCTTTTGCGGCATTAATAAAATCTCAGATTTGGATTTTAGTGAACCCGCCTTTGGATGAGAATAAAGAAATTATCTTTGATTTTATAAAAACAGCGTACGAAGCAAGCAAACCTTCAAGAATTTACATTCTGTCCAAAGAAAACGACAAAAAAGAATTTTACAAACAAATGTTTGCTTCAGTGAATGAAAATTGTGTTGTAAAATCAAATTTCCAGGATCAGGATAAACTTTGCGAAGAGTTTATCAACGAAGAAATTATAAAGAAAGTGTTCGCATAAAGAAGAAATAAGAGAGAGGCAAGACAGATGAACACTTTTACAACGGACGCGATAAATATTAAAACATACCCTTTGAGCGAAAACGACAATATTGTTGTTATGTTTTCAAAAGATAAAGGCCTTATAAAAGGGGTTGCAAAGGGTGTTAAAAAGCCAAAAAGCAAGCTCGGGGCAAGAATGCAAATGCTTGTTGCAAACAAACTTATGTTAAATGAAGGAAAAAGTCTTGATGTAATTAAAGAAGCACAAGCAATTAACCCATTTAACAAGCTTCGCTACAACCTTGATAAATTGAATTATTCAATCTATCTGTCTGAAATTATTGGAAATTTTTGCAAGGAAAATACGGAAGAAATTCCCGAAGTAAATAAAAATATCTACGACCTTTTCTATAAAACCCTTGTAAACATTTCAAATGCAGAAGATAGAGTCCAGATAATGCTTTCCGTTATTAAGTTTCAACTTAAATTTATGAGAGAAATAGGGCTCGGACTTGAACTTTCACACTGCTTAAAATGTTCCGCAAAAATTAAAGAAAACGCTTATTTTTCTTTTGAAAACGGCGGTGTAACCTGTAAAGACTGTCTTGACAGTTTCTCAGGCAAAATCAGAATAAACGTTAAGATAACCGGTTTTCTGTGCGAAATTTTAGATTCCGATATTGATAAAAAGACAAAATACGACGCCCTTGTAAACGAACAGGTTACACAGGCGTGCTTCAACCTTCTTAGAAAATATATTGATACCCAAACGGGAAGAGAGTGTAAAACAGCAAAAATTCTTGAAATGACAAAGGTAGGATAATGAAAAAAAACCGTAAAAACCCGCTTATATCCGCAAAAGCGCTTGCAATACATTTTGCTCTTTTGACAGTCGTTATAACATCAGGAGTGCAAGGCTCTTATGCTGCAATGTCTCTTGAAGCAAACGAACTGTACTCGCAGGCTGTAAAATTTGAAAATGAGGGCAGACTCGAAGATGCTGTTGATTTAATTTTAAAAGCACTCCATACATCCGATAATGATATCGTCCTCACAACAAAGCTGGGCGGGCTTTACGCGCAAATAGGCCAGCTTGAAAAAGCTTCGGAAACATACGCCAAGGCAATTCAATTAAACCCTGAGGACGCTTTTTTGCATATAAGCATTGCAAATATTTACCAGCAGCAGGGAAAATATGATGAAGCCTTTAATTCTTATTACAGAGCAATGAATTTAAACCCGAACTACAGACATAATTACTTAAACCTTGCAAACACGAAATATTTAAAAGGAAATTTTGAAGAAGCCATAAAATATTACAGAATTTACCTGCAGGATTACCCTAATTCAATAGACGCAAGATGTTCGATTGCAAGCAGCTATCTAAATTTAAAAGAATATGAAAAATCCATAACCGAATATGAAAAGGCACGCAATATGAACCCCAGGGCTTTTAAGGAATATTCAAGCCTTGGCCTTGCATATTTAAGAAATAACCAATACAATCCTGCGCGGGAGATGTTTTTGAAGGCGGTTGAAATCAACCCCGGAGATTTTATGGCATACGGAAATCTTGCAATCGTGCAGGCGCATTTGAAGGAAAACGAACAGGCGCTTCAAAACTATAAAAAAGCTTTTGAGCTTCAGCCCGATTTAGAAAACCTGAAATTTGACTATGCCGCTCTTTTGGCTTCAATGGGGAAAACGGATGAAGCCATAAAGGCCTATCAGGATTATATTAAATCATACCCTGATGATTCAAATGCATATTTAAACCTCGGAATTTTATATCAAAATACAAACAACCCGAAATATGCAATTGCCGTACTTCAGGAAGGCGTTAAAAAATCGCAGAACAACAGCGAAAATAACACAATTAAAAACGAGCTTGGAAAAAGTTATTATCAAAACGGTGAGTTTGCAAAAGCCATAAGCGTCTATGACAGCATTCTTTTAATGGAGCCGAATAATCTCCGTGCCCTTTTTAATAAAGGCCTTTCTTTAACAGGAGACGGCAGATTTATTGAAGCGGATAAAATTTTTAAAAGAGTGGGCACAAAAAGTGATATTGAACTTGAAAAATTTCAAATCAAGCGTTCCGACATCAAAAAAAGCATAACGGGGAATATGGTGGCGCAGGCAAACGCACTTAAAGACAAAAAAGAATTTGAAAAAGCAAAAGAAATCTATGCAAAAGCAATCGAAAACGACGATAAAAATACTGAAGCATATGTCGGGCTTGCAAAAAGCTATGAAGGCTTGAACGATAAAGAAAAAACAATGGAAACCTACGAACAGGTAATATCAATCGAGCCTGATAATTCGGATATTTTAATAGAATATGGCGAATCAATGTCCAATATGGATGAAGACACTAAGGCGCAGGACGCATTTAAAAAGGTGCTGGAGCAAAATTCGTCTTATTATGAGGCAAGAATTTCTCTTGCAGACAGCTATTCAAAGGTAAAAAACTACAAAGGCGCGCTTGAAGAATATTTATCGGCACTAAAATATACAAAACCCGATGACGCCCTTTATATTAAAATCGGAAATACGTATAAATACTTAAATGATGGTAAAAATGCAGTATCCTATTACAACAAAGCGCTCGGTTTAAACCCCGAAAATGAAAATGCATATTTTAACATCGGGCTTGTAAAATATGATAACAACGAAATTCCTTCCGCCATTCAAAATTTTAAAAAAGCAATTGATTTAAAGAAAGACTTTGCCTTTGCCTGGTGGGCGCTTGGAGCATGTTTTGAAAAACAGGATAAGGCGGATGATGCCATTTATCATTATGAAAAATTTATAGAATATTCTGATGATACGGAACTTATCAAAACCACAAAAGAAAAAATCAGGGGGCTATACAGCAGCCTTGCATACTAAATCAAAAGCCGCGTATATTAAATCTTTTTTGGCATTTTTCATTGGTCTTATGGTTTCTGCTGCCGCTCTTGTTGTTTTTACCGGATGCGACAGAGAAAAACCCGCGATACTTTTTTCTTCAACACCTTTTTCAAAGGAATTTGGATATACTCCGCAAAACACCTTTGAAAAGGGGGAGAAAATTTATTATCTGCTGTACAACCCGAAAGAATTTAAAACAAGACTTATAAAGGTTCAGGCTTTTAGAAAAGACGCGGACGCCGATGAATTTTGGGGATATGAATATTTATATAACAAAACGGTGGAATTGCAGAATAAAAAGCTTTATACCGATTATTTTATTATGAATAAAACAGGATACTATATTTTCCAGATTTTTGATTTTACAAACACTCTAAAACCTGTTATAAGAGGAATCGTAAGGGTTGCAGATTAGAATGGCAGGCTTAGGGTGAACATCGTTAAAAATACGTTTGAAGATTTTATTCAATATGTCAAAAATAAACTTTTTTCTTCAAAATACGTTGTCAAAGGAAAATGCAGACAATGCGGCACCTGTTGCAAGACTATATTATTTTCGGATGAAAACGGTTATATAAAAAGTGAAGAAGCATTTCAAAAACTCCAAAAAAGAAACAGGAGATATTTACACTTTACAATAAACGGTGTTGTCCAAAATACGGGTAACGCTTTCTTTGACGGGGCTTTAATGTTTAAATGCAAATCCCTCGGAAAAGATAACAAATGTAAAAAATATTTCCTGCGCTCTCTTTGGTGCAGGGACTATCCTTCAATAAATTCCGATTTTATTTATAACGGCGGACAAACCCTTGATGAATGCGGGTTTTATTTTGATGTGGATAAAAAATTTAAAGATTACTTAAAATAAGCCTTAAAAACAAACTTTGCGACCGCTAAAGTGCAGTATGCAAAAATATAAAGAATATTACAGGTCCTCAGGAACCTTAACTCTCCATAGGCCCTTATCTTTATTCACTCCTCTGTCTGTCTTTTGAAGCTTATCAGGTTCTCTTACGGTAATTTTATCGTATTCGATATTGGTTGAATCGGTACCCAAAAGGAACATAAAATCAAAGTTTACACTGCTTCTGATTGTATCGTAAGAAAACGCAACCTTAATATCCTCGGGCCCTGCGATTGCATAAAACCTGTTTTCTGTCAATAAATCCTTGTCATCATTGTCTTTCAAGGGGCTTATAACGCCTCTGTAGCCTACGGATAAATATTTTCCGAGTTTTAAGCTTTCATCAATATCAATTGAAGATTTACCATAGGTGTATTCATCAAATTCAAACGGACTTCTGCCGTTTGTACCGCCTATTGCATATCTTATTCTTGATTGCCAGTTTTTAATCCTTGAATCAATATAGGGTCCGCCCCTAACCAGAGCAAATGTTTCGCCCGTACCGTAAACGGTTGCCATGGTTTGCGTCAGAGCGCCAAAATTCAAATACATATCCTGTTCTTCGTTTGAAATTCCCATTATATGTTTTCTAAGCTCTGCCTGCCACCTCAAACGCATTGTACCGTAATTGTCGCGTTCCTGATGTTCGGTTTGATAATCGGAAGCATAACCTGCGGTAAACCTTTGTTTAAAAACAGCGTCAATATCTCTTACGTTATAGCTGTCCTCATATACCAACTGCGCCAAATGCCCCGCTCTTTTTGAACCTATAAACCACTCATCTTTATAGGCATGGCGTGCAAAATCCGCCTTTAATCTGTCCGTAAAATTATACTCGCCGTCAACAATTAAATTTTCACTGCTTGTAGCCCATGCGGCTTCCAAATTCAACCTTTTTGTTTTTAATCTTCCTAAAACACCAACCCCGAATTCATCATCATAAACAAGAGCAGGCGCTACTTTCAAGTTTCCGCCCATCGGCAGTTTGAAAATATACCCGAGCCCCACATATTGCCCGAAGTGGCTGATAGAACCTATTTCAAGCGGAATATTTGCCTCAATTTGATTCATCTCCTTGTCTGCAAAAAGCTCCATTGAAGCCATTGAAACAAGTTTTGTTTTTTTATAATATAAATCCGCATTCTTTAAAATCAGGCTGTCGTGGTCTTTTCCCGGTTTTACAAGAATTTCTTTTGTCTTTATTTTATAAGGAGAAAGCCTCTGTTTTTTAGTGTCAAACGATACAATATCATCCTGAATAAGCATGCTGTCATATTTGTTGAAACCTGAAGTCTGCAGGCACATTTCCACCTTTCTTGCAAGCTCCACATTACCGTTTATGGCTTCAAATCTGTCCGTGTAAGCATACCCTTCTGCTGCATGCAGACGTATTACGGAGCCTATATTTATTATGGGAGAATCGATTAATGCATTTTCTTCATTCAAATCAACAAGCATATATTCACCGTTGATTACATTTGCATCCTTTTTTAAAACAACATTGCCGAAAAGTTTTACAATATTTGCATTTTTATCATATGTTGCCCTATCCGATGTTATTACAGTGCCGGTGGAAGATTTCACAACAACGTTTCCGCGCGCTTCAACCTCGCCCCGCTCGTCAAAATATTCAAGCACCTTACTGTCGATCGTGATAGCGATTTTATCTTTTTCGGCCTTTGCAGCCTGCGCACCTGCTCTGTTTGTTTCTCTTATCTTTCTTAATGTAATTTCATCCAGAGGATTAGGAATTGTAAATTCTTTTTTATCTTCAGGGATTGCATATCCTTTTACAACTGCACCTCTGTCATAGTGCCTGTTTGTCGTAACAGCTTTAAATTCTTCTTTTTCCTTTTTATCTTCAGGAATAACTGTCACCGCACGCACGGTCTCGTAGGCAAAAGCAGCGCCGTACATATGGTTTTTTCCGCTCATAAAATCGTCTTTGTAACACGAATCTTGCAGGTCACTTCCGCCAAAAATACCCGTACACAACATAAAACCACAGGCAAGATACAGTTTTATAAAATTTTTATACCTTAAAGTAATCTTGATATTCTCCCCAATTTTGAAACCGCAAATATACCTTGCGGATAAAATATATTCTACATCAAAAATCTTTAAAAATCACGCAAAAAGTTAAAATCACACTTAAGAACTATACCGCCCGATATGCGCTTATCTTGGGATGTAGTTGAAAGGATTGGTTGTTGCACCGTTTCTTCTAACCTCAAAATGCAAATGCGGCCCTGTTGAATATCCCGTTGTTCCTATATTTGCAATAACCTGACCCCTGTAAACGGACGCCCCTTTTGCAACTCTGTAGCTTGAAAGATGGGCATAGAGCGTTGTTGTCGGCACGCCGCCAACTTTACCGTGGTCTATAATTACAACTTTCCCGTATCCGCCATACCAGCCCGTAAATATTACTTTACCCGAGTTTGCAGCTTTCACGTTTGCACCGTACGGCGCCCCGATATCAACACCCGAATGGAAAATCTGTTTTTTGAATATCGGGTGAATTCTTGTCCCGTAAGGAGATGTGCAAGGCCCTGCAACAGGTCTTACAAAGTTTGCCGTTGTTGTAATTGAGGTTGTTTTTGCGGTTCTATTAACCGTTTTATTAATCATATCCTCAATCTGTTTAGACTGGCGCGCAAGCTCTCTTTCAGACTTTTCCCAGGTAGAGCGGTCTGTTTTCAGCTTGTGTATCATCTTTTCATTATGTGAAATTGCGCTTTGAATATTCTTTTGCTGGCGGTTCATAGTCTCAATAGAGGCTTTCAGTTCGTTTTTCTGGCTTTCAAGACGACGGGTCAATTCCCTTATTTGCCTTGTCCTCTCTTGGGTTCGGGCAATTTTTTGCCTGTCTATATCCATTACGATATTTTCAAAATAAATCCTGTCCAAAAAATCGTTTACATTCTTTGCTGCAAGCAAAAATTCAATGTAGTTCTTTCTTTTGGTCTTAAAAATCTGTACAATTCTTTTATTTGTGGCATATTGCTGCGCTCTGTAGTTTCTAAGGGCATTTTCAAGCTGCACCTGAAGCGTGTAAAGCTCTTCTTGCGCATTTTTATACTGTTGTTTGTTGTAATAAAGCCCCTGTTCGGTCTGCTCCAGCTTCTTCTGGTTTCGATAAAGTTTATTTGTCTCAATTTTTTCCAAAAGTTTCAGTTTGTGTATCTCTTTCTTTGCCTGAGCACGCTTTTGCTCAATTTGAGTTTTGGAATTATTCGCAGCAAAAACGACCGCATTCTGCGAAAGCAAAATGAAAGCAAAAAGCAGACATATTAACGTTTTTACTGTTTTTTTTACCATAAATTCAAAACTAACTTGCTAAAAGCGGCAATAATATCGTAGCGCCTATCATCCAGGCTGCAACGGTAATTACAAGGACTAAAACTATAATTCTTCTGTTCTTTCTAAAAAATTCCATTTATCCCCATTATCCTTTGAATATTACTTCCCTAAACATTTTACCCGAAAAATACCCCGCTTGCAAACAAATTGAGCCAAGATAGACTGTTTATAGGATTTTTGGGCCAGTATAAAGAGTTTTATTGTCTGTATTGCATTTTTTTAAAAGAGATTGAAATTTTATTTCTTACAACCTGAATCATCTTTATCGATTTTTCCGTCAAAATTATTGTCAAGCCCGTCATAGCAAGAGTTTCCGCTCTCAAAACTTTCCGCACGCGGGCTGAATTTTAAATATTTTTCATCAATACCGTCATATAATTTTAAAAAATAATCTCTGTAAAACCTTGCAACAACAGGGCTTTTAAAGATTAATACATTTTCATCGTTCTTTTTCATCCCCGAATATGAAAAATTCGCGCTTCCCGTTATAAAAATTTCACCATCGATTACAATATTTTTTTCATGGTCTTTCCCGCCCCAGTTTTCAACCTTTAATTTCAATCCTTTCGACCTCATCATATCGACAAGAGCCTTCATATTATTGGCTCCGACAGCATCGTATATTATGCGAACATCTGCTCCGCGGGACTTTGCCAAAATCAGAGCTTCAATTATTTCTCTGTGAGTCAGATAAAAAATGCTCACATAAATTTCTTTTTTGGCATTTTTAATTAGGGGTAAAACCCCATTCACCAGAGGATTTCCCGCAGGCGAAAAGTAAATATCGAGTTCTCCGACTGCCCCCAAATTTACACTTTTAACGCCTGGAATGCTTCTGATTTCTTGGAATTTTCCGTTAAACATTTGCTCAAATTCGCTCCTGTAGGCATTTGCAACGGTAACGTTTTTTATCAAAATCGCCGTATTAGCGTTGTAGCCGCCCGTTCCGGTTGTCGACAAATTCATTGTTCCTGTAAAAACTTTGTCGTCATCAAAAATGAAAAATTTATTGTGCATATTGGAACTTTTCAAATCAGGTACGGCATTAAAATTTTCCACAAGCTTTTTTGTATCGGCGTAAACATATGTCCCGTCAGCTTTTGTATCCACAACACCACGGATTTTTACTCCTCTTTTTTTCGCATTTAAAAGAGCCGCTAAAATTTCATCCTGCCTGTCAAGACCATAGAGCGCAAAATCTATACTCTTTTTTGCTTCATTTATATTTTTTAATAAAATTTTGCCTGCCCTTGTTCTTACTGAACTTGAAGGCATTTTAAATTCATTCGGATTATTTAGAAAAATTGTGACGTCATGGTATTTAAGGGTCGGAGATTCACTGTATACAACTGTCGGAAGAATCATCTTACGGCAAGAAGGTTGTTTTTCCTTAGTTTTTAAAAAATGAAGGTCGTTTTTTTTAGAACGAAAAGATGTGCAAAATTTGGCGTTTTTCTTTATAGTGTGCGGGTTTTCAAGAATTTTATAACGAATAAAATCTTTTTCATTTAAAGCAAGTGCAAAGCCTTCTTTAATAAGGCTTTCAGCAAAATCTTTCCCGTCAAGTTCAACTCTCCCAAGCCTTATAGACCCGTTTTTACCGTATTTTTCGTTTTTCAAATCTTTAGCACGATTTGAATTTTCCTTTAGTATGATTTTTCTGCCCAGAAGTTTTGAAACGGCATATTTTTTTGCGGCTTTTGCGGCGCAGATTGCTTCAAACTCTGTCATATCAAGCTTTTTTGCTATATTTAAAGCATTTTTTAAAGAAAATACCTCAATTCCGTCAATTTGAAATATTTCATTTTCATCTTTAATATGGTTAAAGTTTAAATCAAGAACGATTTTATCAGCTTCTATGACCTCTAAAACCTCAATTTCACGGTCTTTTTGGCATTTAAAAGCCCAAAAAAGCAGAAAAACCAATACAATCAGCGCAATTGAAACCTTTTTCATAGGAACATTATATAACATTTCTTTTTATTTTGTTTAGATTGCAAGTAATTTGTGTTATCTTGAATTATTGCAGGCTTACAGGTTTTAGATTAATCTGTTCACAAAAGATGCTCTTGCGCTGCCGCATCATGCAAAATCCGCTAAAAAAAAGGTGCTGAGGTTACAAGAAACAGCACCGAAAAGTTGTTGTTTATATCGTAAATTTAAGAATTATTCCTGCCATTCAAGCAGGATTTTGCCGTTGGAGCCTGCGCCTCCTCTTGTAGGATTGGCGGTGGTTTCAGAGATATTTACAACCCCTAAATCTCTGAGTGAAGCGCCTCCGCCCCCTGCACCATAGCCTGAAATATTGGCATCAAGTCCGTCTGTCGTTCCGCTGCCGGGGTTTCTTACACCGCCGCCCATACCATAACTTTCCAAATTAGCACCGCTGCCGCCTTTTGCTTTTTCGGCATTACTGCCTGCCGCTCCTTTTATGCAGCAATTTGTTTTAACATTAGCGCTGCATGGCGTTTTATAATAATCTTTGTTTTCAGCACTGCAAAGGGATGATTTAGCCCCGCCTTCACCGTTTTTCAATACCCCGTCTTCAATTTTCGGGAATATTCCGCCACCTCCGCCGCCTGCTTTTATCGCCCTACCGGTTCCAAGCGCAAAAACCGTGTCTCCGCCCTTTCTTGCGGAAACAAACTCGCCGCTTTGCGCATTTGAAACTGCGTATCCTTCAGTACCGCCTTTTCCTATTCTAATTTTTATTTTTTGGCCGCTTTTTACCCCTGTCAGCATATAAACCATAACATTGCCGCTTGCTCCGCCGCCTCCGCCGCCATTTTCCGCGTATTTATAAGTGTTTGTTGCAATATCCCAGTATTCATTCCAGCTTATTCTTGCATAGCCGCCCGAACCCGAACCGCCCTTTCCGCCGCGGCTTCCACCGCCACCCCCACAGCCGTAACCCGCTGCATCATACCCGTCAGGATGAGAGACTGTCCCGCCAGCCCCGGGCGTACAAAACTGTTCTCCAAAAACATTTACATATCCGCCGCGTCCTCCGTTAGAATTAACAGCCCCTGCTGTTTCGCTGCCCCATGGTCTGTTATCTGATGCAAGCCCGTTAACATTTGAAGCTCCATTCCAGCTGTTTGCATACACTTGGCTTTTTCCATCAAACACGGAACCCGAGCGACATACTACATTTGGACATCCCCCTTCAAACATACCTTGATGAGTCCAGTGACCTGTATTTGTTCTAAGTAAAATGTCCACATTTCTTTTAAGAAGGGTTTCAGCACCTACGCTGCCTGCATATCCTCCGACAAAACTACCGTCAGACTTGTATCCGCCGGTTGTTCCACCCGCTGCTCTTTGACCTATGTTCAATACTAAAGTTTCAAGTGGATTTACCAAAACTTCCTGATATGGAACAATGGCGCCACCTCCGCCGCCAGATCCGCCTGAAGCATTTGCGGCATAATAAATTCTGACTGCTCCATCTTTGCCGTCTGTTTGCCACACATACCCTGTTTGCCCCTGTCCTCCTGAACAATTATTTGCCCATTCACTTGGCAAATCAGATATAACACCGCCAAGACCCCATACTCCGTTTTCACCACCTGCTCCACCAAAACCAGCTCTCCCGGGATTTGCATGGATATAAAATCCACCTGCTCCGCCACCTGTACCGCCACCGCCACCTCCTCCTCCGCCTCTTTGATAATTGCCACCGCTAACATTAACACCACCACCGCCTCCTGATGCTAAAACAACATCTCCCGAAGCAAACCCCGAAATTCGTGTCGCACCGCCTCCGCCGCCGGCGCCTCCTTCGCCTGATGCTCCGCCGCCACCACCACCTAAGACGCCGCCTGAACCGCCACCCATGCTTACCGCATCAATCAAAGCACCCCAAGCATTTCCGCCATTGCCGGCTATGGTTGTAAGTCCTCCTTGCCCCAAAGCTGATATGCTTGTAAGGGTTCCATCCATGCCTCCTGAACCGCCCTTCGCAAGGGTATACCCAACTGCATCCGCGTTCTTTGTTCCACCAGCACCTCCTTCACCATGACCCTTGCCATAATTAGGATTAACACCGCATTCCCCGCCACCGCCACCTCCGTTCGCAGGACGGCCATTTCCACCACAAGCGTTATTACTGCCCCCGTGGCCGCCACCTCCGCCTATTACAAAAGAAATATTACCCGAAGATGGTATGTGTTTCACTACATCTTTTACATATCCGCCGGAACCGCCGCCACCAGCGGAAATCCAATGAAAATCATCACTTGGAGACAATAAGCCTCCTCCTCCGCCTCCGCCTCCGCAAGCTGTTACTTTTACATAAGTATTTCTAATGTCAGCCGGTATATCATCCCAAATAAACATTCCGCCATTCGTCCAGTCTTTATACATTTCACGTTTCCCGCCTGCTCCGCCTGCAGCACCGCCGCCTATGAGGGTGGCTTCAACTTTGTTTACAAAAGGGGGCACCAAAAATGTCTGCCCGTCTCCAGGATTTTTATATTCTGTATATCCTGCAGTAGATGCTGCAGAACCGCCGCCACCTGCGCCTACCACAGTTACTTTCATATTACCGTTATATCCCGTTGGAACAACAAATTCACCCTCACAATATTGACTTCCGTCAGAATCCGTTTTAACTTCACCTGTGCCTGCAGGACATTCCGCAGAACCGTAAGTTATTTCGTGGGTTTTTGTTTTCTTGCCGGGAATGGTTCCCTCTACCGATATTGTTATGCCTTCATTTATTTTCTTTGTCATAACGGGGGCGAGGGCTGCCATAAGAAGTGAGGCAACAAGAAGCGCCATAAGCATTTCAACAAGAGAGAAGGCACGCAAGCGCACACCAAAAGACGATAAACAATTTTTCATTTTCGTAACCTTTATTTAAGATAAACAAATAAAACAATTTCAATATTTGACGATAAAACTTTATTAAGTTTATTAATGAATTTTCTTTATTATAATGTTAATTCATTATTATAATGAATTGTACAAAATCATTTCTTATATGTCAACATGTTAAATATGGGGATAAGAGATAAGATAAAAAGCATAATTGTCGCCGCAGGCTGGAATTACGTAGAGCTTGCGGAGGAGATGACAAAAGCAACGGGCAGAAAATATACAAACCAGCTTATTTCAAACAGAATAAGGAAGGAAATCATAAGCTTTAAGGAAATGGAACTTATCTGCGGCATAATAGGGTATAACATAGAATTTTGCAAAAAATAGCGGTGAAGCTTGTTTCCTTTTTAATTTCAAGGATTTTTTTAAGTTTTTAAGACAAAAGTTGTTTAAAAATCGTAATTTACTCGTTTTGACTTAACCATGGCACGGTTTTGAAGTAAAACTTAAAAAATATTTACAAATTGTGCTTGAATATTATATTTGTTTAATGTAGTATCATTTGTACAGTAGATTTCGTGTGACATAAACTATTATTAACAAAGGAAAAGGTAAATAAAATGAACCCTATCATCAGCGAATTGGAAAAAGAATATACGCAAAAAGAAATGCCCGAAATTAACCCGGGTGATACCGTTAAGGTTTTCGTTAGAATTATCGAAGGAAACAAAGAAAGAACACAGGCTTTTGAAGGCACTGTGATTAAAAAACACGGTTCAGGCATAAACAAAACCGTTACCGTAAGAAAGATTTTTCAGGGTATCGGTGTAGAAAGAGTTTTTGCAATTTACTCTCCAAGGGTTGAAAGAATCCAGGTATTAAGAAAAGGGGATGTAAGACGCTCCAAACTTTACTACTTAAGAGAACGTTCAGGCAAAGCTACAAGAATCAGAGAAAAACTTGAAAAAAGATAGACCTGGAAAAAATAAAGGTTTTTATGTAAAAATGCCGCAAAAGCTTGTTTCTGCGGCATTTTTAAGTATTAAGAATATTAACGGACAAGGTTAAGGCGGGCAATTTTGAGGCAATATAAGGAAAAGTTTCATGAATAACCACATACACTGGTATCCGGGGCACATTGCAAAAGCAGAGCGCGCCTTGAAAGAAAAGTTAAACCTTGTTGATGTAATATTAGAGGTTTTGGACGCACGAATCCCCAAATCAAGCTCTTACGGGAACACAAAGGCATTATTCAAAGATAAGCCGAGAATTATTCTTTTAAATAAGTGTGACCTTTCCGATGAACATGAAAATTTAAAATGGAAAAAAAGAATTGAAGAAGAAACGGGCGCAACCTGCCTTTTAACCACAAACGGAAGTCACAAAGATATGAATATAATAATTAATAAAATTTTGGATGTATCTAAACCCGTTATTGAAAAAATGGTAGCAAAAGGGCTTTTACCAAGGCCTATAAGGGTTATGGTTGCAGGAATGCCAAATGTCGGCAAATCAAGCACAATAAACAGATTGATTAAAAAATCAAAGACAAAAACAGGTGCAAGAGCAGGCGTCACAAGACAGCAGCAGTGGGTTCGCGTGCATGAAAAAATCGAACTTCTGGATACTCCTGGGATAATTCCTATGGCACAGCCCGATCAGGAAACGGCACTAAAATTGGCCTGTGTAAATTCAATAGGCGAAAATGCCTATGATAACGAACATGTTGCAAGAGAGCTTTTGAGGCTTCTTTCGGGCAGGTATGAAAAAAATGTGCGTGAATATTATAATTTGGAAAATGAAGAAGTTACAATTGAAAACATCGCACTAAAAAGAAACTGGCTTATAAAAGATGGAATGCCTGATGTAGTCAGGTGTTCACAGTTTATATTATCAAATTTCAGAGACGGAAAAATAGGGAAGATTACGCTTGATGAATATGGAGAATGCTGAATTTAAACTTACAGGGGAACAATTTGAAAACAGAAAGGATAAAACACTAAAAAGCCCGCTAAATACAGGAAACAAGGCGGATTTGAAAGATTTATTCGAATTTGATATTGAACAGCTAAAGGTTTCAAAATGCAGAAATGTCATAGGAACCGATGAAGCGGGAAGAGGCCCCGCTGCAGGGCCGATTTATGCTGCGGCAGTGTGTTTTAAGAGTACGCCTTTTTTAAATGACGAATCGGAAAGTATTCAAGGCGGCCTGTATGATAGAAAAGATTACAAAAGAATTGAAGAATTAATTCAGGAATTAAACGAACTGAACGATTCAAAACAGTTAACCGAAAAAACACGCAAAGCCCTGTTTCCAAAAATTTTAGAAAATACTTTTTATTCAATTCAGCCGATTGATGAAGATATGATTGATAAAATCAACATTTTAAATGCGACCTGCGAAGCTATGCGGCGGGCGTGTATGGATGTTGTGGGGCAGATTAGAACAACCTGTATTGTGCTTGCAGACGGGAACAACAAAATTCGAGGATATGAATTTCCGCAAAAAACAGTAATCAAAGGAGATGCGAAATCCGCTTCCATTGCAGCGGCAAGTATTTTAGCCAAGGTTTCAAGAGATGAGTTTATGATAAAACTTGATAAGGAATTTCCTATGTACGGATGGAAACACAATAAAGGCTACCTTTCAAAAGAGCATATGGATGCGATAGTAAAATACGGCCCTTGCAAGTATCACAGAAATACTTTTTTAAGAAATATGATGGATAATGCAAGAATTGAACAACAGAGGTTGTTTTAAATAAAATGCAGGCTCTAAATCCTGAAATGGAATAATTTTATAAATTTGACACCAAAAAACCGTTACAATTTTATATGGTGTCGATTTTCTCGCTTCAAAGGTTTAAAACAAACACAGGGCGGTCTGTTGCACATCAACTTGTAATCAGAGAGATTTAAGTGACATGCTTCGCAACAGTGTTCTTATTTCAAACCTTCTGCACCCCAAAATCTTTTAAGATTGTTGAAAAGCTGTAGCTTGGATTTTAACCCAACATTAATCCAAATAATTAAAACTGTACATTTTTGTTTTTTGCGCTAGAATAATTAGGCACAATATTTTTGTGTTGTTAGAAATATTTTGCATAGTGTTGAGGAATTTTTGTAAAGAAATGTGAAGTTTTTGTTTGCATTTTATATTGCTTGGCAAAGAAAATTTTTCACAGGCCTTATAGAAATACCTTAAAAATGTGTTGTTAGAAAAGGAGAAGGTTTTTTATGAGAATCAATGCAATTCAAGCCCCCGCATTTAAGGGTGTTTATGTTACCACATCAACCAAAAACAACGGGGATTATGTTGAAAAAGAAGTAATTAAGCCGTTTAAGAAAAATTTCCAACCGGCAATCGAAAAAAGACCGGAATGCAGAGACTTTGATAATGTTAAAAAAGGCACTGATTTCTATGTTTTAGGTGCAGGCGCAGGTTCAAGATTTAAAGAACTTGCAGCAACACAGGGAGATGAAGTTAATAAAATCAGTTTTGGCCTGCCTTTAACAAACGGCAAAAATCTCCATATGCTTGACATTGCAATGGCAATGAGCGTTCCTTTTGCAGACGGCAAAGGCTTACAGAGAAAAAATGCCGAAGTTGCAAGAGGCTCTTTTGCAGAAGTTTATGATAACGCCCTAAAACTTAGAGAACAAGGTAAACCGCAAAAGAACGTGGTTGTATGCTGCGGCGACAACATGTTCCACACGGATAAACCGTTTGAACTTGATTACTTCGTAAAAGATGTAATTGAAGATCCGACAAAACAAATGGGTTTAATCGGTGTTGAACGTGACCCCGAAGAAGTTGTAAACAAATTCGGCGTTCTAAAAGTTGTTCCAACGGAAAATGATGACGTTATGCAGCTTGACGGCTTTGTTGAAAAACCGAAAACACTTGAGCTTGCGCGCGAATTTGAAACTCCTTCAGGAAAATGTATTGCAAACACAGGTATGTTTGTAATTAAGGCTGAAGCTATGGAATGGTTGATGGATCAAATCGAAGCAGATCCGATGTTTATCGCTAAAAATGAAAAGGAACCTTATGACTTCGCTGCTGCCTGCACAAAAGTTCAGGAACAATACGGCAAAGACAAATGTGATGTAAAATTGGTTCAAACATGGGAAGACGCAGGAGACCCCGCTGCTTTATACCGTTCAATCAAAGAATTCCAAAAAGGCAATTTCTTGTCAAACTTCGCAGGGGCTGACCGTGATACAATCCAGCATTCAATGATGAAAGATTTTGACGGCAAAACATTATTGGCTTCAAAAAGCGCTCTGGGCCTTTATGAAGATGCCGCGGCACACAGCGATGTTGACGTTGCACATTATGTAAAAGGCTTAAACACAACAAATATTGAAGGTGTGAATGTAGTGGTTTAAACCTAAAAAATATTTACACCGATTTTAAAAGGGCTCTCTGATTTTTGAGAGCTCTTTTTTGCAACCTTTTACAACCTTTAACGCGGACTGTTAATACCCTTCCCCGATTGTGTCGATGGCTTCAACGCGAATATCCGTTATAAGCTCAGAGTATGAAATTACAACAATGGTCGGAATATGACGTTCAAGCATTTGATACAAAGGCAGACGGATTCTTGGCGAACAAAGAATTACAGGCTGGCTCCCCACTGCCTGATGTGCCTTCATCAAAGTATTTGCCGTGGTTTCAATCAATTCCTGAACCTGCATCGGGTTTAAAAGGAACATTGTACCAAGCTCTGTTCTCTGGCAGGAATCATCAAGTGTCTTTTCCCATTCGGATGAAAGCGTAAGTGCATATAAAACCTTGTCTTTATTTGAATTTGCAAGACAAATCTGGCGCCCGAGTGCTGCACGAAGCCTTTCGGATAATATATCAGGCTCTTTTGAAAACCTTGCATAATCACATAAACGTTCAAAGATAAATATAATATCTTTAATTGAAACTTTTTCTCTAATTAAGTTTACAAAGATTTTTCTTAAATCGGATGTGGAAATAATCGTCGGCACAAGGTCGTTTACAAGCGTCGGGTCTTGTGATTTAACAAGCTCCATAAGCTTTAAAACATCCGTTTTTGTCATAACCTCATCTACATATTTTCGAACGCAATCCTGCAGGTGGGTTACGATAACATCAACCGAATCTACTGCAGTTATGCGGTCATTTTTATTAATATATTGCCCGTCAAGCCAGTAAGCCTGAGATTGATAAGTCGGGTCAACGCTTACAATAACATTATCGGGCACTTTTTTACCCAATGCTTCCCACTGATCCGCAATTACCATAAATTTCCCCGGATACACCATGCCTGTTGCAACAGTATTTGAACGGATTGCAATTAAATATTCATTATCCGCAATAGCAGAAGAGTCCATAATTCTGATGTTTGGAATGATATAGCCGAGCTCATCCGTCACCCTTTGCCTTAAAGCTGCAATTTTTGCAAGCAATTGCCCGTCCTGATCAGGGTCTGCAATAACCAGAAGCCCCGCCCCGACCTGTAAACTCAAAACATCTACACCAAGACGCTCATACATCTTATTAGGGTTAACAAGGTCCTGCATATTTTGCTTAACCGCATCCAGCTGCCCTAATTGCTGCTGAACATCCTGATTTACAAGCACGGAAAAACCTGCGCCCGCTATAATTAAAGTAAACAACACAAAAGGCCACCATGGAAGCCCCGTAATTCCTGATGTCAAAGCAATCAACATTAAAAAGCCGCACGCGAAGAACAAGCTCTGCGGTTTGGACATAATCTGAGCAGAAACATCCTTACCCAAAGAAGTTGCGGCCGCAGTAGAACGTGTCATCACGATACCTGATGATATTGACATTAAAAGAGAAGGCACCTGGGAACACAAACCGTCCCCGATTGTAAGCACGGTATACTTTGAAACGGCGTCTGCCATCGGCATTTGATTCATCGCAACCCCGATAATCAAACCGCCCAAAATGTTTATTACGGTAATAATGATACCTGCAATCGTATCTCCCTTAACAAATTTCATCGCACCATCCATTGAACCGAAGAGCGATGATTCTCTTTGCAGGTCTTCACGACGTTTTACGGCCTCTTCGGGAGATATTAGCCCCGCGTTAAAATCGGCGTCAATTGTCATCTGTTTACCCGGCATAGCGTCCAGTGCGAATCTTGCGGAAACTTCGGCGATACGCTCGGCACCTTTTGTGATTACCATAAACTGCACAACGGTAATAATAAGGAAGATTACGCCCCCTACAATCATATTCCCGCCCGTAACAAACTGTCCGAACGCCTCGATTACCTGCCCCGCATCCCCTTTTGCAAGAATAAGACGGGTGGAGGCGATTGATAAAACAAGACGAAACATTGTTCCGATAAGAATAATTGAAGGAAAAGCAGCCAATTCAAGAGGCTTTTGCACATAGAGGGATATCATCAAAAGCACAATTCCAAGTGTTATGTTTAATGAAATTGAAAAATTGATAACCCAATTTGGCATTTCCATAAGTAAAATCAAGATTAGGAGAATTACAAATACCGCAAGAGCAATTTCAGATATAGGATTATTTGCGGCTCCGCCCTTTGCCTGTGCCATTAGTTGCCTCCTTTATAGATACCGAAGGCATTTTGAATTATGGCAAGCTGGGTTGAAAAGTTTGCGTCAATTACCCCGTTTGAGGTTATGACAACACAGCTTCCTTTTTCTATTGCTTCATCCGAAACAATCACAATCTTTGCGTCAATTGCCGAATTTTTTAACACATCGGGCATTGAAGCACGTGCAAAATCCACTTCATCAGGTGCAACCTTAATTGTTATCTTTTCTTCATTTGATGAAATCTCGTCAAACACTTCCGCGAGCACACCTTTTAAAATATCGTCGGATAATTCCACTTCTTTTTTAATTATTTTTTTTGCAATTTCAAGAGATAATTCAAGCATATCATCGGATAGGGCATCATATGCCTCCTTCTTGCTTCCCAAAAATTCAGACAGGGAAGCTTTAAGTGTTTCAAGCTCTGTATGCGCTTCTTCAATGCCGTTTTTATACCCTTCCTTTGCCGCAAGCTCCCTGATACTTTGTGCTTCTTCCTGTGCGCGGGAAACAAGGGTTCTCTCATCAATTCTTCTATAGCCTCTGCGTCTTTCGCCTCTGCGCCTTTCAAACCTTTCTTTAAATTCAAGGCTTGTAATATCAATCTTTTCAATTTCTTCAAGTTTTTGAGCCATCTCATCTTCAGGAGTTAAAACCTTCGGGGGCTGAGGCTCGGGCATTTGAGTTATGACAGCCCCTACGGGTTCCGCCGTATTTTGCATAACGACAGGGCCTTCAACAGGCTCCTCCATAGGGTTTGAAGACTCGATATATTGAACATCACCTTGTTTTGCTTCGGCAATTTCTTGCGAAGCTTTATTTTTTTCAATATTTTCAATGTTATCGGACGCTTTTTGTACGGGTGTCGTCCTTCTTCTTATTATCATACAGGCCTTATTTTATGTTTTGGTTTATTATAGCAACTCTATTGTACAATTTTTTCTTCAAGATGTTTGCATACAACCGCCGCAACATGCGCAGGGATTATGACTTCGTCTTTAACATAGGGCGAGAGCACAAAGTCTTTAATTTGCGGTCTTTCATCTTTTATAATATTAGAAACTTCATTTTTATCCGAATTTTTAACAATTTTACATAATTTTTTATAACACCGCTCAAAACTTACAACCTTCGGCTCGGGAAGCGCCTGTCTTATTTCGCCGATACACCTTGCCGTTATGTCTTTATCCACCTTGGTTTCCAAATCAGGCATTTTAAGATATTGAATTAAAACCTGAGCCTCGGGCTTGTTAAATTTTGTTATGATGTTTTTAATTTTATCGGACGGAAAATTTTTAATCAAAAGCGCCAGCGAGGCAAGCTTTAAGATTTTTGCATCGGACATTGTAGCACCGACTGCACTTCCTGATTCTTTTTCAGCCTCCGTTTTTGCCATTGAATCAATATTAGATTGATTCAATGCATTATCCGAAGCCTTTTCATCAATCGCCCCTTTTGCCTTTAAATCTTCAATCGCCTGTTTAAAACAAGTGTTTACGTGATGTTCCACAAGGGGAATGATTTGCTCTTGCGGCATTTTCTTTACAACAGCCTGCTTTGCAATTTCAAAGACCGTAAATGCTACCCTTTGCAAAATACCTTCACGAAGCTGCGGATTTATTTTTGCCCTTAAAAGGTCAATTGATTTATGGAAAGACCATTCGCCTATAAACTGGGTAATTAAAGAAGCCTGCCCCGCATCCAGATTAAGCGCAGCGTCTTTTACAAGGGCATCCCCCGAGAGAACACAAAATTTATAAACAATATCAATTATAAACTTTTTGTCGGCAGGCTGGATGTCAGCAGGAATTACCTGGCTTGCTTGTGCTGCCAGGTTTTTTGCAAAATCTTGGGGGCTGAACCCTTCTATAACTCTTTTGTCATCCGCCACGACGGCTCCCCTTGGTATTTTCAGGTATTATTTTTTAATTAATCCCCTCTTCTCATTTTAATATTTATTTTACCCTGATTTTTTAATATGGGCTAGTTTGTTTCAATCCAGTTTTTCAATTTTTCAACAGCAAGGTTTTCATCCATATCATTAAAATCCATTGAAAGCTCTCTGATTTCATCATTAATATCAACAGGGCGCCTTGCGGTTTGTGCCGTTTGCGCGGCAGCGGGTGCGGCATTTTGCGCCATTGCGGCCTGTGCTGCCTGTTGCGCCTGTATCATCTGCATATTTTGCTGTTCAATAAGATTTTGCGCCATTTGGGCCTGTTTTTGTATAAGCTCTGCCGCCTTCATATTCACATCTTTAAGCTGCTTTTCCTGTTCTTCCGTTTTTTGTCTTAAAAGCTC
This sequence comes from uncultured Vampirovibrio sp., assembly GCA_910578465.1. Taxonomy (GTDB): domain Bacteria; phylum Cyanobacteriota; class Vampirovibrionia; order Gastranaerophilales; family Gastranaerophilaceae; genus MGBC122484. The sequence goes on along the minus strand of CAJTPW010000001.1, from coordinate 72,261 downwards.
AAGCTCTTCTTCCTGACGTTCAGCTTCCTGCCTTACCTTTTGTGCTATATGTTTTAAGCCAAAGCCAAGCCCGATCAAAAGCGCCAGACCTACAACCCACCACGGGTTTCCTGATTCTTCAGGTTTTGGCAGCTGGTTTGGACTATCCGGAGCTAAAATCGGAGAATTTGTTTCAACAAAAGCAATTGAAACATTTTCAGGGTCAACAAGAGGGCTTGCGGCATTTGCAATCAATTCTTTCAACTCCTGAATTGTCATACTCATAGGAATTGCGGATTGTTCAAGAGAAACAGCGATTGAAATTTCTTCAATTACCCCTTCTTTCATATATTCGTTAACCTGCGTTTTTGAAACACCGTATTGAGTTTCATGGGCAGAGCGAACGTATCTTCTGTCCTGAGTCGAATTTGCACCGCCCCCGGGAACCCCGTAGGGAAGATATACGCTCACGGCGTTTGTTGCAGAGTTTGAATCGTTTGAAACATCCCCGAGTTTTTCCGTGAACCCTTGTTCGTTTACGGCAGTTTTGGAGTGCGGGTCATAAATTATGCTTGTTTTTTCAACTGGGGCCTGCGTTAGAAAGGTTGAAACAGTTACAACATAATTTCCTTTACCCACAAGTCTGTCTAATTGTGCCGCAACTTTTTGCTGCATATATTTATCGTTTTCTTCAACCTTTGAGAGGGCGTCGTTTGCACCGCCAATAATGCTGTTATACACATTACCGTTGGTATCCGTTATTGAAATATTATCAGCCTCCAAGCCTTGAACTGCGCCCAGAAGAAGATTTGTAATTGCCTTAATCTTCATATTATCAAGTCTCTGGCCGTCATCAAGCTGGATTTGAACGGTTGCGGTTATCGGTTTCTGTTTGTTTGCAAAGAAACTTTGTTCAGGAATCGAAATAAACACCTGAGCATTCTTAATCCCTGAAATTTTCCTGATTAATCTTGCAAGTTCACCGTTTATTGCACGCGCAAGACGTATTCTTTTATCTTCTTTTGTGGATGTAAAATCTCCGTTATCAAATATTTCAAGACCGATATGCTGGTCTACAATGCCGCTTCTTACAATTGCAAGAAGAGCCATATCTTTTTCGCTTTGCGTATAGTTTTCAAGATAAAGCGTGGATTTTGTACCGTCCACCCTTCTTTGCACCTTTATCCCTTCGCGCGCCAAAAGCGCTTGCACCTCAAGCGCCTGACCGATTTTATCCGTTGTGAAAAGATCATACGGTTCTTTTATAACCTTTTCTTTTACAACACCGGGCTTGGAATTTGCATTGGCTGAAACCGAAACACCTACAATAACAACAAGCAGCAGCAGAATAACAACACCTGCTATAATGCCGTAAAATAACGGTTTATTTTCCATTATCTTTTTAAAATCCATAGGGCAATTTATATCTTTCCTGGTTTCTTTTGCGGTCTTTCCCTGCCGTCAGGCGCAGTTTTTATACATATTTGCACCGGTACAATACAATTTACTATACAATTAGCTTATTACACAAATAATTATACTATTAAAATCGTTATTAGGTAATGTCAGATTTGAATTTGCATAATTTTTTCATACGTTTGGATGACTTTTCCGACAACAGTCGTTGCAACGTTTAAATGAATTTCGGATTTTGCAATGGCCGCCATAACATCATGAACATCCGCTTTTCCCATCATAGCATCCTTTGTAAGCTCATCGGGGGCGTTCATTTCCCTGTTTAAATTTTCAACAAGACCTGAAAAAACACTCTTAAAGTCTGTTGTTTCAGGCTGCTCCACACTTTTAAAGCGCATTGGAGAGAGACTTGTCGTAATTTTAGACGGCTCCATTCTGTCATTCAAATTGATTTTCGGGCTGAATCCTTCAGTCATCTTATTTTCCTTTATTTGTTAATCATTATTTACAGGTACATACTTAAAATCGACCTGACATAGTTTTGAGTTTCTTTATAGGGCGGAACACCATTATACTTTTTCACCGCATTAGGGCCTGCATTATATGCCGCAAGGGCAAGAATTTTGTTTCCGTTGAACCGTTCAAGCATTGATTTTAAATATCGAACACCACCATCTACGTTTTGAACAGGGTCAAGCGGATCTTTAACACCAAGCCCTGCTGCCGTTGCAGGCATTAATTGCATCAAGCCCATAGCACCGACATAGGATTTCGCATTCGGGTTAAACCCCGATTCCTGTTTTACAAGAGCGCGAACAAGCTTGTTATCAACACCATATTTGTGCGCTGTAGCGTCAATAAGGTTCAGGATTTCATTTTTGCTCATTTTACCCGTCCTGTTTGACATTGAAAGCGCACCAAAAGGCGCAACGGGAGGAGTATCGAGCTTGAATACCTGATTAGAGCCTTCCGATGAATTTAAAACTTCCCGAAAAGGCTTCGCCCCGAAATCCTTGGTTTCAACTTGAGGCGCAGGCTTGTTTTCTGTCGGATAGATTGAGTTTAAATACGCGTCAATTTGTCTTGCGCGCTGCTTTGCCTGGGCTTCGCCCGAAGAATTTATATAACTTTGTATGGCAGGATTAAACATCTTGATTTAAAACTCGTCTCCCCTTGAAAATCAAACCTTATAGCAGTTTAAACGAAAATTTGATGGCAATTTACATCTTTTCTGCTATAGTCGACGTCAAGAAGATATAATACTTTAATAACACACGACTAATATCATTCAAATTAATGATTTTTTAAAAAAAGTCATGGGAAAAGCTAAAAAATCCACTCCTTTGTAAAGATTATTTTTTTGATGTTATCGCAAAATCAATCTGTCTTTCCTGTGTTTTGTTGTCCTCGGCAAAATAAAATACTTTTGCCTTAATTTCTTCATTTTTCTTTGGTGCAAATTGAACACCATTTAAATAATTCGGGCTTACATATTTATCAAAATAAAAATATTCATACCCTGAAACATCAACCTTATCGCCATTTTTTAAATCACTTAACAGAATTCTTTTTACGGATAGCTTCACATACTCATCATCTCTTATCGGAAAGCAGACAAAATCCGATTCGGGATGAATTTTATACAGCTGCCCCGCGTTTTCCATATAAAGATTATTGTTTGAATACAAAAAAGGACCAAATGAACACAAACCTTTTTTATCTGCATTCAAAAGTTCTTTATTTTTATTAAAATATTGAAACAGAGAATAACCGCCCGAGCCCTGCGGAATGCCTATTTTTACATAAAAATCGCCCTTTTTAACATTTTCTCTATCAAAAGGACCGTAGAATTTTTCATCAAAAGCACTGTATGAATAATAAGTTGATTTTTTATCATTTGAAGCCGAAATTAAATTTGCTGTTTTTTCTTTTTTAAGATTACCTGCATTTTCCTTGTTTATTTTATACCCGGAAGTTACAACTCCAAGATAAAATGCCGTAACAAAAAGTAAAAAAGCGACTAACCCCGCAAATATTGCTTTTTTATTAATATTTTTAAAAGACATTTTTACTCCTTTTTTAGAGAATAGTAATATGAATATTTCGCTCCCGCAAGTTTTTTTGTTAATATTTAACAAATTATCAAACATTTTTTAAATACCAAAAAGCAATATTGTAACAAAATCTTTACATTTAACCCGCATGTGAAAACATGTGTTTTGGGCAAAAAAATTTTAATAATATAATATTATTAATGGAAAACACCAAAGAAATGAAAATTGCAGTGTACCCGGGCAGCTTTGATCCTGTCACAAAAGGACATCTGGATATTTTAGAGCGCGCTTCGTCTATGTTTGACAAAGTTATAATTGCCGTGCTTAAAAATAATTCCAAAAAATCCTATATGCCAACATCAGACAGAGTGGAGCTTATCAGAAAATCCATAGAAGAAATGGAGACCTTGAAAAATGTTGAAGTAGGCTCTTTTGAAGGCCTCACTATCGATTATGCGAGAAAAACGGGTGCAAAGTTTTTAATCAGGGGGCTTCGGGCAGTTTCGGATTTTGAATATGAAATGCAGCTGTCCCAGACAAATCAGGCTATTGCGCCTGAAATCGGAACTGTTTTTTTAATCACAAAACCGAAATACAATTTTATAAGCTCGGGGATTGTTAAAGAATTATCATCCCTCGGGCAGGATGTTTCCAAATTTGTACCAAAAAGTGTGGTAGAATATTTACAAAAGCATAAACAAAATGTTTAATGAACGAAAGGCAATATCAGCATGTCACAATCAGAAGAAAAAATGTATGATTTAATAGACAAACTGAACGAACTCTGGGAAGTGGGACTGCACATTATACCGGGTCATTATGTAGTGGTGAAAAGCAAGGAATTGTCAAAAATTATAAACGGTTTCCCCGATGCTGTTTCAAATGAAATAAGAGACGCCCATGTTATCTTGAGAAAGAAAGATGACATTCTGCAGGATGCAAGAATGAAGGCGGACAGAATTATTGCGGATGCCGAAAACGAGCGTCACAGAATGCTGAACGAATCAAGCATTATGCGCGATATGGAAGAAAAGGCAAAAAGTTTCAGAGAACAGGTCATTCAAGAATGTGAAGACATTAAAATGAAAGCCTTTAATGAAGCAGAAAGCGTACGTTTAAATGCAAACGAAGAATCCATAAGAATTAAAGACGGTGCGCAAAACTATGCTCAGCAGGTTTTAAACAAGCTTGAACAAAACCTGAACCAGCTCTATCAGGAAGTTATGAACGGTCAGCAATATTTAAACGATATGAGAAATGCTTCTGATTTCACACAGAACAGGTAAACTGCTCTAATAAACAAGATTAAAAAGCCCCTGCAATTTTAAGCAAGGGCTTTTTTACGGTGTTTTCAAGCTTTTTATATTGTTTTAGGTAAAAATGAATGGCCGCTATGTACTATTTTGAAGTAAGAAATTTTTGCACCGTTGTTTGCATAGATTCTTCTTTCACTTTCCACCCGTCATCGGTTTTTGTTACGATGAAATAAAAAGGAAGCGCCTTTTTATCACCGTTTGGAGTCCTCAGGGCAGAGATTTTATAATCTCCGTCAGGCAATTTTTCAAACTTTCTTTCCGTATATTTATTTTTGTATCTTGAAAGACGAGCTAAGGGCTGGCCTTTTTTCAGCTCGCTTTTATATCTTTGCATTGGAAAATCCACACTTTTTGTTGCACCGTCAGGTTTTACAACAACCCTTATAATCTTTGCATCAGGCAGATAAAAATCCGTCACTGTTTTAGAATAAGAATTTGCAGCCTTTATATAATCGTCAAAAAAAGTCTGTACGTCTTCAAGCTCGTCAGCAAAAGCATTTTGCGCACTAAAACCCATCATAACGGCACATATTAAAAAAGTTAAAATTTTCTTCATTTTCATCATCCTTTGGTTTTTACGATTTCATTTTTTAAAAATTGTACCTGCAATAAAGTTTACTGATATTACCTATGAAGGCAAGCCGTAGAAATAATTTTACGATGTTTGATTATTTTCATTGTTAATATATTTGCCCCGAATTAAATGCTAAGGGTAATATTGGATTATGATATTACCCTTAGAGTGTCAGAACTTACGGGTTTTGACAGATAGGGAATTCAAATCGTCAAAGCGGGGCCGCAAAGTTTTTGCGGTTTATATGTCCATATTTTATATATCGGCAATCATTCGATAAAGTTTATGTTATTGAATTATTCTACCCGCTTAATTTCTATTTCAGACACAGCCGCACATTGAGAAAACGAAAGCTGATACAACAGCTCTGCGACATCAATTCAGGTTACGGAGCCTTACGGTGCAACTATAACACCGGCGGCTGCCCGGGCTCTACTAACAACTGCTACCCGGACGGCGTATGGGCTTCGGCAGCGAGTGGAAGCAATTGGGGCTATCGTTTGAAATCAGGCAGTTTCAATCTGACTTTCAATAATAACCTCTACGCCACAGGTGTGCGCTGTGTCCTTGGATTTGAATTTTCGAGATGAAAAATATTTGCAAAAGAAGACTGTTGCGAAGCACTATGCTTTAATCTATTTAATTACAGGCAGATGTGCAACAGACCGCCCTGTCTTCGTTGTAAATATTTGAAATTGAGAAAAACAGCTCTGCGACGGCGGTTCAGCCAGTTACGGCGCCTTACAGTGCTCCAATAAGAACGGTGGCTGCCCGGGCTCGTACAATAACAACTGCAACCCGAACATCGTATGGTCAGGCACGGCGGCAAGCAGCACTTACCACTACTATAGATACCTGAATAGCGGGTCCTTTACCGAGAATTCATACTATAGTACCCAAGCCTTTGGTGTGCGCTGTGTCCCGGATTTGGATTTCTTTAAGCGAAAGAGATTTTAGGGATGAGGACCATTAAAGAGATTATGACGCTTTAGCTGAACAAAGCAAGCCAATAATCTGAGGCTTCGCCCCGTGTCCGAAAACCTGAAATCTATGAAGTGAAAAGAAATCTACAGACGAGCTCTGTGACAAATATTCAGGTTACGGCGCCTTGCAGTGCAACTGGACGACAAGCTGCCCGGGCGCGACGAATAACTACTGCGAGCCGCGCTTCGTATGGTCAGGCACGGTTAAGAGCGGTACGACATACTATAACCGCAACCTGAACAATGGCAATTTCAATGAGAACTACAACGCTACTACCTATGCCTTTAGTGTGCGCTGTGTCCCGGATTTGAAAGCAAATCGACACAAATACAAAAATCCCTAAAAAATTCATAAAACAAAAAGGCTGTAAGCACAATACCTACAGCCTTTTTATAATATCAATCAATCTTACTCAATTGTAAAATCGGGCGTACCGAACATTCCTTCAATTTCTTCCAAAATTGCGGAAGGCTTTCTTGCCTGATTCTTTTGCTGAGCACGTTTCAGGGCTTCTTTTTCTTTTTCTTCATTTGCATTAATCAAATGATGATACCCCGTACCTGCAGGAATTAACCTACCGATAATAACGTTTTCTTTCAAGCCTCTGAGAAGATCCTTCTTGCCTTCAACCGCGGCTTCCGTCAGAATTCTTGTTGTTTCCTGGAAGGACGCTGCTGAAATAAAGCTTTCGGTATTCAATGAAGCTTTTGTAATACCGAGAAGAAGTGCTTCATAAGTTGCAACTTCACCGCCTTCGGCTCCAACTCTTGCATTTTCAGCCTCAATCACCTTAAGCTCAACAAGTTCACCGGGAAGAAGCTTTGTAGTACCTGAGTCTACAACTTTAACCTTCTTACTCATCTGTCTTACAATAACTTCAACGTGTTTATCGGCAATTTCAACGCCTTGTGAACGATAAACCCTTTGAACTTCATCAACAAGGTATTGTTGTGCCGCAAATGTACCTCTTAATCTGATAACGTCATGCGGGTTCAAAGGACCTGAAGTCAACGGCTGACCTTTTGTTATCTTCTGTTTATCCATAACGATTACGCTGGATTCAATCGGATATTTTATTTCGGTTCTGCCGTTTTCATTCACGATATAAAGTCTTGCAACATCATCTTCGATTTCAACTTCGGCTACGCCGTCTTCTTCCGCAACAATTGCAGAATCTTTCGGTTTTCTTGCCTCAAGAAGTTCTTCAACCCTAGGCAAACCTTGAACGATGTCGCCCGTTTTTTGTCTTTCAAATACCAGAGTCGCAAGCAGATCGCCTCTTAATATCAAAGCGCCGTTTTCTACCTGTAAAAGTGTACCTGGGCTGATAAGATGCGGACGTCCGAGTCTTACCGATACAGAATCCTTGCCGACTGCAATAACCTGACCTGAAGCCGTTGATGTATCACCTGAAGATGAAATTATATTATCAAGCTTCACAAATTCACCGACTTTAACGGTAGGCTTAGATTTAACAGGAACTTTTTGTTCATATTTTTCTGAAACCAAAAGTAACCTTCTAAGCTCTTTGTCAGGTGACTTAATACTTGCAACAGAGTTATCAACGGAGAGAACCTGTGTTTTTGTTACAGGTGTTCTCGGTTCAATTATCTGGCCGTTTTCAACCAAAAGCTCGGTCTGAGTTGATGAAAGCGTTCTTGTATCATCCTGCTCACGTCTTACAATCAATGTTTCAAGAACAACAATTTTTAAACTGCCTTCCTTATCAAGCTCAACAAGACCTTTCAGGTGGCTTAAATATCCTGACATTGAAAGTACGAGAGAAGTTCTTGTAAGAACTGCGCCATCAAGGTTTCTAACCCTTGCGCCGTCTTTATATTGTAACTGTGTTAAAGGAAGGATTTCAATTGATTCATCGGTTGTATCAAATTTGATTGAAACATCCTTCGGCTCGATTTTAAAGCTTTGAACAGGTCTGATTAAGATTTGAACGGATTGTTTTTCAAGCGAATCTTCATCAACAATATCTTCTGTTATTTCTTCATCCAAATCATCCAACTCAAGAACATCGGAGTCATTTTCAACAATTGTTACAATTGAATCAACCTTAGCTTTGATTTTGCCTGCAACAACAGTACCTGCCTTAATTACTTCATTTTCTTCAACCTTTAAGTCGTTGATTGAATCAAGCGTATGCAATTCACCGGGGCGGACAATTACTTCGTGGATAATATCATTGAATTCTTTAATTTCAACAATACCGTCAATATGCGTGTATAAGTCTTTAACAACTTCTGTGCCCGCTTCAACATAAGTTCCGGATTCAACAAGTTTTAAGCTTGAATCTTTTGAAATCTGGTGAATTTCTTCAGGGATGAATACAACTTCACCGCCTTGAACAACTACCTGATTTTCATCCACTTCAATACCGTTGTATCTGATTTCGCCAGAACTTGCAACTTTGTGCTCGTCATCAATCAATTCGGCAATAATCATACCGTTTTCAACGGTTGTATCAATCGGAGATTTAACGATATATTTTTCATCGGTTTCTGTCACATGCCAGATTTGTTCTTTTTTGGTTTGTTCAAACACGGCATTTGAAGGCTGAATTGAAGCAATAACAATTGTTAATTCCTTACCTGCAACAATTTTATTAATGGTTCTGCCTTCAAACTTCACTTTCTCAACTTCAAGTGAATTGTTCACGCGAACTTCACCGCCGTGTTCGGAAACAATCAATGTTTCGGCAAGTTTTTCGCCTTTTTTAATCTTCTGTCCGTCTGAAACCAGAATCTTAGAGCCTGCAGGAAGCGTATAAACATCACCGCCCAGCACCCAAACAATACCTGATTTGTTTGAAGTTCTTGAAATGTTTCCCTGACGGTCTTTCTTTTCGTCAGCAACAAAATCGTCAAATACAACTTCGCCTGAAATATCGGATGTAATATCCTTTGTTGCTTTTTCCGTTAAACGTGAGCCGTCCCCTTTTGATACAGGTTCAAATTCAGCAATTTTCTCGCCTTTTTTGAATTCAGCCCCGTCTGTAAACATAACCTTTGCACCTGCAGGAATATGAATTTTTTCGGACTCTTTTTTGCCTGCAAATGTGATGTCCGCTTCTTTAATTGCAACCTGAACGATATCCCCATGACGGGTTCTCATTTCTCTTGTTCGAACATTACCTTCAACTTTACCGTCAAACGGTGCCAGCACCTGTTTCATAGCACCTGAACCTTTGAATACACCGCCCGTGTGGAACGTTCTCATTGTAAGCTGTGTACCGGGTTCACCGATTGACTGTGCCGCAATTGTACCGATAGCTTCGCCCACATCTACAAGTTTTTGTGTGGTCATCGCCCAGCCGTAACACTTCTGGCAAATACCGTATTCGAGTTCACAGGTTAATGTCGATCTTACATCTACTTCCGTTAAGCCTAAATCTTTGATTTTTGCAATATCATCACGGTCAATTGTCGTGTTTCTTTCAATTAAAACGTTTCCGTCTTTATCAACTATATCCTGAGCAACGGTTCTGCCCAACAATCTGTCCAACAGAGGAACGATTACGTTTTCACCATCCATAATGGCAGTCATCTTGATTGATTTTTCAGTGTGGCAATCCGCATCACGGATAATTACATCCTGTGCAACGTCAACGAGACGTCTTGTCAAATATCCTGAGTCGGCTGTTTTTAACGCCGTGTCTACAAGACCTTTACGTGCACCGTATGATGAAATAACGTATTCGGTACAAGAGAGGCCTTCTTTAAAGTTTGATTTAATCGGCAAGTCGATAATCTGTCCTTGCGCATCAGCCATCAAACCACGCATACCAACCAGCTGAGATACCTGAGATAAGTTACCTCTCGCACCGGAGAATGCCATCATATAAACGGGGTTTAATTTATCAAAGTTCTCTACAACCTGTTCCGTTAATCTTGCAGTGGTTTCGGACCAGGTGTCAATAACTTTTGTATAACGCTCAACCTCTGTGATTTCACCTTTCATATAACGGTAAGTTGATTGTTCAATCTGTTCTTGAGCTTCTTTTAAAAGTTTGCCCTTAACGGATGGAACCGAAAGGTCGTGGATTGAAATTGTGGTACCTGCTTTTGTCGCATATTTAAACCCTAAGTTTTTAAGGTTGTTTGCAAGTTCGGCAGTTTTTGCTCCGCCCATCTCCAGATAGATTTGAGCAAGAAGCTTGTTTAAACCTTTTTTATCAACGGTTTTATTTATAAAATCTATATGTTTTTTCTTTTTTGCTGCACTTTCAGGAGTCAAAGTTGTCATTTTTATTTTTTCCCTCTTATTTAAAGTTCTTTAAAATTTATAATCGCGGCTTGAAGAAAGCCTGTCCTGCCTATATTAATGGCTTAGGACAGATTTTCTTACCGTTTCGTTAAACATTATTCTGCCTGCCGTTGTTTCAATTCTCTTGCCTTCTTCATCTCTTACGACAATTTTATCGTGTAGTTTGATGTTACCGAGCTCAAGCGCTGAAATTGCATCCATAAAGTTATGGAAATAACCTTTAACGGGAGCACTTTCATCTTTCAGAATAGTTAAATAGTAAATACCTAGTACCATATCCTGAGAAGGTGTAATAATCGGCTTACCTGTTGCAGGGGCAAGAATATTGTTTGTTGCAAGCATAAGCATTCTGGCTTCGGTTTGCGCTTCAATTGAAAGCGGAACGTGAACAGCCATCTGGTCACCGTCGAAGTCGGCGTTAAATGCCGTACATACAAGCGGGTGCAATTGAATAGCTCTGCCTTCAACCAAAATTGGTTCAAATGCCTGAATACCAAGTCTGTGGAGGGTTGGGGCACGGTTTAACAATACGGGGTGCCCATCTACTACCTCTTCCAATATATCCCATACGATGGGCTCTGATCTTTCAATCTTTTTCTTTGCAGACTTAATATTTTGAACCAAACCGCGTTCGATTAATTTATTTACAACAAACGGTTTAAATAATTCAATTGCCATTTCTTTTGGAAGACCGCACTGATTTAAGCTCAACTGCGGACCTACAACGATAACGGAACGGCCTGAGTAGTCAACACGTTTACCGAGAAGGTTTTGTCTGAAACGACCCTGTTTACCTTCGATAATGTTTGATAAAGATTTCAAAGGTCTTGAATTCGGGCCTACAACCGTTCTTCCGCGGCGGCCGTTATCAATAAGAGCGTCAACAGCTTCCTGAAGCATTCTCTTTTCGTTTCTAACGATAATTTCAGGTGCGCCCATCTCTAAAAGTCTTGCAAGACGGTTGTTTCTGTTTATAACCCTTCTGTAAAGGTCATTTAAGTCTGATGTTGCAAAACGTCCGCCATCCAGCTGAACCATAGGACGAAGGTCCGGAGGAGTTACGGGGAGAACATCCATAATAAACCAGGTTGGTTCTGTTTCGGATTCAATTAAAGATTCAACCAATCTTAATCTTTTGATTAATTTAGCTCTCTTTTGAACTGAACCGCCTGCAGAATCAAGCTCTGCTCTGATATCATCAGCAAGTTTGTTAAGTTCGATTTCTGATAATAATTCCTTAACAACTTCAGCCCCGATACCCACTTTGAGCTGGCTGTCTTCGTTTTCTAAAATATAATCTTCATATTCTTCTTCGGTTAAAAGCTGGAATTTTCTAAACGGGCTTTCGCCGCCATCTACTACAACATAGTTGTTAAAGTAGATAATCTGTTCCAAATCTTTTAATGTCATATCAAGCAAAAGTCCGAGATAGCTTGGAATACCTTTTAAAAACCAGATATGGCTCACGGGTGCTGCAAGCTTAATGTGGCCCAATCTGTGACGGCGCACTTTTGAATCCGTTACTTCAACTCCGCAGCGTTCACAGATAATACCTTTGTGGCGCACTCTTTTATATTTACCGCAATAGCATTCCCAGTCTTTTGAAGGCCCGAATATTCTTTCGCAAAAAAGACCGTCGCGTTCGGGCTTTAAAGTTCTGTAGTTAATGGTTTCAGGCTTTGTAACTTCGCCGTATGACCATTTTAGAACTCTTTCGCTTGATGCTATTGAGATTCGTATATAATCAAAATAATCTATACTTGTTGACACTTTATCTTGTCTCCTTAATTCTTAGTTATTGTTTAAATTTTGGTATGAAAGACTAATCTGAAATCAGATTAGTCTTTAAATGTTGTTGGTGTTTCAAAGAAATTGATATTTAAGAGTTCAGAATCCATATCAGAGAGCACTCTTTTTGGAGCAGACTTTCTTAAATCGTCCGTATCGGACATTAAATCAACTTCTTCGCCGCCTTTTTTCGCAACGGCAATATCAAGGCCGATACTTTGCAATTCACGAACCAATACCTTGAATGATTCAGGGATACCCGGTCTTGGAATGTTGTCACCTTTAACGATAGCTTCATAAGCTCTGCTTCTTCCGTTAACATCATCTGATTTAATTGTTAACATTTCTTGAAGAGTGTAAGCCGCACCGTACGCTTCAAGTGCCCAAACTTCCATTTCCCCGAACCTTTGGCCGCCAAATTGAGCTTTACCGCCCAGAGGCTGTTGTGTAACAAGTGAGTAGGGGCCTGTTGATCTTGCGTGAATTTTATCATCAACAAGGTGGACTAGTTTCAATATGTAAGAAAGACCGACAGCAACAGGTTCATCAAACGGTTCGCCCGTTCTTCCGTCATACAGGGTTACTTTACCATCTTCTCTAACCCAATCGTGGCCTGATTCTTTGATACCTTTAATTAATTCTTCTCTTGTTGCAACTTCAGACTGTGCCGCACCGTACATTTCATCAAACGGAGGTGCTTCATAGTGGTTGCCCGTTAAGTATGCCGCTAAACCAAGCAGACATTCATACGTTTGGCCAACATTCATACGAGAAGGTACACCAAGAGGATTTAATACGATATCAATCGGAGTACCGTCAGGAAGGAACGGCATATCTTCTTTAGGAAGAATACGGGATACAATACCTTTGTTTCCGTGACGTCCTGAAAGTTTGTCACCAACGGATATCTTTCTTTTTTGTGCAATGTATACTCGAATAACGGTGTTTGCGCCCGGAGGAAGCTCATCCCCTTTTTCGCGGTCAAACACTTTAACATCGACTACTCTTCCGCCTTCACCATGAGGAACACGGAGAGAATTATCTTTAACATCTCTTGCTTTTTCGGCAAAGATTGCTCTTAAAAGTTTTTCTTCAGGAGGATGTTCAGACTCACCCTTCGGTGTAATCTTACCAACCAGAATATCATCGGCGTAAACTCTAGCACCGATTCTAACGATACCTCTTTCATCCAGATGACGAACGGCATCTTCAGAAACGTTCGGAACTTCCCTTGTGATTTCTTCAGGTCCGAGTTTTGTCTGACGGGCATCAATTTCGAGCTTTTCAATGTGAACAGATGTGAACACATCGTCATATACCAATCTTTCGTTAATAAGAATAGCATCCTCAAAGTTGTAGCCTTCCCAAGGCATATAAGCAACAAGTACGTTTTTACCGAGTGCCAATTCACCTTTGTGGGTTGAAGCACCGTCCGCTATAACATCGCCCGCTTTAACCTTCTGTCCTGCTCTTACAAGCGGTTTTTGGTTAATACAGGTATCCTGGTTTGATCTTATATATTTTAACAATTGATATTGATGAATTTTTCCTGAATTATCTTTAATGTGAATTTCTTCACCGACAACTCTTACAACTTCACCGTCCACCTCTGAAACAGACACCATACCTGAGTCTTTAGCGGCTCTTTTTTCTAAACCGGTACCTACAACAGGTCTCTGGGTGATTAGAAGCGGAACTGCCTGACGTTGCATGTTTGAACCCATTAGAGCACGGTTAGCATCGTCGTGTTCAATGAACGGTATCAAAGATGTTGCAACAGAGATAATCTGAATAGGTGAAACGCCGAAATAGTCTACCTTTTTAGAATCGCCCATTGTAAATTCGGAACGGTATCTTACAGGTATAAACGGTTCTTTAATTCTTCTGTTTTCATCCAGCTCAACGTCTGCAGGAGCCACACGGTAGTTTTCATCTTCATCGGCCGTTAAATAGTGAACTTCTTCGGTTACAACACCGTCTTTTACAACAAAGAACGGAGATTCAACAAAACCATAATCATTCACCCTTGCATGGGTTGCAAGAGAACCGATAAGACCTGCGTTCGGACCTTCAGGAGTTTCAACAGGGCAAATACGTCCGTATTGAGAAGGGTGGATGTCACGAACGGCAAACCCTGCACGTTCTCTCATCAAACCGCCGGGTCCCAATGCTGAAATACGTCTTTTATGTGTCAACTCTGCCAGGGGATTTGTCTGGTCCATAAACTGTGATAACTGTGATGAACCGAAAAATTCCTTAATTGCAGCGTTAAGAGGCTTAACGTTTAACAAATTCAAAGGTGTTAAAGTTTCAGAATCCTGTAAAGTCATTCTTTCTTTAACAATTCTTTCAATTCTTGAAAGACCAACTCTGAACTGGTTTTGAAGAAGTTCACCAACGGAACGGATTCTTCTGTTGCCGAGGTGGTCGATATCATCCAAAACGCCTTCATCGTATGTAAGGTTAATTAAGTATTCAACCCCTGCAACGATATCTTGAACGGTGATTGTTCTTTGCGTTTCGGGAAGGTTCAAGTTTAATTTCTTGTTTAATTTGTAACGGCCCACTTTTCCGATGTCGTATTTCTTTTCATCGAAAAATCTTGCTTCAAGAATTGAACGGCCGCCTGCAGCAGATGCAGGATCGCCCGGGCGGAGCTTTTTGTATACTTCGATTAAAGCTTCATCAGTTGAATTTGTAGTATCTTTTTCAAGCGTTTTCTTTAAGAATTCAAAGTGCGTGAAAAGTGTTTCCATCTCAACAGGGGTAATTCCTAATGCCTTTAACAGTGTTGTAGCAAGGATTTTTCTGTTTTTATCGATTTTAACGTAAACAAGGTCATTTGAATCCGTTTCAATCTTAAGCCATGCACCTCTGTTTGGAATTAAAGTTGCGTTATAAAGACGTTTTCCCGTGGGAGAAACTTCTTTTTTATAGTAAATACCGGGAGAACGTACGATTTGAGATACGATAACACGTTCCGCGCCGTTTACGATAAATGTACCTTTATCTGTCATTGTCGGGATATCGCCGATATATACTTCCTGTTCTTTGATTTCCCCTGAATCCCTGTTTACAAGCCTCATCATAACCTTTAATTGTTTTGAATAGGTTGAATCGTGAATTCTTGCTTCTTCGATTGTATATTTAGGATTATCGAAGGTATAGTTAGGAAGGAAGTGGAGTTCCAATCTTCCCGTATAGTCTTTAATAGGAGAAAAAGACAGAAGCTCTTCCTTTAAGCCCTCTTTTAAAAACCATTCAAACGATTTCTTCTGAATTTCAATCAAATCAGGAAGTTCGCTCAAACGGGTCGGTGGAATGCCCATAGGAGTAACTCTGGTTGCATATTGTGTTGTTGACATTTAAGTACCTCTAATATATGTAATTACAAAATTAATACAAGCTTGTTTTATAAATATTTTCAGGTTTTTGGTTGTTTTTGCTTTCGCTTAAATCTTTCTAAAACTTTTCTAAAATGCAATTCTAATCCCATTTTATACAATAATTTTAGCTTAAACCATCTTATCGCGTAAAGGTTTTAAGTCAAGTTTGAAAATTTACAAAAATTTACAAACCAATCTTCTCATCCAATTTAAAATAGTCGATAAGTTTTATGATTGAAATGATTTCTTCACACAAAATGTTATACTGTTTAAAATCATCCACGGGCTTATCCAAAGAGCATAATGAAAACAGGTCTTTTGGGGTAGAGAGGGCAATAAATAAATAACCCTGATAAAAAGCACATCTTATGGTATGCGCAAAGAAGGCTGTTTTTATGTTTTTGAGCCTTCCCATAAAAGACGGGGTGATTAAATATCTGGCTTCAATCTCATCATCTGTGAATACATCAAACTTGTCTTCAAAAACCGTATCTTCTAAAACCGTATGTATCAGATGTCCTGCGGGTTTTGGATGAAAAAATTCATCTGGCTTTATAACCGTGTGCCCATTGAAATTTTTATTCATTTTAACCTTCAAAATCACTCCGTCAAAAACAGCAACTGTCCTTCTGCTTTTGCCTGAACCATCTTCCCTTGTGTATTCCGCTTCAATTATTTCAAAAGGTACATTTTTGTGCTCGCCTATAAAAATATCGTCAAAGCTTGAAAAATCATACCGCGGAACAACGCAGGAAGCATCCAAAAGGGCTGTGTCTCCTTTATAACTGCCCGAGCCCCAGTATAAATTTCCAAAACAAGGACACACATTTGCCATGATTTTTGTCTTTATTTTGCGCTCAAAGGCTTTTGCAATAATATCTTTTACAAAAACAGCGCAAAGGAAGAAAAGAATTCCAATAACAAATATTTCCTGACTAAACCCTGCAAAAACAAGATTTATTCCGATAAGCAATACGCCAAGACAAAGAAAGAGCGTAAAAAGAAGAAGTGAAAGCCTTTTTTTATTGATTCTCTCTTTTTCAAACGGCAAAATTTTCGGTCTGATTTTTGTTTTGAATTTTTCATAAAAATCGCACCGCATATCATGGTAGGATTTTTCAGTGGTTTTGTTTTGTTCCATAAGTTTTACAGTCCTGTTTTTTCATTCAGTTTAAAGTGGTCAATGATCTTATATATTGAAATTATTTCATTGTGCAGGGTTTCATACAACGTAAAATCATAAACAGGCTTATCAAGCATGGTTATTGTAAATAAATCTTTCTTTGTAAATAGCGCTATAAAAAGCTCTGAATTATAAAATGCACAGCTTATTTTATCTGCCGCAAATACATTTTTCAGGTTATTAAGCCTTTGCATAAATGTTGTTGTTAAAAGATATCTGGCTTCAATCTCGTCATCAGTGAATACATCAAATTTTTCTTCAAATTCCACATCTTCTAAAACCGTATGCCTCAAATCCCACTTTGGAGAACCGTGCAAAAGCGTGTCTTTACATACTATTATATGCCCCTTAAAATTTTTGTTTATATCTATCTTTAAAATGGCACCCCTGAATACAGGTTTTTTTACACCTCTGGTGTCGGAAGATGTTTCATACAATTTATAGCGGACACCTTTGTAATTCCCTTCAAACATATCATCAAAATTGCTTGTTTTATAAGGATGTATTACGTATGAATCGTCCAAACCGGGGATATTATCGGGCATTGAAGCTTCTATCAGCTGTCTTTGTTCATATGAAGTTATTTTTTTTCTTTGACTCAATGCTACAGCGGCAAACGGAAGAAAACCGCGCAAAACAGGGTCTATAGGGTTTCCCGTTTTCCATTTTAAATCGCCGTAAACAGAGCACACAACAGGCATAACACATGTTTTTATTCTAAGTTCTATAGCCTTTGAGGTTTTTGTATAAATCCTTGCAATAAAAAGAATAAAGACAATAAGGAATATAAAATTCAGCCAGAGCATAAAAGCACCCATTACAAAAGCCGGAGCCAGAAATTGCTTCATAGAATTATACTGGACTTGTCTTTCCTTTTCAAAAGGCATAAGCTTTGGGGCGATTTCGTTTTTGAATTTTTCATAAAATTCACACCGCATTTGGTAGTATGATTTTTCCTGCGGCATATCAGGATTTTGGGGCATTTTACGCTGCATTTAAAAACCTTACTTTAAATAATCTGCCGCATTTATCGGTTTTCTTTCCGCTTCAACCGCTTCAATAAAAGGTACGGATTTAATACCCATAGCGCTTGCAAAAACGGATGACGGAAAAATTTCCACGGCATTTTTCAATTCTTGTGCAGCGGAATTATAGAAACGTCTTGCGGCTGCAATATGTTCTTCAACCTCATTATAGGTCTGAATTGCCTGTATCATTGTTTGATCGGATTTTAAATCAGGATAATTTTCAACAGCAACCATTATTTGGCGCATTTTATCCATAATATCATTATCGAGGCGGATTTTTCCGTTTATATCAGAGCTTTGCATTAATTGCAGAGCTTGTGTGCGCAATTTTGTAACTTCTTCCAAAAGACCTTTTTCATGGTCCATAAATTTTTGTGCAACGGTTAAAATATTCGGGATTAAATCGTACCTTTTTTTGAGCTGAACATCAATACCTGAGAATGCTTCAAGTACTTTGTTTCTTTTTTTGATAACATCAACATAAAGATTATAGCAAACAAGGGCAACGATAAGAAGTATAATAAAAGCTGTCATAATAAAATTCCTTTTTTAAAATTAATATCCGATTTTAGCACATTTAAACCCCGCTTTCAAGAAAAATAATAGTGTATTCCGTTGATTTCAAAGGCGAAAAAAAAGCATAGAATATTAACGTATGAAAAGAATATTTTCCCTTATTTTATTTGTTTTTACCCTGTTTTTGTGCCCAATGCAAAGTGTTAAGGCAGATTTTACACCTTCGTATACAAATTTTACCCCTTCATATACTAATTCAATTAATCATTTTGGGATTGGAGCGGCAAGGGTTACAAACTTTGTTGAAATTTATGAAAAGCCCGATTTGAATTCAAAAGCCGTATATAGAATTTATTGGAACAATATCGGAAATTTTATAACATCAAATAAAAAAGGGTCGACAAAGCCTTCGGACATTTTCCTTTTGTATCAGCCTGCGGAAAATCAGGTGTTTTTAAGTGTGGAAGACGAGGATGAAGAGTGGCTGAATGTGTGCTATAACCAGAAAAAACAGCTTTTTGGGTGGCTTAAAAAAGAAAACGGCAAAAACGGCGCAAAGTTTTATTCCTATAAGGATTTATTCTTTGAATACGGTAAAAAATACGGTCTTTATACATTTAGAAACCTTCCCGAAACAAAAAAATCTCTTCATTCTTCCCCGAATACGGACTCAAGCGTTGTAGATAAATTTGATTACCCTAAATTCATAAGCCCGTGGCTCATTCAGGGAAACTGGATGCTTGCAAAAGTTGTTACAATGGACAATAAAACAAAAACGGGCTGGTTTAACTGGCGTGCTCCCGACGGCACTTTATACGGGTTTGTTAATGTGAAATAGCAAAACAAAAGGGCTTAAAGAAAAATCCTTAAACCCTTTCATCATAAATATCTTTAAACGTTTTATTCCACCTTGTAGAATACGTTTGCAACATCATCAAGTTCGATTTTCACGGTACCGTTGGTAATTGCCTTAGGTTCAACTTTAATACCGCCCGGGCCGACGCTGCTTGTTGCAGGATAAAGTTTGCCGTTTTCAACAATATATGTTTCATCGCTCGGCACATATTTTCCGTTTTTATAAACCATTTTCTTGAATAAATCTTTATCTTTGCCGACTGTACCTTTTTCAGCGCCATCCTGCGGGTTCATAAATTCAAGGTCGATACTTGAAATTTTATCTTCAACCCTTTCTTTTAAAGGCGCCATAGCGTGTTTTTTGCGAACATTCGGGTCCATACTGTTCATACCGTCTTTGTCCATTTTTTTATTTGAATAAACAACAAGAACTTTAGAACCCCTGTCATTGTATTTATACAGAGCGCCGTAATTTTTATCTGCCTGTGGGACGATTAAGGGGAAGCCGTCTGCTAGGGCTGATAATTCACGTTTTTTATGAATCTTTGCAGCACCTGTCACCTCTTTATACATTTCTTTTACGGCTTTTTTGTTTGAAGATGTATTTACCCAATCGTGATGAATAATATTTCTTATTGCAAGCTGAATGTTTTTGGTAGGCGTTTCATAGCCTGAATGCGCCATTTCATCCCCTGCAAAAAGGGTCGGCACACCAACGGTGAACATCATTGTCTTAAACATTGAAGCAAGCTTTTTCATTCCGGGCTGAAGCTTATCAAATGTTGTATCAATAAGCGCTTGTTCTTTTTTAGACAGCTTCTTATCGGAAGGCTTTTTATTTGAAAGACCCCACTCAATATCGTTTTCTTTTGCAATATATCTTGCCTGCTGAATAACATCTTTCATTGTGATATCAAACGGAGAGAAGCCGAATGCGCGGGATCTTTGCATATCGGGAGTATCATTTTCAAGAAATTTACCCATTGTTAAATCGGCAATTGCCTTTTTAATAAGCATCATATCCTGCGAATCTTCTGCAATTCCAAGGTCTTTTGCGGCTTCTTTAAATATTTCAAGATATTTTTGCCCGACAGCAACACCCATAGAGCTCATATGGTCATAATCATCACTGCCCGTTACTTTTCTTGCCACAGCTTTGGCGTCATCCGTTTTCAAGTCGCTTAAGAAAAGCTCCATATCCAAAGACACACAGTGAAAAGGACGTGGTTTATCGTGGTTGTTTACAAAAATATGGTTATGGTTTATAAACTGGGGTGATGCGGTTTTAAAGAATTCGCCGACCCCTTTGTTAAAGCCGTTTCCTTGAATAAAATCCTGCATACTGTATAATCTGCCGTAGAAGCTACCATGTTCATTTGCCTGCCAGTTTGTTGTACCGTGTTCATAGTTTTGACCGTAAAATTCAGGGTACAAGCCAAAGAAGGTTGAATAGTTACTTCCCGTTGTTGCACCTGTTTTGTCATACAGCATTCTTTCCGCTATATCAGGGTTTGTATATTTTCCGAAGTCTCTTTTCTTTGCTTCATCAGAACCGTTATAGAAGCTCCAAAGGTCCGTAACCTCTGCAATAACGTATGCCCCGGGATTTATATCACGGATTTTTTCAATAAATCCGCCCCAGAAATCTATAACACCGTCCCAGCAATCTTCAAATTTCATCTGCGGGTTATTTGCACGTCTCTGGTCAAGGTCTGCAACGTCTTTTGCCGCGTCGAAACGCCAGTTCAAACCTGAACCCGTTCTGTCAATTATGGCTTTTGCGGTAACAAGCCCTGCCATATCAACGTCTTTAAACCTTTTGTACAAAGCATTTACAAGTTCAGTGTTGTCTTCTTTTGCAACTTTATCAAAGCCTTTTTTCAATTTTGAAAGAACCGCTTTTGCTTCATATTCAGGGCCCGATTCATTGATACCAAGGCTTGAAACACCTTTATATTTGAGGTTTGGATCATATTGCACGGTGCCGTCTTTGTCAAATTCAACTTTAACATCAGGGAACAACCCTTTTACGGTACCGTATTTCATAATATCAACGGAAATAATATCCGCCACAACTTTACCGTAATCGGTAAGCTTTGCAATATTTCCGCCTTCAAAAAGTTTTTTGTCCGCAGGCATTTTTGAATTCAGTTTATCTAAAACCGAAATCAAATAGTTATGCATATGGTTTTCATATAAATCTTTAACATCATTCGGCGCAGCCTCTAAAAGCTCTGCCTTTGAAAGTCTTTCATCGGCCATAGAATCTTTCGGCCTCGGGGTAATGTATTCCGTTGATAAAACAGCGGTTAAATCGGGAGAAAATTCAATGCTTTCAAACGGGAAACCCGCAACGGCATTTCTCACAACAGCTTCCGTTGTTTTTTTGGAATTTTCTTCCGCAAACACACTTCTAAATGCATCCGCTTTTGCCTTTGAATAAATATTGTCAAGTTCTGCGTATTTAATATCATAGTTTTCGCTGATATTTTTAAATGCAGCACTTCTGTCTTCGGCCACATTTTTTGCAATGTGTTCCATCAAAGAATCGTTTGTCACCTTTGTCCAGTAAGATGCAATATTGTAAAAATAATTTTTAACCTGCTTATTACCCTTGATATTTTCCGGTGTTCCTTTCGGGTTTGAAATATTCATCTTGATAAGGTCAACGTTGCCATCCCACGTTGTGGCGCTTCCTGATTGGCCTTTTGTTGTGATCGAGTAATTATCAAACTGGAAGAAGGCGTCATATCCTTTTCTTATGTTTCCGTCTTTTGAAATATAACCGTCTCTATTTAATTGTTGAAGGGTTGCACCCTTTGTTTTGAACCTGTTGTCATTAGGGTCCACTTCAAAATAGAAAGGCTGAACGGAATCTTGATGTTCCGTTACATCATAGTGGTTTTCAGGTGTTCCCGTTTCACCGTAGTTTGTAATTAAATTTTTAAGGTCATCTCCTTGCGGGCCTGCAAGTCTTTTATCGTAAAACTGAATATATGTAGGCTTTTTCGGGTCATAATCAGGATTTGCTTTTGTTTTCCCGAGTCTGTCATTTTCGTTTGCCTCAATATATTTCGGGTTTACAACCTTAAATGCAATATTTTCTTTTAAAGTTTCAGCTTTTTTATAATCGGAAGAATTTGTGTTGCTTGTTTTTGCAACAATTGAATCAGGCAGAACACCAAGCTTTATGTGCGCATTAGGCGCGTCTGTCGTATCCAGTTTAAACCAATTGTAAAAAGGAGACTGTTTGCCCCATTTTAAAACATGCTGAACCTGCGGCCCCTCAAAACTCTGGGATGTAAAGGCACCGTCTGCTACATATGTTTTGCCGTGGTCAAACATCGTATTTTGAAGCTCTTTAAAGTCTTCAAAACTGCCTTTCGTGCTTGCTATCTGGAACGGATTCATTGTCCAGTAGCCGTGAGAGCTTATATCATCCGCACCGAAAAGAGGGGTAGAGATTATCATTTCATAGGGTTCAAGCTCGCTGTCTTTTTCATTCAGTTTTTCTATTATTCCCTGAATGTTTCCGCCCGCTTTATTAAAATGGTTTCTTACAAAATCTTCATTGCCCTTGACATTATATGCGTCAGGGAAAATATGATACATAGGGCCTGATTTATTTACAAAGCCCTGTTTTTTTGAAAAATATGAAAATTTTTCATTCCCCGCCGTTGCGACATTCCCCGAATCAAGCAAATAGCCGCCTCTTGAAGCGTCAAGGTCTTTTGTTTGTTCCAGTTTCTTTTTATCAATTAAAACAAATCTGTAACCGACCATATCGCTTGTCGGAAGATTTGTATCTTTGGTATCGACATCATAAGAGCCGTATTTTAAAGCCGTAAGTGAATTTTTAAGTAATACAGGTTTTCCGCTTGCAACAAGATTACCTGTGTTTTGCCCGTTTTCGTCTTTCTCATCTTTTACGGGCACAAGCTCAAGCGCAACGGAATATTTTGCACTGTCGTAAGGAGGAGCAAAAAACCTGAATTTTTGTGCGCCCGTTTCTTTAACTATGCTCTTTTGCCCGGTAAATGATACTTGCTGATTTCCTGTATCTGCGCCCTGCGCTTTTTTTAATGAAAATGAATCCACAAATATTCCCCTTACGCTTATTATCTATATTACTATTATACCAATATAAAACACATAAATATCAAAAATTGCTAACTTTTAGCCCGCATTTAGCACTTCTTAACCTGTGCCGCGGAAATATTATGCCACAGAAGGTGCACTCTGGGTTATATTCTGTCTGTAGATAGCTTTTGCACCGTTTTCAATTTCGGGTGTATCGATTTCAAACACATGTGCTCTTGCAGGCGCCAAATCCACAATCAGCTTGCCGTCTTCTTTTTGGAACTGGCTCTTATCGGAATATGCAGGAAGCAGATTATTTAAAGCCTGAGTTTTCTTGAAGCCGTTAATATTGATTTCTGCGGATTTTCTGAAGTTTACATTTCTGTTTGCAACGGTTAAAAGCGTTTTGCCGTTATAGTGTCTTGCATAGGCAATTACTTCGGGGTTTCCCGTATCCAGTACAACAAATGAGCCTTTGTTGATTAAATCTTTATACGGACCGTTTTTAAGAGCCATCGCAGATGAAATATACTGGCCTATTTCAGGGTGATTACCTCCGGGTTTTCTTGATTTATTGAAAATATCAATTCTTCCTTTATGAACGGTGCAATCATTTGTATCGGTTTTGGTTTCTGGGTTTTTGGTTCCTTCATAAGGATAGAGGTAATAATCCCCCGTTTGAACACCGTCCACAAAATACGGGTTTACCTGCGGCAGTGTTGCCTGCAGGGTGGATGTCAACATAACCCACGGAGCTCCGCCGTAGAACATTGGGCTCTGGTCATCGTGGGTTGAGAATGAACCTATAAGGCCTCTTTGCCCGTCGGTCATTCCGTTTGACATATCTATATTTTCTTTAACATAGTTGTATAAATCATCAGCCTTTGTCCACTGGTTAAATATGTGATATTGTCCGTAGTATACGTCAAAGCCTGCTTTGAGCGAATCTTCAGGTCTGTCGTAAGGCATATTTACCTGCGGAGAAGCATCTTCATAAGTATATGTTTCCGCAAGCCAGCCAAAATCGGGGTCTTTGCTTCTTGAATAAGGAATTATAACATTCCAGAATTCAACCGGTTTCGCCCTTGCAACGTCGGCTCTGATGCCGTCCATACCAAGGTCTACACACATATCAACATATTTTTTATGAAGTTCAAGTAAATCTTTGTTTAAAATGCGCTTATCTTCATTTTCCCATGGGTTAAACATTCTGATATCCTGCCAGCCGCCGGGGGTTTTATCGGTTATGCCGTCTTTTTCCTTCGCCATAAGTTCGGGGTGTCTTTGTGCAAAATCAACAGAGGCACAGCTCGGTAAATCAAGCATGCAGGCAATCCCGCGCTTGTGACATTCATCTATAAAATATTGACATTGGGCAAATACAACTTCAGGATCATTTTTATCCATTCTTACAAGGTCTCTGCCTGTTCTTTGCTTATAAATCGTACCTACTTTTTGCTTTACATCCGCAGGCGGATTTTCATCCACAAGTTCAGGGTCAAGTTTTAAGAAATCATCGGGCGCATACAAAGAACCTGCCGTTCCCATTGCCTTTGTTTTTCCCGGAGGATGAATCGGAAGAATATGCAGGGTATTAATGCCTAAAGATTTATATTCATCAAGCCTTCCGACAGCATTTATAAAATTCCCCGGGGTTTCATTTCCCTGAATTAAACCGTTGCCGTCAATATCTTTTGCGTTCATTGTTCTTGGAATAACTGCCATTATGGTAGCTTCATTGTTTCGAAGCTGTCCCATAAGGTTATTTTTCCAATTTATTCCGCGGGCTTTTTCAAGCTCATCAACCCTCTGTACGGCCGTTAAATTTTGCACAGCGCCTGTCTGCACGGGAGCAGCCTGTACAGTAGAAGGATTAGATAAAAGATAAGCTTTCAATAAATCACTTCCAGGGAACACCGAAAAAGTTTGAGCCTGTGGGATTACAGGCTGATTTTGCGGCTGCGGCGCTACACCACTCCTTTGAATGTACTGCTGAAGCATCGGGCTTACTGTATTTACATTATTTATTGACATTAACAGCTCCTGAATTTAACTGTCCGTTCGGGTTTGTCTTTTTATCGTGCATATACAAGTGCTTATCATGTTCTTTGCCGATAAAAATTTGCGCAAGGAATGTAACACCTGCAAGCGCTACTGCAATCGGAGCAAATATTCTCATCCAGGTTTTGGAATTGAATTTCTGGCTTCCGTTTTCAAATATTAAGTTTTTAATGGATTTGCCAACCTTCTGGAATTTAACGGAGCAGGTTGAGCCTGCAACATCGTTAAATACTTGTTTTAAACCGCCGTCAGATATCATATCCGCGCTCAAAATGTTTTTGCGGTTTGCATAATCCTTCGTGCCGTTTGAACCTATTGCCATTAAAGAAATTCTCATTTCATTTAATTTTTGCAACAGACCCTTAGCATGGTTATCGGCATTTTGTGCATTTTCTTTAACGGCACCTAAAATATCCGTTGTTCTTTGGCTCATGGGCTTATTGAAGAGGATATCGTTTAATCTTTCAAAGTAAGCTCCGTTTTGTTTAATATAATGAGTATTTGAAAAATCGTTCGGTGTATTGTTATAAAGAATTGCTCTGCAATGTGCGACAAAATCTTCAAAGGTTTCCGTAACAGGTGCTGCCGTTTGAAGCATATCCCATTGATTTTTCAATGTACCGTCAGAAATTCTTCTTTCCAAATCAAGAGCTAAAATTACTCTGTTTTTGGTAGCGTCAATACCGGGAATTGCTTCGCCCGCATATTTTTCAATCACGCCCAAAAGTCCTGAAGAAGAGCCTGTTGTGCGGTCGGTAAGCTCGATTAATGTTTTTAAGTTTGAATCAAAGCCTGTATTTCCGTTTATTCCGTTTCCATGTCTTATTAAATCAAATTTTTCCCTGCAGTTTTCAATAACGCGGGAAATCATCTTGCCCCTTGTTTCATCGGTCATAACAGGGGTATTTTTAATTTTGTTTAAAAGCGCTTCATATTTTGCATCATCAGCCGCAATTTCAGCAAAAGCATTTTGAATATAATCTGAAGCGTCATCTCCATTTGACCTCAACATTTCAAGAGTTTCTCTGTCAGGCTTCATCATATCAAACAGGGTATCAACAATGTTAAAGTATTCCTTGCCGAAAGAATTATCCATTGCCTTTATAACATCTTCCGTGCTTGATAAAACGGCGCCCGTG
This sequence comes from uncultured Vampirovibrio sp., assembly GCA_910578465.1. Classification (GTDB taxonomy): domain Bacteria; phylum Cyanobacteriota; class Vampirovibrionia; order Gastranaerophilales; family Gastranaerophilaceae; genus MGBC122484. The sequence goes on along the minus strand of CAJTPW010000001.1, from coordinate 45,624 downwards.
CTCTTTGCAAGGCCGAAATTAGCCTTAACTTTTTCCATAAAGCTCGGTATTTGGTCTTTTTTAGCCTGTTCTATAACGGCACTTATTGCCTTGCCGTCTGCAATATCGGCAGGAACGGCAGCAAGATTTTTACTTGAAACAACACCGCCAAGCATTTCTGTTTCATCTTTTATCATTTGCTCTAAAACAGAATCTCCGTTTTTGAGCATATCTTCAATAACATCAGCAGTATAGCCCGCATCAAAAAGCTGGTTTCTTCTGATTTCTTTTAAACTTTCAACAACAGCGTCATCAAGTCCTTCAGCGGCACCTTTAACCGCAACAAAAGCCTCACCCTTAATGGCATCAAGAATACTTGCGCCTTCATATTCAACTTCGCCTGCTTTAACTTTTGCAATAACGCCTTGAATTGCAGACTCGAGTTTTGATTTGTCAATATTGATATCGGCAAATGCGCCTGCACCTGCTGTAGAATCCAATACTCTCATTGAAAGAACACCGTCAGCTTCCGCGGATTTTTTCACAAACAAATCAAGAACGCTTCCTGCAAGAGAATTTTCATCAATGGATGAAGCAAACATTGCTTTGAGGTCACCTGCCATTTTTGTTGTCATATCAGGCATTTCTTTTGTAAGTTTGTCACCTTCAACAAAACCTGCGGGGTTAAATGCCTTTGCAAGGCCGCTAAAGAACGAGCCGTTAACATCGCCTGTATAATTTGAGTAAGATTTAATTATGTTTTCGGCCTCTGCGCCAAAACCTGCGGATTTTGCTCTTGAATTTACAACATTTGAAAAATGTTCAATCGCATCCTTAGGCTCTAAATCAGCACCTATAATGGTTCTTGCCTTATTTAAACCCTGATTTATTACCGTATTATCAATATATTTTTCAATTCTGTTGCAAGTAAGTGCTGTCATAACAGGAACTCCAACCCCTGCTGTCAGCATATTTAAAGTTCTTCCCTGAAGGGCAATTCTTCTTTCCTGTTCCTGAGCATATTCTTTTCTGTATGCCATATCTTTAGGAAGACCGAGTCTGTCTGCAAGAGCGTCAAGTTCTTCGTGGCTTCTTAACTGCGGTACATATTGATTATCAAGATATAATTCTTTTTCTCTGCCGAAAGAATCGGTAAATTTCTGGTTAATATCAATGCCAAACCTTGCTTTAATCGGGGCTGCAATGAAAAGCTTCTGCCACAAATGCATCATGGAGAAAAATACGCCTGCGCCGATAAATTCCATAGCCTTTGCCTTCGGGGCAGCTTTTCTTGTGGCCAAATATGCGGCAATTCCAAGACCGCCAAGCTTCATACCCACATCATTCAATCTGCCGAGAGAATTATCATCGGCATTGCCGTCTTTTAGGGCTTTGCCAAGGTTTACAATGTCTTTGCCCGTATTTTTAAAGCCTGCGGCAACGGATTGCACGGGGTTTCTGTGCACAAGGCTTCCTTTGGGGTCCTGAGCGGTTTTTGAGTGTGATTGATTCAAAAAGTGCTCATAAATCCTTTTTTCATGCGCCTGAATATTCATAGTGTCAATAAAACTACCGTTAAACATTAATTCTCCACGTAATCTTTTTTATAATCAATCTTTGTTTCGGATTGTTTTTTATCTACTTTGTAGCCGCGTTTAACATTCAACAGGCCTAAAACAGTAGTTGCGGCTGCAGCAAGAACTAAGCCCTTGCCAACAATGGCTGATTTTGCAGAAGAGCCCTTCCAGAGTTGTTTTGCGGATTTTACAAACACTTCGGCAAAATTCTTCGGCAAGTGTTTTAAGGCATTCAACACGCCCGCATTGCGGCCAAAGTTCAGGAATTCTTCAGCAAACGGCTTTTGAGCGGCAATTGCAACACCAACGCCCGCCCACAGGAATGAAGCAATACTTCTTGCGGCCATTGCTTTTGTCAAGGCTTGTTTGATTAAAGGCTGTACAACCTGATCGGGCGCATTCAAAGGCCCGTCACAGCCGAGTTTATCTTTTGCGATTTTATCGTAAAATTCGTATCTGTTTCCGTTTTCTTCGCCTTCTTTATTTATTAAATCCCATCTCGGGAAGTCAACACTTTCAAATACTTTGTGGAATTCCGTTACAACTTTTTCACGGCCGTTTTCGGGAAGTTCGTTAATTACTTTCTTATAAGGCATATCCATATCAACACCTGTAATAAGCTCTGTACCTTTATTCATCACCTTGCTTGCGGCCCACTTCATTGCTGCATAAAGAATTACACCCATTGCAACGCCTTTACCCATCATGCCTGAAGCTTTGGCATCATTCGGGTTAAAGAATTTCTTTGCGGCAACGGAAGTTGCAATCATCATCGCAGAACCTGTGATATACGGAACTATACCCAATGACAAATATTCATAGAAATTGCTGTTTTTAGAACCCTGCATTCCCTTTGGAGCATATACAAAAATATCTTTTGCAATTTTATCCGCCATAATCCTTGCACCCGTTAGAGGTGTCTTTTTAATTATGCGGTCTTCACTGCCGTGGTTGTTGTCTCCCGGCATAAAATATCCTGAAGGCACCGCACCCACACCGGGCATATAAGCAGGCATCGGGTTTGAAATTGCACCGTTTGGCTGCATTACGGGAGCAGGCAGTGTTTGAGGGCTTGAAACATTGTGCTGCATTGTGTTTTGAGCAGCAGGAATTTGTGCCTGCGGGGTATATTGAGCAGGAGCACTTTGCACGGCAGAATTTTGCCCGCCCATTCTGTTTAAATATGCAGCGTTCAGGGAAGATAAGCCTGCAGGAGCGCTCCCCTTAAACGTCTGAATTTTGTTTAAATTATTTGTTACATTTAATGTCATCAACAGACCCCGAAACTAAGACACACATATAAAAACACTTGTAAATATAAAATGTTGTTACTTTAAAGTACAAAAATTTACATTGTTTAACAATTAATTCTTTATTAATTTTTTTAAAATAATTCTTGAAAAAAGCGTTACTAAGTGGATAAAAATTGTAAAATTATGTAAAATGGATTTATGGATGAAAATTTTACAAAATTTAACACAAGGATTTTGAACCAAATCCATGACTTTATAAATTCCCGAGACGACTTACTCTATATAGGAGGATTTCAAGGCTGCGGCAAAAGCGAGATTGTAAATCTTGCCCTTAAAAATATTGATGAAAATATTCTCCTTTTTCGCCATCTCTGCTTTGAAAACAGCGTAATTGACGACTTTCTTCTCGGTTTTTATGACAATTTAAGATATTATTCAATAAATAAAAAAATAAACCTTAAAAAAAGTTTGACCGAAAATTTTGCCCAGAAGGTAAGTTTTTACTTTAAAAACCTTGATAAAAACTGCCTGATTATTATCGATAATTTCAATTTAATCTCCAAAAATTCTGAAATTATGGATTTTCTCTCTCACCTCGGCAAATTTGAAAACGTTAAACTAATCCTTATTTCAAGAGTTTTGGACTCTGACTTTTTCAAAGACAAAGGTTTAAAATTTACAACCGTTGAAATTGAACCCAACGATTATTTTACATTCAAATTAAAGGTGGAAGATTCGCTTGAAATCTTTGATGAAGCGGATATTGAAGAGCTCTACAGGCAAACAAAGGGATATGAGCTTTATTTAAGTATGACCTTAAGATACATTTCAACCGTAAATATTACCCTGAAAGAGTTTGTGGAAGAATTCAAAAAAAGGCAAATGGAATTTTCCGACTTTCTTTTATCAAAGATTGTATCTCTTGTCCCGTCTATTTATCTGCCGTTTTTACAAAATATATCCTGCCTTAACCATTCGGTTAAAATCGACTTTATAGAACATTATAATTTGGGCGATATTTCCCTTGTGAACTATCTTTACAGAAAACTTTTAATATCAAAATTTGATGATGAAATTTATTTAAAAGATTATCTGAAACAATACTTTCTGTCAGGGCTTTCCGTTAAAGAGAAAATAAATAACTATAAAAATTTAATAGAAATTTATGAAAAAGAACTTGCAAAAAGCCCCAAAGATAGGCTTCTTCGCTTATCGCGCGAAAGCATTCGAAAACAGATAGAATTCCTGAAAACAAAGGTACCCAATGTTTCGGGGATTGGAATGAATGAGAAAAAGCAGGATTTTTCATACATCCATCAGACAAGAACCGCGGGAATGCCCTGGTATACAAAGCTTGCAAAGCTCAAAGAAAAAAAATTCAAAGAAACCGAAATGAATGCAAAAACAACAAAAGACAATGGCGGCAAACTTTTTAGCGGAGAAATTTTAAGCGAAGAAGAAAAAGTTTTAATCAAAGAATTCAGAAAAAATAAAGAAAAAGGGGCAGCGGGTGTTCATTTTGAAAATACGGGCAACGGCGCGGATATTTTAAAACACGCCCAAAAACTTGAAGAAAAATATGATTATACAGGCGCCATAAGCATTTTAGAGGGCATTAAAAACAAGGTACAAGATAAAAACATCTTATCAAAGATACATTTAAAACTTGCCCAAAGCTATACCAAAATCAATGACTTTGAGGCTTCTTTAAAAAATTATCAAAGTACGTTTGACCTTCAAAAAAGTTTAAATAACGAGGCACAATGTGCTGAAATTAAGCTTGAAATTGCGGAATTGTACAAAAAAGTTTACCGTTTTAAAAAGGCGAAAGAATACCTGAAAGATGTTGCGGAAAACAAATTTGCGCCAAAAAATACTGTGGCAAAAGCTTTTTTAACACTGGGTGAAATTTATGAAATGGAAAATGATTTCAAACTTGCACTCGAAAACTACGAAAAAGCAGACGCCGCAAGCGATTTAGATAATAAAGATTACGAGCTTTCATCAGAAATTTATTTTAAAACCGCCCTCCTTTATGACGACGGACAAAACACTGAAAAAGCCCTTGAATACTATCAAAAAAGCATAGATGAAGCTAAAAAGACAAGAACTGCAAACGAAAACAGATTTCTTTCAACCTGCTTTGCAAATATGGGGCTCATATACACGGAAAGCTGGGCGGAAAACGCTGCTGCAGACGGGTTTGAAGAATATTTTAAAAAGGCGGCCGAAAGTTTTGAAGCAGCGCTTGAAATCGATAAAAAAGAGGAAAATCAAAACGGAATATACTTTGCAAGCAGGCAGCTTTCAATGCTTTATCGCGATGTTGAGCCCGAAAAATCAGCGGAATTTTTGCAAGGCACCTTAGATGCCGCAACGGCGCTCGGGGACAACTTTAAAACAGCTCTTTCCCTTCTGGATCTTGGGGATTACAATTATAATATTATGAACAACAGGCTTGCTCTTATCAACTATTTTGAAGCCCAAAAAGCTCTCGGCACAAGCATTTCAGATGAAAATAAAGAGCGAATCTCAACAAGAATAAATGATATGAAAATAAAGATGGAAAAGTCCGAATTCAGGGAGATTGCAGAAAAATACGGGTATATTAATGAATAAAAATCAAATATTGACCATCGAAAATAAATTAAGCTTAAAGCTAAGCAAGGAGCAGGTTTTAGCCTTTGAAAAATGGGAAGAACTTTTCCTTGAATATAATTCGCATACAAATTTAATGAGCAAGAATGAAGTTCCTAATCTGTTTGAAAAGCACATCTATGACAGCCTTTCGATTGTTTTATGGAAGAAATTTTTGCCGCTTTTAAATTCTAAAACAGACGGGCAATCTGGTGCAAAACTAATGGATATAGGCACGGGCGGCGGTTTTCCGAGTATTATCTTGGCACTTGTATTTCCGCAAATTACAGTTATAGCGAATGATTCAAGGCAAAAAAAGACAAAATTTTTAGAACTTATAAAAGAAAATTTAGGCCTACAGAATTTACAAATTTTATACGGAAGAGCAGAAGATTTTCCCTGCCAAAACGTTGATATTGTTACTTTTCGGGCTGTAGGAAAAATTAAAGACATTCTGCCTCTGGCTAAAGCTCACCTAAAACAGGTCGGCTACGGAATTTTTTACAAAGCAAAAGAAGTTGAAACAGAGATAGAAGAGGCTTTATCGGCACATAAAAACCTGAAAACCCCTGAAATTGTACCGTATAGCCTGCCTGTGGATATTGAAACAACAAGAAACCTTGTTGTGTTTGATTTTTAGACAATTAATCAAAATCCAGAAGTTCTTTTGGATGGACCCCCATAATATCAGCAATAGCCTTGATTTTAGACAATGTAATGTCTGAATTTGCAAGTTCTGCGTGGGCATACATTGAACGCGAAATTTTTGCACATGAAAAATCATCCTGCACAAGACCTTTTTCCTTTCTAAGGCGCTTTAGATTTTTTGCAAATTTTTGTAAATATCTCTTGTCCATTTTTTAATTGTTCGCTATACTAACAAAATAAACAATTCATACCATGAACAAAAATTCTATAAATTAGCTTTATATTAGGAATTATAAGGAAAGTATTTTCCATGAACACAAGACAAAAATTGAACCGTATAAAAAAGCACATACAAGGGCTAAACTACTTAAATATGCTGTTAACAGACGCTCTGAGCCACCATGAAGAAATCGGCACGGGAGATTATCAATTTTTATACTTAAACAAAATTATGCAAGATAAATTTGAAGAAATTTTAAAAATTCTGTAGGGTTTGCCATACGTCAAAAACACTCCGGGCAAGGATTTAAAGAAGTTTTATATAAATATAATTTGGTAAAATCAACGCTGCAAACGGTTTTAACCGTCGCAAAAGTTCAAAACAGTTGTTACAGAATAATTTCAGACATAAAAAATTATTACAAAGAGTCTTGCATCTTATTAAAGGCAAGAAGCGCCGCACCGATAAGACCCGCAAAGTTCCCTGCAGAAGCGTGTTTAACCTGTGTCGGTGTCGTCACAACTTCCTTATTGACAAGGTTTTGAACATATTCAACCTCCACAAATTCAGCCATAGAGCCGCTTAACACAAAAATTTCCGTATCAAAAATATCGTTAAGCCCGATAAGTCCGTCAGCAAGATGTCTTTGCCAAATATCAAGCGCTAAAATACAGCCCGCATCGCCTTCTTTGGCTCGTTCAATAAGCTGATATGTTGATATATCTCGATTTAAGATGTCGCGATAGGTTAAAGCAAGCCCCCTGCCTGAAACATAAGATTCAAAACAATCGTAAGTGCCGCAGGTACAAGGTCTTTTACGTTCAAGAGACATTTTAAAGTGCATTTCGCCCGCAGCACCTGACTTTCCCTTCAAAAGTTTGTTATTAACTATAATGCCGCCGCCGACGCCCGTTCCGAGAGTAACCGTAATCGAGTGCGCAGAGCCCTTTGCAGCCCCCACGGTATGTTCGGCCCACGCAGCACAATTGGCATCATTTTCAAGAAAAACGGGGGGTTTGGGGCATAAAGACTGAAAATCAATTTCAGAATATCCTTCAACCAAATTTGCAGTCGAAGATAAAATTTTTGTATTTTCATTATTTACGGCGCCTGCAGTAGCTATAGCTGCAACTGACGCGTCTTTTGAGTACTTTTCGATAATATTTGAAAGGGTTTCTTTAATACCTTCAACGGTTTTTGGAGTGGCATATTTTTCAGGCACAGTAAGGATTTTGCCCTCTTTATCCACAATTGCAGCATAAATTTTTGTGCCGCCAATGTCTATACCAAGTGCCTTTTTCCCTGTATTTATCATACTTTCAGCCCTTTCTTTATAAATCTTTTAGTTATTTCATGCGGCCTTGTTATTGCAGACCCTATAACAACCGAAAAAGCCCCGATTTCAAAGGCTTTAGCCGCCTGAGAAGGCTCCCAAATGCGCCCTTCAAGAATTACGGGGCATTTTACCGATTCAACTATCGCCGTTAGAAGCTCATAGTCAGGCTCTTCAGGGTTTTTACCCGCCTTTTTGTTGAATTCTATGCTTTCTTTCGTATATCCGCTCAATGTGGTTGAAACTATGTCACAGCCGAGATTTGAGGCATTTATAGCCTCCTCAAGCGTTGAAATATCTGCCATTGCAAGCTTTCCGCAAGAATGTATAAAGTTTATGATATCCTCCAAAGTCTCTCCCGACGCGCGTTTTCTCATTGTACCGTCAAAGGCGACAACATCCGCTCCCGCTTCGATTGCAACCCTGCAATCCTCTGTGGATGGGGTTATATAGACCAATTCCTCAAAATTTTCAGGAATAATTTTCGGTTTTGTAATACCGATAATCGGGAATTCGGGACAAATTTCGCGCGTATTTTTAATATCCCTTGCCCCCGCAAGCCTTAGAGCAGTGGCCCCTCCGGCTATAACCGATTTAATCATTGCAATCATAACATTTTCATCATACAATGGTTCCCCAAAGGAACTTTGGACTGAAACAATTATTTGGTTTTTTAATTTGTTTAAAATTTCTGTATTGCCCATATTTAAAATTATACACCAAATTGACCATGATTTTTGTTTTTAGGTTATACTATTATACATAATTAGAAATAATATAGGTGATTTATGACAAGTAAACTTGAAATTTTAGAAGGCAACGTTGCAAAAATTGATATGACAATTGATGCTAAAGAAGCAGAAAACGCTTACAACAAGGCTTTTAGAAAAATCAGCCAAAATGTAAACATTGCAGGCTTTAGAAAAGGAAAAGCGCCTAAAAACATTGTTGAAAAATATGTTGGAGCCGAAAGAATCAAGGCTGAAGCCATTGAAGACCTTTTCCCGAAAGAATTTTCAAAGGTAACGGAAGAACACAAACTTGACCTTGCAATGCAGCCATATATTGAATCTTACGATTTTGAAACGGGAAAAGATATGAAGCTTACCGTAAAAGCTGAATTAAAACCCGAAGTTAAGCTTGCAAAATATAAAGAAAACAAGGTTGATTTTGAAGAGTTTAAGTCCGAAAAAGACGCTCTGGACAAGGAACTTGAAAATATTCAGCAAAGATTTTCAACTCTTGAAACTGCTGATGAAGACCGCGAAACAAAAGCTGATGATACGGTTGTGTTTGACTTTGAAGGTTTTGTAGGCGATGAAGCAATTGAGCACGGCGCAGGCAAAAATTATACATTAGACCTTGCACATTCAAACTTTATCCCCGGTTTTGCGGAAGGACTTGTAGGACATAAAAAAGGTGAAGAATTTACAATTGATGTAACTTTCCCTGAAAACTACCATCAGGACAAGCTTAAAGGCGCTAAGGCACAGTTTAAAATTAAGCTTCATGAAATCAAAACAAGAAATCTTCCCGAATTGAATGATGAACTTGCTAAAAAAGCAGGTAAATTCGATACTTTGGATGCTCTTAAAGCCGATATTCAAAAGTTCATCGATGAAGCCGAAAAGAATGAAAATGACAGAAGAAAAATCGAAGCAATATTTAATAAGGTAGTGGATGAAACCAAAATCGACATCCAGGAAACTATGGTAGACAGAGAAATTGACGCTATCAGAAACGAAACCAAACAAAATGCGGAACGTCACGGCCAAAACTTTGATGAGCTTGTTGAAAAAGAAGGAAAAGAAGAAGTAGACAAAAAGTTCAGAGAAGAAGCCGTAAAACGCATTAAAAACTCTTTAATTGTTGAAAAAATCGCAAAAGAAGAGGATATAAAAATCGGTCAGGATGATATATTGGAGCAGGTAAACGAAATCGCAAGATTATATCATACAACCGGTGCGCAGATTTTTGAAGAAATCAGGCAAAACCCCGGTATGTTCGCTGTTATAACACAACAGATTGCAACCAAAAAGGTAAATGAAATTTTGCTTGATAAAAACACATTCAATGCAAAATAAGGCAAAAAGGCTTAAAAAGCCTCTGCCAATAAAATTAACAGACCAAAAAGCAAAGTAATTTGAAAGGATAAAATATGAGTTTTGTACCTGTAGTAATAGAACAATCTTCACGCGGCGAAAGGTCTTTCGACATATTTTCAAGGCTTTTAAGGGAAAGAATTATTTTCCTTGGAACTCCGATTGATGATATGGTTGCAAACCTTATCGTAGCGCAGCTTTTGCTTCTTGATTCAGAAAACCCTGATAAAGATATTATGCTTTATATAAATTCTCCGGGTGGTTCTGTTACGGCAGGCTTTGCAATATATGATACAATGCAGCATATCAGAGCGGATGTATCAACAATTTGTCTGGGACAGGCCGCTTCAATGGGCGCGTTCCTGTTGTCATCAGGTACAAAAGGCAAAAGGCTTGCTCTTCCGCATTCAAGAGTGTTGATTCACCAGCCTCTGGGCGGCGCACAGGGTCAGGCAACCGATATTGAAATTCAGGCAAATGAAATCTTAAGAATTAAAAAATCTTTAAATTCAATCCTGTCTTCAAATACGGGACAGCCGCTTAAAAAAATCGAAAAAGACACTGACAGGGATTATATTATGACCCCTGAAGAAGCTCTTGAATATGGTATGATTGACAAAATTATCACAATGGAAGAAAATAAATAGTACAATTAAAAAAAATACAATCAGACAAAAATCAAAAATGCAAATTGTGCTCTAAAATTTTAGAGCAAGGAGAATAAATAAATGCCCAAAAATGATGATCCTAATTTAAAATGTTCCTTTTGCGGGAAAACACAGGACCAGGTGAAAAAACTCATCGCAGGCCCCGATGTTTGCATTTGCGATGAATGTATCGAGCTTTGTAATGAAATTCTTGATGAAGAACTTTTCAACATCAAACAGGACGATAAAATTTCGGATTTAGACCAGCTCTTTGAGGGCATTCCAAAACCTGCAGAAATTAAGGCATACCTTGATGAACACATTGTAGGCCAGCAGGACGCTAAAAAGGTGCTTTCCGTTGCGGTTTACAACCACTATAAAAGAATTGCCCACAATATGGATACAAACAGTGAAAAACCGGAAGTGGAAATTCAAAAGAGCAACATACTTTTAGTCGGCCCCACGGGTTCAGGTAAAACCCTTCTGGCACAAACACTTGCAAAGATGTTAAATGTGCCTTTTGCGGTTGCGGACGCTACAACTCTTACAGAAGCAGGGTATGTGGGTGATGATGTTGAAAATATTCTCCTTAGATTGTATCAGGCGGCCGATTACAACGCTCAAAAGGCTGAACGCGGCATTATTTATATTGATGAAATCGATAAAATTGCAAGAAAGTCTGAAAACCCTTCAATTACAAGGGATGTATCGGGCGAAGGCGTACAGCAGGCTCTGTTAAAAATGATTGAAGGCACTGTTGCAAATGTTCCTCCGCAGGGCGGAAGAAAACATCCTCATCAGGAGTTTATCCAGATTGATACATCAAATATCCTCTTTATTGTGGGCGGTGCATTTGTGGGGCTTGATAAAATTGTTGAAAGACGCTGCGGAACTTCAAGTACGGTAGGATTCGGCTCAAAACCCGTAAGTGCCAAAGAAAAGGAAATTCAGGCACAAAAAATGCTTAAAAAACTCCAGCCCGATGATTTATTAAAATTTGGCCTTATTCCCGAATTTATCGGAAGAATTCCTGTATATTCAGTGTTAGACCCGCTTGATGAAGATACACTGAAAATGATTTTAACTAAACCGAAAAATGCCATTATGAAGCAGTATATCTGCCTTATGAAAATGGACGGGGTTGAATTAACTTTTGAAGATGATGCGGTTGATTTAATCGCAAAAGAAGCTATTAAAAGAAAAACGGGCGCCCGTGCGCTTCGATCAATTGTAGAAGAAATTATGACGGATATTATGTATGAAGTACCGTCAAATACCGATATAAAAACTTATACCATCACCGCTGACATAGTCAGAAAAAAATTAAATGTTGCTGAAGTTATTGAATTGCCAAGTAAAACCACCAAAAGCAGCATTGAAGAAATTGCATAAAAACAAGTAAGGAAAAAGAAATGAATCGTATGAAGATGATGTTTAAAAAGCTTTTGTGCTTAGCCGCAATATTTTTTGCATTCACAATTTCAGGCGCCATCGCCGCTCCCTCTGATGATTTTTCGGACACTCATCAAGGATACTGGTCTTATGATGCCATAATGGCACTTAAGAAAATCGGGGTTCTTGCAGGATATCCTGACGGAACATTCAGACCCGATGATCTTGTAACAAGGGCTGAATTTACGGCTATGATTACAAAAGCACTGAATTTAAGAAATAAAGAATTTTCAATTACAAACTATAAAGATTTAAGTAAAAAACACTGGGCATACAGGGACATTCAAATTGCTTCACATTACGGTGTAATGTACGGCACACCCGATAACAACTTTATGGCAAACGGCCAGGTTAAAAGGGTTGAAGTTATTATGACAATTATGAGCGCCCTTAACCTTAAAGAATTAACTCCGGAGCAGGCAACCGAAATCCTTGCTCCCGTTTATCGCGACTTGAAAGAGCTTCCAAAATGGGCTCTAACAAGAACAGGTAAAGCGGAACAGCTGCATTCAATTGTTGTAAGACCCGGCGAAGAAGGGCTTTTGATGCCAAACCGCCCTGCAACAAGAGGTGAGCTTGCCGTATTTATTTACAATATGCTTGAAAGAGTAAAAGTACACCCGAACACAAAGCTCCAAAGCGCAATGCCCAAAAGAGTTGACGGTTATGTTCTTGAAAATGCATATTTGGACGGCAACATAGCAATTCTTCCTGCAGGAACAGTGCTTCCCTTGGGCGTTATGGACTGCGTATGGTCTAAAGAAGCAAAAGAAGGGGACGAATTCATCGCAAGAACCCTTGTAAACTTTGTTACAAAGGATAAAATCCTTCTGATTCCTATCGGAAGAGAATTCAAAGGAACAATTCAAAAAGCTAAAAAAGGCACAACTCTGATAAAAAATGCTCAAATGGTATTCCAGACTGAAACCCTGCTTGACAGAAACAGCAGCGATTCAGGAGTTGAGTTCATTACGGTTGGGAATGCGGTACCGAAAGTTCGCGAATTCACTCACAACCCTGTGCTTCAAAAAATAGGCTATAACGTATTCAAAGGACACAACTTCTACAACCACCACTCTCAACAGGTAGATTTTGTTCTTCTTGAAGCTGCAAGAATTAACATTATGGAAAACTATCTTGCAGAATAAATAATTTCCAAAATTTAAAAATTAAAAAGCGCCCTTTTTGAATAAAAATCGGGCGCTTTCAGTTTCTTTTAAAAAAAGATTTTTACTCTTCTGCTTTCTTTTTGAGCTCTCTTTTAATATGGTCAATATCATTATCGGATAAGGTTTTTAAATATTTGCTAAGCTCGTTGTTATCTTCCGTCTTTTTTGTTGCAAAAGCAAGTCTGCCCGTTCTGGTGCTTACATAGGCAAAAAGGACATCTTTTCCTTTATCGTCTCCTACGACAGATTTCACAGTCACCGTGAACCTGTCGTCACCATCTTCATCAAAAATAACACTTACAGGTTCAAATTGCCCGAACTCAGGCACAACCCTTTGATGTAGCGTCTCATTAATTTTATCTATATATTTTTTTTCTTCCATATTCCTCCTCAAACAGGTTGCAGAGCCAAAAGAAACTCTTTTTACCGGTTTTATCCTTGAAGAATATTGTAGCATATGGGGCTTATAAAAAACACTGTTCATTTAAAAATTTCCTGTTTGTACAGTTAAAAACCGAACAAAAAATTTTTTGCCCCGACTATTAACATTTCATAATCCGGCTTGAAATCCGTATTATATACTTTAGCTTTTTTGGAAAATTAATTTTTAAATGTATAAAATTCGCCCCTTGAAATTTTTTCAAGACACTCTTTTGATAAAAGCTCGATTTGATGTTCTGAAAGCCCCTCAATTTGAAGCTTCGGCTCCTCAATTTTTACACCCGGGATGTCTAAAATCCCCAGTTCTTTTTTCCTTAAATAATTATATGTATCGCTCAAATAAGCATTATACTTTGCATATTTAGCCTCATCCGCCGCAATTTCTTTTACAAGCGCCTCATACTCACGAAGCTCGTCCGCAACGGCAACCTTGCCATCTGCTGTAAGCTTCCAAATCTTTTCAGATATCGTGGTTTTCCCCTTTCTTATGTCGTACGGGAAATGCTCATATTCTGCAAACTTATCCACCTCAACTCCTCTAAATTGGCCCTCGCCAAGAGCTCCCGAGTTATATATGAAATTTGCCTGACACGTTGTGTAGCCTGAAGCTTTTTTTGATTTTTTGGCTATTTTTTGAAGATAATCGGCATCAAAACCAAGGGATTGTGCAATTTTTGATTCGGGATTAATATCCGATACCACGGTGAATATGCCGCCCGCATGGGCATATTCGGATTTTTGCCATGCTGCATAAATTTGCTCGAGCTGCTCGTCCGAAAAATACGGAATACCGTTTTTGCCAAAATAATTATGAATTTCAGACATCACGATTTCATTATTTTCAAGCGCCGAAGAAAGCCTGTCTGCAAGTTTTTGCGTTTGTGCGGTAAGAAGTATTGAATTTGCCTTATTTAAAAGAGCGGAAGATTGCACATCAAGCCCGTCTGTTGTGCTTTTTGCCCAGAGAGTTTTAAGGCTTTCGATTTCTTCATCCGTTATTCCGCCTTTTTTAAGCGCAAAAAGAGCGTCATCTGCCGATAAAGCTTTGATTATGGCCCTTGTTCCGACTCCATCCGCAATTAATGAATTTGCTTCATCAAATGTTGAAACGGAAACCCCCGAGCTTATTTTTGAATTTAACTTATCAAATGTGGATTTAACCCCTTTTGTTCTATCCGAATATTTAACACCCGTGCCGTCCGTTGCAGACATAAACTGCGCTACGGCAGACTTTTGCAGATATGAATTTCTTTTTACTATAACATTTGCAAGATTTTGCACATCTTCCGTATTACCGCCAAAGTTTGCGCTTTGAAAATCAATCGAAAGACCCTTTACAAAGCTTTCGTTTGCTAAATCCTTCCTTATTAGGGCAGGAGTGAGACTGTCGGGCGAAAAACCGCTTATAGAAGAATAAAATTCTTTCAGCTTCGGGTTTGCAGTCAAAAGTTTAAATGCTTCTTCTTTTGCTGATTCTAAAATTCCCGTTTTCGTATACGGCAAAGAAACAGGGGACACTCCTGCTTTTTGGACAGCACTTCTGATTTCAAGCAAATCAGATGCAAGCGGCTGCAGTTTGGTTGTATCAACCCCCGGTAAAAGCTTTTTACCGAGTTTTGA
Organism: uncultured Vampirovibrio sp.; assembly: GCA_910578465.1. Classification (GTDB taxonomy): domain Bacteria; phylum Cyanobacteriota; class Vampirovibrionia; order Gastranaerophilales; family Gastranaerophilaceae; genus MGBC122484. Next base: position 30,546 of record CAJTPW010000001.1, on the reverse strand, counting down.
AACAGCTCCCGATTCCACGCTTTGCGCAGCGGCTGTTTGGAGGGTGCTTATAATTTTTGAGGTGATGTCCAAAAGCTTTTAAATCCTTGCAAAATCCATTGAATACTAATTCTATATTAATAAAGTATTTTTGCGGGTCAAAATTGCCACGTTAGAATATAATAGCAAAAAAACAGCAAAAAAATAAGAACACGCAGGCTAAAACATTAAATTAATATTAATTTTTGTAATATTTGTTAAAAATGTATTTATCATTAAAGATATAGAAAATAATATGAGGTGATTATATTATGTTTGATTTTGAAAAACTGACTAAATCCGCACAAAGTGTAATAATAGAAGCACAAACGCTTGTTAAAACAAATAAAAACTCTTTTTTGGAGCCTGCACACTTAATTTTGGCTATGGCAAATCTCGCCGGCCCGAATTCTGAAAATTCCGGGCTTTTTGAACTGTTTTCAGCCCTGAAACTTTCAGGTGCAATCTTTAAAGATGACATTCAAAACATTATAAATGAACTCCCGAAAGTTTCAAACGACACCAAACAGCTGTATTTTTCAGCAGACAGCCTGAAAATTATGGAAGATGCTAAAAAACTTGCGGACAAAATGAAGGATAAATTTATATCCCCCGAGCATATCCTCCTTGCAATCGTAAAAGATGCTGCTTCAAACCAAAATCAAACAGGCTTGAACAAAATTTTTACAAAGTTCTCGGTTAATGAAGTATCAATTTTAAATGCGGTAAAAAAAATCCGCGGAAACAAACAGGTTGATTCAAATACGGCAGATGATGAATTCAAGATGATGGAAAAATTTTCAATTGATTTAACCGCAAAGGCAAAAGAAGGAAAACTTGACCCTGTAATCGGCCGCGATGAAGAAGTTCGAAGAATTATTCAGGTCCTAAACAGAAGGACTAAAAACAATCCCGTTCTAATCGGCGAAGCTGGGGTCGGAAAAACAGCAATTGTCGAAGGCCTTGCACAAAGAATCATAAGGGGTGATGTCCCCGAAAGCCTTAAAAACACAAGGCTTATCTCTCTTGATATGGGCTCTCTTGTTGCAGGGGCAAAGTACAGGGGTGAATTTGAAGAACGTTTAAAAAAGGTAATAAATGAAGTTGTTGAATCCCAAGGAAGTATAATCCTTTTTATCGATGAACTTCATACTGTTGTGGGCCTTGGCGCAACGGAGGGTTCAACTGATGCGGGAAACCTCTTAAAACCTATTCTCGCACGCGGCGAGATGAGAATGGTAGGCGCCACAACGGTAAATGAGTACAGAAAACATATTGAAAAAGACCCTGCGCTTGAACGCCGTTTCCAGCCCGTCCTTGTAGACGAACCGAGCGTTGAAGACACTATCTCCATCTTAAGGGGTTTAAAAGAAAAATATGAAGTACACCACGGGGTAAGGATTAAAGACAGTGCTCTTGTTGCAGCTGCAACATTATCAAACAGATATATTCAAGACAGATTTCTGCCTGATAAAGCCATAGATTTAATGGATGAAGCCGCTTCCCGTATCAGAATTGAGATTGATTCAATGCCTGAAGAATTGGATAAATTGGAGCGCCAAAAGCTGCAATTAAAAATAGAGCTTGAATCTCTGAAGGATGATAACGATGAAGACAAGGTTTCAAGGGTAAAAACAGCACTTGATGAAATAACAAAAAAGGCAGATATTTTAAAAACCCAATGGGAAAAAGAAAAAAGTTCAATCAAAGGTGAAGCGCAAATAAAATCGGAAATTGAAAAAACAAGGATTGAAATTGAAACAGCGGAAAGAGAGGCTGATTTAGAACTTGCCGCAAAATTAAAGTACGGAAAATTACCCGAACTTGAGCGGGAGCTTGAAAATTGCAAAAATGCCGTAAATACTTCAAAAGAAAATGCCCTTTTAAAAGAAGAAATAACGGACGAAGATATCGCAGAAGTGGTTTCAAAATGGACAGGGGTGCCTGTTTCAAAGCTTGTTGAATCAGAATCTGAAAAATTAATCGAAATGGAAAATATTCTCCACAAAAGGGTTATAGGCCAAAATGAAGCCGTGGGCGTTGTTTCAGACAGTATCCGCCGCGCAAGAAGCGGTCTTAAAGACCCAAAAAGACCAATCGGCGTATTTTTATTTCTGGGACCCACAGGGGTCGGCAAGACAGAACTTGCTAAGACTTTGTCCGAATTTATGTTTCAGGATGAAGATGCACTTATCAGAATCGATATGAGCGAATATATGGAAAAACATTCCGTTGCAAGGCTTATAGGAGCACCTCCCGGATATGTGGGATACGATGAAGGCGGCCAGTTAACAGAAAGAGTGCGCCGCAAACCATATTCCGTTGTGCTTTTTGATGAAATTGAAAAAGCTCACCCTGACGTATTCAACATTATGCTCCAAATCTTTGATGATGGCAGATTAACAGATTCCAAGGGAAGAACGGTCGATTTTAAAAATACAATAATAATTCTAACTTCAAACGTGGGTTCTGACATTATTCTGGATAATACCGTAAAAGGCATGGTCTCAGAGGCAGATAAAGAAAAAACAAAAGAAGATGTAACAGAAAAACTGAGAAATTATTTTAAACCAGAATTTTTAAACAGAATTGATGAAACGGTGTTCTTTGAAGCGCTACGTCTTGAAGATTTAAAACACATTGTGGATATTCAGGTTCAGTATTTAAAACGTCTTTTGGATGAAAGAAAGATTGAATTTGAAATAACGGAAGATGCAAGGGAAAAGCTTGCACTTGACGGTTATAACCCGATTTACGGGGCAAGACCTCTAAAACGCGCAATAAGAGCACAGATTGAAAACCCGCTTTCAAAAGAGCTTCTTTTAGGTCATTTCACAGATGGCGATAAAATTTTAATTGATGTTAAAGATGATAAAATAACGTTTGAAAAACAGGGCTAGGCGCTTTATGCCTCCCTGTTTAATTTTTATAAAGTTCTTAAAAGCTTTAGTGAAATCACCGTTAAATCGGGCTTATTTACTGCTCATATCAACGTATTCGACAGCTTCTTCAATTGTATCGAACACGCGGATTACGTTGTTTAAAAATACAAAATTCAAAGCCTTAAGAACATCTTCGGAAGGTTTTACAATTATAAAAGAACCGTTTTTTTGCGCCGTTGCTTTGTAAACATCCGCAAAAACACTTGCATAATTATCGGAAAAGATTTTAACATATTCCATATTGAAAATTATGTTCGGTTTTCCCGTTAAAACATTTGTATTTACTTCTTTTAAGATGTTTGTAATATATTTTTCGTGATTAATTTTATAAATTGAAAGCACACATATATCATTATTGATATAGTATTTCTGAAATTCTTCGTTGGTCACCTTGTTTGCAGAAGTTGAGATAAATTTCATAACATTTTCATGCCAATCAGGCTGTTTTGGAATAAATTCATCCACGCCCAGGCTGTAACATTTTTGAACCATCTCTTTATCGTCAGTCCCTGAAATTACAAGGATTTTAAAGCTTTTATTCTCTTCGTTTTTAATTTTATTAGCCGCATCAACAAGTTCAAAACCATCCGATGCATCAGGAAGGAATAAATCTACAATGACATAATCAAAATGTTTTTTCTTAAACTCTGATATCGCTTCTTCTTTATTCCTTGCAACAAAAACATTCATACCGATTTTTTTTAACATTGAAGTTAATTGAAAAATCGATAATTCCATATCATCAACGATTAAAACGTTCAAATTTTCCGCAGTAAAAAAGCTTAGAGGATAATTAAAAAAGTTTAACTTTCTCTCAATTGCAATCAGCGCTTTTGAAACCGTTGCTTCGTTTGCATTATCGGGGTTTGCGTCTATCCCTGAAATTTTAATTAAATTAAAAAGCTGTTCTTTTGTTAAGATAATACCTTCAGTCATACATTTCATTATACAATATTTTTCAAAAAACACCAGAAACTTAACATTGTTTTAAAACCCCTCTTTGACAACAAAAGCCCTGATATGCGTTTTAATGATATAATAGTTTTAAAATTACAACCCATTTGGAGAAAAAATATGGAAAACTGTTTAAACACAAGCGCATTCGGTAAAAATGACATCAGGGGAATTTTCCCGAAAGAAGTAAATTCGGAAGTGTTTTTATATGCCGCAATGGGATATGTAAAATGGGTTTTGAACCGTTTTAAAGAAAACGGGATGCCAAAACGCCCCGAAGAACTTTGTTTTTGTGTTTGCATGGATGCAAGACTCCACTCCAGAGAATTAAAAGATGCGGTTATAAAAGGAATTACATTATATGGCGCAAACGTTGTAGATATAGGCCTTGCGCCAACTCCAATGGGTTATTTCAGCGAATTTGCAAAAATGCCGAATGACATTTTAAAAGGCTGTAAAATAAACGGTGCCCTAATTATTACGGCTTCTCATAACCCATCTGAATATAACGGCCTTAAAATGACATTTAATAAGGGAAGTTTATCGGAAGCCGATATTAAAGAAGTAAAAGCTGCGGCACAAAGCGTTTATGAACTGGCAAAAGAAGGAAGACTTCCAATAACACAAAAAGGCTTCATTGAAGAATTCAACCTTGTTGAAACTTACGCAGAAAAGCTTCTTGATGGTTTTTCAAGGTGTGCCGACGGTTTAAAAATAGTGGTAGACAGCGCAAATGCGACTGCAGGAATTGTTGCCCCGAATATCTACAGAGAAATGGGAGCTGAAATTGTTGAACTTTATTCCAACCCCGACGGCAATTTCCCGAACCACCATCCAAACCCTTCCGATGAATCTACCCTTGATGACATTAAAAAAGCCGTTGTTGAAAACGGGGCGGATTTTGGCATAGCATTTGACGGAGATTCAGACAGAATAGGCCTTGTGGATTCTGATGGAAAAATGGTAACGGGCGATAAATTGCTTTTAATTTATGCTCTTGATTTAATAAATGCTCTTAAAATCCGTGGAGAAAAACCGACCGTTGTGTCTGAAGTTAAATGTTCACAGGTGCTCTACGATACAATTAACAAAGAAGGCGGAAATGCCGTGATGTATAAAACAGGACACGGATATATTAAATCCAAGATGAAAGAAACGGGAGCGCTTCTTGCAGGAGAAATGAGCGGGCATATTTTCTTTAAAGACAGATACTATGGCTTTGATGATGCTATTTATGCAGGAATGAGGCTTGTTGAAATTGTGTCAAAAAATAAGAAAGAAAACCCGAATTTCAAAGTACAGGATTTACTTGAACCGTTTAATAAGGTGTTTATTTCAAACGAAGTAAGATTCAAATGCCCCAATGAATTTAAACAGGAGGTGCTTGATAAATTAAACTCAAAGGTTTGCGATGAACTTTTTAATTCAAAAATTAAAGATATCGTAACGCTTGACGGGTTAAGGATAATTTTTGAAGACGGTTTTGCGCTGATTAGAAAATCCAATACGGAACCTGTTTTTACAATGCGTTTTGAAGCAAATACAAAAGATAAATGTGAATGCTACCAAAATGCACTTGTAAATACGGTAGATGAACTTGTTAAAGAAATTTCGGCTCAAAGCGTTTAGATAAAAAGGATTATCTGAAAGTTTAAGTTTTATTACACAAAAGAAGGGGTTTGTTTTATTAAACTAAAATCCCGTAAATTAAATAAATTTTGTTGATATAATGTTTTTATGAAAAATTTGAATTGCATAAAAAATCTTATATTATCATTGTTTATGTTTTTAATCCTGTTTACAGGTACGGCCTTTAACCCCGTACAGGCTGAAGAATCCATCGGAGACCAGCTTACAAAGATTGAAACAAACCTTTGGGATTTAAACTATCAAAACGAAACCAATGAAGTCCGCCTGAAACGTATCGAAAATGAGGTTTTTGGCACATCAAATTCAAAAGGTTCAATTCAAGACAGAATTAATAAATTAAATACAGCCCTCGGCATGGAAAGTCTTGCAGAAGCAAAGGCACCTGTGTCGGAACTTTATAAAGACGAAGATTCGGGCATAAACTATCCTGTCGTAGATATGCTTGAAACCCAGCTTTTAGGGCAAAATTATAAAAAAGAAAATATATACAAAAGACTTGAAAGACTTGAAGGAAAGGTTTTCGGCAGCGCCCAAAAGGGAGATTTAGCCCAGAGAACAGACAACCTGAAAGCAAAAATTGCCGTAACAAAACCATCTTCAAAACTTCCAAGCTATCAGACAGGCGAATATTATCGTCCTCAAAACGGTGAATATTCAAATGCACCTGAATATTCTTTTGGCGATGAATATGCAGAAGATGATGTCATTGCAAAATCCAGATCTGACGCGCAAAAAAGAAACAGAAGGCGCCAAAACAATAACTACAGCTATGATTACGGCTATGGCGGTTCTGATGCTTCCTTGCAAATTGCAGGTCTTGAAAATTCTGTTTTTGGTCAAACATATTCCTATGACCCTATGGCAGTTCGTTTAAACCGATTGGAAAGACGCATTTTCCAGAGAGATTTTGCATCCGATGATGAATATTCAAGAATTGAAAGGCTCCATGCCGCATCCACCGCAAAGAAAACAGCAAAATATTACGACAACAATAAGTTTCAAAAATTTGCGGCAACAGGTATGCAGCTTGGCTCCATCGTCCTTATGATACTTGCACTGCTGTTGTAAAGTTCTTAATTAAACAAAACTTTATTCGGGCTTAATCTTTGCAATCTTTGGATCCAGAAGTCTTTTGCCCGAATTTTCAAATTCAATTTGAAGTAAGCACCTGTTTGAATATTTTACAACCTTTAAAATACTTCCTGTGCCGTATTTTTGATGCGAAACCTTCATTCCTTCAAAAAATTCATGCTCATAAGATTCTTCATCCGTCTCTTCATTATTAAATATCGGAAGAGTGGTTTCGGCATTTTGGCTTTGCAGCTTTATTTTATCAAGGTCTATTGATACGTTTTCATTTATTTTAAGCTGATTTTTTGACACGTTAGCCTTCTTTGTTTCGCCAATCACCTCTTCAAATCTTGCTTCAATTGATTTTTGAGCAAGCTCCTTCAGTGAAACTTCTTCCTCTTCTTTATTGCCTGACTCAGATTGGGCAACTGTAGACTCTGTCTCATTTTTTGGCTCATCTTCCGTAAAATCATCGATTTTTAAAATCGGCTTTTCTTTTACAATGATTATAGCCTCATCGGGATTTTTCTTTACATCTTTAACAGACTCGTTTCCTATCCCGAATTCTTCCGTTTTTTCGGTATCATGCAAAACTTGTTCTTTGGAAGTTTCTAAAGCCGCTTCTTCATTAACGACGGAGGGCTTTATGGCAGTGGCAGTTTCTTCAGTTTCTTCTTCACTACCGTTTTTTTCCTCTAAAACTTCTTTCACTTCGACATCAGTGTGTGCTTCATCCTGCAAATCTTTAAGAGAAGTTTCGTCTTCTTTAAGATTTTCAGCGCTTTCTTCTTTTGCCTGCGACACATTTTCATCCGCAAATTCCCCGCCGAATTCTTTATTCAGCTCTTCGTTCAGATTTTCATTAAGGGCTGCATTTTCAATCATATCGGGTGTTATAACTTCATCTACAGATTCACTGTCCTCTGTAGTGTCATTTTGCTCGTCATTTTGCTCTTCATTTGGATTAATAAAATAATCCAAATCTTCTTCCGCAACAGGAATCTCAGGTACTGCTGAAACATCTTCACCCTCTTTATCAAGCTCCTGTTCTTCTTTCTCGATTTCTTTTATGTATTCTTCATCATTCTTGAGACTCGCTTCAATAAGTTCTGCCACATCGGAATTATCTTCCGTATCTTCTTGCATATTACCGACAGCATCGTTCACGGCCGCATTCAAATGATTGGATACAATATCGGGCACAATGTCGGATTTTTTTTCTTCTGTTGAACTGTCAGCTTCTTCAAGAACGCAGGAAGTTTCTTGCGGCTCTTCTTCATTGAAAGTTTCTTCTTCCTGAAGTTCATCACCGTTTTCATCTTCAACGGCGGCTTCTAAAATCTCTTCTTCGATAAAACCTTCTGAAGAAGAAATATTTTCACCCTCTATATTTTCATCAATCTTTTTTTCGGTGCTATCAGCAGCCTCCGGCATAACCTCTTCAAGCGTTACTTCATCTGCAAGCCGCAGATTTTGAGAAGATTTTGGAGCAGATTGAATATGAACGTTTTTCAGCTCAAAATCCCCGCCTGCAAACTCAACGGATGTCATCTCTTCCAGCTCAAGATTTAAATCAATATAAATTTTCTTATCTTCAAATTTATTTAAATCTTCTTCATCAAAAATGTAATTTTTCAAGGTGAACATAAAATCTTTTGTATCTTCACCAAAAACCAGAAATGCCGAAGGATTAAGTGCTGCAATTTGTGAATTTGCAAAGCCGAAATCACGCCTCGGATTCAATGTTTTATATAAAATAAAGTTTTTAATATGTTCCATTAAATGCGGTAATTTTGCAAAACCGTATGAAACACTCGATATAATATTTAACTTCGGATTATTTAAATATAAATCGCTGATTATTTCAGGGTTTGAATTGTTTTCATTAAACCTCAGTAAAAGATAAGCTTCCGTATCTTTTATCTGCCTGATTGCAAATTCAAGAAAATCCTTGTGCCATTCAAGTTTAAGACCTGAAAAATCAATGATTACGGCATCTTCTTTTGCTATAGCCTTTGAGATTGATTGAAATTCTTTTTTAGAGCGGCTAAACAACCCTTCATTCCAGAATCTTTTAAGCTTATTTAAAAGCATTTTAAGCCCGAGGGCAGGAGTTGCCTTGTATTGCTGCTCTATTACCTTGATAAATCTTGGAAACGGGATATATTTATCTTCGGTTGAATTTACAAATTCTTTTAATTCGATAAACGTGTCTTCAAGCTCTGTTTGAACATCCAGAGGAGCATGGCCAAGGGCTTTCTCCCAGATGTAATCCAGCGAATAGAAATCCAGAGGGAGCTTAAAATCTTTTATTGCCTTAATTCTTTTGGCATTTTTAATATTAAGATTTCCCGTATAGTCAATTGCAATAACTTTTTTATGCGATTTTAATTTTTGTGCAATATTTTCAAACGCGCAATTTACTTCATCAAGCTTATCCGCAAAAACAACGGGATTATTATTAAAAAAGTCCAGATTTATATTGACGATTTTATCGTTTTTGGTGCTGAACCCGAATGGAACAGTGTCTTTTTCAATATTTACACATTTTTCAATTTCTTCGATTTTAATCTTTGCGATTTCACATTCGCGCGAAGGAGTAAAGTTATCATACGGTACAACCTGCTGATCAGGCAAAATTCTATATACGAGCCTTATTGTTGCGACATTTTCTTCGGCATTAAATTTATCATCATATATTTCAATAATCTGCCCCAAAAAATTATCTTCGCCGTCTCTTACGATTAAAAAATCGCTAAGGCAAAGCCCGTCGGTTTTCGGGTTAAAAATAAGTCTTATAGTATTATTTTTGGTTTGAATAACTCTCATTCGCTTCGCTTTAAAATCCCATATTTTCCGTAAATTATTAATAAATTTATTATACAACATACAAATTTATTGTAAAATATAAATCATGAACGAAACGGAATTCAGTATAATCATCCCTGTTTTTAACGGCGAAAAATATATTAAAGAATGTATAGAAAGCGCTGTTTCTCAAAGCTTTAAGGGGAAATACGAAATCATTGTTGTAAACGACGGCTCCAATGATTCCACAACAAAAATTCTTACTGAATTCAAAGATGAAAAATTAAAGATTTTTAACAATAAAAATTCAGGTCCCGCATTTTCAAGAAATTTCGGAATTGAAAAAGCAAGAGGAAAACATATTGCATTCCTCGATTCTGATGATATTTTGGATAAAGACGCACTTCAAAACTTTTACGATGTATGGCATTCCGCATACTGCAAAAATGGTCTTGAGGCAGATATTATATTTGCACCGTACTATGTTATTCGCGAACATAAAAATGACATAAAACTTTATTTTCCGTTGAAAAAATTCATACCTGAAAAAAATTTCCTGAATATCAGCACAACCAAAGGTGAAGTATTGAAAGGAAATTTTGAACCATGGGCTAAAATATACAAAAGGGATTTTCTTATTAAAAACGGAATAAAATTTACGGAAGCACGCCTTGCAGAAGATTTACCTTTTTTTTATAAAGCGGTTTCAAGCACTGAAAAAATTCTTTTATGCAAAAAACCAGTTTATTTTTACAGAAAAGGACATAAGCAATTTTTAAAAGAAGGAAAATACGATTGGGATAATGAAGTAATCAATGCGCTTTTAGAAAGCGATGAAATTATTAAAAAATGTCATGATTTTAAACTTATAGAAAAAATTTATGCAAAAAATTGTCTGGATATTTGTCTTTTTTGGGCAAGAAAATTTAAAAATCTCAAAAACAGAGGGGAGTTTTACGCATTTTGCAGAAAATATTTAAGCAAATACGGCCTTCATAATAATTTCACAATTAAACTTTTTATCCGCAATTTGGTTGATATTTGATAAATAAATTATAAATTAAACAGAAATTACTTGACAGTTTGTTTTGTCTTGGATAGCATGTAGCTATTGAAAATATGCTTGTAATTACAAATTTTTGTTATCACAGCGAAAATGCCGATGTAGCTCAATGGTAGAGCAACGGTTTTGTAAACCGTAGGTTGCGGGTTCGAGTCCCATCATCGGCTAATTTTTCAAAATTGCACATTAAAATCAAAATTGTTCAACCCGCCTTTGCGGCAGGGGTCGTAAGCCCATGTGGCGCAGGGACTCTGCCGAATAAAAAGCTGACTGAATGTCATGTTTTTATGAGAGGAAGCACTCCCTTAGCCAAAGGCTAAAGAAACCATCAAGCCCATGTGGCGCAGGGGTAGCGCACTCCCTTGGTAAGGGAGAGGCCACGAGTTCAAATCTCGTCATGGGCATTTTTGATATGTATACCAAAATAAAATTGCACATTAAACAGACCAATAACCGTACATTAAAATCAAAATATGGGTAGATGCCCGAGTAAGCGAAGGGGCCAAGGAAAAAAGTTGACTAAATGTCAAGTTTTTGACGATTGGACAAAGTAAATTAAAAAACCCGCCACTCGGAGCGTATACCAAAAGACAAACCAACAATTGAACATTTAAAATCAAAAATATGGGTAGATGCCCGAGTGGCTAAAGGGAGCAGACTGTAAATCTGCCGTCGCGAGACTACGGTGGTTCGAATCCACCTCTGCCCATTTTCTAATTATAAAAACTATCACTATTTAAAAAATAAACCCAAATAAAAATACAAAAAGGAGAATCAAATCTTATGGCTAGAGAAAAATTTGAAAGAACCAAGCCGCACGTTAACGTTGGTACCATCGGTCACGTAGACCACGGTAAAACAACTTTAACAGCTGCAATTACAGGTTGTATGGCTGCAGCAGGTCAGGCAGAAGCTAAGAAATTCGATGAAATCGACGCTGCTCCTGAAGAAAAAGCTCGTGGTATCACCATTTCAACTGCACACGTTGAATACGAAACAGAAACAAGACACTATGCACACGTTGACTGCCCGGGCCACGCCGACTACGTTAAAAACATGATTACAGGTGCTGCTCAGATGGACGGCGCAATTCTTGTAGTTGCTGCAACAGACGGTGCAATGCCTCAGACTCGTGAACACATCCTTCTTGCTCGCCAAGTTGGTGTACCCAGACTTGTTGTATTTATGAACAAATGCGATATGGTTGATGATGAAGAACTTTTAGAATTGGTTGAAATGGAAGTTCGCGAAATGTTGAGCTCATACGAATTTGACGGCGACAACATTCCTTTCGTTAAAGGTTCAGCTTTAAAAGCTTTAGAAGCAGTTCAAGCTAACTCATCAGTTAAACGTGGTGATGATAAATGGGTTGACAAAATTTGGGAACTTATGGATGCTATCGACAGCTACATTCCGACCCCTGTTCGTGACCTTGACAAACCGTTCCTAATGCCTGTTGAAGACGTATTCTCCATCACAGGTCGTGGTACTGTTGCTACAGGCCGTGTTGAACGTGGTATTGTTAAAGTTGGTGACGAAGTTGAAATCGTTGGTTTCGGCGAAACTAAAAAATCAACCGTAACAGGTGTTGAAATGTTCAGAAAACTTCTTGACCAAGGTCAAGCAGGTGACAACATCGGTGCTCTTCTTCGCGGTATCGACAAAAAAGATATCCAAAGAGGTCAGGTTCTTGCTAAACCGGGTTCAATTCACCCGCATACAAAATTCACAGCTAACGTTTACGTTCTAACAAAAGACGAAGGCGGACGTCATACTCCGTTCTTCCCCGGATACCGTCCTCAGTTCTACATCAGAACAACTGACGTAACCGGTTCAATCAAATTCGAAGGCGAAATGGTAATGCCCGGTGATAACGTAGTTATGGACGTTGAACTTATCGCTCCTGTAGCTATCGAACAAGGTATGAGATTCGCTATCAGAGAAGGCGGTAGAACAGTTGGCGCAGGTGTTGTAGACAAAATTATCGAATAATTTCTGCAACATTTAGTTAAACACTTTAAAAAACTCCTTGAATGTCAAAGTTTAGGGAGTTTTTTTTGATTATCATATATATCATATAATTTTTTATCCAAATCAGTCTTTTCCATCTTGCAAGCATATCTTTTCCATGGTTTAAATAAGTAATGATTTTAGGAGGTTAAAAATGAAATTTTTACATTCAATGATAAGAGTTAAAGATATCAAAAAATCACTCGATTTTTATCAAGACGTTTTAGGGCTTAAAATTCAAGACAAAAAGACTCTGGACGATTGCGAGCTCTACTTTCTTGCAGAATATGACGGAGCGCCCGAGATTGAACTTACAAATAATTTTGAAACCCCAAAAGACGGATATGAAAATGGAAATTGCTTCGGACATTTTGCTTTTGCAACAAGCAATATGGATGAATTTTCAGACCATATCAAATCTCTTGGATACGAATTTTTGTATGAACCTTATGAATTAAAATTAAAAGGGGCAGACGGCAGTGAAAAAATCAAAAAAATTGCCTTTATTAAAGACCCCGATGGAAACGAAATTGAAATTATCCAAAAATAGCTCTATAGAGCCCTCTTTTAAAAGACATTCGCAAGCAAAAAAAATTATTCAGCATTTTTAAATCAAAAGAACAATGAATATTAACAGGATTAGCGCAAATAATACTAAACCTGCCTTCAAGGGCGGTCTTGCCGCTATACAGAAAAATGCGGCAAAAACCTTTGCAAACATTGAAGGTATAGGCGAAGGTGCAAGCATAGCATTTGATTTTCTCGGTAAGGCAATTGTTGTACCTGCGGTTATAATGCTTGCAAGCAAGGAGCCTGTTGAAAAGAAGGAATATTCCGCCCTGAAAAACCCCGTTGCCGCAATAATTCAGCTTGCACTTGAAGTCCCCGTACTTCTTTTGGGGTCAAAAGCAATTGAAAAAGCGGCAAATAAAGGGCTTCTTGATAAAGGACAAAACAAACAGTATAATGAAAAATTTTATAAAGACAGTTTTACATCCACGCTAAAAGATGCGGCAAAAGAAGATTCAAAAAATGCAAAAAATGCCGACAAAATCATTAATGCAATAAATACAAAAGGTCTTTCAAGAAAAATTACGGAGAGCGCCGAAGATTTATTTGAAACATTGCCCGAAAAATCTAAAGTAATTACAAAAAAAGCATTTCAGGATTACGGAACGGCGCATAAGAAACTTTACCATCTTCAAAACAGATTGTGTTTTATTGCAGCAATCGTTTTAACACCTTTAATATGTGCGCTTGAAAACAAGCTCCATCCGATTGTTATGGATAAAATTTATGAAAAACAATCTCTTGGTATCAAGGAAAAACTGAATATTATAAAACAGGGAATTTATGCGGCACACGGAGGCAGTGCAAGCAATCATATTTCAATCCACGCCTTTATGAATAATTTAAAGAAAGGCGGTGCACAATGAAAATTGCAGGAATTTTATCAAACATTGCAAATTCAAAACTTATGACAAATCACATACAAAAATGCGATAATCCGAAGTTTTTAACAAGAACCCTGCTTTTAACAAGCGTTGCGAAAGATGTCTTTGCATACGGGCTTCGCGTGAAAAACACTCTTGAAAACGATAATATCCCTGAAGATAAAAAGAAATTTTCTGCCCATATGGATATGGCAACAGGAATCACGACTGCTCTTGTACAGATTTCAACAGGGTTTTTAATGTCTAATGAAAAATTACAGGATGGAATTGCAAAAAAACTGTTTAAGCCCGTTTTAGACGATAAAAAAATATTCAATGCCGCAAAATCTTCTTTTAGCGCTATTTCAACAATGATTGTTGCAACCCTTTTTGCAAAAAGAATTCTAACCCCTCTTATTGCAAGCAAAATTGTTTACAAAGCAGAACACAAAAACGATAATAAGCCTGCATAAGTTTTGTTAAAAATTTGCTTTTTATCTTACAAAAAACGATAATAATAAAAAGCCTTAGAGTGTTGACATTTACGAATTTCAACAGAGAAGGCCGTTTTAAATCGTCGAAAATACCATCAAATATGGTTAAATGCTGAATTAAACCAAAGCAAAGACATTTTGCGGTTTATATCAAAATGTCTTAGAACAATTTTTCGACAACATTGTATGGCGAATATGCTTATGAGCGTAAGGGTTTATTGCTATGCGGCATTACAGTAAACCAATGCGAAAGCTCTGTGACTACAATTCAGGTTACGGCGCCTTGCAGTGCCAGAATGTCAACAGCTGCCCGGGCTCCAACAATGGCTGGTGCTACCCGAACAACGTATGGTCAGGCACACTTAAGAGCGGCACTATTTATTACAATCGCAACTTGAATAGTGGCACGTTCAACGACAATAACAATTACTCTACCAACGCCTTTGGTGTGCGCTGTGTCCCTGGATTTAAAACAAAAACAAAATACCCGCTTTGGAAAATTCCTCGGCGGGTATTAAATATTTAAAAAATTAAACCTATTTTCCGATTTCAAGTGCGCGGTTTGCCATCGTTTTTGCAATAGTAAGCACGCTGATACTTGCTTCATACGCCCTTTGCGCTAAAACCGCGTCCGCCATATCCACCATAGGGTTCACGTTTGATGTTCTTATATAGCCGTATTCATCCGCATCAGGGTGTCCTGGGCGATAAATTTTCTCTCCCTCGGTAGGGTCCTCAACAAGACCTGTAAACTGTACCCCACCTGAAAGAAATGGAATTGTTCCGACACCAAAAACATCTTCTTTCATCGTATTTAAAAGCCCGTGGAAAGATATGTCCTCGGTTGCGTTTAATACGGGGATTTTTCTTACATAATTCGGCGTATCCATATTCGCAATGTTTTTTGCGGCAGTTTCAATTCTTTTGGAATGAACGTTTATGCCCTGACGTCCTATGTCAAATGAATCCATTATGCTCATTTTATTTTGCCTTTCATTGGTTATTGTATTTATACCGCACCGACTTGCGTTTTATTACTTGCCAACGTTTATCGCCGTTTTAATTTCCGTAATGGTAGCGCTCATCTGTCTTGCTGCAACCGCATACAATACAGCATTTTGCTGCATCATCGCAAGTTCATCCGCCGCAGAAAGCTGTTCCTGTCTTGCTTCCATAACACCTGAAGGCCCCAGCTTCTGGCTCAATTTGGTTTCAAGCGGCGAATTCATTGTATTCAAATACTGTGAAAATTCAATGTCGCGCCTTACATAATTTGGCGTATCCATATTTGCAAGGTTAGATGACAGGGCTTCTTGCCTGTTTGACATTAAATCAAGATATAATTGAGACCTTGAAATCGGATCTCTTGGAAAATAACTCATTTTTTAATCCTTATGTTAATCCTTTATGTTGATGGCTTTTTCATACATCTGGTCAATGGCGCTCATAAGCGTGGTTGAAGCAAGAAGGCTTGTGTTCACCCTCATAACATCATTCACATGGGAAAATATATCAACATTCGATCTTTCGAGCTTATACTGACAAATTCTGCTGTGTTCTGCAACAAGAGTTTCTTCACCTGAATTTTCAGTCTTTTGCCACCTGTTTCCGCCAACTTCTTTAAGCCCTTCAGGGTTTTGAAATATTACAAGAGGAATGGTGCCTTGAAAATCCCCTTCACCCGGGATTTTATTGTATGTATAAACATCCCCGTTACCTCTGATTTCAACCTTTATGCTCTCTGCAGGAATTTTAATCCCTGCACCGATGATGTCGTTGTTTGAATTCATTAAAATTCCGTCTTTGCCAAGCGAAAAAGAACCGTCCCTTGTATAGTAAATTTCACCGCTCTCGGATGTTACGGGAATAAACCCCGGCCCGTCAATTGCAACATCCAAGGGCGCTTTTGTTACCTGAATTGCACCGTTTGAATGGTTTGTTCTGATAACAGCCTTTGCATAGCCGTTTTCACCAAGGATTTCCTCAAAACGAACTGCCTTGTAACCGTTTGTAGACCAGTTTGAAATGTTTTCGGAGTAATACCCCATTTTGTCAAACTGTGTAAGCGCATTCAGGGTGTTTCTTCTTATGAGCCCCTGTAAATTATATCCTGATGTCATCTATTATGACCCTCCGATTTGCTGAATTGCTTTTGACAGAGCATTGTTCTGAAGCATAAAAAGCTGCCTGTTTGCATCAAAATTTCTTCTTAAAGGCACCATCTCCATAAATTCCTGTGCCATTGTAACATTTGAATATTCAAGACAAGATTGCTTCATATTCGGCTCCAACACAACCCCGCCATCTGATGAAACAACACCTATCGTATCCACATATTCCATCTTTCTTGTTTTGGGGTTGAAAACAGAAAGCCTTCCGTTATTGTCCACGCGGATATCTTCATATTTTTCAGGAGCAAAAGGAAGCACAATCGGCGTTCCGCCCTGTGTTAAAACTTTCTGGTTTTCAAGACCCAGAAGTTCTCCTTTTTCATTAAGTTTAAAACGTCCGTCACGGGTAAGTTCCACGGAACCTGATTTATTTAAAAGCTGGAAATATCCTTTTTCACCGAGTGCAAAATCCAAAGGATTGTCTGTCCTTGCAATACGCCCGACCGAATCGTCTATTGCTGTTGAAACACCGTGAATACCAATGAATTCGGCAAAAGATGAAACAACACCGTCTTTTCTTTGATATCCGACTTTATCAAAACCGTTTACGTTTGATTGCGTTATACCCATAAGCTCCATTTGCATATGCATGGCACCTACGGACTGGTTCAAGCCTCTCTGGCTTGCGCTTAAATATCCTTGAATTCTCATATTCTTTCCTTAAATTCAGGCAATACCTTTTAATACTTTTTTATCAGGCTTTTTACAGGAGACATCGGCAATAACGGGGTGAAATTTAACAAACCACGGAAAAAATACACTAAATAACCTAGAATGTCTCAGTTTTCAGCATTTTTTTGTTCCGCTTCGCTAACATCTTCATCATTCTTTTTAATGATGGAAGTTTCATAGTCAACCTGAATTATAATTTTTATTAAACTTTGTGCCATAAGCATTAATTTCGGGCTTATTGAACTTGATGAGGTTATTTTTACATTGTTTGGAGAATACAAAGGCGTCAGACTTTCTCCCGTTTCCACATTATTTTCCCCTTTTTCTTCCGCCTTTTTACTCGTTCCGATTGAAACATTTGATTTAACATTATTCAGGGAAGATTCTTCATTAATAAGCTCCATCACTCTTTTGTGAGGAAAATCTTTTCCTGCAGTAACATCAATATCAATCTGCCCCAGAGGCGTCATATCCAAAACAGCAATAACGTTTGCAAAATTATTTGTCTGAATTAAAATTTTAACGGATTCCAAGGACTCCTCAACATCAGGATCGGGACCTTGAATTTTATCAAAAATATCAATCGTAAAATCAAGGTCGTTTTCGGTCCTTTGAGACAGAGGAAGCCACGGAAGATACAAAAGCAAGAGATTTTTTAGCGCCTGATTGTCTGATACAAGCGCAGTATTGGCAGAAAAAAGATTCATTAATTCTTTAAGCCCGGAAACATCATTAGCCCCGTATTTTGCAAGATTTGCAATCGTCATCATAAGCTTTTGCATAGCTTCTTTTGAAGTTGAATTTAAAAGGGTGGAGAGCAAAGAAAGATCTACTTTTCCGTTATGAAAAAGCTTTGTCAGGTTTTCAAGCATTTGCTGATTTAAGGCGCTTGTTTGAGTTGAATTAGATGTTATCTGATTTATAAGCTCCGTAAAATCTCTCGGCAAATTTAATAAATCTTTGGCATAGTTTGCCTTTTGCTCAATTTCAATTGTTGTAAGCTTCAATTCGGATGCAACGGATAATGTTAAAGGTGTGGATTTAAAAAACATCGGCATATTGTTTTGCGCCGTTTGCGGTTGAAAATTTTGCGCAAAAGAATTTACGCCCGAGTTTAATGCCCCCTGCGTATTATTTGCACTGCCGTTTTGAACCGACTGATTCGAGATTACATTATTTGCAATCCTTGTAATTATCTGAATAGGGTTAAAATCAGTCATAAAAAGCCTTTTTATTTTTACATATTTTAATTTTAACGGCTATTTTGAAAAAAGCCATTTTTTCAAAATTCTTGAAATGTAGGTAAAACTATCTTTGATACCTATGTTTCCCGGTTTTATTCTCTTATTGTAAATTAATACCGGCACCATTTCCCTTGTGTGATCCGTGCCTTTATATGTCGGATCACAGCCATGGTCTGCAGTAATTATAAGCAAATCTTCATCTTTCATTGCGGCAAGAATCTTATCCAGAGCCTTATCGATTGTCTCTATTGCCTTTGCATATCCTTTATAATCTCTTCTGTGACCGTAGAGCATATCCGTATCCACAAGGTTTGTAAAGATTAAATCGGAATCATCGTTTTTAATGGCGTCAATCGTGATATCAAGCCCTTCAACGTTTGAGCCCGTCGGAGTAAATTTTGTAATTCCAGAACCCACAAAAATATCATGGATTTTCCCGATACCGTAAACGGTTTTTCCGCCCTGTTCTATAACATTTAACACGGTATCTTTCGGAGGCTTAACGGAATAATCATGCCTGAATTTCCCGACTCTTGTCGGTTTTCCGTTTATCACCTGATACGGTCTTGCAATAACTCTTGAAACACGGTAATCTCCTTCATCCAGAAGTTCTCTTGCAATTTCACACCATTTATATAAAGTTTCAAGCTTTATCACATCAATATTTGCGGCAATTTGAAAAACACTGTCCGCACTTGTATAGATAATCGGGAATTTTGAACGTGTGTGAACATCGTTAAAGTCTTCGATTATTTTTGTGCCCGATGCGGGGATATTCCCCAAAACATTTTTACAGCCAGTCCTATGGATAAATTCGGAGATAAGTTCATCAGGAAATTTTTTATAAGTTTTAAAAGGTTTATCAAGAACAAGCCCTGCAATTTCCCAGTGCCCCGTTGTTGTATCTTTCCCTTTGGATTTCATTTTCATAACACCGTATTTTGCATGCGGATTTTTCACCCTTGCAACACCCGGTATTTTCCTTATGTTTCCAAGCCCCATAGCCTCCATATTAGGAACGTTAATTCCGCCGTTTGCACGCGCAAGGTTGCATAACGTGTTACATTTTAGAGAATCACCGTATTCTTCCGCATCTTCAAGGGCACCGATTCCCATAGAATCAATTACTATAACAATTGCTCTTTTTTTATTCATATCTTAATTACCCCAACATCATCATTTAAGTATATTAAATGTTCTTTTTGTATGGCTTCACCGGGATAGAGGACACCAATCCCCGGCGGATAGGGAACTATCATCTCGGATGAAAGCATTAGAGGCGCGTTTTCCTTTGAAACATAGGCATATTCTCTGTTGAAGGCTTCTTGAGGCTTAATTTTAACAAGAGGATAAGGCTGGAATACAGGAACGCTTATCTCATCCATTAATATTTTATCAAATTTTTTATTTTTTACATCAATTAATGCCCGTTTTAATTTATCAAGTTTTTTACCCGTTGTCCCGATTCCTGTTAAATAAAGACAGGAAAATTCGCTTGAAATTTCATCCTCAATTTTATAATCTTCATATAAAATATCGGAAAGCTTTGAACAATCTGCCCCGTTAAGCCTTAAAACAAGCTTTGTAACATCGGCACACTCTTCATTTAAAAATTCATACCCTTCTTCTTTTAATTCTTTTTGAAATCTTAAAATGTTCAAAACAAGATCATCAATTGCTTTTGTGCCCCTGTCCGATACAAGAAAATTAATATTCGCTTCAATGTCTGCAATTAAAGGATAAGAAGGGCTTGATGTATGAAAAAGATTTATCGAGTTTTGAACTTCGCGCCAATCGTAAGGGCAGTCTTTTGACATATGTAAAAGCGCACACTGGTTTAAACCCGCATTTTTATGCAATGAATTAACCGAAAAATCAGCGCCCTGCTCAATTGCAGTTTTCGGAAAGAATTCGGAAAAATTATAAAGCGCCCCGTGGGCTTCATCCACAATTAAAATAACACCGTAGCTTTTACAAACCTTTGATATTTCTTCAATATCACTGTTTATACCCTCATATGTGGGGCTTGTCATAATGAAAGCTTTGTATTGATTCAGTTTAAAGGTGTCTTGAAGCTCTTTTGGATCAATACATCCCATAATTCCCCATTTTGTGCACATTTCAGACTTTGTATCAGGCATAAACCAATCCACATCGGCACCCGTTAAAACAAGGCCTGAAAAAACGGATTTATGACAATTTCTTGCAACAAGTACTCTGTCATTTTCTCCTAAAACGGTTTTCATTATGGCTAAAAGCCCCGTTGTTGAACCCTGGGTTAAAAAGAAGGTTTTTTTAGTGTTATAAATATCGGATGCTTTCCCCTCCGCCATTAAAATCGGCCCCGTAGGGTTTAAAAGGTTGTCATATCCTTCAATTTCGGAATAATCCCATTTGTAAAAAGATTTTAAGTTTTGTATATTTAAAAAAGAAGGGGCGGATTGGCCGTGAGTTGGCGTTGTAAAAAGCGTTCGATTTAATTTTTTATTTAATAATTTTAACAAACTCATCCTTTTTATAATAGAATATTTGATATGGATATACAAGAAAAAATCGAAAAATTACGCAAGGAAATTGAGCTGAACAGTTACCTTTATTACGTAGAAGATAATCCAAAACTTGAAGATTACGAATACGACAAACTTTTCCGTGAACTTGAGGCGCTTGAAAAGGAACACCCCGAGCTTATTACACCCGATTCACCGACTCAAAGAGTGGGCGGAATAAGCGAAAAATTTGAAGCGGTGCCTCATAAAAACAGGCTCTATTCCCTTGAAAATTCAAATGATGAAACTGAATTAAAAAAATGGTACGAAAGAGTCTTAAAAGACTTAAACCCCGCAGCATCAGGGCAAATGAGTCTTTTTGGCACTCAAAATACAATAGAGGATATTAAAATCCCTTTGGCCTGTGAATACAAAATTGACGGCCTTGCAGTGGCTTTAACCTATAAAGAAGGGAAATTCGTCCAGGGCTTAACAAGGGGCGACGGGGTTATAGGAGAAGACATTACAAACAACCTTAAAACCATAAAAAGCATTCCCTTGAAGCTTTTTGAACCCGTTGATGTTGAAGTTCGCGGTGAAATTTATATGCCCGTTTCATCCTTTGAAAAATTGAATAAAAAGCAGGAAGAGATGGGGCAGAAAACTTTTGCAAACCCGAGAAACGCTGCCGCAGGCTCAATTCGCCAGCTGGACCCCAAAATCACATCTGAAAGAGACCTCTCCATCTGGGTTTACGGCGGAATATTCGAAGGAAAAAATGCCCCGAAATCCCACTCTGAAACTATGAAAAAACTTAAAGAACTCGGATTTAAAACAAATAAAATTACGGTAGTGGATGGAATTGAGGGCGCTTATAAATGTATTCAAAAAATTGATGAAGTAAGAAAAAACCTCGATTTTGCAACGGATGGGGTTGTGATTAAGGTGGATGATATCATGAGCCAGAATGAACTTGGCTTCACATCCCGTGTACCAAAGTGGGCAACGGCTTATAAATTTCCGCCCGAAGCGCTTTGGACCAATCTTTTAAGAGTTGATTTTCAGGTCGGAAGAACAGGTATTATTACCCCTGTTGCGATACTGGAGCCCGTAAGTCTTGCAGGAAGCGTTGTGTCCCGTGCAAGCCTTTATAATTTTGATGAGATTAAAAGGCTGAATATTATGGAAGGAGACAGGGTTCTTGTCAAAAAAGCGGCTGAAATTATCCCGAAAGTATTAAAGGCGGAAAAAACAGATAACTCAAAACCCTTCAAAATGCCTGAAAACTGCCCAAGCTGCGGCTCTTTGCTTGTGGAGAGAGAAAATGAAGTAGGGCTTTGGTGTCCGAATAAATCTTGTCCCGATATTTTAAAAGGAAAGATTGAATATTTTGTTTCAAAATATGCCATGGATATTGAAGGCTTTGGCGAAAGCCTTATAGCTCAGTTGATTGACAGAAATATGGTAAGAACCTGGGCAGATTTATACGCACTTTCCTTGCTTGATTTTATGCAATTGGATTTAATTAAAGAAAAATCCGCAACAAACCTTATGAATGCACTTGAGATGAGCAAAAACTGCAAACTGAACAAATTTATAAACGCCCTTGGGATAAAGCTTGTCGGAAAAGAGAGCGCTGATATTTTAACCCAGTATTTTAAAACAATTGATGAACTAAAAGCAGCTTCCCTTGAAGATTTAAACACAATTGACGGCATAGGCGAAAAAATGGCAAAAAATATCTTTGAATATTTTAAAGACGAAGATAACCTGAAAACCATTGAAAAAGGTCTTTCTTTAGGAATTAAACCTGAAAATACCTATACCATAAGCGACAATCTGAAATTAAAAGGGAAATCCTTTGTAATAACAGGAACGCTTGAACATTTTTCAAGAGACAAGGCTCAGGAAATTTTAAAATCTTTGGGAGCAAAAACACCCTCTGCCGTGAGCCGCAACACTGATTATGTAATTGCGGGAGAAAACCCGGGCTCAAAGCTTGAAAAGGCAAAAAGCCTCGGTATCACCGTACTTTCTGAAGAAGAATTTAAGAATATGATAGAACAATAAACTTTTAAGGAGAAAGATTATGAAAAAAGTTTTAGGAACAATAATTTTAAGCTCAATATTTGCAATGACACTCGGTTTTAACACAGTAAGCCTTGCAGCAGGCACAACGGAACCCGAAAGAGGAAGTATTTCCGTTTGGGCCGAAGCAACCGAAGAAGCTGTACCAGATATGGCAAAAATCACCTTCAGCGTTGAAACATCCGATAAGGATATTACAAAAGTATCCGAAGCAAATAAACTTGCCGCAAGCAATTCTATTGCAGCAGTAAAAAAACTTCTCGACACCCAAAACGGTGAAACTATTAAAACTCTGTCTTTTAACGTAAATCCCGAATATAAATACAAAGACGGAACAAGAATTTTTGTTCAATATACGGCAAGAAATTCTTATGAAGTAAAAATTAAAGACGTTACAAAGCTTGGTAAAATCATCTCAGCTGCTCTTTCCAACGGCGCAAACGTTGTTTCAAACCTTTCTTATTCGCTTGATGCGGATCAGGAGGCTTGCGCAAAATTAATCAAACAGGCTTCTGCCCTTGCAAAAACAAAGGCCGAAACCGCAGCAAGCAGCCTTGGAACAAGCATTACGGGTATAAAATACGCCAATATTCAATGCAACACAAACGAATATAACCAGCCAAGATACAATATGGCATTAAAATCCGCAGGAAATGCAATGGCGATGGAAGATGCCGCAGCAGTGCCCACAGAAAGCGGAACAATTAAATTCAGAGCAACTGTTGACGCGTCATTCTTTGTAAAATAAAAATTTAGTCTTTTGTCAGGAGTTTTTAACAACGATGTTTTTTAATAACGAATTTCAATTGAAAAGATTTAAAATCCAAATGAAAAGGTTTGTGGAAAGCAAACCTTTTCAAAACTTCATCCTTGCGGTAATTATCCTTAATTCAATCCTTCTTGGAATGATGACATACCCGAAACTTATGACACATTTTGGAAACACTATGCACTTAATTTGCAACATATGTGTCGGTATTTTTACGGTCGAAATAATATTAAAACTCTACGTATACGGCAAAAAATTCTTTAATTCGGGCTGGAATAATTTTGATTTTATAATTGTCTTAATCTCTCTTGTACCGACGGGCGGAGCATTTTCCTCCTTCCGTGTATTTAGAATCCTAAGGGCGCTCAGGGCTTTAAGGCTTATCACCCAGCTTGAAAAACTCAGGGTCATAGTTCAAGCCATAATAGATTCCATCCCGAATGTTGCCTGGGCAAGTGTTTTGCTTCTTGTTATCTTCTACATTTTTTCAATAATGGGAACAACTCTTTTTGCAGCAAATTTCCCTGATTGGTTTGGAAGTATCGGAAAATCCATGTACACATTGTTTCAGGTAATGACTCTTGAAAGCTGGTCTATGGGAATAGCGCGTCCTGTTATAGCTGAATTTCCCTTTGCCTGGACATATTTTGTATCATTCATTCTGGTTTCATCTTTCATTGTTATGAATGTAATTGTGGGCGTTGTGGTTAATGCGATAAGTGAAATATCTGCAGACATTAAAAAACAAAAAGAAACCGCAAAACTGAAACATGAAAAACGTGACTTAACAACAGAGCTTCTAAAATTGAAGGAACAAATGGCGGTTGTTGAAAATTTGCTTGAAATGGAAAAAACAGAAAAAGGGAAGATGTAAATTAAACCCTTATGTAATATTCAATTCGGTTTTTTCGGCTTTTTGATTTTTCACTGTGTCTGTGGGAGAATTAGCCTGTAGATAAATTGGGAAACAAAATATGGACGACATCTTAAAGATTGCAATTCCAAATAAGGGCAGACTTTCAACAAAAATTTACGAACTTTTAAACGCAGCAGGTCTTTCTTTTGAATCAAAGGATGAAAGATGTCTGCAGATTAAAGCACAGGACGGTAAATGCCAGATAATTTTTGTAAGAACTCAGGATATACCGAGGTTTTTGGACGCCAAAGTTGCGGATATAGGCTTCACAGGGCTTGATGTTGTGACAGAAGAAGGCTTTAATCTTGATGTTATTAAGCGTTTTGATTTTGGATATTGCGATATGGTTGTTGCTGTAAAAAATACAGACAGCTATGAAAAAACGGAAGATTTACCCGACAGGATAAATGTTGCAACCTCTTTCCCGAATATTGCAAAAAAATATTTTGAATCCAAAGGAAAATGTGCAAAAGTAATTGAAGTTTCAGGCGCTGTTGAAATCACCCCGAATCTCGGATTATCGGATGTTGTTGTCGATATAACATCTACAGGTTCGACTTTAAAATCAAACAATCTGAAAATTATTGATAAAATAATGGATTCAAGCTGTGTTATAGTTCAAAGAAAAGATTTATCAAACGAAAAAATTAATCAGGTGAAAAGCCTTCTTTTAGCTATTGACGCCGTTTTAGACGCTAAAGAGAAAAAGTATTTAATGGTACATGTCCCAAAAGAAAAGGTGGATGAAATTAAAACCTTCCTCCCGGGACTTTCTTCACCAACCGTTACAACGCTTTGGGGCGATGATAAAAATGTTGTCGTACATGTTGTTGTAGATAAAGACAAAATTTATGACAGCATAAATAAACTGAAATCCATTGGCGGACAAGGAATTTTGATTTTGACCGTAGACCAGATGGTAAGATAAAACCGCTATTTCAAAGGTTTTTAAAGGAAATATCATGAGTGAGATTGCAACAAAGGAAATAAAAAATCTTCTTCAAACAATTAAAACTCTTCGGGGGGAAAACGGCTGCGAATGGGACAGAAAGCAAACCCATTCTACCATTCGCCAGAATATGCTTGAAGAAGCATATGAAGCGGTTGACGCCATAAATTCAAACGATATGAAACATTTAAAAGAAGAACTCGGTGATGTTTTATTGCAGGTTGTTTTACATTCTCAAATCGCGGATGATAACGGCTGTTTTAACTTTGAAGATGTTGCAAGAGGAATAAACGAAAAACTTATCCACAGACACCCGCACGTTTTTTCTGATACAAAGGTTAAAAATGTGGACGAAATTTTACAAAACTGGGACGCATTAAAAAAAGAAGAAAAGCCACACAGAAAAAGCGCTCTCGATGGCATTTCAAAGGCACAGTCTCCGTTAATGACGGCTGAAAAATTATCTAAAAAGGCTGTGAAACAAGGATTCGAATGGCCTGATGAAAAAAGCCTTATTGAATGTGTAAAATCCGAATTTAGAGAATTTATCCATGCAAAAACGGATGAAGACAAAGAAATGGAGTTTGGTGACATCCTTTTTGCGCTTGTAAATTTAGCCCGCTGGCATAAACTTGATGCAGAACAGTGTCTTATAAAATCAAATAAAAAGTTTGAAACAAGATTCAGAAAAATGGAAGAAATCGCCCCGACCGTATATGACAAACCAATAACGGAACTTTCATATGATGAATGGGACAATTTGTGGAATAAAGCAAAAATGCTTACGCATACAGAATACTAGACAACTTTCTTATGCCATACAATCCAATTTATTGCTTTTTTTCGCACCACGTTTTGAAGGCGGGGAAAACGGAATCGTTATGATTTTTTTACCCAGAACCCTCGGATGAAAATTCAGCTCTTCCAGTTTTTGCCTTGCTTCTTCATCGCTATTGCTTTCAATTATAACGGAGCCGCCCACATATTCAATCGAGCTTAAATCTTTTATCTTTGATTCTGCACCTATTGCTAAATCGCACTTTACATACCTTATCGTGCCCGTATTTTCAAGGGAGCTGTTTCTCAGACTGAAATCCCCCATAATTCCTGCAATACCTTCTATAAGCTTTGTTTCATCCACTCCGATATCAGAGTAGGAATATCTGCTGCTTGGCTGACAATATTCACTTATAATTTTTTCGCCGCTTTTTGTTGTGCCTGTTCGTATATTCATTAACTTAAAAACCATTCTGACATAATCATCGCCCGCTTCTTGAATAAGTTTTCTTGCCACTTCCTTTTCTTTTGGCATGGCTTTTGTTGAATATGAAGGTGTTTTTCTTTTATCGGGAGCTTTATCCACCGTTTTTCTGTACGTTCTTTTGGGCTTTACATCGGCCTCTTCCTGTTTTGCCTCAGCCTTTATATCTTGTCTTTTGCCCAAAAATGCAGTATATCTGCCATATTGACTTAACATAGAAATAGGGTAAATCATAAGCTTAATGTTCCTTTTTTCCGCCCGAATGCTTTCGCAAATTAATATTATTACAAACAAGCCAAACTCTCCACCTATATTTCATCAGGCGGGCAATTTCATTTTTATTCAAGGTTAATAAAATGTCTTTGTTATGCAAAATGAAAACAAAGAAAACGGATTAAACTTTTTTAGTGAATTTTCGGACAAAACTTCCTGTATAAATTCGGGAATGTGCTCTGTAGACCCTTCTTCAAATGCGCTTGAAGAATTGCTTTTAAATGAGATAAAGCAAATAGCATTTTATATTGTAAAACTGGCAGATTTTGGCACAAAAAACGATGCAATAGTGCAGGATGCAATAAAAGGGCTTTCTGTCATTATCATAAATACTGCTCTTCGTCTGAAAGATTATAAATCTCTGCTATTTATGCTTGAAGAGGAGAAAAAATCTGCTAAAAGCTTATATTTAGACTGTTGCAAAGAAAAAAGAATAAAATATGAGCTTGTTGAAAATGCAATTGATTTACCTAAAGATTCAGGACTTACAAGTTTTTTAAAGGCAGGCGAAGCTCTTGTTGTTGAAAAACAGAAAGAATATGAACCAAAAAAACTTGATTTAATTGAACTTATTATAACTTTTGCAAAAACATCCGCCATAAACATTGAAAAACTGCGTCGGCTCGGATATGTAAACAATGAATGGAACTTTAAAATCTTAAAGTTTTTAAACTTAACAAATATTTCATCAATAAAAATAGATAAACTAAAGAAAAAAATATGCGAATTTTCCGAAGTTTCTTATAAAATTTGGGAAAAACTAACGGAAATTCTTGAACAGAAATACGGCAAAAGAAAGACAAGCGAAATAAACCTTCAAATTAAAAAAGGGAAATCAATTCTTGTTTCAGGTTCTGATTTGGATGAATTGGACACGCTTTTAAAAGCGGTTGAAGGAATTGAAATTAATGTTTATACAAACTCCACACTTTTTATGGCGTTTGCTTATCCGCATTTTGCAAAATACAAAAACCTTGTCGGCCACTTTGGCGGGGAAAATGCCGAAGAAGATTTCACAAAATTCAAAGGTCCCATTTTTACAACACAAAGTTTTCTTCAGAAGGTTGATTATTTCAGACGCGGAACAATTTACACAACAAAAATTATTGCTCCTGAAAAAATGGTAAGAATTGAAAATTACGATTTTAAACCATTAATACAAAGTGCGCTTGAATCAAACGGATTTTCAGAAAGCGATGAAATAACCTTTGATAAAGTGTTGTTAAAATATGATACAAAAGAAATTGATAAAATTTTAAGCGAAGCAGATAACAAGGAAATTTGTGTTATTGTTGGCTCCTACAGAAAAGAAAAAATAGTTGAAAGATTTGCAGGACAAAAAATTATCGAACTTGAATCTCCTGTTGAAATTCAGCTTTTGATATATATTTTAAACAAGGCAAACTGTGAAAATTTAAACATCGTATTTACACACTGCGGTCCAAATACGATAAACATTCTTTTTAGCACACTTTATACGGACCCCAAAAAAATATATTTTGCAAAATGCCCGAATTCTCTCATCAGCCCGCATGTTATAAGAGCAATGGCGGAAGAGTTTGATGTCGAGATGATATAGCTTTACAAAGTTGTCATATCGGGCAGGGTTTAATATGATTGATTTAAAGTTTTCCTTCAAGAGTGTCAAGGCTTAAGGGTTTTGACAGATGAAGAATTCAAATCGTCATTGGCGGGGTCATTTTAAATGATTTTGTGTCGTTTTAAAGACTTTGAAAAAATTAAAACGGCTGCCGTTTGATAAAGTTTATGTTATCAAACTATACTACCTGCTTTTGTTATCTTTTAGACACAGCTGCACAATGAAAAGTTGGTTTTTCTTCCCGATTGCTAAAGCAGAATGGATTTCAGGGATGAGGACCGTCAAAGATGCAAAACGAGCCGCAGAGCTATGACGATGCGCGCGAGCTTGTATGCAAAGCTGATTATTCAGCTTAAATTTGACAAATAATATGAATAATCCATGGCTTCGCCCCGTGTCCGAAAACCTGAAATCCATGAAGTAAAAACTACAGGCTCGCTCTGTGACGCCAATTCAGGTTACGGCGCCTTGCGGTGCAACTGGACAACGAGCTGCCCGGGCGCGAATGGTAGCAACTGCAACCCGTACAACGTATGGTCAGGCACGCTTAAGAGCGGCACTAATTATTACGATGGCAACTTGAATAGTGGTACGTTTTACGCTACTACATCGAACTACAATGCCTATACCAACGCCTTTAGTGTGCGCTGTGTCCTGGATTTGGAATACATTTAAATGCAGACACTCTGTGACGCCGGTTCAGGTCGCGGCGCCTTGCAGTGCCAGAATTACGGCGGCTGTCCGGGCGCTTACAATAGCAACTGCTACCCAAACTGCGTGTGGTCCGGCACATTTATCAGCACAGACCGTTACGACTACAGGTGTCTTGGCAATGATGGTTTTGCAAGTTATACTCAGCCTTCTAACCAAGGGCTTGGTGTGCGCTGTGTCCTTGGATTTGAAACTATAAAATTCAAAAGATATTTACATTTTTGCCATATATTCAGCTTTTCAAGTATTATTGGACTTAGAAATCAACCCTTAGAGTGTCAGGGCTTACGGGCTTTGGCAGAATGGGAATTCAAATCGTCAGCGGGGTCATTTAATGATTCAGCATTGCAGTTTAATTCAAGCAATTATCGTTAGGCAAAGTTTATGTTGCCAAACCAAATTACCCGTTTTTATTTTAGACACAGCTGCACAATGAAAACAAAACAAACCTTGCAGTGCAACCCTTACGGCGGCTGCCCGGGCGCAGCAAGCGGTACAAATTGGGCTAACAACTGCTACCCGTACGTCGTTTGGTCAGACACTTCAGTTAACAGCAGCCACTACCTGTTTGCATTGCAGAATGGCGGTTTAGATCAAGGCACTTGGTCACTTGACGCCGCTTCTGTGCGCTGTGTCCCGGATTTGAACTACAGACAGCAGCTCTGTGACAGATATTCAGGTTACGGCGCCTTGCAGTGCCAGAAACTAAGCGGCGGCTGCCCGGGCTCTGGCGACGGCAACTGCAACCCGAACTATGTGTGGTCAGGTACGCTTATTAGTAGCAGTAGTTATTACCGAGTATATTTAAAAAGCGGCACTCTTACCATGAGCAGCGATACTAGCTGGACAGGCGCTCAGGCCTATAGTGTGCGCTGTGTCCTGGATTTGGAATTTCTTGAAGCAAAAGAGATTTTAGGGATGAGGACCGTCAAAGATGCAAAACGAGCCGCAGAGCTATGACGA